>CAVTGS010000013.1:0-89691 GCA_963734295.1 uncultured beta proteobacterium | reverse complement strand
GCGGCGGTCGATGCGGGAGCCTTGAGGCAAATAGAATCCCACCAATCAAGCGAGATCGTTAGCGGGCGGTAAACGGTCGCGGATATGGTTTGGACACACCCGCGACCGCCGTGCCGCTAACTCTAACTTAGAGAAGGAAGTCCCCCGCCTTGTAGGTCGATGCGAGCACGCCGCCATCCTCGATCGCGAGTACGAACTCGAAGGCGGCATCCGCGTCCACGTTGGCGTTCAGGATGGTCGTCGTGCCGGAATTGACGAGCGAGATGTGGCCTATGCCCGTGCCGCCGAACACGAACGCCTGATTGCCCGCCACTTTGGTGTTCGCGTCGATGCCCGACAGGTCGATCACGTCGCCGCCCGCGACCCCCACGCCCTCGAAGGCCACGGCCCCGCCGCCTGAACGGATCGCGTCCCAGGCCGGGGAGGTGGACTCGGTCACGAGGTTGAAGTCGAAGCGGTCGGCCCCAGTCCCGCCGATAAGCACGTCGGACCCCGCCCCGCCCACCAGCGTATCGTTTCCGGCCAGCCCGGATAGCACGTTTGCCTTACTGTTGCCGGTCATCACATTGGCGAGTGCGTTGCCAGTGCCGTCCCACCCCAAAGTGCCGGTCAACGTGAGGTTCTCGACGTTGGCGGCCAGTATGTGCGTCCCGTTCGAAAACACCGTATCGGTGCCCTGGCCAGTCAGCTCGATTACTTTGTCGCCCGTGTTGTCGACGTAGTAGAGGTCGTTGCCCGTTCCGCCGATCATCGAATCGGCACCCATGCCACCGTTTAGGGTGTCGTTACCGTCGAGCCCGTACAGAACGTTCACCGCCGCGTTACCCGTGATTACATTGGCGAGCGTGTTGCCGGTGCCGTTGATCATAAGACTGGTAGTCAACGTGAGGTTCTCGACGTTCGCCGTCAAGGTGTAGGTGATCTTCGAGGACACAGTATCCGTACCCTCGGTGGCAAGCTCGATCACCTTGTCGCCTACGTTGTCAACCAAGTAGCTGTCATTGCCCGTGCCGCCCGTCATGGAATCAGTGCCGTTGTAGGCGGCCTGAAATATATCGTTGCCGCTCCCCCCGTAGAGCGTGTTGTCGCCGCGACCCCCGTCCAGCGTGTCGTTGCCGTTTCCTCCGTTCAGCGTATCGTTTCCGCCGAATGCGTTAAGCGTATCGTCCCCGTCGAGTCCTGAAAGCGTATTGGCGGATTCGTTGCCGGTAATCACGTTGTCTAGCGTGTTGCCAATGCCGATAACGGGGGGATTAAGCGCATCAGCGACGAAAAGCTCAAGGTTCTCGACGTTTCCCGGAAGTGTGTAGGAGGAAATAAACGAGAACACCTTATCCATGCCTTCGCCACCAAATTCGATCACTTTGTCACCGGCGTTGTCGACGCTGTAAGCATCGTTGCCTACCCCCCCGGTCATCGAATCGGAACCCGCTCCAAGCCCGGCGAGGCCGTCAAAGGTGTCGTCGCCCTCGCCACCATTAAGCGTGTCGTTACCCCCGTTACCAAAGAGATAGTCGTTGCTGCCAAACCCATTGATGACATCGCTGCCGGCACCACCGGATAGAACGTCGATGCCATTAGTTCCATTGATTGTGGCCACTTGTCTGCTCCCTATTGACTATCGAACTCTCAGCGCTTCAACGCTGAAGAAAAACTCGGCTTCGGTCCACCCTGCAAGTGATCATCCAAGCTCCCCTCCGCGCGATACAAATACACCATGCTCATTCTAGACGATTCCCATGGCATCTTAGTCAAGATTCTCACTTTTTGTTAGATTTTTGCGTACCCTTTATGTATTCACGGAGTCCTTGCGGAACGCGTCTTCGCGTACCCGTCACCCAACCGCGGGGCCCGCTGTCCGCGTAGCCAGCCCCCACGCCGGTTGCACTGGTTCTCTTCCGGGCTTATCTTGGCGACCGTAATCAATCTCAACGACTATCGGGCGAAAGGCCGCAACCGAGCACTGAAACGGTCCATCGCGCCGAAGCCAGTCGGCAACGGGCAGCCACAAGACTGCATGACCGGAAATTTGTTCGCCGACCTGCCGGCACACTCGGTCCATGAGGCGTTCACCGAGATCTTCGCGCGCCCCGGCATTCGCATCGAGCGCATCGTCTCGTTCGGTCAGGCGAGTCCCGCGGGATTCTGGTACGACCAGGCGCAGGGCGAGTGGGTCGTGCTGCTCGCCGGCGCCGCAGGGCTGCGGTTCGAAGACGAGCCGACGCCCCGCACCCTGATGCCCGGCGATCACGTGAGCATCCCACCGCACCGCCGTCATCGGGTCGAGTGGACGGACCCGGCGCGGCCAACCGTCTGGCTCGCGGTGCATTACGGCTAGCAGCGCCGAGCCCGCATGCGCTTCGACCAGCGCCGCGCTGCGGTCGTCACCGCGGGCTTCGCCGCCTTCCTGAACCTCTATCCGCCGCAAGCGCTGCTGCCGCAGCTCGAACAGGCGTTCGGCGTCGGCTCTGGCGGCGCGACCATGACCGTCGCGGCCGGGCCGCTGTCGGTCGCGCTGCTTGCCCCCTTCGCCGGCATCGTCACCGACATCGTCGGTCGCGCGCGGATGATGGCGATCGCGATGACGGGGCTCGGCCTCGCTACCATTCTGAGCGGCACGGCGAGCTCGCTGGGCGAGATGCTGTTCTGGCGTTTCGCGTGCGGCCTCTTCGTGCCGGGCATCGTGGCCGCGGCGGCCGGTTCCCTGGGCGACGATCCGGACCCACGACACGCCGCTCGCGCGGCCGGCCACTACATCGCCGGCACGGTGCTGGGCGGTTTCTCCGGACGATTTCTCGCGGGGCTCGTGACGGAATATCTGGGTTGGCGCGCGGCGTTCTACGTGATTGGCGGTCTCACGCTGGCCCTGCTGCCGCTCGTGATACCGGGCATGCGGCTCGCAGGGCTTCCCCACGCGCCGTCACGGCCGCGCGAAGCGCTGCGCGCTGCCGCTTCGCACCTGCGCAACCGGCGCCTCGTGGCTGCATTCGGCATCGGATTCGGACTGCTCTTCTCGCTTGTCGCGACGTTCACCTACGCGGCCCTGCATCTCGCTGCACCGCCTTACTCGCTCTCGCCCGCTGCGATCGGGACGATGTTCGCAGCCTATCTCGTCGGGGTGGTGCTGACGCCTTTCACGGGTCGCTGGGTCTCGGCCCACGGCCGCAGCAAGGTGGCCACCGCGGCAATGGCATTCGCGATACTCGGCATCGTCCTGACGCTGGCGGGGGACGCACTGGTGATCATCGCCGGGCTCGCGGTCAGCTGCGGTGGCATATTCATGCTGCAGGCGCTGGCCACGGGCTTCGTTCCCAGCGTCGCGACCCATGCGAAGTCTGCCGCGGTCGGTCTCTATACTTCCGCCTACTACTTCGGCGGCAGTGTGGGCGCCATCGCCCCCGCGCTCGTCTGGCAGCGCTTCGGCTGGCCGGGTTGCGTCGGTTTCCTCGTGGTCGTGCATCTCGCGCTGCTGGGGGTTGCGAGATGGCTGTGGAGCCCACATCATCCGCCGGAGTAATTCGGTGCTCCACGGGCCGTGACATTCATGCTTGCGTGAAGACCTGGTAATTGTCGCGCCCCATTTTCTTGGCATGGTACATCGCCGTGTCCGCATTCTTAAGCATGGCTTCTGCATCCCGCCCGTCATCGGGGCAGACGCTGATACCAATGCTCACGGTGACATGGACCTCGTGCCCAGCGATGAGATGTGGTACCCCTAAGGTAGCAAGCAGCTTCTCCGCGCAGTGGGTCGCCGCGCCCACCTGCTCGATTTCGGAAAGCAGCACCACAAACTCGTCTCCACCCAGTCGGCATATGGTGTCCGTAGCGCGTACACAGGTCGTCAAGCGTTGCGCCACCGATTGCAGCAGTTTGTCGCCTATCGCATGCCCCAGGGAGTCATTGACGGGTTTAAAGCGGTCCAGATCCAGAAACAGCAGCGCGACTCTGTTGCCGTGACGGCGGCTCAGCGCTATCGCCTGGGCGAGCCGGTCGGTCAGCAACAGTCGGTTAGGCAGGCCGGTAAGGAAGTCGTGCTGTGCCTGGTGGGACATTCTGAGCGCAAGGGCTCGCGAGTCGCTAACATCGTGGAAAACCAATACCGCACCAACGACCCGGCCGTGCCGGTCGTGGATGGGGGCGGCCGAATCCTCGATCGCGGACTCATACCCGTCGCGCCGGACAAGCACACTATGGATCTCCAGGCTCACGACCTCGTTTTGCTGCACCGCATGTTCCGCAAGGTTGCGAGCGGGTTGGCGAGTTGTCCCGTCGATGACATTGAATACCTCGCCGAGGGGGCGGCCTGTTGCGTCCTGCCACGGCCAGCCGGTCATTTCCTCGGCGACCCGATTGAGATAGGTAATGTTCCCGAGCGTATCCGTGGAAAGTACGGCGTCTCCGATAGAATTGAGCGTGACCTGGGCACGCTCCTTCTCCTCGAACAACCTCTCTTGCACCTCTTGCAATAGAGCCTCTTCCGCCTTGCGCTCGGTGACGTCCTCCACTGTTTGCACATAGCCGTGGAGCTTCTTTTCCTGGCGCATCGGGGCTGCGTTGACACGCGTCCATACGATGCTCTGGTCTTCCCGCAAGAAGCGGAATTCTGTCTGAAATGGCTTCTGGTTCTGGGCTGCGTCTTGCCATTCGGCAAATACCCGCTCGCGATCATCCGAATGAATTGCAACCTTCCAGTTCCCGCCCAGCGCCTCTTCAAAGCTCAGCCCCGAAATTCTTTGATATGCGGCGTTCGTGTACAAGCAACTGCCCTGCTTGTCGGTGACCAGAATACCCAGCGGGGAGGCATCGCTCATCGCCCGGAAACGGGCTTCACTGACTGCCAGCGCATCCATGGCCATCTTGCGGGCGATGACGTAACGCAAGGCCCGCGGGAGCCAGTGCGCGTCGACGTGGCCCTTGGAGAAGTAATCCTGCGCGCCGCGCTGCACAGCCTGCCGAGCCACTTCCTCATCGGTCAAGCCGCTCAGCACCAGGATGAGAGTGTCTGGTGCAGCCAGGAAGACCTGATCGAACGCCTCGATGCCCTGAACGTCGGGCAGCGACAGATCGAGCATGACCACGTCAACTCCTTCCTTGCTCAATCGTTCGAGACCCGCCGCAAGCAGTGTTACCCACTCGACGCGGAACGGGCTGTCTATTTCTGCGGAGAGGGCATCCTGAATCACTCGTGCGTCAGCGTGATCGTCCTCAATGAGAAGAACGATGGTGGTCTTGTCTTTCATGGAGTTCCGGCGCAACTGCGAAGGCGCGGGACCTGAATCACTTCATCCGGGTACATCGACGCTGATCGCTTGGTGGTCGTGCTTGATGAGGTTGTTCCGGTACTTTGAGCTTCGCGCTCTCCTTGTCGTCAGCTGCCTACTCCATCCGCTCCAGCGGCCGGGCACGGCAGGGCAGCAGCCGATCGATAGGGGATTATAGGGTCAGCGACGGGACACGCGTTGACCCTTTGCCGGGCAGGGGTTCGTCGCGCACCAGCGCCCACGGTCTCACCCTAGCTGGCGGCGTGCCGGCGGTCATGGCCGGGCTGGCGGTGAACTGCGGTGACATTTTCCTGCTGCAGGCGCTCGCCACGGGCTTCGTCCCCACCGCCGCGACCCATTCGAAATCCGCGGCCGTTGGCCTCTACACCTCCGCCTACTATTTCGGCGGGAGCGTAGGCGCCATCGCCCCGTCGCTCGTCTGGCAGCGACTCGGCTGGCCGGGTTGCGTCGGTTTCCTCGTGGTCGTGCATCTCGCGCTGCTCCTGGTGGCGAGACGGCTTTGGGGCCCGCATCCTCTGCCGGAGTAGATTCAGCGCTCGACTTTTGGGAGCAATTCGGACGAAGATACGCTGCAACACAAGGAAGCAGCCTCTGAAGGCCAACGCGGTCGCACAATGGAGGAAGGGCCCATGATGCGCAGGATCTCCCTCACGAGCTGGATCATGATCGCCCTGATCCTCGGCATCGTCGCCGGCTACTTCTGCCATCAGATGGCGCCCGACGCCAAGACCGCCAAGGAGATCGCCGGCTACTTCTCGATCGTCACCGAGATCTTCCTGCGGATGATCAAGATGATCATCGCCCCGCTCGTCTTCTCGACGCTGGTGGCTGGCATCGCGGGGACCGGCGATTCGAAGGCGGTCGGCCGCATCGGCGTGAAGGCGCTCGGCTGGTTCATCACGGCATCGCTGGTCTCGCTCACCCTGGGCATGATCATGGTGAACATCCTGCGTCCCGGCGAGGCGATGAACCTGCCGCTTCCGGATGCGGACGCCACCACGAACCTGAAGACGTCCGCCATCAACTTCAAGGATTTCATCACGCACGTCTTCCCGAAGAGCATCTTCGAGGCGATGGCGAACAACGAGATCCTGCAGATCCTGGTGTTCTCGGTGTTCTTCGGTTTTGCGGTCACCGCGGTCAAGAAGGAATCCACGGTCACCCTCGTGGCCGTAATCCAGGAGACCGTGCACGTCGTCCTGAAGATCACGGATTTCGTCATGCGATTCGCGCCGTTCGCCGTCTTCGCCGCGATCGCCGCCGTCGTGACCGTGCAAGGGCTCGGGGTGCTGGTGACCTACGGCAAGTTCATCGGCGGGTTCTACCTCGGACTGGTGGTGCTGTGGGCGGTACTGGTCGCGGCGGGATTCCTGGTCATCCGGGGCCGGGTCTTCGATCTGTTGAAGCTGCTGCGGGAACCGATGATGCTCGCGTTTTCCACCGCCAGCAGCGAAGCCGCCTATCCGAAGACGATGGAGCAGCTCGAGAAGTTCGGCGTGAAGGACAGCATCACCGGCTTCGTGCTGCCGCTCGGCTATTCCTTCAACCTGGACGGTTCCATGATGTATCAGGCCTTCGCAGCGCTTTTCATCGCGCAGGCGTATGGCATCGAGATGTCGTTCGGGCAGCAGGTCACGCTGCTTCTCGTCATGATGCTCACGAGCAAGGGCATCGCCGGGGTGCCGCGCGCGTCCCTGGTGGTGGTGGCGGCCACCTTGCCCATGTTCAACCTGCCGGAGGCGGGGTTGCTCCTGATCATGGGTATCGACCAGATCCTCGACATGGGGCGGACCGTGACCAACGTCATCGGCAACGGCATCGCCACGGCGGTGGTCGCGAAGTGGGAGGGCCAGCTCGGCGAGGAGAGGGGCGTCGACGAGGAGGAGATGCTGGAACCCGAGGTGCACCCCGCGGCAACCTGATCATGATGCGTCGGATACCCTCGACGGAAGAACCCATGATATTGCGCAAACGGAGATCCCTGATGCGGAGCATTCTATTTCGAGCGGTCGCGGTGTGCCTGCTTGCCGTGGGTGCGGCGGCGCCGGCGCTGTCGCAGGAAGGCGACCCGCTGCGCACCGTGTTCCAGTACACGGGAACGCTGAAGCGCATTCAGGACACCGGTGCGATCCGCATCGGCTATCGCGAGAACTCGATTCCGTTCGCGTTCCTGGATCCGAAGGGAAAACCGGTCGGGTACGCCCTCGACCTCTGCGATGCCATCGTCGACGAAGTGAGCAGCGAGATCGGCAAGGAGGTTCGGACCGAGCTCCGGCCGGTCACGCCGGAAAACCGCTTCGACCTCGTGATCGCGGGCGAGATCGACCTCGAATGCGGCTCCACGACCAACAACGTCGAGCGCCGCAAGCGCGTCGCCTTCTCGCCCACCACGTTCGTGACCGGCACCAAGCTGCTGGTGCGGAAGGACAGCGGAGTCCGTTTCCTGCGCGACCTGAAAGGCCGGACCGTGGTCGTTACGCGCGGCACGGTGCAGGACACGGCCATTAGAGCCATCAACGAGCGCCAGAAGCTAGGCCTCAACGTCGTCACGGGTGGCGACCACAAGGAATCGTTCCAGATGTTCGAGTCCGGTGCGGCCGACGCCTGGGCGAACGACGACATCCTGCTCTACGGCATGCTCGCCGAAACCCGAACCAGCCCGAAGTACCGGGTGGTGGGCGACTTCCTCACCTATGATCCGTACGCGCTGATGTTCCGCAAGGACGATCCCGAATTCGCCGAGATCGTGGATCGGGCCTTCGGCAAGCTCGCCGGGAGCCGAGAGATCGTCTACATTTACAACAAGTGGTTCCTGAAGCGACTGCCCTCCGGCGTCCGCCTCGATCTGCCGATGAGCCCGCACCTCGAAGAGCTGTTTCGCGTGCAGGGACTGCCGGGCGATTGATCGCCGCCCTGGCCGAAGGCTAGCGTCGCCCGCGCATGGGCGGCCGGCGGTGAATGGGCGCCGCACTCGCGACCCGCTCGTCCTTGTGCCGAAAGTTGATGCGTGCCTTGGTGAGGTCGTAAGGCGTCAACTCGAGGGTGACCTTGTCTCCCGCGATGATGCGAATTCGATGCTTCCGCATCCTCCCGGACATGTAAGCCGTCACATCGAAGCCGTTTTCCAGCATTACCCGGAAGCGGGTGTCGGGCAATACTTCGCTCACGACCCCTTCCATTTCGATCATTTCTTCCTTGGCCAAGTCCTGACCTCCTTGTGTTCTGATGGTGAGGTTCAGACAGCCTTGAGATTGGTTGCGGACTTCCTGCCGTCACGCCCCTGTTCCATATCGAACGAGACCTTCTGGTTCTCGCTCAACGTGCCGAGGCCCGCACGCTCGACAGCGGAGATGTGAACGAAGACGTCCTTGGAGCCGTCGTCGGGTTGGATAAAGCCAAAGCCTTTGACGGAATTGAAAAACTTTACGGTGCCGGTAGACATGGTGTGCTCCACGCGCAAAATGGCCTCGCGAGGATTTGCGAGGCATCAAAGTACCGATGGGAGAGGACCGGAAGTGGCACCCGAAAGGGGACTGCGGACGGGCCCAAGGCGAATTCGACCCCGACATTATGAGGGCTGCGGCGCTAATCGCGCAGCGAAACATGCAAATCAGGAGAACAGCCGACCACGCGACGCGGTTTCCCCGACCTCCGGACGCGTTCCGGCACGGGCGGAATCAGGGGGTCTGCGGGGCTGCCTGCCCGGATGCCGGAAATCCTTGCCGTAATCGGGAGTTACGGGCGCGACCCACGGACTGGAGCGCCTCCCAGCGTGTCAAGCCCCCGAGTTATGCACAGACCTTAAAGTAAATTCTCAGGTGCCGCCCAGCCCCGGGGCCCCCATGCCGTCATCCTGCTTGCCCGCATAACGTCTTGTTTGCGCAGCGCACAACGCTCGGTGCTCGAAAAATAGTCGAGCCGTCGAGGGTCTTCTGCGGTAAGCCTGCGGTGGCGGAATCCGGGGTTTTTCCACAAAGCTATCCACAGATTCTGTGGGTGAAAAAGCACCCACGCGCGTCCGGTTCAAGAGCTGCAGGACAGCATCGAACAGCCCGCCCGATTTCGCGCCCAATCCGGCCGGCGCTGCGCGAAGTGCTCGCAGCCGGGTTGATCGTCGTAGGGACGGCGCAAGACGTCGAGCAATTCGTGGATTCCCGCGTCATCGCCCTGCTCCGCGCGGTCGATCGCCTGCTGCGCCAGATAGTTGCGCAGGACATAGCGCGGGTTGACGGTCTGCATGCGCACGCGCCGCTCCGCGGCTGGAAGCCCGTCGCGGCGAACGCGTGCGCCGTAGCGCGTGAGCCAGTCGCCGAACGCCGATGCGGTGCGGCGCTGCTTAGCCTCGTCGTAGAAGGCATGCGCGATCGGCGCCAGCGTCGGGGCGTCGAGATCCACGTCGGCCAGCGCGCGAAAAAACAACGTCATGTCGACTTCGCCTTCCTGCAGCAGCGCGTACAGCGACTGCATCAGCTCGACGTCTTCGTCGAGGCACTCGGCGAGCCCCAGCTTGGCAGCGATGTTGCCGCGATCTGCCGCGACGAAGGCGTCGACGAAGCGCCGGAGCCCGGCATCGAGCGCTGCGGTGTCAGCGAAGGCCGGCGCCAAAGCGGTCGCGAGCCGGCCCAGGTTCCAGTACGCGATCTCAGCCTGCTGACCGAAACGGTAGCGGCGCCCCTGCGCGTCTGTAGTGTTGGGCGTCCAGCCGAGATCGAAGTCGTCGATCCAGCCGTACGGACCGTAGTCGATGGTGAGCCCCAGGACCGACATGTTGTCGGTGTTCATGACTCCGTGCACGAAGCCGACGCGCATCCAGTGCGCCACCATGCGCGCGGTGCGCTCGCAGATCATGGCGAACCAGTCCCCATAGAGCGTCTCGCGGTCGCCCTCCCCTCTGCCCCTGGGGAGCTCAGGGAAATCTCGCGCGATAGTGAAATCGATCAACTGCCCGAGCAGTGCCACGTCGCCGCGCGAAGCGGGAAGCTCGAAGTTGCCGAAGCGGATGAACGAAGGCGCCACGCGGCAGACCACTGCGCCGGGCTCGGCCTTTGGATGGCCGTCGTAGAACATGTCGCGCCAGACGAGCTCGCCGGTAGCGACCAGACTCAACGCGCGGGTCGTCGGCACGCCGAGGTGATGCATCGCCTCGCTGCACAGAAATTCGCGCACCGACGAGCGCAAAACGGCCCGGCCGTCGGCCCGGCGCGCATAGGGCGTAGGTCCCGCGCCCTTCAACTGCAGCTCCCACCGTTCGCCCTGCGCGTTGACCGTCTCGCCCAGGGTGATGGCGCGGCCGTCGCCCAACTGTCCGGCCCAGTTGCCGAACTGGTGGCCACCATAGTTGGCCGCATACGGTTGCATGCCCTCGACGAGCTTATTCCCGCCGAAGACCTGAGCGAAGGCGGGCGATCGGATGTCTGCCGCATCGAGGCCAATGAGCGCAGCCACCTCCCGCGAGTAGGCGACGAGCCGCGGCGCCGCCACCGGAGTCGGATCGACGCGCGAATAGAGCGCCCCGCGCACCTGCCGCACGCGCGGTCCCACTTCGGGATCGGCGGGCAGTCTGCTGACGAAGCTGTTGTCGAACCGGAGCGTGCGCATCGATCGGCGCGAAGGACCCTCGAGCGAGGTCCTCCGCGAGTGCCACGAACGCGCTCAGCCGGCGAAGTTCTTCGCCGCGAAATCCCAGTTACAGAGGCTGGCGAGAAACGTCTCGACGAACTTCGGACGCGCGTTGCGATAGTCGATGTAGTAGGCGTGCTCCCACACGTCGAGGGTGAGCAGCGGCTTGTCGGCACCGGTAATCGGCGTGCCGGCGTTGCTCGTGTTGACGATGTCGAGCGAGCCGTCGGGCTTCTTCACGAGCCAGGTCCAGCCCGAGCCGAAGTTGCCGACCGCGCTCTTCGTGAATGCGTCCTTGAAGGCGTCGAACGAACCCCACTTCTTGTCGATTGCCGCGGCGAGCGCGCCAGTCGGAGTGCCGCCGCCACCGGGCTTCATGCTGTGCCAGAAGAAGGTGTGGTTCCACACCTGCGCCGAGTTGTTGAAGATGCCGGCGGACGATTTCTTGATGATCTCCTCGAGGGTCGCGTTCTCGAACTCGGTGCCCTTGATGAGGTTGTTGAGATTGGTGACGTAGGCCTGGTGATGCTTGCCGTAATGGAACTCGAACGTCTCCTTCGAGATGTGCGGCGCGAGCGCGTCCATGGCATACGGCAGAGCAGGAAGCTCGTGGACCATTTTGTCTCTCTCCTTATTGGATTTAAGGCGGGTCGGGGAGCGGCGATTCTACAGAACCGCCGCGAGGTCCGGCAAACCGGTGCCCCCTCAGACTTTAGTACACGGCGCGGGGATTACGTTTCGGCCGCGCGATATCTCAGGCGGCCGAGAGTCCGCGGGTCGCCACCGCGACTACGGCCTTCGCCTGGTGCATGTCGCTGCTGTAGCCCGACGCGAAGAGACCGCACGCGAGCTGGTGCAGGATCGGCAGCGGCACGGGCACTTCGCCGACCAGCGCTCGCCGGATCCAAGCGGCGGACGTCGCGGCGTCGATGCTCTGCGGGAGGTTCGGCAGCACCGCGACCGGACCCCCCTCCTCCTCGAACAGGGTCTCCACTCGACCGTCGGCGATGTGGTCGATCCGTGGCCGCCGTTTCGGATTCGCGAACGCCTCGCCCTCGCTCGCCTGCAGGAGCAGCCCGCGGCTGCCCGTGTCGACCATGTATTCGCGGATGAGGCCGAGATAGTGGGGATGCGAGGCGCTCAGCAAGCGCACGCTGTCGCCCTCGAACGGGTTCATGAGCTTCACCAGCGTGTGCGAGGCGTTGCGCACGCCGAGCCGGCTGCGCAGCGCGAGCAGCGACGCGAGCCCGGGCGCAAGCGCCTGGGTCGGGAGGAAGGCGAGACCCTCCGTTTCGAGCTGCGCCTGCGCCTGGGCGAGACTCACGCTCGGCAGGATGCCGAGCTCGCGCAGGACGTACACGGTCGCGACCCGTCCTTCCCCGTGCAAGACGCCGTGGATCAGAACCGGGATGCCGAGCCGCGTGAGCAGCAGCGCCACCAGAGGGAGGAGATTGGGCGCGTGGCGCGCCCCGTTGTAGGTCGGGATGACGACCGGACGCACCGCGCTTTCGAGGCGGAGCCGATGGGTGCGCTCGTCGACGGCCCGCTGGAAGCCGAGGATCTCGGACGCGGATTCGCCCTTCATGCGCAGTGTCATGAGGATCGCGCCCAGCTCGAGCTCCGGCACCCCGCCGTCGAGCAGCGCGGCGAAAAGATGGTAGGCCTCTTCCGCCGAGAGATCGCGTGCCCTCTCCTTCCCGCGACCGATTTCCTTGATGTAGAAAGCGTAGGCCATGACGATTCCGTAGACGGTGAAGAGAAGGGCGGTGGCGGATTGCCGGACTCGCGGTCAGCAACGCTTATGCCATCGCACATTACATCGTCGATTCAATTGGTTATAACCGTCATCTCCCGCTTTTCAATGATTGCTGCGGCGTCTTGGTGCAGAGCGCGAGGAAATTGCCTTACGGTGGTGCGTGCGCTTGGCTTGTGCCCGTCGGAACGGTGGCGAATAATCCGATGCCGAAGGAACGCCATGGAACGCTTTCTCTGCGACGAGATGCTGGCCCGGCTATGTCGCTATCTGCGCGCGGCGGGCTACGACGCTACCCTGGCCAGTGACGGCACCCGGGATCGGGTACTGCTGCAGCGATGCCGGGCAGAGGCGCGGCGCTTCCTGACGCTCGACCGGCACATCCACGAGCACAAGGCCGCTGCCGGCGTCGCGGTGATCCTGCCCACGCCGCGGCTCGAAGACCAGGCGCAGCTCCTCGCCAACGCTTTCGGCCTGGACTGGCTGTCGCGGCCTTTCACCCGCTGCCTGGTCGACAACACCCCCCTGCTGCCCGCCACTGCCGGCCAGCGCGCCCGCTTTCCGTGGTTGCCGGCGGCCGCCGCAGAGCCGGTTTCCGCATGCCCCTGCTGCGGCCGCGTCTACTGGCGCGGCTCCCACTATCGCCGGATGCGCGAACGGCTCGAAGCCTGGCAGCGCCAGCGGCTCGCCGTGCTGCACTGAGGCCAGTCAGCCGCGTGCAAGCAACGCGAGCTGGTAGCAGGCGAAGGCGACGACGAAGGCACCCGCGGCGCGGTTTAGCGCGACGAACGCGGCGTCGCCGAGGCGGGGGCCGATTCGCGCCGCGAGCCCGCACAGCATGAGCCACCACAGCGTCGAGCCCAGAAACACGCCGAGTACCATGGACGATGCCATCGCGAGGTCGCCGGGGCCCGCGAGGCCGAGCCCCGCGAAGAGCGCGAGAAACGAGAGAATCGTCATCGGATTGGCGAGCGTCAACACGAGGGTGATCGCGCAGGCCTGAGCGAGGCCGGAGGCACGGATGGCCGCGGGCGCCCGCGCGGGCTGCGCCCGGAACATCCGCATTCCGAGCCACACCAGGAACAGGCTCGCGCCGAGCATGAACCCGGTCCGATGCTCGATCAGAATATCCGAGACGAAGGTGAGCCCGAACGCTGCCACCGCGGCGTAAAGCGCATCCGCGCCGGCCGCCCCCAGCCCCGATGCGAAGCCGGACCAGAACCCTTCGGTCAGCGCGCGGCGGAAGCAGAGCAGCCAGATCGGGCCGACCGCGGCAGCCATGATCGCTCCGACGAACGCGCTCTTCAGCACGAGGTCGGACGCCATCATCCCGCGTGCCGCAAAATCGGGGCTAGGGGGTGTCGATCAGCGCTTCGAGCACCGCATTCCAGGCGAGAGCGAGATTCGTGCGGTTGTAGCCGCCGCCGCCGAAAGCCATCAGCCGCCCCTCCGCGTACCGATCCGCCAGGACGCACAGGCGCTTCGCCGCATGGCCATGCGCGGCGGCCGTGTAGCGCAGGTTGGCGATGGGATCGCCGGCGAGGCTGTCGGCGCCGCACTGGAGCAGGAAGAACTGGGGCCGGAACGCCACCAGATGCGCTTCGACGCGCTCCCATTCCTCGAGAAACCGGGCGTCGCCGGCGCCGGGCGGCATCGCGATATTGAGCTTGGTGCCCGCGGCCGCGTCCTTCCCGGTCTCCCACGCGTGGCCGGTGCCCGGGTAGAGATAATTACCGTCCTGGTGGACATCGGCGATGATCACGTCGGGGTCGCTCTCAAAGGGGTAGTACAGACCGTCGCCGTGATGCACGTCGATGTCCACGTACGCGATGCGGCGCACGCCGCACTGGGCGCGCAGCGTCTCGATCACGACACCGACGTCGTTGAACACGCAGAAGCCGGCAGCGCGGTCGCGGCGCGCGTGGTGCAGCCCACCGATCGGCTGGAACGAGCGTTTGCACGTGCCCGCCATCACCGCGGAGAGCGCCGTCAGCGCCGCGCCCACCACGTGGCTGGAGATTTCGAAGACGCCGACGAAGGCCGGTGTATCGCCGTAGTCGAGGTAGCCCACGCCCTGCTGCGACTTCACCACCACACGGTTCACGTAGTCGACGGTGTGAAAGCGTTCGAGCTCGTCGCGCGTTGCCGCGCGCGATTCCAGGATCCGCGTCTTGGCGTCGAGACCGCGACCGCGCGCCGTGTCCAAGAAGGCGCCCTGCCGGTCGGTGCCGAAGGGGTGTCCGGACGGAAAGCCGTATTGCGCGAGATCGTCGCTCACCAGAAGGCACACCTCGGCACTCATGGCTTCTTCTCCTTGGTTGCAGACCCAAGCTTGGCGAGCGCGTCCCGGGCGGGCTCGAACCCCTGCGCGGCCGATTTCCTGAGCCACCCGAGCGCCGCCGCCCGGTCTTCCGGCACGCCCATGCCGGCCGCATACGAGAGGCCCAGCGTGTACTGGGCGGCGGCATCGCCCTGCTCCGCCGCCTTGCGATACCACGCCGTCGCCTCGTTGAGATCGCGCTTCACGCCGCGCCCGGCGGCGTAGAGCAGGCCGAGATTGAACTGGGCATCGGGGTCGCCGCGCTCGGCCGCCAGGCGATACCACTTGAACGCCTCGTCGTAGCTCTTGCCAACGCCCTCGCCGCCTTCGTACAGCACACCCAGGTTGAACTGGGCGGTCGTGTGCCCCTGGTTGGCGGCCTTCCGCCACCACTCCGCCGCTGCGGCCGGATCGCGCGGCACCCCGAGCCCACGCCGCGCGAGCAGCCCCATCGCGTACTGCGCCTGGGCGTCGCCCTTCTCCGCGAGCGGCCGCCAGATCTTTACCGCCTCGGCAAACTCGCCCGCGGCGTAAGCGGCCTCCCCTTTCTTGAACGTTGCGCTGTCGGCGTGGGCAGTGCTCGCGGCTACGAGCAGCAGGAGCGCGATCGAGGTTCTAACCAGCGCGTCGAGAGAAAACATCGCGTCAGAACAGATCGAGCTGCGGCGTCGTGCGCGCCGGCCGGAACCGCGTCGTGTCGAGCGGCGCGCGGTCGCGGTTCAATCCGAGCCGCGCGCAGGCGAGATCGAAGCGCTGCGCCAGCAGTTTGGCGAAGTGTCCCGTCCCTTTCATGCGGCTGCCGAATTCGGGGTCGTTCTCGCGCCCCTCGCGCATCGCCCGCACGCGGCTCATCACGTGCGCCGCCTTGAGCGGAAACCGCGCGTCGAGCCAATCCTCGAAGAGCGTCTTGACCTCGAACGGCAGTCGCAGCAGCACGTAGTCCGCATACGCGGCACCTGCGTCGGCGGCGGCCTCGAGCACGTGCTCGATGTCGTGATCGGTCAGGAACGGCACTACGGGTGCCACGACCACGCCGGTCGGGATGCCCGCCGCGGCGAGCCGCCGGATCGCCTCCAGCCTTCGTCGCGGCGCGGAAGTGCGTGGCTCCATCGGGCGCGACACTTCGTGGTCGAGCGTCGCGATGGAGAGATACACCCGCGCGAGACTCCTCTGCGCCATCGGCGCGAGCAGGTCGAGGTCGCGCTCGACCATGGCGTTCTTGGTCACGATCGCGACCGGGTGATCGTGCTCGGCCAGCACTTCGAGAATGGAGCGCGTGATGCGGTACTCGCGCTCGATCGGCTGATACGGATCGGTGTTGGTGCCGAGCGAGATCGCGTCGCACCGGTAGCCGGGTTTCGCCAGCTCTGCCCGCAGGAGTTCCGCCGCGTTGACCTTGGCGAAAAGGCGCGTCTCGAAGTCGAGGCCCGGCGACAGGTTGAGATAGGCGTGGCTCGGCCGCGCGTAACAGTACACGCAGCCGTGCTCGCAGCCGCGATAGGGATTGATCGATTGCGTGAAGGGGATGTCCGGCGAGTCGTTCCGGGTGATGATCGACTTGGCGCGCTCTGCCGTGACGATCGTGGCGAGCGGTTGCGTCTCGTCGTCCCCTCGATCCCAGCCGTCGTCGCACGCTTCGCGCGTGACCGACTCGAAGCGCCCCTCGGGATTCGACGTCGCGCCGCGGCCCTTGCGAGGCGCAGCGTGGCTTCCGGAGACGGTGCGCAGCGGCATGACGGAGCGCGTTCAATTGTGAGCGACGAGGATAGCAGATCGAACGGTTTGCGGCCTCCGGCGGACGCCATCGGGCACGCGATTGTGCCGTCATTCAGCGCTCGCACGAACCCCGGCAGGCATCGTCGCAAGCGCATCGGCAGCAGCGGATGAAGTAGCACGAATTTTGCGCCGACACTCGCGGGAAAACCTTCCGGGCTCGAGTCATGAAAACCAGAGAAATTCAGCGCATCGGCCGCTTCTGGCTCGCGGCGACACAACGCGCCGATGGCCAGTGGGTGGCCTGGGCCCAGACCACGCCGATCTACGCCGACGCGCCGCTCGAGGAGTCCCGAGAACAGGTGTGGCGCACGTGCGGGTTCACGCGCGAGCAGGCCACGGCGAAGCTCAAGCGCGAGTTGGCGCTGCCCCCTTACGATGCCGCTACCCGTCGCGAGCAGCACCGGTGCTGGCACATGTTGCTCGTCGCCGCGGGCATGGTAGCCGCCGGCATGATCGCGGCCGAGCCCCTGCTCGCCTTCGGCGGCATGATAGGCATCGGCCACGGGATCCACGCGTGCGCCGCGCTCACGGATCAGTCGGACGACCGCCGCGCCTGAGCTCCGCCAAAACAATGCAGCCCCCGGCGGCCTCGCCAAGGCCGCCAGTCCCGCAGTCCTGACATACCTCTCTCGGCGTGCGCCTGCCACCCTCGATAGGCGCGAACCGCCCTGACGCGTTCGCCTAAAAGGCGGGCGTGAAGGCCGCGGTATCTCCCGGGGCAACCTTCAGATTGTCGCCGCCGGACCAGTGCTGGTCGTTGATCAGGACCTTGAAGGTAACGTACTGACCGGCCGATTCCGCGGACCACGACCAGCAGCCGTCACCGATCCACTGCATCGGCACCCCGGCTTCCCAGCTCAGTCCAGGCCCTTCGCCTCTCACGAAAAGGGTGTTGCCCGGGCCGACGTCGATATACGCCATGACACGCGTCAGCGGAGCGGCCGGTGTCGCCGCCGCAGCCTTGCGGGCTTCATCCGCCTTGGTCGCTTTGGCCGGGGCTCCGCCTTCGGCGGCCGGTGCCGACTGGAGGACGCCCCCCGTCGCTGCCTTCGTCTTCCGCGGGGTCGATACCGCGGAAGTCTTTCGTTCGGTTGTCGCCTTCTTCACCGAGGTCTTCTTCTCGGCGGTTGGCGTCGTTTCCTTTTTCGTGGACATCAAGTTCACTCCTCAATAAAGCTCACCACCTCGACACTGCGCCCGACCGGGCAGCCTGCCCAGTTGCGCTTCGTGGCATCGGGCGCGTAACAAATGACTACTCGCGAAGAGCGGGTATTCTAATACGACTCGCTGCGTGCGTTCTTGAAGATTCCTCTGCACCGCGGACTGCGGACGCGCAACCCACGAAAGCTTCACGCTCAAAACGATTGTCCAGGTACGGATGCCGGCCCCGCAGCCACTGCACGAGGCTCGAACCCAGGTAAAGCGGAAAGAAGAGCAATCCCCATCGTTCGTACTGGCGCACGTGCACACGCTCATGTGTGCGCAATTCACACAGCGCCGCGTGCGTCGTACCGAGGATCACGTGACCCAGGGTGATGGCCTGGAATCGAAGCGCCGCGGGAAGCCGATCGATGCACTCCGCGAGTCGACCGCCGCCCACCTCGAGTACGCCATCGACGACGCGCGCCGTCGCACCGATCGGCAAAGCGGCAAGAGTGCCGATGAGCCCGACGGCGGTCGCGGGCGCTGCCCATGCATAGCGGGCAAAGCGCATCATTCGGTACACGTCTGTCATGGGGCGCCTCGCCGTGAGACCATAGGGTCCTCCCGGGATCCACTGGCGTACGTTGCTCTCATGATCCTAAACGCCAACGCAAAGCGCCGCACAGCCATGCTGCGTGCCGGCAGCGGCGCCCAGATGTTTCTGCTGCAAGCCCCCTCGGACCAGCAGCACTGTGATCACCAGCAGGCCATGTCGAGCTTCGACGTTTTTCTAAGCTACCACTCGCGCGATCACGCTCGGGTTGAAGCCCTCGCGCAGCGGCTGCGCGGTGCCGGCGTTCACCCCTTCCTCGATCGCTGGTATCTGGCGCCCGGAACAAACTGGGTCAAGGCGTTGCACACCACGCTCGCCAATTGTGGGTGCAGGCGAGAATCGCTGAAGTCCAGGGAAGAAGTTGCCCTGAAAATGCGTGGGCATCCGCTCCCCGAGCAGCCTACGCCGCCCGCAGCGCGTCCACGATCTTGAGCCGTGCCGCCCGCGAGGCCGGCAGCACGCCTCCGAGCAATCCCATGAAGGCTGCGAACGCAAGCGACTGGAGGGCGATGCGCGGCGTGAGCGAAAAGCGGAAGGCGATCTCCGCGAAGGACTGCCAGTTCATGGTCGACACGCTCACGAGTTGCATGAACGAAGCGAGGAAGAGCCCGATCGCCCCGCCGAGCAGGGACAGGAACAGCGATTCGAGCAGGAACGCCGCCAGGATGCTGCGCCGTTGAAAGCCCAGCGCGCGCAGCGTGCCGATCTCGGCGGTCCGGTTCGACACCGCGGCGTACATCGTGATCATGGCGCCGATGATGGCGCCGAACGAAAAAATCACCGACAGCGTCAGGCCCGAGAATGCGGATGAAGTTCGCCAGCAACTCCGACTGCTCGGCGTAGAACACGGTCTCGCGCTTTGCCTCCACGGTGAGGCGCGGGTCGGCCTCGAGCCGCGCGCGAAATGCGGGAAAGCGGTCGGCGGCAACCAGCTTCACGACCGTCACGGAATAGGCGTTGCGGCGAAACGCCTGCATCATCTGGTCGGCGTCGCCCCAGATCTCGGAATCGAAGCCGCTGCCACCGGCGTCGAAGAGCCCCACGACGGTCCACTCGCGGCCGCCGAAGCGCAGCGTCTCGTTCAGTCCCGCGCCGCTGAACCGCTGGGCGATGGCGCGCCCGGCGACGATCTCGGACGAGCCCGGCCGGAACATGCGCCCCTCCGTGAGCTTCAACTGTGGCCGCAGCGCCAATCCCTTGGCCCCGACGCCCCGGATCACGACGTTCGACGGCTTGGCGGAGCCCCGCTTCTCGAGGTTGATGAGGACCACCACCTCCTTCGACGCCATCGGCTCGCCGTCGGCGCCGTAGGCGACCTCGGGGGCGCTCGCGATGACCGCCGCCTGGTTGCGATCGATCACGCTTTGCACCTCCGTGCCGGACGAGCGCCGGATCACCACCGCGTTGTCCCAGCTCCCCGTCTGCACCAGCGTCTCGCGCAGTCCCTCCTCCAGCATCAGCACGGTCGCGAATACGAACACCACCAGCGCCATGCCGCCCGCGGTCAGCGTCGTGGTCAGCTTCCGCGTCCAGAGGTTGCGGACGATGTAGGAGAGCGGGATCTTCATCGCGGCGAGGTCAGCCGATGGCGCGCAGCCCTTCGGCGATGCGCACGCGGCTCGCCCGCACCGCCGGCACAATGGCGGCTGCGCAGCCGACGACGAGGGCCGCCGCGAGCTGCATCCAGATCGTCTCCCGCGACACGTTGAACACGGGGAAGAGCGTGCCGAGGCGCTCAGCGAACGCTGCGGCCACCGGAAACGTGAGCGCGACGCCGATCGCCCCGCCGGCCACCGCGATGGCAAGTGACTCGCCGAAGATCAGCCTGCTCAGAAAGCCGGGCCCGAATCCGAGCGCCTTCAGCGTCGCGTACTCGGACGTGCGCTCGCGGGCCGTCATGGCCATCGTATTCGCCATGACGGCCAGGATGATGAAGATGACGAGAAACGACACGATCCGGATCGCGACAACGATCGCCTCTGTCATGGCGACGAAGCCGAGCTGGAAGGCTTTCTCGGTCTCGGTCAGCGTCTCGGCCAGGCTGTTCCTGAACTCGCGGTCGATGCTCTCGGCGACCTCGGCCGCCAGATCGGACGACGCGATCCGCACGATGTAGACGCCCGTGTTGTCGCTGCGTTTGGGCGACGTCCGTTTTGCCGTCTCGTTCAAGTAGTCCCAGTGGAAGAAGAACTGGCTCGTGTCGGTGCTCTTTTCCGCGCCGTCGTAGATACCGCGCACGACGAAGCTCCACGTCCCCGGATAGATCGTGCCCCGCAGCGGGACGACGTCGCCGACCTTGAAGCCGTAGGCGTCCGCGAGCTTGCGTCCGACGATGGCGCCCTTCCGGTCCCGCATGAACGCCTTCATCTCTTCTTCCGGGACAAGGTACTCGGGATATAGCTCGAAGTACGTCGTCGGGTCCACGGCGAATTGGGGAAAGAAGTTCTTCTCGGTGACGTACACGCCGCCGAACCAGTTCGCCATGCTGACGGCGGTCACGCCCGGCACGCGGCGGATCTTGTCGCGGTAGGTGATCGGCAGCGGAAACACGAGCGAGATCGAGTTGCGCGTGATGAGCCGCGTGTTCGACGCGCCCTCGGCGCCCGCGTACCAGGCATCGACCACCGTCTGCAGCAGCCCGAAGGCGACGATCGCGACCACCAGCCCGAGCACCGTCAGTCCGGTGCGCAACCGGTGACGCAGGGCATTGCGGAGCGCGAGCTTGAAAGATTCCATGGGACCGGCCGCCAGCTCCTCTATAATCCGCGAGCACGCCCTTCTCGAGGTGCTTCAGGTGGTGCGCGCGCTGCGCCGAATGAGGATCGTGGGTCACCATGATGATGGTCTTGCCGAGCTCGTCGTTAAGCCGGTCCATCAGGTTGAGGACCTCCTCGGCGGACGTGCGGTCGAGGTCGCCCGTGGGTTCGTCTGCAACGAGCAGCGTCGGATCGGTGATGATCGCGCGCGCGATCGCGACCCGCTGTTGCTGGCCGCCCGAGAGCTCCGACGGGTAGTGCTCCAGCCGATCGCTCAAGCCCACCATGCCGAGCGCCGCCTCCGCGTGCTCGCGCCGCTCCGCGCGCGAGAGCCCGGTCAGGAGCAGTGGCAGCTCGACGTTCTCGAGCGCGGTCAACACCGGCATCAGATTGTAGAACTGGAAGATGAAGCCGACGTGGGCCGCGCGCCACGCCGCGAGATCCGCCTCGCTCAAGGCTGCCGATGTCGGTGCCATCCACCCGCAACGCGCCGCTGTCGGGGGTGTCGATGCCGGCGATGAGATTGAGCAGCGTGCTCTTGCCGGACCCGCTCGGCCCCATCAGCGCCACGAAATCCCCCGCGGGAATGTCCATGTTGATGTCGCGCAGCACCTGCACGACCTGGTCGCCGCGACGGTAGGACTTGGCGAGGTTGCGGATCTCCACTACAGGGCGCGTGCCGGCGCCGCGGTTCACTTCGTCGCCACCTTCACCTGCGCGCCGTCGGCGAGGCCCTCTGCGGGCTTGAGAACGATCTTCTCGCCCGGCTTGACACCGGACTTCACTTCCACGAGTTCGCCCAGCGTCGCGCCGGTTTCGATTCGCGCGCGCCGCACTCGATCACCATCGACGACGAAGACCGCGGTCTCGCCGTCCCGGGTAAGGATGGCCGAAGGCGGCACCCCAGTGCGCGCCTCGCGCTCGCCATCTCGCAGATCGCGCTCGAGGAACGTCACCTTGGCGCTCATGTCGGGCAGCACGCGTTCGTCAAGCTCGATGAATTTCACCTTGACGAGCACCGTCGCCTTCGCGCGATCCACCGTCGGCACGATGCGCGCGACCTCGCCGCGGAAGCGCATGTCCGGCAGCGCATCGAGCTGAATCTCGACCGGCTGCCCCACCTTCGCCTTCTGCAGATTCGATTCGGACACGTCTGCTTCGACCTCGAGCGTGGACATGTCGGCCAAGGTCACCACCGCGCCCTTGGTATCGACCGCAGCCGAGAAGGTGGTGATGACGTCGCCCACGTTGGCGTTCTTGGTCAGCACCACGCCGTCGAAGGGCGCGCGGATAAGCGTCTGCTCGACTGCGACCTCGGCGTTGCGGCGTCCGGCTTCCGCCGCCGCGATCGCGGCGTTGTAGCTCGCGATACCGGCCTTCGCCCGCTCATAACGGGCAAGCGCCTGGTCGACGGAGGCCTGGGACACGAACTTCCTTTCCACCAGATTGCGCGCGCGATTGAGCTCGAGCTCGGCGTTACGGAGTTCAGCCTGCCCCTGTTCCAGGTTGGCGCGAGCCACCTGAACGTTCGCCTGCGCCTGGTTGAGCAGCGCACTCACGTCGCGATTCTCGAGCCGCGCGATCAACTCGCCCTGCTTGACCTTGCTACCCTCCTGCACCCCGAGCCACTCCATGCGGCCGGTTGCCTTGGAGCCGACCGAGGCCTTGCGCTGGGGCACGACGTAACCGGTAGCGTTGAGCAGCGCGATCGCCTGGGACGGATAGGCGGTGGTCACCGTCGCGACCTCGACCTCGTGCACCGCCGTCATTCGCAAATAGGCGACGCTGCCCGCCGCAACCGCCAGCACGAGCAGCGAAAGCCACAGCCAGCGGCGGCTGCGACGCACGCGCGAGACACCCGCGACCTTCTCGCCGCGATCGATGCGGAGCTTGGAGAGATCCTGTAGTGCCACGGTGGGGGTCTTCATCGGAGAGCGCGCGTATTGTACCGGTGCGGCCGCGCAATGATGCGCCGCCACAAAACACGGCTGCGCGTTGGAACGGCGTCAGCGGCAACGGTTCCCCGCGCCGCGATCAGCCGCTTCGCTGCCGTCCGTCGGCCGTCTCGGACCGCTCGTTCCGGGGTGCCAAGCCGGATCCTATACTCAGTCCCCAAGTAGATCGGGCACATGACCCAGCAGTGGCGGCGGAGGTGGAGGCATCTGCCGCTAACTAACCAAGTCAAGACCATCCGTCGGTCGACAAGGACCGCTCGTTCCACCGGTTCGTATACTCGGATCCCAGAGAGTTCGTGACGCTGCCAAGCGCGAGCGCAGGCGGCGCGCGTAGTGGAAAGTGTGGGACCTCGCCGGTCCCGAACATCAACCCGTGCAACTGCACGAACGTATGGAGCAGATGACATGAAGAAGCTGGTACTGGGTCTCGCGCTGTGCCTGACCTTCAACGTCGCACAAGCGGCACCCCACCATGGCGGCAGCAACTTATTGCAGGGTATCTTCGATCGGATCGCGAGCAAGCTATCCGAGATCAAGAACAACGTCGGCCACAACCTCAGCCACGGCGGTGGCGGCGGTGGCGGCGGAGTCTGCCGCTGATCTCTCGGCCACAAAAGAGAAAGGGGGCGCAAAGCCCCCTTTTTTCTTTGTATCGAGCTGGTCCGTCGAGCCGCATCCAGCTCCGTCGACGTCGCAGGCTCGGCTGGTTCGCGGGCGCGCTACGCGCCTTTCCTCGAATTGAGCAACGACTCGATCAGGTCGATCGGCAGCGGGAAAACGATGGTCGAGTTCTTGTCCGCCGCGATGGTGGTGAGCGTTTCCAGATAGCGCAGTTGCAGGGATTGCGGCACCCGCGCAAGCACCTCGGCGGCCAGGACGAGCTTCTCCGAGGCCTGCAGCTCGCCTTCCGCATGGATGACCTTGGCGCGGCGCTCCCGCTCCGCTTCCGCCTGCTTTGCGATGGCCCGCACCATGTTCTCGTTCAGGTCGACGTTCTTGATCTCGACGTTGGCGACCTTGATGCCCCAACTGTCGGTCTGCGCGTCGAGCGCCTTCTGGATCGCGAGATTCAGCTTTTCCCGTTCGGCCAGCATGTCGTCCAGCTCATGCTTGCCGAGGATGGACCGCAGCATGGTCTGGGCGAGCTGGCTCGTGGCGAGCAGGAAATTCTCGACGTTGATGATGGCCTTCTGCGGATCCACGACCCGGAAGTACACCACGGCGTTGACTTTCACGGACACGTTGTCGCGCGAGATGACGTCCTGGCTCGGCACATCCATGGTCACGGTGCGCAGACCCACCTTCACCATCTGCTGCACGCCGGGAATCACCAGGATGAGCCCCGGTCCCTTCACCTTCCAGAAGCGGCCCAGCATGAATATCACGCCCCGCTCGTACTCCCGCAGCACCCGCAGGGAGGTGAAGATGATGATCAGGACGATGATGACGATGCCGCCCAAACCCAGTTCTGCAAACATCGGCAAATCCCTCAGCTTTCTTCCACGACCACGTCGAGCAGCAAACCGCGCATACCCACCACGCGCACCTTCTGTCCCTTCCTGAGCGCGCCGGCGCCGCGCACACGCCAGTTCTCGCCGAGGATCAACGCGAAGCCCTCGGGCGCCGCATCTTCCACCATTTCGCCGACGCTGCCCAGCAGTTCCTCGCGGCCCGTCACCACCGGGCGCCGCCGCGCCTTCACCGCCATGCCGACGACCACCAGGATGAAGAATGCGCTCGCCGCGGTCACGGCCGCCACCACCGACCACGGCACGGCGTAGCCCGGAACGTCGGTGTCGATGAGCATGACGGAGCCCAGCACGAAGGCGATCGCACCGCCGATCCCGAGCGCGCCGAAGCTCGGCATGAAAACCTCCGCCACCATGAAGGCGACACCCAGGATGAGGAGCGCGAGACCCGCGTAGCTCACCGGCAGCATCTGCAACGCGAAGAGCGCGGTCAGCAGCGCGATGGCGCCGACCACGCCCGGCAGCACGAAGCCCGGGTTGTAGAACTCGAAAAAGAGACCGTAGATGCCGATCAGGAGCAGGATGTACGCGACGCTCGGATCGGTGATGACCGACAGGAGCTTCGTGCGCCAGTCGGCCTCGATGCGTTCCACCCGCGCCTCCTTCGTGTCGAGGGTGCGCTCCGCACCGCCGGCCGTCACCTTGCGCCCGTTCACCTGCTTCAGCAGATCCGCCACGTCGATCGCGACCACATCGATGACCTTCATCGCGAGCGCATCGGTCGCCGGCAGGCTCACCGATTCGCGCACCGCCTTCTCGGCCCACTCGGCGTTCCGCCCGCGCAGCTGGGCCAGCCCGCGAATATAGGCCGACGCATCGTTCACCTGCTTCGAACGCATGGCATCCTGATTCCCCGGGCACCTTGTCTTCCTTCTCGCCGGTCTTGTCCTTGCCCTTCGTCGTCGCGTCGCCGTCCCGACCCGGCTCGGATTTCGGCCGCGGCCCCTGCGGCTCGCCTTCCGGCGCGCCGCCGATGGCAACCGGCGTCGCAGCGCCGAGATTGGTTCCAGGTGCCATGGCTGCGATATGGCTCGCGAACAGGATATAGGTGCCGGCGCTTGCGGCCCGTGCGCCGCTCGGGGCGACATAGGTCGCGACCGGCACCGGTGAGGCCAGGATGTCCTTGATGATCTGACGCATGGAGGTGTCGAGCCCGCCGGGCGTGTCCATCATGATCACCACCAGCTGAGAACCGCTCGTGTGCGCCTTCGCGAGCCCGCGCGAGACGAAGTCCGCGGTCGCGGGACCGATGCCGCCCTCGATGGAGAACACCGTCACCGGCGCGGCCGGCTGCTCGGCCGACCCCGGCAGAGCTGCCAGGGCGAGCAGCAGGGACATCAGCAAAGCGAGCAGCCAGCGCGTCATGGTTGAAATGTGAACCGTAATCAGTGGAACCGACATGTGCGACCCCGCCCCGGCAAGGAAATTCCCCGGCTCGCGCGACCTGCCGCAGGGTTGCCTCGGGCGCGGAATTGGCGCATAAAGCGGCTTTTTTCCGCCAGACCCGCCATGCGCAATCCGGTGAGCCGCGTGCTCGTCATCAACGACGAAGCGCTCGTCCTGAAGGACCTGATCAAGGGCTTGAACAGCGCCGCCAAGGCGCTCGACAACCCCCTGGGCGTCACCTTCGCCGGTGTCGCCACGGCGCGCGAGGCGTTGAAGGCGATCGAGGACGACGGCGACCTGCAGGCGGTGGTGGTCGACGACACCCTGTACACGCTCGCGAACGGCAAGAGCTCGCGGCGCTCGCTGCAGATGACCGCGCTCTCGCTGGTGCAGAAGATCACCCGCTTCCGCCCCGAGCTCGATGTCTACATCATGATCGCCAAGGAAGCCGAGGACGAGGTGGTGGACGCCCTCTTCTCCGAGGCGGTGGACGGCTACTTCTACCGGGAGGAGCGCGATTACCGCGGCTGGTACCGCATCATCAACGCCCAGATCCAGGAAAAGTCGCGCACGCCGTTCTACGACCAGCTGAAGACCTACGTCTTCATGGCGAAGGACGCCTGGCATTCGCCCGGGCACTCGAGCGGCGACAGCCTGCGCGACAGCCCCTGGGTGCAGGACTTCTACCAGTTCATGGGCGAGCACGTCTTCGACGCGGACCTCTCGGTGTCGGTGCCGATGCTCGACTCGCTGATGAAGCCCGGCGGCGTCATCCTCGAGGCGCAGAAGATGGCGGCCAAGGCGTTCGGCGCGCGGCGCACGTTCTTCGCCACCAACGGCACCTCGACCGCGAACAAGGTGATGCTGCAGACGCTGATCGCGCCCGGCGAGAAGCTGCTGCTCGACCGCAACTGCCACAAGTCGGTGCACCACGGGGTCATCCTGTCCGGCGCCCGGCCGATCTACCTCGACGCGTCGGTGAACCGGCGCTACGGCATCTTCGGGCCGGTGCCGAAGGCGACCCTGCTCAAGGCGTTCGATGAGCACCCGGACGCGGAGGCGGTCGTGCTCACGTCGTGCACCTACGACGGCCTGCGCTACGACCTGAAGCCCATCATCGAGGCCGCCCACGCGAAGCGCATCAAGGTCATGGTGGACGAGGCATGGTACGGCTTCGCCCGCTTCCACCCGGAGTTCCGCCCGACCGCCCTGGAGGCCGGGGCCGACTACGCGACCCAGTCGACCCACAAGGTGCTGTCGGCCTTCTCGCAGGCGAGCATGATCCACGTGAACGACCCCGACTTCGTCGAGCACATCTTCCGCGAGAACTTCAACATGCACACCTCGACGAGCCCGCAATACGCGATCATCGCGAGCCTCGACGTCGGCCGGAAGCAGGCGGTGATGGAGGGCTACAAGCTCCTCGCGCGCACCCTCGGGCTCGCGCGCGAGCTGCGGCACCAGATCAACGCGACGGGGATGTTCCGGGTGCTGGAGCTCGCCGACCTCCTGCCGGAGGAAGTGGCGGACGACGGCATCCTGCTCGACCCGACCAAGGTCACCCTCGACATCTCGTCCTGCGGCTACACGGTCGAGGAACTGCAGAGCGAGCTCCTCGAGCGCTTCAACATCCAGGTCGAGAAATCCACCTTCAACACGCTCACGCTGCTGCTCACGATCGGCACCACCCGCAGCAAGGTCTCGCGCCTGTACGACGCGCTGATGCGCATCGCGCGCGAGGGCCGTGCGCCGCGGCGTCTCTATCCGGCGCCCGAGCTCCCCGCGCTTCACCGAGCTGCGGTACCTGCCGCGTGACGCCTTCTACTGCACGGGCGAGCCGGTGCCGCTCCTGCTCGAGAACGACCAGGCGAACCTCGAGATCGAGGGCCGGGTCGCCGCCGACCAGATCACGCCGTACCCGCCCGGCATACCGGTGCTGGTGCCGGGACAGCTCATCACGACCGAGATCATCCACTACCTGGTCGGGCTGCTGCGCTCGCCGAAGAAGATCGAGATGCACGGCATCCTCTACGAGGGGTACCTGCCCTGCGTGCGGGTGCTGCAGGCCACGGAGGAAAGCGGACTGCGACCGCTCGTGCACTAGGCCGACGCGGTGCGCGGCCAATACTTGCAGGCGCGGACCGATTGCGGTACATATCGCGTTCGTGGCGCACACGCCGGCTCCGGCCTCGTGTGCCTTTTGTTTTCTGGGGAACGGCCATGTCCAATCTGATGAACACCTATGCCCGGCTGCCGGTCGCCTTCGCGCGCGGCGAAGGGCGTCTGGCTCTGGGACGACGTCGGGCAAGCGCTATCTCGACGCGCTCGCCGGCATCGCCGTGTGCGGGCTCGGTCACGCCCACCCGCGGCTTGCCAGGCGCTGGCAGAGCAGGCCGGCGACGCTCATCCACACCTCGAACCTCTATCGCGTCACGCGACAGGAAGAGCTCGCCGACGAAGCTCTGCGACGTGTCGGGCATGGACGACGTGTTCTTCTGCAACTCCGGCTGCGGAGGCGAACGAGGCCGCGATCAAGCTCGCGCGCCTCTTCGGCCACCAGAAGGGGATCGATCTGCCCACGATCATCGTGATGGAGCAAGCTTCCACGGCCGCACCATGGCCACGCTGTCCGCCACCGGCAGCCGCAAGGTGCAGGCCGGCTTCGAGCCGCTGCTCACGGGCTTCGTGCGCGTGCCGTACAACGATCTCGAGGCGGTCCAGCAGGTGGCCGCGCACAACCAGAACGTCGTGGCGGTGCTGGTCGAGCCGATCCAGGGCGAAGGCGGCATCGATGTGTGCCGGACCCGGCTTACCTCGCGAAGCCTGCGCGCGATCTGCGACGCGCAGGGCTGGCTGCTCATGCTGGACGAGGTGCAGAGCGGCATCGGCCGCACCGGCAGCTGGTTCGCGTTCCAGCACGCCGGCATCACGCCCGACGTGATGACGCTGGCCAAGGGACTGGGCTCCGGCGTGCCGATCGGCGCCTGCCTCGCCGCCGGCGCGGCGGCCGAGCGTGTTCAAGCCCGGCAACCACGGCTCCACCTTCGGCGGCAATCCGCTCGCCTGCACGGCCGGCGCTCGACGACGCTCGACGATCATCGAAGACGACGGGCTGATGGCCAACGCCGCGGCGATCGGGCGATTTCATGCGCGACGGACTGCGCGACGCGGCTCGCCGGCGTCCGCGGGCGTGAAGGAGATCCGCGGCAAGGGCCTGATGATCGGCATCGAGCTCGACCGTCCGTGCGGCGACCTGGTCAAGCACGCGCTCGAGCGCGGGCTGCTGATCAACGTCACGGCCGACAGCGTGATCCGCCTGCTGCCGCCGCTCGTCATGAGCAAGGCCGAAGCGGGGCTGTTGCTCGACGGCCTGGTGCCGCTCGTGGCCGACTTTCTGGCGACTCCCGCGGCTGCGGCAGCGGCCCGCTAGCCGGGCCGTCGCGCCGCTCGATGAGCCCGGTCCGGCATTTTCTCCAGTTCAAGGACTTCGCGCGCGACGAGTTCGAGTACCTGTTCGAGCGCACGCGCTGGATCAAGCAGCAGTTCAAGTCCTACCAGCGCTACTGGCCGCTGCGCGGACCGCACGCTGGTGATGATCTTCGAGAAGCAGTCCACGCGCACGCGGCTGTCGTTCGAGGCCGGCATGCACCAGCTCGGCGGCGCGGCGATCTACCTCAACACGCGCGACACGCAGCTCGGGCGCGGCGAGCCGGTGGAGGACGCGGCGCAGGTCATCTCGCGCATGGTGCGACATCGTGATGATCCGCACCTTCGAGCAGGACGATCATCGAGCGCTTCGCGGCGCCACTCGCGCGTGCCGGTCATCAACGGCCTGACCAACGAATACCACCCGTGCCAGATCCTCGCCGACATCTACACCTTCATCGAGCATCGCGGCCCGATCCGCGGCAAGACCGTGGCCTGGATCGGCGACTCGAACAACGTCTGCAACACCTGGCTGCAGGCGGCCGAGGTGTTCGACTTCAACGTGCACGTCTCCACGCCGCCCGGCTACGAAGTCGAGCCGGAGCGCGCCGGCCTCTACGGCACCGACCACTACGAGGAATTCGCCGACCCGATGGAGGCCGCGCGCGGCGCCGACCTCGTCACCACCGACGTCTGGACCAGCATGGGCTTCGAGGCCGAGAACGAAGAGCGCAGGCGCGACTTCGACGACTGGCAGGTCGATGCGCGAGATGATGCGGCTCGCCAAGCCGGACGCGCTGTTCATGCACTGCCTGCCGGCGCATCGCGGCGAGGAAGTCGCGGCCGAGGTGATCGACGGCCCGCAGAGCGTCGTCTGGGACGAGGCGGAAAACCGGCTGCACGCGCAGAAGGCGCTGATGGAATATCTGCTGCTGGGCAGAGTGATCAGCATGACGCAGGGCGATTTCTGGTCGACTGAGCTGATGGCGCATGAATCGTGAATGCGCTGAGTCGCATAACCGCGATCAATCCGTTGATCTTCGATTCACGGCTTTGCAGCTGATTCGCAACATTCAGGATGATTAGTAACATGAGCGAAATCAAGAAAGTGGTGCTCGCCTATTCCGGCGGGCTCGATACCTCGGTCATCCTGAAGTGGCTGCAGGACACCTACCACTGCGAAGTGGTGACCTTCACCGCCGACATCGGCCAGGGCGAGGAACTCGAACCGGCGCGCGCGAAGGCGCTGCAGTTCGGCATCAAGCCGGAGACATCTTCATCGACGACCTGCGCGAGGAATTCGTGCGCGACTTCGTGTTCCCGATGTTCCGCGCCAACACCGTCTACGAAGGCGAATACCTGCTCGGCACCTCGATCGCGCGCCCGCTGATCGCCAAGCGCCTGATCGAGATCGCGCGCAAGACCGGCGCCGACGCCGATCTCGCACGGCGCCACCGGCAAGGGCAACGACCAGGTGCGCTTCGAACTCGGCGCCTTACGCGCTGAAGCCGAACATCAAGATCATCGCGCCGTGGCGCGAATGGGATCTGCTCTCGCGCGAGAAGCTGCTGGCCTACGCCGAGAAGCACGGCATCCCGGTCGAGATGAAGCACAAGAAGGGCGGCGCGCCCTACTCCATGGACGCCAACCTGCTGCACATCTCCTACGAAGGCCGCCATCTGGAAGACCCGGCGGCCGAAGCCGAGGAGAGCGATGTGGCGCTGGACGGTGTCGCCGGAGAAGGCGCCGGACGCGCCGGAGTACCTCGACCTCGAATACGAGCAGCGGCGACATCGTCGCGGTCAACGGCAAGCAAGCATGACGCCGGCGCAGGTGCTGACGCGAGCTGAACCGACTCGGCGGCAAGCACGGCATCGGCCGCCTCGACCTGGTCGAGAACCGCTACGTCGGCATGAAGTCGCGCGGCTGCTACGAAACGCCCGGCGGCACCATCATGCTGCAAGGCGCACCGCGCCATCGAATCGATCACGCTCGACCGCGAAGTCGCGCACCTGAAGGACGACCTGATGCCGCGCTACGCCAGCCTGATCTACAACGGCTACTGGTGGAGCCCGGAGCGCGCAGCGCTGCAGGTGCTGATCGACCATACCCAGCAGCACGTCAACGGCTGGGTGCGGCGTCAAGCTCTACAAGGGCAATGTGATCGTCGTCGGCCGCGACTCGAAGACCGATTCGCTGTTCGACCCGACCATCGCCACCTTCGAGGACGACCAGGGCGCCTACAACCAGGACGACGCCGGCGGCTTCATCCGCTTGAATGCGCTGCGCATGCGCATCGCGGCGAACGCGGGGAAACGGAAGTAGGCGGCGTCGGCAGACAGGCTCAGGTCCGGCAAGCACGCGGGGCCTGGGGGCGCTGGTAGGTCATCGACAAATTACTCAATACAGCGAGTAATTTTACTCAAGACAGCGCGTAGGAGAGTACCCGGCGCCTTTAGGATCTCCGCTCCATGGCAGCGGTAGCTGCCGGTGACATCGAAGCTCAGGGGCGCGCCGTGCCTTTCGCGGCGCGCCCCCTCGAACGACGGCTTAGCTTCGCCGTTTGCTCGGTAAGATGCAGGAGGCCACGGAGCGCTTCGTTAACCGCTTCTGAGGTCGGGAACGCTTTGGCAATATCGGGATTCAACAGCACGAGATTCGAGCCTTTTTGGTAAGCGGCATAGTACTTGCCGCGTACGCCTTTGCCGAGATCCTCGCGGCGGTATTCGGGCCGCAGTTCATCTGCTGCGCTGGATTTAGCCTTCTTCATAGATCCTCCTTTCTGCACGAGTTGCGCGACGCGCACTGATCAAGCGTGTACGTCGACCGCGTCGAATGTGAGAAACAACCAGGAGCGCGCTGGTGCTGGACACACCGAACGTGAGGAAACGCGCTTCACCATGGGAATGGTCGGGATCACGCGACCGCTGAGCGCCCGGGGGCGCTGGTAGGTCATCGACAAATTACCAATACAGCGAGTAATTTTACGCGAGTCGACGCGTCAAGAAGACACTTTCAGCTTCAGCCCTCGGCAGCCGCGGCCACCGGCGGGCCATACTCAGTGCTTCGTACGGCGACCAAGCCACAAGATCAGGCCGCGTATTGGATGGGACTGGCGGCAGCTCGCGATAGCTGACGCTCCGCAGCATTGGCACTGCGAGGCGAGCGGATCGGTTTCGCTGAGCGACGCGGGATAGCAGCGAGCTTGGCGGACACGCCATAAGCTTCGAGGACCGTGACATCAGGGCCTTCTGCGCCAGCTGAGCAGGCAACTCCGGACAGAAGGCGTTTAGCAGCGACTCTTTACTTCGCAAAGATGATTGCCACAGCCCGCTTCGCCCACTGTCCGGCAACTCACTTCAGCGTTGGGAGTCAAATTCGCCGGGCGGCGTTCGTTTCCTAAACTACATCTCGCCGCAAATGCCCCGAACGCCGGAATTCTTCGGGCTTACCTTCCGTGGTCCATTCGTCAGGCCACGGACCAGCCGCCCATCGAAATGTCAGGAGGCGTGCGCGAGTTGATCTCGCGGCGCGCAGCAATATTGTAGAAGGCACAAGAGCTTGGGAATCGTAGTCTGTCGGCCGGGTGAACTTCGAGGAACCCAAGATCCGGGCCAGCTGCTGTGTTTGTGGCTGGACCAATGTGCCACTTTTGCGAAGTCTGTATGAGAACTCGCTGCGGCGCTGCCGCGCCAGGGAAAAGCAACCCGACTCGGGTGCTCGGAAAATTGTTCAGAACGTGATCAGCCGTAAGGACTCCGAAGCGACCATCGGCGTTGACCAGTGTGCCCGAGCCGCAGTGGACAAGGTCTTCGCGGCCGGAACGCTCCACCACCGTTACAAGGCACACTGTAAACATTTCCAGAGCATGGCATACCTCGTCTACAACACCGAGGTTACGGAGTTCGTCGAAGGACAGCTGGCGCATCCAAAAACCGCCTTATCTAGATGTACGAAAAACCTTGTCGCGGCAGGAGAAGTAGCCGTCGAAATCGCCAAACGTTGTGCCGCGCCGCCACTCACGCGCACAGACAACCTCTACCTGGGCCTTCGCCGAAGAGGAACTCCAGTCGATGTATGTGATCTGCCAAGTCGTGCCAGCAGAATTCTGCTTTTTTAGATGAAATCCTGCTTGCTTGCCCGCAGTCATTTATCGCCTGAAGTTGTCCGCCGGATTTCTCGATCTTCGCAATGTCGGAGCATGTTTTCCACGATCCCGGTGGCAAGTTATCAGATCGCGACCCGGTCCGGTTACACGTATCGTAGTCGCCGATACAAAACGTTCGTCCTGCTGCCGACGACTCGCTACTTGGGCTTCCGCCGCGACAAGTATCAGACGACGCAACGCAGGAAGCATAGTCGCGACGATTGACCACGCCGAAATCGCTACACTTTCCTGATGCGGTGGCTCCCTGCCCTTCCAGAACTGTTGAACCTGAGCATCCGTCGCGCAAAGGGCAAGCCATTTGCCCCGTACATACGCCTCAAAGACTACCCGAATCAGCGCGAAGCTTGATGCGTACAGTGAATGTTTGACGAGTAGGACGATCGAGTGATGATGTTCCTGAGCAATCGCGAGGCAGGAGGCAGCGGCGCGTACGCGGTCGTTAGCCGGGAGCGCCTTCTCGTAGAGTGCCCGATTCAGCCATCTAACGTACTTTCGTGCAGAGCGGACGAGGTCGGGCGGGATGATGGCGGAGGCCGTCGCGCATTGAGGCTCCTCTCGAGAAGGGTCATACGAGTTCATTGACTTATTACCTCTCGAGGGCTGAAGGTCATGTGCAGCATCGCGCACACCTTCGATTACTGAGACCACGGTATCCGGATAGGTAACACGGGGGCCACGGATACATTAGACCGGTACGCATCCGACATCAACCCCCGGGACGTCACGAGCCCGCCGGAAAGCCAAGAGGAGAGAAGGAGCCCACAGGAGTGACCCACCGCCTGATGGTTGAGTAAACCCGCGCTTTAGTAGCTTCCAGCACGGCTGACCTGGGCTCGTCAACGCGAGTCGCGCAGCCATCCAAAAGGCGGGCCAGGGGACACAGCCGCTCACCCGTCGCCAACCCGCTTCCAAAACTGACTTTGCGCCCGTGCGTGCTGCGAAGCGATGACTCGAACGCTTCGTGCGTGGGAAGCGACCTGTAGTCGTCCACCTGCCCGTCGGCGCGGCGCAGCGCAAGGAGATACTCCGCAGCGTGCCCGTACGCTCTGGCGTAGGCCCGCGTGAGTATGGCCACGAGGAGCGCGCGGTAGCAGGCGATCGTGCCGAGCACCCCCCCTTCTTCTCCAGCGCTTGCGCAAGCGGCACGAGCCGGTAGTATTCCTCGCCTCGCAGTAGAAATGGGGTCAGGTCTCGCAGTAGAAATGGGGTCAGTTCAATCTGTTCGTTTAGTAAAAGATAGCGAATTGCTTTAGAGGAACCGATAGAGGCTTCGGCCCCAACAGGTCAGGCGACATGTCCGGGCGCGTGCCGGGCAGCCTTGTGGGGTCATGACTGACATACGGCGAATTGCGGCGCTTGACCATGCGGGGGTTCGCGCGGCCGCGGCTGCTGGAGATGCGCAGTGTGGCCGCCTCACGCACGACCTCGTTGAACCAGCGTCGGCGCAGCTTCGGGTGCCCTGGGGGGAAAGGCCCCGGAACGGGGCTGGGCGCGGCGCAGCAGGTGCACATGTCCAGTGAAGGACAGACTTCGTTGGTGCAGCCGGTACGCACTTGCCGCCTGGTGCATCAGCCAGCATACCGCGTAGTGCGCCAGCACCCAGCCGTGGAACTCCTGGCGCACGCCGTCCGGGGTCTTGCTGCGCAGCGTGCGCCGACGCTGCGCCAGGTGCGTCTTGAGCTCGTCAAACACAGCCTCAACCTCCCAACGCTCGTGGTAGAGCGTCGCCAACTCCAGCGCCGGTGCTTGCGCCGGATCGAGCAAGGTGACCAGCGGTAGCGCCTGCGCATCGGCAACGCCGGGCAAGGCGTACTCGATCACGCGCAGCGCGATCTCGCCGTTGCGGGTGCCCGCGACTTCTGGATCACGTCGAGCACCAGCACATCGTCCGCGCTTGACCGGCGTCGATTCGCCAAGCAGGCGCAGCAGCCGCCCCTGTCGCTGGCGGCCCAGCTCCACCAGCACCGCGCACTGGGCTCGATCGGATGGCCGCGTGCCGGTGCGGCTGCCGAGAGCCGATTCGGCCGCAATCCCGCGTAGAACGCGTGCGGCTGCGCACCCGCCTCGGCCAAGGGTACGCAGGCACGCCCGTGCAGCGCTTGCAAGGGCGCGCAGCCGATCTTGCTGCGCGCCGCGCTGATCGAGGACTTGGCTACCGTCTGCACGGACTTGCTTCCCTGCATCCAGGCCAGCCCCTGCGCGACAACGGCGAACACATCCTCATACGCGGCTTCGGGGTAAAGGCTCAGCGCCATGCAGTAGTAGCAGCCCGCCACCGCCGGGAAGCTTCGAACGCGCTGGCTGTTGACGCCATGCTCGTCCAGGATCTGATGCACTAACTCCGGCGGGTACACGCGCGCCAGAAGGCTGGCACTGAGGTAGTCGCTCAGCCGAGCACCCGGCCCCAATTCTGCCTTGGTACGTGCCATACCCGCTCCGAAGTGACGAGGAGCAGATCTTGGCAGAAAAACCACTAAACGAACAGTATTGGGTCAGGTCTAGGTCAGGTCTTGTGTTTTGCCTGCGACCCAGACCGATGTGTCGACCAGGATCACGTGCGCCCAGGCCGCCGCCGCGATCCAGTATGACAGCGCCGCTTTACGTCTTCCAGCGGCTCGCGCGGCTCAGAGGCTCGTTGCTCCGCCAGGGCGCGGTCGTAAAAGGCTTCCCACAGCCGCGCCTGGCTCTTCAGATCGATTAGAACGGCCGTCTTGCGCCCGCTCTCATCCACAAGAAACCGAACTCCTCGAACCATGGTTGTGTTCCTCTCTGCCTCTATGCCGAACGTATTTTATCAGGATACATCTTCAATCATCTTCAATCTCACCAGAACCGAGCTTCGGGTTAACAACAACGGCCACCCGCCGTTTGATGCCTCGGGTCGCCAGCGTCGAGCCAGGGCTACCCTTGCCGAGTCGCCCACCAGCGCGAGGAATCCAAGACACACGCCAGGAGGACACCGCGACAACACCCACCTCAATCGCGCCTCCTCACCCGTCGCCGACCCGCTTCCAGAAGCTGACTTTGCGCCCGTGCGTGCTGCGAATCGACGACTCGAACGCTTGGTGTGTGGGAAGCGACCCGTAGTCGTCCACCTGCCCGTCGAGGCGGCGCTGCGCGGAGGTACTCCACGGCGTTCCCATACGCTGTCGCGTAGGCCCGCGCGCACGGTCGGGCGGCCGGCATTGGCATTGACGCGACGGTTCGTCACGTTCCACCTGGCGGACCGCCCTGATCCGATTCGGCCAATACCCGGCACGTAGCGCGACTGAGTGCAGGGAGCTTCGTCTGTACGATGTTCCACACCACCGCGGGATCGAGCGCAAAGTACCGATGCACGATCACGTCGCGGAAGCGGGCTGCGCCGCCCCAATCAACCTCGGGCATTCTGGCCTTGGCCTCCTCGGGAAGTCGTTTGGCCGCCTCGCCGACGATCTCCAGGTTGCGCACGGTGGCATGAAATACGAGGGCGTTGGTGGCGAAGGCTTCGAGGGACATGCCTCCCGTAAAATCCTCGATCAGGCTGCAGGCATCGGCGATATCCGCAAGATACAGTGTCCAGTCACGCGACACGGCGCAGATCCTTTTCGATGTGTCGCCGCAAACGGGGCTTGATCATCGCGTCGGTGGCGAGGTCCACTTTGGCGCCGAGGAGCGCCTCGAGATAGTCCTTGAGGCCCAAGAATCCGTCGAACGTCGCCGGACCTTCAAACTCTACGAGAATGTCGACATCACTGCCTTCGTGCATCTTATCCCGCGCCGCTGACCCGAACACCGACAACCCTTTCACCGCAAAGCGGCGCACGATTTCGTCGCGGTGATCGGCCAGTAGCGCCAATACCTGTGATCTGTTCATGTTTCCTTCTCTCGACGGCATTCAGTGCTGCCCCGGCAACCTTCGCCCCTCGCCCGCTTGCGAATGGGCGCTCCATCGCTGCTTCTCTCTCCCGCATGCGGAAGAGCGGCCGGGGAAAGCGCGGCGCCGCCGGCAATTCTCCACCCGTAGCAGGTGATTATCATGCCTCACTCGTAGCGCGTTAGGTTCTGCTTCGGATCTTCCCCACCGTCAGGTTAGGGAAGCGGTCGGAAGGCAGGCCGGCGAGCTTTTCGGCACTGTCAGGATCATTGGCTGCCAACCCTCTTCCAGAAGCTGACCTTTCGCCCGTGCGCGCCGCGAATCGATGACTCGAATGCTTGGTGTGTGGGAAGCGTCCCGTAGTCGTCCACCTGCCGGTCGAGGCGGCGCAGCGTGTGGAGATACTGCGCGGCGTGTCCGTACGCTTTCGCGTAGGCACGCGCGAGTATGGCCACGATGAGCGCACGGTAGCAGACGATCGCGCCGAGTACCCGCCCCTTCTTCTCCAGCGCCTGCGCGAGCGGCACGAGCCGGCCGTAGTCCTCGCCTCGGAGGGTCGCCTGCCGGGCGAGGAGCAACGCCTCGGCGGCTGCCTCATCGTCCAGCGCGAGAAGCAGTAACGCGCCGGTGATCGGATCGTCGAGGATCTTCGCCCGCTCCCGTGCGACCTCTGCGGCATGCGCCCGGTCGGCGGGTTCCAGACTCTGTTGCCAAGCCTCGAAGTCGCCCGGCGTTCCCGTCCGATCGAACAGTGCCTGGCGCACCGCCCGCAGGCGAGCCGTGTCTCCCAGCGCTGCATAGGCCTCCGCGAGCAACCGTTCGCGCCCCTCCTCGAGATGTCCCCAATTGCCATTGTCGCGGATCGGCATAAAGGAGCCGGGGATGATCGGCATAATGGAGCCAGTTTCGGAGGGGTAAGACGGGCATCCCGGCGTGGTTAAGAATGGGTGGTTTTGGACGTATTGGCAACCTTGATTTTGTTGGCCGTAGGGGCGAGTTTCGGCGCCCGATACGACTGCCCGTCGAGTACCAGGCAGTAGGCGTTGTGGCGTAGCCGATCCAGGGTCGCCGAGGCCAGCAGTCGGTTGGCGGGGAAGGCTTGATCCCACTCGGTGAAGTCGAGGTTGCTGGTAACGATCGTGGCAGTGGTTTCGTAACGTTCGGCGATCAGATCGTGCAGATCTTCATCGGCGGGTGGACGCAGCGGCTTGAGGCCGAAGTCGTCGATCACGAGTAGCGCAATGCGGGCGAGGCTGGCGAGTTTGCGCTCGTAGGTACCGGTGGCGCGGGCGGCGTTCATGGCGGCGACCAGTTGCGCGCAGGTGGTGAACAGCACGTCGACGCCCTGGCGGATGGCGCAGTGGCCGAGGGCCTGCGCGAGGTGCGACTTCCCGGTGCCACACGGTCCGACGATGAGCACGGGGACGCGCTCGTCGAGGTAACGGCCGGTGGCGAGCTCGTGCACCAGGGCGCGATTGAGTTGCGGCAGGCGTTCGAAGTCGAACTGATCGAGGGTCTTGCTGGCGCGGAAGGCGGCACGGCGCAAACGCAGGGCGAACTTCTTTTGTTCGCGCCGGGCAACCTCATCCTCGATCAACAGCGCCAGGAACTCGGTGTAGGCGAGCTTGCCGTCGAGGGCTTGGCGATTACGTGCCTCGAGCGAATCGAGGATGCCAGACAGGCGCAGTTGTTTGAGATAGGGAACGAGCTCGGGAACGGGGTTCATCGGTGATGCCTCCGGGGTGGGATTCAGTGCAGCAGGGTGGGATCGACGCCGAACAGGGTCTCGGCGTCGCGGACAAAGCGTGCGCTGGTACCGTACGCGCGCGCCGATGCGGGGACATGCAGCAGCGGTTGTTGATCGAAGCCGCCGGCGAGAATGGTCTTGACGGTGCGGTAGAACGGGCTGTCGTGAGCGAGCGCCCGGGCGCACGCGGCTTCCAGCCGGGCGTTGCCGTAGCGTTCGGCCAAGCGCAGCACACCTTGCGCGGCGCGTAGCCTCTCGACGATGCGATCGGCGAGCAGTTGGTCGACCAATTGCGCGCAGGCGGGACCCACTGCCGTGGCTTGCTGCAGGCACCAGTGGCGGTCGTGGGCGAAGTAGGCTTGCGCCTGCGGCGGCAGGTGATCGCGGACGGTGAAGCGTTGCCCGGGTTTGCGGCCCCGCGGATGCACCGCGACCTGCCGATAGTCCTGATAGATCGCCACGGCGGTGTCGGTGGCCCGCAGCCACAGCGCCTGGCCGATCAAGGTGAACGGTACCGAGTAGAAGCAGCGGTCGAACTGGACGTGGCAATCGCGATGCACGCGCACGCCACTCCAGGTGCCAAGATCGGGCGCGATCGCCGGCAAGGCGCGCAGCAGCCGTTTCTCGACGGCGAACAGCGCGAGTGGCTGCGTGCGGGTAGTGCCGTGGATACGCACCCCCGCTTCCGTCATCACCCATTGCCGGACTTGGGCATTGAGATCGGCGAGATCGCGAAAGCTGCGGGTCGGCAGGAAGTTACCCTTGACATAGCCGACCCCGCGCTCGACGACGCCCTTCTTCGCCGGATCGGCGGGCGGACACGGGTCGATCTTGAAACCGTACCCTTCCGCGCACTCGGCGTAGGCGCGCTGCACCAGCGGATCGCGGGCACAGGCGCGAGTGATAGCGCACTTGGGGTTGTCGATAATGACCCGCGCCGGAACGGCGGCGAACCATTCGAAGGCGCGGCGGTGACAGCCGAGCCAGGTAGCCACCGTCTGCTCCCACACGAACTCGACGTACTGATGGCGCGAGAAGCACAGCGTCATCACGAACGCCCAGGTACGGCGCAGCTCGCTACGAGCGGGATCGAGCAGCAGCGGCCCGGCACCGAAATCGACCTGCGCTGCTTCGCCGGGCGCGAACTGCAGCCGCACCGTGGCCTGCGGCGGCCGCGCCGCGTTGAGCGCGGCGAGCATGCGCCGCACCGCCGAGTAGCTGCCGCTGTACCCATGCTCGCGACACAGCGCAGCGTGGATCGCGACACCACCCACACCCTGCTCGGCCCAGCGCGCCACCACATCGCGAAACGGCTCGACCGTGGAAATCGTGCTGCGCGCCCGGCGCGCCTGGCCGATCACCACCGCGATCTCGCCGTCCTCGGGCAGCGGCGTGTCGGGGGCGAGCCAGCCCTGCTGCGTGGCCAGCGCCCGCAGCGCTGCCACCTTCGGCCGGCCCATCAACCGCGCCCGGGCAATATCGCGGTCGGAATCGCCCTGGCGCAAGCGCACCAGGACCGCTCGATACTGGAACATCTCGATTCTCCTACGCCCCACCGCGGTTCTCCCTCTGGACAAAAGTCCGAAAGGGTAGCGGTAACGCGCTCAGTTCGAGATGCCCGTCTTTGCCTCACCTGGCTCCAATATGCCGATCACGGAGTGGCTCCAATATGCCGATCGCTGACAGCCATCGAGCCACGCGAGTGCGTCCCCGGGGCGGCCGAAGCGGAGGTATCGCTCGGCGAATTGCTCCTTCTGCAGGGCGTTGGGGTTGGGGCTGTAGCGCAGCGTGGTCCTGGTCGAGAGATCGGGATCGCGTAGCGCATCCGCGATGAGCCCGACCGCGGCGGCGGCTTTGTATACGGCATACTCGGGCCGTTCGGCCGCACGACCGGCATGCAGCGCCTTTTCCAGATCCGCCTCGAACCGGCCCGCGAGTGCGCGCAGGCTCGCCTCATCGAAGAGCTGGTCCGAATGCCCCAGCAGTGCCTCGCGGGCACCGTACTCGTCGGCGTTGACGAGCGCATACACGCGGTCAATCCATTGGGAGCCGTCCTTGTCCGATTGCGCCTTCGCTGCGCGAGAGCCACAGCCGGCAACCCGCCCGCACTACATCGCCGATCGCGCCGTCGGAATCGTCGGCTTGCTCGAAGAAGCGCCCGTCGCTGCGTACGAACGCATCGGCCAGCACGTGAGCCCTCGCCGGATCGAGCGGGAGCAGCGCGCGTTCGATCTCATCCAGCCACGCCTCGAGCTCTCGGCCGAACGCGGCCGCGGCGCCCCTGCCGAGGAAGCGCCCGGAGCGCTTCCAGCTCTGCAACCGCCTTCGGAACTCCGCCGCGAGCCGCGCCGAATCTCCCGCAAGCGCATGCCGAGCGAGGCGCTCCTCCTCGGGGTGTGTCGCAGCGAGCTCGGCGAGCAGCGCCGCGAGCTCGTCCTTCGACTTGTTGCGCAACGCTTCGAGGCGCTTGTCCAGCGCAGTGGCCGGCAAACCCTTCCTCTTAGCCAAGTGGCCCTCGCACGCCGCCACGGGACAGACCGCCACCGCGGCTCACTGCCGCCGAGGCGAGCCAAGCGCCGGGCGCCTGCCCGCTCGATGGGGACCCGCAGCGGATCAAGGCCGTTCGTTCCTTCATTCCGGATTCGTAGCGCGTGTTCCGATCCTACGCCCCGATGCCGCGGCTTACCGACAGCTTCAGCTAGCCTGCCGGGGCAGTCGACGTGGCGGGAGCCGCAGCGGGCGCGGCCCCGTCCATGCAGGTGGTGAATCGCTCCGCCACGCCTGCGGTGCAACCGACAGCCTCGGGATTCTGTGTGGCGGTTAAACCCATCGCTTCGCAGGCGCCCGTTTCTCTCTCGCGCTGCTTCTCGCAGGCCGCTCTTCTCGCCTCACGGGCGGGATCGTCCTTCGACGAAGACGTATCGGTAGACGGTGCGATCGGAACGGCAGCGCCCTGGTCACCTGCCGCGGGAGCCAGAACCGACGGGACGCCCTGCTGGGCACCCGGCGTCGGTCCCAGCAACGATCCCGTGCCGTAGACGAACTTCCAGTCGGCATAACTCAAGGCGGTCGCGAAGCCCTTGTCTTCTTCGCGAAACCTGGCCGTCTTCAACGGCTTGTCGGTACCCTTGCTATAGACCCCGAGGATGCCCCCGCCCGGCTCCTTGACGAGCCCCCAATCCTGCGTGCGCGTCATGGGATCGAAGTAAATCTTTCTGAGATGCCGGCCGACGACGGGCAGCCGCTTGTCCACCAGCAGGTCCTCGAGACTGCGCGGATACTGCGGGCGCGCCGGGCGACCGCTCGAAGTAGGTGCCGATGGCGCGCCGAAACTCTCCTCCGACGAAGAGGAGCTCGCTCTCCTTCTCGCGCCGTGCGACCTGCTGCCACAGGGTGCCGATGGCGGCCAGACCGGCGCCCATGATCGCCACCAGGATCAGCACCGTGAAGTACGTGAAGCCCCGCGCCCGCAGTGCTTTCGCAGCACCCATCAGAGCTCGCCGTAGGGGGTGCCGCCGAGCGACTTGCCGGGCGCTCCGCTGCGCACGTCGTAGACCACGCGTGCGTCGGGCTTGTCGGGAGGCTCCACGATCACCCAGGTCGTCGCGCTCTCGGTAATCGGGTCGACCGGCACGCGCCGCAGGTACCGCTTCGTCACGAGGTCGTCCAGACTCGCCGGATACTTGCCGGTGTCCGCGTAGTGCTTGTCGATGGCGTCGCGCATGAGGTGAAGGTCTTCCTTCAGCACCGCTTCGCGCGATCGCTGAACGCTCTGGAAGTAGCGCGGCGCCGCCAGCGTGAGGAGGAGCGCGATGATCGCCATCACGACCAGGAGCTCGATCAGCGTGAAACCCCGGCCGGACTTGCGCTGCCGCATCATCGCTCTCACCAGCTCCTGATAGGGAATGCCATTGAGACCCACCCCGTCGCCGATCGGGTAGACATCGAAGACATCCTCGCCCGGCTTGGGGTCGTCGGGCGCGCTGGCATAGCTTCGTTTACCCCACGTCTCCGCATTCGAGAGACGCGGGATCGTCGACCAGCGGATTGCGCGGAATCCGCCGCAGGAAGTAGATCTTCTCCCGTTTCGGAGACTTCTCGTCTTCGACCCCCGTCACCAGAACGTCGAGGTTCGGCGGATAGCCCGTGTCCAGAGCTTTCCGCGGGATTCTGCCCTCCTCGACGTCGCGCCGGTAGGCGTCGATCGCCTCCCGCAACTGGCGCAGCGCGGCCCTGAGCTCGCTCTCCTTGCTTCGCTGCACCGCAAGCTCGGCGAGCGGCATGGCCGAGAGCGCAAGAATGCCGACGATCACCACCGTGATCAGCAGCTCGATCAGCGTGAATCCCTGCGGGGCGAGCGAACGACGGCGGCGTCATTGCACCAGGGTGAGCGACAGGGGTCCCGCCGGCTGACCGGGCACAGCACGCCCACGAGCGTCCTGTATGACGACGTTTTCGAGCGTGACCTGTGTCGTCGCCGGGCTCTTTGCGATCACGCGAAACCGTATGCTGCCTTCGGTGCTCTGGCCGCCCTGCGCGGCATTCAGGCGCACCACGGCGCGGCCGGGCGTGGACGAGACCACCGCGCCGCCGCCGGCCGGCGCCTGCGTGCCGGCTTCCGAGCCGCCGCCTCGGGCGAGCTCGAGCAGACCCGGGTCGAACGCCACCTCCATCTGCGCACGGCGGGCGTCGGCCCCGCCCGGCAACGCCACGCTCACCGAGAAGTCGTTGCCGAGGGTGGCCTGTGCGGGTCCCTGCAGCTGCACGACCACGGCTGCCGCACCAGCCAGCGGCCCGGCGGAGGCCGCGTCCGCGGCGCCGTGCGGCGCCAGCGGCGGCGCCGCCTCGCTCGGCATGCCGGCCCCGGCGCTCTGCATGCTCGGCACGAGCGACAGCGCGCCCGGTGCCGTCGGCTTCAGTCGCAGCGGCACCGTGCGTCGCGGCGGCTTCGGTTCCCGAGGAGAACTCCGACACCAGGGACGGCGGCCGATCCAGGTTCCGCACCACGCGCGGCGTGATGAGCAAAACGATCTCGTTCTTCTGGGCGTCGATGCCCTGATTGGAGAACAACCGGCCAATCACCGGAATGTTCGCGAGCCCCGGCACGTTGTTGTAAGGTGCGACGGTCCTCGTCCTGGATCAGGCCGGCCAAAGCCTGGGTTTCGCCGTCCTTGAGCCGCAGGCCGGTGCTCGCGTTGCGCGTGCCGATCTCGTAAGCGAGGGCCGGCTGCGTGCCGCCGCTGCTGCGCTCCCGGATGACGTTGCTCACTTCCAGGTTCACCTTCATCGAGACTTCGTCGTCGAGATAGACCTGCGGCTCGATCTCGAGCTTGAGCCCCACGTCCAGATAGCTCACATTGGTGGACACGCCGACGTTCGCGGTCGAGGTGGTGGTGAACACGGGGAGCTTGCGGCCGATCAGCACCTTCGCCTTCTCGCGGTTCTTGACGCGCACCCGCGGATTGGCGAGCAGGTTGGCGTTGCTGAGCTCCTGCCTGAGCTTCGCGATGATGGCCGGGTTCGTGACGAAGGCCTGCAGGCCGCCTTTGCCGAGCTGGATCAGCGACGGAACCGTGGCGGCCGCGGCTCCGGTGGCAGGAATCAGACCCTGGCCGAACTGGATCTCGTTCGGATACTTGAGTCCGAGCTGCCTGCAGCCTGGCGCGCTGGACCTCGAGCACCTCCAGATCCAGCACCACCTCGGGCTCCGCCAGATCCTGCGCGGCGACGAGCTTCTCCGCCACGCGGATCGCCTCCGGCGTGTCGCGCAGCACGAGCAGATTCAGCTTCTCGTCGATGTAGATGTCCTTCGACTTGATCACCGCCTTCAGCATCGCCTGCGTCTGCTTGGCATCGGCGTTGGTGAGATAGAAGCTGCGCACGGCGAGATCCTGATACTCGCGCTGCTTGGCCGGCGTGCTCGGGAACACGAGCACGGAGTTGTCGTTCAGCACCTTGTGCTCGAGCTGATTGGTGAGCAGCAGGATCTTGAGCACGTCCTCGATCGGCGAGTTGCGCACGAAGATGTTGACCTTCGCATCGCCCTGCACCTCGCGGTCGAGCACGAAGTTGATGCCCGCGGCGCGCGACATGACCTCGAACACCGCGGAGAGGTCCGCGTCCCGGAACTCGAGCGTGATCGGTTTCTTGAGCGAGCGCTTGAGCCGCGGCGACGCGCCGGTCGTGGCGACGCCGTCTTCTTCGATCCGCCGCGAGAGCGCGCGCGCGCGCGGGTTCTGCGGATTCTCCTGCAGCACCTGACGCATCAGTCCGTCTGCCGTGACGCTGTCGCCCTTCGCCACTGCGGCTTCGGCCTGGGCGATCAGGAGGTCGTGGCGCTGATCGACGGGGATCTGCGCGAGACCCGTCCGTGCGCGCTGGCTGCCGGGGTCCATGCGCAGGATCTGCTGGTAGATCGCCTCCGCGGTCGCGTAGTCCCCGGCCGCGCGATAGCGGTCGGCTTCGCGAGCGAGCGCCGCGGTGATCGCCTCGCGCTGGTTCGCGAGGTAGACCTGATACTCGATGCGCTTCGGGTCGTGCCGCGCCGCCTGCTCGACGAGCGCGAGGCCTTCTTCCACTCTTCCCTGCGCGATCTGCTGCTGGCCCTGAGCGAACGTCTCCGACGGCGAGGGACCGCGGCTTCCGCCGGTGGCGCAGCCCTGCAGCTGCAAGGCTCGACGCAGAGCAGGCACGCGACCGCGCGCGCGGCAGGTCTCCCGAATTCTCTCTCTCATGGTGCGCTCCCGATCGCGAGAGACTGCTTCGCCTTCGCGGGCAAGTAGGTCAATACCATGGTGCGCGGACCGATCGCATCGACGCGATACTGGCCATCGAGTGTTGCGCCCTTGCGCACGACGTAGTTGCGGTCGCCCCGCGTAAGGAAGACCACGGTCTCGCCGTCTTCCAGCATCTTTCCCATGTAGGCGAAAGGCACGGGCGGGGGCGGCGGCGTACCGGACGAGCCCTGCCCCGCGCCGCCTGCGAAGCCCTCTCCCGGCGCCGCCGGATCGAACGCGAGGTCGCCCTTGAAGGGGTCCGACTTGAGCGCTGGATAGGGCTCGCGCCGCAGTCGGTCGAGGTGGAGCTCCGCGGTCACGGGCGGCAGTGCGCCCGCGGCAGTGGACGCCCGCCCTGCCTCGGCAGGCGCGACCGCCTCGGAGAGGCCAGCCTCGCTGGATGGCGGCGCCTCGCCGCTGTCCACCCACCGGATGGCAAGCACGGTGAGGACGAGCGCCGCCGCCCACCCCCACCAGCGGCGCATCCCGCCCTTCATCGCGCGGGTTCTCCCGCGAGGTAGAGCGTGAGGCGAATCCTGGCCTCGACCGTCGCGCTGCCCGGGTCTTCACGCCGCAGGCTGAGCTCGTCGAGCGAGCTCGCCGGCACCTCGGTCAGCACCTGCGAGACGAACTCCCTGATCTGCCCATAGCCTCCGCGTACCGGAAGCGTGAGCTCGTAGCGCGCGAGCCTGAAATCCTTCTCCCGCTTCAACTTGTATTCCCCCGCCTCGAGCCGCAGCCCCTGGGCTTCGGCCAACCCGAAAATCCGCTGCAGCCATTCCGGGGTCGAGCCGAGCGGCGGGAAGAACGCATAGAAATTCGTGAGCGGATCGCCGGTCGCGGTCGCCGCTGCCGTGGCCGGGGCCGCCTGCAGCTTCGCCCTGAGCGTCTCGACGTCCGCCTTCACGTCGCTCACGCGGTTCTCGAGCGGGACGATCGCCGAAGCTGCGAAGGCGAGCGACACGGCGATCAGCACCGCCCCGGCCACGCCCGACCAGCCCATCGCGCTCACCTGGCGCCGCGCGCTCCACAGCGCTGCGTTCACCGGCCCGCCTCCCACGAAGCGACGATGGAAAACGTCACCGGTCGGCGCGGGCTCGCAGCGCTCAACGCATGCTCGACCAGATACACGCCGGTCAAGTGCGGCTGCGCCTCGAGACGGGTGACGAAGCGCGTCACGGCGGCGAGGCTGGTGGCCACCCCCGTGACGCGCACCTGCCGGCTCGCGACATCGGGCTGGATCGCCAGGAGCGCAAGGTCATTGTCGGAGGTCGCTTCCAGCTCCGAGAACAATACCCCCCAGGGCACCGTCATCTGTTCCAGCACCACGTTCGCGCGCCTGATTTCCTCGGGCGGCGCCTTGCCGTCGCGAGGTCCGACTCCGAGCGACACCGTCTTGCGGCGGGCGAGCTGACTCATGTCATCGAGCTTGGATTCCCATACGCCCAACTCCCGGTTGAGCGCCTGGAAGCGCAGGAGCGACGCACCCGCGAGGACGACGCCGAGAGCGAGCAAGCCCACCCGGAGCCAGTGGGCCGCGCGCGCGCGTCGATGAAAGTCGAGCTCGAGCCGCCGCATGTCACGGCCAGGCGGTGAGCGCGGCGGCAAGCCGCGCATCGGTGATCGGGCTCGCGGTATCGCGCAGCGACAGCGGCTCCAGGCTCCATCCCAGGCCCTCTGGCGCCGCCACGAGGGCCTCCTCCGGCGAAAAGACGAAAGCCCGGCCGCGCCCGGCAGCGCTCTCGCCGCCCAGCACTTCCTGCTCGAGCGTCTCCGTGAGCCGTGCCGTCTCCTCGCCGCGCAGCCGCCGGCTCGCCATGCTGACCCAGGTCCCCTGCTCCACGCCGCCGAAGGAGAATCGTCCGGGCTCGACCACGCCGAACCAGAAAGCGTCGTCGGGCAGGCGGCGGCGGCAGAAGTTGAAGGCCGCGACGAAATACGGGCTGACCGAGGTCAGTCGCATGCCGGCGGCGCGCACGGTGGCGTGCACCATGTCGAGCAGCACTTTCGGCGACGCGCACGCGAGCACCGGCCGCTCCGGTCCCTGCCACGCGACGGTGGTCACCCATTCCAGCGCAACGTCGCCGTACACGATCCGGAACTGGTGCTGCGCCAGCGCCTGCCAGTCCTCGTCGCTGACGACATCGTTCCAGGGCAGCACGACGTAGCGCACGAAATGGTTCGACAGCACGACCGATACGTCGGCGCGCTGCGACACCGATTCGCCGGCGAGCAACGGGGCGAGGAGCCGGATGGCCACACTCCCCGAGGCGTCCTCGGATTCGATTTCGTCCTGCACCACCTCGCTGTGCGCGAGCTGCGGCTGCCAGCCGCGCGCAAACCGCAGCAAACCTACGCGTCCCGGCGACAGCGAGACGCCGATGCGGTCACGCCACGAAGGTGACACGGTTGATCTCCTGCAGGCTCGTCTCGCCCTGGCGCACGAGCTCGAGCGCGCTGTCCGCGCAGGAAGCGCGTGCCGCGACGGCGCGCGGCTTCCTTCAGCTCGCGGATCGGGCTTCGCGCGCGACGATCAGCTCGCGCAGCTCGTCGTTGAGCACCATGATCTCGGCGATCGCCTTGCGGCCCCGGTAGCCGGTGCCGCGGCACTGGCCGCAGCCGCGCCCGATGCGGAAGCGGAAGTCGCTGCACCTCGCTCGCGGCGAGGCCCGAGCGCGGCGAGCAGCTCGCGCGTCCGGCTCGTCGTCGACGCTGCACGCAGTGCGGCAGTTCACGCGCACCAGTCGCTGCGCGACGATGCCGTTCAGCGCCGAGACGAAGCTGTAGGGATCGACGCCCATGTGCATGAAGCGGCCGATCACGTCGAACACGTTGTTGGCGTGCACCGTGGTGAACACGAGGTGCCCGGTGAGCGCCGCCTGCACCGCGATCTGCGCGGTCTCCGGGTCGCGGATCTCGCCGACCATGATCTTGTCCGGATCGTGGCGCAGGATCGAGCGCAGGCCGCGCGCGAAGGTGAGGCCCTTCTTCTCGTTCACCGGAATCTGCAGCACGCCGGGCAGCTGGTACTCGACCGGATCCTCGATGGTGATGATCTTGTCGTGGCCGTGGTTGATCTCGGAGATCGCGGCGTAGAGCGTCGTGGTCTTGCCGCTGCCGGTCGGGCCGGTGACCAGCAGCATGCCGTAGGGCTCGTTCGCCAGACGGCGGATCACGGTCTTCGCGTGCCTCGTCGAAGCCGAGCTGCGCCAGGCTCAGGCCGCGGGCGAGATCGCGACAGCGACTGCTTGTCGAGGATCCGCAGCACCGCGTCCTCGCCGAAGATGCTCGGCATGATCGAGACGCGGAAGTCGATCTCGCGCCCCTGCGCCGACACCTTGAAGCGGCCGTCCTGCGGCATGCGGCGCTCGGCGATGTCGAGCTCGGACATGACCTTGATGCGCGAGATCACCTGCTCGGCGAGACTCCGGGCCCGTTCGAGGTGCCAACGGCGTTCAGCACGCCGTCGATGCGGTACTTGATGCTGAGGCCGTCGCCGCTCGGTCTCGAGGTGGATGTCGCTCGCGCCGACCTTGAGCGCGTCGTACAGCGTCGAGTGCACCAGCTTGACGACCGGGCTCGTGTCCTCGCTGATGGTCTTGAGCGAGAGGTCCTCGACCGCCGCCGCGGCGCCGCCCTGCGCACCGGCGGCGGGCAGCAGCGCGTCCATCGCGCGCAGGCCGTCCTCGTGCCGTGCCAGGTAGGCGGCGACGTCGGCCGGGTGCGCCAGATGCCAGGTGAATGGCACCGCCAGCCGCTCTTCCGCCCAGCGCCGGAAATGGGGCGCGAACGGATCGGCGAACACGAGCTGGCAGGCGCCGGCCGGCTCGCGGAACAGCATGCACTCGTGCTGCAGCGCCTCGGCGAAGGGCAGCACGTCGAAAGCCGGGGCGAGCTGGTAGAGATCGTCCATCGTCTTCGTCGGATAGTGCAGGGTCAGTCCGACCGCGTCGATGAAGTCGCGCGAAGCCAAGCCGGAATGCTCTTCCAGCACCTCCATCACCCGCCGGCCCGTGGCGGCCGCCTCATCCCTGCCCCGGCGCACGTCCGCAGGCTCGAGGGCGAGCGCGCGCACCGCGGTCGGCGCGACCGTGCTCACTGGATCGACCCCGCGAGCTCGAAGATGGGAAGGTACATCAGCACCACGATGATGCCGATGACGATGCCGATCGCGGCCATCAGCAGCGGCTCGAAGAGACGCGTGAAGAGATCCACCCAGCGCGCCACCTCGTCGTCGTGAAAGGTCGCGATGCGCTCCATCATCTCGCCCATGCGCCCGGTGCGCTCGCCCACGCGCAGCATGCGCAGCGCCACCGGCGTGACGAGATCGTGTCCCTCCATCGCATCCGAAATGGAGCGCCCTTCCTTGATGACCGCCGCCGCGCCCGACAGGCGCTCGCGCAGCGACACCGTGAGCAGTCCGGAGGTCATGTTGAGGGCCGGGATGATCGGCGTGCCGCCGCGCAGCAGCATGCCGAGCGTGCGATAGAAGCGCGCCAGCTGATACACCCGCCAGCGCGTGTCCCACCGCCGGCAATCGCCACACCCGGTCGGCCACCCACTGCCGGACGGCAGGCTCCCGTGCGAGCGCCGCCGCGACCGCGACGACGATCACCGCGACGATCAGCACCGTGATGCCGTTCGATTCGATGAGCTGGCCCCAGCGCAGCAGCCACTGGGACAGCAGCGGCAGTTCGCTCCCCATGTCTTCGTATATGTGGCTGAAACGCGGCACGACGTAGCCCAGCAGGAACATCGTCACGCCGCCCGCCCACCAGGATCAGGAGCGCCGGATAGACCGACGCGGCCACGAGCTTCTTGCGCACCACGTCGAGCTGCGCCTGGTACGCCACGAAGCGCGCCATCGCCTCGGGCAGATCCCCGGTGCGCTCGCTCGCCAGCACCGTAGCGATATAGAGCGGCGTGAAGACATGCGGGAAAGCGCCGAGCGCGTGCGAGAACGAGCGCCCTTCATAGAGCTCGCCGAGCAGTCCGCGAATGATCTTCCGCGCCTCCGCCCGCTCCTCCTTCTCGGCAAGCGTCTCCAGTGCCTCCACCAAGTTGAGGCCGGCTTCGAGGAGGGCGACGAGCTCCTGGCTGAAGAGCGCCAGCGGCAGCGCGGACGAGGACTGCGGCAGCAGCGTTCGCAGCGAGAAACTGCGGCGCGCCGACAGGACCGTGTAGCCCTGCGCGGCTGCCTGGCGAATGGCGTCGTCTGCGTCGCGGGCGTCCAGCGTGAGCGCTTCCAGCCCCTGGCGGCCCTTGAGTGCCTTCAGCTCGAAACGCATCGTATGAGCATACGTGAACGGGGCGCTAGCGATTTGTGATGTCCGCGGCCTCTCCCGAGCCGCCGGGTTGGCCGTCCTTGCCGAGGGAGACCAGGTCGAGCTCGCTCTTCTCGCCTGGATAGCGATAGAGGTACGGGCGCCCCCAGGGGTCCGCCGGCACGCCCTTCTTGAGGTATGGCCCGCCCCACTTCGACTCGTTCGCCGGCCGCTCCACCAGCGCTTTCAGGCCCTGCTCGGTCGAAGGATATTGGCCGGTGTCGAGACGGTAGAGATCGAGCGCCTTCTGCAGGCTCTCGATCTGCGCCTGGGCCATCTTCACCTCCGACTTGCCCACCTGCTGGAAATAGCGAGGCGCGACGTAGCCGACGAGCAGGCCGATGATCACCATCACGACCAGGAGCTCGAGAAGCGTGAATCCAGCCGTGCTCCGCGCAAAATGCGCAGCTTCGGGCGCATCGATCCGCCGCTTTCTCGCGGACCGCAAATGCCTGTTCATTCGTGTCCTCATCGCCGTATCGTTGTGGTGTCGGCTCGCGCAGCGTCCGTGCCGCTGACTGTAGCCGCTATTGAATAGTCTCCGGAAGCGCGCAGCGCGTGCACCGCGCGACCCATCGGATGAACTGCGAGGAGTACGTGCCCCGTCGCGGGGCCGTGCCGAGGTGGAACCACCGGGACCCGAGCACCGACGCCGACCGATGCTCGCCCGCGCTCCCGGGGACCACGCTGCCGACTCCTCATGGCCCGTCTTTCCCTGTTGTGAGGTCAACCTTACCCCGCCCTTGGGGTCCGGCGCAACCCGAGGCACTAAAGACGCGCGAGACTGAGCTCGGACGGATCGCCCACCCACGCCTGCTGCAGCCGTTTTTCCACAGCGCGTGCGGAGCGGGAATCGCCGCGCTTGCGGTAGACCTCGGCCAGGCCATAGAGAGCCCAACCATTCTGCGGCGTCGTGAGAAGTATGGTGCGGAAGGCGGCCTCGGCCCCGTCGGTATCGCCAGCGAGCAACTTCGCCGCGCCGAGCGACTGGCGCAGCGGGTAGTACCAGAACGGCGGTTCCATGTACGCAAGCTGATCTTCGAGTCCGACCGCCAGCTCGAGCTCGGCGACCGCGGTGGCGAGGTCGCCGCTTGCCTGGGCGGCGCGCGCATCCACCACGTGCCGGGCGACCCGCAGCACCTGTCGCGCCGGGACGCCGCCGGTCTCGAGGGCGGCAAAATCCGCGTTCTGCTCGATGGCGAGGATCGCTTCGCTTTCTGCGCGGGCGGCGGTCGGGTTGCCGTTTCCCGCGAACGCCACGCCGCGCGCGTAGTGCCACATCGCCTTCACGTAAGGCAGTTCGTCGCCGGGAGCGGGGAGCGCCAGCACCGTAGCCGGAGCGCTGAACTGCGCGTGTGCAAAATAGGGCGCGGCCTTGATCGGCTGCACCCAGGGAATGCTCCGTGCAGCCTCGCTCGAGACGATGCGATCGAGCTTCTCCGCCGAGTCGAGCACTCCGCGCGCATCGCCCGCCATCTGCGCCGACACCATGAGCGAATGCACGTTGTGCGGATAGTAGGCCTGCGGATAGAGGCCCTGCGGCGCCGCCCGCGCGATGTATGCTTCGTCCGCCGCCACCGCTGCCTTGTTCGCCGCCAGCGCGTCCTTGTAAAGCCCGATCCGATAGTAGATGTGAAACGGCATGTGCACGAGATGTCCCGCGCCGGGCACGAGCGCGCCGAGTCGACGTGCATGGGGCGCTGCGCGCTGCGGCGTCGTGGACGCTTCCACCATGTGGATGTAGTAGTGGATGGCGCCGGGATGGTTCGGATTCGCCTTGAGCACGCGCTCCAGCGTCGCCAGGATCTCGGCGGTACGCCCTTTCGGCCGGCTCCCCCCCGCCTCCCAGTAGTCCCACGGCGTGAGGTCCATGAGCGACTCGGCGTACAACACGGTGACGAGCGTGTCCTTTGGATAGCGTGCCGCCAGCTTCTGCATCGCATCCGCATAGGCCGCGTCGAGGGCAGCGCGCTCCGCCTTCGGGTCGTCGGAATAGCGCGCGGCGAGCGCTTCTATGAGTCCCTGCTCTCGCGGTTTTGCGCCGGACCCAAGCGCGGTTGCGCGTCGGCTCGCCGCAACCGCAGGGACCACCGCAGCCGCTTCCATCGGTGCATTTATGTTGGGACCTAGCACGAGGGCCTCTCCCCAAAAGCACATGGCGCACGCCGGGTCGAGCCGCTGTGCCTTAAGGAACGCGCGCCGCGCTTCCGCATGGTTGAAGGCGAAGGCGAGCCGGATACCCTGGTCGAAGTAACGCTGCGCGAGCGCGTTCGAGGTGGTGATCGGGTAGGTGAGCGCGCCGAGACCGGGCAACAGCGGAGGGTCGTCGCCTTCCGCTCGAGCATCGGTCGGCGCATCGGGGAGGGGCTGAAACGGGCGGACCTCGGTCTTCGTGGCAGCGAGTCTGAAGAAGACCTTCGTGGCCGCATCCGTGCCTTGCGGCTGCATGCAGCCCGGCGCGGACAGTGTCGCAACTGCGGGCGGTTCGGACTCGACTTCGGCGAAGCGGGTCGCGGCGAGCGACGCAGCCGCGACGAGCCCCGTCCCCACCAAAGCGCCGATCCGGGATTTCCAGTGCAGGGTTCGCATCATCGTCGGTGCCCTCGAGACAAACACTCTTCCTATAGAACACAATTCTCGCATCGACAAGACCGGCGCGACACCTCCCGCAGCGGCTCACGCCAAAGTAGCCGCTGTCGCAAGACTCCAAAGGGAGCGCACCGGTATTCGACCACGAAAAAAAGCCCAAAGGCTTCGTGCCCTTGGGCTTTCCAGCCTTATCGTCGACTGAAACGTAACGGCATCAGCACCCAGCAAATCCGGCGCAGGCGGCGTTGACCAGCGGCACGATGTTCGTGCTGAGGAAGGGACTGGCTCCATGCTCCTTGGGCAGGGTGCTGATGTACCCCCAACTCGTGACACCCACCACGATGTTCGGAGAGGCTTCAGAGCCGTAGCCAGTCCCGCTCAGTGACGCCTGGCGCCCAGGTTCACTGCCCAGACGCCACCGCTCGAGCCGCCCGTCTGCCGCGAGCCGATGATGGTATTGGAGGAGAAGGCGGCGTTCGTAATCCCGTACGATTCGGTCCGCTGCTCCCGGTTGCCTCCATCGTGCGAGACCGGATAGCCCAACTGCGTGATTTGGGCTACGTTGCCGGGTGTGAAGCCATAGCCGTTCCAGCCATAACCGTACCATCCCGTGGCGGTGCCCGGGTACGGCGGGTTGTACTTCGCCTGTGGCGCAAGCTTGATGACGGCGACGTCGTTCTGGCAGACAACGCCGGCAACGGCGCATGAATCCGCGCCGTTATAGTACGACGTCATCACATAGGCTGCGGTTGCCGTCCAAGTGCCGTACGGCGCAACGCCGTTCGACCACGCAGGCACGAACCTCCAGTTCGAATAGAACCGCGGCAAGCTCCCGCCATACTTGGTCACGCAGTGCGCAGCCGTCACGACCAGGCCTCTCTTGATCAGCGACGCCGAGCAGACGTAGGTGCTGGTGACCGATATTGAAGTAAAGCTTGCCAGCGGGTCGCGTACGGCTGGGATCTGGAGACAGGATACAAGGCGACATCGACCCGCGAGGTGGTGAAGGGGTGATTGTTCGTGCCGTACTCCTGAGGCGCGACCTCGTCACCTCCCACGGCCGCTTCGATCGCATTCAACAGCTCGCCTTCCGGCACCACCGTCGTCGGTTTCGCTTGTCCGCTGCCCGGCTGACCAGACACCGAACCGGCTGGTCCCGGATACGCGAACAGTGGCCGCACTGGCAGCAGAACCTGCCAGAGTGCTCACTCGGGGGAGCGGCATCGGCTTGGCATTCTTGTAGTCGATCCCGGCATCGCTCGCCGAGTTCACCGCAGGGAGGGTAAATTTGGTGAGGTTGCCCTCGCGGGTAACCCCCCCGGCGGCGACAGCGCCTGTTGCGAACGAGGCGAGCGCGGTTGAAACAGCGAACACAAGTCCACCGACGTTTGCGGACTTACGAAGTAGAGAAGCTTTCATGGCATATCCCCTTGCAGTCAGTTGAAGTAAGAACAACGGTCGGTTTCGCAACCACGTCCACCCGACATTCATGCTCTATGCATGAATCGGAGTGCCGTGGTTCGCGAGTCCATTCTCGAGCGGGCGGACTTACGCATGACTTACGGATATCTGTTTCGCATACCCCATAGCGACTAGGCCCGACGGACTATGTACCGATCGCGAAGCAGCGCCCCGGTCCCCTGGTAGCCCGCAATGCAGCCCGCCGCCGCGGTGGTGCGCTCGCACGAAACATTTCTGCCGCGGCGGGCTCCAACGGCTCGGAGTAAGCGCCGGGGGCGAGGGCCGTGAGAGGAACGATCGAGGCGCCGGGCGCGGTTGGACAAGGGGGCGCCAAATCCGGATAATGCTGCGATTGTCGCCGTCCGGCCCTTCATGAAGTTCGTATTCGACCTCTTTCCGGTCATCCTCTTTTTCGTAGCCTTCAAGCTTCAGGGGATTTACGTCGCGACCGCGGTCGCCATCGTGGCCACCTTCGTGCAGATCGGCTGGGTCTGGGTGCGACACCGCAGGGTCGACACGATGCTCTGGGTGAGCCTCGCGGTGATCGTGGTGTTCGGCGGCGCCACCTTGCTGCTGCGCGACGAAACATTCATCAAGTGGAAGCCGTCCGTGTTGTATTGGCTCTTCGGCGGCGTGCTACTGGGGGCACGGATTTTTTTCGGCAAGAACCTCATCCGCGCAGTCATGGCCAAGGAGATCAAGCTGCCGGATGACGTCTGGAACAAACTCAACGCGAGCTGGGTCGGATTCTTCGCCGTGATGGGAATCGCCAATCTGTTCGTGGCATACAACTTCGACACGGACACCTGGGTGAATTTCAAAGTGTTCGGCGGCCTCGGCCTGACCCTCGCTTTCGTGCTGCTGCAGGGGCTCGCGCTGGCGCGTTTCATGGAACCGGAAAGGAACGAATGATGCTGTACGCGATCATCGGGGAAGACGTCTCGAACAGTCTCGAGAAGCGGCTCGCAATGCGGCCCGCTCATTTGAGTCGACTCGAGGCGCTGCAGGCGGAGGGGCGGCTGCTCCTGGCAGGCCCGTTTCCCGCGATCGACAGCCCCGACCCGGGTCCAAAAGGGTTCAGCGGCAGCCTGATCGTCGCCGAGTTCGAGTCGCTGGATGCAGCCGAGACCTGGGCGCGCGCGGATCCCTACGCCACCGAGAGCGTATTCGCCCGCGTGACGGTCAAGCCTTTCAGAAAGTCTCTCCCTGCATGAGCACGATCAAGAAGATGGAGGAGCGGCTCCAGGCGCTCGCTCCGGAGAACATCGAGATCCTGGATGAAAGCGGAAAGCACGCGGGTCATGAAGGCGCGAAAGGCGGTGGGGGGCACTTCGAGCTCCTCATCGTCTCGCCGCGCTTCGCCGGTTGCCCGAGCCTGGTGCGCCATCGTCTGGTGTACGAGGCGCTCGGCGACCTGATGCGGAAGGACATCCACGCGCTCGCAATCCGCGCTCTCGCTCCGAACGAAATCTGACAGTCAACTTCAGTAAAGGAATTCGCATGCAAGCTATCAAGTTCAAGCAACTGACCCTCATGGCCGCGATTTGCCTCGCGCTGCCCGCGGTGTCCCTCGCCCAGGACGCGAAACCGCAGCCTGCCGCCGCTGCGCCATCGAGCGGTGGTCAGGTCGCGAAAGTCAACGGTGTGGCCATTCCCCAGTCGCGCATGGATCTCATCGTCAAGGATCGCACTGCCCAGGGACAGCCCGATTCCGCCGAGACCCGCACGGCGATCAAGGAAAACCTGATCACGATGGAGGCGATCGCCCAGGAGGCGACCCGGATGGGCCTCGACAAATCCCCGGAAGTGGCCACTCGCCTCGAGCTTGCACGCCAGCAGATCCTTGCATCCGCTTATCTCGACAACTACCGCAAGTCGAACCCCATCAGCGATGAAGCGATGAAGGCCGAGTACGAGAAGATCAAATCCGTGCAGGGTGGGGCGAAGGAGTACAAGCTGCGCCACATCCTGGTCGCGAACGAGGCGGACGCAAAGAACGTCATTGCCGAGCTCAAGAAAGGCGGAACCTTCGAGAAAATCGCTGCAGCGAAGTCCACCGATCCCGGCTCGAAGACGAAGGGCGGGGACCTCGGCTGGCAGACGGCCGGCAACTTCGTCAAGCCGTTCGGGGAAGCGGTGCAGGGCATGAAGCCGGGACAGGTCAGCGACAAGCCGGTGCAGACGCAGTTCGGCTGGCACGTCATCAAGGTCGAGAACGAGCGGCCGTACGTGTTCCCGCCCTATGACGAAGTCAAGGGCCAAATCGAGCAGGGCATGCAGGGCCAGGTGCAGCAGAAGGCGATCGGCGAAGTTCGCGCCAAGGCGAAGATCGACTGAACGCCCGCAGCGCAGGGATGCAAAGCCGCCTGCGGGCGGCTTTTTTCCTGCAAGCACGCATCCGCTGCCGCCCTGATCGGCACGGCCGATTCCTCCCGACCGCCCGCACTACGCGGATACCGGCACGCGTTGCGGATCCCGCACGATCGGCAGCTCAACACCGGACACCGCGGGGGCCGGCATCGGCGCGCTGCCCGCAAGCTCGGACAGCACGAAGCAGGCATCTCCATACCATTGGGCAGCGCGATCGAGATGGTTGCCGTAACAGCGCACGCCCCACGCATTGTCGCTGCTCTCGTAGACACCACCCGCGTTGTAAGCGGCGGCGACCAGGATGGGGTCGTCGCCGGTGTGCTGCCAGCGCTGCTTGATGACGGCGGTGCCGAGATCGATGTTGACCGCGGCCTGGTACATCGGGTGAGTCTGCGGCGGCTCCGGACTGCGCTCGTACACCGGGGCGACCCTGAACGCGTCGTAGTCGAGATGCTGCGCGCCAATAACCCAGCGTGCGGTGGTCGCGAGTATCTGCATGGGCCCGGCGCTGTAATCGCCGAATAGCGCCGGCGCGACGTCGGTCACCCGGACGTGCGGTTCCCAGCGAAACGTCATGGGACCGCTGAACCCGTAGTTGCGATACGCCGCGGTCTCCGTCGCGATCGCCATCATGATGAGCGCCGGCGGAACGCCATGCTGCACCGAGGCTGCCGTGATCTGCTCACCGAAGAGCTGCCAGATGCGGCGCATGGTCTTCGGCTCGCCGTCGGTCCGCAGCGGTCGGTTGCCGCCTTCCGGGCCGCGCAGGTAGACACCGCTGCCGTCGTGCCGCCATTCCTGCCCCCCGAAGCGCCCGTGCCAGTCCTCACTGCCGGTCACGGGGAGCACGGGAGGCGCCGAGGACGCGGGCACCGCTGCCGTCAACGGCAGGGGCGGACGTTCGTCGAGCTGCGGCGGACCGGGCGGAGCGGCTGGCGTGCCCTGCCACGAGTAGATCGCCGACGTGAGATTCTCTGCCCAGGTATCGTCGCCGCCGGGCGGATAACTCCCGGTCTTCAACGCGCCCAGGGTGATACCGGCGATCTGCAGGTGCGGCAGCTCGAACGACAGCGGCTCCAGCCCGGCGTCGCGGCCTAGCTCGTGCAGGCGCTTCCACCAGGCGGCGCGCTGACCATCGGTGTTCCAACTCCACTTGCCGTCTTCGAACAGCACCAGGTCGGCAGCGAGCCCGTACTGGTGATAGGACTCCCACGCCTGGGCCTTCGTGACGATGCCGCCGGGACGCGTCCGTCCCTGCTCCCAGAGATACCTCTGCCGCTGCGGACTGCGCCATGCCTCGAAGACGCGAAAAGGGATGCCTTCGCTTTGCAGCCTTTCGATGACGTTCGCGAGTCGTTGACGAAACGAAGGGTGCAGGCGTGCGGGATCGACATCGCGCACAGTGGGTGCCGGCGACGCTGCCGGGGCGGCCAGCGCCGATGACGTCGGGGTCAAATTGCGCGGGCTGCGTCGCAGGGGGCTGCTCGCGGCAGCAGGCTTCATCGTCGCCATGGTGATCCTCCTCGTTCGTGGAAGCTCGCGGGTCGCTACGGCCCACTGTCTCGCTTCTCCTTCACAGGCTAGCTGCACGCGGCGTGCTGCGTCGATACGACATGACGCCTAGTGCAAAGGGCCTACGGAGCGAAGCACCCGGCGGGTGCGCCGCCGCCGCTGAACATGGCGGCGCGGGCAGCCTCGAGGCGGCGCCGGCCTAATCCGAACGGCCGATTGAAGGTTCGCGCAAGCCGCGACCATAATCGATCGGCATCATCGACGAGCTCGATGCGCTCAACCCGACGGAGCGATAAACAGTGGCCAGGATCTACATTTCGTCCACCTATCAAGACCTCAAGGCCTTCCGCGAGGCCGTGTACCACGTGCTGCGGCAACTCGGGCACGACGTCGTCGCCATGGAGGACTATGTCGCCGCCGACGCTCGACCCCTGGAGAAATGCTTGGCGGATGTCGCGAGCTGTGACGCTTACGTGGGTCTCGTCGGGGACCGCTATGGTTATGTCCCCGACGAAGGCAATCCCGAGCGCAAGTCGATCACCGAGCTCGAGTACCGTGAAGCGGAAAAGCAGGGCAAGAAACGCCTCGTTTTCGTCTACAGCGGTCCGCCCGATCGGCATTTCGCGGATTTCTGCACCGGTGGGGGCGATAACGGAGGCCGGGTCAAGACCTTCAAGGACGAACTGCAGAAGCAGCACACGGTGAGCGAGTTCACGACGCCCGACGACCTCGGCCAGAAAGTGGCAGTTGCCGTGACGAGTGCCTTGCCCCCGGATGCGGGGAAGAAGTCCGAGCCGCCGCCCATCCCCCCGGACCTCGAGCTGCTTCGCCGCAGCGCCCAGAACATCCTCAAGCTCTATGGCGCCAAGGCGATCCACGACACCCTGCACGAAATCTATCTGCGGGCGCGCGTGTTGCGCTCGGACGACCCGACGCGCATCGACGGTCGCCCGCTGCTCGACGTGGCGGCGTATTGCGCGCCGCGATTGACCACCATCGCCGCCGAGGCGGCCCAATGCAAACCGTTCCTCGACGACTCCGAGCGCACGAAGATGATCGACGGACACGGTCCGGAGCTCGAGCGCGGCATCGGCCAACTCCGCGCGGTCGCTGCCGACGCGAATGGAGAGCACCGCGCGCGGGCAGTGGACGACTTCAACCAGCGCCTGGGCATCTGGCTGTCCGATCTCGACAACATGCTGAAAGAATTGGCCGACCGGCTCGACGGCGACGAAATCAGCAAAGCCATCGGACGCCTGACCGAAGCCTACGCGGCGGAGCTCGTGGTGGTAGAGCGCAACCTGCGGGCGCTGATGGCCGACGGCAACCCGGTGCTGAGCAAGTGCAAGGCGCTCCTCCAGGAGCACCATGGTCTGCAGGATGTTCAGTGCAAGTTTCCCTCGCTGTTCGAACGGCTGACCTTGGAAGACGCGCGGGCCGCGGCCGGCGAATGGCGCCGGCTCAAGCGCCGCCTGAGCTCGGCGCGAGGAGCCTGGCAGGAGTTCGGCGAGCTGCCGAGCGGCGGCGAAGATTGGGAGGAAGACGTGCGCGACAACGGCGGGGACACATGGCCGCTGGTCGACACCTGCATCAACGACGTCGAAGGGTTCCTGGCGGACACGGCCGCGACGAACATGAACGCGGAGGTCGTGCGGCCGCTCACGAAGCTGCGGGAAAGCGTCGAAGAACATTTCAAGATCGTCGACGAAGCCCTGCGCGAAGGCTATCGCCTCGTCAAGACCCGGGTGGGTCAACCGCTCATGGAGATCGGCTAGGGTGCCACGGCACACCGGCGGATGAGCCTCGAACCTGGAGCTCGATTATGGAACCGATACCGCCATGCAATCTCGAACCGTTGTACACCACGCTCGACGAGATCCGCAGCGAGCACTCGCGGTTACTCGATGCCGATGCGCAAGACGAAGCACCCGGACCGGCATTCTGGCTCGCCGCCGAGCGCTTTGCCACGCGTGTCGCGCAATCCGGCATCTACTTCGACGAGCCGCACGAGGTGAAGGCGTGCCAGGGCTATCTCAGCTACTGGGAACGCGAGCTCTCGCGCGCGTCGGCGGAAAAGCGCTTCAGCAGCGATGTCTCGATTCCCGACCTCCATCCCTTCGACGAAGCCGCTCTGCGAGCCTTGCAGCCTCGCTACGGCAACCCGTTCGAGCGCTTCGCAGAGGCGGTGCAAGCCCTGCCGAAGAACGATGCGGGCGTGCCTTCCAGCGCAGAGTTGTCCCGGCTCATCGAGCGCACGGCGGTCGCTGCCGGCCTGCGCTTCGAGCTCGACCTCGTCAAGGAGATCGCGGGCCAGGTCGCGGGCGATAGCTACGCGCCGACGCTCAGCGAGTTCTGCCTTTATCACTTGTTCGAGGATCCGCAGACCCGCATCGGCAACAAGCTGCGCCGGCCGCCCGACGAGCGCAGTTTCAGTTGCCTGCAGTACCTGGTCGACCAGACCGACCGGATCCATGCGGCGCAGGGACCGAGCGAGCAACGAGCGATGCTGGACGCACTCTCCGGATATGGCGCCGTTTACGACCCGGGCGTGAAATCCGACGCGATGATTCCGCGGCTCAAGATCGATGCGGCAAACGGGGCGGCGTCACCCAGCTTCCAGGACGTGGTGGGCAGAGCGTTCCCGCTCGGCCCCTTCCTGGTGTCCAGCCGCGTGCTTTTCGAACACGGAGCCCATTACTCCATCGTCCACCCTGCCCTCTTCCGCCGCTGGCCGGAGCTCCTGGCGGCGATTCGCGTCGGCAAGGACCGCGAGGAGCGTTCGCAGCGCGCCCGACTGCGCCTGCGTCGCTATGGCGCTGTCTGCGGCGCTCTCGCACTGACCGGTCTATCGCTGTGGCTATACCTGCAAGCTCGCGGTGAAGAAGACCGCACGCGCGCCAACGCGCTGGCCGCGCAGGCGTACCGCAATCTGTGGGAGTTCGAGGCTTGCCGTGCCGGAAAGAAGCCGCCGCGGGCAGGCACTCAGTGCGACGAGCTGCTGGAGCGCGCGCGCTCGGGAGCGCTCGCGGCGGTCGGGACCGCTCCCACCTCTCGTGCCATGGCAGCCATGAACGAGACGATCGGTGCGATGCTCGCGGCGGACGCTCGATCCTGGAAAAAGGCGGGGATGCGTGGGACCAATCCCCAGGCGTGGCGCGCGGATGCGCCATCGGTGGGACCCTGTCGTTCCGACGCGACCGGCGAGATCTGCTTCACCGATGCACGTAGACAGAGCGTGGCGCTCCCCGATGTGAGCCGGACCGACCTCCCCTTCGCCACCGACTTAAGCGAAGAGCGCGTCGCGCTGGCGTGGCCTACCTTCGACGCGGCCTCCCGGAAAACCTCCGAACAGGTGCAGCTAAAGGTGTTCGCCGTCGGGGACGATCATGGGGTGCGTCCGGTTGGCGGGATTCCGGGCAACCGTTGCCAGCAGCGCTCCGTCTCGCACGTGCGGCTCAGTACGGACGGTCGGATGGCGTCGCTCGATTGCGCAGGTGCCACCGCGGAAGAGGGGCAGCCGCTGTGGGACGTGATCGCGCTCGATCCGACGCGCCCACCTGCGATCCCGCCCGAGCGCCTCGAGTCCATGCGCGAGGATGACACTATCCTCTCCGTCTACTTCGCACATCCCGCCGAGAACGGCTATGCCACACTCAAGGACGACGGGGAAGTCGAGGTCTTCGGCCGCACCGAAGAGGATCCGGTCGTCTATCGGAGCAACTTCCTGCGGCTCACGGGCCGCCCGCAATACCTTGCACTGCACCCGACGGCGGAGCACGGCTTCGCAGCACTCGGCAACGCCGTGAACCTGGATTATCCCGTGGTCGTGATTCACGATGAACAAAGCCGCGAGAGCACGTACCTTGCGCCCCCCGGTCTCGGTACGCCACAGCGGCTCGAGTATTCGCCAGGCGGGAAGTGTGTCGAGGTGGTGGCCGTCGATACGAAGAAGGAAAACATGTTCGCCTACCACATCGTGCTGGACGCGGAGGTTCTCATGACCATCGCAAAGCGGATGGGAGGCGCGACGCCCCGCTACGACGCACGAGCGCTGTGCGGATTCCCGGGAGCAGTTTAGAGGCCGGACCGCTGCACGGAGGACTCACGGGGCGGTGTGTTTGCGGTCGCGAGCGACTCGAGCAGCTCGAGCGTGACATCGATCGGGCGCTGTATCGAATAGCGGCAGAAGGCCGTTTCGGTCGAGTCGAAGCGACCGTTCTCGAAGAGCTTGTTCGCGGGTGCGCCGCCGCCGCAGAGGAAATAGTAGCGGCAGTTCCGCGCGCACTGCTCGACCCCGTCGAGAATCTCGCCGAACATTCGCTGAAACCGTGAGGTGGCGAGAACGTCGATCAATCGGTCGCACCGTACGTTGCCGAGTGCAACGCCGCCGAAGCGGGGATGGGCGTGACCGGAGAGCTCTGGCGAGAACATCGAAAAGTTTCCTTCGCAGTCGACCGTGACGATGTCGAAGGGCCAGACCTGCTCGTTGGCGACATAGCGCGTGCCGTCGAGCGCGTATTCCGGCAGACCGCGCACGATCGCATCCCGCGACCGGTCGAGCTCGCGCACGCGCAGGCGGCCGGCCGACGACACGGCGCGCGCGAAAACGCGGCGATAGAAGGCGGTGATCCGCTCTTCCGCGCCTGCGAGCGACGAGCTCGAGTTGGCACCCTCCTGCTCCTCGACGTTGAACGCCAGGTCGTGCACTCCCGACGCCTCGAAAAAGTCCAGAATCGCGTCGGCCTCGCCCAGCGCGTCGGCGGTGACCACCGCGATCACGTAGAAAGGCAGCTCCGCCTCGAGCATGCGCTGCACACCGCGCATGGTGTTCCCGTGGGTGCCCCGCCCCGAGCGCGACTTGCGATGACGATCGTGGATGTGGGCCGGCCCGTCGATGCTGATGCCAACGCGCACCGACCAGGCACGAAAGAGATCGCACCAGCCTTCGTCGATGAGCGTCCCGTTCGTCTGGATGGAGTGCCGCACCACCGCCCGGCCCGCGACGAGTGACGCGATGCGCTCGAACGCTTCCGCGTAAAAGCCCGGTGGAACGACCAGCGGCTCGCCGGCGTGCCAGATCACCGTCAACTCGGGGCCGAGCAGACCGCTGTCGATCACGTTGCGAATAGTGGCCTCGACCGTGGCGATCGAGAGGCGGCGCCGGTCGTTCCGCCCCGGGAGGTAGCAGTAGCTGCAGTCGAGATTGCAGAACGGCGTCGGCTGCATGACGAGCAACTGCACTCGCGGCGCCGGCGCAAAAGACGGCAAGCAAAACGCGACTGCGTCACGCCGAGGTGCAGCGGCATCGCAGGCGCGCGCCCAAAGACCGCTTGGCGCTTGCGTCATGTCGGCGGGCCGGCGCGCGCGGCTGCAGCAGCGCTCAGCCGTTATTCCACTTCTTCCACTGCGAGAGCTGCGTGCCGGGGGTCAGTGCCCGATCGCTCCATGGTGCGCCAGCCTCGACCGCCGAGCTTTTCTCGGCCAGCAACTGGCGCAGTGCGACCACGCGATCGGCGAGATCGGAGGCACCCGCCCGCACGTCCGTGGCGGCCACCGCGTCGGCCGGCATTGCGACGACGAGCGCGGCACCGACCGCCGCGGCGATTGCGGCGCCGGCGATCCGGACACGGTGTTTGACCTGGCGCGAGCGGCGCGGCGGCGAAAGAGCGGGTTTCATGGCTGACCTCCATCACGGTGCAGTGGACACGAGCGGCCTGGCCGATCTGCCGGGTTGACGGAAATCTTATAGGCGCTCGTCGGGCGCGTGCAATCCGCCGGAAAGCCTAGTCCGAAAGACCGAGTACCGCTCTGCCCGGTTTTTCCTCCTGCGGGCGCGGGTTCATGACCAGGCGTTCTCACCGACGATCGTCTGCCGGGCTTGCTTTTTCATTCAGCACTAGGTACACATACAGCCTATTAACGCTCGACCCGGAGACCACCATGGACCACGATGAGGCGCTCACGATCCTGAAACATCTTTCCGACGGCAACGACCCGGAAACGGGCAAGCCTTTCCCGCCCGACAGCCCCTATCAGCGGCCGGACGTCATCCGTGCGCTCTTCCACGCAGTGCGCGAGCTGGAAAACTCGCCTGCGAGCGAAGCTCGAAGGTGCGACCCCGGAACGGGCTCCTTGCCGGAATCTCCCGCGGGCACCCCGCTTGCCTCCGCGGTCGCATCCCCACGCGCGGGCCCCTGCTCCACGCTCCGGCAAGCCCGCAGAGGGCGGAGCAGTGCCTGCGAGCGAAGCTCGAAGGTGCGACCCCGGAACAGGCTCCTTGCCGGAATCTGCCGCGGGCACCCTGCTTGCCTCCGCGGTCGCATCCCCACGACGCGGGGCCCCTGCTCCACGCTCCGGCAAGCCCTGGTCCACCGAAGAAGACGAGAAACTCGTGGCCGGGTTCGACGCCGGCCGGACCATCGCAGCGCTCGCCGCCGACCATGGCCGCAGCCGTATCGCCATCGAGGCGCGCCTCGCCAGGTTCGACAAGGTGCCGATGCCCTCAGGCGTCCGCGGCGGGAAAACCCCGCACGCATCCGATATCGACCGTTCCCTCTACGCCACCCAGGCCTGAACCATGAAAGAGCTCACCCCCCGGCAGGCGGAAATCCTGCAACTCATCCGTGAATCGATCGAAGTCAACGGTGCGCCGCCGACCCGCGCCGAAATCGCGCAGGCGTTCGGTTTTCGCTCCCCCAACGCCGCCGAGGAGCACCTGCGAGCGCTTGCGAGGAAAGGCGTGATCGAGATGTTCGACGGCACGGCGCGCGGCATCCGGCTCGTGGAGGCGCTCGGCCTCCCCCTCGTGGGGCGGGTGGCCGCCGGCTCGCCGATCCTCGCCGAGGAGAACATCGAAAGCCGCCACCAGATCGACCCGGCGCTCTTCCGGCCGCGCGCCGATTATCTCCTCAAGGTGCGCGGGACGAGCATGCGCGACGCCGGCATCCTCGAGGGCGACCTGCTCGCCGTGCACCGGACCCCCGAGGCCCGCTCGGGTCAGGTCGTGGTGGCGCGCCTCGGCAACGAAGTTACGGTCAAGCGCTTCAGACGCTCGGGCAACCAGGTGCAACTGCTGCCCGAGAACCCGGCGTTCAAGCCGATCGTTGTCGATCTGAAGCGCGATGCTCTCGTGATCGAGGGCATCGGGGTGGGGATCATCCGCAGTGCGGGGCGGTCGTTGTAGGATCGACTCACTATCATGACGACGCGAGCACCAATTCGGCGGCCCTTGGACCGAAAGCAAGCTAAAGCGTCTGCGCGACTATCTCCGCGCTTATCACCACCGCGCTAAAAAACCAACCTTTCAAGCTTGGCTATATCGATGCTTTCGCTGGTAGCGGATCGCGCCTTAACAAAACCAAATATTCATCGCAAGGGCAGGGAACCCTGCCGGGTTTTCGTGATCCCGGAACGAGGATACAGCGATTTCTTGATGGATCGGTGCGCATAGCGCTGAAAACAAGGTCCGCCTTTTCAGCATTTCGTATTCATCGAACAGAACCCACGTCGGTGTGCAGGCATTCGACAGTCAATAAGCTCCGAATTTTCGGGCACGCCTGGAATGACCCAAATACTTCAACAGTGACGCCAACAAAGTGTCATTTCAGCGCTTGATGAAGGCAAAGCCCACGAACTATCGTGCTTCGTAATGTTCCATTGATCCTTACGGAATGCAAGTATTCTTGGAAAACCATTGAAGATATTGCCAATTCACGAGTTATCGACGTTTTGGTGTTGTTTCCGCTCGGTGTAAGCGTAAACCGATTGCTAAGAAGAGACGGAAAAATAGATCGAGGCAGACAAGAAAACGCTTGAATGAATGTCTTCGGAACCTCCGAGTGGCGAGTCGCTTGTTTTTCTCGCCCAATCCCCAATCAGCCACTCCCGGGCTTTCGATCAAAGGCAAAGTATCGTAAAGACGGCCAACTTTGAGGCAATTGCTAGATATTACAACGACAGACTCAAATCAATCTTTGCAGAAGTAGCTCCCAATCCTGTGCCTCTCGTTAACAGTAAAAACGTGCCCCTATATCGATGGCTTTGCTTTGCAGCCGGTAATCCGAAGGGTGCCAATTTGATCGCTGTAAAGATGTACGCTAGCCACATTTTTCAAGAAGTAACCATGGGCTATCTCCACGATCGAGTGGACCGAGGCAACCTGGAACCCGCTCGACCGGCTGCACGAAGATCAGCCCCGGCTGCAAGCACTGCTACGCCGAGCGCATGTCGCTGCGGCTCCAGCGCAATGGGACAGCCGAACTACGCGAACGGGTTCGAGCTGACGCTTCACGAAGACATGCTGGCAGTCCCGCTGCGATGGAAGAAGCCGAGGCGCATCTTCGTCAACTCGATGAGCGATCTCTTCCAGGACGACGTGCCGCTCGAGCTTCATCAGAACGTTTTCGACGTCATGGAGACGGCACATCGGCATCAGTTCCAGATTCTGACCAAGCGCTCGGATCGGTTGCGTTGAATTGAGCGGAAAACTGCACTGGACGCCGAACATCTGGATGGGCGTGAGCGTCGAGAATCGAAAGTACACATCCCGCATCGACCACCTTCGGCAAACAGGCGCGCGGGTCAAGTTCCTGTCGCTCGAACCGCTGCTCGGCCCGCTGACGAACCTCGATCTTGCCGGTATCGATTGGGTGATCGTCGGCGGCGAATCAGGGCCCGGGGCACGTCCGATGGCCCCGAGCTGGGTGAAGGACATTCGCGATCAGTGCGTCGAGGCTGGAGTCCCATTCTTCTTCAAGCAGTGGGGAGGAACCAGAAAGAAGAGAACAGGCAGGACGCTGGATGGCAGGACGTGGGATGAATATCCGCTGATCAAACTCGCCGTCGGCCTCGAAAGCGAAAAGCAAAGACCTCGAAGCGGCATTCTCGTAACGCCTACCGCTCGCGCAAAGTCAAAGTGCGCGCTGCTTCCATGGACCTCGGGCCTAGTCCGCACTCCTCCAACGTCCCGACGTCTGGCGCGGCGGCGAGGCCGCGCGCGTCGCGGTCCCCAGCATTCCCACCGGCTTCCCGGCGCTCGACGCGCTCCTGCCCGGCGGCGGCTGGCCGCGCGGCGCGCTCACCGAGATCCTGCTGCGAGCGCGAAGGCATCGGCGAGCTCTCGCTGCTCGCCCCGGCGCTCGCCCGGCTCTCGCGCGCGGATCTCTGGATCGCGTTCATCGCACCGCCCTATCTGCCCTACGCACCCGCGCTGGCGGCGACGGGCATCGACCTCGCGCGGGTGGTGATGATCCGTCCCGAGAAGGGCAGCGACATCCTGTGGGCGATGGAGCAGGCGCTGCGCTCCGGCAGTTGCAGCGCCGTGCTCGCATGGCCGCCGTTCCTCACCGAACGGGGCGCGCGCCGGCTGCAGCTCGCGGCGGAAGCGGGCGGCGGCTGGGGCGTGTATTTCTCTCCGGCAACCTCCGCCACGGCGCCCTCGCCCGCAGCGCTGCGGCTAGCCCTGTCGCCGGCCCGCGGCAAGCCCGCGGAAGGCGGAGCAGTGCCTGCGGGCGTAGCCCGGAGGTGCGACCCGGGAGCGGGCTCCTTGCCGGAAGATACCGCGGGCGCCCCGCTTGCCTCCGCGGTCGCATCCCCGCGTCGCGGGGCCCCTGCTCCACGCTCCGGCAAGCTCCGGATCGCGATCCTGAAGCGGCGTGGCGGCGCGGTACCCGCCCCGCTCCTGCTCGACGTGCCGCGACCCGGAGACACGGTCGTCCCGCCGCCAGCGACGCTCGAATGGGAATGAAGGCAACGCTCGACCATGCTCTGGCTCGCCCTGCATTTCCCGTCCCTGCCGCTCGAGGTCTTCACCCGCGGCGCTGAAGCGCCTGGCCCGACCGCGATCGCGAGCCCCGGCAACCGGCCGCTGGTGGTCTCCTGCAATGCTGCTGCCATGCGCGCCGGCATCCGCCCCGGCATGCCGATCTCCGCCGCCCACGCCCTCGCCCCCGGGCTTGCGGTGCATGCGACGCGACGCACAGCGCGAGCGCGAAGCGCTGGAGCGTCTCGCCGCCTGGGCGCTGCAGTTCACGCCCACGATCAGCCTCGCGGAGCGCGCGGCGCTGCTCGCCGAGATCGGCGGCAGCCTGCGCCTCTTCGGTGGCTTGTCGCCGCTCCTCGAACAAGCGCGAAACGGTCTCGCCGAGCTTGGCTTCGACGCGTTCATGGCGGTCGCGCCGACCGCCGCCGGCGCCGCGCTGCTCGCCCGTGCGGGGCTGGAACTGGAGCTGATCGAAACCACCGAGCTTCGCAGCCGCCTGGCCGCGCTCTCGATCGACCTGCTCGAGCAGGACACCGCAGTCCTCGAAGCGCTGGAGAAGATCGGCGTGCGCACCCTCGGCGAATGCCGGCGTCTGCCCCGCGACGGCCTCGCCCGTCGCTTCGGCGACAAGCTGCTCGACGAGCTCGACCGCGCCTTCGGTGATTGCCCCGATCCGCGCCCGCCGTGGGTTGCGCCGGACGTCCAGTCTGCGCGGCTCGACCTGCCTTCCCCGGTGTGGGAGGTGGAAGCGCTGATCTTCCCTGCGAAGCGCCTGCTGGCCGAATTGTGCGGCGTGCTGACGGCACGCCGGCAAGGCATCACGCAGCTCTCGCTCACCCTCGGCCACGAGGGCCATGCGCCGACGATGGTCTCGCTCTCCCTTTCCACGCCGAGCCGCGATCCCGCGCACCTGCTGGTACTCCTGCGGGAACGGCTCTCGAACGTCGCGCTCCCGGATCGCGTGGAGTCGATCGCGCTCACCGCGGCCGAGACCATGCAGCTCGCGCCGCGCAACTTCTCCTTCTTCGGCGACCGGGACGAGCTCGCGGAGAACCGCCTCGCGCTGGTGGAGCGGCTGCGCGCGCGACTGGGGGACGCCGCCGTCTGCGGGCTCGCGCTCGTGCCCGATCACCGGCCCGAGCTCGCGTGGCAGCCCGCCGAGCCCGGCGGCAGCGCCGCCGTCGCCTCGGCTTCGAATCCGCGACCGCTGTGGCTGCTCGCCGAACCGAAACCGCTGCGCACGAACCCGGACGGCGCATCGCCGGCGTCGCTCTCGATCCTCGCCGGCCCCGAGCGCATCGAGAGCGGCTGGTGGGACGGCAACGACGTGACCCGCGATTACTTCGTCGCCCGCAACGCGGCCGGCGCAAGGTTCTGGGTCTTCAGGGAGCGAAGCGGGACTGGCCGCTGGTTCGTGCACGGCATATTTGCGTGACATCCCCCGCCTACGCCGAGCTGCACTGCTGCACCAACTTTTCCTTCCTGCGCGGCGCCTCGCATCCGGAAGAGCTGGTGGAGCGCGCTCACGCGCTCGGTTACGAGGCGCTCGCCATCACCGACGAATGCTCGCTCGCGGGGGTCGTGCGTGCGCATGGGGCGGCGAAGGAATGTGGACTCCGGCTCATCGTCGGAGCGGAGCTCGCGCTGCGCGGGAAGGGGGAAGGGGGAAGGGGGAGGGGTGCGGCGCATTCGCGCCAACCTTCCTCTTCCCTCTTCTCTCCTCCCTGCTCTTCACCCCGCCTCGTCCTCCTCGCCACCGACCGCACTGGCTACGGCAATCTCTCCGAACTCATCACGCGAACGCGGCGCCGGGCAGACAAGGGTGAGTATCAACTGACGCAGGACGATCTTGCAGACGGCATGCCGGGTTGTCTGGCGTTGCTCGTCCCTTCTCCCTTCTCCCTTCCCTCTTCCCTGCGCGAGCTGAGCTCGCGCACGCCCGCTGGCTCGCGGACCGCTTTCCCGACCGCGCGTGGATCGCGGTGGAACTGCTCGCCGGTGCGCACGACCGCGAGCAGCTCGCGCGCCTCGTCGACCTCGGCAAGCAATCCGGTCTGCCCCTGGTCGCAGCGGGCGACGTTCACATGCACGTGCGCGGGCGGCGTGCATTGCAGGACGTGGTGACCGCGATCCGGCTGAAGACCACCGTCGGCGCAGGCCGGCCACGCGCTGCATCCCAACGGCGAGCGGCATCTGCGCAAGCGGGAAATTCTCGCCCGGCTCTATCCGCCCGAGCTCCTCGCGGAGACGGTGAAGATCGCCGAGCGCTGCACGTTCTCCCTCGACGAGCTGCGCTACGAGTATCCGGAGGAAATCGTGCCGGCGGGCATGACGCCGATCGCGTATCTGCGCCGACTCACGGAAGAGGGTCTGCGGTGGCGCTTCGGCGGCGGGACGCCGCCGGGCGTTGCCCGAGAAGAGAGAAGGGAGAAGGGGGAAGGGCGCGGCGGCGCGTTCGCATCGCCTGCCCCCTCTCCCGGCAGCGGGAAGGTTGGGGTGGAGGCATCCCTCTTCCCTCTTCCCCCTTCTCGCAGCGCGAGCGTGCCGCCGCACGTGCGCGCGCTCGTCGACCACGAGCTCGCCCTCATCGAGGAGCTCCGCTACGAGCCCTTCTTCCTCACCGTCTACGACGTGGTCAAGTTCGCCCGCTCGCGCGGCATCCTCTGCCAGGGTCGCGGCTCGGCGGCGAACTCCGCCGTGTGCTACGCCCTCGGCATCACCGAGGTCGATCCCTCGCGCATGGCGATGCTGTTCGAGCGCTTCATCTCCCGCGAGCGCGACGAGCCGCCCGACATCGACGTCGACTTCGAGCACGAGCGGCGCGAGGAAGTGATCCAGTACCTCTACGAAAAGTATGGCCGCGACCGCGCGGCGCTCGCCGCCACCGTCATCACCTATCGCCCGAAGAGCGCGGTGCGCGATGTCGGCAAGGCGCTCGGGCTCTCGCTCGAGCAGGTGGACCGCCTCGCGAAGAGCATGACGTGGTGGGACGGGCGGCACATCCAGGAAGAGCGCCTGCGCGAAGCCGGCTTCGATCCCGACAATCCGCTCGTGGCCCGCGTGCTGCGCTGGTCGTGAACGCGCTGGTCGGTTTCCCGCGCCACCTGTCGCAGCATGTCGGCGGCTTCGTGATCGCGCGCGGACCGCTGTCGCAACTCGTGCCGATCGAGAATGCCGCCATGCCGGAGCGCACGGTGATCCAGTGGGACAAGGACGACCTCGACGCGCTCGGGCTGCTCAAGGTGGACGTGCTCGCGCTCGGCATGCTCACCGCGATCCGCCGCGCGCTCGAGCTCGTGAGCGGCTATCGCGGCGCGCCGCTGACCCTCGCCGACATTCCGCCCGAAGATCCGCAGACCTACGAGATGATCCAGCACGCCGACACGGTGGGCGTGTTCCAGATCGAATCGCGGGCGCAGATGGCGATGCTGCCGCGACTCAAGCCCGCCAACTTCTACGATCTCGTCATCGAGGTCGCGATCGTGCGCCCCGGTCCGATCCAGGGCGGCATGGTGCATCCGTACCTGCGGCGTCGACAAGGCCTGGAGCCGGTCACCTATCCGAGCGACGCGGTGAAGCAGGTGCTGGAGCGCACCCTCGGCGTGCCGATCTTCCAGGAACAGGTGATGCAGCTCGCAGTCGTGGCCGCGGGGTTCACGCCGGGCGAGGCGGATCAGCTGCGGCGCTCGATGGCGGCGTGGCGGCGCAAGGGCGGTCTGTGGAAGTTCGAGCAGCCGCTGATCGAGGGCATGCGCGAACGCGGCTACCCGGAGGAATTCGCGCGCCGGATCTTCGAGCAGATCCAGGGCTTCGGCGAATACGGCTTCCCCGAGTCGCACTCGGCGAGCTTCGCGCTGCTGGTGTATGCCTCGGCGTGGCTCAAGCGGCACGAGCCGGCGGCCTTCTGCGCCGCGCTGCTCAACAGCCAGCCGATGGGCTTCTACGCGCCGTCGCAGCTCGTGCAGGACGCGCGCCGGCACGGCGTCGAGGTGCGGGGGGTCGATGTCATGTGGAGCGATTGGGATTGCACGCTGGAACCGGGCTCCAGGAGAGAAGAGGGAAGGGAGAAGGGGAGAAGGGTGCGGCGCGTTGCGCCGCCTGCCCCCTCCTCCGGCAGGGGGAGGGCCGGGGTGGGGGCATCCCCTTCCTCTTCCCTCCTTCTCCTTGCCTTTCCCCGCACCTGCCGTGCGCCTCGGCCTGCGCATGGTGAAGGGACTCTCGCAGGCAGGGCGCAGCAGCGCATCGTCGCGGCCCGGAGGAGCGGTGCCTCCCGCCTCCCACCCTTCGAATGGAGCGCCGCTCCGTTCGAAGATCGACGATCTCGCCCGCCGCGCGCAGCTCGATCGGCGCGACCTCGAATGTCTCGCTGCCGCCGGTGCGCTTGCCTCGCTCGCGGGCCATCGCCGGGAAGCGTTCTGGCACGTCACCGGTATCGAGCGCCTGCCACCCGTGCTCGAGAATGCACGCTTCGACGAAGCGCCGGTTGCGCTCGCCGCGCCCACCGAGGGCGAGGATCTGGTGGCGGACTACGCGACGTTGAGCCTGACGCTCGGCCGCCATCCGCTCGCGCTGCTGCGGGAGCGGCTACAGCGCATGCGCCTCATCACCGCGGCGGAGCTGAACCGCCTGCCTCACGGCCGCATCGCACGCACCGCCGGCATCGTCACCTGCCGCCAGCATCCGTGCCACCGCGAGCGGCGTCACCTTCGTCACCATCGAGGACGAGACCGGTTGCGTGAACGTGGTGGTGTGGCGCGCGCTGGCGGAGCGGCAGCGGCGCGAACTGCTCACGTCACGGCTGATGGGCATCGCGGGCACCATCGAGCGCGAGGGCGAGGTGGTGCATCTCGTTGCGGGAAGACTGTTCGATCACACGCCGCTGCTGGGGCAACTCGTCACCCGGTCGAGGGATTTTCATTAGGCTCGCCAAGGGCCTGCCGCGCAGTCGGCGGTACACCCAACCAGCGCCTCCATGTCGACGCGGAGAACACGGGCCAGTTTCTTCAGGAGCGCGACCGATGGTTCACCCTTCCCCGACTCGATCTTCGAAATGTGTGCCGGCGTGATCTGCACCGCAGCCGCAACCTGCGCCGCGGTCATACCTCTGAACTCTCGCCACTTCCCAATCGCGTAGCGCTTGGCGAAGCGCGCGAGGGCCGCCGCATCTTGGGCATCCTCCGAAGCGTCCACGACCACTCCTTTCATTCCGCGTACACAATGCTGAGTGATCGACGGCCGTTCGGCCATCGTTTCTCGCCCATATCGGAGGCCACACCGCTCACTGGTGCGCCGCGAAGAACGCTTTGAACTCCTCCGCTGACAGCGCCGGCGAAAAGTACCAGCCCTGGACCATCTTCACGCCCGCCTCCTTCAGGATCAGTACCTGCCGCTCGGATTCGACCCCCTCGGCGATCACCTGGATGTCGGTCGCGAGCATGAGCGCACGCAGACCTGCAAGCCGCGCGGATGCGGATGCCTCGTCGAGCAGGCAATCCACGAACGTCTTCGGCAGTTTGATGATGTCTACATTGACGCGCGACAGCACGACGAGATTCGCATCGCTGACGCCGACGTCGTCCAATGCGACCTGCACGCCGGCCGCCCGCATCCGGTTCAGCGCATCGACGCCGAGGGCATCGGGCACGCCCCGCTCCGTAATCTCGACGATGAACTGGTCGACGACATCCAGCAACCCCGCGTTCGAAACGGCGTACTCGAGCCCGCCTCGACCCAATACCTCGGGGGGGACGTTGATTCCGATGTGAACGCCGCGATGTGCCCGCAGCCAGTCCCCGAGCTCACGCGCAACCGATTCGACAACCCAATAGGTGATCCGGCCGGAGAGCGCGATGTCCCGCGTGAGATCGGCCGCGTCGAACGGATTCACGGTTCCAGACGGTCCACGCCAGCGGGAAAGCGCTTCGGCGCCGACGCAGCGACCGCTGTCGAGATCGATGGTGGGAATGTACTCGACGAAGAACTCGCCGCGGTTGAGGCCGGTGCGGATCGCTTCGAGGTCGGTCATTCGTGGCTCCTGCTCGTCGCCTCTCTCACCCCGCCCTTGCCTACCCCAAGCATGACCCCGCCCCTCGTCACCATCTCGAAGGCGGCATCATGCGCTGCAAGCCGGCAGAATTCCAAGTGGGGCACAACGGTCCCAGGCACTCAGCGTCGTGGCGTGCTTTTCGGCTCACGAGTAGATGCCGTAGACTGCGGACACGCGGTTATTGGAACACCCCTCATGGCAAAATGGCTGGTCACGCTCGGCATCGTCTTCATCGTGCTGGGGCTCGCGTGGCCGCTCGTCTCCAAGTTCGAGCTAGGCAACCTCCCCGGCGATCTTCGCATCGAGCGCAAGGGCTTCACGTTCTACTTTCCGATCACCTCCAGCATCGTCGTCTCGCTCCTGGTCACGCTGGTGCCCTGGATCTTCCGCCGTTAGCGTGAGCAACGAACCAATCGCGTTCGACTTCGATCTCCCCGTCGACCGCCACGACACCGGCAGTCAGAAATGGGACCGCTACGCCGGCCGCGACGTGATCCCGATGTGGGTGGCGGACATGGATTTCCGCTCGCCGCCCGCCGTGATCGCGGCGTTGCACGAACGGGTCGATCACGGTGTGTTCGGATACACCTCGGCGCCGGACGAGCTGCCGCAGGTCATCGTCGAGCACCTGGCCCGCGACTGCGACTGGCGCATCGAGCCCCAGTGGATCGTGTGGCTGCCGGGGCTGGTGACCGGGCTCAATCTCGCGTGCCTGCTCGCAGGTGAACCCGGCGATGCAGTCGTGACGCTGACGCCGATCTACCCACCTTTTCTCTCGGCGCCCCGACACGCACACCGGCAATCCATCCGCGTGCCGCTCGCGAATGCGTCCGAAGGGTGGGTCATCGATCTTGATCACCTCGCAGCCGCGATCACGCCGCGCACCCGCATGCTCATGCTGTGCAATCCGCACAATCCGGTCGGACGCGTCTACACGCGCGACGAGCTCTCGGCCGTCGCGGAGATCTGTTCACGCCATGACCTCACGATCTGCTCCGACGAGATCCACTGCGGCCTGATTCTCGACCCGGACCGACTCCACGTGCCGCTCGCCGCACTGTCCCCCGAGATCGCCGAGCGCTCTCTTACGCTGATGGCGCCGAGCAAGACGTACAACATCCCCGGCCTCGGCATGTCGTTCGCCATAGTGCCGAACGTAGCCTTGCGCCAGCAACTCTACCGGTCCATGGCGGGGTTCACCCCCGCGGTCAACACGCTCGGCTTCACCGCCGCGCACGCAGCCTATCGGGACGGTGAAGCCTGGCGGGTGGCGCTGCTCGATTACCTGCGCCGCAACCGCGACCTCGTCGAGCAACGCATTGCCACCATGCCCGGGCTGTCGATGCGTCACGTCGAGGCGACCTACCTCGCGTGGATCGACGCGCGGGAAACCGGCGTCGCGGATGCCCACCGGTTCTTCGAGGAGGCCGGCGTCGGCCTGTCCGACGGCAAGGACTTCGGCGCACCGGGGTTCGTCCGGCTCAACTTCGGCTGTCCCCGCGCCCTGCTCGCGACCGGGCTGGAGCGCATCGCTGCTGCGCTGCGGCGCCCCTGACATTGCACCGGCAGACCTACCGCTACTACGACCTGGTGATGGCGGCCTTCGTCACCGTGCTGCTCACCGCAAACGTGATTGGTCCCGGCAAGGTCGCGCAGTTCGGCGGCTTCGCCTTCGGCGCCGGTGTGCTCTTCTTCCCGGTCTCGTATATCTTCGGCGACATCCTCACGGAAGTCTACGGCTACGCCCGCGCCCGCAAGGTGATCTGGGCCGGATTCGCGGCGCTCGCCTTCGCGTCGTTCATGAGCCTCGTCGTCGTCGCGCTGCCCCCGGCCTCGGGGTGGGAGAATCAGGCAGCGTACGAAACGGTGTTCGGCCAGACGCCGCGTATCGTGTTCGCCTCGCTCGTCGCCTTCTCCTGCGGCGAGTTCGTGAATTCCTTCGTGCTCGCGAAGATGAAGGTGTGGATGGAAGGCCGGCGGCTCTGGGTGCGCACGATCGGCTCCACGATCTTCGGCGAGGGCGTGGACTCGCTCATCTTCTATCCACTCGCGTTTCTCGGCGTGTGGCCGGCGAGCCTCGTGCTCACCGTCATGGGCAGCAACTACCTGATCAAGGTGGCGTGGGAAGCGCTGATGACCCCGTTCACCTACAAGATCGTGGGCTGGTTGAAGCGCGCCGAGCAGGAGGACTACTACGACCGCAAGACCGACTTCAACCCGTTCACGCTGAAGACTTAGCGCTCATTTCAGAAGTGCTGGGGATAGAGGGCGCTGCTGCCGTCCATGTCCCCGGTCTCCGCGTACGTCATGGGTTGCGCGTCGGCGTCGAGGATCGCGCCACCGACTACCCGGCCGAGAACGAGCTCGTGATCGCCGGCGGGCAGGCTCCCCGCCAGTCGGCAGTCGAAGTATGCGAGCGCGTCTTCGAGGATCGGCGCACCGCTCGCGGCCGGGCGCCAGGCGATGCCGCTCAACTTCTCGCCATCGCGCCCCGAGCGTGTGCCGAAGCGCCGCGCGAGATCGAGCTGACCGCGCTTCAGCACGCTGACGGCGAAACCGCCGCTCGCCTCGAGCAGCGCGTAGGAGGCGTTGCCGGGATTCACGCTCACCGCGAGGAGCAGCGGATCGAACGAAGCCTGCACGACCCACGCAGCGGTGAAGCCATCGCGGACCGGTCCGTGTGCCACACCGATCACGTACACGCCGTGAGTGAGCCGGCGAAAGAGTGCGCAGACGGTGCTCGAGATCGCTTCCATTGCTCATCGTCCCCCTGCCGTTTCCCGGCCCGCGCGACCGGGACCGCGCGATCCCGCAGACCGGGCGACCTGTCCGGCAGCGCCTCGATCCGTTGACTATACTGGGTAGTACGGTCCCTCGAAACGGGATTCACCGGGAACGCGTTCCGAGGACGAGCGCCGTAACGTCTCGTCGCTGGCCCGTCAGAGCGCCGACGCCAGTTTCGGGTCCGAAGGAGGCAGCCATGGTCCTTGATTCGCGTAAGAGTCTGGAGCGGGCTGGATAGGCGCTGCAGCTGGTTCTCCGTCCGACTCTGACGGAGCGGTAGCGATCGGTCGATGACCGACTATGAACGTGCCGCGACGGCAATAACCTGGCACGTCGCGCTCGGCGTCGCAGGCCCCGCGAGCCGTCTCACGGAGAGGACGCACCGTCCCTGTGCCGGCAAGACCAAGATCAACAACAATTTCGACTGTCGTCGACGCGGTCGCGGAGGCTGACGGCGGGACCGCCACGCTGTTCGCCGACCGGCGACGAATCGTTCGCGTCTCCACGAACGTGCCGAAGCCGGACGGCAGCGGACGCGCGACCGGGCCATTCTGGACCCCGAACGGCAAAGCGATCGTCAACATCAACAAGGGTGAACCCTTCGAGCGGCGAAGTGACCAAGCCTGGAGGTGCTCGTACATCGAGCCGGCGACGAGCCGATCAAGGACGGGTCGGGCAAGGTCGTCGGCCATCTACTCGTCGGGTACAAGAGTCAACGGCGAGGCGTCGGCCGCGGATGTCGGCTGTCCGCCAACCGTCACCGGTGGCGGCACGGGCATCGGGCGGGCGGCCTCGCTCGCCTTTCCCGGAGGGTGCCACGGTGAGTCGTCTCGGACAGCGAACGCGGATTCCGGCAAGGAGGCGACGGAGTTCGTCCGCGCAGGGCTGCACCGAACGTGAATTTCACACAGAACCCCGCGCACGTCCCGAGGCGTGTTTCCGCACCCGACCTATAATGAAGTCGATACGGGCCGAGAGGTGTCCGCCCGAATCTTGCCGGGCGCGCCCGCCACCCGGCACATGAATCGAATCCAGGGAAGCCGACCGTGCCATGAGCAACGATCCGTCGACAGCAGTGGTTCATGGCGAGGACGTCCTTTCCTGGACGGAAACCGGTGGCAGACGGTGGGCCGTTGCGGCCGAATCGGCGCCCATCGAGCACGCGACCTGGCCCGTTCAAATCCTTGCCTTCGGGCGCTTTTCGGTGGTCAAGGACGGGGCGCCACTCACCTGGTCCCGCAAGACGCCCAAGAAGCCTATCGCCTTGCTGAAGGTCCTCCTCGCGTTCGGCGGCCGCGACGTGTCCGGGCGCCAGCTTACGGATGCGCTCTGGCCCGAAGAAGAGGGGGATGCCGCCCATAACGTGCTGGCGGTGAATCTGCACCGCCTGCGCAACCTGCTCGGGGAGCATGGCGCCGTAATGCTGCACGACGGCCGTGTGAGCCTCGATCCGCGCCGTTGCTGGGTCGACACCTGGGCCTTCGAGGGACTGCTCGGCCGTGCCGCCGAGGCATCCAGCGAGGCGCGCCCGATCTTGCTCGAGGCGGCGTTGTCGATCTATGGCGGCGCCTTTCTCGTCTGCGACCGGGACGAACCCTGGTCCCTGTCGATGCGGGAACGCCTGCACGACAAGTTCATACGCCATAGCGCCGACCTCGGACGACTGCGCGAGGAATCCGGGCAGTGGGACAAGGCGATTGCCTGCTACCAGCGCGGCCTGGAGGCCGACGAGCTCGCGGAGGAGTTCTACCAGGGGCTGATGCGGTGCTATCGGCATCTCGATCGCTGCGCCGAGGGCATAGTCGTCTATCGTCGCCTGCGCCGGACCCTGTCCCTGATGCTCGGCATTACGGCTTCCCCCGCCTCCGAGTTGCTGTTCCAGGCGTTGCAGTCGTAGCGTTGGCCTCCCGGCCTGCCGGCCGCGGGTTGTTTTTCTCATCTGTACCCCGCCTGTAATCGCACGGGGACGAAAGTGATCCTCGGAGGAGCAGGACAACGCTCGAGATCCCGCGTGGAAAGCTATATCGTCCGGGTGTATCACCGCGATCGGCAGCACCAGTCGTTGCTGGCGGGGGTGGTCGAAATCGTGGTAACCGGCGAGAAACTGGCGTTTCACGACAGCGGGGAACTCTGGCGCATCCTGGCCTCCACCGGACATACCCCGGCTCGCGGAAGCAGCGCATCGGAACGTCCCGGCAGCAGGGGCAAGCGCACTCAGGCAGGCGCTCGCCTGATTAAAACAACACGGAGGAAGACAACATGAAACCCCTGACCTGGCTCGGCGTATCGGGCCTTATCGCACCGTTGCTGGCACTGCTGCTCGACGGCTGTGCTCCCATGGCCCAGACCACCGAGGCCCAGCCCACTGCAGCCGCGGCAAAGCCTCGCATCACCATCCTCTACGATGCGTTCGGCAAGCGCGCGGGAACGAAGCAGGACTGGGGCTACGCCGCCCTCGTCGAAGTGAATGGCAAGCGCATCCTCTTCGACACCGGGGACAACCCGGAGGTCTTCGCCCAGAACGTCAAGGCCAAGGGCGTGGACCTGACGAAGCTGGATTTCGTCGTCATGTCGCACCGCCACAGCGATCACATGGGCGGCCTCACCCATCTGCTCGCGGTCAATCCCAAGGTGAAGATCTACGCGCCCAAGGAGCCGTTCGGCGTCTATGGCTCATCGCTGCCGAGCAGCTTCTACCGCAAGGCCGATTCGCTGCCGGCGGATCAACGCTACTACGACGGCGCACCGCCCCAGACCATGGTGTTCGGCACCGCCTGGCCCGGCGGCAATTTCGAGTTGATCGACAAGACGACCGAAGTCGCACCGGGCATCTGGCTCATTGCCCTGGTGTCCGACGTGCCCGGCACGAAGGAGCTGAAGGAGCTCTCGCTCGCCGTCAACACGCCCGAAGGGCTGGTTCTCGTGGTCGGCTGCTCGCATCCCGGCATCCTGAACATCGTGGAGGCTGCCACGACCGCGAGCGGCAACAAGCGCGTGCACACTGATCGCCGGCGGGTTCCATCTCCTGGTCGCGCAGGATGATGCAATCGCGAAGGTCACGACCGCGTTGCACGACACGTGGAAGGTGGCGTACATCGCACCCGGTCATTGCACTGGCGAGCCCACGTTCGTCGCATTGCGGGAGGCGTTCGGCAACCGCTATCTGTATGCCGGTCTCGGCACCGTGCTGGTGCTTGGTCGCACCAGCCCCGGGCGCTCACACGATCAGGCCGTACCCTTCGCCATGGACCAGCCGGATCTGAGGACGTATCGAGCGCTGCTCGCCCAGAGCGACGAATTCGCGACGCGGCGCTCGCCGACCCTGATCGGGCTTGCGCGATAACGACGAAAGCAAAGTTGACGCGGCGCACTCGTTGGTGCGCCGTTTTCACATGAGGAGAGCCGAATGCCGAAGTATCTCATTCAGGCCAACTATGTCGGGGAAGGTGTGAAGGGGCTTCTCAAAGACGGAGGCACCAGTCGTCGCGCCGCGGTCGACAAGCTGTTCCAGTCTCAGGGCGGCAAGGTGGAGGCCCTCTACTATGCCTTCGGCGAAACTGATTGCTACGTTATCGGCGATCTGCCGGACAATGCCACCATGTCGGCGGTGGCCCTGACGATCGCTGCCAGCGGGGTCGTCACGGTGAAAACGACCGTCCTGATGACCCCTGAAGAGATCGACCAGGCAGTGAAGAAGACGCCCAACTATCGCCCGCCCGGAAAGTAGCCGGCTTCGATCTTCAGCTGATGCCGATGAAACCGCCGCCGACCTGCTTCGCCAGGTCAGCGGCGCTGGGGTCGGTGCTCTCGCTTACTCCGCCGCCGGCCCGCCGACCGCTTTCAGCACCAAGTCGACGTGGGTCAGCTCGCCGCGGGTGATGTCGGCATAGCGGGCGTTGTTGATGAATCGCAGCCTGCCCTCGACTTCGACGCGCGCCTGCACGGCATAGGTGTGGTTCGATTCGATCTGCGACAGCGCGATGCGCTGGACATAGGTCACGGTCCCGTCACTCGCGCCGAGGCAGATTCCGCGCCCGTGCTGGTGCAGCCGGCCAGGAACCGCGCAGCAAGAAAAGGCGCGCCGCTTTCGCCGTTTCATCTTCCTTGTCCGATCGACGTACTCGAACCGCCAGGGCGAGCGTGGCTCCACACGTCGCGCGACCGGGCTCTGGCGGCCAGCTTCCGCTCCGCCTGCGGTAGACTTCGACTCCGCCGTATGTCCCGTCATCGCATCCGGTACTTTCGTCAGTCCCGAGGAGCTTGTCCATGCCGTTCGTGAAGTCCCGCATCGCCCTTGCCGTCGTCTCGATTCTCCCGCTCGCCGCCGTCGCCGACACCAAGCCGCCGCAGGCGCAGTACTGGGTCGACGTCGCGACGAACAACTCCAGCCTCCCCGGCATGTCCGGCGGTATCGGAGGCATCGTCGGCTCGATGATGGGAGTGGGTGGCGGCCCGCAGAAGTCGCTCGACCTCTGGCTCTATTCCCGCAATGCGAAACCCGCGTCGCCCGAGGCGACCCACGACATCCCGCCCACGCTGAACATGGGACCGACGTTGCCACTGGTGCTGCCGCGGGTCGAGAAGGCGGCGCCCTCGGAGGACGCACCCCAGGGCAAAATCGAGAAGCCCAAGGCACGGATGCTCTTCTACTGGGGCTGCGGCGAGACGGTCCGCGCCGGCCAGCCCAAGGTCGCCGACACCGAGAAGATGTCGCTGGTGCAGTTCGGCCAGGCGATGAAGGGCCGCAGCGCGCCGGACCGCGGACCTTGGGGGCCCGGCCGCGCCGTGTGGCCGAACGAGAAGGACACGCAGCAGGTGCCCGCATCGAGCTCCCTGCAGGGTGACCACTTCGTCCATGGCAACTACGCGCCGGACATCAAATTCAAGATCGGCCAGCAGCAGGACTTCATGGATCCCGTGCAGCTCGTGGCGCAGGGTTCGCCCGCCGAGTCCGTGAAGCTCGAATGGCGGACGATCCCGACCGCCTTGGGCTATTTCGTCATGGCGATCGGCCACCGGCAGGCGAACGGCGAGATGATCATCTGGACCTCGAGCGAGGTGCAGGACTCCGGCTTCGGTCTCATGAGCTATCTGCCGAACGACTTCGTGCGCAAGCTGATTGGCGAGAAAGTCGTCATGCCGCCGAGCACCCAGACCTGCGCCATACCGAAGGGCATCTTCGACGGCGCGGAGGGCGCGATGGTGCGGATGATCGCCTATGGCGAAGAGCTGAATCTCGCCCACCCGCCGCGACCGGCCGACCCCAAGGCTAACTGGGAGCCGATCTGGACCGCCAAGGTGCGCGTCAAGTCCGAAGGCATGGCGTTTCTTGGCATGGGCGACATGACCGGTGGACGGGGCGCCGGGCGAGAAGCCGCTCCGCCCCCGGGCGCGCCCGCTCAGGAAAGCGGGGGATCGAAGCCGCTCGACCCGGTGAAAGAAGGGGTCGATGCGCTGAAGAAGCTGCTGCCTTTCTGAGGCGCCACCCGGTGGGGAAGAGCCCGGTCCCTCTACGGGATGGGGCTTACCAGTAACGCACGCGCCCGGTGTCGACGTGGACGAATTCGGGGCCCGGGTAGAAGCCGACGCCGCCGGCCCGGAGGCTCACGGCTGCATCGCGGAGGTCCGCCAGCGGCACATCGGCGAGGCGGATGTCGATGGCGCGGCCTTCGAGGTGCAGGCTCGATCGGGCGACGCCCCGCCCCCTTTCGCGCAGCATGGCATTGGTATGTGCCGAGCGGTAGGCGGAGATCACCTGGAACGGCGCCCTGCTGCCGGTGATTGTCGACAGGCTGGACAGGATGTCGAGCAACTGAGGGTCGATCTGGTGCTGATCGCCGGTCCTGAAGTCCCGGAGAAAGCGGTCGAGCGTCCGCAGCGAGGAAGGCACATAGCTGCCGTCCAGCCGGTAGACCAACGACACGCGTTCGCCGGTGTGGGTGTGCTCGAAGGCGAGGCGTCCCACACTCCGATAGGGCGCGTAGGCATGGCCGACGCGGGGCAGGCTGAGCGCCGGCATCGCGAGGGCGGCGCCCGCCACGGCTTTGAGAAAACGCCGCCGCGGGGCGTTCGACTGGCGGTGGAACTGGCTCATGGATTTTCCCTCTCGAGTTGTTGGGGGGCTGGGCCGCCGGGCTGCGTCACCTTGCGGCACCGGGTACTTGCGGCATGCAACTTCCATGCGGCGGGCACCACCCACGGCGTTAAGCGGCGCAAATCGAGTGGCCACAGTATGCACCAGCGATGCCGGATCGAGAACCCCCAGTCGCCCGCAGGAGAACGCCTTCCCGTGAATTCGCTGCATTGCGGCAGGATGGTATACTGCCGCGTCATCGTGGCCGATTGGCCTCACTAATTTAAAGGCAAGGGTACGAAATCAAACAGGTCAAATTCTCCGGACGACTTCTTTTCGTCGGCTTCGGCAGCGTGGGCCAGGGGGTGCTCCCTCTCATCCTTCGCCACATCGATCTGAACCCGGAGCAGATCAGCATCGTCACCGCCGACGAGCGCGGTCGCGAAGAAGCCGCACGCTATGGCATCGCCTTCCAGATTTCCCCGCTGACGCGGGAAAACTACCGGGACATCCTGGTCCCGCGGCTTTCCAAGGGCGATTTTCTGCTGAACCTCTCGGTGGATGTGTCGTCCGTCGCGCTGATGGAGTTGTGTTTCGAGCGCGGCGCGATGTATCTCGATGGCTGCATCGAGCCATGGGCGGGAGGTTACACCGACATCTCGCTGACACCGTCCCTGCGCACCAACTACGCGATGCGCGAAGCAGCGATGGAGTTGCGCCGGAATCATCCGTCGGGTCCGACCATCATGCCGACCCACGGGGCGAATCCGGGCTGGGTGTCGAGCTTCGTGAAGCAGGCGCTGCTCGACATCGCGCGCGATACGGGGCACGCCGTGAGCCCGCCCGCGTCCCGCGACGCGTGGGCGCAACTCGCCATGCAGCTCGGCGTGAAGGTCATCCACATCGCGGAGCGCGATACCCAAACGACCAGCGTGCCCAAGCGCGTGGGTGAATTCGTGAACACGTGGTCGGTGGAAGGCTTCGCCGGCGAAGGCGCACAGCCCGCCGAGCTCGGCTGGGGCAGCCACGAGCGGCACTTTCCCCACGACGGCAAGCACCACGAGTTCGGCTGCGATGCCGCCATCTATCTGCAGCGGCCCGGCGCGTCCGTGCGCGTACGCTCCTGGACGCCGCTCGAAGGCCCGTATCACGGCTTCCTCATCACCCACGGCGAATCCATCTCCATCGCCGACTACCTCACGGTACGCGACGGCGACCGCGTGCTATATCGCCCGACCGTCCATTACGCGTATCACCCCTGCGACGCCGCCGTGCTGTCGGTGCACGAGCTTGCCGGCAAGAACTGGCACATGCAGGCGGATCGCCGCATCCTGATGGACGACATTACCGGCGGCATCGACGAGCTCGGCGTGCTGTTGATGGGCCACGAAAAATGTGCGTACTGGCTGGGTTCGCGCGTGCATGTCGACGACGCGCGCAGGCTTGCTCCGTACAACAACGCCACCAGCCTGCAGGTGTCCGCGGGTGTGCTGTCCTCGATGATGTGGGCGATCGAGAACCCCTGGTCCCATCTCATCGAGCCCGACGACATTCCCTACGACCGCGTCATCGAACTCGCGCGGCCCTATCTCGGCGAGATCGCCAGCGCCTACAGCGACTGGACGCCGCTGCAGGACCGCGGCGTTCTGTTCCCGGAGGATGTCGATACCACCGACCCGTGGCAGTTCAAGAACTTTCGGGTCGTGTAGCAGCAACGCATTGCACATCCGACTCACCCGAGAAGGGCTCCGCTGCGGCGGAGCCCTTCCACTTTCTGCCGCGTGCGAATGCGGATGTAGCGGGGGTTGTCACAAGAAACTGAATTAACTCGTGCAGCTTGCAAATGCTTCTCCTTGGTCTATAAATCTATAAACCTAAAAACGGCAAACGGCGATCTCGCCATTGTGTAACCTTTTGAGTGGGCGAGGGGAAGTTGCTATTGGGGGAGCCACCAAATGGGTGAAGCGAGAAAGCGCGGTGCTGCTGCGGTGCACGAGGCGCTGACAGTGCTGGGGGTCGAGGCGCTCGGAGGCCCAGTGCAGGTGCGCTGGAACCAGCGTGAAGCGGCGACACCGTTCGGTCAGATGGCGTATTTTGCGGAGTTTCTGAATCTCACGGGGTTGTACCGGCGCTGGGTCGAGAGTTGCCCGTTGCATTATGCGAGCCCGAACGGATCGCAGATTGGCGACGTGCTGGGGACGCTGTTCTTGTCGGTGCTCGCGGGGCACTGGCGCTATGCGCACATCGCGGCCCTGCGCGCTGACGCGGTCAGTGCGGGGTTGCTGGGGATGAAGGCCATCGTCTCCGAAGACACGGTGCGCCGGGCGCTGAAGGCGCTCGATGAGGACGCAGCGGTGGGCTGGTTGCAGTCTCATCTGGATGCCAGTGTGCTGCCGCTGCTGGCCGCGCCGTGGGTGCTCGACACCGATGTGACGGTCAAGCCGCTGTACGGGAAGCAGGAAGGAGCGCTCATTGGCTACAACCCGCACAAGCCGGGACGCCCCTCGCACGCCTACCACAGCTACCAGATGGCGGGGCTGCGACTGATGCTGTCGGTGACGGTGGCCGCGGGCAATCAAAGCCACGCCAACACCACCCTGCCTGGACTGATCGAGTTGATCGAACGCTTGCCAAGCGAGAAGCGTCCGGCGCTGGTGCGCGGCGACTGCGGCCAGGGCGGCGAGCCGACGATGGCAGCGCTGGAAGCACGCGCGGTGCACTACTTGTTCAAGCTGCGTCTCACGAAGAACGTCAAGCGCTATATCGAGCGCAGCTTCGCCAGCGGGCAGTGGTGCGATGCGGGGCAAGGCTGGCAAGCTCAGGAGGGAATGATCCAGCTCATGGGTTGGAGCCGAGCGCGGCGTATCGTGATTCTGCGTCGCCCGCTGCAGGGCGACGTGCTGCTCAGCGATGAGCAGCAACTGCGCCTGGCCTTCGTCGAGAAGGACGTCCCGGCCAAGGGCTACGAGTACGCCGTGCTGGTGACCGATCTTGCCTACGACATGCTCGCCATCGCGCAGCTGTACCGCGACCGCGGCGATGCGGAGAACGCCTTCGACGAGTTGAAGAACCAGTGGGGCTGGGGCGGCTTCACCACGCACGATCTGAAGCGTTGCCGCCTCACCGCCATGACCGTGGCGCTCGCCTACAACTGGTGGAGCCTGTTCGTGCGACTCGCCCACCCCGAGGGGCGCCTGGAGGCAATCACCAGCCGCCCGTTCCTGCTCTCGGCGATCGGGCGCATGACTTCCCATGCCGGACAGACTCACCTGTCGATCACGCCGATGCACGCAAAGGCAACCTACGCCCGAGCGCTGCTCACCGCGGTGAGCCAGCGGTTGCAGGGCTGGAAAAGATCTGCGGAGCAGTTGCCCATCATATCGGTGTGGCAGCGCGTGTGCGAGTTCATCGCCACTCACGTGACTGGATTCAACTGGCTCGCAGCGCGATCGGAACCCCGCTTGATGCACTGCACATAGAGGCAACTGCGGTTTTTAGGATAAAGCAACTAGGTCGTGAATCGCCTCGCAGCGCCGCCAGTGACGATAGAGCACCGGGAGGCGGACTGCGTAGTGGACATGGGATGGGATGCCCAATGGAGGGGATCATGTTGAAATCGATCATGGTAGTAGGCGCGATGGCCGCCGCAATGAACATAACATTGACGCAGACTGCAATGGCCGCCGATATGGCGATGGCTGAGACGGGCGCGAAACCAGCCGCACCTTCCGCCGCCGACAAGAAAATGATCCAAAGTGCGATGCGAGCGGCGCCGAAGAAAGTGGGCGCGAATGCAACGATCGTCGCGATGGGCGCGGACGGCAAGATGCGGACGTTGCGTGAAGGAACGAACGGATTTACCTGCATGCCGGACAATCCGGCGACCCCCGGTCCCGACCCCATGTGCATGGACAAGGCTGCCATGGAGTGGACTGTTGCGTGGATTGAGCACAAGACACCTACCGGCGGCAAGATCGGCTTCATGTACATGCTTTCGGGAGGAACCGATGCCAGCAACACGGACCCCTATGCGATGAAGCCCAGCGCCGGCAATTACTGGATCAAGACGGGACCTCACGTGATGATTGTGGGCGCCGATGCCAGCTTCTACGACATGTATCCAAAGAGTGGGGACCCGGACACCTCAGTCCCCTACGTGATGTGGGCGGGGACGCCCTACCAGCACCTGATGATTCCGATTGTGGGCGGGGACGCCCTACCAGCACCTGATGATTCCGAATAAGTGAACGCCAGATCGACATCGAGGGTCGATATCGATACCGACGCTGGCCGCGGGTAGGGGCCGATGTTCGGGCACATCCACAGCATGCGCGGGCTCCGGCCACGTCGGAACTGAACGATCGTTTCGAGGGTGTCTGGGGCTTCAATCAGGGGCGGCTTCTGTCTGCTTTGGGTCGGGAGTTGCATGTCATGTGCGCTGAACTCAACGGCTGCTTCCGGCAACAGCGGGTTTCTGCACTCGACCCACACCGGGCCGTTCAGCAGACACGCCTGACCGGGTTTGTCCAACAGTTGGGCACAGCTTCATCGACCTTGGTTCGGCACGAACGGACAGCCTATTTGGATACCGCCTCCAGCATGTCAGTAAGCAGTGGCGTGGCCAGGGCACTTGCCTTCTCGACCTCCGGGTGGGGATAGAGCACTTGCATGTAGCGAGGGTGCAGCATGGAAATCTCGGTCTTGCCCTGGTTTTGATACACGCCGAAATTTCCGCACGGAAGCATTGCACTTAACTTTAGCCCAAGAGGCCAGATCAACTTACTGACCTCGGGCACGCACACCTTCACGAAGGTGATCTCTCCTTGAGGCGGTTTGACCTTGTTGGCCCCCATGTACACCCACTTCTTCGCTTCGGCATAAGTCTTGATCGCGTCCACGACCGCCTCCGGCGATTTCTCCGTGGGACGAACGACGATCAGATCAGTGCCACCAGGGGCTACATTCTGTGCCAATGATGGAGCGGGAAATCCAAAAACCGCACAGCAAGCCAGCAGCGCACGCGCGATCCTTTTCATTGTAACCTCCTCGGGACTACGCCACGCTTGACTTTGCCAACCGGAAAGGTGGCGTTGCTTCCGGGTCAGAACCCAGATCTACTTCTCATCGTATGCTTGCTCGCATGTCAAGTCTGTGCGCTGGCCCACATAGGGCGACGCGAATGCCCGATACTGGGCCACTTCATTCAGAGACAGTCTTTGTGCCGGTCATTACAAGCGGCCAACCGGCCGCTTCATAGCTGCGTAATAAAGCCCCGCCGGGCTGAATGACGCGGATGCAGAAGTCATCCGGACCTTCATGTTGATGGACTTGTGGTGCCCTGGATCAGGCGTCGCGAAGACAGGGGAATGATGCAGACGATCGAGGTGGCGAGAAAATCGAAGTGAGCGCCCAGATGCCGCGCGAGTCACTGCTTTGGGTCGACAATTCCGGCGAACGGCCCCTTTCAGCGGCGTGGTCGTAGGACCGGTCTTGGCCGTTTGTTGCCGGTCGTCCGCGAACTTGAGCCGACCCATTTAGACGTCCCCCTCAGATGCAGTCTTCGTCACGACATTTGAGCCTCGCTCATCGCACGCCCGCGGATACTTCGGGCAGCACTCCTGCCCTTCATAAGGAATGGGGATTAAAGGGCCAGGCTCAGGTCAGGAC
>CAVTGS010000012.1:515000-1051887 GCA_963734295.1 uncultured beta proteobacterium | reverse complement strand
AATTGGGCGATGAACTTGAGCATTTTTGTCGGCGAACGCCACCGTTGCGTTGGGCGTCACCGTCTCCTGCAATGTGCGGCCTATTTTCCCCACGGTCAATGATCTAGATCAGTAAAGCGAGAATAAAGTCGCCGTGTCCCTTTCACCCGACGCGCCCGTCGCGGAGATCGCGGTTGGCCGGCCCCTTCGGGCTACCGGATGACGACCTCGTGCTCGGAGTCGATCACCGTCCGCCGGGCGCCGTCGGTGGTGCGATCGAGCGTGACCCGGGCGCGGTAGGTCCCCGGCGGCCAACCCGCCACCGGGCGCTTCTTCCCGACATAGCGGAATTCGCGAGCGCGGTCCTTCTCCAGCACGGCCGTAGTCTCCGCCAGCGTGGTGCCGTCGGGCCCTGACAGCGTCGCCCGGAAGGTGTCGCCCTTTCGCACGCCGAAGAGCTCGATCCACGCGATCATGGCCCGGGATGACACGGTCAATCCAGCCGCGCGGTCGCAGTCTTCCAGCACGGCGGCGCGGTCGGGCGGCTCGGCCGACCATCCCGAGCAGATCACTCCGGTCGAGGTGTAGGGCAGTCGGTCGCGCGCGGCCGTGTCCCACAGCGAGCGCGAGGTGTCGCCGCAGCTCGATCCGGGGCCAGCACCAGTGAAAGGATCGATCACGACCCCCTCCTTTCGCACCTCCAAATGCAGGTGGGGAAACTCCGTATTGCCGGAGAGCCCAACGTCTCCCAGCTTCTGTCCCTTCTCGACGCGGTCTCCCGGACGCACCTTCACACTGCCTTGGCGCAGGTGTCCGTAGAAGGTCGACCAGCCGGCGCCATGGTCGATGGCGACGGCATTGCCGAGTGCGCGCTCGGTTTCTCGCGCGGCCTCGTAGCCGCTCTTGCCCGTATCAGGCATCTCATCGCGGGCAGCCCGGACGACCCCCGGCGCAGCGGCGAGGACGGGCACGCCGGCCTTCATGCGCGCCAAGTCCCGCACCTGGAAATCGGTGCCGCGATGGCCGTCGTAGGTGAGGACGCCGCAGCCGAAATCCTTCAGCCCCGGTCCGCTATCGAGGTCCATGTAGTTCTGGATCGAGCAGGGATCGTCAGGACTGCACGCGATGGGTAGGGCGAGCCGAAGGTCGGTTGCCGACACGACCGTCGGCAGCAAGGCAGCAGCCCAGAGGAGGAACCTGAGCCGCCCCCCCGCCAGGGCAAGACTGAACCGTCGTGGGGCGGTGGTCATGGTCGCGGCCATTGCTGGGCTCGGGTCAACGGAGCTCGCGTTGCCACACAAGAGAAAACCCGACAAGAATGCGTCATTGAATTTAGTCATTGACATCCTATAATTAAAGCAAAGGGAGCCAGAAAGCCGCGCCTGCAGCACGAACATCAGCGTCGAGGCATGGCGCAGCAATCCGGAGCATCTTTATTTTCCGCGTCCCCATTCGCGATGAGAAGAATCGCTGACGCCCATGCGGCTCGAACGAATTTTCGAGAATCAGCGTGAGCGCAAGAACGCTTGTATCTGAACAGGAGAGAAAAACGGCAACGTTTATCGGCACGGCAGCAAACGAAGCGATCACCCCGACAACCGTGTCCGCGACGGTTACGAGGGTTCCGGCGGGGAGCTTCCCCGCTGATGGCCCGGATACTCTTTACGGAATGGGCGGCAACGACATCCTGTACGGCGGGGAGGGCAACGACACGATCTATGGCGGCGACGGTAACGACACATGTATGGAGATTATGGCTTGAGCGCGACTACAACGACTCGCTCGACGGCGGGGCGGTGCGGACACGTCATTGGAGGTTGCGGCGACGATCGTACTACGTCGACAACGTCGGCGACAAGGTGACGAGGTCGCTGGTCAAGGCATCGACGAAGTGCCGCGTCGATAACTACACGGACGAATGTCGAAGTCTCTATGCGCTATGGCAACGACACGCTGTATGGGGAAGAAGCGGAAACGATCTGCTGTCTCGACATAGGATGCAGTCATGCGACGCTCCGGAAGAGGCGGTGTGGGGAACGAGCGCATACGTGGGGCGGACGACTTCCGTCCCAAACGGCTTAACAGTCATCGAAGCAAGATCAGTTCGAGGCGCGAACTCGGACGCGAGTGCGATGCTGGTGACGGGATACGACGTTTATGTACCTTGGACGATGGTCGACCCTCGAGGGACCGACACTGGTGTCGTCACGGATCGTACACCCTGCCGTCAAATGTCGAGAATCTGAGTCGTGGAGGGCGCTCGCTACTACTTTACGGCATCCGGACTGGCCAATGCGCTTCAACGCCACCGGCAACGCACTCAACAACGTCATCACCGGTACTACGAGCCAGTGCCGAGAAGTCGAACGTTCTCACGGGCCTCGCCGGCAACGACACCCTCAGGGGCCTGGGCGGCAACGACACCCTCTACGGCGGCGAGGGCAACGACATCCTCGACGGCGGCGCCTGGTGCCGACAGGATGCTGGGCGGCACCGGCGCCGGAAACGACACGTTCTACGTCGACAACACGGGCGACCAGGTCGTCGAGTACACGAACCAGGGCACCGATGCGGTGTTCTCGTCGATCACCTACACGCTCGCGGCGAACGTCGAGAACCTCACTCTGACTGGCACTGCTGCTCTGAGCGGCACCGGCAACACGCTGGGCAATGTCATCACCGGCAACACTGCTGCCAACACGCTGTCGGGACTCGACGGCAACGACACGCTCAACGGCCTTGGTGGTAACGACACGCTCCTGGGCGGCAACGGCAACGACGCGCTGAACGGCGGCACGGGTGCCGACCGGATGCTGGGCGGCACCGGCACCGGCAACGACACGTTCTACGTCGACAACACCGGCGACCAGGTCGTCGAGTACACCAACCAGGGCACCGATGCGGTCTTCTCGTCGATCAACTACACCCTCGCGGCGAACGTCGAGAACCTCACGTTGACTGCCCACGCTGTCCGGCCTCGACGGCAACGACACGCTCAACGGCCTCGGTGGCAACGACACGCTCTTGGGCGGCAACGGCAACGACACGCTGAACGGAGGCACGGGTGCCGACCGGATGCTGGGCGGCACCGGCACCGGCAACGACACCTTCTACGTCGACAACGCCGGCGACCAGGTGGTCGAGTACACCAACCAGGGCACCGACACCGTGCTCTCCTCGATCAGCTACACCCTGGCATTGAACGTCGAGAACCTTACCTTGACCGGTACGACGGCACTCACCGGCACCGGCAACACGCTGGCGAATGTCATCACCGGCAACGGTGGGGCGAACACTCTGTCCGGGCTGGCCGGCAACGACACGCTGGTGGGCGGCACGGGTGCTGACGTACTCATCGGCGGGATTGGAGCGGACCGCTTCGACTTCAACTTCGTGAGCGAGTCCACCGCCAGTGCCCGGGACATGATCCGTGCGGGCGGCGGGGCAGTGGCCTTCGAGGGGGCGGGGGTTGCCGGTGGCGACCTGATCGACCTGTCGGGTATCGACGCGAACGCCGGCCTTGCGGGCAATCAGCCGTTCGTGTTCGGCGGCACCACTGCCGGCCACCTCTCGCTCGTCAACTCCGGCACGACGACCATCCTGAACGCCAACGTGGACGCGGATGCAACCTTCGAGTTCGTGCTCGCGATCGAGGATGGCGGCCTGCTGGCCTCGGCCTACAAGGCGGTGGACTTCATTCTCTGAGGGGCGGTGGACCTCAATGACCACGGAGCGCGAGAGCGCTTCAATTTGACTGGGAGAGAAAAATGGCAACGTTCACTGGCACAGCAGCAAACGAAACGATCACCCCGACAACCGTGTCCGGCACGGTCACACGGGTTCCGGGGGGGAGTTTCCCGTCCGATGCCGCGGATACTGTTTTCGCGGGCGGGGGCGATGACCTGGTCTATGGTGGCTTAGGCAACGACACCCTCAACGGGGGGGAAGGAAACGACGAAATCGCTGGGGGCCAGAGCTTCTTCGACAACGACGGGGGCGATGACCTGATCGATGGGGGCGGAGGCAACGACTACCTCTTGGGGGAGGGGGGAAACGACACAATCTATGGGGGCGACGGCAACGACAGCATTTATGGAGACGTCACGGATTTTTTCGGTTACGCCGACCGGCTCTACGGAGGCGCCGGGGACGATGTCATTGCGGGGTTGGGCGGCGACGTCATCTACGGCGGGGATGGCAACGACACGATCGGGGATTCTTTCTGGTATCAGTTCCCGATCGGCGGCAACACGCTCTATGGGGAAGGCGGCAACGATACGCTGCGGATGGATGAGGCGGGGCCTTCCTCCGGAAGCGGCGGCCCAGGCAACGATACCTATTGGGTGTTCAGCGCGGGGGACGCGGTCATTGAGGCGACTGGCGAGGGGACGGATTCGGTATTCGTTTGGGGATGGGGTTTCGCTCCTTATGATCCGAGTACGAACCAGTACGGTACGGGGTCCTATACGCTCCCGTCCAACGTCGAGAATCTGAATTTGGAAAGCGCTCGCGCACCCTTCAGCCCCCCCGTTCTGGGAGATGCGATTCCCTTCAACGGCACCGGCAACGATCTGTCGAACGTCATTACCGGCAACGAAGAGGTCAACGTGCTCACGGGGCTCGGCGGCAACGACACACTGAAGGGCTTGGAAGGCAACGACAGGCTCTACGGCGGCGAAGGCAACGACATCCTCGATGGCGGCATGGGCGCCGACCGGATGCTGGGCGGCACCGGCACCGGCAACGACACCTTCTACGTCGACAATGCCGGCGACCAGGTCGTCGAGTACACGAACCAGGGCACCGATGCGGTCTTCTCGTCGATCAACTACACCCTCGCGGCGAACGTCGAGAACCTCAGTCTGACTGGCACTGCTGCTCTGAGCGGCACCGGCAACACGCTGGCCAATGTCATCACCGGCAACAGTGCTGCCAACACGCTGTCGGGACTCGACGGCAACGACACGCTCAACAGCCTCGGTGGCAACGACACGCTCCTGGGCGGCAACGGCAACGACACGCTGAACGGAGGCGCGGGTGCCGACAGGATGCTGGGCGGCATTGGCACCGGTAACGACACCTTCTACGTCGACAACGCCGGCGACCAGGTCGTCGAGTACACGAACCAGGGCACCGATACGGTGTTCTCATCCATCAGCTACACCCTGGCATCGAACGTCGAGAACCTCACCGTGACTGGTAACGCCGCGCTGAACGGCACCGGCAACACGCTGGCGAACGTCATCACCGGCAATGGCGGGAAGAACGTGCTCTCCGGCCTGGCCGGCGCCGACACGCTCACGGGCGGGGCGAACGCCGACGTGCTCATCGGCGGGACCGGGCCCGACCGCTTTGACTTCAACCTGGTGAGTGACTCCACCGCCACGGCGCGGGACGCGATCCGGGCGGGCGGCGGAACCACGTTGGCCTTCGAAGGAGCCGGAGTGGCAGGCGGCGATGTGATCGACCTCTCCGGCATCGATGCGAACACCAGTCTGGCGGGCAATCAGGCGTTCGTGTTTGGCGGCACCACTGCCGGCCACGTCTCGCTCGTCAACTCCGGCACGACGACCATCGTGAATGCGAACGTGGACGCCGATGCCGCCTTCGAGTTCGTGCTCGCGATCGACGATGGCGGCGTGCTCGCCTCGGCCTACAAGGCGGGGGATTTCATTCTGTGAGGGGCGGTAGATCTCAATGACCTCGTAACGCGAGAGCGCTTCAATTTGACTGGGAGAGAAAAATGGCAACCTTCACTGGTACAGCAGCAAACGAAACGATCACCCCGACAACCGTGTCCGCGACGGTTACGAGGGTTCCGGCGGGGAGTTTCCCGTCCGATGCGCCGATACCGTTTTCGCGGGCGCGGGCGATGACTCGGTCGATGGCGGCGGAGGTGACGACACCCTCATACGGACGCGGCGGGGAACGACTAGCTATCCATGTCGACAACGTCGGCGACTTGGAGCAAGATCGCCGGGGGCGATGGCCTGATCGATGGTGGCGAAGGCGACGACTTACCTACAGCGGAGACGAGCGAAACGACCAGAACTCTATGGTGGCAACGGCGAGCGACACGGATCGAGTGGAGACGAATTATGGCTACTCCGACTATGCCGGTCACAGTCGACTGGCTCGACGGGCTCTGGCGGACGACACGTCATTTGGGGGTATCGGTGCTGACGACGTCATCTACGGCGGGGATGGCAACGACACAATCGGGGATGATTACTATTATTGCCGTTCGACGCTACGGCAGGTGACAGCCAAGTCTTCTACGGTGGCGCGGGCAACGATACGCTACTGTCTGACGACGTCCAGCGGTTTTTCCTCGAACGAACGGATGGTCAGGGGGCGACGGGGATACGACGTTTTCGGGGTCAGTTTCGCCGATGACGAAGTGGTCGAGTATCGCTAACCAAGGCATCCGACACGGTCCGGTGTCGACAATAGACCACCTACACGTTGCCTGCAAACGTCGAAAACTTAGCCTTCGAAGAGCGGATGATCCGGACAATTCGTACCTGACAGATTCGTTGCGCCTCAACGGCACGGGCAACGAACTCGACAACGTCATTACCGGCACACGGGGAGGCCCAACCGTGAAGTCAATGTTTCTCCGGTCTCGCCGGCAACGACACCCTCAAGGGGCTTGCCGGCAACGACACCCTCTACGGCGGCGACGGCAACGACATCCTCGATGGCGGCACCGGTGCGGACAGGATGCTGGGCGGCACCGGCACCGGCAACGACACGTTCTACGTCGACAACGCGGCCGACCAGGTCGTCGAGTACACCAACCAGGGCACCGATGCGGTCTTCTCGTCGATCAACTACACGCTCGCGGCGAACGTCGAGAACCTCACTCTGACCGGCACTGCTGCTCTCAACGGCACCGGCAACACGCTGGCCAATGTCATCACCGGCAACACTGCTGCCAACACGCTGTCGGGACTCGACGGCAACGACACGCTCAACGGCCTCGGTGGCAACGACACGCTCCTGGGCGGCAACGGCAACGACACGCTGAACGGAGGCACGGGTGCCGACCGGATGCTGGGCGGCACCGGCACCGGCAACGACACCTTCTACGTCGACAACACCGGCGACCAGGTCGTCGAGTATACGAACCAGGGCACCGATGCAGTCTTCTCTTCGATCACCTACACGCTCGCGGCGAACGTCGAGAACCTCACGCTGACTGGCAGTGCAGTCAGCGGCACCGGCAACACGCTGGCGAATGTCATCACCGGCAACAGCGGGGCGAACACTCTGTCCGGTCTGGCCGGCAACGACACGCTGGCGGGTGGCGCGGGGGCCGATGTGCTCGTCGGCGGGATCGGAGCCGACCGCTTCGACTTCAACTTCGTGAGCGATTCCACCGCCAGCGCCCGGGACGTGATCCGCGCGGGCGGCGGCGCGATCGCCTTCGAGGGAGCAGGGGTCGCCGGTGGCGACCTGATCGACCTGTCGGGCATCGACGCGAACACCGGCCTTGCGGGCAACCAGGCGTTCGTGTTCGGCGGCACCGGGCATAGGCCACATCTCGCTCGTCAACTCCGGCACGACGACCATCGTGAATGCGAACGTGGACGCCGATGCCGCCTTCGAGTTCGTGCTCGCGATCGATGATGGCGGCGTGCTGGCCTCGGCCTACAAGGCGGTGGACTTCATTCTCTGAGGGGCGGTCGACCTCAATGACCTCGTAGCGCGAGAGCGCTTCAATTTGACTGGGAGAGAAAAATGGCAACGTTCACCGGCACAGCAGCAAACGAAACGATCACTCCGACAACCGTGTCCGGCACGGTCACACGGGTTCCGGGGGGAGTTTTCCGTCCGATGCCGCGGATACTGTTTTCGCGGGCGGGGGCGATGACTTGGTCGATGGTGGCGAAGGCGACGACGTCCTCTACGGGGGCGGGGAAACGACAGCATCCATGGGGGCGATGCGCGCTTGGAGCAAGACACCGGGGGCGATGACCTGATCGATGGTGGCGAAGGCGACGACTTCCTCAGCGGAAACGAGGGAAACGACCGAATCTATGGTGGCAACGGCAACGACACCATCGTGGGAGATTATGGTCACCCCGACTATGCCGGTTACAGCGACTGGCTCGACGGAGGCCCTGGGGACGACGTCATTTGGGGGTACGGGCGACGACGTCATCTACGGCGGGGATGGCAACGACACAATCGGGGATGATTACGATTATTGGTTCGACCTCGGCGGCGACACGCTCTACGGGGGCGCCGGCAACGATACGCTACTGATGGAGACGAGGGGGTCTTCCACCGGAATAGGCGGCGAAGGGAACGATACCTACTGGGTGTTCGGCGGGGGATACGGGCCGTCCGGCCCGTACCCGGGAGACGCAGTCGTCGAAGCGAATGGCGAGGGGACGGATTCGGTATTCGTTTGGGGGTTCTTTCCCTATGATCCGGATACGGGTCAGTACGTTACGGGGTCCTACACGCTCCCGTCGAACGTCGAGAATCTGAATCTGGAAAACGCTCGCGAAGTAGGCGAAGACGATCTGGGAAATCCGTTACTGGGGATGCGTTACGCTTCAACGGCACTGGCAACGCGCTCAACAACGTCATCACCGGCAACGACGCAACGTAATCGTGCTCACGGGGCTGGGCGGCAACGACACCCTCAAGGGGCTCGGCGGCAACGACAACCTCTACGGCGGCGAGGGTAACGACATCCTCGATGGCGGGCTGGGTGCGGACAGGATGCTGGGCGGCACCGGCACCGGCAACGACACGTTCTACGTCGACAACGCCGGCGACCAGGTCGTCGAGTACACCAACCAGGGCACCGACGCGGTCTTCTCGTCGATCAACTACACCCTCGCGGCGAACGTCGAGAACCTCACTCTGACTGGCACTGCTGCTCTCAGCGGCACCGGCAACACGCTGGCCAACGTCATCACCGGCAACACTGCTGCCAACACGCTGTCGGGACTCGACGGCAACGACACGCTCAACGGCCTCGGTGGCAACGACACGCTCCTGGGCGGCAACGGCAACGACACGCTGAACGGAGGCACGGGTGCCGACCGGATGCTGGGCGGCACCGGCACCGGCAACGACACCTTCTACGTCGACAACACCGGCGACCAGGTCGTCGAGTACACGAACCAGGGCACCGATGCGGTCTTCTCGTCGATCACCTACACGCTCGCGGCGAACGTCGAGAACCTGACGCTGACCGGCAGTGCCGCCCTCAGCGGCACCGGCAACACGCTGGCGAATGTCATCACCGGCAACAGCGGGGCGAACACTCTGTCCGGTCTGGCCGGCAACGACACGCTGGCGGGTGGCGCGGGTGCCGACGTGCTCATCGGCGGGACCGGGGCCGACCGCTTCGACTTCAACTTCGTGAGCGAGTCCACTGCCACGGCGCGGGACGTGATCCGCGCGGGCGGCGGCGCGATCGCCTTCGAGGGGGCGGGGGTAGCGGGCGGCGACGTGATCGACCTGTCGGGGATCGACGCGAACACCGGCCTTGCGGGCAATCAGGCGTTCGTGTTCGGCGGCACGGGCATCGGCCACGTCTCGCTCGTCAACTCCGGCACGACGACCATCGTGAATGCGAACGTGGACGCCGATGCAACCTTCGAGTTCGTGCTCGCGATCGATGATGGCGGCGTGCTGGCCTCGGCCTACAAGGCGGTGGACTTCATTCTCTAGAAACGCTCTCGCGAGCGCTGCGAGGCCGGCACTTCGACGTGCCGCCTCGCGCTTCATTCTTGACCGCAACGAGTTCATTCGGGATACGCGAGTTCTTCGGCTCAACGCGGTCGAACCAGGGGAACATAAAATCATGCGTGCAATTCGAGCGTTTCTTCTGCTGGTGGTTGTTTGCGTCTTCGCCGGACAGGCGCAGGCGGCGCGCAACATCCTGCTGATCATCGCCGACGACTACGGCATCGACGTCACCCGCTACTACCCATTGACCGACCGCCGATCCACGACGCCACCGGCACCGCTGACGCCCAATCTTGCGAGCCTCGCACAGCGCGGGGTGCTGTTCCGCAACGTTTGGGCGCAGCCGCTCTGCTCGCCGACGCGCGCGACCATCATCACCGGCCGCTATGGCTTCCGCACGGGCTTCGGGAAGGTGATCCCGCAGGATTTGTCCCAGCCGGGACCGGTGCTTGCGACCAGTGAGCTCACGCTGCCCGAGGCGTTCCGGGCGCGCCCGGCGCTCAACTACTACCTCGCGCATGTCGGCAAGTGGCACCTCGGCCGTGGCATCAGCAACCCCAATCTCCATGGCTGGCCGAACTTCGTCGGACCACATCCCAACCTCGCCGCGATCGAGAACTACTTTTCCTGGCCGAAGGTGCGCAATGGCGTCCAGACGACCTCCAACGTCTACGCCACCACCGACCAGGTCAACGAAACGCTGGCGGCGATCGCGACGGCAGGCAAGCTGAACGCGGCCGTTCTTCATCACGCTGGCGCTGAGCGCACCGCATTCGCCCTACCACAAACCGCCGAATAACCTGCACACACGGGACGGCCTGCCTATCGACGATACGCCGGACAAGACCCTGCGCCGCTCGTACTACGAGGCGATGATCGAGGCGATGGACACCGAGCTAGGCCGACTCCTGCGCGGGGTCAACCTCAGCACCACCAGCGTGATCTTCGTCGGCGACAATGGCACGCCGTACGAAACCACGGCCTCGCCCTACGATCCCAACCACGCCAAGGACCGGGTTTACGAGCAGGGCGTGCACGTGCCGATGATCGTCGCGGGCTCAGGCGTCGCGGCGTCCGGGCGCATGGTCGACGGCTTGGTCAACACGGTCGATCTTTATCCGACCATCCTGCGTCTTGCCGGCATCGACCCGGCGAGCGTCCTGCCGGCGGGCCGGAAGATCGACGGCGTGAGCATCATGCCCTACATCACGAGCACCACCACGGCGGCGCTGCGCCCCTGGGTCTATGCCGAGAAGTTCGACCTCGCCTGGAACCAGAACTGGCAGCGCGCGATTCGCGACCGGCGCTACAAGCTGATCGAGCGGGCCTCGGCCAACTCGTACTGGGGTTGGCCGGCGCGCGAGTTCTTCGATCTGCAGAACGACCCGTACGAGAAGACCAATCTGCTACAGCGCACGCTGACCGCGACCGAGCGCAGCCGTCTCGACTACCTGAACGCGGAGCTCGACCGGCTGCTCGCGACGCGGTGAGGAACGTCTAATCCACTCTTGATAGGGAGAGCAAAATGGCAACCTTCACTGGTACGATCTGCAAACGAAACCATCACCCCGACATTCGTCTCGGGACAGTCGACGTCGTGTTCGGCGGGAAGCTTCCCGTCAACTGCGGTCGACACCTTTACGCGGGGACGAGCGACCGTCGTCGATGCGAGGCGCGGCAACGACTCCATCGTGGCCGCCTTCGAGTTCCGTGCTGCCGCTTTGATTGCGCACGATGGCGAAGAGCTCGCCTCGGCCTACAAGGCTGCGGACGTCATTGGCTAGGAAATGCGTTCGCGAGCGCTGCAACGCGCGAGCGACTTTCTGTTCTTGGTGCCGTCCCGCGGCGGTAGCCGGTACGAGCCGGCTACCGCCGCTTCATGTCGGAGCTCAGGTGGGACCGTCTACCTTCGTCCAGCTCGCATCGGGGTTGAACAGCTTCATCTCGCTTGCGATCGCGGCGGTGTCGGGTCCGAGGTTCTTCTCGTACACGACGCCGTCCTGGTTCACGATGAAGGTCATGATCCCCGAAGAGCCATACTTCGCGGGCCACGCCACGACCGCGAAACCGCCGATCATGTGCCCCTGCGCGAGGTAGCTGTACGCGCCACCGGGGGCATCCTTGCCCTGGCCCGTGAGGATCCTGAAGTAGTAGCCGTGATAGGGCGTGCGCTTGCCAGCTTCTGCCTTGTAGCCTTCGCGGCTCGCGGTGGCAGCGAGCGGACCGAGCGGACTTTCGGGCTTGCCGTCGGAAGCGGGCCAGAATAAGCCATCGGTCTTGCCGGGCTGGCTCCTGAAGCGCCGGGCGTATTCGAGACGGCCGTCGCCGTTGCGGTCTTCCGACGAATACTCGCGCTGCGCATCGACGATCGCGAGCAGCACCTGGATCGTGGCAAGCTCGTTCTTGCCGATGCGCCGATTGACGAGCTCGTCCTGGCCCTTTTTCGCGTCGAAGCGCCAAGTGTCGCCGCGCTTCACGATCGGCACCGGAAGCGGCCAGTCGTCCTTGCCGACGTTGAGCACGGCTATCGCGTCCCCCTGCATTTCGATCTTGTGTGCCTCCTCGAAGGCCGCTACGAACTTGGCACGGTCTGTTTGATCGGCGGTCGCATCGCCGGAACCGATGAGCTTGCCGCTCTCGGGTCCGAACAGCGCGAAGAGACGGCGCTCGTCGTTCGCCTTCAGCGCGGCGACGAGTGCATCGGCGGCCTCTTCGGGAGACTTGAAGGTCGCCTGCTTGGGGGCAGCCGCCCAGGCCGCACCCGTGGCGCCGAGCCAGCAGATCGCAACGAGCCCGATCAGAACAGCGAGGCGCAGCCAGCGGGCGTTCAAAGTGATTGGCAATGACAGCATTTCATCCTCGATTCGGTCGGTATTCGGGAACACGGGTGCGAGCGAAGCTCACGGGGCTTGGCGGCACTAGCGGCGGCCACCGCCTCCTCGCATGCCGCCGCCACCGCCCCGGGCACCACCGGCGTGACCGCCGCCGCCTGCTCGCGCACCTCCGGAACTGCCCCCGCCGCTCGCGTGGGCGCCGCCGAAGCTTCCTCCGCCCGTCGGGCGAGCCGCCGCCTGACGGCTGGCCGCGCCGCGGTCGCTTTGCTGGCGTGCCTGGGCGCCGTTCCCCATGCCGCTGAAGGCATCGGACTGCCGGGCGGGCTGAGTCGTGGGGCGCTTCGCTGCGCCCGCGCCGCCACGGTCGCCCCCGAGGCCGGCGCGATCACCCGCACCGCCGCGATCACCCGCACCGCCGCGATCACCCGCACCGCCGCGATCACCCGCACCGCCGCGATCACCCGCACCGCCGCGATCACCCGCACCGCCGCGATCGCCCGCACCGCCGCGATCGCCCGCACCGCCACGATCGCCCGCACCGCCCGCGATCACCGGCACCGCCGCGATCTCCGGCACCGCCGCGATCACCCGCACCGCCGCGATCGCCTGCACCGGCGACCCGGTCGCGCTGGCCCGCCTGGTCGCGGCCACGGAAGTCCTGCCGCTTGTCCGCGCCGGGCAGGTCGCCTTTGCCGTACTGCTGCCGCGTGGCAGGGTCGCGATAGTTCACGCCTTTCCGGTGCGACGGATCGTGCTTCCAGGAATTGTTGCTGATGGCGGTCGCGCGGTTGCGGCTGATGTTGGTGGCGTTGATGTTGTTGTACCGGTTCACGTTCACGTTCACGTCGCCGCGGCCCCATCCTGCATTGCCCCAACCCCACAGGGAGCCGACGACCGCCACGCCGGTCGCGAACGCGAGCCCCGAGACGAACGCGCTGCCCGCGTAGTATCCGGGCGGCGGCGGCAGGTAATACGGCGGATAGGCGGGATAGGGCCACGCGCCGTACACGGCGGTCGGCTGGTAAGTGGGCACGTAGACCACCTGGGGGTTCGCTGGCTGGATGATGATGGTCTCCTTCTCGGTAACCACCCTCTGCTGCTCGTTGCTCTTGAGACTGCCGGTATCCTGGGCCTTCTGGCGCAACCGCTGCACCGCGAACATGACGTCGGACTGTTGGGCGAGGAACGCGTCCCCGAGCTTCTGGGTCCAGTCCAGCTTGTCGTTCATCATGATGAGGACCTGCGGAAAGGCCACGATCGACTTGACGCTGGGATCCCACTCCTGAGGCTCCAGGGCCTTGGCGAGCGCCTCGCCCTTGAGGTCCTTGTTCTTGCCCTCCTTCTGCCACCGGGCAGCCTGGACGATTTCCAGCGGATAGGTCGACGCCATCAGGGTCTGGACGAGCAGATCGTCCGGATACAGGGCAATGGGGGCGACCAGGGCCTCGATCTCTTCCTGCTTGAACGGCTTGGCGGCCGGCGCGTCGGCTGCCGCCTGCTGCTGCGGTGCAGCCGCTTCCTGCGCGTACGCCATCGGCGGGGGGGCGGCAACCGCCAACGCTAAGGCGCAGCAGAGCGTACGGGGAGCGGTCTTCATTCTGGTGATCCTGATCGGATGGGCTTCGAGGAAAGGGTGAGCGAGGTCACTCCGGTGGCGGTACGCTCTCGAGACCTTCGACGCGGGCGCCGCGACGGATGCCACGCTCGGCAAACCAGCCCCGGTTCGTCTCGAGGGCATAAGCGGCCGGACCCTCGGAGGGGTGGATATCCACCGTCTGCGGCTCCATGTCGAGAATGTTCAGGATGCGTCCGTCCGGTCCGATGAACGCCACCGACAGCGGGATCAGCGTGTTCATCATCCACATCGACTGGGGAGCGGCCTCCGGAAACACGAACAGCATACCGCGATTTGCCTCCAGCCGTTCGCGGTACATGAGCCCCTGGGTGCGGGCATCCGGGCTGGCGGCGACTTCCGCCCGGAGCTTGTGCCCGGCGATGGACAGCGTGACCTCGCTCGACTGCGCGGACGCGCCGGAGGCGAGCAAGACACCGAGCACTGCGAATGCGATACGAAGCGGCAGGCGCATGGGTCGAGGGGATCGTGGTCGAGGCGCATGTATATCACAGGCTGAAGCCGCAACGGTGGCGCAAGGCGATTCTCGTTTCGTCCCCGAGTCCGGATAGAATCCTTCGACAGTGGGCTTGCCCCCGATCGATATGGAGCAGACGCGGATGGCCAGAGAGATCCTCGATGTCTTGTTTGAGCAGCGGGCGTTGGGCGAGCCTCACGCCCTGGCGACGGTGATCGAAACGAGGGGTTCGTCGTCCGCGAAGACAGGCGCCAAGGCGGTGATCGACGGGCACGGTCGAGTCGTCTGGGGGTGGGTCGGCGGCGGCTGCGCCGAGGCTACGTGCTGCCGCGCTGCCCTCGATGCCATCGCGGACGGCGCGCCGCGTGTGGTGGAGATCGACATGGAAGACGAAGTGCTGGGCGTCGGCATGCCCTGCGGCGGGCACATGCGGGTCTACGTCGAGCCGGTGCGGGCGAAGCCCGCGTTGTGGATCCTGGGTCATGGGCGGGTGGCCGAGGTGATGTGCGAGCTCGGAGACCTGATGGGGCTGCGCGTGACGGTGATCGACCGCGACGTGACGGCGCAGCGGTATCCGCATGCCGTGCTGCTCGTCACCGACGACCTCGAGTACGCGCGGCTCGAACCGGGAGCGGACGATTTCGTGGTGGTCGCCACCCAGCACAAGGGGGACCACGAGTCGATGACCCGGGCACTGCGCTCCAGCGCGCGCTATATCGCGCTCATCGCGAGCCGCAAACGCGCGCGGCTGGTACTCGACCACCTGCGAGCGCAGGGCTTCACCGACGCGGACCTCGCGCGCGTGCACGCCCCGGCTGGTCTGGACCTGGGCGCGCGTACGCCGGAGGAGATCGCGCTTTCGATCATGAGCGAGGTCGTGCTCGTGCGCCGGGGTGCCACCGGCCGCGCGCTCAAGGACAAGCTCGCGGACGAGCGCGCGACGCGACCGCCGATCAAGTCGGTGCTCTGATGACGAATGAGATCTATCGCGCGCGCATCCTCGATCACTTCCAGCACCCGCGCCACCGGGGCAGCCTCGAGACGATGCAGTCGATCGGGCGGGCAGCGATCCCGATGTGCGGCGACGAGATCGAGGTAGGCGTGCGCGAGGTCGGCGACGCAGGGCTCACGGTCCGTTTCCGTGGTCGCGCCTGCGCGGTCTGCATCGCCTCGGCGTCGATGATGGCGGAGTTGGTCGACAGTCTCGATCGTGCGCGGGTGCGCGAGTTGACGGACGAGTTTCTCGGCTGGATGCTCGGTCGTGCCGACGGCCGGAACGCTCGGCGCCGCAGCGCCGGAGCTCATCGAGACCTTCGCAGCGGTGCGCGAGGCGGGCAGCCGTGCGCGCTGCGCCGCGTTGCCGTGGGGTGCGCTCGCCGACGCGCTGGCGCCGGGAGCGGAGCGACCTCAGGTGAGCGCCGCGGCCGGCGCGACCGAGCCCGCAGTCTCCGCCCCGAGCGCGCCCGGATAGAGGCGTTCGAATAGCGCCAGCGCTGCGGCACGCAGTTCGACCGTGAGTGTCTGCGCCATCTTTGCGGGGTCGCCGTTGCCGGCGCGCCCGGACCAGAGCGCGGCCAGCGTTGCACGGTGCGATTCCACCACCGCCGCAACTTCGTCCTTCCAGAACGGCGGATACTCGCTCTGTTTCCAATCGCCGCGGCCGCGGCCGTAGTGGGCGACCGCGAGGTAGCGGAGCAACGCCGACGCGAAGAGACCGTCCAGGAACGCATCGCTCCAGCGCACGGTGGTCTCGTCGGCGCCGCGCATGACGTTGTACCCTTTTGCCAGGCTGGCCGCGCCCAGCGCCCCGAGCAAGCCGCCCGTCAGCAGCCCTGCGCCGAAGGTAAGCCCGCCCGAAGCGAGATCGGCGGCAAGCCCGGAGAGCGCGCCGGAGACGAGACCGCCCAGCATCGCCGCCTTGCCCTCGCTCACACGCTCGTCCACCGCGAAATCGCCCGCGAGCCGCGCCAGCACTTCCGCCGCGGCGCGGCCGCCGAGGCAATGGATCTCTATCAACTGATCGGTGCTGCGACGTGTCTCGGCGTCGAGGCGTTCGGCGAGCGCCTTCATCGCGCGCGCCTTCGGTCCCGTCTGCCCGTCGCCGCCGAAGCCGATCGCCTTGCCCACCTCGCGCAGGGTCGTCCCGATGCCATCGTCCTCGAGGGTCTCCCGGTCGCACGCGGCATGCGCGAGCTGCTCCGCGAGTCTCGCCATCGACGCCTCGAACGCCTCCATGCGCCGCGCCTGCCAGGCGCGCTCGAGCCGCTTGCAGGCCGGCCGCTTCGATTCCGGCAACGCCGCGCCCACCGCGCGCAAGAGCGCGACTTCCTGCACCCAGCAGCGCGCGAAGGCATCGAGGGTGAGCACCCCGCGCACGAAACCATGGCGCGCGACATGGGTGCGCCAGCGCCCCTGCTCCGCGGCCTCTTCCGCCGACGAGCGCGGTTCGCCGATCTGGTTGAGCAGCACCAGCACCGGCTTGCCGATCCATTCGAGGATCTGCATCTCGGGCGCGACGTAGCCGGCGTCCTGCGGATCCTCCGAGGCGTTGACAAGGTAGAGGACCATGTCCGCGGTCTCGCGCACGTTGCGGATCGCCTGCTGGCTCGACCACAAAGGTCGATCGCGCCAGCGATCCCAGACCTCGGTGAGGAACCAGCCGATCGGGTTGCCTTGCTGCTTCAGGCGCTTCGCCAGCCGCACGCTGTCGCCGAAGCCCGGCGTGTCCCACAGTCGCAGGACGTCGCCCGCCGCGTCCTCGATCATGACGTGCGGCTCGGCGACGGCGGTGACGTGGGGCTCGTCGCGGACCTCGCCGACGTCATGGCCGAGCAGCGTGCGCGCGAGGGTGGTCTTACCCGCGTTCGTGTGCGAGACCAGGCTGAGCTCGATCGAGGTCGCCCCCTCACTCACGATAGCGCCTCTGCGCGCGCGGCACGATCGAGGACCGCGGTGAGCGCGTCGGCGGACGCCGCCACGTCGGGCTCGCCGAGGTCGACGAATACGGGTTCCACGTTCCGCGCGGCGAGCATCTGGCGCCATGCACTGCGCCGCTCCTCGAGCCGCGTCGTCTGGCCGGCAAAGCGCTGGCGGAAGCCTGCCTCGTCGATGAGCGCCACGAGCGGTGTACCGGGGGCCAGTGCGCTCGCCACCGCGGCGACGAAGGTGCCGTGGTTTTCCGCCTCGGGGGTGGCCGTCAGGCTGAAAAGCGCGGCTGCGAGCGCCATCCCGTCCGCGGGTACGAGATCCGCGGGCAGGGCGTCCTCCTCGCCGAACGCCACCGACGGCGCAATCGACACCTCGGACTTCGGACCGAAGACGCGCGTCACGATCTCGCGCAGCCCGAGCGCCGACTGCGGTGCGAGCTGGTAGCTGTACGGCAGCACGCGCACGGCCGCGCGCTCGCCCTTGAAGGTGCGCAGCAGTCGCTGGAAATATGCATCGTCGAGCGGCAGCGGGAGCCTGCGCTCGAGCCGGCGCTGCACGAGCCAGGTAGCGAGCGCGAGCAGGCAGCGCGGAAGGAGGACGAAGAGTGTAATCGTCGAGGCGTAGAGGTGGAGCCACGGTGCCGCGTTCTCACCAGGACCCGCAGCAAACTGCAACGTCTCGAGGTGCTGCGCGTCCGGGATGGGAATGCCCGACAGGCGCGACGCCGGACCGAGCACCAATGACAGCAATCGGTGCACCTCCGCCGGACCGAGAAACGTGCTCTCCCAGCCGGCGCGGTACTCGAACACGAGACCGCGGAGATACAGCGCCGCGATCGCGCCGAGCGCGAACGCGAATGCCGAGAGGTGCAGGATGCGGGCGACGCGGGCCGCAGTGAGAGGCACCGATGTCCGTGCCCAGTCGCGCACGAACGGTGCGAGCGGCGTGTCCGGTGCCGCGGCCGCCGCTGCCTCGTTCACGCCGCGTGCGAGCCGCGCGACGATGCCGGAGAGCGGGCCGAGCGTGCGACCGCGTGCGCTCATGACACCCGCCACGGCACGCACGGCGATGATCGCGTAGGCACAGAGGTTCCACGCGACGAGCGCAAGCAGCGGAAAGGCAAGTACGTTCACCCGCCGCGCCGGACCGATGTAGTCGGTGGCGAAACCCAGCGCGAATGCAATCAGGATGAGCGCCCATCCGATCCAGGGCCGCCACGTGACCGCACGCAGCGTGCGCGAGACCGCGCGGTCGCGCTCGCAGAGTCGCTCTGCCGCGAGCTCGCCGCGGCGCGCGATGAAGCGGTCCGCGTCGGCCTCGGCACCCACCACCTCGGCCGCGGCACGGCTCGCCCACAGCGCGTCCGCGTCGCTCCAGCCGGAGCGCCCGGCGCCGGCCGTTTCGAACGCCCGGACCAGCACTACGTTGCGCGCAGCAGCTTCGTTCATAGAGAGGGTGGAGCGAGCGGGCGTCGACCGATGCATTCGGCTTCCCGACGAGAGTGTACTACGTACGCAGCGGCGCCCCGGCAGCGGGACACCGCAGACGAGGCCGATCGGAACGCTTCAGGCGCTCGGTCGCCGGGCGAGAGCGACCACCCACCCGGCGATCGCGTCCATGACCGGGTCCACCTCGCCGACCGCTGGCGCAAGCCGGATCGAGACACGGGGATGCGCGCCGCGCAGGGCTTCCACCAGGAGGGGAAGATCGCGCTTCACGTGGCCGGCGCGGGCCATGAAGACCGGTACCACGTCGATCATGTCGGCACCGCCGGCGACGAGCACATCGACCGCTTGATCGAGCGTGGGCGACATGAATTCGAGAAACGCGAGGGCGACCGGCACGCCGGGCAGTTCGCGTTCGATGCGCGTCTTGATGGCCGCGAACGGTTTGGCCCATTCGGGATCGCGGGCGCCGTGCGCGAAGAGGACGATGGCGGAATGCGGGCGCGGATTCATGATGTCACGGGATTCGGCGAGACCGCGGTCGCGCGCCCGCGGCCGGGACGTTATCCGGCGTCGTGCGCGATCGCCGGGCGCAGCGTGCGCGTCATCCGGATCGCCGCTTCGCGACCGCGATAGTAGCCGGGAACGATGCTCGTCTCATGGTAGCCGAGGCCGTAGTAGAAGCGGCGGCCGGCATCGTTGCTCGCGCGAAGCTCGAGACCGATCTCCGTAATGCCCGCAGTGAGCGCCGATTCCTCGAGCCAGAGCATGAGGCGCCGGCCGATGCCCGCGCGCTGGTACTCGGGCTCGACCGCGAGCAGATTCAGGTGTGCGGTCTCGTCGCCGAAATGCATGATGGCGAACGCGACGACCACCTCGCCGTGGCAGCCGGTCAGCACCACGGTCTCGGGCGAGAGGATCTCTCGGCCCACGCGCGCCGGGGTCCAGGCCCAGCCGAGTCCTGCCTCGATCAGCTCGCGCGACATGCGGGAGATGGGGAACATGTCCGCCGGTCTGGCGAGGCGGATCTTCACGCTATGCGGCATGGTCGTGGGCGGGACGTTGGCGGCGGTATCGGCGCACCTATCGCGCCGCAGCATAGCGCATCGGCCGCCGAATTGCAGCACCCGGATTCTTGGCTTGAGGATGGGTCGGGAAATCCCTGCGGGTGCCGTCGGGACTCCTCGCTGGCCCGCCGCCGAGTGCAGTCCACTGGGGGAGCTGTGTCCAGCACGAGAAGAAGAGGGCTCATTGCGGCGTGTGCACCTTGCAGCCGGAACTTGGGGGGACGTGACGGGCAGAGCGAGAAACGCGCCAGACAGGCGGAAGAAACGAAACGACGGGCGGCAGGGACCGTCTGGCTAGTGCTTGCCCGTGCTGCCGAAACCACCCGCGCCGCGCTCGCTCTCCGAAAACTCGCTCACGACGTTGAACGCGACCCGGAACACGGGTACGACCACGAGCTGGGCGATGCGTTCGAGCGGATTCAGGATGAACGGTACCCGGCCGCGATTCCAGAGCGATACGAAAATCTGGCCCTGATAGTCCGAATCGATCAGGCCGACCAGATTGCCGAGCACGATGCCATGCCGGTGACCGAGGCCCGATCGGGGCAGGACCATCGCGGCGAGACCGGGGTCGGCCAGATGGATCGCGATGCCGGTGGCGACGAGGTCCGCTTCGCCGGGATTCACCGTGCGCACGTGGTCGATGCAGGCGCGCAGATCGAGACCCGCGGAACCCGGCGTGGCGTAAGCCGGCAGATGCGCCTGCAAGCGCGGATCGAGCACCTTCACGTCGATGGCTCTCATCCGGGCACCGCGCGCGGCTTGTCCTGGGGCGGGGACGAGCATGCGGGCGGGGTACGCCCTACCAGATCGGCGATCCGGGCGATGAGCTGCCGCGCGAGCTCGAGCTTGGGTGCGCGCGCGAGCTCGTGCCGGCCCGAGTCGTCGAACAGGATGAGCGCATTGTCCTCGGCACCGAGTGCATCCTGGACGAGGTTGGCGGCAAGCAGCGGGATCTTCTTCTCGCGCCGCTTGGCCTGGGCGTGCTCCTCGAGCAGTTCGGTCTCGGCCGCGAAGCCGACGCAGAAGGGCGCGCCGGGCCGTGCGGCCACGTAGCCGAGGATGTCCGGGTTCGGGATCAACTCGAGGGTTTCCGGCCGATCGCGCTTCTTGATCTTCTGCGCGGCCGGTCGCGCCGGGCGGTAATCTGCAACGGCCGCGACGCTGACGAAGATGTCGCTCGTGGCAAGGTGCGCCTGCACGCATGCGAACATGTCCGCCGCGCTCACCACGTCGAGGCGCGTGACCCCGAACGGCGCCGGCAGGCAGGTCCGCCCCGAGATCAGGGTGACGGCAGCGCCCGCCTCGTGCGCCGCCCGCGCGAGGGCGTAACCCATCTTGCCGGAGCTCAGGTTGGTGATGACGCGCACCGGATCGATTGCCTCGGACGTCGGACCAGCCGTGATCAGCACCCGCCTGCCCGCCAGCAGTTTCGGCTGCAAGGCGCCGACGATTCCCTGCAGCAGTTCCTCGGGTTCGAGCAACCGGCCCATGCCCGTTTCCCCGCAGGCTTGCTCACCCGCAGCGGGGCCGAGCAGGATCACGCCGTCGTTCTCGAGCTGCGCGCGATTGCGTTGGGTGGCCGGGTTCTCCCACATCTGGCGATTCATCGCGGGCGCCACGATGAGCGGGCACTCGCGCGCGAGGCAGAGCGTCGTGAGCAGATCGTCGGCGTGACCGTGAGCGAGCTTCGCCATGAAATCCGCGGAGGCCGGCGCGACGACGATCGCATCGCGGTCGCGCGAGAGCTCGATATGGGCCATGCCGCTCGCGGCCCGCGGATCCCACATGTCGGTGAACACCGGCTTGCCGGTGAGCGCCTGGAAGGTCGCCGGCCCGACGAAACGCGTGGCGGCCTCGGTCATGACGATCTGCAGGTCGAACCCCTCCTTCACCATGAGGCGCGCGAGCTCCGCCACCTTGTACGTGGCGATGCCGCCGGTCAAGCCGATGAGTAAGCGCCTGCGCTGGGAGGTGGCCATGGCGGTCGGGAGCGATCGCGAGAGGGCGGAGTGTAAACCATCGCCGGGGGCCGAGAAACCGCGCCGCCGTGGCCCGAGGCTTGCGAGGCGCGGAGCCGCTCTTCCCTCTCGTCCACCCCTTCCGGATTCCCGACCCTCATGCCCATCAGCGACTGGCCCGAGCACGAGCGACCGCGGGAACGACTGCTCCGGCACGGCGCCAGCCAACTCTCCGATGCCGAATTGCTCGCGATCTTCCTGCGCACGGGCAGCGCCGGACAAAGCGCGCTCGATCTCGCTCGGGCGCTCCTCGCACGCTTCGACGGGAGCCTGAGGCGGCTCGCGGACGCCCGCTTCGAGGCGCTCGCCGAGCTTGTCGGCGTCGGACCGGCGAAGGCGACGCAGTTGATGGCGGTGGTCGAGCTTGCGCGGAGGGGGCTCGTCGAAGAGCTGCGGCAGGGCGTGGGCTTGAGCTCGCCGCAGGCGGTGCGGGATTACCTGCGCCTTGCCATCGAAGCGCGCCCGTATGAAGTCTTCATGGTGCTCTGCCTGGACGCCCAGAATCGCCTCATCGCGGTGGACGAGCTCTTCCGCGGCACGCTCACGCAAACGAGCGTCTACCCGCGCGAGGTGGTGAAGCTCGCCCTCGCCCACAACGCCGCCGCCGTGATCTTCGCCCACAACCATCCCTCGGGCGTGGCCGAACCCAGCCGCGCCGACGAGCTTCTCACTACGGCGCTCAAACAGGCGCTCGCCCTGGTCGACATCAAGGTGCTCGACCATTTCGTGGTCGGGCGGGGTACCACGGTCTCGTTCGCCGAGCGCGGGCTGCTGTAGCGCGAGCGCGCCGCGGACCGGATCAGCCCTCCGCGCGCAGTTCCTGCTGATAGCGCTTGAAGTTCTCGACGTAGTGATCGGCGATCTCGCGGAAGTGTGCGATCTCGTCCGCGGTCACCTGGCGCACGATGCGCCCTGGCGCGCCCATCACCACCGAGCCGTCGGGAATCTCTTTCCCCTCCGTGATCAGCGCCCCGGCCCCGATCAGGCAGTTCTTCCCGATCACCGCGCGATTCAGGATCGTGCTGCGGATGCCGATGAGCGAGTTGTCGCCGATGGTGCAGCCGTGCAGCATCACGAGATGGCCGATGCTAACGTTCCTGCCGATGGTGAGGCGGATGCCGGGATCGGTGTGCAGCACGCACGCATCCTGGACGTTGGAGTTCTCGCCGATGGTGATGACATCGCTGTCGCCGCGCACGACGCATTGCCACCAGATGCTTGCGTTGCGCTCCAGCACCACCGAGCCCATGACCACCGCATCGGGAGCGATCCAGTGGTCGCCGTGAGTCTCGATCCGGCGTTCGCCGAGCGCGTATTTCATGGAAGTTACCTATTGATAAATCGCAATGTTACGCCCGCATCGGGGCCGCGCAAATGACGCGATTAGGAGTTTACCGCGGCGGCTCGCGGCAGGATAATGGCGGCTTCACCGGAGCGGGTCCGGGGCGAAGAGGGAGAAACCAAATGACTGCAAGAGATACCGTGACCGACATCGTCGGAATGCTCGGCAGCGACGCATCGTCGCTGCTCGGCCATGTTAGCAAGGGGATTGCCAAGGAGTCGCTGCACCTGCCGGGGCCCGACTTCATCGACCGCGTGGCCGCCCAGAGCGATCGTTCGGTCCCGGTTCTGCGCAGCATGCAGACCCTGTTCGGGACCGGTCGCCTCGCTGGAACGGGTTATCTTTCGATCCTGCCGGTCGACCAGGGCATCGAGCATTCGGCCGGCGCCTCGTTCGCGCCCAACCCGATCTACTTCGATCCCGAGAACATCGTGAAGCTCGCGATCGAGGGCGGCTGCAACGCGGTGGCCTCGACCCTGGGTGTACTGGGATCTGTCGCTCGCAAGTACGCGCACAAGATTCCGTTCATCATGAAGTTCAACCACAACGAGCTCATGAGCTACCCCAACACCTTCGACCAGACGCTCTTCGGCAGCATCGAGCAGGCGTTCGATATGGGCGCGGTGGCGGTGGGCGCGACGGTGTACTTCGGTTCCGAGGAGTCGCGGCGCCAGATCTGGGAGGTGTCACAGGCATTCGAGCGGGCACACGAGCTCGGCATGGCCACGATCCTGTGGTGTTACCTGCGGAACAACGCCTTCAAGGTGGGTGACAAGGACTATCACGTATCCGCCGACATGACCGGGCAGGCCAACCACCTCGGGGTGACGATCGAGGCGGACATCATCAAGCAGAAACTGCCCGAGAACAACGGCGGCTTCAACGCCGTCAAGTTCTCGAAGACGAGCCCGAAGGTGTACAGCGAGCTCACCACCGATCATCCGATCGACCTCACCCGTTACCAGCTCGCGAACTGCTACATGGGACGGTCGGGACTCATCAACTCGGGCGGCGAATCGAAGGGCGCGGGCGACCTCGCGGCAGCGGTACGGACAGCGGTCATCAACAAGCGCGCGGGCGGGATGGGCCTGATCTCGGGACGGAAGGCATTCCAGAAGCCGATGGCGGAAGGCGTGCAGCTCCTGAACGCGATCCAGGACGTCTACGTGTCGAAGGACGTGACGATCGCCTGACGATCGCGCTCCGCTCACCAAGACCGGTCTGCCTGCGGGCAGGCCGTTTTCTTTTGCAGCCTCCGGGGACGCGCGGTCAGCCGAGCAGCGCGTTCAGTCCAGCCTGGGCGATTACCGCATCTTCGCCGGATCTCACCCCGGACACGCCGATGCCGCCCACGATCTGGTTGTCGAGGATGACGGGGATACCGCCTTCGACCGGCACCAGTCCGGGCAGGTTGAGGTAGCCGATCTTCCCTTCCGCCAGGCGTTCCTCCCACGACTTGGTCGGTCGCTTGTAGAGCACCGCCGAGCGGGACTTCTCGATCGCCCCCTCGATGCTGCCGAGTTGCGTGCCATCGAGTCGATAGAGGCACAGCAGGTGACCGCCGTCGTCCACGACAGCGATCGCCACCGGCCATCCCTCCGCGGCCGCTTTCGCCTCGGCGGCGGCCGCCATCCGCTTCGCTTCTTCCAGGGTGAGAACGCGCTTGTGCAGGTGCATGGGACCCCCGAAAAAATAAAAAGGGCGGGAACACCCGCCCCTTCCCGCTTCCGCGGAAGCGTACCTTACTTCTTGGGCGTGATCTCGACGCGCCGCGCTTCCGCGTCCGCACCTGCGCCAGTCATCGCGTTCGCCGGAGGCTGCAGCCGAATGCGGTTTTCCGCGACGCCGGCGGATTTGAGCTGTTCCTGTACGGCCTTGGCCCGATTCTTCGCGATCTCCTTGTTCTGCTCCGGGTCCCCGGTCTGGTCGGTGTAGCCGGTGATCTCCGCCACGACCGTACCGTCCTTCTTCATCGCCTCCGCGAAGTCGATTACGGTCTTCTTGCCGGCGTCCGTCAACACGATCTGACCGACTTCGAAGAACACCTTGACCGGTACGACCGCCACGACGACGCCCGCTGCCGGGCCATGCGAAGCCGCAGGGATCGCCGCCGCGTGCTGACCCCCGCCGCCAATGAGCGGCACGATCATGAGCGCGACGATGTTGATGATCTTGATGAGCGGGTTCACCGCGGGCCCGGCCGTATCCTTGTACGGATCGCCCACGGTATCGCCCGTCACCGCAGCCTTGTGGGCATCCGATCCCTTGCCACCGTAGTTGCCGTCCTCGATATATTTCTTCGCGTTGTCCCAGGCGCCGCCGCCGGTCGTCATCGAAATGGCGACGAAGAGGCCGGTGATGATCGAGCCCATCAGCACCCCGCCCAGGGCCTGGGGACCCAGTACCAGCCCGACGACGATCGGCACCAGCACCGGAAGGAGCGACGGAACGATCATCTCCTTGATGGCTGCCTTGGTGAGCATGTCGACCGCGCGGGAGTAATCCGGTTTGGCCGTGCCCGCCATGATGCCGGGGATCTCCTTGAACTGACGGCGAACTTCCACCACTACCGCGCCCGCGGCGCGGCCGACGGCCTCCATCCCCATCGCAGCGAAGAGGTAGGGAATCAAGCCGCCGATAAACAGACCCACGATCACCATGTGATTCGAGAGATCGAACGACAGCACGCTGCCGCTCGCCTCGAGGGCGTGGGTATAGTCGGCGAAGAGCACGAGCGCTGCGAGGCCCGCGGAGCCGATTGCGTAGCCCTTGGTGACCGCCTTGGTCGTGTTGCCGACGGCGTCGAGGGGATCGGTGATGTCGCGTACCGACTTCGGCAGCTCCGCCATCTCGGCGATGCCGCCCGCGTTGTCGGTGATCGGGCCATAGGCATCGAGCGCCACGATGATGCCGGTCATGGACAGCATCGAGGTGGCCGCGATCGCGATGCCGTAAAGACCGGCGAGCCAGAAGGAGACGAGAATGGCCAGACACACCGAGAGCACGGGCCACGCAGTCGCGCGCATGGAAACGCCGATCCCGGCAATGATGTTGGTGGCGTGGCCGGTGGTGGACGCCTGCGCGACGTGGCGCACCGGCTGGAAGTCGGTGCCGGTGTAGTACTCGGTGATGACGACCATGAGGCCGGTCAGCACCAGGCCCACCAGCGCCGAGAGATAGATCCGCATCACCGACAGCCCGGGATACTGTTCCGCGATGTTTCCCATCAGCCATTGGGTGATGGGGTAGTACGCGATGGCCGCGATCACGCCCGCGACGATCAGGCCGCGGTAGAGCGCATTCATGATCTTCTTGCCGGGTGTGGCCTTCACGAACATCGCCCCGATGATGGAGGCGATGATCGACAGACCTCCGATCGCGAGCGGGTACACCACCGCATTGCCGGCAATCTCGGGTTTGGAGAACAGCAACGCGCCCAGCAGCATGGTGGCCACCGTGGTCACGGCATAGGTCTCGAAGAGGTCGGCCGCCATGCCCGCGCAGTCGCCCACGTTGTCACCGACGTTGTCCGCGATCACCGCCGGGTTGCGCGGGTCGTCCTCCGGAATGCCGGCTTCGACCTTGCCCACGAGGTCGGCCCCTACGTCCGCCCCCTTGGTGAAGATACCGCCGCCGAGTCGCGCGAAGATCGAAATCAGCGAGCCACCGAAGGCGAGTCCCACCAGCGGCTTGATGACTTCCGCCACCGATTCGCCGTGGGTGGCGCTGCCGAGCAGGATCGCGTAGTAGCCGGCCACGCCGAGCAGACCCAGGCCCACGACGAGCATCCCGGTGATGGCGCCGCCCCGGAAGGCTACGGTGAGCGCTTCGTTCAGACCGGTGCGCGCGGCTTCGGCCGTGCGCACGTTCGCGCGGACCGACACGTTCATGCCGATGTAGCCGGTCAGGCCGGATAACACTGCACCGATCAGGAAGCCGATCGCGGTCGGCCAGCCGAGGCCGGGCGTGAAGGCGATGACCAGGAACAAAATTACGCCAACGATGGCGATCGTCGTGTACTGGCGGTTCAGATATGCGGAAGCGCCCTGCTGGATGGCAGTGGCGATTTCCTGCATGCGCGGATTACCTGCGGGCTGGGCCAGAATCCATTTGATGGACACGGCGCCGTAGAGAATGGCGATTACCGCGCAAACGAGCGCGAATGCGAGACCTGCTCCCATGAGACTCCCCTATTGAAGACGCGTGCGGGCTTACGTTTTGGGGCCGGCCCTGCTCGGCCCGTTCCTGCAAAACCCGCGATTCTACCGGTCCTGACCGCTCGGTGCCAGCCGGACCTGGCGCCGAGCTCGGAGCGTTAGACCTTGAAGGCGGTCGACAGCTTCTTCGCGACCGGGGCGTTCTTCAGCCGCACGTAGTCCGGCAGGCCGCCCGAGTAGGGCGGGTAGTCTTCGCCGGCGATCAGCGGCTCGAGGTAGGTCCGACACTTCCGGGTGATGCCGAAGCCGTCTTCGGTGATGAAGTCCTCCGGCATGAACTTCTCCTTGTTGGCGACATCCTTCAGATCGGCGAGCTCGATCTTCCACTTGTAGGGTCGATTCGACACGCGCTTGATCGCCGGCATCACCGAGTTGCGCCCCTTCAGCGCCGCCTCGACCGCCGCCTTGCCCACGGCATAGGCCTGGCTCACGTCGGTTTTGGATGCGATGTGGCGCGCGGCGCGCTGCAGGTAGTCGGCCACGCCCCAGTGGAACTTGAGGTTGAGGCTCTCCTTGACGATGTTGGCGATCACCGGCGCGACCCCGCCCAATTGCGCGTGGCCGAAAGCATCGCGCAGGCCCTGGTCGGACAGGAACTTGCCGTCCGGGCCCTGCACGCCCTCGGACACCACCACGGAGCAGTAGCCCTGCTCCTTCACCATCGCTTCGACCTTGGCGAGGAACTTGGCTTGATCGAACTTCACTTCCGGGAACAGGACGAGGATCGGCAGATCGCCCTCCTTTCTTGCGGCGAGCGCGCCGGCAGCCGCGATCCAGCCGGCGTGGCGCCCCATTACCTCCAGCACGAAGACCTTGGTCGATGTCTTGGCCATGGAGGCGACGTCGAAGCACGCTTCGAGCGTGGAGACGGCGATGTACTTCGCGACCGAGCCGAAGCCGGGGCAGTTGTCGGTGATCGGGCAGGTCGTTGTCCACCGTCTTCGGGACGTGGATGGCCTGGATCGGGTAGCCCATGGTCTCGGCGAGCTGCGACACCTTGAGGCAGGTGTCGGCGGAGTCGCCGCCGCCGTTGTAGAAGAAGTAGCCGATGTTGTGCGCCTTGAACACCTCGATCAGGCGCTCGTACTGGGCGCGGCTTTCCTCCAGACCCTTCAGCTTGAAGCGGCAGGAACCGAACGCGCCCGACGGCGTGTGGCGCAGGGCCGCGATCGCGTCCGCCGATTCCTTGCCGGTGTCGATCAAGTCTTCCGTCAGCGCGCCGATGATGCCGTTCCTGCCGGCGTAGACCTTGCCGATCTGGTCCTTGTGCCGGCGCGCCGTTTCGATGACGCCGCAGGCGGACGCGTTGATGACGGCAGTGACGCCGCCGGACTGGGCGTAAAAGGCATTTCGCTTCGCCATGAGAACAGTTCCTTCGAGTGCTGGAGTGAAGGGGAGGGTCGCGTGTGTCAACCCAATGCGGAGAAAATCGCAGCGCGGATCTCGTCGACCGATCCGACGCCTGGAATCTTGACGTGCCTGGGTGCGCCCGGGGCACCCGAGGCCGCCCATTTCGCGTAATACGCCACGAGCGGCTTGGTCTGGCTGTGGTAGACCTCGAGACGCTTGCGCACGGTCTCTTCGCGGTCGTCGTCGCGCTGGATCGAGATCCTCGCCGGTGACGTCGTCCTTGCCCGCGACCCGTGGCGGATTGAAGACCACGTGGTAGGTGCGGCCAGAGGCGAGGTGTACGCGCCGCCCGCTCATGCGCTTGATGATCTCGGCGTCGTCCACGTCCACCTCGACGACGTAATCGATTGCGACGCCGGCGTCTTTCATCGCTTCGGCCTGGGGAATGGTGCGCGGGAACCCGTCGAAGAGAAAACCGTTGGCGCAATCCGGCTGACCGATGCGGTCCTGCACCAGTCCGATGATGACCTCGTCCGGCACGAGACCGCCCGCGTCCATGATCTTCTTGGCTTCGAGCCCGAGGGGTGTACCGGCCTTCACCGCGGCCCGCAGCATGTCACCGGTGGAGATCTGCGGGATGCCGTACTTCTGCGTGATGAATCCGGCCTGGGTGCCCTTGCCTGCGCCGGGTGCGCCGAGCAGGATCAGGCGAAGCGAGCGGGTGGCCATGGCGGCGGGTTCCGTTTGTGATGCGCTGATTTTTGTCGGCCCGAACACGCCGGAGTCTGGCGGGCCTCCCCTCTTTGTTGGCGCAGATTATATGCGCTTCCGCTGCGTTTGTGGCATCGCGTAGCAGGCTTTCAGCGCGCGAAGAGCGACCGCACCACGGCGAGATCTTCTGCGGTATCGACGCCCGGCGCCGGGGCATGATCGACGATGGCGACCGCGATGCGGTGGCCGTGCCACAGTGCGCGCAACTGCTCCAGCGCCTCGAACGCTTCGAGCGGGCAGGGCGCAAGGCGCGGAAAGGCCGCGAGGAAGCCCGCGCGATACGCGTAGAGGCCTACGTGGCGAAGCCCCGGCAGTGCGGCGGGGAGCTGCGGCGCGCCCGCCCGCTCGGCGTCGCGCGGGAACGGGATCGGCGCGCGTGAGAAATACATCGCGCAGCCCGCTTCGTCCAGCACCACCTTGACGACATTGGGATTCAGGAAGGTCGCGCGATCGGTAATGGGATGCGCGGCGGTCGCCATTGCCGCCACCGGATGGTGCGCGAGCTCTGCTGCGACCCGTTGGATCAGCGCCGGCTCGATCAGCGGTTCATCGCCCTGGACGTTGACCACGATGGCGTCGTCGGCGAGCCCTTCGCGGGCCGCGACCTCGGCGATGCGATCGGTGCCGGTCGCGTGGTCGCTGCGAGTCATGATCGAACGCACCCCGTGCGTCGCGCAGGCGCGCGCGATGCGCTCGTCGTCGGTTGCCACCAGCACAGCGCTGGCGCCGCTCGCGAGCGCCCGCTCCGCCACCCGCACCACCATCGGCTTGCCGGCGATGTCCAGCAGCGGTTTGCCGGGCAGCCGGGTCGACGCGAAGCGCGCCGGCACGACGGCGATGAAGTCCATTTTGCGGGAGGAGGGAGGAGGGAGGCAGGGAGGCGGAAGACCGCTACCGCTTCTTCCGCCAGGCTTCGATCTCTTCCGGCGTGAGCCTGCGCGCGTCGTCCTCGATCATGACCGGGATGCCGTCGCGGATCGGGTAGGCGAGCCCGCTTTCCACCGAGACGAGCTCCTGCGCCGACTTGTCGTAGACGAGTGGACCCTTGCAGAGGGGGCAGACGAGGAGGTCGAGCAGCTTGGGATCCATCAGGGCCTCTCTACTCAGGACACTAGGCGTGCGATCACGAGGTCGTCGAGGCCGTGCTCGATCTCTACCACGGCCTCCAGCACCCACCAGTGGGTGCGTGCGAAAGGCTCGCATTTTACCGCATCTTTCTCTGTCATCAGGATGGGTGCGTCGTCGCCGAAGTCGAGCTCTTCGGCGCGGAAGGCATGATGATCGGGAAACGCGTGCCGCGTCACCTGCAAGCCTTGGCCGGCGAGCTGGTCGAAAAACCGCTCGGGGTTGCCGATGCCGGCGACCGCGTGCACGGCTTTGCCGCGCAGGCTCGCGAGATCGCCGACGCGCGCCGGGTCGGCGAGATTGCGCAGGTGCGTGCCCGCGAGCACCATGGCGAACGCGGGGCGACCTGCCGCCAGCGTTCGATCCACCGCGGTAAGCGCGGCCGCGTTGATCACCACGGCGTCCACCCGCGCGAGCCGCGACACCGGCTCCCGCAGCGGGCCCGCTGGCAGCGGCAGGCCGTTGCCGAAGCCGCGGTCGCCGTCGACGACGGCGATCTCGGTCTGGCGCGCGAGACCATAGTGCTGCAGTCCGTCGTCGGCGATGAGCACGTCGCAGCGCGGATAGGCGGCAAGCAGCGCCGCGCCCGCGGCGGCGCGGTCGGCGCCGATCCACACGGGACAATCGCTCGCGCGGGCGAGCAGCAGCGGCTCGTCGCCGACTGCCTCGGCCGTGGCGGTCGCGCCGACTTCGACCGACCGGCGTGGATTTCCCCCGTAGCCGCGGCTCAGGATTCCGGGCGTGTAGCCGCGCCGGCGTAACGCGCGCGCGAGCCACAGCACGAGCGGGGTCTTGCCGGTGCCGCCCACGGTGAGGTTGCCGACCACGACCACGGGAACGGGGAGGAGGCGCCGGCGCAGCCATCCCGCCCGATAAGCGCGGCGGCGCGCTCCCGCGACCAGCGCGAAGAGCCCCGCGAATGGCAGCAGCGCGACAGCGATCACAGGCCACGCCGGCACCGCGCGGTACCAGGCGCGTTCGAGCAGGTTCATCGGGCCGCTCCCGGCTATTCCGCCGGCATTCGCCGTGGTCGCGGCCGGCGCGCGGTGCTACTTGCCGCCGGAGCGCGACTGGGTGGTGAAGGTGATGCGACCGAAGCCCGCCACGCGCGCCGCTTCCATGACCTGGATGACGGACTGGTGGGTGGCATTGGCGTCCGCGTTGATGATGATCACCGGATCAGCCGTCTGACCCGCTGCCTTCTTGAGCTCGACCGCTAGCGCGTCGATGGTGGAGAAGCTGACTGGTGTCTTGTTGACGACGTAACGGCCGGTCGCGTCGACCGCGACGTTGATCTGCTCCGGCCGCTCGAGCGGTTTCTCCGCGTCCGCCTTCGGCAGATTGATCTGGAGCTCGGAGAAGCGCGAGTACGTGGTGGTGACGGTGAGGAAGATCACGATGACGAGCAGCACGTCGATCATCGGGATCAGGTTCACCTCCGGCTCGTCGTGCCGGCTGCCGCGGCGGCGGAAGTTCATCTGCGTGCGGCCTCCTACACCTGGCGCTCGCCGTGGACCACCTCCACCAGCTTGATCGCCTGCTGCTCCATCTCGACCACGAGCGTGTCGACCTTGGCGCGGAAGAAGCGGTAGAAGATCAGCGCCGGCACGGCGACGATGATGCCGAAGGCAGCGTTGTAGAGCGCGACCGAGATACCGTGCGCGAGCTGCTGCGGATTGGCGATGCCCGAGCCGGTCTGGGCGCCGAAGATCTCGATCATGCCGATGATGGTGCCGAGCAGGCCGAGCAGCGGCGCCATGGTGGCGATGGTGCCAAGCGTCGTGAGGAAACGGTCGAGCTCGTTGCTGACACCGCGTCCCGACTCCTCGATCGACTCCTTCATGATGTCGCGCGAGCTCTTCACGTTGCGCAGCCCCGCGGCGAAGATGCGGCCGAGCGGCGAGCCTCCGGAGAGCCGGGTGAGCATCTCCTGCGACACGCCATGCTGCTCGAATTCCTGCACCACGCGGGGCAGGAGATCCTTCGGCGCGACCGCGCTCTGGCGCAGGGACCAGGCACGCTCCCCTATAATGCCGAGCGCGATGACGGAGCAGAGGATGATCGGCCAGATCGGCCAACCCGCTGCCTGGATGATGTCGATCACCGCGTTGCTCCCGTATTTTGGAAAGGCCGAAATGTATCCTGCGCGGGGTCTCTCCGCAACCTCGGTGGTCGCTGTCTTGGGCGTCCCCAGGCACAACTGAGAACGCTCCCGCTTCTCCACATTTGCTGTGGATAACTTTGTGAGCAATTTGTACAAAGAAGACTTAAGTAGGGTCTTGCAAACAGCTTTTTCTATCGCGCCCAATATTTAGCCTCAATTTTCCCTTGCATAATCACTCGGTTGTGTCAACCGCCCCAAGTTCATTGGCTTTCGCGCCGGCCGTTCGCCGCAATGCCCCGAAGTGTGGATGTTTTTGCAGTGCGGGGTGGCGCGCGAGCCTCAGGGCTTGGGCTTTCTCGTGCCGCGGGCGGCGCGAGAGCCCGTCCTGCCTTGCGCTCCGGCGGACATCGCGTGCGAAGGCGCGCCGGCGCTGGATTTCGGAGCTCCCGTAAACGATGCCGAGCCTCTCTCCCGGATCCCGCGATGCTGCCTTGTCGCCTGCTGCCGTGCTCACGGTCGCCGAGCTCAATCGGGCCGCCCGCGCCGCGCTCGAGGGCAGATTTCCGCTGCTCTGGGTCGCGGGCGAGGTGTCCGGTTTCGTCCGCCACGGTTCGGGCCACTGCTACTTCACGTTGAAGGACCGGGACGCGCAGGTGGGCTGCGTCATGTTTCGGCAGCGCGCCTTGCAGCTCGGTACGTTGCCCGCGAATGGCGCGCGGGTCGAGGTGCTGGCGCTCGTCACGCTATACGAGCCGCGCGGCCAGTTCCAGCTCAACGTCGAGACCTTGCGCCACGGCGGGGTGGGGGCCTTGTTCGAGGCCTTCGAGAGGCTGAAGGCGAAGCTCGCGGCCGAAGGGCTCTTCGATGCGGCCCGCAAGCGGCCGCTGCCTGCGTTTCCGCGTGCGGTGGGTGTGGTCACGTCGCGTGAGGGGGCCGCGCTGCGGGACTTCCTCATCACCCTGGCGCGCCGCATGCCGGGCGTCGCCGTTCGCGTCTACCCGACCCCGGTGCAAGGCGAAGGCGCGGCCGCGCGCATCGCGAGCGCGCTCCGCACCGCGGGCGAGCGGCTCGAGTGCGACGTACTGGTGGTGTGCCGGGGCGGCGGCAGCATCGAAGACCTGTGGGCCTTCAACGAGGAAGCGGTGGCGCGGGCGATCGCCGCGTCGCCGCTGCCGGTCGTGAGCGGCGTCGGCCACGAGACCGACTTCACCATCGCCGATTTCGTGGCCGACCTGCGCGCACCCACCCCCACCGCTGCGGCCGAACTGGTGAGCCCGAACCGCGTCGAGCTCGCGGCGCGCCTGGACGAGCTTGGGGAGCGGCGGGCGCGCGCCATGCGGCGCCAGCTCGAGTACCGCATGCAGCACCTCGACAATCTCGGCCGGCGGCTGCAGTCACCCGCCGACCTGCTGCGGCACCGGCGCGCCCACGTTGGCCACCTCGCGACCCGTCTCGGTGCGGCGATGGAGCGCGCGCGCGCGCGGAGCGGGCATCGCGTCGCGCTCGCGGCAGGTCGGCACGCTGCGGTCGCCCCCGACCTGACGGGCCTGGCACGGCGCGTCGAGGCACTGCGCCATCGCTTCGCCAGCGCGAGCGTACGCGCCATCGAGCGCCGCGGCGACGCGGTCGCGCGCATTGCCGCGCAGCTTGCGCACCTGAACCCGGCGGCCGTGCTCGCCCGCGGCTACAGCATCACCCGGCGTGAGGACGGCGGCATCGTGCGCACCGCCGCCGAGGTGGCGACCGGAGAACGGCTGGCCCTGACCTTCGCCGCCGGCGGTGCCGGGGTCCGCGTGGAGGAGACGAGCGGGCCATGACCGGGTCGGACGGAACCCGGCGATGGGTCGCCGCCGCTGCGGCGCTGCTCTTTGCGCTCTGCATGGCCGCCGCCTGGGCGGAAGTGGGTACGCTCGTGGGCCGCGTGGCGTGGGTCGACGACGGCGACAGCCTGGTCGTGCAGGACGAGTCGGGCCGCCGTCACCGTGTGCGCCTGCGCGGCATCGACGCGCCCGAGCGGGCGCAGGCCTATGCCAGCGTGTCGCGCCGCAATCTCACCCGCCTCGCGCGTGGCCGCACCGTAAGGGTGAGCTACGAAGGGGTGGACAAATACGGCCGCCTGCTCGCCTGGGTCCATGTCGACGAGGGGGTAAGCGTGAACCTGCTACAGGTGCAAGCGGGGCTCGCGTGGCACTACGCATTCCCGGGACGGCCCTGGACTGCGGACGACGATCTGCTGGCCCGCGCCGAGCACGAGGCACGCGCGGCGCAACGCGGCCTGTGGGCGCGCCCGCGGCCCCTGCCGCCCTGGCAGTACCGCCGGGAGCACCGCGACGAGCCGTGGCGTGCCGCGCGGTGAGACTTCAGCTCGCGGCCGTTGCCTTGATTGCAGAGACTGTGGCCGCACCGGCCCACGCCCAGGCTCTGTTCGACCGCCGGCCGGCCGTGATCGCGGAGCCGGCGCCGACGCGGTTCTCGGTCTGCTACGGCCATAGCTGCTCACGGGTCGTGACCGTCGCGGTGTCGACGGCGGAGTGGCAGCAGGTACGGGGCGTGTTCAGTGACGCACCGGCCACCCCGGAGGACGAGCGCGCGCGCATCGCAGAGGCCATCGCAATGATGGAGACGCTGGTCGGTGGCCGCACCGGAACCTGGCGCGATTACGGCGGCGATCTCAAGGGCTTCGCACGGTCGGGACAGATGGACTGCGTGGACGAAGCGAACAACAGCACGACCTATCTTCGGATGTTCGCCGCCGACGGCCTGCTCGTGTGGCACACCGTGGGACCGATCTCGAAGCGCGGCCACCTCATCTGGGGCATTCCCCATGCCACCGCCGTCATCGTCGAGGCGGCCTCCGGCGAGTCGTGGGCGGTGGATTCCTGGTATCGCGACAACGGGTTGCCGCCGTACATCGTGCCGTACCGCATCTGGTGGAACGGCTGGCGCCCGCCCGCGGAGTAGTCACCGACGCTTGCCGCGCGCCCGGTCAACGTTCGCGGGCGAAGCGGCCTCGGTGACGAGCGGGACCGCGGCGCAGGCAGCACTGCGCGGGCAGCGACACGGCTGCCGTCGCGCTTTTTAGCCCCATTCCCCACGCTGTACCCGCGCGAGCAACTCGGCCCCGCTCTGCGGCAACGCGAGGAGATAGCCCTGCGCCTCGTCGCAGCCCATCGCGGCGACGAGCGCGAGCGTCTCCTCCGTCTCGACGCCTTCGGCCACTACGCGCAAACCCAGGTCGTGCGCGAGGTGGATGGTCGAGCGCACGATCGACGCGTCCCGATCCGACGATGCCATGCCGCTCACGAACGACTTGTCGATCTTGAGGCTGTGGATGGGGAGCTGTTTCAGATAGGAGAGCGACGAGAAGCCGATGCCGAAGTCGTCGATCGAGAAGGTGACGCCCAGCGCATTCAAATCTTCCACCGTCGCGATCGCGCGCTCCGCATCGGAGAGCATCGCGCTCTCGGTAATCTCGAACTGCAGGTACTCGCCCGGCATGTCGTACCGGGTAAGAATGCGGCGCGTTTCCTCCGCGAAACCGCGATCGACCAGCACCCGGGTCGATAGATTCACTGCCATCGAGGTCAGGAAACCGGTCTTGCGCCATTCGTCCCACTGGGCGACAGCCTGCGCGAGTACGCTCAAGGTGAGCTGCCGGATCTGATCGCCGGTCTCGGCGACGGCGATGAACTCGCAGGGTGCGACCAAGCCATGCTCCGGGTGGTGCCAGCGCGCCAGCGCCTCGACGCCGCGTACGCGGCGCTCCTTCAGATCGAGGATGGGCTGATAGTGGACCACGATCTCGGCGGAGCGGATGGCCTCGCCGAGCGCATGCGCAAGCGTCAGACGGCGCGGCGAATGGCGGTCGTCGGCAGCGCTGTAGAGGGCGAAGGAGACGTGCTTGCGTTTCGCTTCGTACATCGCGATGTCCGCGCACCGCATGAGGGCGGAGGCGTCCTCGCCGTGGGTCGGATACAGCGCGGCACCGATCGACGCATCGATGCCGAGACGCAGGCTCCCGACCGCGAACGGTTCGCGCAGCGTGGTGACCATGTCGCTCGCGAGCGCCTCCACCATCGCGCCGTCACCGGCGCGCCGCACGACCACCGCGAACTCGTCGCCGCCCAGGCGGGCGAGCTCGCCGCCATGCGCTGCCAGCACTGGCGTGAGCCGCGGACCGATCAGCTTGAGCAGTTGATCCCCCGCGAAGTGGCCGAGCGTATCGTTGATCTCCTTGAAGTGGTCGAGGTCCATCATCATGAGCCCGAGCGCTTCGCCGGTGCGTGCGGCTTCGATCAGGAGGGCGGGGAGCCGCTCGGCTAGCCACTTGCGGTTGGGCAGACCGGTAAGCGAATCGTGGTTCGCCTGATACTCGAGCGCGGCGATCGACTCCCTGCGCTGCGTCACGTCGCGAAACGAGGTCCACAGCCCGGCGATCCTGCCATCGCGGAACACGCCGACCATCGAACCCAGCAGCCACAGGCGGCTGCCATCCGGCAGGAAGCACCTCGGTCTCGTGCTCGGACAGCCGGTATTCCGACTCGATCCAGTGCGTGGCGATACGCGTGAACGCATCGGCGCGCAGCAGCGATTCGAGCGAGCGTCCGACCAGCTCGGCCGTGGAGGCCGCATCCATGAGCTGGGCGAACGGGGCATTGCATTCGGCGACCCGCGCATGGCGGGCCAAGTGCGCCACCTGCGCGTCGACCGGCCACGCCGGATCGAGCGGTGCGGCGAACTCGCTGCGCAGGATCGCCTCGGTGGAGAGATTGACGAAGTTGCGGTAGCGCTCCTCGCTTTCTTCGAGAGCGTGCGCGAGCCTCCGGCGCTCTTCGGCTGCGAGCACGATCGCGACCACGTCCGCGATCGACGCGGCGAAGCCCTTTTCGTCGAGCAGCCAATTGCGCTGCGGCCCGACATGCTCGTGGCAAACCACGCCGATCAACCTGCCATCGCGGCGCAGCGTTGCCTCCAGCAGCGACGTGATGCCGAGCGGCGCCAGATAGTCCGCGGTGAGCTGACAGGTGGACGGATCGTGTTGCGCGTCGCTCGCCGCGAGCGCCCGACCGGTGTTGAGCGCGCGGAAGTACGCGGGGTAGGCAGCGATCACGAGCGTGGCGCCCGCGGTGTGCTGGGCCAGGCTGCGGCGGTACAGGCTCACGCAGCGCATGATCTCGCCGTTCTCTTCGCACAGCCAGATGCCGGTGCGCTCGGTTTCCAACTGCTGGCCGGCAACCTCGGTGATGGCCCGGAAGGCTTCTTCCTGCGGCAGCTGCGTGATCTGGCGTTTTGCCAGCAGCTCGAGCAGGGCGGACTGCTGGCGGCGCATGCGCCGCTCGGTGACGACCGACGCGGGAATCTCCTGCATGGTTCCGACCACGCACGCGGTTTCGCCGGCCACGTCCTGGAGCACTCGTCCCCTGGCCCAGAACCAGCGGCCGAGGCCGGCCAGGTCGACGACGCGAAACTCGAGGTCCACCTCCTGACCGTGCTCCGCCGCCGCGCGCACTGCGTGCTCGACGCGTTGCCGGTCGACCGGCAGCAGGTGTGCGAGAAAGCCTTCCACGGTGCCGTCGAAGGTGCGCGACGGGTAGCCGAGCAGGGACTCGAGATACGGCGAAACGGCGAGGTTGCGCGCCTCCGGATGCCACTCCCAGAGGCCGACGCCGCCTGCATCGAGGGCGGTTCTGCAGGGAACGATCGGGAATTCCCCCCGGCAGCTCGGGCAAGAGATGGATGCCTGCGTGCTTCTGGTCCATGGCGGGCTACGCCGGAGACACGATTCGCGATTCTATTCCGATCGCGCGGCTGGAGAACAGCTTCAGTGCAGCGTTGGCGGCGTGCCGGCGAGCGCTTGCGCGAGCTTGGCGTCGTCGCCGTAGATGTCGGCGAGGAAGCGGGTCCTTCCTGACCCATCCACCACTGCCGTGGTGTAGAAGATCACGATCGGCATCGGCTCCTTCAGATTCACGCGCCGCGGCTGCGGCAGGCTCATGGCGGCGCGCGCGCGGTCGGCGTCCCATTCCGGCCGGTCGAACAGCACGAACTGCGAGAGGGCGACCGGGTCCGCCACCCGGATGCAGCCGTGGCTGAAATCGCGGCGCGGGCGGCTGAAGAGCTGGCGCGCGGGCGTGCTGTGCAGATAGACGTCGTGGCGGTTCGGGAACATGAACTTCACACCTCCGAGCGCGTTTTTCGTCCCCGGGCGCTGACGCAGGCGCGCTCTGCCATGCTCGAGCTCGGCGAGGGTAGCTGCGTCCACCACCTCGGTCCGCACGCCGTTGCCGACGATCTCCATGCCTTCTCGCGCGAGATAACCAGGGTCCGCTCTCAGCTTCGGCAGCACCTCCTTCACGGCGATGCTGCGCGGCACGTTCCAGTATGGGCTGAAGTCGAGGTACTCGACTTCGGCGGCGAACACCGGCGTCGGCGTCTTGTCGGCGCGTCCGACGATCACCGGCATCTCGAGCAGCGGGCGGTCCGCGGCCTGCGCGCTGTCGAACGCGAAGAGCTTGAACTCGGGGATGTTGATCACGAGGAAGCGTCCGGCCGGCAGCGGCGGCAGCCAGCGGACGCGCTCGATCGCGAGCTCGAGCTGCCGCACGCGCTCGGCGGGAGAGCGGTTCAGTTCCGCGACCGTCGTCTGACCGAGCACACCGTCCTCTGCCAGGCCGTGCCGGTACTGAAAGCGCTTCACCGCGTCCACGATCGCGCCGTCGTAGCGGTCGCCGTCGCGACGCTTGAGCGCGGACGGGTCGAGATCGCCGAAAGCTACGAGTCGTTGCTTGAGCTGCGGCAGTCCGGCGAAGGCCGCGCCCGGCGCGACCTTGCCCTTTGGCACCGGGACGAGCGCGAGCGGTGCGCCGGCGGCGAGCTGTCGATACTGGGCGAGCGCTCCCGTAAGGCCCAGGTAGAGCGGCAAGGGCGGTGCTGCCGACTCGATCTCTGCGGCAAGACGACCGCTGTCGAGGCCGCGCTCGATCAGCGCGACCACATCGACACGGCGCGCGTTCTCGCCGAGGTCGGGATAGACGCTGCCCGGGTCGATGTGCCCGTGCGCGAGATGCGAGGTGTAGCGGATCAGCGCGAGCGTGAGGCGCGTGTCGAAAACGGCGAGCTCGCGTGCCGAAGCCGTCGCCGCACTGCTGCGCAGGTCGCCGAGCGCGCGGGCGATGCTCACCGCGTCGTAGTCGGCGCTCGCGAGCCCTTGCTCGTCGGCGCGCTGGAGCAGGCCAACCGCTTCGTCCGCTTGCCCGCTGGGCCGGCCGTCCTCCGTCCAGGCAGGCGCGTAGCTCCGGCCACCGTAGAAGCGCTCGAGCAACACCCGCTGCGACCCGAGCGCGGACGACGCTGGAGACACGGGGGCATCGGGCGCCACGATCGTTCGCAGTGCCTCCGCGACTTCGGTCGGCGCCGGTGCTGCCGCCCATGACAATGTCGCGGAACCTCCAGCCAGTGCCAAGGCGAGCAAGAGGCCAGTGCGCATGTGCCGCGCGAGGTGCCGTGTCCCCATGGCGCGCTCAGGGTACGACCGGGCAGGAGCAGGGTGCATCGAACGAGTGTCTCGACTGTAAATGGGATGGCGAATTATAAGGCGCCGCCACGCCCCGGGGCGAACGGACCGCCCAGCCGCAATCGAGCGGAAGACGGCGTCGCGAGCGCGGGCAGAGAATCTGCGGCCAGAGCGCGACGGTCCGCGCCGGGAAGGGACCGCAGTTCTTCCGCCCTCGCCGCATCCGGTCAGCGCCGGGGTACGTATCAGCTCGCTCGCGTCCGGACAAGAGGACCAGCCATGCGAGTATTCGTTCTCGGGATGTGTCTCGCGGGCCTCGCCGCGCCCGTACATGCGCTCGAATGCGCGGTGACGAGCGGACCTGGCACGGCCGCGCTCGTGGAGCTCTATACCTCCGAGGGCTGCAGCAGTTGCCCGCCGGCCGATCGCTGGCTGAGTCGTCTTCGCAACGCGGGATTTGGGGCCGATCGCGTCGTGCCGCTGTCGCTGCACGTGGACTACTGGGATTACATCGGCTGGAAGGACCCGTTCGCGAGTCCCGCATTCACCGCGCGCCAGCGTGAACTGGCTGCCGTCTCGGGAGCGGGGTTCGTCTACACGCCGCAAGTCCTGCTGGCGGGGCGGGACTATCGCAGATGGTCGTCGAGCGGGCGCTTCGCGGACGACGTGCGCGCCCTGAACGAGCGCCCGGCGCGCGCCGGGATCAAGCTCGCTTTCAGTGCGGGGACCGTTACCGCGCGGGCGGCGGTGACCGATGCGGGGCAGCCGGCGGGCGCCGCGCTGGTCGTGGCCGTCTTCGAACACGGGCTCAGCAACCGGGTCACGTCCGGTGAGAACCACGGCGCTACGCTCACGCACGACTACGTGGTGCGGGAGTGGTTCGGACCATTCGCGCTCGAGGGCACAAAGCCCATCGAAGTTTCCCGTCGCGTTGGCGTCACGCGGCCGAGCGGCGTCGCCGCGTTCGTACAAATCCGCCGCACCGGCGAGGTTCTGCAGGCGACGCTGTGCGGCGGGTAGCCGCGGTCCGGGCCGGCCGCCCCCTGGGTCACCGCGACCGATGCTGCTGGCGCGCCTGAAAGGCTTCCTTGCACTCGGGCACGTCGAGGGCCGCGCGCTGCGTTTGCATCACCCCGTAGTCGCTCCAGTAATGCTCGCATTCCGCTCGCGTTCTCGGGGCTGCCCGGGAAGAGGGGGCCTGACCGACGCACGCCTCGATCTTCTGCTGGCGGATCGCGGGAAGAGCAGTGTCTCTTGCCGCCTCGCATTTCCGGTCGAGGTCGTCGAGTCGCCGCAGTTCTTCGTTGCTTTGCGAAAAGACCGGTTGAACCCCCGCGGCAAACGCAAGGGCGAGCAGGGCATACGAAGTTCTCGCAGTCATCGATCAATCCCACGTCGTTCTGGTTACGACATACGGTTCATGTTTCGCGCTCACCCTGCCGCGCCGGCGGCCGGGGGCAACCGCGACTCCCGCTTGAACGCGCGGTATGGGCTATCCGGGTTGCTCCTCGGCTACGTGTCCGCCGGGGTGTTCGTCCTGGCGCACTGACCGCCAAAATCCACCGCGGCTTCCTCAGGCCCCGCTGGCGCTATCACTGATTGGCCAAAGCTTGAATACCGAGCGCTACCACGAGCCCCATCATGCCGGAAGTTATTGAGCACGCATTGGACGCTCAGGCGTTGTCGCAACGCTGGCGAGAGATCCTGAACGATCCTCGACTGGCCGATTTCGTCGGCAAGATCGACCTCGATTGCTGGGGAAGAATAATCATGAGCCCAGTGAGTACCGACGATGCTGCGATCGCCGCCAATCTCGCCGTGTTGTTCAGCGCTCAACTGGGCGGACGAACGCTGGTGGAGGCGGCTGTCCGGACCAGGTCGGGTGTGTACGCGCCGGACGTGCTTGGTGCACGGACGAATTCTTGAAAGCGCGTCGGGACGAAACCCCCTGGAAACGGCCCCGGAGATCTGCGTGGAGATCGCTTGGCCGTCGAACGCAATCCAGGACCTCCGCGCGAAAGCACACGCCTACCTCGACGCCACTGCCGCTGAAGCGTGGATCGTTTTTCCTCGGTCGCGCCGCATCGAGTTCTACGACAAGGCCGGCACCATGGATCACACGCGGTTCAAGGTCGACCTGTCCCGCGCGTTCGAGTGAAGTGGTGGGCAACGCTTCCGCATTGCCCACCCTGGCTGGCACGCTAGATAGCGCGAGCCGGCGTCACTTCACCACATTGAGATGGTATGTGGCGTTCTGTTTGTTCCCTGCGGTACATCCCGAAGCCATCCACCGGATCGTGTGAGGGCCCGGCTTCAGCGGCCACACAAATAAATAGTATCCCTCCTCGGCGCTGGGACTCAGCACTAACTGGCGTACCGTTTTTTCGTCCGCGCCCAGAATGTTGCCAGGGGGCATCTGCACGTTGAAAATTGGTGATTGGCTACGCGAGGGGCCCGTAGAGTGCTGGTTCGGGTTGTTGACTTTTAGGCCATCGATCCACACCGAAATCTGGGCCGCCTCGGTGCAGCTCCCGGCCTTGCGTACGAACTCCTCGGTCCGTTCTTTCGGCTTGTCGTTCAGAAACGCGAAGAACCCAATGTTAATCAGTGGAAAAAACAGGGCCTTCCCGGCTGGAACCGTACATTTGCGCACTACCGTTGCGGTCGGGTCGAACGAGCCGGCAAGGAACCATACCTTGTCCACCTGTCGTTCAGCACAATGTTCGCCTGTTTCATCCAATTGCGGATTCACGTCGGCCGGGATCCCAACCACCCATTGCCACCACTCCGCGGCCCAGCGGCCATAAGTCTGGCCCAAGGGTGTCGTCCAGATCGGAGCGATCAGTGGCGGCGAGTAGAATGTTGGCGCAGGTGACGTGACTTGACCCGCTCCTGACGCGGGTTGCGCCGCCTTCGCCGCGGAACCTGGCTTGCCAATTTTGCATCCGCTGCCTGAGGAGCAATCAACGCCCGCTGCTGCTGTTGCCGCGAAACCCGCTGTCCCCAACAGGGCAATCGCAAGACATAACTCTTTCATGTTCATGTCGATTCTCCTTTGTTGAGCTCTGTAGAGGTTTGCTCTTCGAGACGGGCACAACCGCCTCCCTCCCCGCCGCCATTTCGCCGGTGCTCCGTGAGCATGACAGTCGCTCCCCTTTCTTTATAGTCCGGGATGGGGGAAACGCAAGAGAAAATGCGTGCGGTCTGCGGGTGAACTCTGGTACTCAGCGGACCCGACACGCGCGGGGCAGCGAATGCGACGGGCCGGGGGCGTGCAGGAGCGAGGGCGTGAGAACGAGAATCCGAGGCGATGCGTCAATCAATCCTTGGCGCATCCGCATTCATGACATTCAGCGCGACCCCGGTCGTCTTCTCTTCCAGCACCGGCGCATCGGTCACCAGCAGCGTGGTGCCGGGCGTCAGAACGTCGTATACGGCCTTCGCAAACCCCGCGGGCATGCGCACCCGGTTGGCCTGCGACGGATCCAGGGGCTGTTTGTCCTCGCCCGCGTGGCCCGGAACGCCGACCGCGATCCAGCGATGCGCGGCGTTCGCCGGCTGCGATGGGGCTCGTCCCCTTGCCCGCGCCCTCCTGCATGATGAAGGCGTGGGTACCGAGAGGCAGGTTCGGCTGAGTCATCGCAACTTTCGCCCGGCCGATCTCGACACCATTGCGATAGACGAGCACGCGCTGGTCAGCACCGCTGATGACGACGGAGAGCGGGCCGGAAGGCGACCTCTCCGGCTGCCAGCGGTACGCTTCGGTCGCACTCAGCCGGGGCACTTCGACCGCCCGCCCGGTCTTGGGATCGACCGGCGAGAGCGCGGCCGGATGCACGACGTCGGCCGGGAACTTCTGCTCGTTTGCAATCACCACCGTCATGCCCATCGGCGAGACCTGCGAAGAGCTGGCGCGCGAATTCGGAGGGCAGGTGCACGCAGCCGTGGGAGGACGGATACCCAGGCAGACCACCGGCATGCAGTGCCACGCCGTCCCAGGTCAGGCGCTCCGCAAAAGGCATCGCCGCATTGTTGTAGGTCTTCGAGTGGTGGTGCGCGTCTTTCTGCAGGACCATGAAGATCCCCGTCGGCGTGTCGTGTGCCCGGCTTGCCCGTGCTCACCGTGGTGACGCCGATGCGAACGCCGTTGCGGTAAACGTCGGCCCGCTGCTCGGGCAGGCTGACCACCACGACGATCGGACCCGAAGGCACGGCATCGCCGTCCCAGACGAATTCCCCGGGCTTGAGCGCGGACGGATCGGTGTCGACGGGCTGCGATGCCTTCGCGCCCCAGAAGGGTTCGGCGGACGCAGGCAGCGCAACGGCGAGCGTCAGCGTGGCGACGAGGAGCAGGCGAATCATCGGAAGTCTCCGGAGGGCGTTGCGGAGTTGAGGCGCGCATTCTAGCGCAGCCTGCTGCGAGACGGACCGAAGATTACCCGCGACGGGTTCTCTTCTGGGCCAGCACCAGCGCGATTCCGCCCAGCGTCGCGACCGAGGCGACGACGAGTCGCAGCGTGATCGCCTCCGCCAGCAGCAATGCGCCGCCGATGGCAGCGATCACGGGCACCGAAAGTTGCACGGTCGCGGCACTCATCGCCGCTAGTCCGCGCAGCGCCGCGTACCAGACGACGTAGCCGACGCCGGAAGTGATCGCGCCGGACGCCACGGCGAGTGTTACGCCGGTCGCAGATACGCGAAAGTCATGTGCGAAGACGACGCTCACGGCGAGCGCGAATGGCACCGCCCGCGCGAAATTGCTCGCGGTCGCGCGCAGGGCATTCTCCACGCCCCGCCCCCGCAGCGAGTAGACGCCCCAAGCGATGCCGGCGACCGCCATCAGCGCGCCGCCGACCGGGGAGGGTGCGGTGACCCCGGGCGCGAGCAGAAACGCGAGGCCGGCGACCGCGACCGCGAAGCCCGCCCAGGCGAGCGGCCGAAACCGCTCGCCGCGCGCGAGACCCACGAGAAACATGGTGAGTTGGACCGCCCCGAAGAGGATCAGTGCACCGGTGCCAGCGTTGAGGTACAGGTAGGCGAACGAGAAGCAGGCGACGTACAGGAACAGCATTGCCGCCGCCCACCAGTCGGGCCGAGCCGGCTTACCCTCGCCGCGCAGGAGATTCACGATGAGCGCGAGCGCCACCGCACCCGACACGAGCCTCACGCTGCCGAAGCTCGCCGCGTCGATTGTCGGGTTCTGGAGCGCGAGGCGGCAGATGATGGAGTTCGCGGCGAACGCGACCATTGCGAGTGCGGTCAGGAGCGCCGTCCTCACGGTGCCCGCTGGAAGCGCTCGCAACGCAATGACGACTTACAGGATGACGCGAATGTGCTCGCGCTGCTTCAGCGCCTCTTCGAACTCGTGCTCTTCCAGGTCGAGCGCGTCGCGAGCGGAGACCATGCCGACCGCCCGCCCATCCGCGTCGACCACCGGCACGTGGCGGAAACCGCCTTCGTACATGATGTGAAGCGCGTGCCCGAACGGCTTGTCCGGTTGAATCGTCTCCGGGTTGCGGGTCATCACGTCCGCGACCCGCGTGCTTTGCGCGTCGAGCCCGTCCGCAACCACGCGAAACACCACGTCGCGCTCGCTCAGAATGCCCACGAGACGGCTGCCCTCGACCACCATCAGGGCGCCGATCCGTCGCTGCTTCATCGCCCGGACCGCTTCGATCACTGAGCAGTTCGGGGCCACGGTGACGATCTCCTGATCCTCGATGACCTGGCTGACGAGTCGCTGCGGCATGGGGGGTCTCCTGGCGTTGTCGTGCTCACGTCGATAAGGATACCCCTGACGCGTTGCTACATGTGTACCGACAGCGTGGCTTGGTCGAGGCTCAGGAGAAGGATCCAGTGTCGAACGGCGTATCATCTGTCCGGGTCCGAGCGTCACCGTTGGCGGACGTGCGCCATCGGCGACCCCCCGCGCGAGGAGGAGTTTGCGATGCAGATTTCGGTCACCCGTGACCGCACGGGAAAGATGCGCCACGTCGTCAAGGTGCGCGAGCACGCATTTGCTGTCGACGAAGGCCCGGCCAACGGCGGCGAGGATTCGGGTCCGACCCCGCACGATCTCTACGACGCGGCACTCGCCGCCTGCAAGGCACTGACGGTGCTCTGGTATGCGAGCCGACAGCAATTCCCGGTGGAGGACATCGAAGTCACCGTTGATCGCGACGACGCGGACGAGCGCAGCGGGACCTACCGCCTGCTCGCGACGCTGACCGTTACCGGGGCGCTCACCGAGGCGCAGCGACAGGAGCTTCTTGCCGTGGCGGGCAAGTGTCCGGTGCACAAGCTCATGACGCAGGTCACGACCGAGGTCCGCACCGAGCTCGCGCCCTTACGCTGAGTCGCTGCCGGATATCTTCGATCCGGCGCCGATCTCGAGCCAGAGAGACTCCCCGTTCTTCCGCTTTATGCCGAGCACCGCCGTGCGTGGCAGGTGCATGACGTGGCGCGTGATCACGTCCATCACCCAGCCGTGCGTGATGACGAGGATTCGGGCCGCCGGATGTCGATGCCCGATGTCGAGCACGGCATCGAGAACGCGGTCGGCGAAATGGTCGAGCGCCTCGCCTTCGTCGAAATGGCACGCGGGATTGCGGCGCATGATTTCCTGATGCAGACCCGGATGCGAGATCGAGAGCTCGCTCTTCGGCTTGCCCTGGATCAAGCCGAAGTATCTCTCCTTTAGCCCCTCATGCAGCGCTGGCGGCGGCAGTCGCCAAGCCTCCGCGATGATCTCCGCCGTCTCCGACGCCCGGCGCAGCGGGCTCGACACGATCCTTGAAAACCCCGAGTCCGCGAGGCTCTCCGCAAGCTCATGAGCCTGGCGGCGGCCGGTGTCGTTGAGCGGCACGTCGATCCACCCCTGCAGGATCTGGGCGATATTCCAATCGGTTTCACCGTGCCGGGTTACGCAGAGCTTCGTTACGTCGTTCATCTCATCTAGTTGAAGGAAGGGTTGCAGGGGAATTATCGCAGGCGGTCTCGGTGGTGTCGAAGAGTGACGGCGACCTGGGGCTCGAATGTGAGAAGGGTGCCTTTTTCACACCGCGGCGTCCAAGGCGGGTTCGTGTCACTTCCGCGCAATCATCCGATGCTATCGTCTTTCGCTATCCGTCACGACCTGACGCATGCACGCGGCCGAGACGGCGAGACCCGATCCACACCACTCAGCCCTTGACCCAAGGGAGCGAAAACGAATGAGCGAACTTACCCGCAGGGAATTCCTGAAATTCATCGGTGCCTCCGGCGCCACCACCACCATGGCCTCGGTGGGTTCACTTGTCACATTCAGCGAGGCGCACGCCTCCGGCTTCTGGTTCACGCCCGTGCGCACGCCGAACCCGCTTACGATCTACACGGCGCACCCCAGTTGGCTCGCCACGGGACTGAACGGCGTCGGCAAGAGGGTGCCGCCGAGCAAGACCGCCGCACTCGAGAAGTACGAAGTCATCGATGACGTGATCGTGCCGCCGGAGTACGAGCGCTACATCATCGTGCAGTGGGGCGACCGTGTGTTCCCGAACAAAGACGATTACTTCGGATTCAACAACGACCACACGGGCTATGTTCCGATCGTGGGGTCGTACGAGGGTTTCCTGGTCATCAATCACGAATACAGCTCCTACCCGTTTCACCAGCTCTGTCCCGGGACGAACACGGGCTTCGGCGCCGCGAATCCGGACGCCTCGAACCGGACCTTCGAGGCGGCGACCAAGCTCACCTTACCGAGTGTCGGCGACATCAATGCGCTTGCTCCCGCGCAGAAGCGGAAGCTCTACGGGGAGCAGTGCTACAACCTCGGCCTGTCGGTGCTCCGCGTGAAGCGCAAGGAGCACCGCGACCGGCTGGAGGTCGTATCCGGGGACCGGCACAACCGACGCAAGCACCTGCTCTCCGGGCTCGCGATCAATGCGACGCGCACAGACGGCTATTCAGGAGTCACATCCTGGGGCCCGACCCCACATGAACAGGGCGACAACAACTATCTCATCGGCACCGGACCCGCTGCCAAGGACGTGTTCGAGGGCGTCAACACCGACGGCCTTGGCCGGAAGATCATCGGCACCGGCTTCAACTGCTCCGGCGGGGTCACCCCCTGGGGCACGGTCTTCTCCGCGGAGGAGAACTTCCAGGGCAGCGTGGCGCTCACGACGGACACGCCGCCCAAAATCAACCTGTCGGGGTCGTTCTATATCGGCGTCCAGGAGGAGGTGAAGCCCAACGGGACGCAACTCGACTACATCAAGGATACGGTCGGTGCAGAATTCGGTCTGGTCGGCGAAAAGTACGGCTGGATAGTGGAGATCGACCCACGCGACCCGGCGCTGCGGGCGAAGAAGCACACCTGGCTAGGCCGCTTTCGCCACGAAAACCTCGCGGTTCGCGCCGACCAGGGCGGCCCCCTCGTGTGCTACATGGGCGACGACCGTCGCGGTGGTCACTGGTGGAAGTTCGTGTCCAAAGCACACATCAAGGATCGGAGCGACCCCTCCAACAGCAAGCTCCTGGAGGAGGGCACGCTCTACGTTGCACGCTTCCATTCGGATGGGACCGGCGAGTGGATCCCGCTCACGCTCGGCACGAAGACCAACCCAACGAAGCCGAGCGTGCTCGGGTCGGTCCAGAAGAGTCTGCAAGGGACGATCGACCGGGACGGCCTCAACAAGCTTCCCCGCCGCACCGGCGTCGCCGGGCAAACCATTGACGGCGGCTTCTTCGGCTGCACGACCGTGAACGAGGCCGACGCGTTCAAATCGCACCCCGCAGGTTACCTCGATACGACGCTCGCGAGTTTCTACACCTCGCAAGGCGCGCTGCTCTGCGATGCCTTCGCGGCGGCCAACCTGGTCGGGGGCACGCCGTGTGCGCGACCGGAAGATTGCGAGGTGCACCCGCGCACGAAGGCCGTTTACCTCGCCCATACCGACGCTGCGGCGGGCAGCGACGGCTATGCCGATTCGCGGATCTTCACGGTCGCAAAGTACACCGCGGCCATCAATGCCACGCAGCAAAGCGGCGACATCGTCAAACTGGTCGAGAAGTCATCCGACGGTAGCGGTACTACCTTCACCTGGACGCGTTTCTCCAAGGCTGGCGAGGTCGGGACGCTGCCCGACGGCACCGGCCAACCCGAACCCGGCATGGGGTACGCGAACGTCGACAACATGGTTTTCGATAAGCTCGGGAATCTGTGGGGCGTTACAGATATGTCGACCGGCTCGCACAACGGAGTCAGCGATGGTCCGACTCCGACCGCGCTCACCGTCGACCACTATGGCGTCGGGTCCGGAAGCAGCGCCGGCGGCAACCTCGTCGGCGTGTTCGGCAACAACTGGATGCTCATCATCCCCACCTCCGGTCCCTACGCCGGAGTTCACTTGCCCTTCGCGATCGGTCCGACGCGCTGCGAGATGACAGGGCCGACGTTCATCGGCAACACGCTCGTGCTCTCGGTGCAGCACCCGGGGGAGGACAGTCCAACACGGGCCGCGCTCGCGGCGAACCCGAAGTTCACACGCACGATCGACTTGCTCAACCTCGACGGCAGCGGCCTGTTCACACAGACGCGGACCGTCCCGGTCGGCAGCCAGTGGCCGGGCAACATCGCCGAGAATCCAAACGGTATCGCACGGCCGGCGGTGATCGGTATCCAGAGGAAGCAGCGTTCGTGGCGCGAGCACTGGGAGGACAACGACGGCTGACCATGCCGCGGCGTCCTGGCTGCCGCAGCGACTGCCGGGCACTATCGAAGGTCTGCTCGCGGGAGCGCCGCCCGCGCAGGAATCGTGCCGCCCGCCGCCCGGCTGCGGACCCAAAATCGCCGTTGACGCCCTCACCCCTTGAGCGCCAAAATCCAGGCCGATGTTTGAACCGCGTCCGCTAGCAATCCGGCAGTTGCAGTCTTGCGATTCAGGCATTTTTATTGCGGGATCGCCCGCGTTCTTTCCAGGGGACTGTCAATGGCAACGGGTATCGTGAAGTGGTTCAACGAATCGAAGGGTTTCGGTTTCATCACACCGGATGACGGCGGCGCGGACGTCTTCGCGCATTTCTCCGCCATCAGCATGAAGGGCTTCAAGACCCTGAAGGAGGGGCAGAAGGTGCGGTTCGACATCGTCGAAGGCCCGAAGGGCAAGCAGGCGTCGAACATCACTGCAGCCTGAAATCCCATCCGCATCACCGCGACGGCTCCGGGCGCAGCGCCCCGGGGCCGTTTCTTCTGGCGCGCTCCGCATGCTGGCTCAACGCCGCCGGTGCGGGATCGACCGCGCCGATAACGCCGTCATGGCGAAAATCCGTGAGCGGCCGGCGGAAGAAAAAAGGTGACGCCGCCGGTCAGCGACCGGGCGCTATCCGAGGCTCCGGAAGGGAGCCGCCGCGGGCGATAGAAGGCGATTGACCGTCATTCAATAGGGGCGTATAAGGGCGGCAGGTGTTTGATCCAAAGCATTGTCTACTACCAGTTTGGCGGTTGCAGTCTTGCGATTCAGGCACTCGTTTGCGGCGTCGCCCGCGTAATTTTTCAAAGGACTGTAAATGGCAACTGGTACCGTAAAGTGGTTCAACGACTCCAAAGGTTTCGGCTTCATAACCCCCGATGACGGCGGCGCCGATCTCTTCGCGCACTTCTCCGCCATCAGCATGAGCGGCTTCAAGACCCTGAAGGAAGGCCAGAAGGTTCAATTCACGGTGGTCGAGGGACCGAAGGGCAAGCAGGCGTCGAATATCACCTCCGCCTGATCTCGCTTCATCTACAGGAAGGCCCCGGGGCGCGAGCCGCGGGGCCTTCCCGCTTTTGCGGCGCTTTCTGCGCTGTTGCGTCGGTCCCGCGTCAGGCCGGCGACCGTGGAAACCGCCTGTGTCACAATCGCCGAACTTCGTGAGCTTGCCGCGAGAACGCGCCGTGGATCCGATACATCCGACGTGGTCGCTGTGGGAGGAGGTTGCGATGGGGGCGTTGCTGCTCATCGCCTCCACGTCGCTGCACGGCCTCGGCATGTATCTGGTGCACGATCGCTTCGATCGCCTCTGGCCGCGTTACCGGCATCAGCGCCTGCGGCGCCAGCTCTTCTTCAGCGGCATCGTCCTGCTGATCCTTACCACGCACCTCGCCGAGATGCTACTGTGGGGCTGCACGCTCGCCGTGGTGGGCGCAATTCCGATCTTCCGCGATGCCTACTACTATGCCGCTGTCACCTATACGACGCTCGGGTACAGCGCGGACCTGCTGCCGCAGAGTTGGCGCATCCTCGCCCCGATGATCGCGATGTCCGGGTTCTTCGCATTCGGGTGGACCACGGGCGTGCTGGTGAACGTGGTGGGCCGCATGCATCAGCGCGATACGCCGCCAGCAGCCTGATCGACCGCGAGCCGAGCATGTCGGGCGCTTACGCCAGCGCGAGGCGAAGCCCCGCCGGCAACTGCTCGCCGAAGAGCTCGCTGCGTTCGGCGGCGGACACCTCGCGGTATTCCTGCACATTGCGGATCTGGTCCTCTTTCGCGCCGGCTTGCTCGAGCTTCTCGGCCACGCGGGCACGCTGGGCGTCGTGGATGTCGAGGAGTCGCTCGTTCGTACGCCGGCACGCAGCGGAGAACACGCCCACGAGCGGCCGCAGACCGGGCTCACGCCAGTCGAGCACTTCGACCTCGCGGAAGTAATCTTCCACCACCGACGCGGGAACCACCGTCTCGGCCGAGGTGTACAGCGGCACCCGGCCGAGCAGTCGCGCGAGCGCCCAGAAGACGTGCGACTGGTTGACAGCTTTGCCGCGCCGGACGAGATCGAAGAGGAGCGCACAGAGCTCCAGCTTGTGCGGGAGCGCGATGCGCTCGAGACTGCCCAGGAGACGTGTGCCTTCGACGAAATCCGCAGCCGGGCGCTTGAGGTGCGGCAAGGCGGCCGCGAAGAGCCGTTCCTGCTCGTCGGCGGGGATCCCGCCCGCGGTCCTGCGCCACATCATCCACCAGTTCGACTGGGCGCTCTTCTCCTTCTTGTGCACAAGGCCCAAGTCGAAGCACTCCCACAACTGCATGACGCGCCAGTGATCGAGATCGGCGCCGTAGCCGGGCCGCAACGCGAAACCGGCCAGGTAGAGCCAGGCATTCTCGTGCGCGAGCGAGCGACCGCGGCGGGTGATGCCCGGATGAATCGCCGGCCACAGTGTGCGCAAAAGCGCCACGTTCCAGCGGTGACGCTCCTGACCGAGAATGCGTTCCAGGTCGCGCACCAGCGCGTTGACCTTGTGCGCCGGGTCGAGGGAGTGCTTCTTCCCGAAGAAGAGTGCGCAGTGCACCTCGGCAGCGGCAATTGCTTCCGCCCTGACGCCGGGCGACCCGGACTTGACCGGTTCGGCCGCAAGGTCGGCGACGACGGGATTGCGCAGGTTGAATTCCAGCTCCCAACTGCGGCCCGACTTGCTGTCGGCGAGGGCCAACTGGAGGCCGCCGAGCTCCGTGAGCCGGGCCTCGAGCTGAACGCGGACGGCATGCTCGGCGGCGGTGCGCGGATTGAAGCGCTCGTCGTCGAGCATGATCGTCGTCTGCAGCGTCGGCAGCGGGTGAAACGCGTTCGGATCGAGCGTCACGAGCGTTCCCGCGGCGTCGCCCGGGCGCCGGTTCGACGTGTAGGCGGTAAAGCGGACCGGCCGATTGACGAGCAGGTCGAACGCTGGCGCGGCGAGTTTGAGCGCTGCCCCTTCCTCGAAGCCCTTGGGCAGGACACAGACGAGCCGGGTGGCCGACTCCGCGCCTGTTTGCTGCAGCTCGAGGTACACGCCGTGCGGATAACCGCCGCGAATGCGATCCTGCGAGCCTTCCGGCAGCGCGGCGAAGTGCGCGGCGCCTGCGGCGATGGCGAGGCTCATGTCTGCGAGCGCGAGATGGACCGGGCGCCGACCCTGCCACGATTCGATCACCGCGAGCAGCCGCTCCTGGATGGCGCGCGGACGCAGCGTGCCGCCGGCGAACAGCACCGCATCCACCGGCCGGCCGGCGAGGAAGGCCGCGAGGTGGCGAGTGACGGCGGTATCGGCGGCGTACGGCAGGCCGATCTCGCGCAGACCGATCCTGCGCGCCCGGGGCAGCGCGTCGCCCGGGCAGCAGGGAAAGAATCCCTCCAGCACGATCTCCCCAATCTCGACCCGCGTCATCGTCGCGTCGAGGGCCGACGCGAAGAGGCTCGCGCCGTCGCCGGGAACCGCGACACGGAAAACCTCGCGCGGATCGCCGTCGGTATCGAGCGTGCGCTCCTTCAGCGCGCGGGCTTGCGGCACGACATGACTCCACTGGCTCCGCGACAGTCGCTCGTCGGTGCCAGGCTTGAGCTTCCGCTCGATCGCGTGCGCGAGCGCAAGGTCGATGTTGTCGCCGCCGAGCAGGAGGTGGTCGCTCGCCGCGATGCGCTCGATCGCCGGCCGCTCGCTCTCCGAACGGACGGGTGCGATCCGGAACAGGCTGAAGTCGGTGGTGCCGCCGCCCACGTCGCACACGAGGACCGTCTGCACCGCGCTCGCGATGTCCGGCATGACGCGGAGCAGCGGCGCGCCCGGCGCACGCGCGGCAGCCTGGGATTGCTCGTCGAGCCACGCATAAAATGCGGCCTGCGGTTCTTCCAGGAGTCGGACCGCCGGCGGATAGCCGGCCATCTCCGCGGCCATGCGCGTGAGCTGCTGTGCGCCCTCGTCGAAGGAGGCGGGCACGGTGATGACGATGCGCTGGTCGACGAACGCGGTGCCTGCATCCCGCGCGAACGCGTGATCCCAGGCTGCCTTCAGATATCCGAGGTACGCGGAGCTGGCCTCGACCGGCGAGAGCCGGAGCTCGGCTGCAATTTCCTCCGAGGCGAAGGGCAGCATCTGCGCCTCGCGATCGACGCCGCCATGGGCCAACCACGACTTCGCCGAATGAATCACCCGCCCCGGCAGCGCCGTCATCTGCTCGCGGGCGAACGTACCGATCACGTAGCCGGCGGGCTCGTCGGCCGTTTCCGCGCTGAAAGGGTCGAGCTCGCCTTGTTCGATCTCGGCTGCGGTCGGGTAGTAGAAGAACGACGGCAGCAGCGGGCTCGTGACGATCGTGCGCAGCGACTTGAGCTGTGGGATCGGCAGCGTCTCGACACGCGCCCGGGTCTGGCGCAGAGGGACATACGCGAGCGTGCAGTTGGTCGTGCCGAGATCGATGCCGATGGCAAATTGCGGCGCGGTCATCGCACGCTGGCCGCGGGCGATCCGCGATCGCGGGCGATCACGCGTCCGCGCGCAGATTGAACTCCAGCTTCCATCTGCGATCGGACTGCGCGTGTTGCATCCAAAGCTCGAGCGTGCCGACCTCGGTGACGCGCGGATGCAATGTCACCGGCACGACCTGTCCCGCGGCGCCTTCGAGCGGCGGCAGGCGTCAGCGTCAGGCCGGACAGCTCGTCCAGGGATTTCGCCGCGTTCGGGACGACGGTGCCAACGCGATCGCCGGCACGGATTTCGGAACCGAAGAAGCGGAAGTCCACGGCCTCGCCCGTGACCAGCCCGAATTCTTTGCCCGGGAGATCGAGGTCGGTACCTTCGGTGGTGCCTTGCGGCACGATGCAGATGGCCTTGACGGGGGGCACGTAGCCCGGCACTGCGGGCATCGGGCTTTCGAGCCCGAGGTAGTAGGAGCGCGAGGTGCCGGCCTGGATCTTGATGCCCTTGCCCGATGCGCGCACCGCGCCGTAGTACGAGGCGCCGCGCGAGACGGCGATGTCGAGTCCGGCGCTCTTCAGTTCCTTGAGCGGGACATCCGCCCCGAGCCAGGACGTGAGGAGCTCGACGATGCGGCGGCGGAATGGTTCGGCCTCGAACACGCCGCCGTTGAACAGAACGGCGGTCGGTCGCAGGATGGCCGAGCGCTCCAGATCCACGGACGCGCCGAGCAGTGCGGCGAGCCCCGCATCGGAGCGGACGTTTTCCAGAGCGCGCCTCAGGAATCGCGCGAGGTGCCTGCTGACGGCGGGCTCGGTCGCATAATCGAGACCGTATTCCTGCAGACCCACCGATTTGCGCTGGACCGGCAGGTCGTCGACGGTCGTGAGCGGGAAGTAGCCGTCGACGAGAATCGAGGCGACCTCTTCGCGCAGGAGCTGCGTGGCAAGCGTCTTGGCGAACAGGCTGGAGCCGCGCGACGGCACCGCGATCGGAACTTCCGCGACGGCGCCGTCGCTCAGAAGCTTCTCCTTGGCGACCCGGGTGGCATGGACGAGGGCGAGGAACTGCCAGGCGTCGAGCTCGTGACCGTCGGCCTCGATCTTGCCCTTCAGCAGGTAGGCGAGCGCCAAGTCCATGTTGTCGCCGCCGAGCAGGATGTGCTCGCCGACCGCGATGCGATGCAGTTCCAGGTTCTTCGACAGACCGTCGGTCGTGGCGGCGACCGCGATCAGGCTGAGATCGGTGGTGCCGCCGCCGATGTCGAGCACGAGAACCAAGTCGCCCGCCGCCACCTGTTCGGTCCAGTGCCCTGCGCTCGAGTCCGCCACGGAGTGGGCGATCCACGCGTAGAACGCCGCCTGCGGCTCCTCGAGCAGAGTGACCTCGCCGAGCCCCGCGGCCGCGGCCGCTTCGTGCGTGAGCGAGCGCGCCACCTCGTCGAACGACGCGGGCACTGTCAACACCACGTTGCAGTCGGCGAGTGTCGCCGCGATGCCTTCGCGCGCAAACCAGTGCAGGGCAGCGTGGCGCATGTGGGCGAGGTAGCGCCGCGACGCCTCGAGCGGTGACACCTTCGCTTCGGCGAGGTCGGACTGCCACGGCAGGATGGGTGCGCGACGGTCCACGTGCGGGTTGCACAGCCACGATTTGGCGGATGTCACCAGCCGGTCCGGAACCAGCGCTGCGCGCTCCCGGGCGAAAGTGCCGACCACCGTACCGGCGGACTCTGCATCGTCCCACGGCAGCGCGAAACTGCCCTCGGCATACTCGCCGCTCGCCGGAACATAGAGCGCGGACGGCAGCAGCGGCTTCTCGCCGATCACACCCGGCGCGAGCACCTGGGTGATGTCGATGCCGCGCGCGCGTCCGGTCTCCACCTCGCCAAGCGACAGGCAGGAGTTGGACGTGCCGAGGTCGATCCCCAGAATGAATTGCTTCGTCATGGCAGGGTCCTGCGCATCAAGAAAGAGTCACGCGAGCGTGCAACCGCCCGCGACCATCTAACGGATCTCGACTTCCATCGGTGTGACGACGTTCGCGCCGGTCGGGTCCACGGGACGCGTAAATCGGGGCAGGGCGAGCTTCGATGTCTTCCAGCCGCGATGAACCACGACGCCGGTATACGGCGGCTCCTGCGGCACCTTGCCGAGCAGGCGATAGCGGTTCGGGTCGGAAGACTTGTCGAGGGTGACGCGATCGCCCTCCTTACCCTCGTGCGTCGGCGCGAGGGCCAGGCACTCCTTGATCACAGCGGCGCAGCCCTGGTGCACGACGCGCGACGCGGCGGCGACCTGCGCATCGTTGAAGGCCGTGATGTCCTCCATCACGTAATCCAGGAAGCGTCCTTTTTCCTGCAGGAGCGACAGCAGGATCAGCGCCTCGCCGGTTTGCGTCGGCTCCGGTTTTACCGGCTTCGGCGTGGTGGCCGGGGGCGGAGGCTGCACGGCAGGGGTCGACGGTGCCTCGCGTTCACGCGCCGTCGCGAAGCTCTGCCACGCGATGAACAGGGTGAGGAGGATCACCCCGCCGTCGAGATACTGTCCAACGGTGGCGGGAAGCGTGCCGGCGGGCAGGAAGTTGAGGGCACTCAGCAGGCATGCTGCGAGTGCGGCAATCACTACGGTCATGATTCGTTCCGCTCGGAATTCACGTCGTTTGGATGGTGCAGGGATCGCTACGGGATCGCGCCGCGCGCGCCGGGTTGCTTGCGGTCCCGGCCAGGGGCGCCCGCGAGAGGCGTGATATTACCATCGTTGCGCTGCATCGACGCCGTCGAGAAAGTTACAGAAGCGCCTCGATCCGATCGCACGCCGCACCGACCCCGTCCTCGCGCGCGATCCGGCGCGCGACCTCGTCGGCAGCGTTCGTGTAACGAGGGTCATCGAGCAGATCGCGCAGGGCCGCCGTACCCCGATCCACTGAGAACTGCGCGCGCGGGATGCACCGCGCCACGCCGAGCCTCTCCGCGCGCTCCGCGTTGTCGGGCTGGTCGTGACTGAAGGGGATCACCAGCATCGGCCGCCCGGCGCGCAACGCCTGTGCGAGGGTGCCGATGCCGCCCTGGTGCACGACCGCGGCCGAACGCGCAAATACTTGCGAATACGGCGCGTAGTCGGTGGCGAAGACCGTGCGAGGCAACGCGCCGAGGCCCTGCTCACCGGCTTGCCTGCCGGTGAGGAGCACTGCCCTGCGCCGGAGCTTTTCTGCGATCTCGACAGCACGCAGATAGAAGTCACGGGCGTCGAACACCGCCGAAGAGCCGAGCGTGAACACGATCGGCGCCTCGCCCGCGGCGAGAAATTCCTCGAGCGCGCGCATTGCCTGCGGATTCGTTTCGTCCGCGTCGTGAAACGGAAAGCCGGTGATGTGCGTGCGCGGCGGCCAGTCCGGCTGCGGGTCGGCGAGCACCGACGAGAACATTGCCAGCGTGCCGTATGGCGAGAACTGACCCTCGAACAGCGGATCGCCCTCCGGTTCGGGCAGGCCGTGCTCGCGGGCAAGTCGGCGTACCGGTTCGGACCAGCGCCGCACGGTCGACCGCATGACGCGAAATGCCACGCGATAGAGCGCGGGACTTACGCCATGGAGGCGCTTCAGCCACGGCGCCGGCGGCAGCGTCGGCGGATCGTAGACGGACAGGAACACCATCGGCGACAGAATCGTCGACAGCCACGGCAGGTCGAGCTTGCGCGCGACCAGAGGTGCGGCGTAGGTGATGGCGTGCGACAGCAGCAGGTCCGCGCCGCGCGCCACCGCCGCAAGATCGTCGAAGGTGCGCGGCAGGTGCGGCATGATGAGCTGCCGCGTCATGTATTCGGCGCCGCGCCGCGGATCGTACACGCGGCGCACGACCTCCGCCTGGTCTCCCAGATCCGCGAGATTGGGGCGCGTTGCGTGGAAGGCGATCCCTTCCTTCTCGACCTTGGACCGGTAGATCTCGGTGGTGGCGACGACGGGCTCGTGCCCGCGCTCGATGAGGCCGCGGGCGAGCGCGATGTACGGGTGCAGGTCGCCGTAGGAGCCGAAGGTGGCGAGTACGATGCGTTTCATCGGCGCGACCGCGCCCCCGGCCTGCAGGGGGTGCAGGCCCGGCTCCGTGCCTTTCGCTTACTTGCTGATGGCGGTGGTGAACAGGCTGCGCGCCGGCTCGCCGCCCTGTGCCGTGAAGTACTTGCTCATTTCGCCGAGAAAGCCGCGCGCGACGTTGGGCTCGACGCCGAGTGCCGCGAAGTTGTTGTTGAGGCCCGCCACGTCCTTGACGGGCGTCTTGAGCAGACCGGCCGCCTCGGCTGCCTTCAGGTACTTGTCGGAATTGGGTAGATAGCCCGAAAACTTGGCGAAGTCTGCCGGCGAGAGCCGATTGCTCGCGAGCGACACCAGCGAGCCGAGGCTCCCGGTGGCTTGAGACGGGCTCATGCCGAGCTTGCCGAGCGAGGTGACCACGCTGTCCGAAGCGAACATGCCCTTGGCCGCCTCCATGGACGAACCGGTGGAGGCGCAGCCGGAAACGGCAACGGCGATGACGAGCAGGACGGGGGCAACGAAGCGATGCATGGGCGTTTCTCCTTCGAGACGGGTGACCGGGGCGTGACGACCTTCACAGGGTCGGGCGCCGTAATCTAACAGCAGTGTCATCAAACGCCAAGGCGGGGCTTGCGGTACGGCACCGCGTAATTTGCCTGCCCAACCGAAAAATCGCGGGACTTCGTTACCCGATCCCTGTATAGTGCGGCGCAAGGTAAATCGTGTCGCGCAATCCGGTCCGCTTCACAACCTTTTCGCGGTTGTCCTCAAGCTCCCTCGAATTCCTCGCAATAGCAGTTGCATCTGCCTGAACCGGTTCTGAAGGGTCACCCCTTCCGCAGGCCGATCTCAGGAGAATCTCATTACTACGTCTTTCGATCGACTCGGCCTGTCGGCCGAGCTGCTCCGCGCTGTTGCCGACCAAGGCTACACGGAGCCTACGCCCATCCAGTCGAAGTGCATTCCGGTGGTTCTGGAAGGCCGCGACATCCTCGCCGGCGCACAGACCGGCACCGGCAAGACCGCCGGTTTCACGCTGCCCTTGCTGCAGCGCCTGGCCATGCATTCCAGTGCGAGTGCATCGCCCGCACGGCATCCGGTGCGTGCGTTGATTCTGACGCCCACCCGCGAGCTCGCCGCCCAGGTGGAAGAGAGCGTTCGCACCTACGGCACGCATCTGCGCCTGCGTTCCGCGATGGTCTGCGGCGGCGTCAGCATGGGCAATCAGGTCCGCGCGCTGCGTCAGGGCGTGGACATACTCGTCGCCACGCCCGGGCGCCTGCTCGACCACGTTCAGCAGCGCACCGTGAATCTTTCGCAGATCGAGGTGCTGGTGCTCGACGAGGCCGATCGCATGCTCGACATGGGCTTCATCCATGACATCCGGCGCATTCTCGAGCTGCTGCCGGAAAAACGGCAGAACCTCTTCTTCTCCGCCACGTTCTCCGCCGAGATCCGCCAGCTCGCGGACTCGTTTCTGGACAATCCGGTCATGGTCGAAGGCGAGATACAGAACTCCGCTGCCGATCTCGTCACGCAGGTCGTGCATCCGGTCAACGCGGATCGCAAGCGCGAGCTGCTGGTTCACCTCATCAAGGATGGCGATTGGCAGCAGGTGCTCGTGTTCACCAAGACCAAGCACGGCGCGGATCGGCTTGCCCTGCAGCTCGGCCGCAGCGGTGTGGCCGCGGACGCTATCCACGGCAACCGCAGCCAGCCGCAGCGCACGCGCACTCTGGACGAATTCAAGCGCGGAAAGCTGCGCGTGCTGGTCGCCACCGACATCGCGGCCCGCGGCCTCGACATCGAGGAACTGCCGCACGTGGTCAACTACGAGTTGCCCCACGTTCCGGAAGATTACGTGCATCGCATCGGCCGCACCGGTCGCGCCGGCAGCACCGGTGACGCGGTGACGCTGGTGTCGCACGAAGAGCAGGGGCTCCTCGCCGCCATCGAGCGGGTGCTCAAGCGGCCCGTCGAGCGGAAGATGGTGGAAGGCTTCGAGCCCACGTCGTGGAACGAGCGTGGACCACGCAGTGCGCCGCGCAGTGCACGTTCCAACAACGGCGGGCATCGTCCCGGCAATGGTGGCGCACGTCCCGGCAATGGTGGCGCACGCCCGAACAGCGGCGGCGAGCGGCGCGGTGAATCTCGCGCACGCGGGTTCGGCGATCGCGGTCCATCGCCGCGCGGCGGCAACCAGTCACGGTACGGAAGCGGTCCTGTCGCGGACGACGCGGGAAACCGCGAGCGGATTCACAGCCCCGCCGACGAGCCGAACGGCAACGTCGCGCCGCGCGAAGAGGCCCGCCGTGCTCCGCCGGCGCGCAGCCGCGGTGAACGCGGCCGCCAAGTGCCGGCGCTCTTCAATCGAACGCCCCATGGTGCGGGTTGACGCCCGCCTTGCACGAGCTTCGCGACGCCCCCATATTCGGTAGATCGAACAGGAGACTAATATGAACATTTTCGTTGGCAACCTCGCCGAAGCCGTGTCGGACGTCGAGCTCACCGAGCTGTTCAAGGCATTCGGGCAGGTGAAGTCGGTCGAAGTAAAGCGCGAGCTCTTCACCGGCAAGTGCCGCGGCTTCGCGTTCGTCGAGATGCCGGGGAAAAATCACTCGCTCGCCGCCATCGCGGGGCTCAACGGCAAGGATTTTTACGGCCAGCCGCTCAAGGTGCACGAAGCGCGGGACCGCCCCGCCTACGGCGCTCGCCGGCGGTAGCACAGCGGCGCACCTTCGATCACGGCGCAGCCCTTCCGGGCTGCGCCGTTTTCTATTGGGTGTCCGGTGTGTACCGTTGAATCTGAGCGCGAATGGCACGAAGTCGGCGAAGCGGCGATTTGGATAACTCGGTTGACGGGTATGCATATGATGCATACACTGACGCATGGCCTTTCAGTACGACCCGACCAAGGCTGCGCTCAATTTCAAGAAGCACGGCGTTTCTTTGGCGGACGCCGAAGGTGTGTTCTACGATCCACTGGCGCTACACCGTCCTGATCCGCATGCCCAGGGAGAGGAGCGGTTTGTCGCTATTGGACTTGGAAGTGCAGGTGAGGCCTTGGTGGTCGTCTACACCCTGAGGGCCGATGAGATCCGTCTGATCTCTGCCCGTCGCGCTACGCGTCGAGAGATTCGAGACTATGAGAGCTGAGTACGACTTTGCCAAAGCCAAACGCGGCGCCCTTGTTGAGACGAAGGGCAAGACTCGTATCACGATCTATATCGATAACACGGTTCTGGACGAGTTTAGAGCCCGTGCCGAGCGAGCCGGGACCGGATACCAGACGATGATGAACGAGGCCTTGAGAGCCTATCTTTCCGAGGCAGAGGGTCCCGTGACGGAGTCGGTGCTTCGGCGTGTCCTTCGCGAGGAGGTAGCGGACAAAAGGCCGCCACCTGTGCGCTCAGCCGAGCGCTCGGAGAAGCCTCGTTCCGCTTCGTCAACACCTCGCGGTCGCGGTGCCTAGCCACGAACGACGGCGCTTCTCACCCTCCACTAAAGCCAGGATCGCGTCGTTGAAATCGTGGTCCGGCCTCACCCCGCCATACGAGGTCTCCTCGAGCGCGACGAGTCGGCAGACCTCCTCGCTGCCGCGGTAGAAGCTCCCCGCCGTCGCCTGGGCGAATCCGTCGGGTTGAGCGGGTTCGCAATGCGACTGCCGGGGTCGTCGTCGGGCGCGAAGAAGAGATCGGCGCTCACCAGCGCGAGCTTTGCCGTCGAGCCGCACCAGTTCGGGGGCCACGCTGTCGGACGCGCGCGCCAGATCCCTGCTCTCGGGATTGCGCAGCAGCAGGTCGTCTGGTCCGATGTCCGTGAGATGCGGCACCGTCTTCGCTGCGTTCGGGATCATGAACACCCCGAGCCGATCACCGGCGGCGACCGTGCCGAGCGACGCGGATTCACCAACACACAGCGCCTTCGACGAGTTGAACACCAAGTTTGGTTCGAGCACGTTGCCGTCTTCGACGCGGAGCAAACCGATCGCGTCGCTGTATGTGCTGTTCCCGCCGATGCAGGTGAGATACGTCTCGCCGCCCGCATCAGGCGCGTTGTCGCTGCTTGCTTGAATGGTCGATTCGCGCATTGCATGTCCGTCGCGCAGGAGAAGGTACTGCTACTTGATCAGGAGGCGGCACGCGGAAAGGAATCGAGCAAATGACAAAAGATGAGATAGATCTACAACTGCAAGCTTCTCGCACACGGATTCAAGCGCTCGATGCCTCGACCAGCCAGACAGAAGCACCTTTAGGCACACAAACATGGTGGTCGGTTACCAATGCAATGACGATCAGCACGGTCGTGTTAGGTTTTGGAATCGTCGTTTTGCTGCTTGCCACCAATCTCATAAAGGTGGGCAGGAGTTCCGAGGACGTCCTGCGCATCTTTGGTACGATCCTAATCATCTTGGTCTCAGCTTTCCTTGTTGTGGCCGGATATACCAGTGATCAAGTTGCCCCGGTGGGCCTTTTGGGAACCATTGTCGGGTATCTCTTGGGAAAAGGGACACCCAAGACAAGCAGCGATTCGGGAGCAGGTCCGCGCACGTGACACCAAGTGGCGTCAGGTCCCTGCCTTGAATTGGGGCAGGGATTGATCTTGCGGAAAGCGCAGTCGTCCGCTTTGGAATCACGCTGACGGGATGCCACTTCTGACAGGGTGTCGACCGTGAGGTTGGAGGAAGACGGCTTCTGCTGATCGAGTATCCATCGATGACCAGGCCGACCGCGAGCCTACCTCCCCAATGACCGCAACGCCGCGATGCGCTGCTCGATCGGCGGATGCGTGGAAAAAAGCGCCATCCAGCCCGGGCGATCGCTGATGCCCATCGCGCGAATCGTCTCGGGCAACGGTCCCGGTTCCACCTTCCCTAGCCGGGCGAGCGCATTGATCATCGGCTTGGTGCCGTTGTACTCGGCCGAACCGCGGTCGGCGCGGAATTCGCGCTGCCGCGAGAACCACGCGACGATGATCGACGCGAGCAGGCCGAACACGATCTGGCAGACGATCACGGTGACCAGGTAGCCGGGACCGATGCCGCGCTCGGTGCGGAAGACGGTGCGGTCGACGATGGTGCCGACGATGCGCGACAGGAATACGACGAACGTATTCAGCACACCCTGGAGCAGCGCCATCGTCACCATGTCTCCGTTCGCAACGTGCGCGACCTCGTGAGCCAGGACTGCCTCGACCTCCTCGCGGCTCATCGAGCTCACGAGACCACTGGAGACGGCGACCAGCGAGGAGTTCTTGAACGCGCCGGTGGCGAACGCATTCGGCTCGCCTTCGTAGACCGCGACCTCGGGCATGCCGATGCCTGCCTTGTCAGCGAGCTTGCGCACGCTGTCGACGAGCCAGCGCTGGGTCGAGCCTTCTGAGCCGTCGATCACTTGCGCGCCGGTCGACCATTTCGCCATAGGCTTCGACAGGAGGAGCGAGATGATCGAGCCGGCGAAGCCGACGACCGCCGAGAAGGCGAGCAGCGGTCCGAGCGCGAGTCCTTCCTGCATCATCGCCTGATCGAGCCCGAACAGCCTGAGCACGATGGTGATTACCGCCAGCACTGCAATGTTGGTCAGGACAAACAGAACGATTCGTTTCATTCGAGCCTCCGAAGATGCAAAGCAGTACGGGCGAAATCTCGCCTCGACGCACCATTGACCACTCACCGTGAAAGGGGTTCCGGGTAGGCCGGCGGCGTCGCAGCGCCGGGGCGCGATGGTCTTCTTCTCAAAGCTTACGATGTGGCGTAACGTGGGCAGATCACGCAAAACCACCGCCGCACGCGCATGAACGCAGACATTTCCGCCTACGGTGCCGAGTCAGCGGGTGCCATCGATAACGAGCACGAGGTGCAGATCGGCCTCGTGCGCGCGCTCTGCGATGCGATCCGCTCCGGCGCCGATGCCGGACAGATGCGCGCGATCTTCGATCAGGTGGTGGAGTACAGCGCGGTGCACTTCATGTCCGAGCAATTGCTGATGCGCCTGTGCAGCTATCCGGATTACGACGACCACGTGCTCGATCACGACCACATGATGGAGGCGCTGCGCAAGGCAGCGGTCCGCGGGGTCGACGGCGGCATCGCGTTGACCGAGGCTCAGGACATGCTGAGCTTTCTTTCACGCCACATCGCGGTGCGCGATCGGCGTTTCACCGAGTACTACCTCGACTGGAGCCGCAAGGCGGCGAGCCGCGCGACGAACGCGCCGGATACCAAGCCGTGACAGAAGTGTGATGCGCTGACAGGATTGCGGCGCAGGCGCCCGACTAATCCGCGACGTACGGATTGCTGCGCCTCTCTTCGCCGAAGGTCGATGTCGGTCCGTGTCCGGGCAGAAACGTGACGTCGTCCCCCAGCGGCCAGAGCTCCGACTTGATCGACCGAATCAGCGTGTCGTAATCGCCGCGTGGAAAGTCCGTGCGGCCGATCGACCCGGCAAAGAGCACGTCGCCGGTGATCGCGAGCCTGTCCGCCGGCGAGTAGAAGACGACGTGCCCCGGCGTGTGGCCGGGCACGTGGCGAACCTCCATCTCGACGTTGCCGAACCGCACGGTGTCGCCGCCGGCGAGCCAGCGCTTCGGCGTGAACGGCTGCACCGGCTGGAAGCCGAACATCCGCGCCTGCTGCGGCAGCGCGTCGATCCAGAACTCGTCGTCGCGGTGCGGCCCCTCGACCGGCACGCCGAGGCGGTCCGCCAGTTCCGACGTTGCACCGCAGTGGTCGATGTGGGCGTGGGTGAGGAGGATCTTCTCGACCGTGGCGCCCGACTGTTCGACCGCTTCCAGAATCTGATCGATGTCACCGCCCGGGTCGACGATCGCCGCGCGGTTCGTCTCTTCGCACACGAGAATCGAGCAGTTCTGCTGGAACGGGGTGACGGGGAGGATGGTGGCTTTCATCGTGAGCGGTAAAAAGGAAAGCCCGCATTCTACCTGGGACACCTCGCGTCGACGCACCGACCGTTATCGCTGCCTCGGGCTGCACGGCGTGTTGGAATCCCCCGCAGAGCAATCGCGCGACCTCAACGTCGAGCAAGCTCGAGGCGCAACTCACCGATGCTTTCGGCCTAGGTCTTACGTCGCATTTACTTCGGACACGTCCGATCCCAGTATTCAGCCCAGCAAACCTGATTCGGAATCGGGCGACGCGCTCAGAAGATCGGCGATTGAAGAAGCGCCATCAGCCCGGTGATTCGAGTCTGTTCAATCCAAAGAGTGTCGCAAGGCGCTCTTCATCCAAGGAGTGGCAATCATGGCATTGGTCGAACCGAGCGTAATGGTCAACTCGATCATGGGCAAGCTCTACAACATCCTCACGAACGGCGATGAAACAGCACCCAAGTCCGAAGACAATTTCTTCAGCTGGGCGACGCCCGGCATACCCATCGAGCCAGGCGACTTCGAGTTTCTGTCGCAAGGACTAACGGGCGTCGTCAAGAAAGCCAAGCTGGACGAGATACGCGGAGAGGGAGCTGGGAACACAGCCAATCCGGTAGAGGTGACCCCGCAGCTGCTCGAGGGCCTGCGAGCCCAGGACACGGCCGGGCTGTACATGCAGGCGGAGAACTTCTCTCGGCTCGTCGACTTCGTTCCCGATCTCGCGAGCACCACGAACAATCAGTTCGCTCAGTTGAGCATCATGAACAACGAGGGGACGTTATCGGAGCGCTACGAGTACATCTTGCGCATGAGCCAGATCATGCACACGGAGTTGCCCGAAGATACAAAGCAGAAAATCGAGAAATTCCGCGGCTTGTTGAGTGTCACGAAGACGAAGAAGAACCTGATAGATGATACCGAAACCCAGGTAACCGAACCGAGCCCGCTGGTAGTCGTTTACAACCAGAAGATGGGCGAATACGAGAACGCGGCTCTCGAATACAACTCCCATCGTATCGATGCGCTGACAGCCGATAACGCCAAAGCAGTTCACTACTGGGCCATCAACGCAAACACCCTGCGCAACAGGGTGAAGGCCGCGATGGCCGATTGGGTGAGTAATGGCTACAAGAATGACTATGAACAGATCGCGGCGTTCATTGATCAAGTCATGCAGCGCGACATGGCATTGCTCAAGCAGCAATACCGGGACGATCTGGAAAAAGCCAGACTCACCGGTATGGCTTCGGGCAGCGACTTCTACTATACGTCGCTGGTACCGGGCAATTTCATGAATGCGTCCGGGTGGACGGAGTTTACCTTTAGTTCGTCCGACTTCAACAATTCCTCCAATTCGAGCTACGGCTACAGCCGCTCTTCGACAAGCGCCGCGGGCGGATGGCTGGGCATTTTCGGTGGCGGGGGATCAGCGAGCAGCGCCAGCGGCGAGTCACAATCCCATGTCCAGTTCGACAGCTCTCACTTCGGTATGAGCTTCAAGATCACGCAGGTCCCGATCGTGCGCCCGTGGTTCAAGACCGCTTTTCTGGCCAGCAAGCTGTGGCGGTTCGATCCGAGCAATCCGGAAGCCATGGGCGATATGGTCAGCGACGGCGGCAAGCCGCGCGAAAGGTCTGATTCCCGCCTATCCCACTTCGCTGATCTGCATCAAGGACCTCACGCTGTGTTTCGCCAAGAGCAGCGGTTTTGAAGATGCTCAAGCGAGCTGGAAGCGTTCATCGGCGAGCGGCGGCGGTGCCGTCCATTTCGGTCCGTTCCATCTCGGTGGCTCGCATAGCCGCAGTAAGGCCAGCGGACAGCGCTCGTCCGAGTATCACTACGACTCCCAGACGCAGACCATGACCGTGCCCGGCGCGCAAGTGATCGGGTTCAAATGCCACATCAATTCGGAGAAGTCTCCTGATCCGAACAGCAGCATCACTCAGTGGATATAAGCGGCTTGCCAGCCCCGCGCTCTTGCGGGGCTGCCTTTGCGACCTGACGGCAATCCGATGAATGAGGCCTGGATATGGACTCGGCAGTGCAACTGGCATTGATGTCCAAAGCGAAGAAAGTATTCGGCGCTGACGATACCTTCCTGAGTTTTCCGGTTTCACCACTTCCCCACACGAAGCGGCAGCTGGAGTTCTTCGCACAGCAGGATGCCGACGCGTTGCGCCAGAGTCTGCAGAACCTGCAAGCGTTCTCGATGCTGGTGAATCTGATTCCGAGCGACGAGGCGTGGCTGCCGACGGAGACGCGTTTCCTTTGGGACGTCTACGAACAGGTGCTGAACGAAGCGCAGTTTGCGTCTTCGACCCGCACCGCCGAGGAAGAAGCTGCGTACCAGCAGGCGATGGCTTACCTGCGTGTGGCAGGCGACGGCGGCGAGGAGAGCGCACCGGTCAAGGCCTACAGACAGCGTAAGGATGCCTATCTGCTGGCCCAACAAAGATATCTGGCTGCCAAGAGCACGGCGGAATGCGCCACCGATCCGGCCGAGCAGCAGCGATGGCGGGACGTAGATGAACCTGCGCAGCGCGCTGAGCTCGACGCGCTGCAGGCGCAGTGGATCATCGCCGGACACAAGAATGAGGTGGAGGCTGCACAGAGCAAGGTGGTGAGCTTGGGGGCGCGGTCGCCGTTGCAAACCTGGAGCGAGTGGAGCAGCCGCTTCAATCGCGAGATCGATACTCTGACCGGCGCAGCAGACAACTTCACGTTTTTCCCCAGCCTTTTCTCTCCCTCCAACGCGGTCGACGAGGGCGCGTGGAAGACGTTCAAGCTGAGCGAGCAGGAGATCAAGGTATTGCTCGACGAGGCGCCAGCGGAACTGCGGCAACGTTACGCGGCGGAGAGCGCAGCGTCGTCGGTGGCATCAGTCACCTTCGAGTTCAGTTCTGCGGCGATTCTGCGGCCCTGGTTTGCCTCCGAGGCGCTCCGGGCGCGGTTCTGGCGGTTTGCAGATCCGAGCAACGTCCTTTCTGACGGCGGCACGCCAGCGAAAGGAGAGTGCCCTGCCTATGTCACGGCTATCGTCTTCGCGCGCAAGGTGACGGTGGAAGAGAAACGTGCCGAGCCTGAAGCGGCGACAAAGGTGTTCGACGGGTTTCGCTTTACGGCCGCCGTCAGAGATCCAGAAAGGCTCGCGAGGGTATCACCTGACTTATTGTCTGCGACACAGTTCCACGCTGTCAGGATGACTTCGCCGGCGATGAAAGCGCGGGCGGTGGAGGCCATGGCGCCGAGGGCATCCACCATGCGGGTGATGAACCCCCAGCTCATGCGTGCAGCCGGGGTGACACCAGTCGTCGCCGAGCCCGTCGTTGCACGTCCGTTGCGCCTCAGCACGGTGGCTGTCACTCGACTGCCGCAGCAGGCTGTCACCCTACCTGCCCCCTCGCCCTCCCAACCGCCGCAGCCGAGCACTCCGGATGATGCGATTTATATCCTGGCGTTCATATGCAAAGCCCTGCCGAAATGTCCGGACCCCGACACGACGTTGCAGTGGTAGTCCGATCCCACTGTTTTCTTGTCCGCATAGATGATGGAGATCGCCATGTCCACCGCAACCGAATCAGCCTTTGACGATGCCGATCAGCTCGGCACATTTCTTCAGGACTCGAAAGCCTCTGACAAGCTGCGCAAATCAACCATCGCGGATGCGCGGGCCCTGGTGGAGGAATTTCGAAATCGCGGCACCGTGGGCGCTTGGCCTGCGCTCGACCGGAACACAGTCGCCGATCGCTTACTTCTCGGACCGGAAAGCAGCGACCAAGCGGACAGTCTCGATACGGCCGGCCGCGCCATTCTTCAGGGGTCGATGAACCTATGCGGGCCCGCCGCTTTTCTCGGCTTCGTCATCAAGCGCGATCCGCTGATGTTCGCCACCTATGCGACCGATCTGTTCGACATAGCGGAGGGGTCGTTGGGGCTCATGCGCATTGTCCCGGGCGACGACATACGCCTGGCGGACTACGCGGATTATCTGCCGCGCATGACCTCGAGCATCTGCCCACAGGCTGACTGGATGGTGATGGGCGCCTTGCGCAACTCGACCGACGCGTTCTGGACGGGATCGTTCCACGGCGATCCGGAGCAGGAATTGTCCGCGGGAACGCGCCCGGCCGAGCTCGCGGAGTGGATGAATAAAAGCGGTCTGTATTCGGACGTGCGCAATGAAGCCAACTGGATGCAGTCCGCCGGCTATCCGCATGCCGCCGACCTGCCGCTGTGGGAGGGTGCCGATGTCGCGGCGCTGATCAACGCCGACCTCATTCATGCGGCGCGCAACCGCCCCGCATCCAGTTCCTGGCCGCTGACGGAGTTCCCCAATCACTGGGTGATCGTGCTCGGCGAGACATCCAAGGATGTCACGAAGGACGCCATCTTCTTCAACATCTGGTCGTGGGGCGAATCGCATGTCCTGGATGTTCCGATCGACGCCTTCGTCCAGAACTATTACGGCGCGGTGAAGGGCGCCTTCGCCCGGTGAGGGGCGCGGGCTCGTCATCTGGAGGTTCAATCATGTCGACATTTTCGGAAACCGAGGAGCCAGCAGGTGTTGGCGGCGGAGGCGGCGCGGACTGGGCGGCGGACATCGATCCCTTCCCGGCCGAACCGACTGTTGCGTTTCACGTCGACGATCCGGACATGACGAGCGCGTTTGACCCGGTCACTGTCAGCACCGCCAACCACCTCTGCGCCGCGCTGGTCGATCTCACCGGAGATCCGTCAATGCCACCTTATGTCGGCTTGAACGATGAAGAGATGATCTTCGCCGGAAGCCTGCCCAAGATTTGCGCGATGTACGCCGCGTTTGCGCTGCGAGCCCAGGTCCAGACCTTCGTCGATGCCGCCGCCGCGAATGGCACCTCGGTGGTCGTACCGGGGATCACTGGCGAGATCGAGAAGGCCTGGAAACCGAAGCTGCGCGCCTTGTTCCCGACCCGTCCGGCGACGAGCTTCGGGAACAATCAGGACATGACGTTCCCCAAGCTGGACCGGATTCTCACCATATCCCCCGATGGCGTGGTCGATTTCGCTCGCGCTACCCCACCGCTGACCGACGCGCAGATCGACGGCGTCGGCGAGTTCGGTGCCCCCCAGGGCATGTTCCACGAGTGGATGCGTTCGATGTTGCGCTGGTCGAACAACGCCGCGGCCAGCCGATGCATCCTTGCGCTCGGCTACTTCTACCTCAACGGGAGCCTGGCGCAAGCCGGGTTGTTCGATGCCGCGGCCAGCACTGGCTTGTGGCTGTCCGCCGACTACGAGGGCCATGACTGGGTGAGAACGGAGCCCGAGCAACGGACCAATGCGGCGGGCATGCCGCTCGCGCCGCGGTGGGCGACCGCCCAACGCCGACAGCGGAGCAACATCACGGCGACCGCGGCCCGGATCGCGAGCTTCCTGACACTGCTTGCCCAGGACCGGCTGGTCGATGCGACGGCCAGCCAGGAGATGCGCGCGCTCATGGACGTCACGGCCGGCGGCATCGGCAGCTACGCGAAGGCCGCGCTGGACGCGGTCGGGCGAGACGCCACCGCATTCGCCGCCAAGATCGGCTATGGCGACGATAGCTTCAGCCATGATTGCGCCATCGTCGAGCGTACCGTGGACGGGAAGGATCTGCGCTACGTCGCCGTCGGCCTCGGCTCGGCGCCGAACCGCAATCGCACGGACCTCTCCGATCTGTTCGTGTTGCTCGATGAAACCATCGTCACTCGCCATGGGTGAGACCGGTCGATTACGCGTGGCGACAACAAGGCGAGAAACGAACATGCTCCGGCACCGACTGCTGATTCTGGGGATGTTTCTGACCGCATCGCCTTCGGCCTTCGCGGGGGAGACGCTGGAAGCGTACGCGCAGCGCTGCGACGAAGCGATCGGCATCACTATCCCGGATTTCAGCTGTGATGCCGGGACACTGGTGCCGACAACGCACATGACTCCGGCCGGTGCCAGCTATCCCAACGGCAGTTGTGATCGGCCAGATCAGCTCAACGAGGAATGCGATGCGGGCAGCCGGTTTCAGGTGCTGCCCGGTTCGGATGACCACGCGTTTGCGGTTGCTCATTGCCGGAAGCAAGGCCTCGGGAGCGGAGAATATGGTGATATCGCGGTCATCCAGCACAATCGAGACAATGGCGCCACTTGTTTTTACCAGGCGCTTGCCGACTGGGAGGATTGGCGGACCCGCAGAATCAAAAACCCTCTTAGCGGCGATGTAAAGGCGCCTTCAAGGGGGACTTCGGAGTGGCCGTGGTTGACACCTGAGAAGACTGCGCACATCGGCTGTGTAGGTTGCCACGACAACGGACCGATTATTCGCTCGCCGTATTTGTCGCAGGTCATGAAGGACGGCCAGCCTCTGCTTCCAGGTGCAGGGGACGGCGGGTTCAACGACAATCAACCCTACCACTTTGTCGGGACGGACTTTGCATCGTGGCGTGCCTACAAGGTCGAAGTCCCCGACAATGCCTGCAACGGTTGCCATCGGACGGGAGTCAGCAACATCATACCCCCGACCTTTCCGCCGCCCACGGGTACCGCAAGGGATCTTGGACTCCGCGCCACGGCTGCATCACAACCGAACAAGAACCCGCATTCCGTCACCTCGCCGATATGGACGTGCGGCATGAACATCGTGGACCCGCCCGACGTCCTCTACAGCCAGGTGCTGGCCGACGCCGCAAAAGCGATCAAGGACTGCGCGGAGCAATTCAGGGCAGACGCGCCCTTTCCGAACACGCCCGCGTGCAAGATCACCCGGTTCACGGGCAGCAACGAGTTTGCGCCCCCTATCGATGATCGATTCGGTTTGGCCGTGGCAAGCTGGGGGCCCAACCGCCTGGATCTCTTCGGTGTAGGCACGGATGGCGCGATGTATCACAAAGCTTGGGATGGGGTCTGGCGCCCTTCACCCAGCGGCTGGGAGCATATGGGAGGCATCTTTACCAGCCCGCCAGCCGTCGTCGCATCGGGGTCGGATCGTCTGGATGTCTTCGGTCTGGGAACAGACCGCAGCCTGTTCCACAGGGCGTGGAGGCCCGACACGGGATGGACTGCCTGGGAGACGCTCGGCGGAACTTTCGCGAGTCCGCCGGCGGTCGTGTCGCAGGGGCCGAACCGCTTCGATATCTTTGGTGTGGGCGCGGATGGGGCGATGTATCACAAAGCGTGGGACGGAGCTTGGCGTCCCTCGCCCAGCGGCTGGGAGCATCTTGGCGGCATCTTCACCAGTCCGCCTGCCGTGGTCGCGTGGGCGTCTGACCGGCTGGATGTCTTCGGTCTGGGAACAGACCGCAGCCTGTTCCACAAGGCGTGGGCGCCCGACACGGGATGGACTTCCTGGGAGCCCCTTGGTGGAGCCTTCGCGAGTCCGCCGGCGGTCGTGTCATGGGGGCCGAATCGCTTCGATATCTTTGGTGTAGGCACCGATGGCGCGATGTATCACAAAGCCTGGGACGATGGTGCCTGGCGCCCCTCGCCAAGCGGCTGGGAGCCTCTCGGAGGCGTGTTTACCAGTCCACCCGTCGTGGTTGCGTGGGGATCACACTGGCTCGATGTCTTCGGTCTCGGAACCGACCGCAGCCTGTTCCACAAGGCGTGGGCGCCCGACACGGGATGGACTTCCTGGGAACCCCTCGGAGGAATCTTTACCGGAACGCCCGTGGTAGCGAGCCGGGAATCCAATCGGCTCGACATCCTAGGGATTGGTCGAGACGCCGCGCTGTATCAAAAGACGTGGGATGGCAGCGCGTGGCTTCCTTCGCCGAGAGACTGGCAGCGGCTTGGCGGCGGTGTGCTGGCGGCGGGGAGGCCATAGCTTGCGTTAGCTCGCGTGCGAAGCAGGAGGTCCTTCACGAGCGGTCGCAGCTGGTTGATGGTACGCCGCCGCAGTCATGCGGCCGCGCACGCGCATCACTGAGCGCGGGAGCGCGCGTGCCGCCCTTGTCCAAACAGCACCGACCGCGATGCGTCGGTCACGACGGGCGTCTTGCTGATGCGCTCGGCGATCGCGTAGGCGCGTTGCGTTGCCGGACGCGCACGGATAGCCTCGAACCATCGCTTCACGTTCGGGAATTCCTCGATTTTCATTCTCTGTCGCTCGTGCGGAACGATCCACGGATAACACGCGATGTCCGCGATCGAGTATTCACCAGCGATAAATTGGCGATCGGCGAGCCGGTCGTCGAGCACGCCGTATAGCCGTTCGGCCTCCTTCACGTAACGCTCGATGGCGTAGGGCAGTGGCTCCGACGCGTACTGAACGAAGTGGTGGTTCTGTCCGAGCATCGGTCCGAGCCCGCCCATCTGCCAGAATAACCACTGCATGACCTCCGTGCGTCCGCGCGGGTCTGCCGGCAGGAAGCGCCCCGTCTTCTCGGCGAGGTACTGCAAGATCGCGCCCGACTCGAACACGCTCAGGGGCGCGCCGCCGTCGGCCGGATCATGGTCCACGATCGCAGGGATCTTGTTGTTGGGCGAGATCGCGAGGAACGCCGGGTCGAACTGTTCGCCGGCGGAGATGTTCACCGGCCGGACCTTGTACGGCAGCCCGGCCTCCTCGAGGAACAGGGTGACCTTGTGTCCATTCGGCGTGGTCCAGTAGTAGAGATCGATCACATGGGTCTCCCGGTGAATCGGTGTCAGACGAGCTCGCCCGGCGCGCGTCGCGCGTAGCCGTCGAAAGCATCGAACAGCCGGTCGCGCCACGCGAACACCGCATCGCTTCGCTCGAGCAGCTTGATCGGCGACACGCAGCGTGCCCACTGAAACGCACCGAACACGATGTAATCGGCGAAGCTCGGTGCGGCGCCGCCGATGAAGGGCTGCCGCTTGAGCAGCGAGCGCAGCGGTCCGAGTGCCGTACCGAGCGACGCGACACCTTGCTGCGCAGGTACCGCGATTTCCTCCAGCGTGCGACCGAGCCGCGCTTCGCGGGACTGGCGGAAGTAGGGCTTGTCGTCCTCGTGCAGCCGCGCGAAGAGATCCGGGAGGATGATCGAGAAGAGCAGCGACTGCAGCACCTGGTCGCACCAGAACTTCACGAACAGCGCGTGCGCTTCGCCAGTGGCACCGCCGAAGAGGCTGGGCCGATCGGGATAGCTGGACTCGAGGTACCGTCCGATCTCCCAACTGTCGCTCACCGTGCGATCGCCGTCCACCAGCACGGGCACGAGCTTCTGGCCCGAGAACGCGATCGCGTCCTTTTCGACGAAGCGCCAGGGGATGGTCTCGAAGTCCAGTCCCTTATGCTTGAGTGCCATCTTCACGCGCCAGACATGAGGACTGAAGCGGAGCTTTTCGTCGGCGCCGGCGAGGTCGTACAGCTTGATCATGGGATGCGGGTCTCCAGTGAAACGGTCAAGTAGGAGGGCCCGGCCTGCCACTTGGTTCGCTTCGAGGAGCGTCGTCGCCGTTCTCGGGTCTGCCCACCGCGCGGGAGTGTGTTCACACGGCCCCCCGGGCGCCCCCCGTTTCTTTACAAGTGCAGCAGGCCGTCCGTATAATCCGCGCCTTGCGTTTGGGGGTATAGCTCAGCTGGGAGAGCGCTTGCATGGCATGCAAGAGGTCAGCGGTTCGATCCCGCTTACCTCCACCACCACTCACGCAGACTCGGTCCCCATCGTCTAGAGGCCTAGGACATCGCCCTTTCACGGCGGTAACCGGGGTTCGAATCCCCGTGGGGACGCCACTCGATCGAGAAGTTCACCGCGCCAGCGCACCCTTGATCCGCTCGCGGAGCGTTTCGCCACCTTGAAATGACCGCCCTCGATTCGAAAGGCACCGAGGGCATTGTCATCGAGCGAGCTGAATCCGACGCTAGCGGCGTCTCCGGCGATCCAGTCAATTCCTGCTTACTCACGGCATGTGGATCTTGCCCCCGCCGGGGAGCACGCCGGGCAGCCCCGCCGCGCCGGCCTTCGGAATGACGATCGACGAGGCGGCCTGCCGGCGCATCTCCTCCAGGTCCCGCATCGTCCGCTCGAATCCCTCGCGCGCCGCCGTGCCGTATTTCGCCACCGCGTCAGCGAGCGAGACGGCGTCGATCTCGAAGCTAAGGGGCAGGGCGCCGGCCGAGGTCATCATCTGCGCCTCGCCGACGTAGAGCGTCTTGCGCGCCGGGTCCGCCGTCCCGTCGCTCTTGACCGGAGCCATCACGCGGATGGTGCCGACCTTGCGGTCGGTGTAGATCTCTTCGCGGTACAGGTCCGCCGCGTCCATTCTGGCTTCGGAAAGCCGGTCCTCTCGCTTGTCGGCCATGGTGTGTCTCCGGGCATGAAGTGGGAACAGGCGCTCAGGTTAGCAGAGGTCGAGGGGTAAACGGGAGAGGTGGGGATACCCCGGCCGACCCGGCCCCCGCACCGCGGCATTCCCTATACTCTCGCGTTCACGCAATGCCTGCCCCGCGATGACCGCCGTCGTCCTTCTCATCTTCTGCCTGGTCTACCTCGGCATGATCCTGGGCGGACTGCCGTTTCTCTCCCTCGACCGCACGGGCATCGCGCTCCTCGGCGCGATCACGCTGCTCGCCGTGCGCGACCTGACCCTGCAGGACGCGGCCCAGGCCGTGCACCTGCCCACGATCATCCTGCTCTTCGCGTTCATGGTGGTCTCGGCGCAGCTCCGCCTTTCCGGGTTCTACGCGCGCGTCACGGTGCGGCTCGGCGCGCTGCCGCTCTCGCCGCCGCTGCTGTTGGGGGCGCTGATCTTCGCGGTCGCCGGACTGTCTGCCGTGTTCAGCAACGACATCGTGTGCCTCGCCGTAGCGCCGGTGCTGATCGACGCCTGCCGCGAGCGCCGCCTGCGGCCGCTGCCCTACCTGCTCGCGCTGGCGTGCGCGGCGAACATCGGTTCAGCGCTGACCTTGATCGGCAACCCGCAGAACATGCTGATCGGCGAGAAGCTGGAGCTCTCCTTCTCTGGCTATCTCGTGGAAGCCGCAGTGCCGGTCGTGCTCGGGCTCGTCGCCACCTGGGCGATCATCGCTTGGCAGACGCACGGGAAGTGGGCGCATGCCGGTTCGACGGAAGGGGCGCCCGCCGACCGCCGCGGCGAGGCGATCCCGTTCGATCGCTGGCAGACCGCCAAGGGGCTCAGCGTCGCCACCGCGATCTTCCTCGCGTTCCTGTTCGCGCCCTGGCCGCGCGAGATCGTCGCGCTGACGGGCGCGGGCGTCCTGATGCTCTCGCGCAAGCTGCACTCTCGGCACATGCTGGGGCTCGTGGACTGGCAGCTCCTCATCCTGTTCATGGGGCTCTTCGTGGTAAACCACGCGCTGCAGGAGACCGGCCTGCCGGATCGGATCGTCGCCGATCTCGCGGACGCAGGCGTCCACCTGCAGGATCCAGCGACGCTCTTCGTCGTCACGTTCGTGCTCGGCAATCTCGTGTCGAACGTGCCGGCGGTGATGCTGCTGCTGCCGGTCGCGACCCACGCACTCGCGGGGCCGGTGCTCGCGCTGTCGAGCACGCTTGCGGGCAATCTGCTGCTGGTAGGGAGCATCGCCAACCTGATCGTCGCCGACGCGGCCGAGCGTCACGGCATCGCCCTCGACTGGCGCCGCCACGCGCGAACCGGCGTGCCGGTGACGTTGGTCACGCTCGCGATCGCGGGCGGGTGGCTGTGGGTGAGGATGGGCGGGTCAGCGTGAGCGGTTTCGTGGAGAGACGAGGCGCAGCCCTACTGGTCAGCCCAGCCGCATTTCCAGCCGTACGTCCCGGACCGCACCTCGGGCCGTATCCTACCGCGCTCGTCCCTGTGCAGCTCGACGAGGCCGTACGTTCCATCGTCCGCAAGGTGCGGGAGAGGTTGCCGGGCGTGCGGCCGGTCGCGGCGGCGAGCTCGTGCAGTGACGCCTAAGGCGTGTCGGCAATCACCCCGAACGGGTCCTGGCAGAACGCGCAAGAGCGGTTGCCCTACCGAACTTGCACCAGGAACTGGGAGACTGTCTGAATGACGATTCCGCCAGTGGCTTCGGGCTGGTTCATATGCCGGCCAAAGTCGTTCAGGTCGCCTGTCAACAGATGCGTCGCGCGCGCGGCGAGAGCCGCGGCCCAGATAGGCTGATCCTTGTCCGGCAGCGCCAGAGGCAGGGGCGGTGCAACGGTTTGTGGCACGAGCTCGATAACTGCGGCAAGGGCGTCGAGCCGCGCCAGCGAATCGCCGAACTTGAGGGATACGTTGCGACGCGCTTCTTCCAGCGCGCAAGCGCTGCTCAGTAGTTGCCAGCGGCCCGCAGCGGCTATCCACAGGAAAGCTGCCTTGCCCTCCGGGCGGTGCGCCGCAGTGAAGAGGGCGTTGGCATCCAGGAACAGGCGCAGCACGCTGGCCCAGCGCCGTCACGCGGTGCGGCGCTTCGATCGTGCCGGCTTCGCACCGGGGGATGCGGCAGCCGGTTGCCCGAGGTCGAGCTTGCGGTCCAGGCCTTCCCGTTCGCCGGGCGCGAAAGTGTCCTCGCGCTGCCAGGCGCCTACTTCCTCGTCGCTGTAGACCTCGGTCTCCACCACCATCGCCGGCACCAGCACGATTCTGCCGCCCTGCTGCTCCGCGGTGACGATGGCGTTGCCCTGCAGTCCCAGCGCGCGGCGCATGGCAGCAGGCAGCGTGATCTGACCCTTGCTGGAAACGATCAGGTTTTGCTTCATGGCGAAATGCGGAAAGTTGGAGTTTCGGATTCTACCGCACCGCGTCCGATTTTGCGATGGTGCCGATGCAGCGCGGCGACACGAGGGGAACGCCGGTGTCGAGCGAGGCGAGGGCGACCGAGCTATCGAGGAGCGCGCTCACTGCCGCGTTCGGCGCGCCTGAGCTTCGCGCTCGGCACGGGTTGCCGCCGCGGCATCGAAGGCAGTTCCGGTAGCCTGCAAAACTTTGCGCTTGCTCGGCGCCGATACGAGGGCCGGGTCTGGCTCGGGTTCGGGTGTGAGCTCGATACGCTCGGCGACCACCGCCACACGCAACCGCGAGCCAGGACCCAAATTGAGCTGCCGCCGCACTTCGCTCGGCAGCAGGATGCGACCAGCCTGGTCGATGGAGATGTCGCGTTTCATGGCACATCTTTTTCCATGAATTATGGCAACTCAGTTTCCATGACCGCCCGAGCAAACGCAAGGCGATCTGCGCTGGACGTCACTTCCGCCTCGCCGTCAGGCAACCTCGCGGATGGCATGACCGGACGGACCCCGAAGGGCCCGAAAATTGATCCATCGCAAAAACGACACGTGTCTTCGCCTCGGACCCAAGAAAAATGCTGGATGACGACTTGCAACCCTACCCTGAAGGCATATACTCCGGATTGATGTAGTCCCTGCGTTGCCAGGAGGCCCATAACAAGAACCGAGAACGCTCTCGGGTCGGGCCAGCGCCTTGGGGCGAGTCATGTGTTCGGCATCGACGCCAAAAGCGTTGGAAAGGGGCCTTGAGAGCACCCGCCGGCGCGACCTCGCGTGCAGTTCTGCGCCGATCCCTCCTGCCTCTCAGCCAGACTCGTCGATGATCCATTCATTGGGGAGGAAATCATGGCTATTCCTGTGGTCAGCGTGGCTGACGTCGTCACGACCGAATCGGCGGGCTTCGCCGAGTTCGTGTTTCGGCTGGACGCGCCGTCAATAACTCCGGCTACCGTTTGGTACTCCACAAGGGATGGGTCGGCAAAGTCGACCTCCAACACCAACGATCACGACTTTGTCCCCATCCCGAACCTGCAGACGTTGACGTTCGCGCCTGGCGAGACGGTAAAGACCGCGCGCGTGGTCTTGGTCGACGACTCTGCGCCGGAGTCCGCAGAGAGTTTTTACTTTCAGCTCTGGTACGACAGTCGACGTCAAGCTCGGAACCCCGCTGGTTACGGCGACTATCCTCGACGACGACATACGGACTCCTGGGCTGCCAACAGTGTCGATTACGGACACGGTGGTCGACGAGAAGGCGGGGCGAGCTTACTTTACTTTGCGCTGGACCGGCCAAGCACGTCGGCGCGTGAGCCTGACCTACCGGACGGCGCAAGGAACGGCGTTAGCCGGCGTGGATTACCAGGGATTGACGGCAAGGACGCTGACGTTCGCCCCCGGTGAGCGTGCCAAGACAGTCGCCGTGAATGTGATCGACGACGATCTGCGGGAGGGTGAAGAGTACTTTGACCTTTTGCTCTTGGGCGCGAGCGGGGCATCGATGCCCGACACGCGCGGGCGCGCGATCATCGGGCCTAGCGATCAGACGACCGCCACGACGCCGGTGGTTACTGTTTCGGACATTGTGGCGAACGAGTCCGACGGCTACGCGGAGTTCGTGTTTCGGCTCGATGCGCCGTCCAACGCGCCGGTGACGGTGCACTTTGACTCCGTAGACGGATCGGCGAAGTCTTCAAAGTACAGCAACGAGCCGGACTTCGCCACAGTGCCGTTCTCTCCGGGCAACTATCAGACGCTGACCTTCGCACCGGGAGTAACTGTCAGACTGTACGGGTTGCACTGTTCGACGATGCAAGGCCTGAGGCGGCGGAGAGCTTTCAGTTGCGACTGTTCGATCCTGAAGGAGGTGAGATTGGGACCTCGCTCGCAACGGCGACCATATCACAAAGCGATAAGCCGACTGGCAACGCCAACTCGTTGATTCAGGGCAAACTCATCACGGAGATGGCGACGTTCTCAAAGGCTGCTTACTACCTAGCGGGTGACGAACCCGTAGCGCCACGGGTGAACGACTCGAACCAGAGCAACATCGAATCGAACGAGTACGACGCTCGGGCGGCGCACATGGCTGTAAATGCAAAGTGGAATCTGCTGGACGTCTCGGATCTAAATGCAACCCAGCTCGGTTTGTTACATTTGAATCCCGGGGAAGCTATTGTTAGCAACATGTACTGGAACGATCCCCTCCTCGGTAGCGGAAGGTTCGAAGCTTCGCTTTTCAACTATGGACTTCGGGACGGAGTTTTCACCAATGGCAATGCAGCTGCCTTGGTCGCGAGGTGTGACGACGCGTTGGTAGTCGCATTCCGCGGGACGAACGACGCGCGGGCCGCCCCCGGAACGCTTGATCTTGAAACTCCCGACAAGAGCGACTGGACCTCAAAGGGAAGTCACTACGACCTCCTGGCGCCTTTGATCTCAGCGCTCGACAACTATGTCAGCGACCCAGCAAACGGTATCGCGAAGGTATATGTGACCGGCCATAGTCTCGGTGCATCGATGGCTCAACTTTACATGCAGGAGCTGTCGCACGGGAATGGGTATCAGGCCATCACCTTTGCAAGTCCAGGGCTGTCGGCAGGGTTCAATCTCCCTGATTCGCGCATCACGAACTTTGTGATTGATGGAGACGCCATTCTCACTGTGCAACGTCCCGGTTCGACTAGGGGAGATGTTAACTTTCTTGACCTCGATATTGCCTTTCCCAACGGTGTGGATTCCGGATCGGAAAAGCATTCCATGACACTCTATCGCGAGGTCGTGAGTTTCCTGGAAGAGGAAGGTGTAAGCCTTCAGGATCTCGATCCTCCCCTCGGCCTCACCGATTTCGACACGCTTCGGACAGCCGTGACGGTTGTCGACCGCGGTTCCAGCTTTGAAAGTACCGGTACACGGTTTGTGTTTCATGCCGGTGCCGGCGGCAACCGTTTGGAGGGTAGTCTGCATGACGAGATCCTCGTCGGCGGACTCGGCAATGACGCTTTGGACGGCAGCTGGGGGACCGACATTGCATCGTTCGCGGAGCCGAAGTCGGTCTACGACGTAGTCGCTTTCGGGGATGAGATTTTCGTGGCTCGTCTTGGCGGTGGAGGCGACGGCCTCGACCGCCTCTCGAACGTCGAATGGCTCAACTTCGCGGGGCAGAAGGTCGCTTCCAGTGCCGCGAACAACTCACTTGAGTACGTTGCTTCCCACCCGGACCTCATGCGTGCCTTCGGTGCAAACTCGGCCGCGGGGTTCAGTCATTTCGTCGGCGCCGGTTACTTGGAGGGGCGCGCGGTCAGCTTTTCCGGCCTCGAGTACATTGCCTCCTACCTTGACCTCATAGAACGTTTCGGAGCCAATGCCGATGCGGGAGCTAGCCACTACATCCAGGCGGGCCGCTTCGAAGGCCGCACCACGAACTTCGACGGTCTGGCGTACGTCGCTTCCTACGGCGATCTGGTCACGTCCTACGGTGCCGATCTCAATGCCGGCGTCGCTCATTACATCGAGACCGGGCGATCCGAGGGCGCACGGTCACCTTCAACGGTCTGGAATACATCGCATCGAACCCGGATCTCATCAACGCCTTCCACGACCAGGTCGCGGCGAACCCCAACCCTGACCTCGGGGACGAACCACTACCTCCAGACGGGTTACTTCGAGAACCGCGCCGCTCACCGGTTCGACCCTGCGCAATACCTGGCCAACTACGCCGATCTTCGTTCGGTGTTCGGTACCAACACCCAGGCGGCGACGATTCACTTCATCACCGCGGGGTACTTCGAGGGGAGAACTGCCTGACGGCGCCGCCGACGACGCGAAGGCAACGCCCGCGATTGCGGGATGTTCCCTATCCTGCTGTCAGGTCCGGGGCGGTCCGGCAGCGCACAACCTACCGCCGCCTCAGTGCCGGCAGAAGTGTCCGTGCCGGGCTGGGCCGAGCAGGCGCAGGAAATCGTCGCGGCGCATCCGCACGACTCCCTCGTGGTCGCCTGCTTCGAAGTAAACCTCGCTCCCCTCCATGAGCTCGTCGTCGACCACCGCTTCGATGCCGTAGGCCGCGCCGAGCGGGGGGATGGCGCCGAGGGCGCAGTCCTTGAACATCGCGCCGAGCTCCGGTTCGGTCGCGAGCCCCATGGTGCGCCCGAGCTGTACGCGCAGGGCGCCCAGATGCACGCGGCGGTCGGCGGGCAGGATGGCCATGACGTAGCCCATCTCGTCTTCCAGCAGGACGGCTTTCGCCATCTGGTGGGGCGGGATGTGGGCGGCGAGCGCGGTGCGCAGGCTGGTCATCGCTTTCGGATGCGGCAGCATGTCGAAGGGAACGTGCTTATCTCTCAGATAATTCTCGAGAGTCGTTGCAATGGCCATGGCGACCTCCCATTCGTGAGTCCCGAAGCTTTCAATATAGACCATGAACGTGCCCACCGCCGCTCATTGACCCGCCAGTCCGTTGTGCAACGCGGCATCGGGCCACAGGCGCTTCAGGTGACTCCCGCATCCCGCCCGGCAATCGCTCGCGCCGAAGCCGGTCACGGGAATCTCGCCGGCGGTGCTGCGGTTTACGGCGCACTCGGGCTCGTCGAAGCGCCACACGTCCACGATGCGAACTCCCGGCGCGTCGAGGAGATAGTCGACGTGCCAGCGCAAGGTCTTCGAGCGGGCGAGGTGCCGCGCGATACGGGCTTCAGGGTTGCGTCTGGCGCTGCCCGTGTAAACGTAACGTCCCGCCGGGAAAACGAAAACGCCGAGCGCGCCGACCGCAACGTGCACCGGCTGCACGACCTCGATCACGAGCTGATAGGTGATCGCCATGCTGGTGAAGTCAGGAAGGGAGCGGAAGCAGCCTACGCCTCGACCGACCCTGCCAGACGAAGGGGCAATGACAGCGGGCCCAAATCGAACCCGGTGCGGCCGGGAGCGTCCAACGACATATTTGCAACAGTGGGCGGGGCGAATAGGGATGGAACACAAAAAAACTAGGAATCTTCATGTCATCGGTGCTATAAAGCATAAACTTCCCTCCGCAAGCCTATGATCGGGGGGCGTATCAGGCGAATTCGAGATCTGGTGTCGAGAACAAGTGCTCGAATTCTGGACCAGGAGACGCAGATCGGCGTGGGTGATACGTCCACGAAATTCTCCGACATTCTATTCGCGGTCGGCTGCGTCTCGCATGCGGTACGGTCACGCTGTATTCCTCAACTGAGTGTACGAGCAATGGGGGAAAGTCCATGAATACCTATCGAATTGTTCTTGCAGCAGGTGTCTTGGGAACGTTGGTGATGGCCCAGGGGTGCGCAACAAGGGAATGGGTCCAGGCGCAGATGGAACCGGTGGCTTCGCGAGTGTCCCAGAACGACGAGCGCCTCACCAAGGCCGAAAATCAGCTCGGCAATCTCGGCGGGCGCATGAAGGTGGTCGAGGTGAAAGTCGGTGACTTCGACGGCAAACTCGCCACGCTCGACGCGAAGACGCAGCAGGCGCTGGACACGATGGCCAATTCGAAGCTGGAGCGGCAGGTCGTGGTCGAGGCGGGCGCCACTTTCAAGCCCAACTCGGCGAGTCTGCCTCCTACCGCCAAGAAGGAGATCGATACGATCCTGAGCGAGCTCAAGCGGTCGCCGAGCGGAACGGAAGGCGTGACCTTCCTCGTTGCCGGTCATACCGACAACGCGGGTTCCGAGAACTTCAATTACGAACTCGGCCAGAAGCGCGCGAACGCAGTCGCGAACTACCTCGTCAGCCAGAAGCATATCGATCGGACTCGGGTAATGCCGGTCTCCTACGGCGAGAGCGCGCCGATGCTGGATAACGCCACAGCGAAGGGCCGCGAGATGAATCGACGCGTGGAGATCATGGTCTATCGCGAAGGCGCAGCACCCGCGATGGCGGCGGCAACCACGACGCCGCTGGAGCCGACGCAGGAGGCTGCCACGCCTGCGGTGGAGCGGATCTCTCACCGGCAGTAGCAGCCGGTCTTCCTGGGGTTCGAGAGAAGGGGGCTTGCGCCCCCTTTTTTCTGCCTGCCGCCATCGGCACGATGTCATGTGCCGCAAACCTCGAGCGTCGGACTTCGGCGGGTAGAATGGAGGTGATTACGCACCAGGAGCGATCGGAAGTGCGATGCCAATGGCTACCCGGAAGGCCCGGAAGTGCCTAAGAAGATCAAGTCCCGCTACACGGCGAATGCGGTGTTGAAACAGGCGGGACTGCCCAAGCGTTTCTGAGGTGGGCGGCAGTCGCCGATTCAAGCTGCCCATGATTCAAGCCGCAGTCTCGACTCGCGCGCGGCGCCCGGCGCATACTCTCGCCCACCCCGGGCGACTGGAGACGACGATGTTCAAGGCCATCCTCATCACGCAGACCGACGCGACGCGCGAGGCAAAGCTCGCGGACATCGACGACGGGCAGCTCCCGGAAGGCGACGTCACCGTGCGGGTCGACTACTCGACGCTGAACTACAAGGACGGGCTCGCCATCACCGGCAAGTCGCCCGTCGTGCGCAAGTATCCGATGGTGCCCGGCATCGACTTCGCGGGATCCGTCGAGGCGAGCAGCCACCCCGACTGGAAGGCGGGCGACCAGGTCGTGCTGAACGGCTGGGGCGTGGGCGAGGGGCACTGGGGCGGGCTCGCGCAGAAGGCGCGCGTCAAGGGCGACTGGCTGGTGCCGTTGCCGGCGGGGCTTACTGCGAAGCAGGCGATGGCGATCGGTACCGCCGGTTATACCGCGATGCTGTGCGTGCTCGCACTGGAGAAACACGGCGTGAAGCCCGCCGACGGCGAAATTCTGGTGACGGGCGCGGGCGGTGGCGTGGGGGGTGTCGCCATCGCCGTGCTCGCGAAGCTGGGGTTCACGGTGGTGGCGTCGACCGGTCGGTCGCAGGAAGCCGATTACCTCAAGGCCCTCGGCGCTTCCGAGATCGTCGACCGTGCGCAATTCTCCGCACCGGGCAAGCCCCTGCAGAAGGAGCGCTGGGCCGCCGCGGTGGACGCCGTCGGCAGTCACACGCTCGCCAACGTCTGCGCGACCACGAAGTATCGCGGCGCGGTCGCGGCGTGCGGGCTCGCGCAAGGGATGGACTTCCCGGCCAGCGTCGCGCCCTTCATCCTGCGCGGCGTCACGCTGTACGGCATCGACAGCGTCATGTGTCCGAAGCCGCTGCGCGTGGAGGCGTGGTCGCGGCTCGCGCGCGATCTGGATCCAAAGAAACTCGACACGATCACGCACGAGATCGCGCTCAAGGACGCCATCTCGGCGGGAGCAGACATCCTCGCCGGCAAGGTACGGGGACGGGTCGTCGTCGACGTGAACCGCTGAGCCCGCTCACTGCGGCCGGTGCTCGGTTTCCGGTAAGCGACATCCGCATCTGAAACCACCGTTGCGGTAACAGGTCACAGCCGATCCTGCTTGCAGAGGGAGCTAAGCGACCATGTCCACGACCACAACGGGTGAGCGCGCCGCACGCGATGCCTCGCGGTCCACCGCGCGACCCGTCATCCTCGTCGTCGACGACGACCCGGAGGTCGTGCGCGCGGTCGCCCGTGATCTGCGCACCGCGTTCGGCGAGCACTACCAGATCGTCCGCGCGGACTCCGGAGCCGCTGCTCTGGAGGCTGCGCGCACCCTCAAGCTGCAGAACCGCCCCATCGCGCTCTTCCTTGCGGACCAGCGCATGCCCGGCATGACCGGCGTCGAGTTCCTCGAGCAGGTGCTGCCGATCTTCCCCGACGCCAAGCGCGCTCTCCTCACCGCATACGCCGACACCGACGCCGCGATCCGCGCGATCAACGCGGTCAAGCTCGACTACTACCTGATGAAGCCGTGGCACCCACCGGAGCTCAACCTCTATCCGGTGATCGACGAGCTGCTCGGCGACTGGCAGGCCGGCTATCGGCCGCCGTTCGAGGGCGTGCGCCTCATCGACAGCCAATGGTCGCCGGAAGCGCACCAGTTGCGCGACTTCCTCGCGCGCAATCAGATTCCCTACCGCTGGCTCGACGCCGAGACGAGCAGCGAAGCGCGCGAGCTGATCGGCTGTCTGCCGGGCGCGGAGCAGGCGGCGTGCGGACTCGCGAACGCGAGCGGACTGCCGCTCGTCATACTGGCCGACGGGACACGGCTCGATCGTCCGAGCCCGGCCGACCTGGCGGGACGGCTCGGGCTCGCGACGCACTCCAGCACGCCGTTCTTCGACGTGATCATCGTCGGGGGCGGGCCGGCGGGCCTCGCCGCCGCCGTGTACGGCGCCTCGGAAGGTCTGTCGACCGCGATCCTGGAGAAGGACGCGCCGGGCGGACAGGCCGGAACCAGCTCGCGCATCGAGAACTACCTCGGATTCCCTTCGGGCGTCTCGGGCAGCGACCTCACACGGCGCGCGCTCACGCAGGCGAAGCGCTTCGGCACCGAGGTGATCGTCACGCAGGCGGTGGATTCCGTGCGCGTCGACGGGCCCTACAAGTTCGTGCGCCTGACCGACGGCACCGAGCTCTCGTGCCACGCGCTCGTCATCGCGAGCGGCGTCGCGTACCGCAGGCTCGACTGCGACGGCATCGACGCCCTCACCGGCGCCGGCGTCTATTACGGCGCGGCGACGACGGAGGCGGCCGCGTGCGGCGATCGGGACGTCATCGTGGTGGGCGGCGGCAACTCTGCCGGGCAGGGCGCGATGTTCCTCGCCCGCTACGCGCGCTCGGTCACCATCGTGATCCGCGGGTCGGGCCTCGCGGCCACCATGTCGCACTACCTCATCGATCAGATCGCGAAGACGCCCAACATCCGCCTTCGGCCCTGCACCGTGGTGAGCACCGTCGCGGGCAACGGCCGGCTGGAGCAGGTCACGCTGCACAGTCTCGACAGTGGCGCCGATGAGACGGTGCCGGCCGCCGCGCTCTTCGTCTACATCGGCGCCGAGCCGCACACCGACTGGCTGGAGGGCGTGGTCGACCGCGACGCGCGTGGATTCATACGGACCGGACCGGCGCTGCTCCACGACGGCGAGAAACCAACCGGCTGGACGTTGGCGCGCGCGCCGTTCCTGCTCGAGACCAACGTGCCTGGCATTTTCGCGGCCGGCGACGTGCGCTGCGGCTCGGTGAAGCGGGTCGCCGCCGCGGTCGGCGAAGGCTCGATCGCGGTGCAGTTCATCCATCAGTATTTGGCCGACCGATGATTCCGCTCGACCTGCTACGGGCGATGCCGCTCTTCGCCGATCTGTCGGACGACTGCATGCGGTGGGTGTGCAGCGAGATCAGCGAGGTGACGCTCGCACCCGGGGAGGTGCTCGTCGCGGAGGGTGAGCCGCCCCGCGGCTTCTTCATCCTGCTCGAAGGCGAGATGAACGTGTTCAAACGCACCGACGGCGAGCCGCTGCCGGCCGGGCACCACGCTGCACCGGCATTCTTCGGCGAGACGCCGCTCCTCGCGCAGACGGTGCTGCCGGTGACGCTGCGCGCAGTCGGTCCCTGCCGGCTCGGCCGCCTTTCGGACAACGCGTTCCGGCGGCTGCTCGCGGACTCGCCGGAGTTCAGCAAGGTCATCTTCCGCACCATGGCGCAGCGCCTCGGCGGGATGGAGTCCTTCGTGCGCCAGCGCGAGAAGATGGCGGCGCTCGGCACCCTCGCGGCGGGTCTCGCGCACGAGCTCAACAATCCTGCGGCGGCGATCTCCCGTGTGGTGGACCGCTTGCGGCACGTGCTCGATGCGTTGTACGAAGCGACCGATGCGCTGCACGTGCAAGGTTTGCCGTCGACCGCCTGCGGGGCGCTGGAGCGCCTGCGGGAGCGCGCGGAGGCGCGGCTCGGGGAACATTCCAGCGTCGATCCGCTCGCTGCGGCGGGGCACGAGGACGAGGTGTCGGACTGGCTCGGCGACCGGGGCGTGGATCAGGGCTGGCTGCTGGCGCCGACGCTCGCGGCCGGCGGCATTGCGCCGCCGGATCTACAGACACTCGGCGATGCCGTGGGGCGCGAGAATCTTCCCGCGGCGGTGCGCTGGGTCGCCGCCAGCGTCGAGCTCGCCACCCTGCTCGACGAAGCCGGACGCGGCTCAGCGCGCATCTCGGATCTCGTCAAGGCGCTGAAGTCCTACTCGTACGAGGGGCAGGCGCCGCAGCAGGAGGTGGACCTGCACGACGGGCTCGAGGATACGCTCACGATTCTGCGCCACAAGTTGAAGCAGGGCATCGAGGTCGTGCGCGACTACGACCGCACGCTGCCGAAGGTGCTCGTGTACGGCAGCGAGCTCAACCAGGTCTGGACCAATCTGATCGACAACGCGGCCGATGCGCTGCGCGGGCGGGGTACGATCACCCTGCGCACCCGCCGCCGCGGCGATCACGCCGTGGTGGAAATCAGCGACGACGGGCCGGGCATTCCGCCGGAGATCCAGCCGCGCATCTTCGATCCTTTCTTCACCACCAAGCCCCTCGGCGAGGGGACCGGCCTTGGTCTCGACATCACCTATCGCGCCGTCGTGAACCGCCATCGCGGCCACATCCGCCTCACGTCCAAGCCGGGTGATACGCGCTTCGAGGTGATGCTGCCGATTGCGCCGTCCCGCCCGCCCGCCTAGACTGCCGTGCCGCTGTCCGCAGCGGCCCTCTCTCGGGGATTCGATCATGGTCGTGAACCAGCGACTCCAAGCTCTTGCCTACGGCGCGCTGTTGGCGGTAATACTGGGCTGGGTGCTCCACATCGGCAAGGACGTCTTCGTCCCGGTCGCCTTCGGGGTGGTCGTGGTCTACATCGTCTCGGGTCTGGCGAACCTGCTGTCGCGTATCCCGCTCCTGGCCTCCGTGCTCACGACGCGCGTCCGGTACGTGCTCTCGGTGCTCGCCATCGCTGCGGCGCTCGGCGTCCTTCGCCTCGCTCGTGATCGCCACCATCGGCCAGTTCGTCGAGAACGCGGCCGAGTATCAGGCGGCCGTCATGCGCCTGATCCAGAACGTCGGCGTCCGCTTCGGCGTCGAGACCGAGCCGACCTGGACCTCGGTGCGCGAATACGTCGTGCAGCGGATCAGCGTCTCGCAACTGCTCGGCTCGACGGCGGCCGTGATCCTCTCGATCGCCGCCAGCGTCGTCCTCGTCTTTCTGTACGCCGCCTTTCTGCTGATCGAGCAGAGCGCGCTCGCCGGCAAGATCGACCGGCTGTCGAAGGACCCGGACGGTGCGCAGCGCATCCGCCGCATCATCTCGAGCATCAACGCCCGCATCGGCCGCTACCTCGCGCTGAAGACCGTGCTCGGCATCGTGGTCGGGGCGTTGAGCCTGATCGTCATGAAGGTCATGGGACTCGAGTTCGCGGCGTTCCTCGCGCTCCTGATCGCACTGCTGAACTACATCCCTTACATCGGCTCGGTCCTGAGCGTGATTTTCCCCGTGATCGTGGCGATCGTTCAGTTCGGCGACTTCAACGTCGTGCTGCTGGTCCTCGTCCTGCTGGCGGTGTTGCAGTTCGTCAACGGCAACCTGCTCGATCCCTACCTGATGGGCAACTCGCTCAACCTGAGCCCGTTCGTCATCGTGCTGAGCCTCGCGGTATGGACGGCGCTGTGGGGCGTGCCCGGGGCGCTGCTGGCGGTGCCCTTCGCCGCCATTCTGGTAATCGTGTTCTCGGAGTCCGAAGCGACGCGGCCGATCGCGATCCTGCTGTCGCGGGATGGGCGGCTCAGCGCGGACGTGCGTGTAGCGTGCGGTCGTCTCGCGCAACTCGCTCGCGGAGAACGGGCAACCGCTCGTTTAACGCGCCGGTTCGATGCGCAGTAGCGCGCCGTCCGGCGCATCGGTCAGCAGATAGAGCAAGCCGTCCGGCCCGGTTCGCACGTCGCGCACGCGCCCGACCTTGTCCCGCAGCATGCGCTCCTCCCCTACGACCTTCTCGCCGTCGAGCTCGAGGCGCACGAGCATCGAATCCTTGAGCGCGCCCACGAACAGATTGCCCTGCCATTTCGGAAACGCGTCGCCCGTCGTAGAACGCCATGCCGGAGGGCGCGATCGACGGCACCCACTTCCACACGGGCTGCGCCATGCCCGGCTTCGTCGGTGCCTTCGCCGATCTTCGTGCCGATGACATAGTTGACGCCGTACGTGATCACCGGCCACCCGTAGTTGATCCCGGCGCGAATCACGTTCACCTCGTCTCCGCCCTGCGGACCGTGCTCGTGGGCCCAGAGCACGCCGGTTTTCGGGTGCAGTGCCGCGCCCTGCACGTTGCGGTTGCCGAGAGAGAAGATCTCGGGCCGAGCGTCTGGATTGCCCTTGAACGGATTGTCGTCGGGCACGCTGTCCGTCATCCGTGATGCGGACGATCTTGCCGGCGAGGTCGTCGAGCTTCTGCGCGCGGTCCTGATCGCCGCGGTCGCCGAGCGTGACGTAGAGCAGACCCTGGCGGTCGAAGACGAGCCGCGAACCGAAGTGCCGTCCGCCGCTCGACCTGGGCTCCTGGCGGAAGATCACACGCACGTCCTCGAGCCGCGGCGGGCCATCGCTCTCGGCGAACTTCGCTCGCGCGACCTCGGTGCTGTAACCGCCGGGACCCTTGCCGGTGTAGGAGAGGTAGATCAGACGGTTCGCGCGAAAATCCGGATGGAGTGCCACATCGAGCAGCCCGCCTTGCCCCAGTTCGCCAACCGCCGGCACACCGGCAACAGTGCGCGGGTCGAGCTTGCCGTCCGCGCCGACGATGCGCAGCCGCCCCGGCCGCTCGGTGACGAGCATGCGGCCGTCGGGCAGGAACGCAAGACCCCAGGGATGCTCGAGCCCCGACGCGAGCGTGACGATGCGCACTGTGGCAAGATCGGTCCGCACCAAAGTCTCGGCGGCGGCGGGCAACGCGAACATGCTCCAGGTCACGATGGCGGTGAGCAGGCTTCGAAAGACGGGGGTCATCTCAATCTCGGAGGCATCGAGGAACAGTCTTGGGAACCGCAGCATGCGGCAGAGTTCCATCTTCTCGCTCGGCGAACGGCTGAGTTCAGAGCAGGGGGCGATAGCGTGAAGGCAGCTCGATGGGCGATCCTGGCCGCAGCATTGCTCGCATGCGGTTGCGCAAGCGCGCCCGCCCGCGACGCGGCTTCGCCGGACAACCCCAATGCGCTCCGCACGATAGTCCTGCAGTGTCTCGATGCGACGGTGCCGGATTACTGCACGCGCTGCCCCGCACCGATCGAAGGGACGTGCGCCGTGACCTCGTGCTGGAGCACCACCGGCGTGTGGGCCGAGACCGAGCATTTCGTCGCCATTCGCGACCGCAAGATGTGCCACTGCCCGCCGGGGTTCGTGCACGGCCTGGCCCTTCCGCGCTCGATCGTCACGGGCGTCGAGGATCCGCGCCGACCCGACGGCATCTGGCCGTTCGCGTGGCAGGTGGCCCGCACGCGAATTCCCGTTTCTGCCGAGATTGTCCTGGTGGTGAATTCGCCACTCGATCGCACGCAGGACGAGCTGCACGTGCATATCGTGCGGCTGCGCGATGACGGACGCGCACGGATCGATGCGCGCCAGCCGCTTCGCGTCGACAAGCTGGACGACACGTGGCGAGCTGCGGCGGCGCACGCGAAGCGCATGGGATACACGCGCTACGGCGTGGCCGTCGTGCAGGCAGCGAGCGGCGGCTATCTCGTCGTGTCGACCGACGTGAGCCCGGAATTCGCGTTCACGGACACGATGTGCGGTGGGAGCAGCGGCACATCGAGCCAGTAGAATTCGCGAACACCTGTCCGAGGAACACCGATGTCCCGCACACTTACCCTGCTGGTTGCCCTGGCGTCCCTTGGCGCCGTGGCAGGCTGCGCCACCGGCGGCGGGCCCCGCCAGCGCGCCTCAGATGCTCTCCGTCAAGGGCGCGCTTGCCTACCGCGAACGGATCGCGCTGCCGCCGGAAACGCGCGCCATCGTCGAGCTCAAGGACACTTCCGTTGCCGACGGCCGCGTAGTTGCCGAGCAGCGCATGGATCTCGGGGGCAAGCAGGTGCCGATTCCGTTCGTGCTCACCGTGGACCGATCGAAGCTCCTCGACGGGAAACAGTACAGCGTTCGCGGTGCGTTTCAGCTGCAAGGTCGTGCGACGTGGGTGTCCGATCCGGTGGTGATTACAGCCAGCGCGGGCGAGATCGACGTCGGCGTCCTCGACATGAAACCGTACACGGCCTTGTCCTTCGCGAGCGATCTGCGGTGCGGCGAGCAAAAGGCTACCGTCGGATTCGTCGGCAACGTCATGCGTCTTACCGCCGGCGATCAGACGTTCGACATGCGTTCCGTGGTGAGCGCTTCGGGCTCGAAATACGAAGCCGTGGGCGATCCCTCGACGACGCTCTGGAACAAGGGCGACGACACGATCATCGTGATCAGGGGGCAGACCTATCCGCCGTGCACCAAGAGCAGCGGCAGATCCGCCCCGTTCCGCGCGACCGGCAACGAACCCGGGTGGCGGCTCGACATCGGCGAGACCGAGATGACGTTCCTCGCGAACTACGGCCAGACGCGCCTCGTGACGCCGACGCCCGCAGCGGAGAAGACGGAGGGGGCGAGGAAGTACGTCACGAAAAGCGGCGGCAGAGACCTCACCGTGACGATCCTCGACCGACCCTGCTCCGACACGATGACCGGCATGCCGCATCCGAACACGGTGGTCGTGCTCTTCGAGGGCAAGACCCTGAACGGCTGCGGCGGCGACCCGGCAACGCTGCTCCGCGGCGGCGAGTGGGTCGTGGAGGACATCACCGGTGTCCGCCTCGTCGATCAGTCCCGCATCACGCTCGCGTTCGGCGCGGACGGCCGCGTCTCGGGCAAGGCGTCCTGCAACCGCTACGGGGCGGAATACTCGCTCACCGGCGAGGGTCTCACCATCTCCGAAGGGCTTCACCACCCGGATGGCATGCGACCCGCCGCTGATGGAACAGGAGCAGGTGTTCCTGGACGCTCTGAACAAGGTCAACCGATTCGAGCTGCGGCCGAACGGCACGCTGATCCTCCACACTGGCGATCGGCGCACCATCACCGCACGGCGCGGGTGAGGTCGTAGCGGCTCGTCCGCGGCGGGTGCCCCTTGGCGCGGAGCCGAATTCGATACACCGCCGTGCTCGCCGTGACATAGAGCACCGACCCGTCGTCGCCCCACGCGCAATTGCCGGTAGCGACACCGGTGTGGATCGTGCCGAGGTGCGTCCCGTCCGGCGCGAAGACGTAGACGCCGCCCGGTCCCGCGCCGAATACATTCCCGTCCTGGTCGACCTTGAGACCGTCTGGTGCGCCCAGTCCCCGGTGGCTGATCGTGGTGGCATCGTAGATCACGCGGCTCTGCCCGAGTGTCCCGTCCTCGTTCACGTCGAAGGCGAGCCACGCCGAGCGTCGCGGATCGACGTCGGTCACGAAGAGCGTCTTCTCGTCGGACGAGAAGGCGAGACCATTCGGCGCGTGCAGGTCCGCGGTCAGAAGATCGAGACGCCCCTCCGGCGTCAGCCGGTAGACGCCCTGGAACGGCAGCTCCTTCGCCGGGTCGTCGAACGTCCGTGGCAGGCCGAAGGGCGGATCGGTGAAGTACAGGTCGCCGTTCGAGCGGTAGACGACATCGTTCGGGCTGTTCAACCGCCGTCCGTGGTACCGCGAGGCGAGCGTCGTCCGGGTGCCGTCAGCGCTCGAGCCGCGAGATGCGCCGATCGCCGTGCTCGGCGAGCACGAGGCGCCCCGCAGGGTCGAAGGTGAGGCCGTTGGCGCCGGGCTCCTTGCCCGGAAATGGGAACTCGCCGGAGTATCCGCTCGGCTTCAGGAACAGCGAAACGCCGGTGCGCTCGTCCCACTTGTAGACGGCATTGTTCGGGATGTCGGTGAAGAAGAGCGACGCCCGGCGAGGTCCCAGACGGGTCCCTCGACCCACGCGAAGCCGTCGGCGATCTTCTCCAGCCTCGCATCCGGCGGAACGATGCAGGTCGAATCGTGGATCGAGCCGTTCGATCTCGCCGGCCACCGGTGCGGCCGACAGCTGGCGTGGTGCAGCGAGCCGCCGGCGAGCAGTAACGGCCGCCGCGATGCGAGTCGCGAAGCGCGTCAGCCGGCTGCGATAGGCTCATGATCTACGGCCGGATGCCGGCAATGTTGAGCCGCATCCGGTACAGCCCCGACTGCGCGGCGAGGTAGAGCGTCCTGCCGTCGGCGTCGCCCCACGCGAGGTTGTGCGGATGCTTCGGCGCGATCACGGTGCCGAGGTGCTTGCCCTGCGGCGACAGGATCCACAGCCCCCCGGGGCCGGACACGTACAGATTGCCCTCGACGTCGACCTTGATGCCGTCGATGGCGTCCTCGCCCGTTGCGCTCGTCATGTCGAAGAACACCTCGCCCGGTCCGATCGTGTCGTCGGCGCGCACCGGGTAGCGCATCACGACCTTGCGCTGCTCGTCCCAGTTGCCGACATACAGGAATTTCTCGTCGGGCGAGAACGCGATGCCGTTGGGCCCGGCAAGATCCTTCGCCACCAGCTCGACGCGCCCGCCCTTGACGCGGTAGACGCCGCTGAACGGCAGCTCCTTGCGCGGATCGTCGCCGAACTTCGGCAGGCCGAACGGCGGATCGGTGAAGTAGAGCGTACCGTCGGACTTGTAGACGAGATCGTTCGGGCTGTTGAGCCGCTTGCCCTCGAAGCGGTCGGCGAGCACGGTCTCGCGGCCGTCCGGCTTCGAGGCGCACCACGCGCCGGTTGCCGTGCTGGTCGATCGTGAGCCGTCCCTGGCGGTCGAGCGTGAGCCCGTTCGAACCCGGCTGCTTGTATTCCGCGATGTCGGCGCCGCTGATACCCGCTCGGACGTCCTGAACACCGACAGCTCACCGGCGGCGGTGTAGCGGTAGATGGTGTTCGCGTTCGGATCCGAGAAGAGCAGATGACCGCCCGGCGTCCTGCACCCACACGCGGACCTTCGGTGAACTGGAAGCCCTCCGCCAGCTTGAAGATCTTCGGATTCGGCGGCACGATGCGGTCGATGGCGGGGTCGAGCCGCAGCACCTCGACGTTCACCTCCTGCGGCGTGACGGCGTACGGCTCGCGCAGCCCCGGATGGAACTCGAGCTTCGCATAGCGCAGCCAGATGTAGTTGGTCGGCGGGTTCGAGAGCGGCCCATTCGCGCCGAATACCGCGAGCTGGATCTCCTGGCCGGGCTTGACGTTGCGACCGACGACCAGCCGGTTCGGCGCGTTCCAGCCTTTCACGACCGACCCGCCGCTCTGCCCCGCCGCGCGTGCGAGCTCGCCGTCGACCCACACCTCGGCGTAGTCGTCGACCGAGGTCTCGAACACGGCCGTGCTACCCGTGGGGTCGAAGCCGCCGATGCGCTCCGGAACCGTCACCCGGATGCGATACCAGTTGAACGCGAGGCGCCCGTTGCCGCGGCGCGCGTCGAGCGTCGTCGGATCGATCGCCGTCCAGCGCGAGTCGTCGAAATCGCGCCCGCCCGCGTGCGGCTCGATGTCGTAGGTCTTCACGGCGGGGCCGGTGGGCTGCTTGTCCGGTCCGGCCGCCTTGAAGTCGGTCTCGACGATGCGTCGCATCCGCGTAGCGCCACTCGCCCTTGCACCAGAGTGACGCCTTCCTTCGTCGCAAGGTCGATGGTTGCGAGCGCCGCGTTCCCGTCGGCGTACCGGGATCGCGCGCACGCGAGCGGCAGCCCGAGCATCAGCAGTGACGACGGCGGCGGCGCGTTTCATGGGGCGGGTCTCCGGATCGATTCACTTCGCGGTGTCGATCGCGCTGGGCCGCCGCTTCCATCCCGGCTCGCGCGATCGCCTCGTCCTCCTGCGGCGTGTTGCCGGAGACGCCGATCGCGCCGATCACGCGCCCCTGGTGCACGATCGGGCAGCCCGCCCTGCAGCGGCGTCGCACCCGGCAGCGCCAGCGCGGCGACGCGTCCCTCGCGCACCTGGTCCTCGAACACCTTGCTCGGACGGCGGAAGATCGCCGCGGTGCGCGCCTTGCCGATGCCCACGTCGACGCTCGCGACCTGCGTGTCGTCGAGCCGCTCGAGCACGATGAGGTGACCGCCGTCGTCCACGATCGCGATCACGACCGTCGCGTGGCGCCGCGTTCGCTTCCGCCGACGCTGCCGAAACGATCGACTTTGCCACGTCGAGCGTGAGCACCTGACGCGCTCGGCAGATCGGCGAGCGCCGGGCGCGAGCTGGGCGAGCAGCGCATGGCTGCGACAACAGTCGGACGATTGCTTCATCGCGAGCTCCTGCTCATGGATGGATCGGCTTGACGACGAAATAGAGGAACGGGTTGTCCGTCGCCTTGAACCAGTGCGGTACGCCGCGCGGCACGACGATCACGTCGCCCTTCGTGATGCGCCGCTCGACGCCGCCGTCGATGCCGTCGCCGCGGATCTCGCCGGGCGACACGGTCTTGCCGTTCACGACCGTGCCGCCGGTGACGAAGGTCGCGGAGCCTTCCAGGACGTAGACGACATCGGTCTCGTGCTCGTGGACTCTCGACCTGTCCGGGCTTCTCGCGGCGGCTCGCGTGAACCTTGTACTCGGGCGTCTCCCACAGCGGCGCACCCTTCGCGAACGCGGCAGAGACCTGCGACCGGTCGAGATACGTCACCGGCTCGCCCTCGCTCTGCGCCTCGGCAGCGGCCAGCGCCCCCGCCCCGGCCTGCGCCAGTTGCTCGTCCTGCGCCGCGCTCGCCGCACCCGAGACGCCGATGGCACCCACCACCTGACCGTCCGCCACGATCGGCACACCGCCTTCCAGCGGCGTGAAATCGGGCAGCGCGACCATTGCGGTCCGGCCATTGTTGACCGTTTGCTCGAACGCCTTGGTGGGGCGCTTGAACAGTGCAGCGGTCCGCGCCTTGCCGGTCGCGATCGCCGAGCCGGCAGCGAAAGTGTTGTCGAGACGCTCGAGCGCCACGAGATTGCCGCCGTCGTCGACGACCGCGATGACCGCTCCCGGCGCATTCACGCGCTTTGCCTCCACGACCGCGGTGGCGATGACGCGCCGCGCACCGTCGAGGGTGAGGGTCGTCTTCCTGTCGGTGACGTTGGCATTCGATACGGCCGACAGCACGGCAAGCGACGCTGCGGCAGCGATTTTCAACCCGAACTTGATCATTGCTCATCCTCCTTTATGCGGGACGGAGCGCACACTTCCTTTCACTACGAACTGGTCTCGCCGTCATGCTGCGCGCGGCAGCGTTTCCGACACGGCGGCGGCCGCCTCGTCTCGCGTGTAGAACCGGCCCAGGCGAACGAAACCCGAGACCAGCGAGCCCTTGACCGCGAGCACACGACCGGACTCGGCGCGGCTCACCACGACTTCGTCGGGCAGTCCATCGAGGACATGGAACGGGGCGGGGTTGCCGTCGAGAAAGCGGGCGCGGTATACGATGCCGTTGTCGTCGTCGCGGAAGGCGGGGCGGAAGCCGAAGTCCCCGTTCTCTTCGCTGCAGCCGCCAGTGCCGCGGTAGGAATCGGACTGCGTGCGCAGGTCGGTATTGGTCCACGACCGCCGGGAGCGATGCGGACGACCGTGCGAAGCTTGACGAACCGTCGAGGGGATCTGCTCGCTGATCGGGTTCATGACTGTCTCCTTCGCTTTTTCCGGACCTCGTTGGAAGGCAGTGTGCCCGGCGCGGATCACCCAATGGTCAAGGAAAGTTCACGTTTTCGTCCGTTGGCGGGGAGTGGCGGCGGGGCTCGAAATCACGGGGTTTACGCCCTTTCCGTGCGCAGGCCATAATCGTGCGTCGATCACCCAACGAGGAGAAGCCATGTCGAGTGTCGGATATCACGAGCCCGTTTCCGAGTTGTCGGACGAGACCCGGGACATGCATCGCGCCATCGTCTCGCTCATGGAAGAGCTGGAGGCGGTGGACTGGTACAACCAGCGAGCGGATGCGTGCAAGGACGCGGAGCTCAAGGCAATCCTCGAGCACAATCGCGACGAGGAGAAGGAGCACGCGTCCATGGTGCTCGAATGGATCCGCAGAAAGGATCAGACCTTCTCGAAGGAGTTGCAGGACTATCTTTTCACCGACAAGCCGATTGCCCACGAGTAGGAACGCTTCCACCCCGACCATCGACGCACTGCTCTTCGACTTCGGCGGCGTAATCGTCGACATCGATTTCGGGCGTGCCGTCGCAGCGTGGGCGCAGGCGGCCGGGGCAGCGCCGAGCACACTGGCAGCGAGCTTCTCGCTCGACCCGCCCTACGAAGCGCACGAGCGCGGCGAAATCGACGGCGAGCAGTACTTCGCGGCCTTGCGGGATACGCTCGGCGTGACCCTCTCGGACGAGCAGTTGGCTGCGGGCTGGAACGCGATTTTTCTCCAACCGCTACCCGGCGTCGAACGATTGCTGAATACCCTCGCGCCGGTTCTGCCGCTGTACCTGTTCTCGAACACGAACCCGATGCATCGGGCCTTCTGGACCGCCCGCTACCGCGAGCTGCTGACGCCTTTCTCGGGCGTCTTCTGTTCGTGCGACCTGGGCGTGCGCAAGCCATCGGCGAAGGCGTTTCTTCGGGTCGCCGAACTGATCGGGATGCCGCCAGCTCGCATCGCGTTCTTCGACGATCTGGCGGAAAATGTGGTGGGCGCCCGCGAAGTGGGCATGGCCGGGTTCCAGGTCTCATGTGTCGCGGATGTACGTCGAGCCTTGACGGAGGAATTGCGTCTGGATCTCGGGCCGTAGTGCAGCCGATAAGGGAGGGATCATGAACGATCAACGTGAGCGGGATTGGGATCCGCGGTCGGACGCCGTGATGCGCGACCAGCGAGCGGCCTACGATGCGATGCGCGAGCGTTGCCCGGTCGCGTTCAGCGATTATCTGCAGTGGTCGGTGTTCCAACATGAGGATGTGGTCCGCGTGCTGAACGATCCCGCGACTTTCAGCAACGCGGCGTCGCGACACCTGTCCGTGCCGAACGGGATGGATCCCCCCGAGCACACCGAGTACCGCCGCGTCCTCGAGCCGTATTTCGAGCCCGCGCGGATCGAGGCGTTCGAACCGACCTGCCGGGCGATCGCCGCGGACCTGGTGCAGGCGCTCCTCGGGCGCGAGCGAGGTGGAGGTGATCGCCGAGCTCGCCCAGTCGTTCGCGGTGCGGATTCAGTGCGCCTTCCTCGGCTGGCCGCCCGACATGCACGAGCCGCTGCGCCTCTGGACGCGGAAGAATCAGGAGGCGACGCTGGCGCAGGACCGCGAGGCGATGGCAGAGATCGCGCGCGAGTTCGTCGGCTACGTCGAGCAACTGTTGCGGGTTCGGCGCGAGGACGGCGTGGAATCAGGCGACGACATCACTGCGAGCCTGCTGCGCGTCCAGGTGAACGGCGCGCCGCTGCGCGACGACGAGATCGTGAGCATCCTGCGCAACTGGACTGTCGGCGAAGTCGGCACGATCGCGGCGGCCGTCGGCATCCTGGTCCATTTCCTCGCGGAACACCCCGACCTGCAGCAGCAACTGCGCGACCGACCGTCATTGCTGCCCGCCGCGATCGACGAGATCCTGCGGATTCACGGGCCGCTGGTCGCGAACCGGCGCATCACGACCCGTCCGGTGGAGATCGGCGGCCGCAAGCTGGATGCCGGAGAACGCATTTCGCTCATCTGGGTCGCCGCCAACCGTGACGGGCGGGTGTTCGCGGATGCGGAAGCGTTCCGGCTGGATCGCGACCCGTCGCAGAACCTGCTCTACGGAGCGGGGATTCACGTCTGCCCCGGCGCGCCGCTGGCCAGTCTGGAGCTGCGCGTCCTGATGGAGGAGCTGCTCCGGCGTACGACTCTGATCGAACCGAGCCCGGACACGCCGCCGACCCTGGCGGTCTACCCCGCCAGTGGCTTTGCGGTGCTACCGCTGCGGATCGGTTGAGCGACTCGCGCCTCGACCGACCGCAACACGGCCGCGTCGGGCCGCGGGCGCCGGGGTGAAATCCTTGCCCAGATGAGCACCGGGAGCAGCAGGAACGATCCGGGCAGGATCAGGAATCCCACCCACAGGATCCACTGCGCGGTGGGGGAGAGGCGGATGGTGGGTCGATCCGGATCGACCGGCGCGTCGCCGTCCCGCGCGGCAAACGGAACCGCAGCGGTCGCGAAATCCCTCAGACGTCGCAGTACAGCGTCCACGCCAGTTCCTCCTTCGGCCGATGACCCGGGCACATCCCGAATCGCTGCTCGACTTACGTTCTTCGCACGCGACTGGATGCATGCAAAGGTCGATGCCACTGTAAGAGGGATTGGCGTGGTTTTCCATCGGGCCTCGAGACTAGGCCGAAGGAACGAGGCCTACGTTTCCCTGAGCTTCTCCCGGAGCAGCGTGCGCTCGAGCTCCGCCGCCGCACGCACGGAAAAGATCTTGAAGAGCGCGAGATGCGGCAGGTCCTGGCGCATCGGCTTGCCGTCCATGCAGGCGAAGTGGCCGATGATCCTGCCGGTGGAATCGAACATCGGCACCCCGATGTAACTGTCGCGGTCGTACTGCTTTTCCTCCGGCCAGATGTCGCACACCCCAGTCGGGCAGTAGACGATCTCCTTGCGCTCGATGACTGCGCCGCATGACGTGCCCGGCGAGATCATATTCGAAGTTTTCCCAGAACTCGCCGTTGGCGTAATACGCGAGCGTACATGCCTTGGTCGGCGGATCGTCGGGGCAATAGCAGACGAGATTGTCGCGAGTACCGAGTATCGCTGACAGGTTCTTCATCAGCGCCTGGAAGAAATCCATACCGGACACGGAGGAGAGTCCCTCGGCGGCCTGGATCAGCGTCTCTTCGAGCTCCTTCCGCTCGTGGATGTCGTTGTCCATGACCAGCACGCGATACGGCTTCGCACTCGCGTGGCGGATAGCGGTGCCGCGCGAGTGCACCCACCGGTAGCGGCCGCCCGCGTGCCGCAGGCGGTACTCGGCTTCGAAATGCGGGGTCAGTCCCTGCAGGTGGTTCTCGAGGCGCGTCATGACGGCGTCGCGATCATCGGGATGCACGAGACGCTGCCAGTCGTCGATGCTGGCGAGATCCGAATCCAGGTAGCCGAGCATGCCTTTCCATCGCGGCGAGAATTGCGTGACGCTGGATTGGATGTCCCATTCCCACGTCCCGTCGTTGGCGCGCTCGACGGTCAGCGCATAACGGTCCTCCAGCTCCCGCAGACTTATCTCCAGATCGTGCCGGCGCTTCGTTTCCTCGGCGAACCTCGTGTCGTACTCGCGCATCCGATCCTGCAACTGCTCGAGCCCCGCGGCCAGTTCGCGCAATTCGCCGCAGCCTCGGGCGACCGTCGCCCCGGTGAAACTGTTGCGCGCGAGAGCCTGCACGCCCTGCTTCAGATTCCGCAGCGGGCGCAGGAGAAAGAGCTCGACGTTCGCCGCGCTTACCACCAGCAGCACCGCCAGGACGGCGAGCGGCACGGCGGCGGAGATGCGGCTCTCCTGCCCGAGGAAAGCAGCGTAAACGCCCCAAAGCAACATGAAGAGCGCCGTCGGCAAAAGAAGCGTGGTTCGAAGACTTGGCATCGCAGCGTCCTTCAGGCGTCAGAGTTTGAATGTCGAGCTTCGCGACCAGGACTTCGTCGCCGGCGCTTGCCGTGGGTGCCGCCGTGCCAGCGGGGCACCCAGTGGATTATATGTCCTTACCGCACTTCGACCTGACAGACAACGCCTGATCGCTTCGAACTGGCCTGTGTTCAAAGAGCACTTTCGACCCTGAGCCGACGGTAACGGTGCTCCCAAGCGGTCGCAGGAACGGCAAGGAGCGGCCATTCAGATTTCTGGAGCGTGGCTACTCCGTCCGCTCCGTGCAGAAAGGGCGACATGCGGTGCGTTGAAGCCGACCTAGACGGCGAACCCCGCCAATGTCGGTCGCGTCGCAGGCAACCAGCCAATGCCAATAAGGATTTCACATCGTCATGAAAGAGCTGGACGAAGTCGATTTCTTGGCCTATACAAGAAAATGTATAGGCGCGTTCAGGTTGTGCCCCCGTTAACGCCCCGGCGTCAAGCCAACACAGCCTATACGGCCTATACGGTAATCGTAGGAGGAGCAGGGTTAAAGTCAAATCTGGTGTATGGGATGCCTTGGGCATGAGTTGATTAGGCGGCGAGCCGCTGCTGTTGCGGGTCATTGACGGGTGCCGGGACGCCGTCCCTGAAAACAGTGCCTGCCAGCAGTTCGGCGATACGTTCCACGGCGCGGATGCGGCGCCATGATCTCTGCGCTTCCTGTACCAGCTTGAAGGCCAGCCCGAGAAAGGTTGAGCGCGTGACGCAGTTCTTCGTTCGCGTGGTGCGATGCCGCACGGTAGCGAACGTCGATTCGATCGGGTTGGTGGTGCGCAGGTAATGGGATGGTCGCCCCTTCCCGAAGCGGCATCGATGTGCCAAGGTGGAAATGCGAATGTTCCACCAACCAGGAGAGGCGACCGAGATGAAGGTTACGACGATTGGGATCGATCTGGCAAAGAACGTGATCCAGGTGCATGGGGTCGATGAGCGAGGCAAGGCGGTGCTGAAGAAGCAGCTGAAGCGCAACCAGGTGGTGGCGTTCTTCGCCAACCTGCCGCCGTGCCTGGTGGGAATCGAAGCGTGCGCCAGCGCGCACCACTGGGCGAGGAAGCTACAGTCATTTGGGCACACCGTGAAGCTGATGGCCCCGCAGTTCGTCAAGCCCTACGTCAAGACGAACAAGAACGACGTGGCTGATGCAGATGCGATCTGCGAGGCGGTGAGCCGTCCGACGATGCGATTCGTGCCGGTGAAGAACGGCGAACAACAGGCGGTGCTGTCGCTGCACCGGGCCCGGCAAGGCTTTGTGAAGGCACGCACTGCCCAGGCCAACCAGATTCGGGGATTGTTGGCGGAGTACGGGATCGTCATCCCACAGGGCATTGGCCACATTGCCAAGCGCCTGCCCGAGATCCTGGAGGACGGCGAGAACGATCTGCCCGGTGCCTTTCGCCAGCTGCTGGATCGACTCGGCGATCACCTGAAGGAGTTGGACCGCCAAGTGGGCGAGTTGGAGGTGCAGATCCAGAGCTGGCACCGGGAGCATGCTGCGAGCAAGAAGCTGGCACAGATTCCAGGTATCGGTCCGATCACCGCCAGCGCCCTGGTGGCCTCGATCGGGGATGCGAAGAGTTTCGAGAATGGACGGCAGCTCGCGGCCTGGATCGGATTGGTGCCGCGGCAGCACTCCAGTGGCGGCAAGCAGCAGCTGTTGGGCATCAGCAAGCGTGGCGACACGTACCTGCGCACGCTGCTCATTCACGGCGCGCGGGCGGTGATCCGGGTGGCCGAACGCAAGGCGGGACACACGGACAGTTGGCTGGCGCGGCTGATGGGACGGCGCAACAAGAACGTGGCGGCGGTGGCGCTGGCGAACAAGAACGCCCGCACCGTCTGGGCGCTGCTCGCGCATGGTCGGGACTACCAGGCCGACTATGAACCGGCACCCGCAGCGGCATGAACACGGGTTTCCCACAGCGCCGCTCGCCTCTGGTGAGAGAGGCACCGCCGGCGAGCGGCGCCATGGAAAACCCTGCGGCGTAGCAGCGCAACCGTACTAGGTTTCGTAGAAAGGAACTCCACCGATTGTTCAGGCAATCATGACGTGATGGCAAGATAGGTCAGACCGTGAATGGCTTAGCCTGCTGGATTCACAGCACTAAAGAGTGCGTGCAAGTGATGAGGCGCCATTCAGCGTATTCCATCAGGGACAGAGGCGATGCCTCGCAAGAGTCCGGATCTATGGCTGCAATCTTTACCTTCCTACCGTCATCGACTGAATGCTTGACATACCGGGGCGACCATCTATGAATCCAGTGCTCGGCCGGAAAGTCGTAGAAGGCGAGCAGTGCTTCGCGATCCTTGGCGAGCTTGTCGGTTGCCTTCGGGTACTTGGCGCCGTAGGTCTTCAGGAAATGATCGAAAGCGGTGATCGCCTGTGGCCGCGTCGGCGCCATCCAGATCTCATGCAGATCCGCCTTGGCTTTGGCCTGCAGCGACTTGGGCAGGGCGTTGAGGACGTTGGCCGTCTTGTGCACCCAGCAGCGCTGGCGGCGCGTGTCAGGAAATACTTCGTCGAGCGCAGCCCAGAACCCCAGCGCGCCGTCGCCCACGGCAAGCAAAGGGCCGGCGCCCAAGCCGCGCGCGGCAAGGTCGCGCAAGACATCGAGCCAGGATTCCTTGGATTCGCGTAGCCCGTCGCCGATCGTGACCAGTTCTTTGTTTCCCTCGGGCGTCACGCCAATGATGACCAGCAGGCATTGCCGGACGTCGTTTTCCTGCCGCAGCCCGGTATGAATGCCGTCGACCCACCAGTAGACGTAGCGGCTGGCCGATAGATCGCGCTTCATCCAGCCGGCGTATTCTGTCGCCCATTCGCTCTTCAGGCGAGAAACCACGTTCGGGCTCAAACCCTTGGCCTCGTCGCCAAGCAGCACCGTCAGCGCCTCGCGCATGTCGCCGGTCGAGATGCCTTTCAGGTACAGCCACGGCAATGCCGCCGATACGCGCTGGGAGCGGCGAACAAACGGCGGCACCAGCGCTGAGTTGAACTTGATGCCAGCCACCCGAGCGGTCGCGCACTTTCGGCACCCGTACTTCGACATTGCCGATCGCCGTGAGTACCTCGCGCGCCGGCAGATAGCCATTCCTCACCACCGCCCGCTGCCCACCCAGCACCTTTACGTTGCCGTACTCGGCCAGCAATTCCTGAACCTCGACCTCGATCGCCTTCTGGATCAGTTCCCGCGCCCCGCGCCGAATCAGTCCCTCCAGCGACAACCCCATCTCCGATTGCTCGGCGATCCCCTTCTTCGTATCCTTCATCATGGCGTGCCCCTCTGTTTGCTGAAAATCGATCTCGATAATCAATTCTCAGCAGAGGCACGCCGCCTCTTCAACCCCCTACCTGCCACTCGGGCTCATACACCACTTTCGACTTTAGCCCGAGGAGCAATCGGCTGCCCCACCCTTTCGGGCGCAGGCCATCCACGACAACCAGCGGAGGTCGTCATGTTCTCAGAGAAGAGGCAAGCGAGTTTGGCGTGGCTGTGGGTTTCTCTCATGGTGTGTGGCATCGCAGCGTCGATATTGATGCCGAGGGTCGCGAACGCGCAGGCGGACCCGAAGGTACAGAAGTCGATGGCCGCCTTGAAGGCCGCCACGGCGAAGTTGGGCGCGCCTAAGGTGGAGGGAATGGAGGCGGTTTCGGGGAAGGACGCCACCGCCCTGTATTTCGGCACGACCAAGATCAACAACAATTTCGAGGTCGTCGATGCAGTCGTCAAGGAAAACGGCGGGACCGCTACGCTTTTCGCCAAGACCGGCGACGAATACGTTCGCGTTTCCACGAACGTACCGAAGCCAGACGGCAGCGGACGCGCGACGGGGACCATCCTGGATCCCAAGGGCAAGGCGATCGTCAATATCAACAAGGCCGAGCCCTTTTACGGGGAAGTCACCATTCTGGAGGTCCCGTACATCACCGGCTATGAACCCATCAAGGATGCGTCCGGCAAGGTCATCGGCATCTACTACGTCGGCTACAAGAAGTAAGGGCCCCACCGATTCGTTCGCAGTGACAACCGCCAAGCTTCTTTCGAAGCTTGGCGGTTCCCGAGCCGGTCCGGGCGCGCTTCGGTAGCTAACCAGAACACCATCCGGTCGCGCGAAGAATAACGGTCCTCATGATCCCCCATGCGACAGGGCCTTGCGCAGGGACCGGTGTGCTACATCGGCCCTGTCCAGTTTGGATGCGAGGTGATGCCCGTGCTCGCTCGGCAGCATGGGGCCGGCGAAGAGTGTCTGTTTTCGGGCAATTGGGCAACGACACCGACCGTCTGAAGCTGGCCGTGAACCGCTTGATCGCCCCTGCGGCGGAGATCGACCCACAAGAGCCGTCGGGGTCCGGACGAACGAATGGCTGCTTCCAGCGGTTCAGCAGCCTCCCGGGGCAGTGGCGAAGTCAGGGCCGCAGATGCGATCGATGAGTTCGAGCGGGGTCAGCATAGGCTGACGCTGCCGCCGCTCGCGGGGCTCGCGCGTACGCATCGGTTGCGCAATGATGTCGGGGGCGACGTTCGGCCGTCTCGCCGGCACGACCCGGCAACGCCGCTGCAGCGTCGACATGGGCACGCGCCAGTGAGCATCGCGTCGCGCGTGTCGCTTAGTTCGCCGACTGGCTCCTGCCATGGAACTCCACGCAGACAGCCGAGACCTGGTCCAGGTCGAGTTCGATGTGCTCGTCCTTGTGCAGGGTGATCGTCCACTCCGTAAACGGGCCCACCAGCGGCGGGTAGAGCGTCCCAGCGATCTCCTGATCCAGGACTATCTTGCCGTCCATCCCATCGTGGATCAGTGCCACGCCCGGGTTTGCGACGTGTTGCTTGACCATGTCCCACATCACTGTTGTCCAATCGTACTTGAAACCGAAGTTGACGGGATCGTGCGTAAGCAGCTGGATAAGAGCCCGCGACACTGAGCGCACGACGCTTGCGGAAGGTGCGTTGGATCTCCTATCCTTCAGGCCATGGGCTGCTCGGGATGCCTCGAGAAGCTGATCGACACCGCCTGGATGCCGTGCGCATCCATCGGTGGGAGTCCCTTGCCGTCGACAGACTCGGGCCGACCGTTGGCGATGCCCAGCACCTGTGTCGGCATCGAGCAGGCCCACCGTGGCGCCTGGGCCGCAAGAGGCGACTCCCGAATAGGCTTGGGGCTTGTCGGGTGCAGTTCACAGATCGCCAGTGGAGCGGGTCCGCTCAAGTAGCCTCCTGGGTAGAGCGACGGTGCGGAAGAGACAACTGATAATCTGTTTTTTCGCTTTTCACTGGATCTCGCCGGTAACGATCGCCGCGGAGCGTTCCGGCGATTCGGTTGCCTTGCGCAAACTGGCTCGCTCCTTTGAGCATGGCGAGGGAGTCACGAGGAATCCGGCCGAAGCCATCAAGCTCTATTGCCAAGCTGCAAGGGAGGGGGATGCGGAAGCGATGTACCGGCTGGGCTGGATGTATGCCGTTGGCCGAGGAGTGGAGCGCGACGACCCCGTAGCTGCCTACTTCTTTGCCAAAGCGGCAGAACAAGGACACCTGCAGTCCAAGAACCTGCTGCCGCGCATGGGCGCGAGAGTTGCCGATACTCCGGAATGCATCCAGAACACCAAGGAACTTGCAGAGGATGCGGATGACTTCATCTACACCAGCGAGACGCAGCGTCAGTTGGCAGGTATGGTCGAGCGCCTTGCCCCCGAATACGGCGTGGCCCCGCGTTTAGCCTTGATTCTAGCCCGAACCGAATCCAACCTGAATCCGCGTGCCATCTCCATCAAGAATGCCCAGGGCCTGATGCAGCTGATCCCGGAAACTGCGGTGAGGTTCAATGTTCGCAAGCCACTGGACCCTGAGGAAAACGTGCGCGGAGGGCTCGCGTACTTGCGTTGGCTGCTTGCTTACTTTCGAGGCGACGTTAAGCTGGTGGTGGCGGCCTACAATGCCGGCGAAGGCGCGGTGAACAAGTATCTGGGTGTCCCGCCCTATCCTGAGACCCGTGCATACGTGACAAGAGTATTAGCAAGCTATAAACACGAGGCTCACCCCTTCAATGCGCTTGTAACGGATCCTTCTCCAGAGTTGTCCAGGATTGCTCGCAGGAAAGCGCGAACAGGATCTTGACCGGGCAGACGACCCCAAGTGCATTCTCCTGCTGGGCGACAGGAGAATATCTCGCCCGCCGGGGCGAGTTCCGACATCTCCCATGGAAAGGAAGACCGAAAAGTCGGCGCTGACGACGCGGTGCCGCATCCCGGCATACACCCCCGGTAGAATGGTTGCGGCAGGCCACACGCCCGCAGTCGGTCCCCCGGAAAGACCGCGTTACGACCTTAACGCCGTCGCGGGCGGCGTGACCCAACCGTGGGCGGCATCTGTGCGGCCCAACCTTGCTGTCATGCACGTCGCGACAATAGCGATCGAACGACCAGCCATCGCACTCGGGACGCGGAGCAAGCTTGCGCCGTGGTGAGTCGCCTACTTCGGTGCTCTGCTCACCTGCTCAGCCTCAGACCGCCTCGAACAGTTGCCGGAGTCGCTGTCGGATCCCCACCAGGATATCCGGTCGCTGCGGCCACTGCTCCATAACCACGGACCCTTGGAAACCACGCCGCTTCAAGCGCCGAACTAGCCCGCGGACACCACGGTCATCGTGCGCCGAAGGCCCCGTGAACAAAGGTAGATGGCTGTCCCAGTCACCCCAGTTCTCATGGGCGTGCCAGTGAATGATCGGGACGTGCTCTCCGAGTCGGTCGACGAACTTGAGGTAATCGTTGCGTGTGCCGGGGAACAGGTTTGCGTGTCCCATGTCGAGGCACATGCCGACCTGCCCCGCGGCCTCCGGCAACGTCGTCAGCACGCCGAAGAGGGCGTTGAAATCATCGGGCGAGGTCCCGAGTGTGTTCTCCAGGCAGAGGCGCACGTGCGCTGATCGTGCCGCTTCCAGCAGCGGCTTGAGCGCCTCGGCAAATTGCTTCGCGCCACGTTCAGGGAAGAGGTGAAGGGTGACGACACCCGCCCCTACGTCGCCGCCAAAGCGAATACTGCGTCGGATAGCCTCGGCCCCAGACGCGAGGGTCGGATCGGCTGTGACCGGAGCGTGTACGCTGAACAGTATCCCGCGCTGCTGTGCGGTGCGGCGAAGTTCCGCCCGCTCCGTGTGCGGCGTGTCCTCTTCGCACCATCCCCAGGGGCCCTTGTCGCTTAACCACTCGAAGGCATCGAACCCATGGGCGCGGGCGAACTCATAAGGCAACCGCGCGGACACATGGCAGCTGGTCTGGTTGCCAATGCGAACGCTGGACATCGCAGCCTCCACGGTCGCCGAACGTTTACCGAACCGGCTCGCCGCTGCTTTTCGAGCGCGGAGGCAAGCCGGCATGATTTCGCCGTCTGGCGCAGCTCGATCAACCTGACCTTGTCTCGGGCAAAAGGGTGCGCTCAGCCTGCTCGGCGGTTACGACGCTTACGGGTACACCGAGCCGCGCAATACGGTGCCCAAGGTCGACATGCAGCCACCGGGACACCCGCTGCGGCAAAGTTGAAACGATCACTTCATCGTAGTGGTTGCGCTCAAGTGTCTCCCGCACAGCTTCGAACGGGTCGGTCGCCCCGACAATCCCCTGAACGTGCGACCCCGCGGCGGCATCAAGCAGCGGGATCGCGAGTTCGAGGGTAATCGCCGCTTCCTCGGTGTCCGGGTCCCAATACGGCCGCGGCACCAAAAGCGTGAACTTGCACGGCTCGCGCGCGGCCCGCTCGGCGACGGCCTTGAGCAACCTCGGCGTCGCTGCCGTCCGGTGCGCCACGATCAGGATGCGTTTTTCACTCATCTGTTCCTCCGCGATCGGTAGAATGTTGCCGCCTAGGAGAAGTATAGGAGGCCTCGGCCGCAGATTCCTCCGCAGACGAACTGCAAGGGCTGCTGGATCCAGCGCGCCCGGTGGAAGAACAGGCAGCGCGCGTTCACGTGGTTCGAGGTTCGCTGCGGGTATCGCCGTCCGCGGCTGAACGTCTGCTTGCCGGTAAAGAACTGAGCGACGGCTCCTGGCCGTTTCTTGCCGGTCGCCTACGAACGTAAGCCAACCTCTTCAGACATCGCCTGTCCGATGCAATCTCACCACTGGCGTGATTGCCAACCCTGCATTCTCCGTAGAAAGTGTCGACAAGCTGATCGATGCCGAGCAGTTCGTCTTCCAGGACCGGACCGTTGGCAGTCGGGACAACTTCAGTTCGCTCGACTACATCGCTTCCTAAGCCGATCTTCGCGCGCGGCGCTGGGCCCCATTGCGGCGGCGGACTTCGACGCCGCCACGGCCGACTACATCACCGCCGTGGCGATCGCGTGATCCAATCGGGCGTCACCGCTCGACCGAGGGCCAGAGGTCGAGGCACCGCCTGCGCCGGCGTCACGGCTGCTTCCGATCGCCCCCCGTGATGAGCCGCGTGCCGCTGCGGAACGTGAGATAGGCCCAGAACCAGTCGAGCATGACCGAGAAGCGGTTGCGCAGCCCCACCAGCAGGGCCACGTGCACCGCGCCCCAGAACCACCAGGCGAGCGCCCCGCGCAGGCGCACGAAGCCGAAGTCCGCGACCGCCGCCTTGCGACCGATGGTGGCAAGGCTGCCCAGGTGCCGATACACGAAGCGCCCGGGCTCGCGTTGGCCCAGCACGCGGGCACCGATCACGCGCGCCACGAACTCGCCGCCCTGCTTCGCGGCGGGTGCGAGCCCCGGGACGGACTGACCGTTCCAGGCATTCGACGCGGCCGTATCGCCGATCACGAAGACGTTCGGCAGGCCCGCCACAGAAAGATCAGACTTCACCTTCACGCGGCCGGCGTTGTCGGCCTCCGCCCCCAACCACTTCGCGGCGGGTGACGCGACGACGCCTGCCGCCCACAGCACGGTGCGCGAGGCGATGCGCTCGCCGTCCACGATGACGCCGTCGTCGTCGATGCGCTCGACCCGGCTTCCCACACGCACCTCCACACCGAGCTTCTCGAGGGCGCTGCGCGTTTGCGCAGAGAGCGCTTCGGGGAAGGTGGGCAGCACGCGCGGTCCGGCCTGCACCAGGATCACGCGTGCGGTGGCCGGGTCATAGCGGCGGAAGTCCTTCTCCATGCCGAAGCGCGCCAGCTCCGCGATCGCACCGGCGAGCTCGACGCCGGTCGGTCCGCCGCCGACGACGAGGAAGGTGAGCAGGCGCTGCCGCTCCTCCACGTCGTCGGTTGCCTCGGCGCGCTCGAACGCGGAGAGCAGCCGCCGCCGCATCTCCACGGCATCCTCGACGCGTTTCAGTCCCGGCGCATGCGTCGCCCATTCGTCGCGCCCGAAATAGCTGTGGGCGGCGCCGGTCGCGAGCACGAGGTAGTCGTACGGCAGGCGCTGCTCGCCCACGATCACCTGCCGGTTGCTGCGCGTCGACGCCGCTGACGGTGCCGAGCAGGACCGTCACGTTGAAGTGCTCGCGAAAGAGTCCGCGGATCGGCGCGGCGATGTCGCCGGGCGAGAGCGCCGTGGTGGCGACCTGGTAGAGCAGGGGCTGGAACAGGTGGTAGTTCTGGCGATCGACGAGCGTGACCTGCACCGGCAGACGCGCGAGACGCGCGGCGCACGCGAGCCCGCCGAAGCCCGCGCCGACGATCACGATCCGTGGCACGGCATCGAGCGCGAACGCGGGCCTGCCCAGGAGTTGGGGATACTGCCCCTCCAGACGACGTTCGATCAGAGCGTCGAGGGACAGGCGTCCCGCGCCCCGCAGCGCAAGCAGACCCGCGACGAGTGCCGCGGCGAACGGCGCGGCACCGCCGGCCTCGCCCATGTGACCCACCAGCAGAGCCGCGATCACGAGCGCTGCGATGCGCGTACTGAAGCCGAGCGCGAGCAGGAGCGCCAGAACGCCCGCGAGCGCGGGGGGCAGCACCGCGAAGGTCTGCGCCGGCAGCCCGTGCGCCGTGGACCACGTCACGAGCGATGCCGCGAGCCAAAGCCTGAGCGCGAGCTGGAACACCGGTCCCGCGCGGCGCGTCACGAACGAGGCAGTCTCGACGATGCCTTCGCCGAACGGGAGCGCGCTGTCCGCCAAACCGCGCGACACCACACGGTCGAGCGATATCGGTCCCGCGCCAAGGCAGACGTACCAGCCGAGCAGGGCGATCCACAGCAGGTGCACGTCGAGCGCGCGGTATTCGAACTGAATCACGAGCGCGAGCGCGAGCAGGGCCGCCGCACCCACGCGAGTCGCAAGTCCCAGCGCGAGCAGTACCGCGCCGATCAGCTCCACCGTGACGCCGAGCACCGCGGCGGTAGCAGGGCGCGAGCCACGACACCGGGTACTCGAACTCCGCCAGATAGAGCGCCGTGTCCCAGCTCGCGAGCTTGAGCAGACCCGACACGAAGAAGGTCTGCGCGAGCCAGAGTCGCACGAAGAGATCGAAGAGCGGCCAGATCGCGTTCGTCGTGCGCCGTGCGGCGTCGACCGTGGCAACGATGGCGCTGCCGAGCCAGGTCGGCCGGAGCTCGTGGGGCAGTGTGGCGGTCATGCGGGCTCCCCTTCGTGGCGGCCGTAGTTGCAGCGAAAGATGCAGCGGCTCGCGTTCTCGTGGTGCAGCTTGCAGCAGAGCACGGAGCCCGTGCCTTGCCAGCGCACGTAAGTCTCGGCGGCGAGCAGCATGCCGAGTGGCGGCGCCATGAAGTAGAGCCACGCGTACTCCCAGGAAGCTGCAGGGAGCGCAGACGCAACGGTGCGCGCGGGGTTCATGCTCATGCCGGAAAGCGGTGCTTCGAAGGTGATGTAGAGCGCGACCAGCGTGCCCGCGAAGAGTCCGGTGTAGCGGTTGAGCGCGTGGCGGTTCGAGACCACGAGGACCGTCAGCATCAAGCCGAACGAAATGACGAACTCACCGCCGAATGCGACCCACGGCCCCGCCGCACCGGGCTGAGTGACCGCAAAGTTTACTGCAGGGTGGCCGATCAGCATCGAGCCGCAAAGCGCAGCGGCGATCACGACGCCGAGCACGCCGCCGACGAACTGCGCCGCCACGTAGAACGCGGCGTCCCAGCCCTCGATCTTGCCCAGGCGCCAGAACGTGAACGTCACGGACGGATTGAGGTGCGCGCCCGACCGTTTGCCGAAGGGCGAATAGATGATCGCCACTGCCGTGAGGCCCATCGCGACGCCGATGAGCGCCCGGCGCACCAGGGGGTCGGGCAGCGCCTGGTGCGCGGCCGATCCCGGATGCTCGAGCAGCACGGTGAAGAGGCAGGCGGAGAGCATGAAGAGACCCAATCCTGCGGCCTCCATGACGTACTCGGGCCAGTGATGCGTGAGCGCATTACGCACGACTTCTTCCAATCGGCAGGTAACCGACCGCCAGTTTGGTGCGGGAGCATCACGCCGTCGTCACGCGCCGATCACGCTTTTATAACCGCCGTTTGCTGGACACTCCCTTGTCAGGGCGCCACCTCGTTCATGGAAGAAACTGACAATAACAAAAACGCGATTACAACTTTTGAAATCGCTGATTTATGGGCGTAGACTTCATATCAACCAGAAAAGACGTTTCTACTGCAATGAAAAAATTGGGGGATGTGGCAAGCATCCAGATGGGGTTTCCATTCCGGTCGCGTCTTCGGCACGACCCGGCAGGGTCTATTGCAGTCATCCAGATGAAGGACATCGACGAGTCCAATCTTCTGCACATCGACGGAGCGGTCCGTGTGGACTTGGCCGACATAAAGGACCACCACCTCATCAGAAAGGGCGATTTGGCGTTCCGCTCCCGCGGCCGGGCCAACTCCGTCGCCTTGGTATCGACCGACGTTGGGCGAGCGGTTTTGGCCGCACCGATGCTTCTGATTCGGCCGTTCGACGTGCTACCGGCCTACCTGCTCTGGTACATCAATCTCCCTCTCACTCAGGCAAGCTTAGGTGCGCAAGCCGAGGGCACGTCGGTCCACATGATCAGTAAGGCCGCACTGGAAGCATTGGAAGTGCCCCTGCCAAGTCTGCGGAAACAGCAGTTGATTATTGAAGCCGCAGATCTGGGTTCGGCCGAGCAGCGACTGCTCGATCGGATTGCGCAGAAACGAAGGCGTCTCGCGGATGGTGTCTTGCTGCGATACGCAAGGAACACCCGGTGAATGCCGGGTTGGGGTGGCGGCTTCGCATCCGCTGCAACCCGCCCTGCGGGGATCGGTAAGTGGGGCCGGGGCAGTCGCACCGGCTCAACGAATTCAAGGAATCAGAATGAACGACCCACTCACACAGCAGGACGTCAACAGCACCGCCTGGGCCGCCTGCGACACCTTCCGCGGTGTCGTCGATCCCGCGCAGTACAAGGACTACATCCTGGTGATGCTGTTCCTGAAGTACATCAGCGACCAGTGGAAGGATCACTACGAGTCCTATCGCAAACAATATGGCGACGACGACGAGCGCATCCGTCGCAAGCTGGACCGCGAGCGCTTCACCCTGCCCTTCGTCGAGTTCAAGAACGAGAAGACCGGCGAGGTGATCGACCGTTTCCCGGGCGATTTCTACAGCCTGTATGACCGCCGCAACGAGGTCAATCTCGGCGAGCTGATCAACATCGTCCTGGACGGCGTCGAGGAAGCCAACAAGGCGAAGCTCGACCGCGTCTTCCGCAACATCGACTTCAACTCCGAGGCCAACCTCGGCCAGACCAAGGACCGCAACCGGCGCCTCAAGAATCTGCTGGAGGACTTCGGAAAGCTCGATCTTCGCCCCTCCCGCGTCTCGGAGGACGTGATCGGCAACGCCTACATCTACCTGATCGAACGCTTCGCGTCCGATGCCGGCAAGAAGGCCGGCGAGTTCTACACGCCCAAGCAGGTCTCCCGGCTGCTCGCCCGTCTAGCCAGGCCCAGGCCTGGCAGCCGCATCTGCGACCCGGCTTGCGGTTCGGGCGGTCTGCTCATCGAGGCGGGCGAACTGATCCGCGCCCAGGGCAGCAACGATTACGCGCTCTACGGCCAGGAAGTGAACGGCAGCACCTGGGCGCTGGCGCGGATGAACATGTTCCTGCACGGCAAGGATGCCGCCCGCATCGAATGGGGCGACACCCTCAACAGCCCGGCGCTGATCGAGGCGGACCGTCTGATGCGCTTCGACGTGGTGGTCGCCAATCCGCCTTTCAGCCTCGATAAATGGGGCGCCGAGCATGCGGAGTCGGACCGCTTCAACCGCTTCTGGCGCGGCGTGCCGCCCAAGTCGAAGGGCGACTACGCTTTTATCACCCACATGATCGAAACTGCCCTGCCCCAGGCCGGGCGAGTGGCGGTGGTCGTGCCCCACGGCGTGCTGTTCCGGGGCGGGGCGGAAGGCCGCATCCGGCGCAAGCTGATCGAGGACAATTTGCTCGACGCCGTGATCGGCCTGCCGGCCAACCTCTTCCCTACCACCTCGATCCCGGTGGCCGTCCTGGTCTTCGACCGGGCGCGGGAGAAGGGCGGCGAGCGCGAGTCCAGCAGCGACGTGCTGTTCATCGACGCCAGCCGCGAGTTCCAGGCCGCCAAGACCCAGAACGCCCTGTTCGACAGCCACCTGGACAAGATCGTCGCCACCTTCGAAGCGCGGCAGAACGTGGACAAGTACGCCCACCTCGCACCCCTCGCCGAGATCGCCGAGAACGATTACAACCTCAACATCCCCCGCTACGTCGATACCTTCGAGGAGGCGGAAGAGATCGATGTGGCCGCAGTGGAGCAGGAAATCGAGCGTCTGGAGGCCGAACTCGCCGAGGTGCGGGCGAAGATGAAACAGTACCTCAAGGAGCTGGGAGCATGACGAGCCCGGCAAGGCGCAACGGCAACTGTCAAGCGATCCTTGACGGTTCAGCGCTCCGGAGTATCCGGATAGATAGAAGCACCCAGCGTCTCGGGGTAACAGGGAGCGGGAAATGACAGGCAAGAGCATCGTCGAGCAGCATCACCGGACCTTCGAGAGCATCCGCCAGTTCGACGCCCAAGCGGACGAATACTGGAGCGCGCGCGATCTGCAGCCCTTGCTCGAATACGCCGCCTGGGACAAGTTCAAGCGCGTCATCGAGAAGGCGATGGAAGCCTGTCGCCAATCCGGCCATGCGGCCGATGACCATTTTTCCCAAACGGCGAAAATGGTCGACATCGGTTCCGGCGCCCGGCGCGAGATCGAGGACTACCACCTCTCCCGCTACGCCTGCTACCTGATCGTTCAGAACGGCGATCCATCGAAACCGGTCATCGCCAACGGCCAAACCTATTTCGCAGTTCAGACACGGCGCCAGGAACTGCGCGACGACGAGGCTTTCGCGCGCCTGTCGGAAGCCGAAAAGCGGGTCGCCATTCGCAACGAGCTGGCCGAGCACAACAAGTATCTCGCCGCAGCTGCCAAGGATGCCGGGGTGGAAACGCCCCTTGACTACGCCATCTTCCAGGATCACGGCTACAAAGGACTCTACGGCGGTCGCGGTGCCAAGGACATCCATGCCCTAAAGGGGTTGAAGAAGAGCCAGAAGATCCTCGATCACATGGGCAGCACAGAGCTCGCGGCGAATCTGTTTCGCGCCACCCAGACGGAGGAGAAGCTGCGCAGAGAAAAGGTGCGCGGCAAACTGAAGGCCAACCAGACCCACCATGAGGTTGGCAAGAAGGTACGTCAGACCATTGCCGACCTCGGCGGGACCATGCCGGAGGCGCTGCCGACTCCGAAGACGAGCGTCAAGCAGTTGGAAGGCGCCAAGAAGAAGCTGGAGAAATGGAAGTGAAACAGCATGTAGGGTCGTGTACGGGGCAACTCGTAAGCAATGCTTCCGAGTTCGACGCCGGCAAGCTGCGGGCGGACGTGGCCGAGGGGCTGGCGCTAGAGCGCTACGAGACCTTCGACGCGACGCGGCGGGAGGCAGCGAGGCTTGCGGCGGATAACGAGGATGTCGCGGCTCTGGAGCAGGTGGAGCGCAAGCTGGAGGACAAGGGGCGGGGGAAGAAAAAATGACATCTGGTCCGCACTTGGTTCGTCTTGAGGAAGTTGCGACGTTCATGGGAGGAAGTACGCCTTCGCGTGCCAGAGCGCAATACTTCGGCGGAAATATCCCGTGGGTGAAAACTACAGATCTTAGCAACGGTTTGATTACTGAGACCGAGGAGAGACTGACGAAGCTTGGGCTTGAGGATTCATCGTGCAAGATGGTTCCCGCGAAAGCCGTAGTGGTCGCAATGTACGGAGGGTTCAATCAGATCGGAAGAACGGGCATGCTTGCGCACGACAGCGCAATCAATCAGGCATTGACCGCGATCATTCCGAACGCTCAAAAACTCGATCCGTCATTTCTGCTTGAATGGTTGAACTTCCGTGTCGATTACTGGAAACGATTTGCCGGTAGTAGCCGCAAGGACCCAAACATCACAAAGGGAGATGTTGCGGATTTTCCAGTACCAAGTATTCCGATAGATCAGCAGCGTGATGCTGCACGTATTCTCGCCGAGTGGAATTTGGCCATCGAGAAAACCGAGCAGCTGATTGCCTTGCGAGCTAAGCAGAAAGCGTGGCTTCTCAGCCGAGTGGTTTCAATTTCTGGGCAGGAAACCAAGCTAGGGACTTTTCTCGCGCAGGTGTCTCGCCCTGTAACCAAACCGGACGAGGCTTACTGGGCGTTGGGAATTCGTAGTCACGGCAAAGGTACCTTCCAGCGTTTCGTTGAAAACCCCGCGAGCGTGGATATGGAAGAACTCTATGCAGTGAACCGGGATGACTTGATCGTCAATATCACCTTCGCATGGGAGGGCGCGATTGCGCTGGTCAAACCGGAAGACGAGCGTTGTTTGGTATCTCACCGATTTCCCACCTACGAAGTAGATCGAGAAAAGGTTGATCCTGCCTTCGTGAAATACATCGTCAATCGCAAGCCTTTCTTCTCACAACTGGCTTTGATTTCCCCCGGTGGCGCGGGGCGCAATCGAGTATTGAACAAAAAGGATTTCCTCAGATTGACGGTTTCTCTGCCGCCACTTGGAGAGCAGAAGCGATTGGCAGAGGTGATGGGTGCAATGGACTTGCTCATCGAACGAGAACAGTCGCTGCTCACAGCCCTCAAGGCGCAGAAGCGCAGCCTGATGCAAAAACTCCTCACCGGCCAGTGGCTGGTGAGGACTGAGGACGAAGAGGGGCCGGCATGAGGCGTTTCCGCTTCGACGAGAAGCACCTCTCGCAGATCCCGGCGCTGCAACTGCTGGTCAATCTTGGCTTCAGCTATCTCACGCCTGTCCAGGCGCTGGCGATGCGCGGAGGGCGGCAGTCAAACGTGCTGCTGGAAGAGGTGCTGAGGGAGAGTTTGAAGCGCATCAACCGCATCCAGCACAAGGGTGGTTCCTTCCTCTTCAGCGAGGAGAACCTCCAGAGCGCCATCCAGCGGCTGAAGAACGTGAAGTACGACGGCCTGCTGAAAACCAACGAGGCCGTCTATGACCTGCTGACCCTCGGCGTGGCGCTGGAGCAGTCGGTGGAGGGCGACGTGCGCAGCTTCACCCTCAACTTCATCGACTGGCGCAACCCGGAGAATAACGTCTACCACGTCACCGCCGAGTTCTCGGTGGAGCGCACCCGCAGCCACGAGACGGCACGGCCGGACATCGTGCTGTTCGTGAACGGCATCCCCTTCGCGGTGATCGAGTGCAAGGCGCCCAAACTCGAGGTGGCGCAGGCGGTGTCGCAGATGATCCGCAACCAGCGCGACGTGTACATCCCCTCGCTCTTCACCTTTGTGCAGCTCGTCATCGGCACCAACAAGAACCATTGCAAGTACGCCACTGTGGGCACGGCGGCCAAGTACTGGTCCGTCTGGCGCGACGAGCACGAAGAGAAGGATGAAGACGGTGCCGCTCTGCGCGCGGTGCTGGACCGGCCGCTGCCGCCGGAAGCCAAGGCCGGGCTCTACGAGTTGCTGGCCGAGGCAATGGGACTAAGTGCGGGCGTACGCGAACCGGAAGCGGAATACCTGGTGCGCCGGGCACTGACCGAGCAGGATCGCACCCTCTATGCCCTGTGCCGGCCGCAGCGGCTGCTGCGCATGGCGCTGCAGTTCACGGTCTTCGACGGCGGGCGGCGCAAGATCGCCCGCTACCAGCAGTTCTTCGCCGTCGAGCGCATCGTCGAGCGGGTGAAGCGGCGCGACGAGGCCGGGCGACGCGCCGGCGGCATCGTCTGGCACACTCAGGGCTCCGGCAAATCGCTGACCATGGTGATGCTCGCCAAAGCGCTGGTGCTGGAACCGGACATCCGCACCCCGCGCATCGTGCTGGTGACCGACCGGGTGGACCTGGACAAACAGCTCGGCAGTACCTTCGCCGCCTGCGGGCTGACGCCGGATCGGGCCGAATCGGGCCGGCATCTGGTGGAGCTGGTGGCCGAGCACAAGGCGCACATCGTCACCACGCTGATCCACAAGTTCGACAAGGCGCTTTCGACGCGCCGCTTCCAGGACGACTCGACCGAGATCTTCGTGCTGGTGGACGAGACGCAGCGCACCCAGCTCGGCATGTTCGCCGCGCGCATGCGCCAGATGTTCCCCAACGCCTGCTACATCGGCTTCACCGGCACGCCGTTGCTCAAGCGCGAGAAGAGCGACGTGGCTAGGTTTGGCGGCATCATCCACACCTACGCCATTAACCAGGCAGTGGCGGACGGCGCCATCGTGCCCTTGCTCTACGAGGGACGCATAGTCGAGATCGAGCAGAACCAGGCGGCCATTGATGTCTGGTTCGAGCGCCACACCCAGGGGCTGACTAAGGCGCAGAAGGCCGACCTGAAGAAAAAATACGCACGGGCTGAAATGCTCAACAAGGCCGATCAGGTCATCTTCATGCGTGCCTTCGACGTGGCCGAGCATTTCCGCCAGAACTGGAAGGGCACCGGCTTCAAGGCGCAACTGGTCGCGCCTTCGAAGGCGGCGGCGCTGAAATACAAGCAGTTCCTGGACGATATCGGGCAGGTTACCAGCGAGGTAGTCATCTCGGCTCCCGACGAGCGGGAAGGCTTCGAAGATGTGGACGACGACGAGTCCAGCGACGACGTCGTCGCCTTCTGGCAGCGCATGATGAAGCGCTATGGCGATGCCGAAGCCTACGAGACGCAGATCATCAACGCCTTCAAGCACGGCGACGATCCGGAAATCCTCATCGTCGTCAGCAAGCTGCTGACCGGTTTCGATGCGCCGCGCAACACCGTACTCTATCTCGCCCGCAAGCTGAAGGAGCACACGCTCTTGCAGGCCATCGCCCGCGTCAATCGTCTCTACGACGATGACGAGGGCACTCGGCCAAAGGAGTTCGGTTACGTCCTCGACTACGCCGGCATCCTTGGTGAGCTCGATCAGGCGCTGACTACCTACAGCGCCCTAGAGGGCTTCGACGAAGGTGATCTCGCCGGCGCACTCGCGAGCATCAACGATGAGGTGCGCCAATTGCCGCAGCGGCACGCCGAACTGTGGGACGTGTTCAAGACAGTCGCCAACCGCCAGGACGAGGAGGCCTTCGAGCAACTGCTGGCCGACGAAAAGATCCGCGAGAACTTCTACGGGCGGCTGTCGGCCTACGCCAAAACTCTGGCCATCGCTCTGTCTTCCGAGGCGTTCATCACCGGTACGCCCGAAAATCGCCTCAAGGGATACAAGGTCGACCTCAAGCGCTTCACCAATCTCAAGGCCGCGGTGAAGCTCCGCTACGCTGAATCCATCGACTACCGGGACTACGAGCCGAAGATCCAGAAGCTGCTCGACACCCACATCTCGGCCAACGAAGTGCTGAAGCTGAACGAGCCCGTCAACATCTTCGACAACGACGCATTCCAGCAAGTGGTCGAAGAACAGGGTCAGGGCAAGCCGACTGCCGCCAAGGCGGACATGATCGCCCACGCGACCAAGCGTGCGATCGCCGAACGCCTGGATGAAGATCCGGCGTTCTACGAGAAATTTTCCAAGCTGATCCAGCAGGCCATCGACGATTACCGGGCAGGGCGCATCTCCGACCTGGTATATCTGAAACGGGCTGGCGAAATCCGGGAGTCCGTCGTCAACCGCAAGACAGACGACGTGCCGGCGATCCTGCGCGGCAAAGATCACGCGATTGCCTGCTTCGGCATCCTGGAGCCCTATTTCGGTCGGCACATCGCGGACCCAGCCGAGGCGAAGGCCGTTGCCGCCGACGCGGCGACCAGCATCTGGGCGATCGTCGAACGCAACCGTGTGGTGGGCTTCTGGGACAACCTGGATGCCCAGCGCCGGACGATGAACGATATGGACGATTACCTCTACGACGTGATTCGCGGCGAACGCAGAATTCCGCTGGCCACCGAGGAGATGGATGAGATCATCAACCGCTCGATGCAGTTGGCGAGACACAGGATGCCGGCGTGAGAGTAATGACCTACGAGCTTGCCTACGGTCGGGAGACGATCCGCTATCAGGTTCAGTGGGTAACGACCCGCCGTACTTTGGGCATCGAGGTACATCCGGATCAACGCGTGATCGTGCGGGCGCCGCTGGGCTGCGCCGATGAAGTCGTTTCTGCCCGGGTGGCGAAGCGTGCCGCATGGATAAGCCGGCAGATTGCCGAGTTCCAGCGCTACAGTCCCCGCACGCCGCAGCGCCAGTACGTGAGTGGCGAAACGCATCTCTACCTTGGCCGGCAGTATCGTTTGAAGGTTGCCCCGGGCGAGTCGGCATCGGTGAAGATGAGCCGTGGACAGCTAGTCGTCAACCTCGCGGAAAAGATTGATTCAGGTCGCGTGCGGACGATGCTACATCGCTGGTACCTCAATCGCGCCAAGCAAGTCTTCCGGGAAGTACTGGATCAATGCCTGCCGCCATTCAAGGGCCATCGAAGGCCACGCATGATCGTCCGCGCAATGAAGTCACGGTGGGGAAGCCTGTCGCCGACCGGAACCCTGACGCTCAATGCTGATCTGGTTCGGGCTCCTCGTATCTGCGTCGAGTACGTAGTTGTTCACGAGCTCTGCCACCTCAAGCACCGTGATCACAGCGCGGAGTTCTACAAGCTATTGGATCGGGCAATGCCAGATTGGCAGGAACGCAAGCGGAAACTGGAGGCAGCCCTGCTGTAGCTGCCCCTCCTTCTGCCCTCTTCGCGACTCACCCATCACGCAGCGGCCTTCTCGGCTGCCGGCCGCTCCTTCCAGTACGCGGGAATGTCGTCGCGATAGCGCCGCTGCACGAGGTTCGCCACGAGCCCCGTCCAGCCGGTCTGGTGCATCGCGCCGAGCCCCAGACCGTTATCGCGCGTGGAAGTATTCGTTGAAGAGCAGCAGGTCGCGCCACGCAGGGTCGTTCTGGAACGGGCTCGCCGCGGGCAGCGCGGGGATGCGGCCGTCCGGTCCGCGACGGAAGATGTTCACGAGGCGGTCGGAGATGAGCTTCGCGACCTCGTTCAACGTCACCTCGCGACCGCCGAGGCAGGGTGCGGCAACCTTGAAGTCGTCGCCGAGGAAGCGGTGGTAACTTCTCGATCGCCTGCACCAGCGTGTAGTTGGTCGGCATCCAGATCGGGCCGCGCCAGTTGGAGTTGCCGCCGAAGAGCCCGCTGTTCGATTCGCCCGGCACGTACTCGATCAGCGCCTGGCCGATGCCGTGCACGTGGCCCAGATCCTGGCGCTCGGCGTGGATGCGCGACACGCTGCGCACGCCGTACTGGGACAGGAACTCGCCCTCGTTCAGCACGTGCTGCAGGATGCGCTTGAGCTTGTCTGCGTCCACCAGCGCGAGCAGATGCTCGCCGCGCGCGTTGATCTTGGTCGGGCATTCGCTGACGTAGACGCCGTCGAACAGTCCGTAGCGGTGCGCATTCATCACGGCGCGGAAACGCGGTGACGCGTTCAGCAGCCGCTCGTCGACGATCTCGGCGGCGAACAGCGGAATCAGCCCGACGCACGAGAACACGTCGATGCGCTGCGCGCTGCCGTCGGGCCCGACCACGACATCCTTGAAGAAGCCGTCGTCGTCGTCCCACAGCGAAATGCCCATGCCGCTGCCGCCGGCGATGGTGTTGGCGATGCCGAGGAACTGCGTGTAGCACTGGATCGCCACGTCCTCGTAGTCCGAGTCGGCGGCGGCGAGCTCGAGGCACATCACCGTCATGTTGAGCGCGAACATCGCCATCCAGCCGGTGGCGTCGGCCTGCTTGAGGCTGTAGCCCGCGGGCAGCGGCTGCGAGCGGTCGTACACCGAGATGTTGTCCAGGCCGAGGAAGCCGCCCTCGAACACGTTGTCGCCGTCGGCGTCCTTGCGATTCAGCCACCACGTGTAGTTCATGAGCAGCTTGTGGGTCACGCGCTGCAGGAAGCCGATGTCGCCGGCGCCCCGCTGCACGCGCTCGGCGCGGAACACCTTGAGCGCGGCCATCGCCAGCACCGGCGGATTGACGTCGCCGAAGGCCCACTCGTAGGCGGGGATCTGGCCGTTCGGATGCAGGAAGTTCTCCTTCAGCAGCAGCTCGATCTGATCCTTCGCGAAGTCGACGTCGACGAGCGCCAGCGCGGCGCAATGGAACGCGAGATCCCAGGCCGCGAACCACGGATACTCCCACTTGTCCGGCATCGAAATCACGTGTGCGGCCTTCATGTGCCGCCAGCTGCGGTTGCGACCATGACGATGTCCATCGGGCGGCGGCAGCTGGTCGCCGTCGAGCCAGCGCGCGACGTCGTAGTGGAAGAACTGCTTGCTCCAGATCATGCCGGCCAGCGCCTGTCGCAGGATGTTGTAGTCCTGCGGATCGGCTTCCGGCAGCAGCTCGTCGTAGAACACGCGAGGCTTCCGCCTCGCGCGTGGCGAAGATCACCTCGCGCTTGTCGAACGGCGCGGCGAGCGCGCCCGCTGGACAGCGTGAGGCCGATGGTCACGGTGTGGCCCGGCTCCGCCGTGAGCTCGTGCCAGGCGGCGAACTTGGTGCCGTTGAGGCCGGGGTTCACTGCGCCGTGCTCGCCGTTCACGACCCGCCGGTGGAACGCGTCCTTCACGTACGGCGACGCGCTCGGTGACGCCCCACAGGCGCTCGGCGTTGCTCTCGTTTTCGGTGTAGAGCGGCGTCGCGGCATGGCGGCCGTACAGGAAGTAAGTGCCGAGCGTCGGCGTGCTCCGCCCGCACCGCCCACTGCGCGCCCTTGGGAGCGGGCGCGTCGCGCGAGCACGGGCTTCTCCGCCGGGTCGCCCCACGACCATGTGTTGCGGAACCACAGGGTCGGCAGCAGGTGCAGCGTCGCGGTGTCGGGGCCGCGGTTGGTCGCGATGATGCGGACGTGGATCTCCTCCGGACCCGCCTTCGCGTAGCGCACCTCGACGTCCCAGTAGCGGCCCTCGTCGAACACGCCGGTGTCGAGCAGCCTGAAGGGCGGATCGTGGCGCGAGCGGCGTGCGTTCTCCTCCACCAGCCGCGCATACGGATACTCGGCCTGCGGATACTTGTAGAGATAGCGCAGATAGCTGTGGGACGGCGTCGCGTCGAGGTAGAAGTAGTATTCCTTCACGTCCTCGCCGTGGTTGCCCTGGTTGCCGGTGAGGCCGAACGCACGCTCCTTGAGGATCGGATCGCGGCCGTTCCACAGCGCGAGCGCGAAGCAGAGGTGCTGCGCCTCGTCGCAGATGCCGCCCATGCCGTCCTCGTTCCAGCGGTACGCGCGGGAGCGCGCCTGGTCGTGGTCGAAGTGCTCCCACGCATTGCCGTGCGGGCTGTAGTCCTCGCGCACCGTGCCCCACGCGCGCTCGGCGAGATACGGCCCCCAGAGGCGCCAGTTCTCGCGGCCGGCGCGCTGCGCTTCGAGTCGGGTGCGTTCAGCGTTCAGGGTCGGTGCCGTCTTCATGTCGTCTCCTGTGCAGCGGTTGCGTGCGTTGGTGTCCCTTCCTCGGGTCATGTCGGATGTATCCGTCTGCGGCGCGCGCGCGAGTCGCCACCACGCCTCGAGTGTGCAGGCGACCGACCACGCCTGGCACGGCGCGCCGCGCGGCGCGTGGGGCGGCGCGCCGTCGAAGATCTCGCTCACGGAGCCGAGCCCCGCGTCGGTCAGGTGGTCGTGCATCGGGTCGAGCAGTTGCCTGCGCAGCGGACGCGTCGCCGTGCACGCGGTGCCACGCGAGCGCGTAATGACCGAGCAGCCATGCCCAGACGGGGCCCTGGTGATACGCCCCGTCGCGCTCCCACACGCCGCCCGCGTAGTGCGGCCGATAGTCGCGGTGCGCAGGATCGAGCGAACGCAGGCCGTAGGACGTGAGCAGACGTCGTCCGCACAGCTCTACGACCGCCCGTTGCGTGGCCGCGTCGAGGGGACTGCGCGGGCAGGCTCACGGCGAAGATCTGGTTCGGGCGCACGGTGGCATCGTCGCCGCCGGGGCCGTCGAGCACGTCGTAGAGGCCCTCGCCGTCGGGACGCACGAAGCGCTGGAAACTCTGCTGCACCCGCTGCGCGAGCTCGCGATACCGCGTGCCGTCCCGACCGAGCCGCGCCGAAAACTCCGCCATGGCGGCGAGCGCGTTGTACCACAGGGCATTGATCTCGACCGGCTTGCCGATGCGGGGCGTCACCACCCAGTCGCCCACCTTAGCGTCCATCCAGGTGAGCTGAACGCCGGGCTCGCCCGCGCGCAGCAGCCCGTCCGCGGGATCGACGCCGATGCCGTAGCGCGTACCCTTCAGGTGCCAGTCCACGATCGACTCGAGCACCGGCAATGCGCGCTTGAGTGAATGTACGTCGCCGATGGCTTCGGCATACGCGCGCCACGCTTCGATGTACCACAACGCGGCGTCCACCGTGTTGTATTCGGGCGTGTCGCCGGCGCCCGGAAACACGTTCGGCAGCATGCCGCGATCGACGAAACGCGCGAACGTCTGCAGGATGCGGCGCGCGGTCTCGAAGCGGCCGGTCGCAAGCGCGAGCCCCGGCAGCGCGATCATCGTGTCGCGGCCCCAGTCGCCGAACCACGGATAGCCCGCGATCACCGACTCGCCGTCGGGCGCCTCCGCAAGCGGGCGGGCGAACACGAAGCTGTCCGCCGCCAGGACGAGCCGGTTCACCCAATCCGGGGCGTCGATGAGCTGCGGCACCCGCACCTGCGCACGGCGCAGTGCGCCCAGATCGCGCGCCTGCGCGCGGCGCAGCGCCTCTTCCAGGTACACCGACGGATCCGGCAAGAGACTCGACGACGATGCCGCACCACGCCTCGTCGGAGCTCGAGCTCGGCCTCGCCCACGCACAGGTGACTGTCGCGGTCCGTGAGCCCGCGCTCGCGCTCGGCCGGCAGATCGAAGTCCTCGTACCAGTCGTGACGCGTCGCGATCACGCCGCCGTGAGCGCTGCACCGTCAGCGTGAACCAGTCGGGATGAACGACGCGAAGCTCCGCACCGTGACCTTCGACGACGGGATTGAAGTCCCAGGGCTGCGCGGTGCCGTGAAAATCGCGCGCATTCGCGAGCAGCTTGACGCGGAGCGCGCAGCGCGCGCGCTTGCGTCGCCGCCGCAGCGGCGCCACGCCGAATACGTGGTGTCCGCGCCGTACTCCATCCAGATGCGGTGCTCGATGCGCACCTCGTCGCACGCGTAGAGCCAGTCGGGATGCGGCCGTCGAGACGGAAGGACTCCAGCGTGCAGGTAGCCGCGCGGCGCGACCGTGCCGCTGCCCCAGCGGTTGGTGAAGAGCGGCCAGGACCGCGCGCCATCGGTCAGCGTCGCGTCCGCCTTCGCGACGCACGAGATGGCGTCCGAGCGGCGGATGCACCGGCGCGATCAGCAGGCCGTGGTAGCGGCGCGTCAGCGTTCCGGCGATGGTGCCCGCGGCGTAAGCCGCCACGGCCGTTCGCGAGCCACCACTCGCGGCGCTCGGCGCCTGCGAGGTCGCCGCAGACCTCACGCCCGAACCGGATCGGGTCTGGCAATGACGTGCTCATTCGCGGTCCTTTTCGCACCAAGTCGGCTCGCCACGCGCAGCGCCCAGGCGTAGATGGTGAGCGCCGGGATTCACCCGGCTCGATCGCGGCAGCACGCTGCCGTCGACGACGTAGCAATTCTCCAGTCCGTGCACCTTGCCCTCCGCATCGACCACCGACGTGGCGGGGTCGTGTCCCGTGACCAGCGTGCCGCACGCGTGCGCGGTGCCCGTGATCGGGATCGCTCGCGCGACCGGCAGATAGCCCAGGGACAGGAGCTGTCCCACCAGCGTCTCACGCAGCCGCCGATGCTCGTCCGCCGCCTCCGGCAGCCGATCGGGATCGTAGTCGATCTGCGGCAGACCCGAGCCGTTCGCCTTCGCGAGGATGCGGTTATCCGGATGGGAGCCGTCCTCCGTCTGCAGAAAGAGTCCGTACGCGCGGCGCGCGACGAGCCCCGAAGCCCAGCGCGGCACGAATCCGGGCACCTGCGAGCGCACGATCTCCTCCGCCAGGTTACCGCCGATCGCCTGCACGCTGCTGTGGGGGAACGACTCGTGCAAGAGCAGCGTCGTCTTGCAGAGCAGATCGGTCACCGGCCGCCGCGAGAACGCCATTACGAGACTCAACAGGTGTGCCTTGTAGTGACGTCCCACGTGTCGGTAGCACGCGAGCTGGTTATGCAGTCCCGTGGTCTCGAGATACGTTTGCAGCAGCCGCGGACTGTGCAATGCGCCGCACGCGAGGAACACCGCGTCCCCCTCGTAACGCGTGCCGTCCTCGCAGACGACGCCAGCGATACGGGTCGGCGAATGCGGTGCGGGAAGCAGCGCCTTCACCGCACGCCCCGTTTCGAGCACGAGGTTCGGCTTGTTCCGCAAGCGCGCGAGCAGGCACTGCTCGGCATCCGACTTGAAGCCGCCGGCCGAGGCGAAGCCGTCGAAGTGCTGGGCCTCGCGGCGGTGCTCGACGATGTCCCGCGCGAGGCCGATCGGCATCGACTTCCGGCGCCACTTCGGGTCGCGGCGCGCGAGCCCTTCGGCAAACGCCTGCAAGTTCGGCTCGATCGGAAACTGGGTGAGGTCGAGCAGGCGCTCCGCCTCATCGTAGTAAGGGGCGAGGTCGTCGTATCCGATCGGCCACGGCAGACAGCGGTGCGCGCTCTCGGCTTCGAATTCGTGGGCGCCGTAGCGCAGCAGCGCGGCCCCATACCACTTGGTCTTGCCGCCGACGTTGAAGTGCTCCTCGGGGACGGTGGGCCGGCCGCGGCCGTCCACCCACGGCTCGTCGCTCAGGAAGAGCCCGCGCTTCAGCACCGCATCGGCGTCGAGCGTGCTGCCGTCCTTCGGCAGCGGCAGCCCCTTTTCCAGCAGCAGCACGCGCTTGCCGGTCTGGGTGAGGTGATACGCCGCCGCCGATCCGCCGGCGCCGGAACCGATGACGATTACATCGAAGCGTTCGCGCATGGTGAGCCTCGTCTCATTCAGTAAACCGCCGCTGGCGCCACCACGGCCGCGGTCGAGCCGCGCGTCTTCGCGTGGGTGAGCACGAACAGGAACTCGTAGACTCGCTTCTCCGCGAGCTCTTCGGTCTTCAGGTTCTCGAGCCCGAAAAGTCCGAGCTTCGCGTACATCGTCTGCGGCACGAGAAACGGTCGGGCGGGATCCTCCCCCGGCACCGGACCGTAGCTCCAGGTATCCGCGCCGGTCACGGCGATCCGTCGGGCATAGAGCCAGTCGACGACGTCGAGCCCCGGACCCGGTTCGCCCGACAGGAACTGCTCGTTGTCGCGACCATACAGGGCACCCCAGCCCGTGTGGAAGAGAACGGCGTCGCCGGCGTGAACGTCGATCCGTTGCGCCGCGAGTGCGCCTTCGACGTCGGCCACCGTGATGACGTATCCCTTTTCCAGCCGCGCGACACCCTTCAGCCGCGCGATGTCGAGCAGCACGCCGCGCGTCACCACCGGCGGCACCGTCTCCATGCCGAAGCGGTTGATGCCCCACTCCTCGACCACCTGCTTCGTGGTCCAGCCGTTGTAGAAGCGGTCACCAACCTGGATATGGCCGATGGAGTCGAGCTGCGTCCCCACCTGAAACGTCCCGGCCTGGATCTCGGTGATCCAGTTGATGGCGTTGCGACCCCATCCGGCGCCGCTCGCATCGGGCCGTCGCGCGTTCACGAAGTGCGCCGACACGTCCACGGTCTGGTGCCAATAGCGACCGGGAAACTTTGGCGTGTTCTCGTCGAGCACCCGCCCCAGATCCACCACCTCGCCGCGGCGCACGAGTCCCGCTCCGGCGCGCACGGCCGCCGGCGTCACCTCGTTCAATGTCCCGATCTGGTCCTGCTGACCGTAGCGGCTCGGCCACCACGCGTTCTGACCGTCGGGCAGCGGGCCGTCCAGCGGCGCCGGTGACGCAGCGAACGAGGGAACCGCGAGCAGGGCAGTCAGCGCAATGCCCGCGACCGATTGGCGCAGCATCGCTAACCCCCCTCGCGGAATTCCGGATACAGGGTCATGCCGCCGTCGACGTACAGCGTCGCACCGGTCACGTAGTCCGAGTGGTCGGAGGCGAGCCACACTGCGGCGCGGGCGATGTCGCGCGTCTCGCCCACGCGGTAGTACGGGATGAGCTTGAGCAGCGCCGCTTCCGCTTCCATGGTCTGCCAGGCCGACGTGTTGATCGGCGTCTTGATCGCGCCGGGCGAGATGGCGTTGATGCGGATCTTGCGGCCGGCATACTCCTGCGCGAGCGTCTTCATGAACATCGAGACGCCGCCCTTGCTCGCCGCGTAGTTCGCGTGCCCGGCCCACGGAATCACGTCGTGCACGGACGAGAGGCAGATGATCTTGCCGAGCGAGCACGAGAGCTCGGGCAGCGGTCCGCGGCGCAGGAACTCGCGGATCGCCTCGCGGGCGCACAGAAACTGCCCGGTCAGGTTGACGCCGATCACTCGCTGCCACTGGGCAAGCGACATCTCGTGCAGTGGCGCGTCGGCCTGCAGCCCGGCATTGTTCACCAGGATGTCGACCGAACCGAACGCTTCGATCGCCTGGCGGAACATCGACTGGACCTGCGCTTCGTCGCTCACGTCCGCTCGGACCGCGATCGCCCGGCCGCCTGCCGCCTCGATCTCTTCCACCACCGCCTGCGCGCGGTCATCGCCGGAGACGTAGTTCACCACCACTGCGGCCCCCGCTTCCGCCAGGCCGCGGGCAATGGCCTCGCCGATTCCCGAGTTTGCGCCCGTCACGAGAGCGCGCTGCCCGTCGAGGGTCGTCTCGCGGATGCTGATCTGGTGCATCCGCGTTTCACACACGCCACATGCTTCACTCATGGTCACTCCTCAGGCGGCGAGCTTGCTGCGGATCAGGTGATCGACGGAGAGCTTCCCGGGACCGTGGAACAGCGTCACGAGCAGCAACAGCCCCCAGTAGACATGGTCCTTGATGCCACCCTCCGAGAGGTCCGGGTAGGAGATCACCGCGATGATGTTGAAGACGAAGAGCACCAGCGCCGCCGGCCGCGTGAAGAGGCCCAGCACCAGCAACACCGGAATCGCAAGCTCGGTGGCGGTGCCGAGGTAGGCGGCGATCTCCGGTGGCAGCAGCGGCACCGCGTACTCGTTTTCGAAGAGCGCGATCGTCGTGTCCCAGCTCGCGATCTTGGTGAGCCCCGACTTGAAGAATGCTTCCGCGACCCAGTAACGGACGACGAAATCGAGCAGGGGCGTGAGCGTGGCGAGCGCTCGAACGGCGGTGTCGTAAAGGGACGTGACGGTGCGCAGGCCAGAGCGCGGAGGTTGAGCGGCGAGTTCCATGGCGATCTCCTATCGAATGACGAGTCAAGCGCTTGCGAATCAGCCGTCACTTTGCCAGCGCGCGATCACGGGCGAATCGCGCAGACTTCAAATTTCCGTCACGGCGTCTGCGGGCCGGTGTGAAAGTCGACCAACGTGCGCGCGACCACGCGGCGCCGCAGGAACCGCCCCGCATCGAAATCGGCGTCCTGCTGCTGGGCGCGCTCGAACGCTGCGCCAAGGGCCTCATTGCTCGCAAGTGCGCTCAGTGCCGCGAACTCGGCGGCGGAGAGTAGCTCGAGCTCGACGCCGGCTGACGGGCGCGCAACGAGCAGGCGCACGCCGCCCTCCGCGAGATCCACGGTGGCGGTCTCGCCCGGATCCTCCTGGTTCACCTGCCAGATGCGATGAATCGGATAAGGCGATGCCAACAGACGGCAAGCCGGGTGCAGGCAAAACCGGAGCGCGTCATAGCGGTCCGGCGGTATGGCGGCGAGACGGGAGAGGTCGAGCGGGGTGTGATCCGCGGCGTGAAACGCCTCGTGCATCGACCACTCCAGTCGTGCCGTGTCCGGCAGATACACGAGCTCGCGGCAGGCCGGATGCGCAGCGAGGAATTCGGAAAAGCTCGCGCCGAAGCGGTGCAGGTCGCCGCTCACCGAAGGTGTGTCACGCACGTACCGGCGCGCGACGTGCGCGAAGAACTCTGCGCCGACCAGACGCTCGACCACGGGATAGACCGCGCGCAGGGCCTCGGTGAAGTTGGTGAGCGCATTGTTCCGGTAAACCTCGAAGCAGCGTGCGGTGGGCGGGGCCAGCGCTTTGCGGACGACCTCCACCGCGGCATCTTCATCCCTTGCGAACACCGCTTCGACGAAGGCCGACTGCACCTCACGCAGCGACGGCATCGCGCGCCCCCGACAAGGTGTCGGCCTTCGCGGCCTCGGCGAGCAGGACGTCGAGCGACGGGAGGTCCGTGTCCCACTCGACCAGCGTCGGCACGGAACCAAAGCGTCGAACGGCTGCGGCATAGAGCGACCACACCGGTTCGGCGACTGGCTTGCCGTGCGTGTCGACGAGGCAGTGTTCGCCCTGATCGAAACCGGCGAGATGGATCTCCTCGACCGGCGCGACGGGAATCGCGGCGAGGTACGCGAGCGGGTCGAAGCCGTGGTTCGTCGCGCTCACGTAGACGTTGTTCACGTCGAGCAGGATGCCGCAGCCGGTGCGCTCGGCCACCGCGGACAGAAACTCCCATTCGGGGATGGTCGAGTGACGGTAGATGACGTAGGTCGAAGGATTCTCGATCAGCATCCGCCGGCCGAGAAACTCCTGCGCCTGCGACACGTGATCGCAGAACACCTGCAGCGCTTCGTCGGTGTAGGGCAGCGGCAAGAGGTCGTTCAGGTAGCGACCGCCCGTGGCGGACCAGGACAGATGATCGGAGACGAGGCAGGGTTCGAAGCGCTCGATCAGCGCCTTGAGCGATATCAGGTGCTCGTGGCTCAACGCATCGGCCGATCCCAGCGAGAGCCCGACCCCGTGCAGGCTCACGGGATAGTCGCGGCGCACGCGCTCCAGAAACCAGAGCGGCTGGCCGCCCGCGCCGAAGTAATTCTCGCTGTGGACTTCGACCCAGCCCACGTCGGGTCGACGCTCCGTAAGCTCGCGGTAATGGGGTGCACGCAACCCGATCCCGGCGCGGGCCGGGACCGGGGCGGCGACATCTACGGGCGATGTCACCGGATGCACGATTACTTCTTGCCGCCGGGCTGCGCGTACTCGGAGGTCTGGATGCGACCGCCGGCGATCTTCTCGCAGGTGCCTTTCGGCAGGAAGACCCACGCCTCCTTGTCGTTGTCGGCTTTCGACGTGCCGGCGCACGAGCTGACGGACGTGCCGCAGTCGTTCTTGCCGGCCTTGACGACACCCGCACACTTCTCGTTGTCGCCCTTGGCGGCGAGCGCGTGGGTGGCGGTTGCGGCGACTCCGAACGCGAGCAGGCTCGCGACGGCGGAACGAACGATGGTGTTGGACTTGCTCATGATGACTCCTTGCGATGGTCTTGGTTGAAGAAAATCCAGAGTGCCGCGACGGGTGTGATGGTCAGCCGCCGTCGCTCGTCCTGAGTTGAATGCTGAGCCACTCCTCCTGTGTCACCATCTTGTCCTTGTTCTTGTCCATGGTCTCGAACTTCTGCTCGTAGAACTTCATGTACTCGTCCTTCGAGACCATGCCGTCCTTGTTCACGTCCATCTTCTTCATCATGTCCATGGACTGCTGGGTCGCGGGAGCCGTGGCCTGCGCGGCTGCGAACGGCGCATGCATCACCGCCGTTGCGAGCGCGGCGAGCGCGCACGTTTTCCGGAAAAGGTTGAGCTTCGACACTTGCGATCTCCTCGATGTGATTCACGGGTGTTACGCGCGCCTGCCGGCCCTGCCGACGGGCACCGCGTGGATGGAAAGTGTGGCAGGCACGGGTCACGTCGCCATCACGCAGAGTTCACGTTTTCATCACGGCGCGTGACCTGTCCCTGATGCCTTTACGTCAGCCCTGGAGCTCGGGCGCGCGCCAGCCGTCCGACTTGTAGCCGCCGTTGTCCCAGGGATTGCCGGCAACGATCACCGCATCGGTGGGCGCGAAACCGCCGTCCGACTTGTAGCCGCCGTTGTCCCAGGGATTGCCGGCAACGATCACCGCATCGGCGGGCGCGAAGCCGCCGTCCGACTTGTAGCCGCCGTTGTCCCAGGGGTTGCCGGCAACGATCACCGAATCGGTGGGCGCGAAGCCGCCGTCGGACTTGTAACCGCCGTTGTCCCAGGGATACCCCGCGACCCGGAAGCCATCCTCGACTGCGAGGCCGGAAGCGTCGCTCACGACGTCACGCGCAAAGCCGCCTGTGGCGAAGGAGGGCGCACGCGTCCCGAAGGTCGGAGTCGGCTCCACGATCTGCGCGTCGAGCGTATCCCGTACGAACCGGGCATGGCCGCCGTTCGCGAACGAGAATTCGGGGGCCGCGGGAACGGGCGAACCCTGGACGCTCTGTGCTGGCGCGAAGCGCGAGTAGCCGCCGGTGGCGAAGCTCGTGTCGGCATGCACGGGCGCGGTGGCCGCGACGGTCGCCGCGACGAGGGCGGATTGAATCAGTTGGCGAGTGGTAAACATGGTCGTAACCTCCAGAAAAGGTGGACGTGCGGTCGTACCGTCGGTACGGCTATGCAGGCGGGGTCTCGCTGATCTGCATGGTGCTCAGTCTGAGCGGGAGCTTTCACGGCGCCGTCACGCGAAGTTCAAATTTCCGTGACGCATGCGGCGTGACAACCCGCCCGGGCAAATCAGTCGAAGAAATGGTTGTCGCGACGCGGCCGAGGCGCTGCCGAGACGAGCGCCCGGAGCTCGTCCGCGGATACCTCGTCGTTCGCGTCGTCTTCGTCGAACAGCTCGGGCTCGTCGAAGTCGATCAGGCCGCGCAACTGCAGCTCGCGCTTCAACAGCCGCTCGGGCATCTTCGCGAAGTCCGGCTCGCGCATGCGGGAGCGGCCGGGCGCCGCCGCCTCGAAGGCGGCGTGCAGCGTATGCGTCACCAGGCGGTCCACCATCTCTTGCTTGTTCATTGCGTGCTCCTCGTTCAGGGTTGGGGCGCGGCGACGACCGGACGACCTTGGTCTGTTCGTGGCACCGACGCTTCCCAGTCTGGGAAACGGCAGTCACGCGACGATCACGAGGATTTCAAATTTTTGTCCCGCCAACCGGGCTCGGCGCCCACTCGTCGAGGGCTGCGAAAGTCGAATGCGAAGTTACGGGCCGGGCACGATATCTGTATGCTGTCCATGAAGACTGCGGCGACCTTTGCCTGCCGAGTGAGCTCGGGGCGCGGGTGCCGCGCTCCGAGCGTTGTCCGGGATCTGCAAGAGGCAAAGCGTGTATCGTCGCAGCGTGTTCTGGTGGGTCGTGTGCGTAGTCGGCGTCCTGGCGTCGAGCGCCGCCGCTCAAGAGTCCCCGCACCCGCAGCTACTCCTCCGCGCCGCGCTGGAGGCGCCGGTTGCCGCGTGCAACGCGTCGGGCAACCGCAGCGGCATCCCCGCAAGCGGCGCGGAGCTATCGTCCTGTGCCGATTGCGAATCGGATGCCGATCCGGGACTGTCGTTTGCTGCGGCGTTAGGCAGGCGCCCGCGGGATCCCCTTCTTGGCTTCAGCCGTCAATGCTGCCGCAGCGCGCCCGGCGACGCCTGCGAATCGCGCCTGGACCACCCCGAGGCGCGGGCACCTCCGCGCTCGAGTTAGTCGATCCGAGCAGGCGGCGCGCGCCGGGCCCCGGTACAAGGTCCTCGGGCCAGATCCAGTGGTCCCGCACGCGCGCCTTCATGGAGTTTCGCGGTGCGTCCGTGCCGGCTCGGCACATCGTCGCGAGGCTCGTCCAGCTGGAGAGAACACGGAAAATGTTGTTCACAGAAACCCGACTCGAGGGTGCATTCGTCATCGGCTTGGACCGGAAGGAAGACGCCCGCGGATACTTTGCACGGACTTTCTGCGTGCAGGAGTTCGAGGCGCACGGACTGAATCCGCGCGTCGTCCAGTGCAACATGAGCTACAACAAACGCCAGGGCACGCTGCGCGGAATGCATTGGCAGGCGCCGCCCAGCACCGAGGCGAAGCTGGTTCGTGCCATGCGCGGCGCAGTTCTGGACGTGATCGTGGATCTGCGTCCCGGCTCCCCGACCTATCTCCAGCACGTGGCCATCGAGTTGAGCGCGGGCAACGGCCAGATGCTCTACATCCCGGAGGGATTCGCCCACGGTTTTCAATCGCTCGAGGACGAGACCGAGGTCGTCTACCAGATGTCGGAGTTCTACGCCCCGGACCAGGCGCGGGGCGCGCGCTGGAACGACCCGGCGTTCGGCATCGCGTGGCCGCTGCCCGATCCGATCATGAACGAGCGCGACCGGACGTGGCCGGATTTCGTCCCCGTGCCTTGAGCTCCCGTCAGCGTTGGCCGAGAAAGTCGCGCAGCCGGCGTACGCCTTCTCGCAGGTTCTCGATGGACGTGGTGTACGCGAAGCGCACGTGCTCACCGGCACGGTGTTCGCCGAAGTCGACACCCGGAGTGATCGCGACGCCCGCACGCTCGAGCAGGTCGTTCGCCAACGCAAAGCTGTCGCGACCGAACCGGTCGCAGCGGGCATAGACGTAGAAGGCGCCCGCCGGCTGCACCGCAATCTCCAACCCGAGCGCGGCGAGAGCCGGCACGAGGTAGTCGCGACGCGCGCGAAAGGCCCGCCGTCTTGCTTCGAGGATCGCCGAGGTTTCCGCCGTGAACGCCGCCAATGCTGCATGCTGCGCGGGCGTCGACGCAGCGAGAAAGACGTTCTGGGCAAGGCGGTCGATGGCGGGTATCGCAGACTCTGGCGCGACCATCCAGCCGAGCCGCCACCCCGTCATGCCGAAGTGCTTCGAGAAGCTGTTGATCACGAACACGTCGTCGCCCAAGGCGAGGGCGGTGGGCGGTTCGCCTTCGTAGACGAGCCCGTGATAGATCTCGTCGACGATCAGCGTGCCGTGCCGAGCCCGCACGAAGGCGGCAATGTCCGCGAGGGCCGCAGGATCGATCAACGTTCCGGTGGGATTCGCCGGGGAAGCGATCATCACGGCCACCGTACGTGCATCCCAGTGGGCGCGAACCTGTTCGGCCGTGAGCTGGTAGCGGGACCCGGCGTCGACCGGCACGCACACCGCCTCGCCCTCTAGCATGCGCACGAAGTGGCGGTTGCAGGGATAGGTCGGGTCCGACATCAGCACCTTGTCGCCGGGGTTCACGAGCGCGGCGATGGCGAGAAGAAGCGCGCCGGAGGCACCGGGCGTCACCACGACGCGCGAGGGGCTCACCTCCACACCGTAGCGCTCACCGTAATACCTTGCGATAGCCACGCGCAACGCCGGCATCCCGAGGGCGGGCAGGTAATGCATGTCGCCCACGGCGATCGCCTTGAGAGCTGCGTCGACGATCGGCTGCGGTGTCTGGAAGTCGGGCTCGCCGATTTCCATGTGGATGATGGACCGCCCCTGCGCCTCCAGTTCCTTGGCACGCGCGAGGAGCGCCATGACGTGGAACGGCTCGATGCCCGCGAGACGGGTCGCGAGGCGGGGTGGATCCTCCATCATCGTTTCAGCATAGCACGGGGGCCGCGGGGCGTTGCGTCAGGATCTCCGCCGCGGCGCAGCCGCGAAACGATGGCGGCGGTCTGCCTGAGCTTGCTCAATGATCAGGATGGCTGAGGTTGGGGCCTAATCAGGTGGGTCTTTGTGTACCAGGCGGCCCCGAAGTATCCTTGAAGGGAGCCAAGCCCCAAGTCTGGGTCGTCCGCGGTCCTCAGGAGCTGCCAATCAACCGAAAGCGCGGGGCCCCCGCCTGGCTTATACACACGCTCACTCAACCGAAGTTTCGACCTCGTTTCGGTGGGCCGGCCGTTTGTCAGCGCTTCGACGATTCAGAGACTCCACGGGACTCTTCGTCAAATACCGCGCTGTCGTGCTTCATGACCCACTCTGCCCAAGGAAGAGTCTTCGTGATCAGAGCTTGCGGTAGCGCCAACTGATAAAAGTCGCTTGGGTCAATTCCAACGATTCGGGTGTAGTCCTTTCCGGACGATTTCTTCACCCAGACTTTCAGAGTCGGATCGTTTTTCGACAGCCACCGCGCATACTCGCAAGAGCTCAGCCGCACATAGTGCACACCCGGCACAAGCTCGCGGACAAAGGACCGCATGGAGCTCGATGTGGAGGCTCCACGCTTGCCCGGGACGTAATCGGCAGTCGCGAAAGCGCCCAGTTGCGCGAATCCTCTTCGACGTTCCCAGTAGGCGCGTCGATCGCTCTCCCGGAGGCCGGGCGATCCCTTGGGTACCTCCAGGAATGGATGCAATCGGGACGTATACAGCTCATCGGAGCCCGAAGGTCCGGCCTCAGGGAACGCGAGATCTAGCTTGGTCTCCACATAAAGGTTGAACGCGCAGTTGTAGAGGCCCCTCGGCCCGGCAATTGGCTCTACGCGGAACTCGACTGCCAGCAACCCATCCCCAGGCTCCCAACCGGGCTCCGGCTCGGGCAATGCGAAGCGCTTGGCGAACTCCTTTGTGTAGCCGAAAGTGTGCATCTGCTCCACCGGGATCGGCGGCGCGGGCGGGCCGGACAGCGACGCGGCAGTCTGTGCAATCGCACTCGAGATGCATCCCAACGCCAGCGTAAGGACCATCGCACGGAGCCAACGCGCTGCGCCCCCGGCGGCGTCGTAGACCTCGTCGCTCATCTTTGCGAGTTCAACATCAGTGGCGCTCATCGCTCAATCTTCGGTACTGGTTCGACTATTTCGTACCGCTGTTCACGGGCTCTCGATTGCGTGTTTCATAGTGGCGTTCCCGCTGCTCGCGCCCGTCCTTCTCGTCAACAAAGTGATTGTTTTGGCTTACCCACTCTGCCCAAGGCCGCGCCTTGGCGATCAGAGCGGGCGGAAGCGTGAACTGGTAGAAGTCGTTCGGGTCCTGAGCCAGATCGCGACGGTAGTCCTTGCCGGTAGACTTCTTGACCCAGACCTTCACAGTTGTCTCGCGATGGGAAAGCCACCTCGCGAACGAGCAGTTGTGGGCGTCCATGTAGTGAACTCCAGGGAACAGGTCGCGGACGAATTCCCGTGGTCCACTCGAAAGCAGTGACCCCCGTTTGCCGGGCTCGTAGTCGTCCGTTGCGAAGGCCGAGAGCTGAAGGAATGCGGTTTGCCGCGCGAAGTGCGCACGCCGGTCTACTTCCAGAATGTCCGGCTGGTTCTTGTCACGCGCGATGAAGGAGTGGGTTCGCGAGGTGTACAGCTCGCTCGATCCCGACAGCCCCGGCTCGGGAAACGCGATGTCGAGCTTGCCTTCGATGTACAACTTGAAGTTGCATCCGTAAAAGCCGCGCGGCCCGGGAATTGGCTCTAGGCGGAACTCGACTGCCAGCAACCCATCCCCAGGCTCCCATCCCGGCTCAGGCTCGGGCAGCGCGAAGCGCTGGGCGAACTCCTTGGTGTAGCCGAAGGCGCGCATCTGCTCCACGGGGATCGGCGGTGCGGGCGGCTCGGGCGCCAAGGGTGTGGGCTGTGCGATCGCGGTCGGCATGGAGCTCACAGCTACCGCGAGAACCATTGCACGCAGCCAACGCATCGCGCGTTTCGCATACGCGGAAGCCTGCCCAACGCTTCGTTCAAGGCCGCCGATGACGGGATTGCATTCGTGGGACGCGAAGGACTGCGCCGCCGCCTCGCTGAAGACCTGCGCGCAACCGGTCTTCATGACCTTGTGCCCGACTCTTTCCATCGCCGTCTCCTCGCACCCGCGCGGCGCGCGGGCGACCGTGTCATTTGCGGCTGTTCCCGTCTCGATTGCCGTGCGATTGTCTTCAAGGGGCTTACAAGGAATTACCTCTCGCGCGACGTGCGGTCTCGCGCTGCGCTGCAACTGAGGCGAGTAATCTATCGCGTGGTGCCCGAGTCTCGTATCAAACTACGGTGGCCAGCGGCGCTGGAGAGCATCCTTCATGCCGGTGCGCCGCGGGGGCCAGATTTCGGATCTACATTGAGTGCGGTGCGGGATCCACGATGATCAGGCCGAGACATCACCGCCCAGCTCACAGTCGTCAGCCTCGCCAAAAGCCAAATAGGCCTCCGCACCGCCATCGACGTAGTCATCGCCGTTACCGGCGAAGATCCAGTCCTCGCCCGCACCGCCGTAGAGCGAGTCTGCGCCGCCTACCGCGCTTTCGACGATCGATATTCCCGAGGAATACGCCAGATCGTAGTAGGTGATCCCGGGTTGCTCGTCGATTGTGCGCGTGATCGTCCAATCGAACGGGATCGCAATCGATTCGCGATCGCCGAACAGATTGTCCGCGCCGCCGCCACCGAACAGCACGTCGCCTCCGGCACCACCGAACAGCGAATCGTCGCCCACGTCGCCGATTGCGATATCGTCGCCGCTTCGCCCGTCGAGCCAGTCGCCTCGCTCACCGCTTCCGGCCTGCACCGCGCCGATGCCGTAGGCGGCGGTGATGGCGATCTCCTCGCCACCGTGGAGCACGTCGTCCCCGCCTTCACCCACCAGTCGATCCGCGTCCGCACCGCCGATCACGAGATCCCGGCCAGCGCCGGCGAGCACCATGTCTCGGCCCGCCCCGCCGTCGAGCCGGTCATCACCCCCGCGCCACGCCTCGATCCAGTCGTCTCCACCTTTGCTTCGCACCTGGTCGTTGTCGGGGCTGTCGTAGAAGACATCGGCGCGGTCGGGGGCAGGCAGGTTCGGATCGCGCACGTAATTGCCGAAGCCATCCGAGACCGGCTGAACGTCCGCCGTGATCGGATCGCCGTCGAGCGGCTCGAGGTCACCGGTCAACGTGAAGGTCGTCGTCGGCGCGACGGGAGCATCTTTCAGTTGGATGCCGAAGTCGCCCGAGCTCAGCGTGTCGCCCAGATCGATCTCGCCGCCATCGGGCAGGACGATCCTCCAGGGCGAGTCGTGGGTGAGGGTAAGCGTCCCGTCAGGCGACTTCCAAACATTCTGTTGATTGGGATCCTTCTGGAACACGCCAGCCACGAGCTGCGCATCGGACGAGCCGCTTTGGCCTTTGATGACGTAGATGCGTGCGCCGATGGAGCCGTCCGCCTCGCGCTCCTCGACGATGCGATCGTTGCCGTCGCCCTCACGGTAGTAGTAGACGTCATTACCCAACCCACCGATCAAGATGTCGTCGCCCTTGCCGCCCAATAGGTAGTCGTCGCCGCCTTCGCCGATGAGGATGTCTTTAGTATTCTTCTCGGCGTCGGTGACCGGGTCGAGCGCGCTGTTCAAGAAGGCGATGTGTGTATTCGCTCTGGGCGGGTCTTTGACGTTGTCCCGCCCGGGGTCGAGCAGGATGTTGACGGGGTTAAAGTCGGTGGCGTTTAGGCCGGCCATACCGGTCGGGTATAGCGCCATCAGATCGGTAAACAGAGCCGTCCGGGCCGGGGCCAGGGCGTCGTGGATGTAATCGACGGTGTCCGATCCACTCAGGTGGTAGTCATTGTTGGCCGCCGCGATCTGGTTGCCCCGGCTGCCCAGCGTACCGTCGAAGGCGATACCGTAGGTCTTCTCGTAGGCGGCGATGTCATTGCGGTGCAGGGTAAATGTGCGGTAGACCTGCGTCGCTTCGCCAAGCGTGACTGAAGAGGGGCTGTCGTAGAGGCCGAAAATTTCGGATTCGTAATAATGCCGTTTGGCGAGCCCGGCCTTGACGTTGTCAGTGCGACCCCCGTTCGAGTTGTATCGGATCTCGTACCAGGCTTCGGCGCGGTCTCCATTCACCGTGAGCGCACGTCCAAGTCCGTCTCCCAGCAACTTCGGACTGTTCCAAGCCAAGCTGACAAGCACCATCTCTTCGCGTGAGCCGGCGTAAGGCGTGCCTTGGGCGTCAACGGCGCCAACGAGGGCACCGTATTGGGTGGTGACCTTTTCCCGATAAACCAGCAGCAGTTCATTGAACGCCCCACGGATTTCATCGTCCGTGCTGCCGTTGCCGTTGCGGTCGTGGAATTTGAAACTGGCGTGGCGGTTGGTCGTCCAGCCTTCGAGCAGGGTATCACCGGCTCGCTCCCCCATGATGCTGTGGAGCTCGCTTGTATTGCGGGCGGAGATGGCGCTGCGAAGGCGGTCGACACAGCTCTGTTCCCGAGCACGCTGGGCAGCGGTTCCCAGTGCAAAGAGTGGGTCTGTCTCCAGTATCAGCCCCTGTGCTCCAAACACGGCATCTTGGACCACGCGCCCACCACCGTTCAGGTTGAAACCCAAACCAATTGTGATGTCACCGTCCCCAACATTCTTCGGGTCGTTGTGCGGCGCCTCAAGCTTCTTGAGTACCGTATACAGGCTATCCTCGAAGGCGGACTGAGTACGAAATCTGACGTAGCTCATTTCTTCTCCCCTTCTTGCGAATAGTTGTCAATCTGGCACAGGTACGTCATATGCCGTCCGAGATCGCCTGACACGAGACCGCCGGTCGATGTCATCGCCGAAAAGTACGCTCGTCCCTTGTAGTGGACTAACACAGCGCCCGGCTTGGCGCCACCCACAGAGTTCCTGGTTTTCCCTTCGTCGAGTTCGCTCAAGTCCTCCTTGACATACCAAGTGCCGTCTTCCGAGCAGGACTCGTCGGAGAGAGCACGCTGAATCATTACGATGGTCTCCAGCTTTCCATCCCGACCCACGCCATCGACATCCTGTTTGACCATCCACATCCGGTATTTGCCAGCCCGCGCTTCTTCCAGTCGCGCGTGGATGTCCTCGGGTGTTGGCCATGTCGTGGGTCGCAGCTTGAAGAAGTATTCCGCCCCTCCGACGGACCAGGCTTGCATCAGCTTCACGAATAACGCTTCGTGCTGCCGGATATCCAATTCCACCCAATCCGGCTCGCTAATACCCGGCGTGCTTCGCACGATGCGCGCCGGGCATTTCATCTTGCCTTTCGGAGTGGTGTGGTTAAACCAGCGCACCAAGGCCTCGCAGAGGCCGTGGCCGGGACCAAGGTAGAACTCGCTCGGCTGGATGGCGAAGTTGCCGCCTGGTGACGAGGCCATGGACAACAGGGCCGCCGACTTACGCGCCGCTTCGGTCGCCGGCGGGTGAGCCAAGTCGTAGCGCAGGTTGGCGATGCGGTCGCGGTACAAGTCAGTGATCCAGCCAGGCATGATTCCGCTGTACTTCTGCTCGCAGAAATATTGTTCCCGCGCCTTGAGCCAAGCCTCCTGCTCGTGTTTGAGCAGGACGGGATCCGGGACCTTCCTCAGCGCCTCACCGTAAATCTCCGCGAGTTCGGAATCCAGAGCGAAGATTTCATGGCGATCCTGCTCCGAAAGTTCGTGTCCCTCGCACACGACCTTTTCGGCCTGTGTCTTCGCCTTCCCGCAATCGTCACTCGCCGCCTGCGCATGACCCAGCACCAAGCAGGCGATCAGACCCACCCATCGCTTATTCATTCGGTCTCCCTTTCCCTGGTTTCCAAAAAGGCATGCAAAAGGAATGCACGAGGCATGGGATCAGGCCTTGCATCAACACATCCTTTTACCGGTCCTCGTGCCACTTGCCCGCCCCTGCCAGCACGAAAGCCCGCAGTCTTCCCTCTCCATCATCGAGCTCGGTCTGCCGTAAATGGTCCGTAAATGGTAGCCAAAGGGATCAGCTTCGAACCGCTCTCCATCGTTCTCCCGATCAAGACCCGAAGTCCGCCTGCTCTTCTCTTCCGCCCGCGCGATCGGTTTGTTTGGCCGGCCGACCTCCGTCTCGCGCTCGCGTGCCTGACACCGCTCGCGGCGCATACCGCGTCCTTGAACCGCTCGTTTCTTTTACGAGTGTTCCCGTATAGATCGCTGCGCAATCGCCCTCGAGCGGGTCACGAAAAGCCCGTACACGCGGGCTGTGCCCGACTGCGCTCAACGTGGGGTATGAACGGGATCGCCAGCGACTCGCGGTCGCCGAACAGGTTATCCGCACCGCCACCACCGAACAGCACGTCGCCCGCGTCGCCGCCGAACAGGGCATCTTCGCCTGCGTCGCCGATCGCGATGTCCTCGCCGCTGCGCCCGTCGATCCAGTCGCCTCGCTCACCGGTTCCGGCTTGCACCGCGCCGATGCCGTAGGCGGCGGTGACGGCGATCTCTTCGCCACCGTAGAGGACGTCGTCCCCGGCCTCGCCCACCAGTCGATCCTTGTCCGCACCGCCGATCACGAGGTCGTGCCCAGAGCCGGCGAGCACCATGTCGCGGCCCGCCCCGGCGTCGAGCCGGTCGTCGCCGCCGCGCCAGGCCTCGATCCAGTCGTTACCGCCTTTAGCCTCGATGACGTCACCGACTCCTGAGTTGTACAGCACGTCCGCACGATCCGGGGTGGCCTCTCCCGGGTCGACGATGACGTTGCCGAGGGAATCGAACGAGTACTGCACGCCCGGCGTGCCAGGGTCCCCGTCGACGGGGGTCAGATCGCCGGCGATGGGCGGCGTCGTTGGGTTGGCAAGAACAAAGTCCTTCACTTGTAGGCCGAAGTCGCCCGCATTCAGCGTGTCGCCCAGATCGATCTCGCCGCCGTCCGGCAGGACGATCTTCCAGGAGGAGTCGTGGGTGAGGGTAAGCGTCCCGTCGGGGCTGGTCCAGGTGTTACCGGAGCTCGCCTTGATCAGCGTGCCCGCGACACGCCGCTCCACGTCGCCCGTCCCGGCCTCCGTTTCGATGACGATGCGCCCGCGCTTGTCCTCGTCGACGATCGAGTCGCGCCCGTCACCCATGCGATAGACATAGGTGTCGAGCCCGATCCCGCCAACCAGCCAGTCGGTTCCCGTTCCACCACGCAGGATGTCGCTGCCGGCTCCGCCCACGAGCACGTCGTCGCTCGCGCCGCCGTCCAGCGCATCCTGACCGAGCCCGCCGTAGAGGAGGTCTGCTCCCTCCGCGCCCGCGAGCGCGTCCGCGCCGTCCGCACCCGCCATGAAATCGGCTGCATCGGTGCCCGCATCGACGCGGGCCGTCTCGCTCTCGGCGCCGAGCTCGAAGCGGATCTCGTCGCGCGTAAGGTGCGGCTGCAAAACGTATTCGGGCGCGGTCGCGGCGAGCTGCAAAGCGGGGTTCGATTCGAGTGCGCCCTGCAAGTCCTGCCACTGGTTCTGCGGAGCGGGGAGTGGCGTGTCCACGATCCTGCCCGCGGCCTCGATCACCTCTCTGAGGTTCACGATGCTGTGCTGGCTCGTCCGGAAGTGAAGCTGGAGCGCGACCAGCCCGGCGGGTCCGACGAACTTGAACGCAATCGCCCCGAACAGGACGCTTGCCACGGACTCCACCACGTCGGGGATGATCGGGTACGTGGAGACCGGCATGTGAAACATCTGGCCGATCGAACCCGACGCGGCCGCAGCCGGGTCGAACCAGGAGCTGACGCTGCGGATGTTGGCGTAGGTGCCGTTCGGGTCGAGCTGGTACACCTGGAGCAGTGGCGCGCAAGCGAGCGGATTGAATGTCACGGCGCGCTCGGTTGTGCGCAACGCCGCGAGGATCTGGGAGGTGTTGCCGCCCAGGGAGTGGCCGGTGTGGGTGATTTGCACCAGCTGATAGTTGTTGGCGCGGGCTACATCGATTGCGGCATCATAGAACCGTTGCGCTACCGGGATCTGCGGGTTTCCGACCCCGAAGATCGTCTGCGCGTCCGTCATCCAGTCCTGCCAGCAGTCGGCCTCGGTGCCACGGTGGGCGAAGACCAGCTCCTTGGTATCCCCGCTGTACCAGGCCGCGCTGAAGTAGCCCTTGAGGTCGCCGAGGTTCGCCCTGTTCGCATCAAGTACGAGTTCCCAGTCGTCCGATACGCGCGGACCACCTCCCGCCTCATACACGCGCTCGCTAATAAGGGCCAGCTGGATATCCGTCGCGTTCATCGCTTCTATCCTCTGTCGCCCTTCTACTTTGTGCCGCTATTCGCAGGTTCTTGTCTGTGTGTTCCGTAGTGGCGCTCCCGCTGTTCCTTCGCCTCTTGAGCGTGTACCCAGCTGCTGTTAGCAGCCACCCAATCCGCCCAACGCCGAGCCTTGGCGATTAGGGCCGGCGGCAGCGGGAATTGGTAGAAGTCGTTCGGGTCACGCGCGGTGGTGCGGGTGTAATCCTTGCCGGTCGACTTTTTCACCCACACCTTGAGATCCGATTCACGACGGGAGAGCCAGAATGCGAACATGCAATCAGACGCTTGCACGTAGTTCAATCCAGGGAAAAGGTCGCGCACGAACTCGAGTATCGGACTCGATGTCAGCGCGCCGATTTTGCCGATGACATAGTCACTTGTGGCAACGGCAGCGAGCTGACCAAAAGCTCTCTGGCGCTCCCCGTGCGCTCGACGGTCTGCATCCTGGATGTCTGGTTCATTCTTGCCGCGCCTGATAAATGAGTGCGTCCGGTGGGTGTACAGCTCGCTAGAACCCGACATGCCCGGCTCGGGGAAAGCAATGTCCAGGCTGCTGTCGATGTACAGCTTGAAGTCGCACGCGTAGAGCCCCCTTCCCCCGGGAATCGGCTGTACTCTGAACTCCACCGCAAGTAGACCGTCGCCGGCTCCCAGCCAGGCTCCGGCTCGGGCAGTGCAAAGCGCTTGGCGAACTCCTTTGTGTAGCCGAAAGCGTGCATCTGCTCCACCGGGATCGGCGGTGCGGGTGGATCGGGCGGCAAGGGTGTCGGCTGTGCGATCGCGCTCGACATGGAGCTCACAGCAACCGCGAGAACCATTGCACGCAGCCAACGCTCCGCGCGCCTCACGCGGGACGAGGGTTGCCCGACGCTTTGCTCGAGGCCGTCGCCGACGGGGCGCTCGTGCGACGCGAAGGATCGCCCCGCCGTCGTGCGGAACAGCCCCGCGCAACCGGTCTTGATGATCTTCTGCCCAACTCTGACCATCACGATCTCCTCGATGCCGTAGCCTCCAACGGGAGTGCCGCGCAGCAGAAACGATTCGTTGTGCTGCATCGACGAAGCGCGGGCGGCGGCGCATAGCTTGTCATCGATCACTCGCGGCCTTCGGTGTGGCGACGCAGCCTTCGCAAGAGACGAAGGCCCATTTCCGGGCCTGCAAATCTCGTATCGATCCGCGAAAAAGATGCTCGGCGGCGTTGAGCATCCTCTGTGCCGGGCCGCGTGCGCTGCGAAAGCGGCCGGCATCGCAACGGCGGGGCGGCGCCCGACATCACGAGGCGGCCCGAGACGTCGATACATGTGGCCGAAGCCACGGGTCACGCCAGGGCGAGTCCGCGCCCCCTCCCCGAGCACAGGGGTCGCGGCCGTCAGTACAGCGGCAGCAGCCACGGCACGAGCAGCACGCAGACGATCATGACGATCACCGCGAACGGCGCGCCGACGCGTACGAAGTCGGCGAACCGGTAGTTACCCGGACCAACCACCAGGGTGTTCACGGGCGACGAGATAGGAGTCATGAACGCGGTCGAGGCGGCGAGCGCGACGATCATCGCGAAGGGGTAGGGCGATGCTTGCAGCTCCTCCGCGATGCCGAGTGCGACCGGCGCCATCAGCACTGCGGTCGCGGTGTTGGAGATGAAGAGGCCGAGCAGTGCGGTGATCGCGAAGATGCTGCCGAGCACGACGTAGGGCCCGGCGCCCCCGATCACGGCGATCAGCGCGTCGGCGGCGAGGTCGACGCCGCCGGTCTTCTGGAGGGCGATGGAGAACGGCAGCATGCCGACGATCAGGACCAGGCTCGGCCAGTGAATGGCGCGGTAGGCACTGTTCAGATCGATGCAGCCCAGAAGGCCCATCAGCAGACAGCCGATCAGCGCGGCCTGCACGTTCGGGACGACACCGCTCACCATGAGACCCACCACCAGCGCGAGGCAGACAAGCGCCTCGGGCGCACGGCGCGCGGCCGGCAGCACCTCTTTGCGCTCCGCCGGCAGGTTGAGGACGACCAGATCCGCGGGTTCGGCCTGCAGCCGCTCGATGTCGCGCCAGAATCCCACCACCAGCAGGATGTCGCCGATCTTGAGCGTCTCGTTGCGCAGGCCCTGCCCGAACACGACCTGGCCGCGCCGCAGACCGACGACAGTGAGCCGGTAGCGCGTGCGAAATTCGGCTTCGAGCAGGTTCTTGCCCGCGAGCGCCGAGTTGGCCGGCAGCATGACCTCCGACATGCCGATATGCTGCGACAGGTCGGCGAAGTACGCGCCGGTAAGCGAGACCGCTGCCAGCCCCAGTCGCTGGCGCAGCGCGTCGATGTCGGCGTCCGGTGCGAAGAGGTCGACGAGCAGCACGTCGCCCGTCTGGATCTCGGTGTCCGCGGTCGGACGGATGATGCGACTGCCGAATGTGCGGCTGCGTTCGATCGCGAGGATGTGTGCACCGGAGGTATCGCGCAGCCGCAGTTCCTCGAGGGTGCGGCCGGCGAGCGGCGATCGCTCCGTCACCCGCACGCGGTGCTCGCGGCTCGCGAGCCGGTACTCCTCGATCCAGTCGCGCAGACTCGGGGTGCTTGCGGCGAGGGTCGGCGCGTCCTGGCCGCGCAGCCAGCGGCGCGCGAACAGCATGTAGCCGATACCGAGAGCGAGCAGCGGCACGCCGAACGGCGTGAAGCTGAAGAAGTGGAAACCCTCCGAGCCGCGGCGCACGAGCTCGCTGTTGACGACGAGATTGGGCGCGGTCGCGACCAGCGTGATCATGCCGCTCAGGAGCGCGGCGACGCTGAGCGGCATCATCAGGCGACCCGGTGCCGCGCCCGTGTTCTGCGCGATGCGCAGCACGATGGGAATGAAGATCGCGACCACGCCGGTGGAGCTCATGACCGAGCCCAGTGTCCCGACGACCAGCATCAGGAGCGCGATCATGCGCGTCTCGCTGCTGCCCGCCGTCGCGACCAGCCAGTCGCCCAGCCGCCGCGCCACGCCGGTGCGCGCGAGCCCTTCGCCGATGACGAAGAGCGCTGCGATGAGCACGATGTTGGGATCGCTGAAGCCGGCGAGCGCTTCGCTCATGGTGACGACGCCCGTGAGCGGGAGCACCGCCATCATGATGAGCGCCACGGCATCCATGCGCGGCTTGTTCAGCGCGAACATGGTGACGGCCGCGGCGAGCAGGCCGAGCACCATCATCAGATCGTAGCTCATCGATCATCCCGGGGCAGGAGGAAGTCGCGCCCGGATTAGGCGCGACGCGAGAGCCTAGGCGAGCGACGTGCGGATGTAAACACTCACCGCGCGCATCACTTGCCGCGCGCGAGCCTCGCGGGCGCCCGCTGCCGAAGCGATCCGGGTCGAGGCAGGTATAATCCTGGAATACTTTCTTTCGACCTCCTATCCCTGATGCCTGCCGACGCCCTTCCCCGACCCGCCCATAGGCGCCACGTGAGCCGTGAGGCACGCATTGGCATCCTGTGGGCAGCTGTCGCCGCGATCGCGATCGCGGCGTGGCTCGTGCCTCCTTTCGCGCAGCCGGAGTCGTACCACCAGTTCGTCGACCGGCGCGAGATGCTCGGCATTGCCAACGCACTCGACGTGGCTTCCAACCTCGCTTTCCTGCTGGTCGGTGCGATGGGGCTCGTGTTCGTCGTGCGCGGCAAGCAACGCTCAGGTCGCGACGCGTTCCTCGATTCGGCGGAGCGCTGGGCGTGGGGCGTCGCGTTCCTCGGCACCGCGCTCACCTGCTGCGGCTCGGGGTTCTACCATCTCGCGCCCGACAGCCCGCGTCTGGCCTGGGACCGCTTGCCGATGGCGATCGGATTCATGGGCATCGTCGCGGCGGTGGTGAGTGAGCGCGTCAGCGCGACGGCGGGCCGCTGGCTGCTCTTGCCGCTGGTGGCGCTCGGCATGTGGAGCGTCTGGTATTGGCGCTGGAGCGCCGCGCACGGCGTCGAGAACCTGAATCCCTACGGGGCGGTGCAGTTCGGCTCGATGCTCATCATCCTGCTGGTGCTGATGTTGTTTCCGCCGCGCTACACCCGCGGCTCCGACTTCGTCGTCGCTGTCCTGCTGTACGGACTCGCGAAGGTCGGGGAGCACTTCGACCAGCAGATCTTCGCGCTCACCGGCGAGATCGTCAGTGGGCACACGTTGAAGCATCTGCTCGCCGCCGCGGCCATCGGATGGCTGCTGCGCATGCTGGCGATGCGCGCGCCCGTGTCGTATCTCCGATAAACGCTTCCTTGCACCATGTCCGTCGGGCGCATTGATCGCCGCGCATCCGCCGCAGCCGCCTATGCGCCTGCGGCCGTGAAGAACTACATGACGCCGGCCGGTTACCTGCGCCTCAAGTCGGAGCTCAAGCATCTCGTCGAGGTCGAGCGGCCCGAGGTCACGCGGACGGTGACGTGGGCGGCGTCGAACGGCGACCGCTCGGAAAACGGTGACTACATCTACGGCAAGCGGCGACTGCGCGAGATCGACCGGCGCATCCGCCATCTCATGAAGGGGCTGGACACCGTCGAAGTGGTCGACAACGAGGGCCAGTCACACGAGCAGGTGTTCTTCGGCGCGACGGTGACGATCGCGGACGCCGCTGGCAACGAGAGAACGGTCAGCATCGTCGGCAAGGACGAGGTCGACCCTGCGCGCGGGCGCGTGTCGTGGGTGTCGCCGATCGCGCGTGCGCTCATCAAGGCACGCGAGGGCGACGTCGTCACTCTGCGCGCGCCCGTGGGTGTAGAGCAGATCGAGATCGTCGAGATCCGCTACGACGCGTTGCCCTGAGGACCCCAGCGGTGTGTTCTGCGACCGCCGCCTCCAAACTGGCAAGCGGATCATCGGATGTCGACCTCTCGGGTAACGTCGAGCGCAACTTCCCGCTCGTTCCCGACGGTGCGAGTGACCGTGTATCGCACGTGGTAGATGCCCTTCGACCAACCTCTCGCGGGGCGTGGCGCGAGGACGTTCCCGCAGCCGCCTCGCTTGTAATCTTGAACCGCCTGCAGGTACCCTCGGTCGGATGTCTAGCAAGGTTGCCAGGGAGCCTGCGCTCCCGCCCCATGTCTCTTCCTGCGTGATTTCCTCTCCGATGAGCGATTGGCTCACCGATCCCCGAAGCCGGCACGACGTCGTGACGATTCCCACCATCTGGGTGGCGATCTTCCTGTCGCTCTTGTTTCACCTCGCCGCGCTCTGGGTGTGGAAGCCGCAGATATTCTTTCCCTCGGCCGACGGACCCGACCGGGGCGAGGCGACCGGATCGCTGCAGGTGCGACTCGCGCCGCCCCCGGCGCCCAAGCCCGCACCACCGCCTCCGCCGGCCGCTCAGGCGCAGCCGTCGCCCCCGACTGCGGCCCGTCCGACGCCCCCTCCCCAGGCGCGGCCGGCGCCGGCACCGCGGCCCGCACCGCAGGCCCGCCCACCCAAGGCACCGGCGCCACCGGTCCTCGCGCTCGACAAGCCGGCGGCCAGAACGCCCACGCCCGCCCCCCCGCCCGTAGCGGCGGCGAGCCCATCGCCCGCACCAGCGGACGATTTCTCGTCCTTCCTCGACACCAAGCGCCGTGCGCGCGCCGAACCGCCACCGCCATCGCCGCCATCGCCGCCCGCCAGCGCAGCGGATCAGCCGCCGGTCGAGGACGACGCCGCGCGCAGCAACCGGATCGTCGCCGCCAATCTCGGTTCGCAGCGCGCGCAGACCTTCGGTTACGATCCCTCGCGCGGCGGCGGCATCTTCCAGATCAAGCGCATGAGTTACGACGACGCCGAGTTCATGTTCTACGGCTGGAACCGTGACGTCCGGAAAAACACGGCGCAGTTGATCGAGGTGCGACGGGGCAACAACAGCGACATTCGCGTCGCGGTGGTGCGCCGGATCATCGCCATCATCCGCGAGTACGAGCAGGAGGAGTTTCTCTGGGAATCGAAGCGTCTCGGCCGCAACCTGACGCTCTCCGCCCGCGCCAAGGACAACGCCGGGCTGGAGGACTTCATGATGCGGGAGTTCTTCGACGTGCGGATGCCGTAGCGGGGCCGGGCGTGGTACGCGCCCGCGGCGTCGTTTTGCGCGCCTTGGCGACGTAATAATCCAGCGCCCAGCGCGTCTTCGCCTGCTGGCCGGTGTCGCGCTCGGCGCCCACCTCCGCGAGAAACGCCATGAAGCCCGCCATGGCGGCCGCGGCCTGGACGATCGGCGCCTTGATCGATGCCTCCACCAGCGTCGCGCCATCCTCGCGGCGCCACAGCTCGGCGGTGAGCGGCCACGGGCAAGCCGGCTCCTCGAACTTCCAGACGTGGGCACTGAGCGGCCCCAGCACGATGACTTTGGAGTGATCAATCTTCCGGTTGGCCATGCTGAGCAGGAAGAGCTGCTGCTCCTGACTGAAGAGCGCTGCGATCGGCGCTTCGCCGGCCACGACGCGCTTGATCAGGCCCTTCGCGACCGGCATCGTGAATGACGCGGACTTGACCAGGCTCTTCTCGCTCGCGTCGGCCTCGATCTTGAAGCCGCGATACTTGCGCCACTGGTTGGGAACCTGCGCCGGGTCGACCGGACGGAACTTGATCGTGCTGTCGTGCTCGTCGCCGACCACGCGGCGGGCGCGTGCGATGATGCCCGCTGCGAGCAGATCGAGGGCAGGCGTGTCGAAGAAATAGATGTAGCGCTCTTCGTCGTTGTCCTCGGTGAGCCCGTAGCGGGCGAGCGCGACCGCCACCTGCCGCTCGGGAATGGTCGCCTTGATCTCGATCGCGTCCGCGCCCGCCGTGAGCTTCGCGACCTGTCCGCGTGCTGCCGATTGGCTTGCCATGTGCGCCTCCGTTCTGGTTATCGTGCAACCGCGACGACCGGCCAACGGTAGCTTACTCCACGCCGTTCGCCTTGAACCATTCCAGCATGCGGCGCCAGCCGTCTTCCGCTGCCTCCTTCCGGTAGCTGGGTCGATAGTCGGCGTGGAACGCATGGGGCGCGTCGGGATAGACGACGATCCGCGAGCGGTTGCCGCCCCGCGATATCGCCCCGCGCATCGTGCTCCACGCCGTCGAGCGGAATGCCCTCGTCTTTCCCGCCGTACAGTCCCAGCACGGGCACCGTGAGCGAGGCGGCGACATCGACCGGCTGCTTCGGCGTCATCGGCGTCGGATGTCCCGTCAGCCGACCGTACCAGGCCACGGCTGCCTTGACATACGGATTGTGGGCGGCATAGAGCCAGGTGATGCGCCCGCCGTAGCAGAAGCCGGTGATCGCGAGCTTCTGCGTATTGGCCATCCCGGTCTCCGCGGCCCAGGCCACGGTTGCGTCGAGGTCGCCCATCACCTGTGCATCCGGGACGCGGCTCACGACTTTCGCGAGGATCTCGCTCACGTCGGTCATCTTCGACACGTCGCCCTGCCGCGTGAAGAGCTCAGGCGCGACGGCGAAGTAGCCGAGCTTCGCGAGCCGCCGGCACACGTCGCGGATATGCTCGTGCACGCCGAAGATCTCCTGCACCACGATCACCGTCGGAAACGGTCCGCCGGTCGCGGGCATCGCGCGATAGGCGGGTATCTCGCCTCCGGGCACGGGAATGCGCACCTCACCGGACTCGATGCCTTCCGTATCGGTGACGATCATCGTCTGCGACGAGACGGGCTGCACGGCCAGCGCGAACCCCGCGCCGAGCACCGTCACGACGAAGTCGCGGCGGTTCCATTCCGTCTTCGGTTGCAGGCTCAGGCGTTCGGAGTCGGACATGGATACTCCTTGCGGTCGGGAAGGCAGGCTGTCATCTTTGACGGCGCAGGAGCGTAACAGAGGGGTGCGAACCCGCCAAGGAGGGAGGAGAGTATGAGAATCTGCATCATCGGCAGCGGAGGCATCGGCGGCTACTTCGGTGGGCGGCTCGCCGCCGCGGGCAACGAGGTCGTGTTCTTCGCGCGGGGACCGCACCTGGCAGCCATGCGCGCGGACGGGCTCCACGTGCAGAGCGCGCTCGGCGCGATCCACGTGCAACCCGTGCACGCCACCGACGACCCGGCAGCGCTCGCCCCGAGCGACCTCGTCATCATCGCGGTCAAGCTCTGGAGCACGGCGGACGCAATCGAAGCGGCGGCACCCGCCATGCGCGACGACTCGGCCATCGTGTCGTTCCAGAACGGCGTCGAAGCGGTGTCGCTGCTGTCCCGGCGCTTCGGCCGCGAGCGCGTGCTGGGCGGCCTCGCACAGATCTCGGCCGTGATCGAATCGCCCGGCGTGATCCGGCACAACGGCACGCTGCAGCGGATCGTGTTCGGTGAGCTCGACGGACGGCGCACCCCGCGCATCGAAGCGTTTCTGTCGGCATGTCTCGCCGCCGGCATCGACGCCCACGTGAGCGACGACATCGAGCGCGCGATCTGGGAGAAATTCGTGTTCCTCGTCGGCTTGAGCGGCATGACGACGCTCACCCGTTGCCCGCTCGGACCCATCCGGGAGAACCCGACGACGCGCGCGCTGCTGCTGCAAGTGATGAGCGAAGCGGCGGCGCTCGGTCGGGCGCGCGGCACTGCGCTATCCGAGGACTGCGCGGCGCGTCAGCTCGCGTTCATGGACACGCTGCCAGGGAACATGGAGTCGTCGATGCTCGGCGACCTCAAGCGCGGGAATCCGCTGGAGCTGGAATGGCTGAGCGGCACCGTCGCCCGCGTCGGCGAGGAGCTGGGCGTTCCTGCACCCGCGAATGCGTTCGCGCGTCGCCGAGGAGCTGGGCATCTCTGCCCCCGCGAACAGCTTCGTTCACGCGGCGCTCACGCTGCATGCGGCGGGCGAGCCGGGACAACGCGTGATGATGGTCGCGAATATGCGAGCGAGGAGTGTCGGCCCTGGCAAAAATGCACCCGCCGCCTCCGGCGACAGCCAGGACCTTTCTCCTGAGTCCGCACGGCGGCGCAACCGGGCATGAGGGTCAAGTTAAGCGGGCTCGTCGCCCGCGCCCATGGTCACCACCCCGACTCCCGTTCCGGTGTGGCGCCAATCTGGTGGATGCTCAAGTCCGCACCCTTGAATTCATCCTCCGGGTCGAGACGGATACCAACCGTTGCCTTGAGGACGCCGTAAATGATGAAGCCCCCCGCCAGCGCGATCACGATGCCGAGCAAGGTGCCCGTCAGTTGCGCCATGAAGCTCACACCGCCGAGGCCTCCCAGCGCAGTTGCGCCGAAGATGGCGGCAGCGATCCCGCCCCATGCCCCGCACAGTCCGTGCAGCGGCCACACGCCCAGCACATCGTCGATCTTCATCCGCTGCTGGGTCACGGGGAACATGACAACAAAGAGGGCGCCGGCAACCGCGCCGGTGACGAGACCGCCCACGGGATGCATCACATCGGAGCCAGCGCATACCGCCACCAACCCTGCGAGCGGTCCGTTATGGACGAAGCCAGGGTCGTTCCGCCCGAGGAGGAGCGCCGCGATCGTGCCGCCCGCCTGGCCATGAGCGAGTTCGACGCCACCAGCCCGCTGATCTTCTCGATCCTCTGAGCCGACATCACGTTGAAGCCGAACCAGCCGACAGTCAGCACCCAGGCACCCAGAGCGAGAAAGGGAATGCTCGACGGTGGGTGCGCGACCATCGTCCCCTCGCGAGTGTAGCGGCCGCGCCGCGGACCCAGCAGCAGCACTGCCGCGAGCGCCAGCCACCCGCCCATGGTGTGCACCACTACCGACCCCGCGAAATCGTGAAACTTCGCACCGAACTCGGCTTCCATCCATGCCTGAACGCCGAAGCGATCGTTCCACGCGATGCCCTCGAAGAAGGGATAGACGAGCGCGACGATGAGGAGCGTAGCAATGATCTGCGGGTTGAAACTCGCCCGCTCCGCGATGCCGCCGGAAATGATCGCCGGGACGGCAGCCGCGAACGTAGCAGAAAGAAGAATCTCACAAGCTCGAAGCCGCTCTTCTGCGCGAGATCGGTGGCGCTCGCCAGGAAGCCGGTTCCGTAGGCCACCAGATAGCCGACGAAGAAGTACGCCACGGTCGACATCGCGAAGTCCGCGAGGATCTTTACCGACGCGTTCACTTGGTTCTTCTCGCGCACGGTGCCGACCTCGAGGAAAGCAAACCCGGAATGCATCGCCAGGACCAGGATTGCTCCGGCAGCACGAAGAGTACGTCGGCACCAGCCTTCAGGTTTTCCATTGCTGCGCTCCCTAGTGTTTGTTCGTGTGGGTGCGCGGAACCGACCGGCTACGGATATCGGATGCGTGGGTCATGGCCGCGCGCTGGGCGAGGATTATAGATTGAGCTCTGGGCGAGCGGCGACGGATCCTTCGCCTTCTTGCATTGTTCCCGCGATATGGCACGCCGCCGACGTGCAGCATGCCGGGGCGACCCGCATAGAGGTGGTGGGGACAGGTCTTGTGTAGAGGTGGTGGGGACAGGTCTGGGACAGGTCTTGTCTTTTGCCTCAGAGAGGTCTTGGCTGAACAGCCATGGCACGCGCTGCTACGCGGCATTCGTGGCACAGGGTAAGGGTGTGCGGCTAGGAATGCGGCGTTGCGCCAGCAGCTCTATCTGGGTGACGAGGCGTTCTGCAGCGTATGCAGGTGGGCCTGACCCATCGAAGCGCGATGTGCGCGAGATCGGCTTGTCGGTGTCGCGGGTGAGTCGTAAAGTAAGGGCCATCGGGGAGCTTGGTCACGCAAGACCCAGGTTAACGACGCCGCGGAGTTCCCCCGTGACACTCAACATCCCGGTAATTCTCGGCAGCGTTCGTCGCGATCGGATCGGATTGAGGGTCGCGCTTTACGCAGCCGACGCCCTGCGCGAGCGGGCTCACGAGGTCACCCTGATCGACCCGGTCGAGCATCCACTTCCGCTGCTGGACCGCATGTACAAGGAGTACACCCGCGGGCAAGCTCCCGCCGTGCTGGAGGGGCTGGCCGGGGTCGTCCGGCAGGCAGACGCGTATGTCATCGTCTCGGCGGAATACAACCACTCGGTTCCGCCGGCGCTTTCGAATCTCCTCGACCACTTCCTGGAGGAGTACTTCTTCAAGCCGTCGGCGATCGTTTGCTACTCGGCTGGGTCGTTCGGCGGCGTGCGGGCGGCGATGCAGTTGCGGGCAATGCTGGCCGAGATGGGCATGTCGAGCATCCCGTCGATTCTGCCGTTCCCCAAGGCCCACGAGCTCCTCGACCAAGAGGGACGTCCGACCGGCGACCGCCCCGGCAAGGCGGGGGATCGCTTCTTCGACGAGTTGGAGTGGTACGCGAGAGCTCTCCGGACGGCGCGATCCCTGGGAACGCCCTACTGATAAGCGGGGCGGGACCCAGAAGCATCCCGCGACATGGCTTACACATGTTGACGCCTGAGCCGAGCGAAGAACTCCCCATGCCGACAGCGGCCGACCTCCACGCCCTCGCGCAGGAAATGAAGGCCGCGCAGGACGCCGCGCGCCAGACTCGAGCCGTTCACGACGCGTCTGCCCGGCTTCGATCTCCGTGCCGCCTATGAAGTCGCGGACCTGGTCCACCGCGCGCGGCTGGCAGAGGGCGCCAAGCCCCTCGGCCGGAAGATCGGGTTCACCAATCCCGCCATGTGGGACAGGTTCGGGGTTCGCGAGCCGATCTGGGCGTACGTCTACGACACGACCGTCGTTCAGTTGGAAGGGCACGCGGACCACTTGCCGACTCGGTCGATTCGTCGAGCCGAAGATCGAACCCGAGATCGTTCTTCATTTCCACTCCACACCTCCGCTCGGAGCGGATCCGGACGGCGTGCTGAGCGCCATCGACTGGGTCGCGCACGGATTCGAGATCGTGCAGTCCCACTTCCCCGGCTGGAAGTTCGAGGCGCCGGACACCGTAGCCGACTGGGCGCTGCACGGCACGCTCATCGTGGGTCCGCCGCAGCCCGTGGCTCGGCTCGGCGGTGACCTCGTCGCAGCCCTGGAGACCTTCTCGCTCGCCTTGTCGTGCGATGGTCGAGAAGTCGAGACGGGAAGAGGATCGAACGTCCTGGGTAGTCCACTCGCCGCCATTGCGCATCTCGTCTCTCTGCTCGGCCAGGCAACCGACCACGTGCCTCTGCACGCGGGCGAACTCGTGACGACCGGCACGATCACCACCGCACGGTCCGTTCGTGCGGGTGAGACGTGGCGATCCGAGGTCAAGGGGATCGCGCTTCCCGGCCTCACGGTCGAGTTCTCGGAGTGAGGAACGACCGATAGATGGCAACCGGCCTCCTCACCGTCGTGCAATGCTGGGACGACGGCGTGACGGCCGACGTCCGGCTCACCGATATTCTTCGCCGCCACGGCGCGAAGGCGACCTTTAACCTGAACGCCGGTCTGCACGAGACCCATCGCAAGCCGACTTTCATCTACCAAGGCACCGAGGTCGCCCGGCTCGGCTGGAACGAGATGCGCGAGGTGTACGCCGGATTCACGATCGCCAACCACAGCCTCACGCATCCGCACCTGGAGCACATGAGCGACGAGGCGGCGCGCCGTGAGATCGTGGAAGGCCGCGACCGCCTGGAGCAATTCTTCGGGCAGCCGGTGCGCGGTTTCGTCTACCCCTTCGGTACGTACAGCGTTGCCGTGATGGCTTCGGTGCGCGAGGCCGGGCACGTCTACGCGCGAACCGCGAGGAACGCCGATCGGCCCTTTCCGCCCCAGGATGCGATGGCGTTCCACCCGAGTTGCCACTTCCTCGCCCCCGACTTCCGGGCGCGCTACGAGAAAGCCCGCGCAGAGGGAGTCTTCTACTTCTGGGGGCACGCCTACGAGATGACGACCGAGGCCATGTGGATGGCGTTCGAGGCGATGATCGCCGGTATCAGCGCCGACCCTGCCGCCCGCTGGGGCATTGTCGCCGAACTGTTCGAGCGCTGAGTCACGCGGGTGTTTCAGGAGCGAACTGAGCCCGCCGGCAGAGGTCCCAGTCACGTCATCGAAATACGATACTCGATGAACTGTGCGGAAAGCGCTATCTTTCCGCTTCGCGAGGGCGTCGGGGAGAGGAGTTTGGCTGGCTCCCCGGTGCCAGCGACATGAAGTTCGTTCTTTCCCTGCAACCTTACCCATGGAGTCAAGCTCATGACCACCCGTCGTCAATTCGTTCTGACCACTCTCCCAGCGGCCGCGGGGCTTGCGCTGATCGGCACCCGGCCGGCGTCCGCGGATGCGCCCAAGCTTTCGGAGACCGACCCGGCGGCCGTTGCGCTCGGCTACAACCACGATGCCACCAAGGTCGACGCGAAGAAGTTTCCGTCGTGGGCAGCGGGCCACGTCTGTGGCAACTGTTCGCTTTTCCAGGGCAAGGCGGGCGACGCCTGGGCGCCCTGTGGCGCGTTCGGCGGCAAGCTGGTCGACGCCAAGGGCTGGTGTGCGGCGTGGGTGAAAAAGGCCTGATCTCGCCGCTTCGACATCCCGCATGACGTAAGTCGGAGCCCGGCGCGAACGTCCGGGCTCCGACTCATGCTTCCTCGATCTTCCCGTCGTTTCTTCCTGATGCGCTACTGACGCGCCAGTGCTCGTCGTCCGGCTGCCCCGGGAGTAATCTGGCTTCCATGCATCGCGAAACCCTCAGTTCGCCCGCCGTAGCCTCTGACCCCGCCTGGCATCAGTTGCCGGCCGAGGAAGTCGTGCAGCTGCTCGAAACGGATCTGCAGGCGGGGCTCGCCGCGGACGAGGTCCGTCGTCGCCACGAAGCACTACGGACCCAACCGGCTGACCTTCCGGAAAGGGCGCAGTGAATGGCTGCGCTTCCTGCTCCAGTTCCACCAGCCGCTGCTCTACGTGCTGCTCGCCGCGAGCGCGATCACCGCCGTGCTTGGCGAGTGGGTCGATGCCTCGGTGATCTTCGGCGTGGTCTTCCTAAACGCCATCGTCGGCTACGTGCAGGAGGCGCGGGCGGAGAAAGCGATCAACGCGCTCGCACAGATGGTCGTGACCGCGGCCACCGTGCGGCGCGACGGAGCCAAGCAGCGCGTGCCGTCCGAAGCTCTCGTGCCCGGCGACATCGTGCTGCTCGAGTCCGGTGACAAGGTGCCGGCGGATCTGCGGCTCTTCGAGGTGCGCAGTCTCCAGGTCGACGAGTCGGCGCTGACCGGCGAGTCGGTGCCGGTGCAAAAGCACGGCGACGTGCTCGCCCTCGACACCATCCTCGCGGAGCGTCACAACCTTGCCTTCGCCGGCACGCTCGTCACCTACGGCCGCGCCGAAGGCGTCGTCTGGGCCACTGGCGACCGCACCGAGATGGGTCGCATCGCGTGGCTGATCGCCGAGGCGACCGATCTCTCGACACCGCTCACGCGCAAGATCGCGCACTTCAGCCGCATCATGCTGTGGGCGATTCTCGCGCTCGCGGTCGCCACCTTTGCACTCGGCACGTGGCGCGGCGAAAAGGCGTTCGAGATGTTCATGGCAGCGGTCGCGCTCGCCGTGGGTGCGATCCCCGAAGGGTTGCCGGCGGCCGTCACCATCACGCTCGCCATCGGCGTCTCGCGCATGGCCCGGCGCCGCGCGATCATCCGCAAGCTGCCGGCGGTGGAGACACTCGGCAGCACCACGGTCATCTGCTCCGACAAGACCGGCACGCTCACCGAGAACCAGATGACGGTGCAGGCCATCCATGCCGGCGGCGTGCTCTATTCGGTCACCGGCAGCGGCTACGAGCCGCGCGGCGAGCTCCTCGACCCCGCCGGCCGGCCGGTCGATACCGCCTCGCGCGTGGCGCTCACCGAGTGTCTGCGCGCGGGACTGCTGTGCAACGACGCGCAACTCGTCCGCGAGAAGGAGCGCTGGACCGTACAGGGTGACCCGACGGAGGCCGCGCTCATCGTCGTCGCGGAAAAGGCCGGGCTCGCGCATGTCGAGACGAGCGAGCGCTTGCCGCGGCTCGACGCGATCCCGTTCGAGTCCGAGCACCAGTTCATGGCCACCCTGCACGGCGGCGGCAAGACCGGCCACGTCATCTACAAGAAGGGTGCCGTCGAGCGCCTGCTCGACCGGTGCGAGACTGCACTGGACGACTCGGGGGCGCTCGCCGAGATCGACCGCGATGCCGTGCGGCGCGCGGCTGACGAGCTCGCGGCGCGCGGCCTGCGCGTGCTCGCTTTCGCCCGCCGCCTGGCTCCGCGCGATCAGCACCGCGTCGAGCATCGGCACGTCGCGCAAGGGCTCACCTTTCTCGGCCTGCAGGGCATGATCGATCCGCCGCGGCCGGAGGCCATCGCAGCGGTCCGGCGATGCCGTGCCGCGGGCATCGCAGTGAAGATGATCACCGGCGATCATCTGCTCACTGCACAGACCATCGCTCGCAGCATCGGCCTGGAAGGCAAGGCGCACCGTTTCGCCGTGGGTGGGCGCGAGCTGGAGCGACTGCGGGACGAGGATCTGGCCGAGGTCGCGGAGGAGGCAGTCGTTTTCGCGCGCGTTGCGCCCGAGCAGAAACTGCGGCTCGTGCGCGCGCTGCAGGCGCGCGGGCACGTCGTGGCCATGACCGGCGACGGCGTGAACGATGCGCCGGCGCTCAAGCAGGCCGACATCGGCGTGGCCATGGGCATCACCGGCACCGATGTCGCCAAGGGTGCCGCCGACATGATCCTCACCGACGACAACTTCGCGTCGATCGAAGCCGCCGTGGAAGAGGGACGCAACGTCTTCGACAATCTGACGAAGTTCATCGTCTGGACGCTGCCGACCAACGCCGGCGACGGGCTGGTGATTCTCGCCGCCATCCTGGCGGGCGTGGCGCTTCCCGCGCTGCCCGTGCAGTTCCTGTGGATCAACATGATGACGGCGTTGCTGCTCGGCCTGATGCTCGTGTTCGAGCCCAAGGAGCACGACCTCATGCAGCGTCCACCGCGCGATCCGCGGCAGCCGATCCTCACCTTCGAGCTCGTCATGCGCACCGGCTTCGTCACGCTCATCCTGCTCGCCGGTGCCTTCGGCCTCTTCCTGTGGGAGCAGACGCGCGGGGCGACGCTCGCCGAGGCGCGCACGATCGTCGTCAACGTGATCGTCGTCGTCGAGATCTTCTATCTGCTCAATTGCCGGTCCCTGACGAGCTCCATGTTCTCCGTCGGCCTCTTCTCGAACCCGTGGGTGCTCTGGGGAAGCGGTGCGATGTTCGCGGCACAGCTCGCCTTCACCTACGCGCCTTTCATGAACCGTCTTTTCCACACCGCGCCGATCAGCGCCGAGGCCTGGGTGCATGTCTTCGCCGTCGGTATCGCCGGATTTGCCGCCGTGGGCCTCGAGAAGTGGATACGCGCGCGCGTGGTGCAGCGCCGGCCGCAGGGTTGAACGGGAGCGGGTGCTGGTGACAAGTTCTCCGACATGACGCGCCGAGCTGCAGCAATCATCTTTCTGGCTGCCGTTCTCGGCGCACTTGTCTATTGGGCGGGCGGCGATCCGCAGGTCGATGCCCTGAACGAGGCGATCACGCAGCACGGCAGTCCGGCGCTGCAGGAACTATCCGTATCAGTTCCGCGTGCTGCGACTGGAAGACGGCGTCGCGACCATGACCACTCCGCGATCGCCTCAGGTGCCGGTCTATCGGATGATCCGTGCAATCGATCCGAACGTGAACCCGCGCGACCCGAACAATCCGGAATTCGTCGCCGCCGAGAAGGCGATGGCCGAGCGTGCCAGACCGAGGCACGTCAGATCGTGCTCGCCCAGCCCGGTGTCAAGTCCGTGAAATGGGAGCTCGACCGGAACTGGCTCATCGACCACGGCATCGCCGTGGATTGACGAGCCCCGCCGGTCCGCGTTTCCAACCCTCCGTTTGGCAATGCACTACGCCTGATCGCCTCGGCGATTCATGCTGCACTGCGCTTTGCTTTCTGCGAATTCGTGTCCTATGGTTGGAGAGCAACACCCATAGGCAATACAAGAGAATGTTTCCCGTGCTGTTTCTTTCGAATGAGGAGGAATCATGGAGAAGATCAATGGCGTACTACTCGAGAGGGCCTTGACCGCAGTACTGCCTCGCGCTGGTCGCCAGCGCCGGATGGGCAAACGACGCCCACGATGCCGTTCGCTTCGTGGCCACTTTCCAGACGACGAGCTGGGTGCAACCTTACGTCGCCTGCAGGCCGATGTGCAGCTACCGCCGTTCCGCTGCTTGAGGCCGTTGGTGCTGGAGACACCAACCTCCTGGGTGTCGTGTTCGACAAGCAGTCGCATTGCATAGGTACGCCAGACAAAGACGGGATACCCTTTGATCGTGGAGAGTTCACGCTGACCAGTCCTCACGGTAAGACGGTCGAGGGACAGTATTTCGGCAGGCTCGTGCTGACATTCCCAAATTCGAAGTTCGGACCGCCCCCTTCCGGCAATTGGCAGATAAAGGGCTATGTCTGCATCGCGAAAGTGGCGGGGCGAACCGTCAGCGATTGCAGCCAGCCGCCCAAGAACTATTCGCCGGCTCGGGGAATGTCCGATCTGAACCCCGAGAACGGGGCACCGGCGTCGATCTTCATCGACCAGTGGATTCGGTTCAAGTGAGGTTATGAAAGCCCGAGGGCCCCCGGCGGGACCCTCGACGCTTCGTCACCGAAGTACCGGTTCGACACTAAAGTGACCGCAGGAAATTCAGCATGTTCTGCTGCTGGCTTGGAGCCAGCTGGTTGAACCTTGCGATGACCCCGTTTGCTTCGGATGCGTTTCCAGAACTGCCGCTCGCATGCGCCTTGATCGCTTCCAGTAGATCCGAGGTTCGCCCGTCGTGCAGGAAGAAGATCCGCTGTCCCAGCCCCCACAGCGGGGCAGTCCGAAAGTCTTGAGGGCCGGCCTGTCCCTGGGTGACGCCGTCGGCCAAGCCGGGGCCCATGTTGTGAAGCGCCAGGTCAGAGTAGAGATCCGCGTCTTTGTTCCACATTGCATGAAGTGCCGTCTTGGCGGTGCCGGTTTTCAGGGTTGGCGTGTGACATAGCGCGCATCCGGTGCTGGTGAACAGATTGCGGCCGCTCTCGATGGACAGGACTGCCTCCGGCGTTTTGCCGGGGGAAGGCGTCGGTGGCGCCAGGAATCGCATGAATAATGCGAACAGCTCGATCCCGCTAAGCCCCTCTGTCGTAACGTCATTGGGAACAGCCGCAGTAGCAGATAGGCAACTGCGCCGCTCCTGCGGGAAAAGCTCGTTGCTGATGCCCATTTCGACGTTGTACGCCTCGCCGGAGAATAGCAGCAGGGATTGATTTTGGGCCTTCCATCCGAAGCGGGAGATCGTGCCGTCATTCCCGTTCACGTTCGGCTGGCCGGTGATCGTGCCGACGCGGACCCTGTTCACTCGACCGCCGATTCCAAAGGACCTCTTTTGAGTTCCGTTGGCGTTCAGGTTATCGAGGATCGCCTTGTCCGGGATCTGCTCGATGAGACCCGCGCCGAACACCGGCGTGGGAATGCGGAAGCTCACGTTTCGATTCCTCACGGCCGCCTCGAAGTTCTCCTGCTGGCCACAATTGCTGAAGAGGGAATGCACGCCGCCATCCGGGGTCCCGTTGGCGTTCCGTATGAATCTCGCCTCACGAATCGGCCCCTTTTCCGACAGGAACGACGGAACGGTATTGCCCAACGCCCTGGCGAACGCCACCTGAGGATTCACGGCCGGGCTGGTGCCCCCGGTCGCCGGCTGCGAGTGGCATTTCACACAGCCATCCAGGTTCATGGTCGGCCCGAGACCATCCGCGAGCTCTTCTACCTCCTCGAAGTCGCCCTTGCCGACCCCAAAGTGCTCAAGTTGCTTCGACGTCAAGCCCGGCAGCGGTCCTCCGGCGCCGGCGGCTCCGCCGCGAACTCCAGGATCATTGGCCACGGACACGGACTGGGACGTGGCTTCTTGAACGTGCAGCAACAGAAACCCGGCGAACGCCGGCGGCAGGAACATCAGCACGGCAAGTCTTTTTTTCATGGCCCTCTCCTGAGGTTTGCGTCTACGCGTTATGGGAACAGCTCAACCAGGCGTCGGACGTGGTACGCGCGGATGGTCGAGACCAATTGGCGGGATCGGCAATCGCGATATCCATGCCCGACGCTTCCCGGTAAACGGGCTGGCATAGATCTGGCGCAACGGGGTGCGATATTTCCCTGTCGCCCCCATGAAGTTGAGACGATCCCGACTGAGCAACGAACAGACGCAGCGGCTGCTGGAGCACTTCGTCGCGGGTACGCCAGCGCGCACCTCGGCAGAGCTCGTGGGGGTTAACCGGAATACCGCAAGCTACTTCTACCACCGCTTGCGCGAGGTGATCGCGCACCACCTGGAAAGTGTCAGCCCACTCGGAGTGAACACCTCGTGGAAGGGGCTGCGAGTCTTCGTCCGGCGACACCGGGAAATGCGCTAACTCAGGCGAAACCGGCGGAGTAGCTGTACTCGGGCTGCTCGTGCGCGGTGGCAAGGTCTACACCGCACTGGTCCCGGATGCGGGGCGGGGCGCCGTCTTGCCCATGCTGCGAGCCAGATCGGAGCCCGATTCGATCGTCCATGCCGACACGCTCGATGTCTACGACCTGCTCGACTTCCTGGGTCGTCGAAACCAGCGCGTCAAACGAAGCGAGCGGGCGGTCCGGGGTCTGGCGCAGATCGGAGGCGTCGAGAATTTCTGGAGCCAGGCCAGACGCAACCTGCGCAAATACAACGGAATTCCACCGCATCACTTCCATCTTTTCCTGAAGGAATGCGAATGGCGCTTCAACTACGGATCGCCGAGGCAGCTCTCGGAAACCCTCGTTCGCTGGCTCGCGGAACAGACTTGAATTTCGCCTGATCATCTATGCCAGCCGCCGAGGAGTGATGGGCGCGCGGGGTCGGGCAATTCGATGACTTGCGTCGCCATTGCACGACGCCGCTGGCCGACGCCTCCACAATCTCCTGTTTTGGATGACGGCTGATTGTCTACGAGCGGCGACTGCGCCTTCGCTTCGGCAGCGTGTTCGGGCGACTTACCCGACCGGCACCCCCCACTTGCCCGCGAAGAAACGTGTTTCGTGGGGTTTGCGCGCGCGAGGCGCCAGCTCCTTCGCACGCTGCTCCTCGGCGAGGCCGTCGGGCGCGGCCTGGTAGCCCACCGCGATCATCGCCATCGGCGTGCAGCTTTCGGGAATCCCGAATTCGGCCCGCAGCCGGCCTGCATCGAAGCCCCCCATCTGATGCGCGGCGAGACCGAGCGCAACTGCCTGTAGCACGAGATTTTCGGAGGCGGCGCCCGTGTCGTACTGGGCCCAGCGGTTCGGCTTGCCGTTGTGATCGAACGCCGGGCTCGCGACCGCAGCCAAGAGCAGCGGCACGTTCTTCACCCAGCTCTGGTTGCCCGGCGACAGGCAGTCGAAAGCGCGCTGCCAGCCCGCCTCGTCGGTGGCGCGGTCCCACACCAGAAAGCGCCACGGCTCGTCGCCGAAGCACGAGGGCGCCCAGCGCGCCGCTTCGATCAGCGCGGTGATCTGCTCGCGCGTTACCGTTCGCGTCGGATCGAAAGCGCGCGGGCTCCAGCGCGCGGCGAGCAGCTCGTGGATCGGCACCCGCGTCGTCGCAGGCTTTCGCGGAAGGGTAGGGGCGTCTCCATTCACACTCGGTCTCCTGTGCGTTGGTTGCGATTCAGCCTGTTAACTCCCGGAAAGCGCCCGGGGTCAGCCGTCGAGGGCAACGCGCCTCATTGCGTGGGGGTCGCGGCCTCCACGGCAGCGGTGACGGGCGCCTCCGGTTCCGGCGACCATCCGCCGCCGAGCGCCTTGTAGAGCTGCACGACGGCGACGAGCTCCCCCAACTGCGTTTGCGTCAGGGCGAGCTCCGCGTTGAAGAGCTCACGCTGCGCGTCGAGCACCTCGATGTAGCTCGACACGCCGTGCAGGTAGCGCTTCTCGGCGGCGGCGAACGTCCGCTGTGCGGCGTCCACGAGCCGCACCTGCGCGTCGCGCGATTCGCGCGTCTTCCGGTATGCGATCAGCGCGTCGTCGACTTCGCGAAACGCCTGCTGCACCGATTGTTGGTAACGGAGGATCGCCTCTTCCTGCTGCGCCTTTGCGAGATCCACGGTCGCGCCGATGCGCCCGGCGTCGAAGATCGGAACCGTGAAACCCGCGGCGCCCTGCCAGACACGCGCCGGGCCCGAGAACAGATCGGACAGCGATTTGCTCGAATAGCCGTAGCTGCCGGTCAGCGCGATGCGCGGAAAATACAGCGCGCGCGCTTCGCCGATGCGCGCGTTGGCCTGGACGATGCGCTGCTCGGCCGCGCGCAGATCGGGCCGTTGCTCGAGCAGCGCGGACGGCAGACCCGCGGGCACGTCCGGCGGCACGGGCTGCTGCGCCAGCGCGATGCCGCGGGCGACCGCACCGGGATTGCGACCGAGCAGGATCGAGAGCCGGTTCTCGGTCTCCGCGATCCGTTTCTCGAGCAGGGGGATCGCGGCGACGGCTCCTTCGTACTGCCGCTGCGCCTGGGCGAGATCGAGCTCGGCTGCGATGCCGCGATCGTAGCGACTCCTCACGATGCGCAGCGACTCGCCGCGAACGTCGCGCGTGCGCAGCGCAATCTCGAGATTCTGGTCGAGCGCCCGCAGCTCGAAATAGGCCTGGGCGACATCGCTCACGAGCGTGATCAGCACGGTGCGTTGCGCGTCCTCCGTCGCGAGCAGATTCGCGCGCGCGGCGTCGGCTGCGTTGCGCAGTCGTCCCCAGAGATCCAATTCGAAGGCGGCATCGGCGCCGAGAGAGAAAGTGTTGTTCGTGAACGGCGCGCGCAATTGCGGATAGGTCCGCTCCGAATACTTCTCCCGCGCGGCCGATCCGCTCGCGCCGATCTGCGGAAACAGCGCCGCGCTCACGATGCCTGCCTCGGCCCGGGCCTGCGCGATGCGCGTCACGGCGATCTGCAGGTCCTTGTTTTCCGCGAGCGCGATACGGATGAGATCCTGCAGCGTCTCGTCCTGAAAGACCTGCCACCACGCCAGCTCGGCGAGCGAACCGGACTCGGCGTCGGGCACGCGCCACGCGGCCGGCGGGTCCGTCTGTGGGCGCTCGTACTTCGGCGCGAAGGAGCAGCTCGCGAGCAGCCCCGCAGACATGAAGACCGCAAGGCATGGCCTCATATCGACCTTCCCGTTGGCGCAACGCTGCGCGAATCCGCGCGCCTGCCCCAGCTCCAGCCGAGGTCGTGCGCGTCGTCGGCGAGTATGGAGGTTTCGGGCCGCAGGCGAATGAAGAGCGCGAGGACGAGCGCCACCGCCGTCAGCGTCAGGAGGTAGCGACGTCCGGCGCGCTGGCCGGTCATCTGGGCGTGGTAGGCCACCCAGTCGCCCACGATGCTGCTGGCCTGTTCGGCGGCCATCGCGGGTGGACTCCCGCGCGAGGCGACGTGCTGCTCGACCCGCGTGACGATCTGCGCATAGGCGGGATTGTTGCGGGTGACCTGTTGCCGCAGTAGATCCTGGCCGGTGTCGGTGCCGCGCTGGATCATGAGGATCGCCGCGAACGAGCCGACGACGGTCGCGGCGAACCGCAGCGCGACCTTCACGCCCGCCAACTGGCGCACTGCGGGCGGGTCCTGCCCCGAGAACGTGAGCCGCAGCGCCATCGGAAAGACGAGCCCGGCGCCCATCGCCCAGACGATCAGCATCGCGACGATCGTCTCCTTCGCCGTGTAGAGATCGGCTTCGAGAAACCACAGCCCGCCGATCATGTTCAGGGCGAGCCCGGCCCAGAGCGTGAGGACGGTCCACTTGCGGCCGTACACGAAGCCGCTAGCGAGGCATGAGAGCACGATCGCCACGCCGGGAAAGAAGACGATCCACCCTTCGACCACGCTCGGATAGCCGCGCAGATTCAGATAGCTCGGCAGCGTGTTCAGCATGCCGATGCCGACGCCGCCGAAGATGGCGATGACGGGAAGCGTGAGCGCGAGGGTGGGGAAGTTGCCGAGCCGCAGATTCACGAGCGGATCGTTCGAGGTGAGCGCCACCCAGACGAAACCCGCGCAGGCTGCCACCCCCACGGCGATCGAGAAAGCAACGAGGTTCGAGTCGAACCACCCGTAGTACGAACCCCGAAACACGAGAAAAACCGCGACGGCGAGCGCGATCGCGAGGAGCACCGTCTCCAGCCTGTTCAGCTCGAGTGGGATCGGCTGCGCCGGGCGGTCACGGATCAAGGCCCGGTTGCCCGCCACGGCGAGCGCGAGGAAGGCGAGGCCGGTGACGCGCGTAAACGGCGCGCCACGATGTCTGGAACTCCAGGAACCCTCCGACCGCCGCGCCGATGAAGAGGCCGCCGTAGGTTGCCGCGTTGAAGACACCCATCGCGAGCCCCTTGCGTCGCGGAAAGGCGAGCCACATCTGCGAGAGCGCGACCGACAACACCAGCCCTTTGGCGCTCATGAGAAGTCGCCCGATCACCATCACTGCAAGCGACCCCGCGAACGAGGCGACGACGCAACCCAGCCCGGTCATGACGGCACCCGCGAGGAAGACGCGCTGGGAGCCGTAGCTCGCCGCCAGGCGCACGCTCACCAGCGCCCAGATCACCAGCAGGACCACGTACGGACCCGTGGCCCACTGGTAGCCGTAGGTGTCGGTGTCGAGGCCCTGGAGCACCTGGATGTTCGAGAAAAGAAGCGCGGTGAACGCGACCTCGGCCAGCGCCACGCTCGGCGTGGCGACCGCCAGCACCCACCACTTGCGCGGGAGCCCGAGCCACGCGATCTCGTCGCCCGCTGCCACCGCGGGGGCCGGCGATGCAGTCGGTGTGGCGTGCGCCTCGGGCATATGTGCGGGTCCGCGTTCAGTCAGGCCGCGCCGGTGGAGCGGGCGCGTCCCCCGGCGCCGGCCCCTGCGCGCTCGAGTCGCCCTTCGGTCCGCTATGCGAGATCGCCACGGTAGCCGATAGCCCGGGACGCAACTGCGACCAGCGATCGTCGCGCTCGATCGCGACGCGCACCGGCACGCGCTGAATCACCTTCGTGAACTCCCCGGTCGAGAGGTTGCGCGGAATGAGCGCGAACTGCGCGCCGGTCGCCTTGCCGACCCACAGCACGCGCCCCTGGAACGAGTTCGAGAACGCGTCGACCGAGACGTCGACCGGATGACCGGGGCCCACGCCTTTAAGCTTCGTCTCCTCCAGATGGGCCGTCACGTAGAGATTCTCGGTGTCGTACAGGCTGAAGATCGGCACACCGGGCGTGCCGAAGTCGCCGCGGAACTTGAAGCGCTTCGCGACGACGCCGTCGAAAGGCGCGACGACATCGGTATAGCCGAGCTGCGTCTGCTGCAGCGCGAGCTCTGCGCGGGCGGCCTCGATCCGCTGCGCGGCCGCCGCCACTTTGCGGCTGGCCTCTGCGATCTGGAGCGGCGCCTGGCGCGCGATCGCGAGTTGCGCCTGCGCTTCCTGGCCGCGCTGCTCTGCCGCCAGGGCCAGTGCTTCGGCGGACTTCACGCGGGCGAGATCGCTCTTCGCCTGGGCGAGCCGGGTGGTGGCCTGGGCGTGCTGCGCGGTCGCGTTGGCGAGCGAGGTCTGCTTGGCGTCGCGCTCTTCCGGCGCCACGGCACGATCTTCGACCAGGGCATTCCAGCGCTCGGCGGTCACCCGCGCGAAGTCGAGGTTTGCCTGCGACGCCTGCAGCCCCTGCTCGGCGAGCCTGACATCGTGCTCGAACGTCGCACGCGACTGGGTGAGGATGTGGGCCGCCGACTTGCTCTGGTTCTGTGCGACGGCGAGTTGGTGTTCCGCGGCGGCGATCTGCTGCGGCACCTGCGCTTCCAGCCGCTCCAAGGCGGCGACCGCGGTCGCGTGGTCCGCTGCGGCGACCTGCAGCGCGGCCTGCGCCTGGTCGACCTTGCGCTGATAAGGCACCGCATCGATGCGCGCGAGCAGCTGCCCGCGGACGATGGGCTGGCTGTCCTCCACCAGCATCTCGGCGATCTGCCCTTCCACGCGCGGCGCGAGCTCGATCATGTCGGACTCGATGAAGGCGTCGTCGGTGATGGAATGGCTCGCGCGGTACCAGATCCACCAGACCAGCAGCACGAGCAGCAGAAACGCGAGCAACCCTGCCGTCGTGACCATGCGCCGCGATCTCAGCGACACACGCTGGGGCTGTTGCGTGTCCACGGACTCTGCCACCGAGATCTCCCCAGGAACGGCCCCGCCGGGGTGGCGCGGCGCCCAATCGAACGGCTATTTCGGCCCGGCGATCAGCCCGCGCGCGCGCAGTTGCCCGATGATGACTTCCGCGAAACGAGGCGCTTCCCGCGCCACCGTCGACGGATTGAAGGTGTCGGTGGTGGCCGCCCAGACCATCCGGCGCGTCTTCGTCTCGTACAGGCTGCTCTCGACGCGTGCGATCTCGTACTGATTGACCTGCGTCGCCGGAAACCATACCGGGCCGTAGAACCCACCGTACGGACCCCACATCGCGGGGCCGGGAACCATCGCGGTCGAGACCTGGGTCCGGGTATCGACCCCGAGCAGCCGGACGATGAGGACGCCGTCAGCGCCGGTACGCTCGACCGCCGCGGCAAATGCCGCATCGTCCATCCGCGTCTCGTCGGGCGCGACCGTGTAGCCGGGGATGCCGTCGACACCCGCAGCGCGCAGTTGCTCCGCAAAGATATCCTCGAACACGCGGCGATCGGCGACCTGACCGCCTACGCCGACCACGACTATGCGCTTCATCGGCCCGCCCTTGAAGGTCGTATCGAACCACGCCGAGCGGATCGTGGTGGAGGCGCAGGCAGCGAGCACGAGAGCGGTGAGCAACAGGAATACGAGACGCACTGATTTCATCGCAAGGCTCCGGGATGAACGATGGGGTAAATGGTACCCGCAGATGGTTTGCGGGGGGAATCACGCGGCCCGTCCCGCCCTTGCCGCGCCACCGGCAAGCGGCAGTCGGCACGGGACCGCAACGTGTTTACTCGATCATGCGATCGAGCGCGGCGGAAAATGTTCTTGAGCATTCTTCCCGACGTGCGGCATCATGCGAGAGAGGGGTGTTCCATGACCCGGGCGTCAGTTCCTTGGACATGCGTTTTTTTTGAAGGACGGCTGGTGAAACCACTTCGCATCCGGGGGAATACCGATCACGGAATCGCAGAGCCCGTCACCGCGCCGGATCTGCGCGTGCTGGAGGGTCTGCCCCCCAACGCCTCCTGCCCGGCCTGCGGCAGCCGCGGCCTCGAGATCTTCCACGAGCAGCGCGATATTCCCGTTCACGCCACGGTCGTACTCGACAGCCGGGAGGAAGCGCTCGGCTACCCCACCGGCGACATGCAGCTCGGTTGGTGCCGGTCGTGCGGCTTCATCAGCAATCCCGAGTTCGACGACCGCTTGCTCGATTACGCGGGGCGCCACGAGGAGTCGCAGGGGTTCTCTCCGCATTTCCAGACGTTTGCCCGCGGGCTGGCGCGGCGATGGATCGACCGTTACGGGCTCGCCGGCAAGACCGTCGTGGAGATCGGGTGCGGCAAGGGGCACTTTCTCGAGGTGATGATTGCCGAGGGCGTCGGCAAAGGCATCGGCGTCGATCCGGGGTGCGGCCTGGGGCGGGTGACCGGCCCCGCAGCGCAACGAATCCAGTGGGTGCAGGAATACTATTCGCCCACCCACGACGCATGGCAGGCCGATGCGATCGTCTGCCGCCACACGCTCGAGCACGTGCACGACGTGGCCGCGTTCCTGGACACGGTGCGACGCAGCCTCGGGGATCGCCGCGACGTCGTCGTGCTCTTCGAGGTACCCGACGCGCTGCGCGTGCTGCGGGAGGTCGCCTTCTGGGACATCTACTACGAGCACTGCGGCTATTTCACCGCCGGTTCCCTGGCGCGGGCATTCCGCGCCAGCGGTTTCGACATCCTGGACCTGGAGCTCGTCTACTCGGGCCAGTATCTCGTCATCGAGGCGCGCCCCCGGGCCGAGGGCGCAGCTCCCGCTGCGCCACTGCCGCAGGAAGAAGCGCCGCAGGTGGTGGAGGACGCGATCGCTGCCTTCCGATCGGCCTTCGCCGAGCGGATCGTCGCGTGGCGAGAGCGGCTCCGGCGGGCGCGGTCGGGAGGGAAAAGAGGGGTGATCTGGGGCGGCGGCTCCAAGGGCATGGGCTACCTCACGGCGCTCGGGCCCGATGCCGGGATCGACGTGGTGGTCGACATCAACCCCCATCTGCAGGGCCGGTATATGCCCGGGACGGGACAACAGGTGGTGGCCCCGGAATTCCTGCAAGGATACCGGCCGGACTTCGTCGTCGTCATGAATCCGGTCTACGTCGAGGAGATCAGGGCGATGCTGGAGCGGCTGGGGCTCGCCCCGACGCTGCTCACGGCCTAGTACCCGCCCGGGCCGCGTTCGAGATCTCTCCGGACGGCGGCGAGGCAGGCGGCACAGATGCCGTGCGCGAGTTGCGGAAGCCGCTCCTGCTCGAAGAGCTTGAGCTCGCTTACGACCGTCTCCGCCCCGACCCAGCGGTCTTCGCCCAGCTTGATCCGGCTGCACCAGCCGCAGGCGCCCAGGCGCCGCTCCGACCGCGGCGCCGACCGCGCGAGCAGCATTACGGGTTTGCGTTCCTCGACGCGCAGCGCGCGCGTAGCGAACTCCACGAGCCGGTCGGGCTTGAGCCGGATCGTCATTTCCATGAGCCGCAGCAAGCTGGGACTGTCGCAGCGGAAGCTGAAGCGCACGACCTCATCGCGGCGCACGTGCGCCAGAATCTGTCCGTACAGGTGCGCCGTCGTCGGATCGGCGACGAAGTTCCACAACGATTGATTTCGAACGCGCTCCGGCGTGAGCTCGGGGGCGTCGTTGGCCACCGCGAACCCGAGCCACGATTCGCTCACCCACACGACTTCGTCCCGTTGATCGAGGCGGTAGGACACCTCGCTGGCCTGCGCGTACCCGGTTTCTGTCATGCTTTCTCCCCGTCCGGAATGACCCGAGCCCTCGCCGAATATAGCACCCGCGCACTGGTAAGGGCCACTGAGAATGCGGCCCGGAAATGCCCGCCCGGGCGCCGAAACCAAAATCACTGGCGGGGTTCGAATGCACATGCGGTCGATGCTCGAACCGCGGCGACCAAGTCGATGGATCATGGGCAGTCATCCCGATTGCGACGCTTGCCGGCGCACGGCCGTCGAACGCCTGGCGCCGGCTGTATTGGCGCTGGTGCTGCTCGCTCTGGCGCCGCGCGCCGGGTCCGAGGCGCCGAAGGGTTACGAGCGCCTGACGCGAGCGCAGGTGCTGCAGGCGGTCGAACGTGCGGCCGCTGCCGGCGGTCCCGCCGACTTCTATTCGAAGGACCTCTCGGACCTCGACCTGTCGGGGGTCGACTTCAAGGGCGCGAACCTCACGGCGGCGGTCCTGAACGACAGCAATCTCACTCGCGCGAACCTGTCGCGCTGTAACCTCACGGTCGCGTTCGCCGAGGGCACGAACCTGAGCGAGGCCGATCTCAGCGAAGCCGTGCTGTTCTCCACGCAACTCAAGGGCGCCGACCTCAGGCACGCGAACCTGGCGCGGGCACGGCTCATCGGCGATCTCACCGCCGCGAACCTGGCGGACGCCAATTTCAGGGGCGCCGACGCCGCGGCGGACATGCGCAATCAATCGATGGGGCTCATGCGCGCCAACCTCATTTCGGCGAGCCTGGTCCGTGCAGACCTGTCGGGCGCAAATTTCTCGAAGGCGGACTTCAGCTTTTCGGATCTGTCGGGCGCGAACCTGACCGGTACGAATCTCTATGCAGCCAATCTGAGCGCGGTCAATTTCAGCGGCGCCAACCTGACGAACGCGAACCTGGGCGAGTCGAAGATGATCGATACCGACTTCGCCGGTGCGAATCTGACCGGAGCGGACTTTACCGGCGCCGAAATGCGCGGCGTGAAGGGATTGAGCACCGCCCGGCAGGACGGCGCGCGCGGCCTCGTCAATCGATGACCGCGACCCTGCGGTGGTCCCACCACGCCAGCCCGAGCAGCGTGAGCTCTCCGAGATGGAACATCACGGCGGCGCCGGCAATGAGCGTGAGCTGCCAGATCATCATCGCGGCGCCCGTCGCGAGCCATGCCCCCGCGAGATAACCGGCGGCCACACCGGTCGAGACGGGCCAGCGGAAGCGCCACCACAAGACACCCAGGCCGGCGGCGACGAGAGCAGCCTTGATCGAGGCCATGCCTCTCAGCAAAACCGCAAGGTCGGGGTCCGCCGCCTGCAGCGCGGCGGGATCCCCGAGCGCATACGCGCCCAGCGCGGCGATGGTGCAGCCCGCGAGGAGCAGCGCGCGCCACGCCCCCGGTCCGAGGTGGGACCTCCCGATCACCGGGAGGCCGATCCGGGCGGGCGGCAGCGGGTCGAATACGGACGACATGCGCAGCATGGTGTCGGTACGCGCGTCGGTCTGTCAAGGATGGGACTGCACCCCTGCCCGCGAATGTGATTCGACGGCACCCGGTCGAATCCGCTAACGTGAGCGTGTGACTGCCCGCACCGTTCCCCTCCCGCCCGCGGTCCCGGGCGAATTGCGCACGCTCGATGCCGTTGCGGGCCGACTCCGCTACTACGTGGCACAACCGCCGCAGGAAAGCGGGGCGGCCGGCGCGGCGCCGCTCCTGCTCGTCCACAGCATCAACGCGGCCGGCACGGCGTACGAAGTGCGGCCGCTCTACGAGCACTACCGCGCGACCCGCACCGTCTACGCGCCGGACCTGCCGGGTTTCGGTTTTTCCGAGCGCAGCGATCGCGCGTACACGCCGCGGCTCATGACCGACGCCGTGCTCGCGACGGTCGAGGAGATCCGCCGCATCCACGGTCCGGCGCCGATCGACGCGCTCGCACTCTCGCTATCGTGCGAGTTCCTCGCCCGGGCTGCGGTCGAGGCGCCGGGGGCGTTTCGCAGCATCGCGCTCGTGAGTCCTACCGGATTCGATCGCCGGGCGCCGCACTACGGACCGCCGGGGAGCCATCGCGGCATGCCGCTGCTGCGCCGTTTCTTCACCTTTCCGCTCTGGAGCCGGGGATTCTTCGATCTCCTCACGACCCGTTCGAGCATCCGCTTTTTTCTCGAGAAGACGTGGGGCTCGAAGGCGATCGACGAGGGGCTGCTCGAGTACGATTGCCTCACCACGCGCCAGCCCGGCGCGAGGCATGCGCCCTACTGGTTCATCTCCGGGTTTCTTTTCAGCAACGACGTGACCCGCCTGTACGAATCCCTAGCGCTGCCGGTGTGGATGGCGCACGGTGAGCGCGGCGACTTCGTCGACTACCGCTACAAGCGTGCCTTCGCAGGTCGGCCGAACTGGACTTTCAGCGTCTTTCCGGCCGGTGCGCTGCCCCACTTCGAGGTGCTCGATGCGTTCACGCGCGCGTACGACGCATTCCTCGCCCGGGCGCGGGCAAACGAGCCCCACATGAAAGAGATGTCGGGGGCCGGTTAGAGAATCTCCGCCGCGTGATCGGCGAGCCGCGAGCGCTCGCCCCGCTGCAGCGTGACATGACCGCTGTGGATCCAGCCCTTGAACCGATCCACCACGTAGGTGAGGCCCGAGCTGCCCTCGGTGAGGTAGGGCGTGTCGATCTGCGAGATGTTGCCGAGGCAGACCACCTTGGTGCCCGGACCGGCGCGGGTGATGAGGGTCTTCATCTGCTTCGGCGTCAGGTTCTGACATTCGTCGATGATGAGGAACTTGTTGATGAAGGTGCGCCCGCGCATGAAGTTCAAGGACTTCACCTTGATCCGCGAGCGGATCAGGTCGCGGGTCGCCGCGCGCCCCCACTCGCCGGCTTCGTCGTCGGTCTTGTTGAGCACGTCGAGGTTGTCTTCGAGGGCGCCCATCCACGGCGTCATCTTCTCTTCCTCGGTGCCCGGCAGAAAGCCGATGTCCTCGCCCACCGGCACCGTCACGCGGGTCATGATGATCTCGGAGTAGGTCTTCTGTTCCAGCGTCTGCGCGAGCCCGGCCGCCAGCGTCAACAGCGTCTTGCCGGTGCCCGCCTGACCGACCAGGCTGACGAAATCGACCTCGGGATTCATCAGCAGGTTGAGCGCGAAATTCTGCTCGCGGTTGCGCGTCGTAATGCCCCAGACGGAATTGCGCGCGTGACCGAAGTCCTTCAGCGTCTGCAGGATCGCGGTCTTGCCCGACACTTCCTTGACGATCGCGTAGAAGGGCTTGTCGGTCTCCTGGTAGACGAACTCGTTCACCAGCAACTGCGAGCAGAGCGGGCCCCGCACCCGGTAGAAGGTATGCCCCGACTGCTGCCACGACTCCATCTCCTTGCCGTGCTTCTCCCAGAAATCCTCGGGCAGCTCGCAGAGGCCGGTGTACAGGAGGTCGGTGTCCTCGAGCACCTTGTCGCTGAAGTAGTCCTCGGCCGCGAGCGCGAGCGCCCGTGCCTTGATGCGCATGTTGATGTCTTTCGACACCAGGATCACCTGCCGGCGCTCGTGCTGCTCCTGCAGATGCTTCACCACGCCGAGGATCTGGTTGTCGGTCTTGCCGCTCGCGAGCCGCGCCGGCAGCTCGCCGTGGATCGCCTCCGTCTGCAGGAAGAGGCGGCCGGTCGCCTGCTTGGTGCCGTGGCGCTCGAGCGGAATGCCCTCCTCGATGCCGGTCTCGGCGCGGGTCACGATCTCGTCCAGGAAGCGGCTCGCCTGGCGTGCGTTGCGCGACACTTCCGACATGCCCTTCTTGTTGTTGTCGAGCTCTTCGAGAGTCGCCATAGGCACGTAGATGTCGTTCTCCTCGAAGCGGAAGAGGCTCGTCGGATCGTGCATGAGCACGTTGGTATCGAGCACGAAGAGCTTCGCACCGGGACGCAGCCGGGTGACCACCGGCGCGGCTTTCTGCTTGATCATGGCCCCCCCGCTCAAAGGGATTTCACGAAATCGAGCACTTCCTGCGCGTGGCCGGGCACCTTCACACCGCGCCATTCCCGCCGCACGACGCCGTCGGCGTCGACGACGAACGTGCTGCGCTCGATGCCACGGACCTGCTTGCCGTACATGTTCTTCATCTTGATGACGCCGAAGAGGCCGCATGCTTCCTCGTTCTCGTCGGACAAGAGCTCGAACGGAAACCCCATCTTCGCCTTGAAGTTCTCGTGCGACTTGAGGCTGTCGCGCGAGACGCCGAAGACGTCGCAGCCGAGCTGCGTGAATTCGTCATGCAGATCGCGGAACTGCTGGCCTTCGGTAGTGCAGCCGGGGGTGTTGTCCTTCGGGTAAAAATACAGAACGAAAGGTCGCCCTTCCTGGCCGGCGGTGCTGAACGTCTTGCCGCCGGTGGCGGGCAGGGAGAACTCGGGGACGGGCTGGTCCTGCATTTGCGAGCGTGCCTCCTCGGTTGATCAGTGGTTGCCTATTGTCGGGACTACGAATCCCAGCGGCAAGCGGCGCGGACGCGGCCAAGTCAGACCGCGAGCGCCGCACCCTGCAGCGCGAGGGTGCCCGAACGCCCCGGCACCGTGCCGAAGGTAATCACGTGCCGTGGCAGGCGCGTGACATCCAGCGTCTCGAAATACGTGCGCACGGAGCAAAGCGTGTAGCCCTGGCGGCGCCAGCCGTTCAGCAGATGGTCGAAAGTCCGGGCGAGCTTCATGCCCTCGAGCTCCGCGTGCAATGTATAAACGTGATTCGTCCGCGGATGATCCGCGGTGAGCCGCAGCAGATAGTCCGCGCACTGGTCGGCGTCCATGCCATCGACGCCGATCAATTCGTCCAGCGTCGGCAGTGTCGTCGGCAGCTGCGGGCATGCGCTGGCGCCGCCTTCGATCACCGGCAGGAACGGCGCCGCGCCGCGCGTATCGGAGCAGTAATCGAATCCGAGCGCCGCCTCCAGGCGGAAGGCGTGCGGGTTCATCTGCCAGCCGGCGGCGCCATGGGTGCGGGGGGGCGTCCCGAAAATCTCCCCGAAGCGATCGACCGCCTGCCGCATCTCCCGTCCCGTCCAGGCTGCATCCTTGCCCTGCACGTGATCCTGCCAGCGGATGTGGTCCCACGTGTGGATGCCGACCTCGAAGCCGCGCTGCGCGACGCTTCGCATCAGCGCGGCGCAGCGCCGTCCGATGTCGGGCCCGGGCAGCAGCGTGCCGTAGAGCAGTTGCCGCACACCGTAGTGTTCCACGACGGAGGTCCGGGACACTTTGCTCAGGAATCCCCGACGGAAGACGCGCCGGATCGCGCGGCCGGTGTGATCGGGGCCCAGGCTGAAGAGGAAGGTGGCGCCCGCCCCGTGCCGCTGCAGCATGTCCACCAGGCGCGGCACGCCTTCGCGGGTGCCCCGCAGCGTGTCGACGTCGATCTTGAGCGCGAGATGCTTCACTTGCGGGAGGGCGAAGGCGTAAGGCGTCGGTCAATCGACCAGGCCGCGCGCTTCCGCCACGTGGGTCCGGTACGAGTCGAAGATCCGCCTCAGCGCTTCGTCCATCGGTATGGTGGGCGACCAGTCGAGGTCGCGGCAGGTGTTCTCGATCTTCGGCACGCGGTTCTGCACGTCCTGATAGCCGCTGCCGTAATACTTCTCCGAGCTGATCTCGACCAGCTGCACCTTCTGCGCGGCCTCGCGGTATTCGGGATAGGTGAGCGCGAGGTCGACCATCATCCGCGCGAGATCCTTCACCGAGAAGTTGTTGTCGGGGTTCCCGATGTTGTAGATCTGTCCGCTCGCCACGCTGTCCGGGTTGGCGATGATCCGCATCAACGCGTTGATGCCGTCGTCGATGTGTGTGAACGCGCGCTTCTGGGTGCCGCCGTCGACGAGCTTGATGTCTTCGCCGCGGACGATGTGGCCGAAGAACTGGGTGATGACGCGCGAGCTGCCTTCCTTCGCTGTGTGAATGGAATCGAGGCCGGCGCCGATCCAGTTGAAGGGCCGAAACAGCGTGAAGTCGAGCTGCCCGTCCATGCCGTAGCCCCAGATCACGCGGTCCATCAACTGCTTCGCGCAGGCGTAGATCCAGCGCGGCTTGTTGATCGGTCCGAGGACGAGCTCGGATTGCTCCGGATCGAACTCGGTGTCGCGGCACATGCCGTACACCTCGGAGGTGGAAGGAAAGACCAGCCGCTTGCGGTATTTCACACAGGAGCGAACGATCGGCAGGTTCGCCTCGAAGTCGAGCTCGAAGACGCGCAGCGGCTCGCGCACGTAGGTCGCCGGGGTGGCGATCGCCACCAGCGGGAGGATCGTGTCGCACTTGCGGATGTGATACTCGATCCATTCGCGGTTGATGGTGATGTCGCCCTCGAAGAAATGGAAGCGCTCGTGGTCGAGCAGATCGGCGACGCGCTCGCTCTCTATGTCCATGCCGTACACCGACCAATCGGTCGTTTCGAGGATGCGCTGGGAAAGGTGATGCCCGATGAAGCCGTTGACGCCGAGGATGCAGATCTTCTTCATGGTGATTTATTCGTTCGCGAGCAGGATCGGGCCGTGGCCGAGCACCCGCCGCAACACCTCGGCATCGGCGGGCGCGCCGTCGAGCTCGAGGTCGATGAGCCGGAGCCACGCCCCGTCGCCGCACTCGACTGCGGCGAGGGCACCGACGAAGTGCAGCGCCGGGTGCTCGACCGAAGCCGCGGGCGCGGCGATACGAGCAGTGCGCAGCACCCGCAGACGGTGGCCCGCCTGCGTGCAGAAGGCGCCCGGATAGGGCGGCGCCACGCCGCGCACGAGATCGTGGATCGCCGCAGCGGAGCGGCTCCAGTCGATCCTGCCGTCGTCCGGCGAGCGGCCACCGAAGTAACTTCCTTGCGAGAGGTCCTGGGGAATGCGCGGCGCCGACCCGTCGACGAGCTTCGGCAGCGATCGGTGCAGCACCAGTTCCGCGGCCACGGTAACCTTGCGGAACACGTCGATCGCGCGGTCATCGGGGAGGATCGGGACGGCGAGCTGGTCGACGAGATCGCCCTGGTCAGGCTTGGCGATCATATAGTGCAGGCTCGCGCCGGTCTCGGTCTCGCCGTGGATGACCGCCCAGTTCACCGGCACGCGGCCGCGGTACTTCGGCAGCAGCGACCCGTGCAGGTTGAGCGCACCCCGGCGCGGAAGGTCGAGAAGGGCTGGTTTCAGCATGCGCCGATAGTAGAACGAGAAGAGAAAATCAGGTGCGAGGCGGTGAACGTGTTCGACCACCGCAGGCTCGTTCGGATCCGCGGGCGTAATGACCGGGATGTCGTGCATCCGCGCGATCTCCGCGACGCTGTCGAACCAGATGGCCTCGCCGGCGGCGTCTTCGTGGGTGACGACCAGAGGCACCTCGACGCCCCGCGCGAGCAGTACCTGAAGGCACCGGCAGCCGACGTCGTGATAGGCGAAAACGACCGCGCGCGTCATCGGGCGTGGGGCGAACGGGGCGCGGTCTGGGCGGAATCGAAACGCGTGATGCCTTCGGCGCCGCTTGCGGTGGCCGGCGCCTCGCGAGCGTCCAGCACCGCTTCGACGAGGTAGCGCGGCCGGTGACGGACCTGCTGGTAGATGCGCCCCACGTACTCGCCGAGCAGGCCCACGGCGAACAGCAGAATGCCGAGCAGGAAGAAGGCGATGCCGAACAGCGTGAAGAGCCCCTCCGCCTCCGGGCCGACGACGATGCGGCGGATCGCGAGAAATACGACAAAGAGCGCCGAGACAATAGAGAGCCCGATGCCCCCCATCGAGACCAGGTGCAGCGGCAGCAGCGAGAATCCCGTCATCAGATCGAAGTTGAGGCGCACCAGCGCATAGAGCGAATACTTGGAGATGCCCGCCGTACGCTCTTCGTGGCCGACCTCGATCTCGACGGGGCGCTGGGCGAAGGTGTAGGCGAGCGCCGGAATGAACGTGCTCACTTCGCGGCAGCTGTTGATCGCGTCGACGATCGAGCGGCTATAGGCGCGCAGCATGCACCCTTGGTCGGTCATCTTGATCCGCGTGGAGTGCTCCCGCGCCCAGTTGAGCGCGCGTGACGCGTAGCGGCGGAAGAAGCTGTCCTGCCGCTGGCGCCGGATGGTCCCCACGTAGTCGTATCCTTCCTCCATTTTCTGAACGAGGCGCGCAATCTCCTCCGGCGGGTTCTGCAGGTCGGCGTCCAGGGTGACGACGATCCGTCCCCGGCAGTGCTCGAAGCCCGCCATGATGGCCATGTGCTGGCCGAAGTTCGCGGCGAACAGGATCACGCGGGTGACGTCGGATCGCTGCTGAAACTGCTCCCGCAGGAGCGCCGCCGAGCGGTCGCGGCTGCCGTCGTTCACGAACACGATCTCGTAGCTGCGCTGCATGGCGTCGAGGGCGGGGTAAAGGCGGGCGAAAAGCGCCGGCAGCCCGGCCTCCTCGTTGTAGACCGGAACGATGACGGACACCTCGGGAACGGGTGCGGTGCGCTGCATGGCTTCCTACTCGAGTCGCGGACCGAGGACTTCGCGCGTGGCGGCGCAGACCCGCTCCACGTCCGCCTCGCTCATCGCGGGAAAGAGCGGCAGCGTGACGATGCTGCGGCCGACCCGTTCGGCGTTCGGAAACTGCCCGGCGCGCCAGCCGAGCTCGCGGTAGAGGCGGAAGAGATGCATCGCCGGGTAATGCACCCCGACCCCGATGCCGCGTTCGTGCATGGCGCGGATGAAATCGCCGCGGGTCATCGCCATGCGCTCGAGCGGCAGCAGCACCTGGAACATGTGCCAGTTCGAATTCACGAAATCGGCGGCGGGCAGCTCGCAGCCGAGCCCGCGGTCGAAGCAGGCGAAGTAGTGCCGGGCGAGCGCGCAGCGGCGCGCGGTGAACGCTTCGAGGCACGCGAGCTGACCGATGCCGATGCGCGCCGCGATGTCGGTCAGGTTGAGCTTCGCGCCCGCGACTTCGACCTCCTGTTCGCCGTCGGGAAAGCGGATCACGCCCTGCAGGCGCAGCCGCTCGCAGCGCAGCGCTTCCGTCGTCGTCGTTCAGCACGAGGCAGCCGCCTTCGGCGGTGGTGAGGTTCTTGTTCGCGTGGAAGCTCACGCACACGAGGTCGCCGAAGCTGCCGATGCGCTGGCCGTTCCAGGTCGCGCCCATGCTCTGGGCGGCATCCTCGATCACGCGCAGTGCGTGATGCCGGGCGATCGCGTAGAGCCGGTCGCGGTCCACCGGCAATCCGGCCAGATCCACCGGGAGGAGAGCACGGGTCGTTCCGGTGATCGCGGATTCGACGCGCTCGAGATCGATGTTGCGGGTTGCCGGATCGATGTCGACGAACACGGGGCGAGCGCCCGCGCGTACCACGACGTTCGCTGTCGCCACCCAGGAGAGCGGCGTCGTGATCGACTTCGTCCCCCGGTCCGATATCGGCGATTGCCAGCGCGAGCTCGAGCGCACCGGTGCCGGAGGCGAGCGTGCGCACCGGGCGCCCGCCGAAGTAGGACGAGAGCTCCGCCTCGAACTGCTTCACCTGCGGGCCGCTGGTGATCCAGCCGGAGCGCAGCACCTCGACCACGCCGGCGATGGTGGCCTCGTCGATCGCGGGCCGCGTGAAGGGCAGATAGGGAGCCGGCCGAGCGGCGCGGGGCTCGGGCGGTGTGCGCATCAGCTGCGGGCGACGACGTAGACGCCGACGATGATGATGCCGATGCCCGCGAGCCGGGTCGCCGACACCGCTTCGCCGAAGAGGTACCAGGCGGCGATGGCGTTGACGACATAGCCGACCGACAGCATCGGATACGCGATGCTCACCTCCACGCGCGAGAGCGCCATGATCCAGACGACGACGCTCACCACGTAGCAGGCGAGGCCACCGACGATATGGGGCTCGGTGGCGAGCTTCCAGCCGACGGGCAAAGCGTTTTCGAGACTGAACGCGAACGTGCCGACGCTGTTGGTGCCGGCCTTGAGCAGCAGCTGTGCGGCGGCATTCAGCAATACGCCGGTCATGACGAGAGCGAAGCTCGCGGCGCTCATCGCGTAGTGCTCACGGGCTCACCACCACCACGTATCGCTCGTCCCGCACGGCCACGCGCATCGGCAGTCCGTGCTTCTCGAAATAGTCGAAATACATGGGCCGCATGATGGCGACCGACCCGCGTTCCGATCGCCAGCGCGGCTCGAAATCACGCGGATCTCCGATCCAGAGGTGGGGCTCCTGTTCGAGGCCGAAGGCCATCTCCTCGGCGCTTCCCACGAGCGTCGTCTTCCGCTCGAGATAGAAAGGCAGCGTTTGCTCGTACATCCCGAAGCTGTAGAAGGGCGTGTCCGGCGCCAGCAGGGGCGCGATCTTCACGGCGAGATCATACCCGGAACGGGTAGGGGAGAGGCTTTCGGCCCCGCTGTTGCCGAGCTGCGATGCCGCGAGGGCCGCGAGCGCCGTGCCGATGAGGGCAGGGCGGACCCGGCCGCGCCCTGCCTGATATATGCCGAAAGCGGCGCCCGCGGCGAGCACCGCGCCGGCCGCCTGGAGCCAGTAGCCGAAGGCGACGGGGAGCGCCGCGGCGTTCTCGCCACCGAAGGCGCGCACCACGGGCGGGGCGGCGATCACGGCGAGCCCCGCGAGGAGCGCCGCAGCGAGATGCCAGCGCAGCCTGCGCGCCGCGAGCTGCGCGACCCGTTCACCGAGCAAGAGCGCGAGCGGCGGCAGCATCGGCAGCACGTAGGCTTCGAGCTTCGAGCTCGAGGCGGAGTAGAAGAGCAGGATGAACGCTGCATAGCCAATGAGGAAGCGGCGCGCGCGAAACCCGCTCACGTCGGCTTCCTCCCGCCATCCCCGCGCGAGCGCTGCCGGCACGAGGGTGGTCCACGGCAGGAGGCCCGCCGCCAGCACGGGGAGGAAGAACCACCACGGCTCGACGCGGTAATGCACCGTCGTGAGGAAGCGCTGGAAATGCTCGTGGATGAAGAAGTAATGGGGGAACTCGGGATTCGCGAGGCTGACGCCGATAAACCACGGCGCGGCGAGGGCGAGGAACAGCACCGTGCCCGTCACGAGATGCAGTCTGCGCCAAACCGCGAAATCCCGGGTGGAGAGCGTATAGGCGACGAGTCCTCCTGCCGGCAGCACGGCGCCGACGAGCCCCTTGCTCAGCACCGCTGCGGCGGCCGCCGCCCAGGCGACGTGCATCCACAGCGCGCGCCCGCGGGGTGTCGCGTGCTTCCCTTGTGCACGAAGAAACGCCACCACCGCCAGGGTCAGGAAGAACGTGAGACCCATGTCGAGCGTGTTGAAGTGCCCGCCGAGCACGAAGCCCGCGCTGCTCGCCAGCATGAGCGCGGCGTACAAACCTGCGTCGGGATCGAAGAGCCGGACCCCCGCGGCGTACACGAGCAGGATCGTGAGAAAGCCCGACAGCGCGGTCCACAGACGCGAAGTCCACTGCGCCTTGCCGAACACGCGATAGGCGATCGCCGTGGCCCAGTACTGCAGCGGCGGCTTCTCGAAGTACTTGATCCCATTCAGCCGCGGCGTGAGCCAGTCGGCGGTGGCGACCATCTCGCGCGGGATCTCCGCATAGCGTCCTTCGTCCGGATGGAACAGTTTGCGGTAGTCGAGGTTGCCGAACCAGACGATCGCCACCGCAACGAGCACGAGCAGTAGACGGGAGCGGGACATCGGCTCCTGGGCCGGATACATTCAGGGGAGAAGGGGGAAACGGACGGAGCGCGCAGTATAGCACCGGCACCGCGTCAGTCTGCCGCGGCGAGCGCTCGCGCGAGGGCGGCGAAATCGTCCGCACCCGTGCCCCGCAGCGCGACGCACTCGGCGTCGCGGAAGCGCACGAAGTTCTTGCCGGTGGAGCGGAGGTAGGCCGGGTCGTAATGACGTTCGAGGAGGTCGGCGACGAGCTCCGCGACATGCCCCGACCGCGCGAGCGACTGCCACGCGGCGATGCGCTCGCGACCGTGCAGGCTCGCGAGCAGCGCGAGCTTCGCGCACAACGCCTCGACATCCGCGACGAGATGGGCGTACTCGTCTTCGAGCAGCGCCACGCGCTGCGCGAGGTCGACTTCGAGGCGGAGACAGTCCCCTTGCCGGATCGTCTCCATCAGCACCTCGGGCACCCCCAGCCGGCCGATCTTGCGGCTCTCTGCTTCCACGAAGACCGGGCGCGCGGGGGAGCACGCCGCGAGCCGCGCCCGCACCAGGCTCTCGAACCACTTCTGGGACGGCTGCGGCGCATCCGGGAGGTTGCCCAGGACCGAGCCGCGGTGGCAGGCCAGCGACTCGAGATCGAGCATCTGCGCGCCGGCTGCCTCCAGTGCCCGCAACAGCCGGCTCTTGCCGCTGCCGGTGCGGCCGCAGACGACTCGCCAGCGGAAGCGCACGGGCAGCTGCTCGAGGTCGTCCATCACCGCGCGCCGGTAGGCCCGATAGCCGCCCGCGAGCCGCTCCGCCGGCCAGCCGACCTCCCGCAGCACGTGGGTCATGCTCTCGCTCCGCTTCCCGCCGCGCCAGCAGTAGACCAGCGGCCGCCAGCCTTTGGGCCGGTCGAGCAGCTCGTTCTCGATGTGGGCGGCGATGTTGCGGGCGGTGAGCGCCGCGCCGACCTTGCGCGCCTCGAAGGCGGAGACCTGCGTATAGAGGGTGCCGACACGCGCGCGTTCGGCGTCGTCGAGTACGGGCAGGTTGCAGGCGCCCGGAACGTGGTCCTCCGCGAACTCGGACGGCGAGCGCACGTCGATGACCTCGTCAAACTCGGCCACCTGTGCGACGTTCACCTCGTCTTCGTTGCGCAAAGCCAAGCTTCCCCGACCCGCGCCGCGCGGCGCGACAGCCCGCGATTTTAGCAGGCTGTGGAGCACCCTGCGGGGCCGCCGTACGACTTTCCTCACCGTTCCCCAGACCAGCGGCGGCCTGCTCGCCGCCTGTGCGCCCGAGGCCGTCGGCGCGGTGCTCGGGATCTTTCGCCGCCACGGCTGCGCTGATGCGACCGTGATCGGCGTGCTGGCCGAGGGTCGGGCGCGCGTCGCGATCCGCTGAGCGCCTTCGGTCCGGAGGGCGGGGGCGCACGTCCGCCCGTGGCGCGACCTTTGCCTGAAGCCGGCGAGGTTTCGTGCCCTCAGCCCTCCCCGGAGCTCCCCCGCCATGGAAGTCAGCCGCGTTCCGCAGGACGTTACCGACTCCGTCAACCTCGAAGATGCGGCGGAGGTGCGCCGGGCGGTGCGGGAAGTCCTGGAGCACCGGTACCCGGGCAACGACTTCGCGGTCCTGGATCGGGTATTCGGGGATGTCCAGCGCCTCTTCGACGGCGAGATGCCGGGCTTTCAGGCCTGCGATACCAAGTATCACGATCTGCGTCACACCCTCGACATCGCGCTCGCCATGGCGCGCCTCCTCGACGGCCACGACCGCGCCTCGAGCGAGGCCGATGCCATGGGTCCGGAACGCGCCTTGATCGGCGTCATCACCGCGCTCTTCCACGACTCCGGCTACATCCTCGAGAGCGCCGATCGCGGGCGCGCGAGCGGCGCGGAATACACGCTCGTCCACGTCTCCCGCAGCGCGCGCTTCCTCGCCCGCTATCTGCCCGAAATCGGGCTCGGTCGGCACGTCGAGCGCGCGACCCGTCTCGTTCATTTCACCGGCTACGAGATCCCCATCGACCGGCTGGAGCTGCCCGATCCGCTCGACCGGCGCCTGGGCTGCATGCTCGGGAGCGCCGATCTCATCGGCCAGATGGCCGACCGCATCTACCTGGAAAAATGCCGGGATTTCCTCTACGAGGAGTTCGTGCTGGCGGGTATCGCGCGGCGCAAGAACGCGGACGGCTCCGTCGAAATCAACTACAGCTCCGCCGCCGACCTCCTCGCCAAGACGCCCGGCTTCTACGAGGGCGTCGCGAAGAAGCGTCTCGACGGCCTCTTCGGCGGGCTGCACGAGATCGTGGCGACCCATTTCGGCGGCCGCAATCCCTACCGCGACCGCATCCAGCGCAATATCGCCTTCTTGAAGGACATCCTCGCGCACGGCGATTTCGAGCGCCTGCGCCGCAAGAGCGTCACCCTGTCCATCGCCAAGGGCCGCGCACCCGCGTCCGACCGCTGACGGCGGTCGACGCTCACGGCGACTTTCCCAGCAGCGGCCGCAGTACCGGCCAGACGTTGTCGAGCATGAGCCGCTGTGCCTCGATCGTCGGATGTATGCCGTCCGCCTGGAAGTACTCGCGCTTCTCGCCGAACCCCGCGAGCATGAAGGGTACGAGCGGGATCCTGCGCTCGCGCGCCACGTCCTCGAACACCGCCTGGAACTTTTCGGTATACGCCGTGCCGTAATTCGGCGGCAGTTGCATGCCGATGAGCAAAGGTTTCGCCCCCGCACCGCGTGCAGCGCCGACGATCTTTTCGAGGTTCTGTCGCGTGGCGGCGAGCGAGAGCCCGCGCAGGCCGTCGTTGCCGCCGAGCTCGACGACGACGATGGCGGGGCGGTGCTGGGCAAGCACGGCTTCGATCCGGTTCGCGCCGCCTACGGTAGTCTCTCCGCTCACGCTCGCATTCACGACGCGGTGATCGAACTTCTCCGCCCGCAGGCGGTCGGCGAGCAGATCGACCCAGCCCTTCCCCTGCGGCAGACCATAACCCGCCGACAGGCTGTCGCCGTAGACGAGCACGACGGGCTGCGCCGCGGCCCCCAGCGCCATCCAACCCAGCACAACGAGCAGAATCTTCTTGAACATGTCAGGCACCCCACGTGGACCGATCCTCAGTGTCACCGCCCTGGCGAAGGAGGTCGAGAGCGGTCCCGGACGGCTCACGATTCTCGATGACGTGAGCTTCGACGTGCAAGAGGGCGAGGCGGTCGCGATCCTCGGCGCGTCCGGATCGGGCAAGACCACGCTCCTCGGTCTGATGGCGGGGCTCGATACCCCGACCCGCGGGCAGGTCGTGCTCGACGGCGTCGATCTCTTCGCGCTGGACGAGGACGGCCGCGCGGCGCTGCGGGGCCGGATGGTGGGTTTCGTGTTCCAGTCGTTCCAGTTGCTGCCGGCACTCACTGCGCTCGAAAACGTCATGCTCCCGCTCGAGCTCGCCGGCAGCCCCGGTGCGCGCGAGGCGGCGACCGCGCTGCTCGGGCGCGTCGGCCTCGGCGCGCGGCTCGCCCATCGCCCCAAGCAACTCTCCGGCGGCGAGCAGCAGCGGGTCGCGATCGCGCGCGCCTTCGCCGGCAATCCGCGCCTCCTGCTCGCCGACGAGCCGACCGGCAACCTGGATGCGGCGACCGGCCAGGAGATCATCGACCTCATGTTCGCGCTGAATCGCGAGAACCGGACGACGCTGCTGCTCGTGACCCACGACGAGGCGCTCGCGTCGCGCTGCCGGCGCCGACTGCGCATCGCGTCCGGGCGCCTCTGCGCGGACGAGGTGGTCTGATGCTGCGCTCCGTCGTTCTCGCCGGGCGCATGCTGGTCCGGGACTGGCGGGCGGGCGAGCTCCGTCTGCTCGCGGCCGTGCTCGTCATCGCCGTCGCCAGCGTCACGACGGTAGCGTTCTTCGCCGACCGGATGAAATCCGCCCTCGGCAACCAGGCGAACAACCTGCTCGGCGCCGATCTCGTGCTGGTGTCCGACCGGCCGCTTGGCGACGCCTTTGGCGACGAGGCGCGGCGCGCCGGGCTCGCGCTCGTCCACCTGCTCAAGTTCCCGAGCATGGTGCTCGCCGGCGAAGCGAACGTGCTCGCCGAGATCAAGGCCGTCGACCCGGGATATCCCCTGCGCGGCGAGCTGCGCATCGGTGAGACGCGGACGGTGGCCGGCACGGCAACACGGGAAGCACCGGCCACGGGCACGGTATGGGTCGACGACCGTCTGCTCGCGCGCCTCGGGGTGAAGACCGGGGATGCGATCGGACTCGGCGAGCGGCAGTTTCGCATCGCGGGCGTGATCGTCGAAGAACCCGAGGCCGCGGTGGGGTTCCTGAGCCTGGGGCCGCGGCTCATCATGAACGCGGGCGACCTCCCCGCGACGGGGCTCATCCAGCCCGGCAGCCGGGTGAGCTACCGCCTGCTCACGGCCGGCGATCCGCGCTCGATCGAAGCGTTTCGCGCTTTCGCGCTGCGCCGGATCGGCCCGGGCCAGCGCGTCGAAGACGTGCGGGATGCGCGCCCCGAGATCAAGTCGGCCCTCGAGAAGGCGCAGCGCTTCCTCGGACTGTCGGCGCTCTCGAGCGTCGTGCTCGCCGCGGTGGCGGTGGCGCTCGCTGCGCGCCGCTACCTGCAACGGCACCTCGATGCCTGCGCCATGATGCGCTGTCTGGGGGCAAGCCAGGGCGCGATCCTGCGCCTGCACCTCTTCCTCTTCCTCATGCTCGGCGCGGCCGCGAGTCTCGTCGGCTGCCTCGCCGGTTTCGCGGGTCAGGCATTGCTCGGTCAGCTGCTTGCAACCCTGATCGACGTCGATCTCCCGCTTCCCGGGCTGATGCCTGCCGCACACGGCTTCGTGACCGGTTTCGTGCTGCTGCGCGGGATTCGGTTTGCCGCCGGTGATCGCGCTGGGACGGGTGCCGACCCTGCGGGTGCTGCGGCGCGACTTGGGCACGCCGACGGGCTGGGGCGCGGTCGGCTATGCTGCCGGGGTGGCGATGGTCGCGGGCCTCCTGCTGTGGGAGGCCGACGAGCCGCGGCTCGGCGCCTACGTGCTCGGCGGCATGGCCGGCGTGATCGTGCTGGCGGCGGCCTGCTCCTGGCTCTTTCTGCGGCTGCTCGTGCGCGGTGCGAGGGATGCCGGGTTCGCCTGGCGTTTCAGCATCGCCAATCTGGAGCGGCGCCGGCTTTCGACGCTCACGCAGGTCTCCGCCCTCGGGCTCGGCATCATGGCGCTTCTGCTCCTCACGCTTACGCGGAGCGATCTTCTCGACAACTGGCGCACCACGCTGCCGGCGGACGCGCCGAACCGCTTCCTCGTGAACATCCAGCCGGAGCAGCGGGAACCGCTCGCGGGCTTTTTCGAGACGGCGGGCCTGCCGGTTCCGGCCGTGTATCCGATGGTGCGCGGGCGCCTCGTCGCCATCAACGGCAGGATGATCGGTCCCGCGGACTTCCCCGACGAGCGCGCGCGGCGGCTCGTCGACCGCGAGTTCAACCTGTCGTGGGCGGAGCGCCCGAAGGACGACAACGTCATCGTCGCGGGGCGGTGGTGGCGCCCGGGCGAGCGCGATCGCGAGCAGCTTTCGGTGGAAGCGGGCATCGCCGCGACGCTTGGCATCGAGTTGGGCGACGAGCTCACCTACGACGTCGCCGGCACCGTGCTGAAGGCGCGCGTGACGAGCCTGCGCAAGGTGGAGTGGGATTCCTTCCGCGTGAACTTTTTCGTGGTCGCGCCGCCGGGTCTGCTCGACGGGATGCCGGTCACGTTCGTGAGCAGCTTCTTTCTGCCGCCGGACCGGTCGGACCTGATGAACCGGCTGGTGCAGGGCTTTCCCAATTTTCTCGTGATCGACGTCGCGTCCATCCTCGAGCGCATCCAGAAGATGATGGACCAGGTGGCGAAAGCGGTGGAGTTCGTCTTCCTGTTCACGCTCGCTGCCGGGCTCGCGGTTCTCTACGCCGCCATCAGCGCCTCCAAGGACGAGCGTCTTCATGACGCGGCCATTCTGCGCACCCTGGGTGCCAGTCGCCGCCAGCTGCTCGCGGCACAGGTCGCGGAGTTCGCGCTGATCGGCGCGCTCGCCGGGCTGCTCGCGGCGGCGTGGGCGACGGCGCTGAGCTATGGCGTGTCGGTCAATCTGCTGAACATCCCGTTCACCGCGAATCCGTGGATCTGGCTCACCGGGGTGCTGTGCGGTGCGGCGGGCGTGGCGGCGGCGGGGTGGCTCGGCACGCGCGGCACGCTCGACCATCCGCCGTTGAGCACGCTGCGCGCGCTGGGCTGAAGCCGGCGCTGCCGCGGCACTTCTTACCCCCCGCCTGCGCGCAGGCGCTCGCGCTATACTTTCGCAATGTCAGAGGTCCCTGCAGACGCCCTTCTCGCGGTGGCAGCCGGTCTGGGCCTCGCGGCCCTGGTTGCCGTCGTCGCGCTGTTCGTGCTCCTGCGAGCGACCGCCCGGATGCAGGCGCAGCTCCAGGAGCAGGCCGAACTCAAGCACCGCGAAATTCTCTCCGATCTGCACACCGGGCTCACCGGCCAATCCGAGCGCATCGGCCGGGCGCTCACGGACGCGTCTGAGCGCATGCGCCTGGAGGTCGCCCGCGAGCTGGGCGAGAGCCGGGCGGCGCTGCAATCCCTGCAGCTCTCCCAGCACGACGAGCTCGCCACCCAGCGCGAGTCGCTGCAACGCGCGTTGACCGAGCTCGCGGACGTGCTCAAGGGCGCGCTTGCGGCGCAGGCTCGGGCAGACCAGGACGCCATCCAGTCGGCCCTGCATCGCACATCGCAACAGCTCGGCGAAAGCGTTGCCACGCTCTCGCGAAGCGTCGACACGCGCCTCGATCAGATCTCCGGGCGTGTGGCGGAGCGCCTGGACGAGGGGTTCAAGAACACGAACGACACGTTCGCGCGGGTGATGGAACGGCTCGCGACCATCGACGAAGCCCAGAAGAAGATCGACGGCCTCACGACGAACGTGGTGACGCTGCAGGAGCTGCTCGGTGACAAGCGTTCGCGCGGTGCATTCGGCGAGGTGCAGCTGGAGGCGCTGGTTCGCAATGTGCTTCCGCCGCAGGCGTTTGCCATGCAGTACACCCTCCCGAACGGCACCCGCGTGGACTGCGTGCTCAAGCTGCCGGAGCCCACCGGTCTCGTCGCGGTGGACTCGAAGTTTCCCCTCGAAAACTACCACCGGATGTTTGCCAGGGAGGCGTCGGAGCTGGAACGGGTACAGGCGCAGCGTCTGTTCAAGGCGGACGTGAAGCGCCACGTGGACGACATCGGAAGGAAGTACGTTATACCGGACGTGACCTCGGATGGAGCTGTCATGTTCGTGCCGGCGGAGGCGGTGTTTGCCGAGATCCATGCCCATCACGCAGACGTGGTGGAATACGCCCAGCGGCAACGCGTGTGGATCGTGTCGCCCACGACGCTGATGGCGGTGCTGAACACGGCGCGGGCGGTCATCAAGGACGTCGAGACGCGCCGGCAGGTGCACATCATCAAGGACGAGCTCGCCAAGCTGGGCCGCGAATTCGGCCGCTTCGACGAGCGCATGCGCAAGCTCGCGGACCACATCCGTCAAGCCCACGAGGACGCCAGGAACGTGCAGGTGACGAGCCAGAAGATCAGCCAGCGCTTCGCTCAGATCGAGAGCGTCGAGCTCACGGACGGCCGCCTGCCGGCGCTGGAGCTGCATCCCGACGAAGCGGAGCGCAGCGCGGCCGGTGGGAACTGACGCCGCCAGCGTCATGCCGTGGAGCTTCCGCGAATGGCGCCGGCAGCGGGTGCTGGAGACGCAACCGCTGGATGCTTGCGCCTGGACTCGAGTGCTCGAGTCCTTCCCTTTTCTGCGCGTCCTCGAGCAAGCGGAGCGCGACCGCCTCGAGCGCTGGGTGACCCTCTTCCTGAGTGAGAAACAGGCGCACGGCGCCGGCGGGCTCGAGCTCGACGACGGCATGCGCTACGCGATCGCGGCACAGGCCTGCATGCTGATTCTCGAGCTCGACCTCGATTACTTCCGCGGCTGGTCGGAGATCATCGTCTATCCCGACGAGTTTCTCGCGCCGCGCGAGTTCATGGACGAGGCCGGGGTCGTGCACGCCCATCGCGAAGTGCTCGCCGGGGAGGCGTGGCTCGGCGGGCCGGTGATCCTCTCGTGGGCGGACGCGGCGCCGGGTGCCTGCGCGGATGGTGTCAACGTCGTCCTCCACGAGTTCGCGCACAAGCTCGACATGCTGAACGGCGAGACCAACGGTTTTCCCCCGCTGCATCGCGGCATGAGCCGCGAGGCGTGGCGGGAGGCGTTCGAGCCGGCCTACCGGGACTTCTGCGAGCGCGTGGACCGCGGCGAGCAGACGCTGATCGATCCCTACGCCTCCGAGCACCCGGGTGAGTTCTTCGCCGTCATGACGGAAGCGTTGTTCGAGATCCCGGGGGTGCTGAAGCGCGAGTATCCAGCCGTCTACGCGCAGCTCGCGTGTTTCTACCGGCAGGATCCGCATGCCCGCCTCGCGCGGGCGCGAGCAGCGGCGAGGACGACCGCGTGACGCCGCTCTTGCGCCGCCTGCCCTTCATCCGGTCGAAGCTCGCCCTGACCGTGGGTTTCGGGCTGTTGCTGTCGCTCATGCTGGGCGCCACGGTCGGTGGCCTCATGCGCGTGCAGGCAGTGAACCGCAGCCTAGATGGGCAGCAGGTGAAAACGGACCTGATCGCCTCGCTGCTCAACGTGTCGCGCCAGCGCACCGAGGTCGTCTACGCGCTCGCGGCCGAGGGCGGCCAGGCACGCACCAACTGGGCGGAGCGGCGCCTGCAGCTGCTCGAACTCGAGTGGGTGGACGTGACGCGCAAGCTCGGGCAGACCGAGATGACGGAAGACGAGCGTACCGCCTTCGACGCGGTGATCGCGAGCGAGGAGCGGGTGCAGGCGGCGCTCGCGAGGAGCATCGAGACGCTGCGCGGCGGCGACGGCAGACCGATGCGCAGCGCCGTCCTCACGCTGCAGCAGGAGCTGCAGGAGCGCTTGACCGTGCTCATGGACGCGAAGCGCACCGCCAGCGCGGACGGCGTGGCGAAGGCGAACCGCGAAGCGCGCGCCGCGCTCATCTTCATGTCCGCAAACGGGGCCGGCGTACTGCTGTTCGGAGGGCTCATCGCCTATGTCGTGAGCCGCAGGATCACGCGCACCGAGGCGGCGCTCTACCGCGAGAAGGAGCGCGCCGAGGTTACGCTGCACTCGATCGGCGACGGGGTCGTGACCACCGACGGCGACGGGCTGGTCGACTACATGAACCCGATCGCGGAGGATCTCACAGGCTGGCAGATCGCGGAGGCGAAAGGCCAGCCGCTCGCCAAGGTGTACCGGGTCGTCGACGACGAGTCGCGCCAACAGATCGTCTACCACGTCGGCGACGTGTCGACGCGCGCCGAGGCGGACGGGCGCCCCATCCTGCTCCAGCACCGCGCCGGCACCGAGTTCGCGGTGCGCGATTCCTGCTCGCCGATCCGGGACAGCAAGGGCGAAGTCGTCGGCATGATCGTCGTCTTCCACGACGTGAGCCAGTTGCGCGAGATGGAGCAGCAACTGTCGTGGCAGGCGACCCACGATGTTTTGACGGGGCTCGCGAATCGTCGCGAGTTCGAGCGACGCCTGGGGAAGCTGCTCGAGAACGCGAAGGGCGAGCAGGTCCATCACGCGCTGCTCTATCTCGATCTGGACAACTTCAAGACCGTGAACGACACCTGCGGCCATGCGGCCGGCGACGAGTTCCTCCGGCAGCTCACCAAAGTCATGCAGTCGCGCATGCGGGCGAGCGACACGCTGGCGCGGCTCGGCGGCGACGAGTTCGGCGCGCTGCTGGAGTCGTGCCCGCTCGATCAGGCGGTGAGAATCGCCAATGCCATTCGGGACACCGTGCGCGATTTCCGGTTCGTCTGGCAGGCCAAGAGCTTCAGCGTCGGGGTGAGCATCGGCTTGGTGCCCCTCGACGCGCGGAGCGGGACGACGACGCGAGTGCTGGCGGCGGCCGATGCCTCCTGCTACGAAGCCAAGAACAAGGGTCGCGACCGCGTGCAGGTGCACCGACCGCAGGATCGCCGCTTCACCCAGCGCACGGGCGAGCTGCAGATGATCTCCCAGATCAACCAGGCATTCGAGCTCGGGAATTTTCGTCTCTTCCGCCAGCGCATCATTCCTCTGCGGGAGAACTCCCCGGAACAGCCGCACTACGAGGTGCTGGTACGGATGATCGATGCGAGCGGCAACGTGCTGCCGCCGATGGCGTTCATGCCGGCCGCAGAGCGCTACAACCTGCTCACGTCGGTGGATCGCTGGGTCATTACGACACTCGTGCAGTTCCTGGCGGACGAGGTGCGCGCCGGGCGCATCGCATGCGATTTCGAGAACGTCGACGCGGGAAGTTTCTACGCGGTGAATCTGTCCGGCGCCAGCATGAGCGACAACAGCTTTCCGGGTTTCTTGCGCGCGCTGCTCGCCGAGCACACCCTGCCGCGCGGGTTGCTCTGCTTCGAGGTCACGGAGACCACCGCGATCGCGAACCTGAACAAGGCTGCCGAGCTTATGCACGAGCTGAAAGCGCTCGGCTGCACATTCGCACTCGACGACTTCGGCATCGGGATGTCATCCTTCGCCTACCTCAAGTATCTGCCGGTCAATTTCCTCAAGATCGATGGCACCTTCGTGAAGGACATGGCGGTGGACCAGATGGACTACGCGATCGTCGAGGCCATCAACCGCATCGCCCACATACTGGGGATGCGGACGGTGGCCGAATTCGTCGAGGACGAGATCACCCTCGGCAAGTTACGGGGACTGGGTGTGGACTTCGCTCAGGGATTCATCATCGCGAAGCCGGAATCGATCCCGGCGGTCGGCCACGGTCTGCTGTCGGTCCCGGACGAACAGGCGGCAGACGAAGGCACCACGCGCCAGGCTTGAAAAGTCCGCGCGCGGGTTTCCATCACATCACGGCAACCATTCATCATGACTGCCTTGTACCTCGCCGCCGACATCGGTGGCACCAACAGCCGCGTCGCGCTCGCCGAGCGCGTGGGCGGGGGGTGGCACATTTGCCACCGGGCACGTTACCCGAGCCAGCGCTATCCCTCGGCGGCGTCGATCCTGAGCGAGTTTCTCGCCGCTCACGGCGGCCCGGCACCGACGGCGGCCGGCATCGCTGTCGCCGGTCCGGTCGTGGACGGCAGCGTACGGCTCACGAACGTTTCGTGGCAGGTGAATGCGGCCGCACTGAGCGCCGCGCTCGGCAACCTGCCGCTTGCGCTGCTCAACGATTTCGAAGCGGTCGGCCTCGGCCTCGACAGCCTCGCGGCCGCGGACGTGGTCACGCTGCAGGCCGGGACTGCCGCGGGCGGGCGCGCCCCGGCTGCTGGTGGGCGCCGGCACCGGTCTCGGCATGTCGGTGCTGGTGCCGGCGGGCGAGCGCTACGTCGCCTTACCTTCCGAGGGCAGCCACGCCGATTTCGCCCCCGAAGGCGAGCTCGAGATCGCGCTGATGCGACATCTGTTCGACCGCCATGGACATGCGTCGTGGGAACGCGTCGTCTCGGGACCGGGGCTGGAGGCAACCTACGCATTCGTGCGCGAGCACGAGGGCGCGGCGCCGAAAGCGATGGCGGCGGCCGATATCACGGCGACAGCGCTCGAAGGCAGCGATCCGTGCGCGGTGCAGGCGCTCGCCATCTTCGTCTCGGCTTACGGCCGCTTTACCGGAAACCTGGCGCTCGCGGTGCTCCCCCGCGGCGGGGTCTACATCGCCGGCGGCATCGCTCCGCGCATCCTGCCGAAGCTTAGGGAGGGCGCGTTCCTGCACGGCGTCACCGCCAAGGGCCGGTTCTCCGGGCTGATGGCGGAGATGCCGGTATACGTCGTCACGAACGACGACGTCGGGATGTTCGGGTCGCTCGCCGCCGCGGAGGCGCTCGCGCGCCGACTATGACGACGCGGGTACGCTCTCGGGATCGTTCACGAGTTGCCCGAGCGGGCCGAGGTCGTAGCCCTCCAGGGCGGCCGCGAGTCGCCGCCCGCGCTCGCTTCCGATGAGCGCAATGAGGTCCTGAAACAGCCGCCGGAAGTAGACGCTCCGCGGCAGGACCAGATCGAAGCTCTCCCACCCGAGGGCGAGATACGGCAGTCCGAACTCCGCGGCCGCGCTGCGTACCCCGGGCGCGCAATCTGCCCGGCCGTGCACGATGAGGGAGGCCGCATGGCGTTCGGTGAGCGCGACATCCGTGGCGTTCAGCGCTTCCAGCTTCAATCCGAGATCGTGAAACTTGCTGCGCAGGAAATGCTGCGACCCTGCGCCGGGCTGGCGCAGCACCCAGCGCAACTCCGGCACCGCGAGCGCTTCGAGCGGCCCCGCCTCCAGCCAAGCGCGGCGAGAGCATAACTCCCTGCTCGCGCCGCGCCATGCGCACCATCGTCCACTGGTGGTGCCCGGGAAAGCCGCGCACGAGACGCCAGTGCTGCGCGTCGCTCGCCTCCGACGAGCCCCAGTGCATGCCGCAGACATTGGTCCGTCCGCGCGACAGGAGCGCGAGCCCGCCGCGCGTGCCGGTGGGCGAGAGCGCGACCAGCGCCGCGTCACCCACGTCGGCGGCCAGGCAGGCGAGGGCGGTCGCGAGCAGCGGATCGTCGCTCCCCGCCACCAGGAGGCGATCCGCGAGCACCCCCGCGTGGGCCGATTCGAGCAGCCATTCCTCCACCAGGCGGCGCGGAAAAAGCCACTTGCCGGTGACTTTGGTGGCCGGCAGGCTGCCTTCCTTGACGAGCTCGTAGACCTTCTTTTCGTTGATGCGCAGGTAGTTCGCGACTTCCTGCACCGTCAGGCACGCGGGGGACTCGGTCGAAGACGCGCTCATGCGGGAGGGCTCGATTCGAACGCGGCGAGCTCCTCGGGCGTGTTGATGTTCGCGAACGCTGCCGCTTCGTCGTCGAAGCACGCCTCCGCCACCCGCAGCGTCGCGTACCACGCGTCGATCTTGCGCCCGCCGCCTGCGAGATACGCGGTGAGGTGCGGCAACAGGCCGCGCCGACAGAGGCAGAACACCGGATGCGGCTGGGCGCCGGTCTTCGCCACCGCCAGGTCGGCCTGCGCCTGCTCCAGCGCGTCGTGCAGGCGGGCAACGAGATCGCGCGGCAGAAACGGCGAATCGCACGGCACCGTCGCCACCAGTTCGTGGCGCGCGTGCGCAAGACCGCTCTGCAACCCGGCCAGCGGTCCGGCGAACCCGCCGACGGCGTCGCCGACGACCCGGCAGCCGAGGTCACCATAGGCCGCGGCGTTCTGGTTGGCGTTGACGAGCACCTCGTCGACCTGCGGCGCCAGGCGTTCCAGCACCCACTGCACCATCGGCTTGCCCTGCAGGCAGCTGCAGCCCCTTGTCGACGCCGCCCATGCGACGCCCCCGGCCGCCGGCGAGGATGAGCCCGGTGACCGCGGTCACGACGTGCTTGAGGCCGGCACCGCTTCGGACTTGCGCCGGAAACGGTCCTGCCCGGTGAAGAGGAGGTAGTGCCGGCCGGTCGCGCGACCGATCATCGTAAGACCGACCCGCTTCGCGACCTCGTATCCCATCTGCGTGAGGCCGGAGCGCGAGATCAGGACCGGGATGCCCATTTGCGCGGTCTTTATCACCATCTCCGAGGTCAGGCGGCCGGTCGTGTAGAAGATCTTGTCGCCACCCCCGATGCGGTCGAGCCACATCTGGCCCGCGATGGCGTCGACCGCGTTGTGGCGACCCACGTCCTCGACGAACATCAGGATCTCGGCGCCCGCCGCGAGCGCGCAGCCGTGCACGGCCCCGGCCTGCTTGTAGACGGTGTCGTGCTTGCGGACGTTGTCGAGCAGCGCGAAATAGGTCGCCTCTTCGAGCACGGCGTCGTCGGGCAGGCGGACGTTCTCGATCTCGTCCATCAGCGCTCCGAAGACCGTGCCCTGGCCGCAGCCCGTGGTGACCGTGCGCTTTGCCATGCGCTCGTCGAGATCGGCGAGGCCATCGCGCGTGGTGACGGCGACGGCGTCGACCTCCCAGTCCACCTGCACGGCGACGATGTCCTCGATGCGGGCGACGAGACGCTGGTTGCGAAGGTAGCCGATGGCGAGCGCCTCCGGCGCCTGACCCAGGGTCATCAGGGTCACGATCTCCCGCTTGTCGACGTAGAGCGTGAGCGGATGCTCCCCGGCGATCGCGGTGGGCACGACCTTGCCGTGCTCGTCGATCGCATCGACGTCGAACGTGAGCGGCCGGCCGGCCTGGGTCAGTTGCGGGCGGTAGCGCATGGGAGCGAAGCGGGTCCGATCAGCGCGCGGGGCGTGCCGCCAGCGAGCCTCATCCGCCGATGTACGACATCTCGATCTTGCGCAGGGCCGCGGTCTCTTCGCCGCGGATCTCGGAATAGCGGTCGCCGCGGACGGACCAGAGATCGACCAGGCTGCGCAGGATCTCTGCATCGGAGGCGCCGCCCCGGACCAGCGCCCGGAGGTCGTGACCGTGAGTCGCGAAGAGACAGGTGTAGAGCACGCCCTCGGTCGACATGCGGGCGCGATTGCAGTCGCGGCAGAACGCGCGGGTCACCGAGGCGATCACACCGACCTCGCCGCTGCCGTCCACATAGCGGTAGCGCTCGGCCACCTCGCCGCGGTAGTCGGGATCGACCGGCACGAGCGGCATCTCGCGCCCGATCATCGCGATGATCTCGGCCGCGGGGATCACGTCGTCCATGCGCCAGCCGTTGCTGTGCCCCACGTCCATGTACTCGATGAAACGGAGCACATGTCCCGACCCCTTGAAGAAACGCGCCATGGGCAGGATGCTGTCCTCGTTCACGCCGCGCTTCACGACCATGTTGATCTTGATCGGCGTGAGGCCGGCTGCGGCCGCGGCGTCGATCCCTTCGAGCACCTTGGCGACCGGATAGTCGACGTCGTTCATCGCCTTGAAGACCGCGTCATCGAGCGAGTCGAGGCTCACCGTCACGCGCGAGAGCCCCGCCGCTTTCAGCGCCGGCGCTTTTCTCGTCAGCAGCGACCCGTTGGTGGTGAGCGTGAGATCGAGGTCACCCAGCTCCGACAGCATCGCGATCAGGCGCTCGATGTCCTTGCGCATGAGCGGTTCGCCGCCGGTGAGCCGGACCTTCTCGATGCCGAGCGACTGGAAGATGCGGGCCACACGCGTGATCTCCTCGAAGGAGAGGATCTCCCTGCGCTCGAGAAACGGGTGATCTGCACCGAACACCTCTTTCGGCATGCAATAGACGCAGCGGAAATTGCAGCGATCGGTCACGGAGATGCGCAGATCGCGCAGCGGCCGGCCGAGGGCATCCTTGACGCGGCGGGCGACGGCTGTCACCTTGTCGTCTCCGGTTCTCGCGGGGGGATCGAATGCGCCGGCCGGGGTCATCGAGCAGTCCTGGAAGCTTCGAATGGTGCGCTGCAAAGCGGGGCATCGCGCAAGTCGTCCTGCAGCGTGCATGTCGGAATTATTGCAAAAGCCGGGTGTCCGTACCAACACGGTTTCGGATCGGGTGCGCACGACATGACGGACCTTGAAATACCGGAGGAGGGCACCATCGCCCCGCCGATGGCCTTCACGCATGCCGTTGCGGTGGTCATGGAACGTACTCCGCTCGCCAGCCGTTGGCAGTCCGAGAAATGGGAAGCGAAAGGCGTCCTGCCGGATATCTTCGGCGCGGCTGCCCCACCCCGCACCCTGTACGACGACGGTACCCGCCTCGAAGTTCTCTACCCCGGTTTCGAGATCGCGCTGAAGGGCGAGGAGCTCGAAAGCTACTTCTTGAACCTCACGTCTCCCGCGCCCAAGGTATTCGTGCTGGTCCGCGCCGACGACGGCACGCCGCGGCCGGCCTTCGTGTCGGTGAGCTACGCCCGGGCCGCCGGCTGGATGGATGCGAACGAGACCGTGGATGCCGTGCCGCTGCCGCCGGACCTGCACGCCTGGGTGGGCGAGTTCGTGGAACGGTACTATCGCCCGCGACCCAAGTGGAAGCGCGCGAGGAAATAGCCCATGCCCGACGAGAAGCCCGAGCGCGGGGCACCTGACGAGCCGCTGCTCGCGCGCTGGTCGAGGCTCAAGAAGGAGGCCGCGGCGCAACCACAATCGCCGCCCGCCGGGCAGCCCGCACCCAAGGCGGAGGCGGAGCCGGTCGCGCTTCCGCCGGTCGAATCGCTGACCCCCGAGTCGGACTTCTCCCCGTTCATGCAGCGCGACGTTCGACCCGAGTTGCGGCAGGCCGCGCTGAAGAAGCTCTTCACCGACCCGCACTTCAATGTGATGGACGGGCTCGACATCTACATCGACGACTACACGAAGCCCGATCCGATCGCCGCCTCGATCGTCGCCGAGCTCACCCAGTTCCGGAATCTGGACGGCCTGCCGCGCGAGGCGTCAGCGGACGAAAAGCCCCCCGTCGCCGAGTCCGCTGACGAGGTTTGTGCGACAGCAACAGAGACGCTGCCCGACGGACCTGGAAGCGCCTCCTGCGAAGACCTCGATGCAGTGGCTGGCGACAGCCGCAACCCGCCTGGGCCCTGCGACACAAAGTCGCACGAACCCCGTCAGACTGCTCAAATTGTCCCACCCGAGTCGGCTTAATAGTCGATTGCTGTAACCGCCGTGGAGGCGGCTTCGCGCATCCGTGGCATGTGGGTTGCGCCATGTTTCCTCGTTCATTCGCGTCCACGATGACACAGGAAAGTCCGAAACTTCTTGTTTGCAACTGCAACAAGTCGATGCCGCTGAACGGCCGTGCGCTGGCGGACGCGCTCGGCCGCGAGGGCGGGCTCGCGGTCCACGAGCAGCTTTGCCGGCGCGAGGCCGGCGTCTTCGTCTCGGCGCTGCAGGGGTCCGACGAGCTCGTCGTCGCCTGTACCCAGGAAGCGCCCTTCTTCTCCGAGCTGCACGGGGAAGCCAACAGCAACAGCCGGGTGAGCTTCGTCAACATCCGCGAGGTCGGCGGGCTGGTCGCAGCGAGGGCGCGCAGAGCCACACCGAAGATCGCTGCGCTGCTCGCGGCGGCGACACTGCCTGACCCGGAGCCGGTCGGCACCGTGTCCTACAAATCGGAAGGGCGCCTGCTCATCGTCGGCGAGGCACCGCAGGCCTTGTCCTGGGCCGAACGCCTGGTCGAGCAACTCGACGTCGCGGTGCTGGTGACGGGTCGTGCACCGGGCGCGTCCCTGCCGGTCGAGCGGCGCTACCCCGTCTACTCCGGACGGCTCCATTCGCTCACCGGCTGGCTCGGCGCCTTCAAGGCGGAGTGGGCGCAGGCGAATCCGATCGATCTCGAGCTCTGTACCCGCTGCAACGCCTGTATCACGGCCTGTCCCGAACAGGCCATCGATTTTTCCTACCAGATCGACCTCGACCGCTGCCGGTCGCACCGGGCGTGCGTGAAGGCCTGCGGCGAGGTGCGCGCGATCGACTTCGAACGGATCGACCGTTCGCGCGCCGACGACTTCGATCTCGTCCTCAACCTGACGGCCGAGCGCTTCTTCGATGTCGCCGATTCGCCGCAAGGCTACTTCGCGCCGGGAGCGGACCCGTTCGACCAGGCGCTTGCCGTGAATCGGCTTGCCCAGATGGTGGGAGAGTTCGAGAAACCGAAGTTCTTCGTCTACAAGGAGCGCATCTGTGCCCACGCGCGTTCCGGGATCGGAGGCTGCAACCGCTGTGTGGAGGTCTGCTCGACCGGTGCCATCGCGCCGGCGGGCGATCACGTTCGCGTCGAGCCGCATCTGTGCATGGGTTGCGGCGGCTGCGCCACGGTCTGTCCGTCGGGCGCCATGACTTACGGCTATCAGCGGGTGGCGGATCGCGGCGCGCGCCTGAAGACCCTGCTGCAGACCTATCGCGGTGCTGGCGGCCGGGATCCCTGTATCCTCTTCCACGACGCCGCGGGGCGCGAGCTCGTCGCGCGCCTCGGCCGCAGCGGCATCGGTCTGCCAGCGCGGGTGATTGCGCTCGAGGCGGCGCACATCGCTTCGATCGGCATCGATCTCATGCTCGGGGCGTACGCTTACGGGGCGTGTCAGATCGTCGTGCTGTCGACCGGCAAGGAGCCGCCCGCCTACCTCGAGGCGCTCCGCACGCAGATGGGATTCGCGGAAGCGATCCTCGGCGGTCTCGGGCTCGCGGGGTGCCATTTCCGGCTGCTCCAGGCGGCGAACGAGCGCGAACTCGAGGGCGAAATCTGGGGCCTCGCGCCGGCGGAGAGCAGCAAGCCCGGCACGTTCAATTTGTCGAACGACAAGCGCGCGACGCTCGACTTCGTCTTCGATCATCTAGTCAAGCACGCGCCCGCGCGAACCGATGTGATTCCGCTCGCGGCCGGGGCGCCGTTCGGGCGCATCGACGGTAAATCGCGAGGCCTGCACGCTCTGCATGTCGTGCGTCGGTGCGTGCCCAACCAGCGCGCTGGCCGACTCGAAGGAATTTCCGCGGCTGTCGTTCGTCGAGCGCAGCTGCGTCCAGTGCGGCCTGTGCGCCGCGACCTGCCCGGAATCCGCGATCACGCTCGAGCCGCGGCTCCTGCTCACGAAGGAAGCCAAGGCGGCGGTGGTGCTGAACGAGGCGGAGCCATTCCATTGCGTCCGCTGCGGTAAGCCCTTCGCCACCCGGCAGATGATCGACAACATGGTCGGCAAGCTAGCCGGACACTCGATGTTCGGCGAGACGGCGGCGCTGAATCGACTGCGGATGTGCGGCGACTGCCGCGTGGTGGACATGGTGAAGGAGCAGAAACAGGTGAGCATCTTCGACGTATGAACGTGGCCGCCTCTCCCGTCGAGATCGATCGTCCGCCGGCGGAGCATCCGCCCGAGGAGCGCGCGCGCGCTGATATGTACGCACTGATCGCCGCATTGTTCTACGGACCACCGAGCCCGCAACTGCTCGGGATGCTGGCCGAAGCGCCGAGTCTGGTGGGAGAGGGCGACGCGAGCCTGCCGGCGGCGTGGGAACGCCTCCAGCGGGCCGCCGCGAACGCGGACGCCGAGGCGCTGCGCGAGGAATACGACGCGTGCTTCATCTCCATCGGTGAAGCGCCGGTCATGCTGTATGGCTCCCACTATCTGGCGGGCTACCTGCACGAAAAGCCGCTCGGCGAACTGCGTGCGGCGCTCGCCCGGATGGGTCTTGCCCGCAGGGAGGACGCACGCGAGCCGGAGGACCACGTCTCCGCCGTGGCCGACGTGATGCGGCACCTCATTCTGAACGGCGCGGGCGACGGTGCCGAGCGGGACTTCTTCGAACGCTTCATCGGGCCGTGGTACGGGCGCTTCGCGGAGCGCGTGGAGCAGGGGACCGAGAGCGAGTTCTACCGGGCGCTGGGCAACTTTACCCGTGCCTTTCTCGACGTCGAGCGCGACTCGTTCGATCTCGAAGCGGCATGAGGGAGCAGAAGACGGAAGTTGGGAGTGCACCTACGACGCGTGATTGATGGAGGAGAGAAGGCAATGTTGCTGACCAAGAAGTCGAGCGGCCAGGCGACGGGCAAGCGTCACCTGACCCGCAACGTGTCCGCGTTCATCGCGAGCACCATGGACCGCCGGACGTTCCTGAAGCGCTCCGGCCTTACCGTCGGCGCCGGAGCTTTCGCGAGCCAACTGCCGTTTTCGCTGGTCGGCAAGGCGGAGGCCGCGAAGGAGATGAAGGTAGGCGAGACCGCCGTCCGCCGTACCGTCTGCACCCACTGCTCCGTCGGCTGCTCGGTCGATGCGGTGGTCGAGAACGGCGTGTGGGTGCGCCAGGAGCCGGTCTTCGATTCGCCCATCAATCTCGGGGCGCACTGCGCCAAGGGCTCGGCGGTGCGCGAGAACGCCCACGGCGAGAAGCGCGTGAAGTACCCGATGAAGCTCGAGGGGGGCAAGTGGAAGCGCCTCACCTGGGAGCAGGCCATCAACGAAGTCGGGGACAGGATGCTCGCGCTGCGCAAGGAGAGCGGTCCGGATGCCGTGTTCTGGGTCGGCTCGTCCAAGCACAACAACGAGCAGGCGTACCTGCTGCGCAAGTTCGTCTCGATGTGGGGCTCGAACAACTGCGACCACCAGGCGCGCATCTGCCACTCCACCACGGTGGCGGGCGTCGCGAACACCTGGGGCTACGGTGCGATGACCAACTCGTACAACGACATGCAGAATTCGAAGTGCATCTTCTTCCTGGGGTCGAATGCCGCCGAGGCACACCCGGTGTCGATGCTGCACACGCTGCACGCGAAGGAGAAAGGCTGCAAGATCATCGTGGTCGATCCGCGCTTCACGCGCACGGCCGCGAAAGCCGACATGTATTTCCGCCACCGCTCGGGTTCCGACGTCGCGCTGTTGAACGGCATCCTGTGGCACATCTTCAAGAACGGCTGGGACGACAAGGCTTTCATCCAGGCCCGGGTGTACGGCATGGACAAGGTGCGGGAAGAGGTCGCCAAGTATCCGCCCGAAGTGGTGAAGGAGATCACGGGAGTGGACGAGCAGGGGGTCCACGCTATCGCCAAGACGATGTACGAGAACCGGCCCAGCACCATCGTGTGGGCCATGGGTCAGACGCAGCACACGAACGGGACCGCAGTGGTGCGCGCGAGCTGCATTCTCCAGCTCGCGCTCGGCAACATGGGCAAGTCGGGCGGCGGAACCAACATCTACCGCGGCCACGACAACGTGCAGGGTGCCACCGACGTGGGACCGAATCCGGATTCGCTGCCCGGCTACTACGGCATCGCGGAAGGCTCGTGGAAGTACTGGAGCAAGGTCTGGGGCGTCGACTACGAGTGGCTGAAGGGACGTTTCGTCTCGAAGGCGATGATGGAGACCTCGGGCATGACCGTCTCGCGCTGGATCGACGGCGTGCTCGAGAAAAACGATCTCATCAACCAGGATCCGAATCTGCGCGCACTCGTCTACTGGGGCCACGCGCCCAACAGCCAGACGCGCGGGCTCGAAATGATCGAGGCGATGAAGAAGCTCGATCTCCTGGTCATCATCGACCCCTTCCCGTCGGCGACGGCAGCGATGGCCGCGCTGGCGCGCACGGACAATGTCTACATCCTGCCGGCGACCACGCAGTACGAGACGCAGGGGTCCTGCACCGCGTCGAACCGGTCGGTGCAGTGGCGCGAAAAGGTCATGGATCCGCTGTTCGAATCCAAGTCCGATCACGTGATCATGTACCTGCTCGCGAAGAAGTTCGGGTTCGAGAAGGAGCTCACCAAGAACATCAAGGTAACGGGTGACGAGCCGAACAGCGAGGACATCCTGCGGGAGATCAACCGCGGGGTCTGGACCATCGGCTACTCTGGTATCTCGCCGGAGCGCCTGAAGCTCCACATGAAGCATCAGCAGACGTTCGACCCGACCACCCTGCTTGCGCGGGGTGGGCCGTGCGACGGTGAATACTACGGCCTGCCGTGGCCCTGCTGGGGCACGCCGGAGATGAAGCACCCGGGCACGCCCAACCTCTACGACACGTCGAAGGAGGTCAAGGACGGCGGGCTCTGCTTCCGCGCCAACTTTGGCGTGGAGCGCGACGGCGTCAGCCTGCTCGCCGAAGACGGGTCCTATCCCAGGAACGGCGATCTCACGACCGGCTATCCCGAGTTCGACCACGTGCTCCTCAAGAAGCTGGGGTGGTGGGACGACCTCACCGACACCGAGAAGACGGCAGCCGAGGGCAAGAACTGGAAGACCGACCTCTCGGGCGGCATCATCCGCGTCGCGATCAAGCACGGCTGCGCGCCGTTCGGCAATGCGAAGGCGCGTGCGTCGGTGTGGAATTTCCCGGACCCGGTTCCGATCCACCGCGAACCGCTTTTCTCGCCCCGACCCGATCTCGTCGAGAAATATCCGACCTACGACGACAAGAAGGCGTTTTGGCGCCTGCCGACGCTCTTCAAGAGCGTGCAGGAGAAATACAAGGACATCTCGAAGGAGTATCCGCTCATTCTCACGAGCGGCCGCCTGGTGGAGTACGAGGGCGGGGGCGACGAGACTCGGTCCAACCCGTGGCTCGCCGAGCTGCAGCAGGACATGTTCGTCGAGGTGAACCCCAGGGACGCGAACGACAAGGGCGTGCGCAACGGTGAGTATCTGTGGCTCGAAACGCCGACCAAGGCGCGATTGAAAGTGCGCGCGCTGGTTACCGAGCGGGTAGGTCCGGGCACCGTGTTCTGCCCGTATCACTTCGCGGGCTGGTGGCAGGGCCAGGATCTGCTCGACCGCTATCCGCAGGGATCGGCGCCCATCGTCCGGGGCGAGGCCATCAACACTGGCACCACCTACGGTTACGACGCGGTCACGATGATGCAGGAGACCAAGACCACCCTGTGCCGCTTCAGCAGGGCATAACGCAGAGCGAGGAGTTCAGGCCATGGCAAGAATGAAGTTTCTGTGCGACGCCGAGCGCTGCATCGAGTGCAATTCGTGCGTGACGGCGTGCAAGAACGCGAACGATGTTCCGTGGGGCGTCAACCGCCGCCGGGTGGTGACGATCGATGACGGCGTGCCGGGCGAGAAGTCCATCTCGGTCGCGTGCATGCACTGCTCCGACGCGCCGTGCATGGCGGTATGCCCGGTGGATTGCTTCGTGAAGACGCCCGAGGGTGTAGTACTCCACGACAAAGATCTCTGCATCGGCTGCGGGTACTGCTTCTATGCCTGTCCCTTCGGCGCGCCGCAATTTCCCCAGGACGGCGCCTTCGGTCTGCGCGGCAAGATGGACAAGTGCACGTTCTGCGCAGGGGGTCCCGGGGTCGCGGGCACCGAGGCCGAGTACAAGAAGTACGGAGCCAACCGGCTCGCGGAGGGCAAGCTGCCCCTGTGCGCCGAGATGTGCTCGACCAAGGCGCTCCTGGGCGGCGACGGCAACGACATCGCCGACATCTACCGTACCCGGGTGCTCCAGCGCGGCAAAGGGTCCGAGGTCTGGGGCTGGGGCACGGCATACGGCAAACCCGAACAGCAGAAACCCGTTACGGAGGCACCCAAGTCATGAGAACGAGCCGACGCAATTTCCTGATGGCCGCGGCCGTCTCGCCCGTGGCCCTGGTCGCTTGCGGCAAGGACGAGAAGCAGCCCGTCGTTTACAAGCAGGGCACCTACCAGGGGGCGAAGTACACCCCCCCGTGGGAGAACGACCGGTTCAAGGGTGACGAGCGGGCCTGGCAGGATGCCCTTCGATTGCGCGCCCAGAACCAGAATGACTACGCGAGGATGGGCGACACGCAGCGAGGCAACCTATGAGGCGGGCTCGCATACGCGCGTGGGCCGCGGGGCTCGCCATGCTCGCGGCGTGCGGCCTGCCTGCCGCCGTGCACGCGGTCGATCAGCCGTTCGTGCCGAAGCCGCCCACGCTCCAGCAGGGGCAGCAGGAGGCGAGGGACGAAAAGGCGCAGCCGCTCAACAACGCGCCGACGTGGCGGGACGTGAGGTCGGGCGAGACGTTCGTCACCCAGGTGAAGGGCATCGACACGGGCATCCTGGTGCAGTCGGGCGGTGAGACGTGGAAGACGATCCAGACGCGGTTCCTCATCCCGTACGGGGGCCTGCTGCTGGGCGGAGTCGTCGCCGCCTTTGCCCTCCTGTACCTGTGGCGCGGGTCGATGCGCCTGCACGGACCCCGCACCGGTCGCAAGATCCCCCGCTTCACGGCATGGGAGCGTGGCATCCACTGGACGGTCGCCACCCTCTGGCTGATCCTGGCCGTCACTGGGATGCTCATGCTGTTCGGGCGGCACGTCGTGATACCGATCTTCGGGCACACGGCGTTCTCCTGGATCGCCCAAATTGCGAAGAATCTCCACAACTTCGTCGGACCGCTGTTCCTGGTTTCCGCGATCCTCATCTTCCTCACGTTCGTGCGGCGCAACCTCCCTCATTCATCGGACGCTGCGCTGGCTCGCGGAATTTCCCGGCTGCCGTGTTCGCGAAGAAGGGCGATCCGCCGGCCGGATTCTTCAATGCGGCGGAGAAGATCGTGTTCTGGGCGGGTCTCGGCGTGCTCGCGGTGGTGGCTGGGCGTATCGGGCCTGATTCTCAACTTTCCGAACTTCGACCAGGGCCGCGCCGTGATGCAGACCGCCCAGGTCGTGCACGCCGTCTCGGGGGTGTTGTTCATCGCGCTGATGCTGAGCCATATCTATATGGGCACCATCGGTACCGAGGGTTCCCTCGAAGCGATGCGCGAGGGGACGGTCGACGAGCAGTGGGCGAAGGAGCACCACTCGCTCTGGTACGACGAGGTCGTTCGCGCGCAACGACGCGGCGAAGCTGCTGCGGGGGGATCGCTGCCGGCGGGGGCGCCGGCGCAGCGTTTGTAGCTCCAGCCCTCCACCCAGACGGAGCAGGGGCGCACCGAGCGCCCCGTTTTTTTGCCTGCGGCACCTCGCAAGTGCGCGCGAAGAGGGCGCCGCGACAAAAGACCCGGCGGGCCTCATACTATTGCAATCGATTCGAAGGCCGGCCGGCGCCGTGTTCCCGGTGCGCCTGAACAACGAGCGATCAATCGTGATCGGCGGCACCCGATCCCGCCGCCATCGTGCTTCGAGGGGAGAATCAGATGGCCACCATTCGGCAGGAAGACTTCATCCAGAGCGTCGCCGACGCGTTCCAGTTCATCAGCTACTACCACCCGGTCGACTACATCAAGGGCCTGTACGAGGCCTACCTGGCCGAGCAGTCGCCCGCTGCCAAGGACGCGATGGCGCAGATCCTCATCAACTCGCGCATGAGCGCCGAGGGGCATCGGCCGATCTGTCAGGACACCGGGATCGCGATCGCCTTCATCCGCGTCGGCATGGACGTGCGCTGGGACACGAAGATGAGCCTGCAGCAGATGGTCGACGAAGGCGTGCGCCGCGCCTATACCCACGAGCACAACAAGCTGCGCGCGTCGATCCTCGCGGACCCCGACGGTGCGCGGAAGAACACCGGCGACAACACGCCGGCGGTGGTGCACGTCGAGCTCGTCCCGGGCGACACAGTGGAAGTGATCGTCGCCGCGAAGGGCGGTGGCTCCGAGAACAAGTCGAAGTTCGCGATGCTGCTGCCGAACGACAGCATCGTCGACTGGGTGCTCTCCATGGTGCCGACCATGGGCGCGGACTGGTGTCCGCCCGGGATTGCTGTCGCTCGGCATCGGCGGCTCGCCAGAGAAGGCGATGCTGATCGCGAAGTGGGGCATGATGGACCCGATCAACATCCACGAGCTCGAGAAGCGCGGGCCGTCGAATCGTGCCGAGGAGCTGCGACTGGAGCTTTTCGAGAAGGTCAACGCGCTCGGCATCGGCGCGCAGGGCCTCGGCGGACTATCGCTCGTGCTCGACGTCAAGGTCAACGACTACCCGACCCACGCCGCGTCCAAACCGGTGGCGTTGCTGCCGAACTGCGCGGCGACGCGTCACGTGCATTTCACCCTCGACGGCACCGGTCCCGCCAAGCTCGATCCGCCGAGCCTGGAAGATTGGCCGAAGCTCACGCTCGACTTCAGCACGAGCCGCCGCGTCGACCTCGACAGGATTACGCCGGCGGACGTGCGGACGTGGAAGTCCGGCGAGCGGCTGCTGCTCTCCGGGAAGCTGCTCACCGGCCGCGATGCCGCGCACAAGCGTCTGGTCGAGATGATGGAGCGCGGGGAGAAGCTGCCGGTGGACTTCACCAACCGCTTCATCTACTACGTCGGTCCGGTCGACGCGGTGCGCGACGAGGCGGTCGGCCCCGCAGGCCCCACCACGTCCTCGCGCATGGACAAGTTCGTCAAGCCGATGCTCGCGCACACGGGCCTGCTCGGCATGGTCGGCAAGTCGGAGCGCGGCGCGCAGGCCATCGAGCATATCAAGCACCACCGCGCGGTGTACTGCATCGCCGTGGGCGGTGCGGCCTACCTCGTCTCCAAGGCAATACGAAAGTCGACGGTCATGGCGTTTCCCGATCTCGGCATGGAGGCGATCTACGAGTTCGAGGTGAAGGACATGCCGGTGACGGTTGCCGTGGACTCGTCGGGAAACGCGGTCCACAAGACCGGCCCGGCCGAGTGGCGGGCGAAGATCGGCAAGATCCCCGTGGTAGTGGCGTAGCCTCCGGCGTATCCATCTGGCGTGGCTCGCAGCGATGTCTCCCGCGGCGGGCGCAAGGGGCTGACGGGCTCCTGACCAACTAACCGAATCCACGACCATGGACTTCCTCGTTCAGCTCGCGATCGTTCTCGTCTGCCTCTTCTACGGGGCGCGCAAAGGCGGCGTGGCGCTAGGCCTTCTGGGCGGCATCGGTCTCGTCGCGATGGTCTACTTCTTCGGTCTCAAGCCCGGCAAGCCCCCGGTGGACGTCATGCTCACCATCGTCGCGGTGGTCGCCGCCGTCGGCGACGCTGCAGGCATCCGGCGGGCTCGACGTGCTGTTGCAACTCGCCGAACGCCTGCTGCGTCGCAATCCGAAGTTCATCTCGATCCTCGCCCCGTTCACGACCTGTGGACTCACGATGCTCTGCGGCACCGGCCATGTGGTCTACACGATGCTGCCGATCATCTACGACATCGCCATCAAGAACGGCATCCGTCCCGAGCGGCCGATGGCGGCGAGCTCGATCGCGAGCCAGATGGGGATCATTGCGAGCCCGGTGTCCGTCGCGGTCGTGTCGCTGGCTGCATTCCTCGCGAAGGCCCCGGTCGCCGGCACCCCGATCGGCTTCATCCAGTTGATCTCGGTCACCATTCCGTCGACGCTGGCGGGCGTGCTTGCGATCGGCATTTTCAGCTGGTTCCGCGGCAAGGACCTCGACCAGGACGAGCGGTTTCAGGCCTATATCGCGGATCCGGAGAACCGCAAACGGGTCTATGGCGACGGCGTGACCCTGCTCGACAAGAAGCTCACGCGCGACCAGTGGACCGCGATGTGGATCTTCATCGGTGCGATCGTCGTGGTGGCGATGCTTGGTGCTTTCGCCGATCTGCGGCCGCAGGTCGGCGGCAAGCCTATGTCGATGGTGTTGACGATCCAGATGTTCATGCTGCTGACCGGTGCCCTTATCCTTCTGACCACGAAGACGGACGCGAATGCGATCGGTAAGAGCGAGGTGTTTCGCGCGGGCATGATTGCTGTCGTGGCGGTGTTCGGCATCGCGTGGATGGCGGACACGATGTTCGAAGCGCACCTGGAAGAGATCGAGGCGATGCTCACCGAAACCGTGAAGGAGCATCCGTGGACCTACGCGCTGGTGCTGCTGATCGTGTCGAAATTCGTCAACTCGCAGGCGGCGGCGATCGCGGCGATGGTACCGGTGGCGCTCGCGATCGGTGTGCCGCCCGGATATGTCGTCGCGTTCGCGGCCGCGTGCTACGGCTATTACATCCTGCCGACCTACCCGAGCGATCTCGCCGCCATCCAGTTCGACCGCTCCGGCACGACGCACATCGGCAAGTACGTGATCAACCACAGTTTCATTCTCCCCGGCCTGATCGGTGTGTCGACGTCTTGCGTCGTCGGCTATTTCATCGCTGCAGCCAGGGGGCTCGTGTAACAGCAGCGCAAACCAAGAAAGGAGACGGCCCATGCCAAGAATGGAGAAGGACTTCCTCGGCGAACGCGAGATCCCGGACAACGCGTACTACGGCGTTCAGACGCTCCGCGGCAAGGAGAACTTCCATATCACCGGCATTTCGATGTCGGCGGAGCCCTACTTCGTGAAGGCGTTCGGCTATGCGAAGAAGGCCGCCGCCCTGGCGAACCGCGATCTCGGCGTGCTCGACGCCAAGGTCGCCGATGCGATCATCGGGGCCTGCGACCGGCTGATCGCCGGCGAGATGCTCGACCAGTTCGTCACCGATTTCATCCAGGGCGGTGCCGGCACCTCGACCAACATGAATGCGAACGAGGTGATCGCCAATCTCGCGCTGGAGCAGCTCGGCCACAAAAAGGGCGAATATCAGTACGTGAGCCCGAACGATCACGTCAATTTCGGGCAGTCGACCAACGACATGTACCCCACCGCGTTCCGGCTGGCGCTGATTCTGCGGCTCGCGAGCTATATGGATGCGCTGCGCCGGCTGCAGGACGCCTTCTTCGCGAAAGGCCAAGGAGTTCGAGAACGTGCTGAAGATGGGGCGCACGCACCTGCAGGACGCGGTGCCGATGTCGCTCGGGCAGGAATTCCACGGCTGGGGCACGACCATCGGCGAGGAAGTGCAGCGTATCGCCGAGGTGCGCCAGTTCCTGCACGAGATCAACCTGGGCGCCACCGCGATCGGCACGTCGGTCACGGCCGCACCCGGCTATCCCGAGCTCGCCACCCGCTACCTCTCCGAGCTGACCGACACCAAGTTCATCCTGGCGCACGATCTGGTCGAGGCGACCTCCGACACCGGCGCCTATGTGCTGCTCTCCGGGGTGCTGAAGCGCACGTCGGTCAAGCTCACCAAGATCTGTAACGACCTCCGCATGCTGGCATCGGGGCCGCGCTGCGGGCTGAACGAGATCAACCTGCCGCAGATGCAGCCTGGCTCGTCGATCATGCCGGGCAAGGTGAACCCGGTGATTCCCGAGGTCGTCAACCAGACCAGTTTCCTGGTGATCGGGCTCGACCTCACCGTCACGCTCGCCGCGTCCGCAGGACAGCTTCAGCTCAATGTGATGGAGCCCGTCATTACCTTTGCGCTCTTCACTTCGATATTCACGATGGAAAATGCGGTGAATAGCCTGCGCGTGAACTGCATTCAGGGCATCACTGCCAACGCTGACCGCACGCGCGACATGGTGCTGAACTCGCTTGGCATCGTCACCGCGCTGAAACCGCACCTCGGCTACAAGCAGTGCGCGGAGATGGCGCGCGAGGGCTACGAGACCGGCAAGTCGCTGCACGACATCGTGGTCAAGGAGCGGAAGCTGCTCACACAGGAGAAGTGGGACGAGATCTTCTCCTTCGAGAATCTCATCCGACCCAGTTTCGAACCGTAACGGGTGTTGCGCGGGCTCACACAAGGAGAAGAATCATGACCCTGACGATCGCGCTGCAGTTCATCGTCGTGCTGGCCGCCATCTGGATGGGCGCGCGCTACAGCGGTGTCGGCCTCGGACTGTGGGGTGCGGTGGGGCTGCTGGTGTTGATCGTGGCGTTCGGCATCACCCCGACCTCGCCGCCGATCGACGTGATGCTGATCATCCTGGCGGTCATCATGGCCGCCTCGGTGATGGATGCCGCCGGGGGCATCGACTTCCTGGTCCGCGTCGCCGAGCGCATCATCCGCGCGAACCCGAAATACGTCACCATCGTCGCGCCGCTCACGACCTGGAGCTTCAGCTTCGTGGCCGGCACCGGGCACATCGTCTATCCGCTGCTGCCGGTGATCTACGAGACCGCTCACCAGAGCGGCATCCGTCCCGAGCGTCCGATGGCGGTGGCGACGATCGCCTCGCAGCAGGCGATCACGGCGAGCCCGGTGGCCGCCGCGACCGCGGCGATGATCGGGCTCTTCGCGGAGAAGGGCATCACCCAGTGGGGCCTGCCGCAGATCCTGATGATCTGCGTGCCCGCGACGCTGACCGGGGTGGTCGCGGCGGCGATCGTCTCGATGTTCGTCGGCAAGGATCTGAAGGACGATCCCGAGTATCAGGCGCGGCTGAAGGCCGGGCAGGTCCCGGCACCGAAAGTCGCGGGGAAGGTGGGCCGCTCAAGCCGACGGCGAAGCTCTCGGCCTATCTCTTCCTCGCCGGCGTGGCGCTCGTCGTGCTGTTCGGCTTCTTCCCCGAGCTGCGCAAGCTTCCCGGCGCCAAGGGTCCGCTCGCCATGCCGATCGTGATCGAGGTCGTGATGCTCTCGGTGGCGGCGATCATGCTGATGCTGACCAAGATCAATGTCGACGAAGTGCCGAAGACCGCGACCCTGCGTGCCGGCGTGGTCGCCGTGATCGGCATCTTCGGCCTCGCCTGGCTGGGCGACAGCTTCATCGCCGCGCAACAAGGACGTGATCGTGCCGGCGATCGGCCACTGGGCCGAAGTGGCGCCGTGGACGTTCGCATTCGGGCTCTTCTTCGCGTCGGTGCTGCTGTACAGCCAGGCGGCGACCACGCGCGCGCTGATGCCGCTCGGCATTGCGCTCGGCATTCCGCCGCAGTTCCTGATCGCGATGTTCCCGTCGGTCAACGGCTACTTCTTCATCCCGACCTACGGCTCGCTGATCGCGGCGATCAACTTCGACCTGTCGGGCACCACCAAGATCGGCAAGTACGTGCTGAACCACTCGTTCATGATCCCGGGACTGGTGGCGACCATCGTCGCGGTCACGACGGGTCTGCTGCTGGCAAGGGTGATGTTCTGAGGGCGGGATCGGGGGGAGGTCAGCGGATGACGGAACAGGTTCATCGTCACCTTTCCGCCACAGGTGCCTCCCACATAGCGGCGGAACGCTCTCGACAGAACCCGTAACGCCCTCGGGCAGTGGCGTAAGCCGTGGCAGGAAGATAACACATTTGTTATCCTTCGCCGCGTGGATTACACGATCACCTACTACAGCGAGGCGGTCCAGGAACAGATTCTCGAGTTGCCGGATACCCTTGCTGCAAGGTATGTCGTGCTTACACGACGAATGGTCGCCCTCGGCCCAAACCTTGGGGAGCCACATACCAAAGCATTCGGCGATGGTCTTTTCGAGCTACGGCTTAAGGCGGCCGAGGGGATTGCCCGCGTATTCTTCTGCATGCTCGTCGGCAGGCGCATCGTCATGCTGCACAGCTTCGTCAAGAAGAGCGCCCGCACGTCGGTGCGCGACCGGGAGATTGCAGAAACGCGAATGAAGGAGATGAAACGTGCGAACGCATGACCAACTCGTCAAGAAGCTGCTACGCCGCCCTGGCGTCCGGGCGGAGGTCGAACGCATCGAGCGAGAGGAAGCTGTCTTGCTGGACGCGTTGCTCAAGGCGCGCCAGGAGGCAGGTCTGACTCAAGCCCAGGTGGCTGAACGGATGGGAACTCATGCCCCTGCCGTAGCGCGCCTCGAGCGCTCCCTGGCAACCGGCAAGCATTCGCCTTCGATTGCGACTCTGCGCCGATACGTGAAGGCGTGCGGCAAGCGCTTGGTTCTGCAGGTAGCGTAACGAAGCTTGCTTCCGCTGACCCGTCGAACGCCGGCTGAAAAGAGTGCGTAACGCTGGTGGAAGAGGTCGCCCCAGCCCAGCGGCAATCTCGATGGGTGGCGGCGCGTGACCTGTCCAGCCCCGTGAGCTACATAAGCTACACCGGTTCGAAGCGGTCCTTCGCGCGGTCGTACAGCAACAACTCGCCGTGCTCGAGATCGAGATACAGCGCGTCGGCGAGCAGACTGCCGTCCTCCACGGCCGACGCTACCCACGGGTAGTGCAGAACGTTCTCGAGGGAGGACTTGAGCGCTTCGAGCTCGCAGTGGCGTTGCCGTTCTTCGATGGAGAGCGAGGCATCGGCAAGCACGCGGTCGCGTGCGAGTTGCGCCACTTCGAGCCAGCTCGCGACGAAATCGGAGCGCTGCTGCGGCGGGTCGAGGAGAGCGGCGATGCCGCCGCAGCCCGCGTGCCCGAGCACCACGAACTGCCCGACCTTCAGGAAGCGCACGGCGTACTCGATCGCCGCGGACGTCGAGTGCTGGCGCTCGTCCGGCTGATAGGGCGGCACCAGATTCGCGATGTTGCGAATGAGGAAGATCTCGCCTGGCACCGCATCGAAAATTCGGGTGGTGTCGATGCGGCTGTCGGAGCAGGTCACGACCGCGTAGCGCGGGCGCTGGCCGCGTCCCGCGAGCCGCTCGAAGCGCGCGCGATGCTCCTGGAAATACTCGGCGCGAAAGCGCTTGAAGCCTTCGATCAATCGTTCCATGGGACGCATCCGTGACGGCGGGCGGGCGGACGGCCACTCGCGCTCCCCACCGCGAGCTTGACCGGTTCCTGCTGCGCGGCAGTATAGCATCGCCGCTTTCTTGGCCGCGTGCCGAACCACTCGTGCAGGGAACAGGAATGGACTCCTGCGGGCTCGGCGCGAGCGAGCACCTTCTTGTCTGCGGGTTGTCGAAGCGGGACGGGTCGGGGTTCGGAGCATACAGCTCGAATTCGGCTCGCCCGTATCCACCGTGGAGGAGAAGAACCATGAGGCGTTTTGCCCTCGCGCTGCTGGGCTCGATCCTGGTCGTGGGATGTACCCAGATGGAAACCAAGCCGCCCGCCAAGGTGGCCAAGGACGGTGATCTCGCGGCGCCGGCGGACTACAGGACTTGGCCCAAGTTTCTGACCGACATACAGCGACCCGATGCCAAGCAGATTCGCGACATCTACATCAATCCGGTGGGTGCCAAGGCGACGCCTGGCAAGCCCTTTCCCGACGGCACCATCTTCGTGATGGAGAACTACGCGGCGAAGGAACTCCCGGACGGGACGCTCGCCAAGGGATCCGACGGCAAGCTCGTGAAGGCGCAACTGGTGCGCGTCTTCGTGATGGGCAAAGGCAAGGGATGGGGCGAAAGCGTGACCACCGAGCTGCGCAACGGCGACTGGGTCTACGCCGCCTACCTGGCCGACGGCAAGCCCGCGGCGGATCCGATCCCGCCCTGCCGCGCCTGTCACCTGCCCTTGGTGGAAAAGGACTACGTGCACCGCTACGACGAGTACTTCCAGAAACGGGCGGCAGCGCCTGGCGCGCCGCAGAAGCCGGCGGGCGGATACGGCTATTGAGCGGTAGAATTGGTCGACGGGGGCGCGACGAAGACTTGTTGGGCGCTGTTCCTGGATGACGACGAGACGAGAAGGAGGAAGGTTCGATGAAGCAAGCGATGTCGACTGTAGTTCTGGCGGCGCTCGTCGCGGCGAGCGGCGTCTCTTTCGCAAAGCTGCCGGCGCTGACCGAGGAGCAGCAGATCAAGGCCGACGAGGCCAAGGCGAAAGCGGCGCATGCCGACAAGGTGGCCGCGTTCCAATTGTGCAAGGCCCAGAACAACGTCGCCGAGAGCTACGCCAAGCAGCAGAAGGCCAAGGGCCACGAGGCGAAGGTCGCTCCGGCGGCCTGCCAGGATCCAGGGCCGTTCGTGCCGCCCGCTGCCGCTGCCGCCGCCGCGCCGGCGCCCCAGGCGGCTGCAGCGCCCACGCCGGCTACCGCTCCGAACAAGTAGGCAAGCCGATGATCCGCCGGGGAGCGACGGTCAGGCCGGCCCTCCTCGGCGTGTTCATGGCGGGGGCCGTGGTCGCGGGTTGCGCGAGCACCACCAGCGTGCCGTCGAAGGGTCCGTCCGCGAGCGCGAAGCTCCTGCCGACCAGGGGCCATCAGGTAAACGGCACCGTCACGTTCACCCAGAAGGGCGACAAGGTGGCGGTGAAGGCGAACGTCACCGGGCTCAAGCCCAACGGCGAGCACGGTTTTCACGTGCACGAGAAGGGCGATTGCACGGCCGACGCGATGAGCGCGGGCGGGCACTTCAATCCCGCGGGTGCGCAGCACGGCAATCCGGCATCGGGAACGCACCACGCCGGCGACATGCCGAACCTGAGGGCAGATGCCAACGGCGTCGCCACCCTCACCTGGGAGGAGATGGACTTCACGGTCACCGACGGACCGGCCAGCGTCGTCGGCCGTGCCATCGTCGTGCACCTGAATCCGGACGACTTCAAGAGCCAGCCGGCCGGCAACTCGGGTCCGCGTGTCGCCTGCGGCGTGATCGCCAAGAACTGATTGGTTCGCAGGCGGCAGGACGCTATTGCGGTCGGCCGCCTGCGGCGCTCGCCAGTGCGAGAGCCGATCTGTTTCCCTGCGCGAGGTCGCGCAAGAGGTTAGCAACTGACCTTTATCAGGCCAGTTCAGCCGCCTGTGCAGGCGGGCGAAACCCGCCGAAGCAGCTCGCTGAAAACGACGGTTACGACCGTTACACGCCCACGTAGGTGACAGCGCCCGGCTTGGCGCTCGGGATGCACGAGAGCAGGTCGGGCACGAGCGGCCGGAGATCCGAAAGTCGGTTCGTGCGCGCACGCAGGACGATGACTGCGATGGCGAAGGCAGGAAGATTCTGCTGAAACGATAGATTGCGATCGACAGTCACGAACACGTCGAACTCCTTCGCCGCCAGCCCAAGGAGTTCTCCGTTGCGGATGGTTGACCATCCCATCTCGTGCGCCGTCTTCACTTCGTGGCCGACGATGTCGCGCGACGAGTCTCCAGTCAACACACTCGTCGACGAGTACCTTCACGAAGCAGCAGCGACCAGGCGATCTTTCGCTTGCTCGAGGAACTTGACGACCTGTTCTCGACTGACGGAGGGGAAGCCAGCGAGGAATTCGTCAATCGAGTCCCCGGCCTCCAGGTAGTCGAGGAGTGTCTGAACCGGCACCCGAGTGCCCGCAAAAACAGGCGTGCCCCCCATCACGTCAGGGCTGCAGGAAATCACTGGCTTGTCCATGTGGTGAGACTACTCCGAAGTTCGCGGCCCGTGCAGCTTGGGGGCCAACTTGTCGCGCCAAGGGCCAGCGACCAGCAAGCGAAGCGGCCGTGGATTGAACGAATCGTCAGACGGCGCGCTCATTGCGGATTCTTGGGCTCCGCCCCCGGAAACCACTCGGTGTGCTGGTCGCCGCTGCGTCCCCAGTAAGTCACCCGCTGTCCGCGCAGGAAGGCGATGTAGCCTTGCACGCCGGCCTCCATCGCACGGCGAGTGAAGTCCCGGTAGTGCTGTCCGTGGCGCTGGCTGTCGAGAATCGCCGCACGCAGGGCAGCGGCATCGAAATCGACGGCAACCGGAGGCAATCCTTCGTAGTTGATCGGCGTTGACACTACATCGCCAAGCGCGCTGTAGAAGCTCTTGCGCAAAGCGACGTAGTCGACGTGGTAATACTCGACGCCCGTCTCGATGAGCCTGCGGACCACTTCCGGAAAGGGCATGCTCCCGGAAAGCGTGGCGCGGGCAGCCTCGGTAACGATTTCCGTGTTCATCGATCGTTTGCCTCCGTTTGGGTGAGCAACGTCCTCCATTAACGTGAGGGTCGCGCACGCCTGCTTGCGTCCTGCCCGACTGGAATGTCAGGCCGGCAACTCATAGAGCCAGCTTCAGCTTGCGGCCACCAGTCACAGCGAAGCCTTCACGCTCATAAAACGCCAGCGTCTTGTCAAACTGCGGAAGGGGAGGCGTAGTGACTTCCAGGCGTTTCCAGCCCCGTGAAGTGCCGAATGACCTTGCTTCGGACACGAGACGGAACCCCACATGATTCGAGCGGTACTCGGGGCGAACATAAAGCTCTGGTATGGTCCCGAAGGTGCCTTCCGCATAAAGCGCGTGGCTTTCGTACAGCGCCACGAACCCGACCGGACGTCCGCTCTCTTTGCGGGCCACAAACACGAAGTATTTTTCGCGGTCGAGAAAATCCTTGAGCCTGTCCGTCGTTTCCTCCAGGTCGAAGTTGAACGCTTGAACACCGATGGCGTTCGTGATTTCACTCAGCAACTCGCCAACCATGACGGCGATTTCACGGGAGTCGTCCGCGGTTGCTTTTTCGATGGTAATGGTTGCGGTCATCGCTTGTGGCCTAATGAGAGTCGCTTCGCGACGATCGACCCTGAAGGTCGCGTGTTGGGGGCACCCGGAAACCCGACGCGTATCGGAGCCATGATCAAGCGGACTAGACTCTTCCTAGGCAAGACGCAAGACCTGACCTAGACCTGACCCCATCGTTTTTCTTGCACCAGTCTTGGATCGACCGGCGTCCCGAAGATCGGATGGTAAGCCGTGGCGTAGCAACTCGCGGCCTTGAGATAAAGTTGGCTCGCGCTGGCGCTGTGCCCGAGTGCAAGTGTGGCTTCGGCATTCGCAGCGAGGCGATTGCCCGCTGCCATCCACGCGTCGTAGAAGGCGCTATCGTCGCCATCGCCGACGGCTGCCGCGACTGCCAGAACATGTAGGCAAAGCGCTTGGTGTACGAGGGGTTGTCCGCCAGGAACTCCAGCCGCTCGCGCTTCACGTGCCCGCAGCGCTTGCACGCAACACGACGCACCTCGAGCTCCAGCAGGATGCGTGCGTCGCCACTGGACAGATCGCGAACCCGGCGCGTGCGTCGGTCGTACCAGCCCCAATGCACTTGTCCGCAGCCGCCGCAGAGCGTTTTTTTGAGCGCCGTTTGAGAGTGATGACGCGCGTTTTCGGATCACCGAACACGCCGCGCACCGTGGGGAGCGGACGAAATCCCGGGAAGGCGTATGCATCCCACAACCGCCGCTTTCGCTTCGCTGACTTGGCCATTGAAACATGATGCCAAATCCGGGCACTACGCGGAACGCCGAGCATTGTCCAATGGGGTTTGAGTCTGAACGAGGGGGTGTGATTCTAACGGGGTTTGAGTCTGAACGGGCGGCGGGGATCGGTCATGATGCGAGGCATGGTGATCGATATGAACGACGAGAAATTGCAGACCCTGGACCATTTGCGGGCTTTCTTGGATGGAACCGCGGATGTGGCGTTTTCGGTGGTAGAGAAAGAGCGCTACGACTTCATCGCCCGCACGGTGCGTCGCTTCGGCTACAGGCGATTAAAACGGGGGCAAAAAGCCGTTGTGCTGCGTTTTCTTGAGCGGGTTAGCGGCTACTCGCGACAACAGATCACCCGACTGGTCAAACGGGCTGCTGATCGATGCCAGTTGAGCAAACGTTACCATGGCTCACGCAGCTGCTTTAAACGCACCTACACCCCGGCGGATGTGCTCCTGTTGGCCCGTACCGATACCTTGCATGGGACCCTGTCCGGGCTAGCCACCAAGAAGCTCATGGAACGCGCCTTTGAGATCTTTGGCGATCAGGACTATGAGCGGCTGGCCGGCATCTCAGTGGCCCACCTGTACAATCTGCGCAAGGCACAGGGTTATCAGCGCCAACGGCAGGGGTGGACCAAGACTCATCCCGTGACCATTCCCATCGGCGAACGGCGGGCTCCGACCCCCCACAACCGACCCGGCTACCTGCGCGTGGATAGCGTGCACCAAGGCGATCAGGATGGCGTCAAAGGTGTTTACCATATCAATGCTGTGGACTGCGTGACCCAGTTCGAATGCGTAGCGACCTGCGAGCGCATCAGCGAAGCTTTCCTCATCCCCGTGCTCACCGCACTGCTCGACAGCTTCCCTTTCAAAATCGTCGGTTTTCACAGTGATAACGGCTCGGAGTTCATCAATCACCAGGTCGCCGAACTGCTCAACAAGCTGCTCATCGAAGAGCAGACCAAGTCGCGTTCCCGGCACAGTAACGATAATGCCCAAGCCGAATCAAAAAATAATGCAATCGTGCGCAAACACTTGGGTTACAGTCATATCCCGCAACGCTTTGCAACCCTGGTTAATGGCTTCTGCCGGGACCATCTCAACCCCTATGTCAATTTCCACCGGCCGTGCCTGTTCGCTGAAACCATCACCGATAGCAAGGGCCGTCAGCGCAAGCGCTATCCCTATAAGCTGATGATGACTCCTTACCAAAAGCTCAAATCACTGCACTTGGCTGAGCAATACCTCAAAGACGGTATAATCTTCGAACAATTGGATGCGCAAGCCTGCGCGATAAGCGATAATGCGGCCGCTCAGCGACTAAATACCGCTCGGGCATTGCTATTCAAAACTATTTTCAACCGATCGAAAACTGCGGCCTAATTACCCTAAAAACCCCACCCCGCTCAGACTCATACTTGGATTGGAATGGACTCGCCGGAAACCCAGTATCCATGCGGCTTTCAGCCTCGTTGACCCCCAAAATCACCCACACGAATCCGTGAAGACCCTCTTTTGAGTTCGTTTACTCGAAATGAGGTGGGCAAGAGGTCAGGGCGCATCCATCCCATTGCGCCATACTCAAGAAACTTGTGATAACCCTTGAGTTCGTCGTAAGAGACCGCCTTACGATTGTCGCGAAGCTCCATCTGGTATCTATGGATTGAAGCCATAATGCGGTCGTACAGTTCGACAGATATGATTGCGACATCGACATCCGAGTCATAGTCGAAGAGCTTTTGCTTGTACGGGCTGAACCCAAGCTTTGCTGACCCAGTGATGAACACTTCGTGAAAGCTGATGCTGAACTTATTCGCAATGCGCTTACGAAACTCGTAATACGCGTCTTCCTTGCCGTTGAACACCGCAGGCGTTCCGTGCAGCGCGCGCCGTCGGCAGAAGTCCACTAGCCCGTCTTCATCGGGCGTCGCAACTAGGCTCGCAAGGAAGTCTTCCGTCTCTGGCATGTGCTCGTAGCGGGCCTTCTAACGAATAGCGTTTATCCGCCGACGGGCAAGCGTTCGGCGAGGGCAGGGTGTCATTCGGCGGATAAACCTCGTTGGACTGAACCGCCCCGCGGGCGTTGACCTATGGGGATTGTAAGGTCGCGCTGCCCGAAGTCAATCGAATGGCATGGAGCGAGCGCAGGCAGCGACGCTCTGCGATGCGCGCCAACGGTGGCGGAGCACCATCGGGACTACGCTGGGACGGTGAGCGCCGCGATTGGTAGGCGTCGTTGCCGGCGCCCGCGACGAGCGAGGGCGCGAACGGTCTCACCGTTCGGTTGCTGCGCCACGGAATGGCTGACATCGATCGTCACGGTGGTCCCGGCGGATCTCGCAGGCGCCGCTGGCCGGACGCCGAAGCGGATGCAGTCACCCGCGCTCCTATCTATCCCCCTGATCTGGCCATCGACGGCGCGCGTGCGTTCGGCGCCGAGGGCGCGTCAGATCAGCCCTTCCATCAACTGGACTTCCACCAGTGTTCCGGGGGTCACGTTGCCCTGGGACTCCGGCAGGACGATGAAGCAGTTGGCCTCCGACATGGAGCGGAGGATGCCGGAGCCCTGGTCGCCGGTGGCGCGCACCTTCCAGCTACCGGCTTCGTCCTGGAACATCACCCCGCGCTGGAACTCCGTTCGCCCCGGCGCCTTCTTGAGGGCGCTCACGCACGGCACCTGCAGGGTGGGCAGCGGTGTCACCTCCGTCCGTCCCATGAGCACGAGCAGCGCCTCGCGCACGAACTCGTAGAACGTCACCATCACCGACACCGGGTTGCCAGGCAGCCCGAAGAACTGGGCGTCGCCGATCTTGCCGTAGGCGAGCGGCCGCCCCGGTTTCATCGCGATCTTCCAGAACAGCACTTCGCCCAGCCGGTCGAGGAGATCCTTCGTGAAATCCGCCTCGCCGACCGAAACACCGCCGCTGGTGATGACGACATCCGCCATCGCCGCTGCCTCCTTGAAGGCGGCCTCCAGCAACTCGGGGTCGTCCCGCACTACGCCCATGTCGATGACGTCGCAGCCGAGGCGCGTCAGCATGCCGTAGATCGTGTAGCGGTTCGAGTCGAAGATCTGGCCCTCCATGAGCGGGGTGCCGATCGAGCGCAGCTCGTCGCCGGTCGAAAAGAACGCAACGCGCAGCCGGCGATAGACCGCGAGCTCTGCGATGCCGAGCGAGGCGGCGAGCCCCAGGTCGGCGGGGCGGAGCCACGTTCCCGGGCGCAAGACGGTCTGTCCGATCTCGACGTCCTCGCCCGCCCGGCGCAGGTGCTGGCCCTTGCGGTGGCCGGTTCCGATCCGCACGGTGTCGCCCTCAGCCTGGACGTGCTCCTGGATCACGACCGTGTCGGCGCCGTCCGGAATCTTGGCGCCGGTCATGATGCGCACGCACTCTCCGGGTCCCATCACGCCGTCGAAGAGCGTCCCGGCGTAGGACGTGCCGGCCACCCTCAGGGTCGCCTCACCGTCGGCGGCGAGATCCGCAAAGCGCACGGCGTAGCCGTCCATGGCCGAGTTGTCGTGGGCCGGCACCCGCATCGGCGACACCACGTCGGCCGCGAGGACGCGCCCGAGCGCCGCCCGCAGCGCCACCCGCTCCACGCCCGTGACGGGTGTCAGAAACGCGCGGATGAATTCGCGCGCCTTCGGGACCGACATCGAGCTCGAGTCGTAATCGTCGGCACAGCTCAACGCGCGCAAGGATTTCGGTTCGTCGGTCATGGGGGATCCTCCTTAGTCTAGGATATCGCGAATCGGCGAGCCCTTGCCGCTGTGACCCACTATGGGACAGTTGCCTTCTTTTGCAACATCGCAGCACCACCGCTCACCCGCGAATGACTGCACCGCAAGCTTGGGCATCTTCGCGCCGAACCGGGTCGCGAGCGGCCTGTGTTCCCCCTCCCCAGGGCCTCGATGACCTATGCACGGGCCTTCCAAACTCTGACTATAATTGACGACCGATTCGCCGCGCGCCGGGGCAGCCGGTCACGGACTCTCGGACGGAACAGTGGCACGGGAGTTGCCGCTTGCCCTCGGCTGGTTCTGCGCGATACATGGTTCTCGTGCAGCACGCAATGCCCACCGGAGGATTCATACAATGATGAAGTCGCTGCACATCAACCCGGAAAAATGCACGGGTTGCCTGCAATGCGAAATGGCCTGTTCGTTCGAGAACTACGGCATCTTCAACAACTCGAAGTCGCGCATCAAGGTCTTCGAGTTCCACGACACCGGCCGCAAGGTTCCCTATACCTGCACTCAGTGCGACGAGGCGTGGTGCCTGCACGCCTGTCCGGTCGAGGCGATCAAGCTCGACGGCGGGACCGGCGCCAAGGTCGTGTTCGAGGACGTCTGCGTGGGCTGCAAGGTGTGCACGATCGCCTGCCCCTTCGGCACGATCAACTACGTCGCCGATACCGGCAAGGTGCAGAAGTGCGACCTCTGCGGCGGGCAGCCGGCGTGCGCCGAGGCCTGTCCGACCGGGGCGATCACCTATATCGACGCCGACTGGACCGGACTCGACCGGATGCGGCAGTGGGCGGGCAAGCTCGCCAATCCGGCCGCACGCTTAACCGATTGGAGGAGGCATCATGGGATGGGCACGTAAGGTTTTGCGCGTCGACCTGGCGAAGGGCACCTGTACGCCGGAACCGCTCAACATGCAGTGGGCGCAGGAATACCTCGGGCAGCGCGGTCTGGCGACCAAGTACTTCGTTTCGGAGGTCGACCCCAAGGTCGATCCGCTGTCACCCGCCAACAAGATGATCTGGGCGACCGGACCGCTCACCGGCACCATGGCCTCGACCGGCGGGCGCTACTCGGTCATCACCAAGGGCGCGCTCACCGGTGCCATCGCCTGCTCGAACTCGGGCGGCTACTTCGGCGCGGAGCTGAAGATGGCGGGCTGGGACATGGTCATCTTCGAGGGCAAGTCGCCGAAGCCGGTCTACCTCTGGATCGAGAACGAGCGATGCCGAGCTGCGCGACGCCGCTCACCTCTGGGGCACGACCGTCTGGCACACCGAGGAGACCATCAAGAAGCAGCACCAGGATCCGCTGATCCGGGTGTCGTCGATCGGCCGCGCCGGCGAGAACGGCGTGCTGTTCGCCGGCATCGTCAACGACCTGCATCGCGCGGCGGGACGCTCCGGCGTCGGCGCGGTGATGGGCTCGAAGAACCTGAAGGCGATCGCGGTGCGCGGCACCCGGGGCATCGGCCGGCATCGCCGACCCGAAGGAGTTCATGAAGGTCACCTTCGAGAAGAAGAAGATCCTCGCCGACAACGCGGTCACCGGCCAGGGCCTGCCCAAGTACGGCACGCAGGTCCTGATGAACGTGATCAACGAGATCGGCGCGTTGCCGACGCGCAACCACCGCGACGTCCAGTTCGAAGGGCGCGGGCAAGATCTCCGCCGAGGCCATGCACGAGAAGCGGCCCACCGACGGCAAGTCGCACCTGGTCACGAACCAGGCCTGCTTCGGCTGCACCATCGCCTGCGGGCGGATCTCGAAGATCGACGAGAAGCACTTCACCGTTTCCACCAAACCGGAATACTGGGGCGCGTCCGGCGGGCTCGAGTACGAGGCGGCGTGGGCGCTGGGCTCGGCCAACGGCGTCGGACGATCTGGAAGCCCTGCAGTACGCGAACATGATCTGCAACGAGGACGGCATGGATCCGATCTCGTTCGGCGCGACCGTCGGCGCGGCGATGGAGCTCTACGAGATGGGCGTGCTCAAGGAGTCGGAGATCGGCATGGAGGCGCCGTTCGGCTCGGCCGGCGGCCGTCACCAAGATGGCGGAGATGACCGCGCGCGGCGAGGGCTTCGGCAAGGTCCTCGGCCTCGGTTCCAAGCGCCTGTGCGAGAAGTACGGCCATCCGGAGCTCTCCATGTCGGTCAAGGGCCAGGAGTTCCCGGCCTACGACTCGCGCGGCATCCAGGGCATGGGTCTCACCTACGCCACCTCCAATCGGGGCGCCTGCCACCTGCGCGGCTATACCGTTGCCTCGGAAGTCCTCGGCATTCCGGTGAAGACCGACCCGCTCACCACCGACGGCAAGCCGGCGCTCGTCAAGGCGTTCCAGGACGCGACCAGCGTCTTCGACTCGTCGGGCCTCTGCGTCTTCACCTCCTTCGCGTGGACCCTGGCCGATATCCAGCCGCAGATCCAGGCGGCCTGCGAGGGCGACTGGAGCCTGGACAAGCTCAACCTGATGGGCGAGCGGATCTGGAACATGGAGCGCCAGTTCAACAATGCCGCCGGCTTCACCGCGAAGGACGACTCGCTGCCGCCGCGGCTGTTGAACGAGCCCGCGAAGACCGGTCCGGCCAAGGGTCTGGTCAACGGTCTCGTCAAGATGCTGCCCGAGTACTACGAAGCTCCGCGGCTGGACGCCGGACGGTGTGCCGACGCCGGAAACGCTGTCGCGCCTCGGCCTGTAGACCCGTCAACTCCGACGCGCCGGGGTGCCGGGAGGCGGGGTCGCCTCCGCGGAATCGTGGCGCGTTCGCTCTTCGGTGCACGAAACCCATGAAGCACATCATCATCGGCAACGGTCCCGGCGGGCGTGGTGGCGTCGGAGACGATCCGCAAGGCGGACCCCGACGCCGAGGTCACCATGATCGGCGACGAACCTGAGCCGCCTTATTCGCGCATGGCGCTCCCGTACCTCCTGCAGGGGGACATCGGGGAGGACGGTACCTATCTGCGCAAGGATGCGGGGCATTTCGAGCGTCTTCGCATCAACTCGGTGGCGGGACACTGCGAGCAGGTCGATACGAAGGCGAGGCAGGTCAGGCTCAAGGACGGCACGACGCTGCCGTACGATCGCCTGCTGATCGCGACCGGCGCGCATGCCACGAGACCTCCCGTCGTCGGCATCGATCTGCCCGCCGTGCAGACCTGCTGGACGCTCGCCGACGCGCGCGCCATCGCGGCGCTGGCGAAGCCGGGATCCCGCGTGCTGCAGATCGGTGCCGGCTTCATTGGCTGCATCATCCTGGAGGCGCTGGCGACCCGTGGCGTCCACCTGACGGTGGTCGAGATGGGCGACCGCATGGTGCCGCGCATGATGACGCCCGTCGCGGGGGGGATGATCAGGAAGTGGTGCGAGAAGAAGGGCGTGCGCGTGCACACGAAGGCGCGGGTCGTGTCGATCCGGCCGGACATGGATCGGGCCGGGTCGGTGTTCGTCAAGCTCGACAGCGGGGACGAGCTGCCGGCGGATCTCGTGATCTGCGCCGCCGGAGTAAAGCCCAACATCGCCTTTCTGGCCGGCAGCCACATTGCCACCGATCTGGGTGTATTGGTGGACGATCGGCTGCAGACCAACGTGCCGGGCGTCTACGCCGCGGGCGACGTGGCCGAGGCTACGGATTTCAGCACCGGCGAGCGTGGCATCAATGCCATTCAGCCAAACGCGGTAGACCAGGGGCGCGCGGCGGCGCTCAACATGGTCGGCAAGGAAACCCACTTCGTCGGCAGCCTCGCGATCAACGTGCTGCAAACACTCGGTCTGATCTCGTCGTCGTTCGGCAAGTGGTGGGGCGAGATCGACGGCCAGTCGGCAGAAGTGGTGGACAAGGACAACTTCCGCTACCTGAGCCTGCAGTTCAAGGACGATGTCCTGATCGGCGCGACCAGCATCGGGTTGACCGAGCACGTCGGCGTGCTGCGCGGCCTCATCCAGAGCCGGCGGTGCCTGGGGATGTGGAAGGACGAGCTGCTGCGCGACCCCACGCGCATCATGCAGGCGTCTCTCGCCGCCGCCGTCGCGGTCGGCACGGAGGCGCCGCATTCGGCACTCCGTACCGCGCGATGAACGTCAAGCTCAAGCTCTTCGCGACGCTGTCGGACTATCTGCCGCCTCTCGAAGAGCGCAAGGGGAACGAGGTCGCGCTGGACGTCCCCGACGACACGACGGTCATGCAGATCATCGAACGCTTCAATCTGCCGAAGAAGCTCGTTCACCTCGTGCTGATCAATGGCCACTTCGTGCCGCCTTACGCGCGTGAGCAGCACGCCCTGACCGAAGGCGACGTCCTCGCCATCTGGCCGCCCATTGCCGGCGGCTGACCGTCTCGTGGTCCCGACACGGCGGCGACGGCGTTTCGGATTGCGATGATGGGCATGCCCGCCTTCACCACGTTCTCATCCCGGTTGCGGGGTCTGCTCGACGCCCTCGAGCGGGGGCTCGTCGAGCGCCAGCAGACGGTTCGCCTCGCTCTGCTGGCGGCGCTCGCTGGCGAGCATAGCCTCATGATCGGGCCGCCGGGGACCGCGAAGAGCGAGCTCGCGCGGCGGCTTCATCTCGCCTTTCGCGACGCCCGGTACTTCGAACGCCTGCTGACCCGCTTCTCGGTGCCCGAGGAGCTCTTCGGTCCGCTGTCGATCCAGGCCCTGGAGCAGGATCGGTACGAGCGGCATACCGCGGGCTTCCTGCCGGACGCCTCCATCGCGTTCATCGACGAGGTGTTCAAGGCCAACAGCGCCATCCTCAATGCGCTGCTGACGCTCCTGAACGAGCGGGAGTTCGACAACGGGGCGGGGCGTCAACGCTGCCCCCTGATCAGCGTCATCGGCGCGACCAATGCGGTGCCCGAGGACGAGGTCGGGGAAGCTTTCTTCGACCGCTTCCTGCTGCGTCTGCCGATCGAGCCCGTCAGCACCGAGGGATTCGGGGATCTGCTGCGGGCAGGCCGGACCGGCGCCTGGACACCCCCTTCGGTCGATCTCCAGTTGAGCGAAGAGGAGCTTGCCGGCCTGAGCGACGCTGCCGCGCACGTGAGTCTGGCCGCCGACGTGACCGGAGTGCTCGCCGACCTGCGCCGGCATCTCGCCGCAGAGGGGGCTTACGTCTCCGACCGGCGCTGGGTGAAGATCGCCTGGCTCATGAGCGTGGGGGCGGCGAGCGAGGGACGTGCTGCCGTATGCCTGTGGGACCTGTTCGTCCTGCCCTGGTGTACGGCGCCCGATGCCGAGCGGCAGGCCGCCGTGCGCGAATGGCTGTGCGCGCGCCTGGGGGTGCGCGAAGCCTTCTCTCCGCCACGGCTGACCGGGTGGTGGAGGCCTTCGAGGCGCAGCTCGACGCCGAACGCAGCGCCAATGATCTCGACTACGACGAGTCCGGGCGGCTGCGATTCTCGGCGCGCGATCTGGCGGGCGAGGTGGGCGACGCCAAGGGCGGATCTCAGGCGCTGCGCATCACGCACACCCGCCGGCGGCGCTACGGCTCGGTCCACATCGAGGCCCGCACGCGCCAGATCGACGAACTGCTGGCGCGCATCGACGGCTACGCGGCCGAGCTCGGCCATCACCAGGAAAGTTTCGCGCAGTACCGCACGCACAGCGTGTGGCTGGACGACGACTTCGCCGCACGGGTGGAAGCGAACCTCGCGGCGACCGCCGATGCCATTTGCGTATTGCGCCAGCGGGTCGTCGCGACACGCGCGGGGTTCGAATCCCTCCCGCGGCTCGCGCAGGATTCCGGCCAGATGCCGGCTCCCGTGCCGCACGATCTGGTGGGGGTCGCGTGAAATCCGACGCCCCCGCCCCTTTGCTCTTTCGGGCTCAGGAGGCCCGGCTGGCAGCGCTGGACGCGCTGTCCCGACAGCTTTGGCTCGGCGCATCGACCAACGCGCAGGGGAGCCTGGAGCCTCGCCTCACGACGCTCGCCGAGCTAAGACGCCGCCTCGAGGATGGCGGTCTACCTCCCGAAGCGTGGCCCTGGCCGCAACCTTGGGTCGCAAATCGACTGGCCGAAACGATGAATGCGCTGGGGCTCGCTCAATTCTGCGCGGGCCAGGAGACGCTGGTCGATACGGTGCTCGCGAGCCTGCTATTCCATACGGATTTCGTGGTCGACTACGTCGACCGGGGAGCGACCGAGCGCGAAGCGGTGGAGCGGGCGGTCGCGGCGTTCGCCTCGGAGTGGAAGGAGCGCTGTGGGCTGCTGGAGGAACTGGTGGACGTCTTCGGCATGCTTCCGGACGGCGCCAAGAACACGCGGTGGGACCTGCTGTGCGGACTGCTGCGCGCCGAGGGGTGGCAGGAAGTGTTGCGAGCGCGCCGTCTCATCGAGCACCTGCCCGACCTCGCGCGCGTCCTGCGCCAGCTCGGTCGGGCACACCAGACGGAGGAGCCGGACGAACGGAGCTTCGCGACGGTGCAGGTCATGGAGGAGGCGACGGCGCGGTGCCCGAAGAGTCAAACGATCCGCGTGCCGGACCTGCCGGGCGAGACCCGCGGTATCCGGCGCTCCGACCGCATCGGGCGGATGCTGCCCGCGGAGGCGATGCTGCTCGGGCATCCGCGGCTGCGCCTCGTGTGGCATTCGCGGCGCGCCGAGCGTACCCTTTTGACATACGAGGACGACGATCGGCTGCAGGAAACGCGTCTGCACGAGGCCCGGGTCTGGCGCCCAAGTCCACGACGGCGGCCGGAGAAACGTCTGGAGATGGGGCCGATGCTGGTCTGCGTCGACACTTCCGGCTCGATGCAGGGAGGTGCCGAGGCGGTCGCCAAAGCGACCGTCCTCGAAGCGGTCCGCGTTGCCCACGCGCAGAAGCGGCCCTGCCATGTCTTTGCGTTCGGGGGGCCGGACGAGGTGGTCGAGACTGAACTCGCCGTCGACACCGAGGGCATCGAGCGGCTGATCCGCTTCCTCGGCCAGTCGTTCCGGGGCGGCACCGATATCTGTGGACCGCTGGAGAGGGCGATCGCGAAACTGGAGGGCGAGCGCTGGCAGCTCGCCGATCTGCTGATCGCCTCCGACGGCGAGTTCGGCGCGACGGCGGAGGTGGCTGCACGGTTGCGGGTTGCGAAGGAGGCACTGGGGCTCAGGGTGCAGGGCGTGCTGATCGGCGATCGCGAGACCATCGGCTTGCTCGAGGTCGCGGACGATGTCTTTTGGGTTCGCGACTGGCGCCGCTACGGCGGCTCCGGCGCTGCTTCGCCGGTACATTCGAAGAGTCTGACCGCGATGTACTTTCCGGGAGCATTGCGCGATCCCGAGAGCCGCGGTGAGACGGTATCGGGAACGGAGGGAGCGGCTGCCGTACGCGCGGGCTTGCACTACGGAGAGCACGGGGGAACGTAACGCAGAATCGAACGTGAGTGGTCAGGATGACCAGGGAGGAAAGCTAAATGAAATACGTTATCATCGGTGCCGGCCCCGCCGGCGTGAGAGCGGCCGAGACGCTCCGGCAGGAGGACGCGACCGGCGACATCACGCTGGTCAGCGGCGAGCCTGGAGCACCCTACGCGCGCATGGCGATCCCGTACATCCTGACGGGACGCATCGACGAGAACGGCGCCCACCAGCGCCAGAATGCCGGCCATTTCGACGGCCTGAAGATCCGCTACCTCAACCGCAAGGCGGTCCGGACCCACGCCGGTCCGAACGGCGGCAAGGTCGATCTGGACGACGGCTCCAGCCTCGACTACGACCGCCTGCTGGTGGCGACCGGGTCATCGCCGAGCTTGCCGCCCATCCCGGGCACCGACCTCGACGGCTGTGTCACCTGCTGGACGCTCGAGGATGCTCGCGTGATCGCAGCCAAGCTCAAACCCGGCGCGCGTGTCGTGATGATGGGTGGCGGCTTCGTGGCCGGCGTCATCATGAAATCGCTGGTGGAAAGCGGCGTGCAGCTGTCGGTGATCGCCGGTCGCCAGGGTCAGATCCTGCGGTCGATGATGACTCCGGTGGGCAGCGCGATGATTCAGCGCTGGCTGGAGAGCCGAGGCGTGAACGTCATCACCAAGGGTCGCAGCGAGCGCATCGAACCGGGGCCGCGGCTGGTGATGGACAACCAGACGCTCGATGCCGATCTCATCATCCTTGCGACCGGCGTGCATCCCAACGTGTCCTTCCTCGAAGGCACGGGCGCCGAGATCGACGAGGGCATCGTCGTCGACGACCGGATGCAGACCACAGTCCCGTGCATCTATGCGGCGGGGGACGTGGCCCAGGGGCGTGATTTTTCCACCGGTGAATGGGTCGTCCACGCGCTGCAGCCGACCGCCACCGAACATGGCCGAATCGCGGCACTGAACATGGCGGGCAAGAACGTGCCTTACCAGGGCAGCCTCGGCATGAACGTGCTCGACACGGTGGGACTGATTTCCTACACCTTCGGGCTATGGAGGGGTCGCGAGAGCGGCGACATGGTGGAGACCGTGGATCCGGAGCACTTCCTCTACACGCGCCTGTGCTTCGACGGCGATGTCCTTATCGGCGCCATCACGATCGGCAACCTGCGTCATGTCGGCGCCATCCGCGGCCTGATCCAGACGCGCCGTCATCTCGGCAACTGGAAGGAGAAGCTCTTGAAGAACCCGCAGATGGTGATGGATGCGTTCGTGGATCTCAGTGAGGCGTGAGGCGCGGGGTGGGTGTCGATTTCTCCCATCCGATCTCCGGCGCGCACCATCAGAACTTCAGGAGGCTCCTCACAGTCTCCAGGGCACCGGCGAGACTGGGTCGCATGGAACCGGGCGGACTCGCCTCGGCCGGATTCGCGTCGAACTTGATCACGCGATTTTTCCGCAGGCGATTGCCGCTGATGATGTGACCGACCTCGAAGAATTCGCCGGTCTCCAGCTTGCGTCGGGCGGAACCCATCGAAATCCCGCTCCAGGCTTCAATCGCGCCCAGAACCGACGAAGGGTCTCGTTTGAGATCCTCGAACCTGACCGCCAGGCAATCCTGTTTCAATTGCAACCTGACCAGCCACATACAAAAGAGCACGTACAGAAAGTAGATCGTGGTGCCAACGGCTGACTTCGTGCGAATCTGGTCCTTCTCGTCCGTTTTCTGAAACGCTTCGATGAGCGTCTTCGCCGAACGGGTTATGAACAGCACCTTGACCTTCCCGGGGAAAAGCCTGGAGAGCGCCAAACCGCGACTTTGATACTTCGAAGAATCGACGATAACGGCGGCTCGTGCATTCAACGCCACGGCTTCGAACAGGGCTTCGTGAGTCGCCCTGTATGAATCCATCTGTCGCTTGTCGTAAACGCCGAGCCACAGCGGCAGGAAGTTGGCATGCCTCTCGATCTGATCCACGAGTCGAGCCAGCTTTTCGCAGTCCTCGTCATTCCAACCCGTTTGTTGGAACACGCGAGACCAGACATCACAAACGTCCGCCGGCTTGCCACAGGAGCAGATGCGGTTGTGAATGAATCCATGTCGAAAAATGTGCTTGAACTCCCCCACCCCGGCGACCCCGGGATTGTTGGCAAGGAGAACCTCGAGAATGGTCGTTCCACTGCGGCCGGTACCCATGATGTAAAGAATTTGGGGCATCGGTCGATCGGGCTGTGTCAATCCTTCGCGCACGGCATCTGATAGTGGTCTCGGGGTCATCCGTTCAGAGGCGCCGCAAGCACCAGCATCCTCTTACCGCAACATGCTATCACCGTTGCGGCTGATCTGGCTAACGGCGCAGTCGCAGTGATTCCGTGGCATGACGAATGGAAGCGTGGCAAGAACCATCGGTCCGATCGACGTCCTTCGGGGACGTTTGCCAAGACCTCTCTTGGCGCGGTCGGGCGTGGCTTACTTCTGCTGGTCGCGACCGTGGCGATGCAGCAGTCCGTTGGTTCGCTGGCAGCGGATAGCAGGCGCGAGCGCCGACGTGCGTGTGCTGCCCGAGTCGCCAGAGCCCCCTCGCGGGGGCTCATCGAACGCCGGTCCAGCGGTGGTGCCGCTAGGTTCACTTGGAGCGAACCAGCGCGAGCATGGAATTGACGTCCAGCTTTGGCGTACCGGATTGGTCCTTCAGGATTTGCAAGCCTTTCGTGTAGATCGTACGGCTCGAGCTCGAGCCCCAGCCGTTGTTAACATCCCACATGTACAGACCGTACTTCCATGGATGATACCCGGCGCTTTCACGGAACGCGTTCGCTATGTTGGTGTTCACTATCTGCTCCGGAGAGCCATTCCCCACCGCTCTCCAGAGGCGCGTATAGGGACCCTTGGCGGCGTCCCACTCATATTTCCATTGAATGACTATGTAATTCCAAGCGCCCTTCGATACGGGAAAATCGAACACAGTCCCCTTCGTCGTTGCATCCGTGCCGTCGAGCACGCTGTTGGACTGAACCCAGAAACGCAGCTTGCCGTCCTTGCGAAGATCGATTTTGTTCATGGACTGCGTGATCCTGCTGGTGACGCAGTGCCCGAGAGACAGCACCCCGATGTGATCTCCGGAGCCGTCGAAGGGATGATCGTTGCCCACGTAGATCGCGAATGCTGCCCAATAGGGAACGCCATCCCGCAGCACGTAGGGCGACGTCGCGCTCCACGCGGACAGGAGGGACGCGCGTGCGGACTGATAAGGTTGCTTTCCTCCGAACGTGCCTGAATCCTGACGATAGGACATGCCCTTTACGAGCTTGTGCCTGAACGCTTTCTTCGACGGGTTCGCCGGATCCGCGCCCCGCATGACGGTGAACTGATTGACCTTCCAATCGAGGTAGCCGGGCTCCGGGAAGGTCGTGACGTCGCGTTGAATGTTCTGTCCCGCGGTATCTTGGCCCAATTGCAGAGCGAACCTGGACTTTGGATAGCTCCCGAGCGCATTGCCCGGATCGATGGAGGCGACGATTCGCGGATCCGTCGGCCCGGGAATGATCGTGTTCGTGCCCGTACTCGCCGCCGGCGAGGTCGATGCCGTCTTGATGGGCATTGCGGGCCGATAGCTCGCGCGGCGTCCGTCGGATTCGTAGGCGGCAAACCGACCGACCGAGCTCGGAAACATCGGTGCTGCCGCGCTGAAGGACGGTCCGTACGAGGCCAATCGTCCGGTTTTCGAAGCGACATCGTCGGCTACCGCGCTTTGAATACTCACTGCTGTTCCGGCCACGAGGAGTGGCAGGTAGAGACTGCACTTCATGTCGAGATCTCCTGGGTCATCGTCGATTAGGTCTTCTTGTTTTCTCGGCCGAGGCAGCAAACCACATGCCGAGTATCTGACGACATCGACGACATCTCGGCGCGCTTTTTCCCCAGACGCTCGCGATGCGAATCTCTGTCTCGGGAATCCGTATCGGCGAGAGCTTCACCGATCCGATGAGCGGCGCTCGTGAGAAGATCTCGTATCGCCATCACGGTCAGGACGGTGACCCGCAGAGTAGCCAACTGACTTGGGGGGTCGGGCACGGGAAGCTCTCGCGCACCGCAGTAGCCGAGGGCCTGCGCGAGGCGCGACGTGCCCGTGCCGCGCTACTTGTTGCGCAGGTAGCGTCCGTCGTCGAACGTCGCTACCCACTCGGGCTTGTAGACGACGAAGAGGGTGATGGTCATGCCCGTGAACAGGGCTTCGGACCAGGCGAGGAGCAGATAGTAGGGAAGGTACAGCTCGAAGAGCTGTCCCGACGGATAGGCACCCGCGCCTGCCAGAAGCGAGGTGGTCGCGATGCCCACCGCTGCGACCGCGACGGCGGCGCCGGCGAAGGCGGTCAGAAAAACATAGACGAAGAAATTGTTGGGCAGGCGCGACTCGATCAGGCGGTACAGGGCGTAGCTCAGGGCGACCGGTATCGCTGCCATCGTGAGCCCGTTCAGGCCGAAGCCCTGCCAGCCGCTGCCGCTCCACAGCGTGACCGCCGCCAGCACCAGCGCGAGCCCGGCGAGGGCGAAGCGGGGACCCGCCATGAGGGTGAAGAGCGTTGCCCCGAGGAAATGAAAGTTCAAGCCCGGCTGAATGCCCGCGGTGATCTGCCAGAGCAGTGTCAGGCAGACGATGGTGCCGAGCCACGCGTTCAGGAGCACCGGGTCGTTGAGCCGCCGCCACGGCGCACGGTACGCCGCAATGACGAGCCAGGGCACGAACAGGATCCAGCCGAGCCAGTACCAGGCTGGCGGAAGCAGGGCGTCCGGAAAGTTCACGTCGGGATTTTACGTTATACTGCGCTGCCGCAAATTCGGCGCATTCGTTCTGTCCAGTTTTCCAGACCGCCGATTCCGCGCATCGTTCTCCCATGCGTCTTGCCCTGTTCGATCTCGACAACACCCTGCTCTCCGGCGACAGCGACTTCGAATGGGCGCAGTTCCTGATCGAGAAGGGCGTCCTCGACCGCGAAGTCTACGAGGCGCAGAACCACGATTTCTACCAGCAGTATCGTTCGGGCACGCTCGACATTCACGAGTTTCTCGACTTCCAGCTGAAGCCACTGTCGCGCCATCCGCGCGCAGTGCTGGACCAGTGGCACGAGGAATTCATGGCGGAGCGGATCGCGCCCCTGATAGGAGAGCCTGCCCGGCAACTGTTGCGGCGCTATGCAGGCGACCTCCGGGTCGTCATCACCGCGACCAATAGCTTTGTCACCGGGCCGATCGCGCGTGCGCTCGAAGTCGAGCATCTCATTGCCACCGATCCCGAGACCTCCAACGGCGAGTTCACCGGCCGCGTCGCTGGGACGCCGTGCTTCCGCGAGGGCAAGATCGAGCGTTTGCAGGCGTGGCTCGACGCGCACGGCACCCCGCTCGAATGCTTCGCGGAAAGCTGGTTCTACAGCGATTCCCTGAACGATCTGCCGCTCCTGTCGGTGGTGTCGCACCCGGTCGCGGTGGATCCCGACGCGACCCTGCACCGCCATGCCCAGGAGCGGGGTTGGCCGATTATCAGTCTACGGTCGGGGAAGTGCTGACCCGGCCCCCGCGGCGGGCCATGCTTGGCGGTGCGCGCGGCATTGCGGTGCAGCGTGCGATGTATAATTCCCGCCGCGTGGCCCCCTTCCCGACCCATTTCGAGTCTCCCTGCCAGCCCGCGACTTCATGATTCGCAAGTTCCTGCATCGCGTCTTCGCGCGTGGCTCGCGCTCGAAGGACCCGGTCGTCATCTCCTTCGATACCCACGGCGTTCCCCGCACCCACATCAGCGACTGCGCGCGCAAGGTCACCTCGACCCTGCAGGAGCGGGGTTTCAAGGCGTTCGTGGTGGGTGGCGCGGTGCGCGATCTCCTGCTCGGCCGCGATCCGAAGGATTTCGACGTGGCGACCGACGCGACTCCCGAAGAAGTGCGCGCCGCCTTCCGCCGCTCGCGCATCATCGGCCGCCGTTTCCAGATCGTGCATTGCCTGTGCGGGCAGGAGACCGTCGAGGTCTCGACCTTCCGCGGCCCCGCGATCGAGGCGGACGAGAAGGAGCGCAAGGACGCGCACGGCCGGCTCCTGCGCGACAACGTCTGGGGAACGCAGGAGGAGGACGCGCTGCGACGCGATTTCACCGTCAATGCTCTCTTCTACGATCCCGCGACGCAAGAGATCGTCGATTATTGCGGCGGCTGGGAAGATCTGCGGGCGAAGCGACTGCGCATCATCGGCGACCCCGAACGGCGCTACCGCGAGGACCCGGTGCGAATGCTGCGGGCCGTGCGCCTCTCGGCAAAGCTCGGGCTCGAGATCGAGCCGGCCACGCGCAAGCCGATCAAGCCGCTCGCGGATCTACTGCAGAATGTTCCTCCCGCGCGCCTGTTCGACGAGATGATGAAGCTCCTGCTGTCGGGCCATGCCAGTGAGAGCGTCGGCAAACTGCGCGAAGAGGGTCTGCACGACGGCCTCCTGCCGATGCTGGACGTGATCGTCGAGCAGCCGCTCGGGCAACGCTTCGTGATGCTGGCGCTCCGCAACACCGATCAGCGCATCTGTGCCGACCGGCCCGTCTCGCCCGCCTTCCTGTTCGCGGCGCTCTTGTGGCACGAAGTGCTGAGCGCGTGGAAGACCTTGCAGGGCGAGGGGATGAAGCCGATGCCGGCGCTGCACGAGGCGATGGACCAGGTGGTGAATCAGCAATCGGAGAAGCTCGCGATCCCGCGGCGGTTGACCGCGCCGATGAAGGAGCTGTGGGCCATGCAGCCGCGCTTCGAGGGGCGGAGCGGCCGGCGCCCCCTGGCGCTGCTTGCCCACGAGCGCTTCCGCGCGGGCTACGACTTCCTGCTGCTCCGGTGCGAAAGTGGAGAAGTGGAGTCGGAGCTGGGGGACTGGTGGACGAAGTTCCAGGACGCGAAGGACGAGGTGCGCAACGGCATGCTGTTGCCGAGCACCGGCAAAGGCACCCGGCGCCGGCGCCCGCGCCGCAAGCGTCCCGACGTCGCGGCCGCGACGGTCGACGAGCCGGGAGGCGAGCGGTGAGTCGCGCGGCACCTCGGCAGATCGCCTTCGTGGCTCTGGGCAGTAACCTGGACGCACCGCGCGAGCAGGTCGCGCGCGGCATGCTGGAGATCGGCGCGCTGCCGGAAACACGGCTCGTCAAGCGATCGTCCCTCTACCGCACGGCGCCGGTGGGATTCCTGGAACAGCCCGATTTCATCAACGCCGTCGTGATGCTGGAGACGGCGCTCGCGCCCCACGCGCTGCTCGATGGCCTGCTCGCGATCGAGCGGCATCACGGTCGGGTGCGGGAGTTCCAGAACGCCCCGCGCACGCTCGACCTCGATGTCCTGCTCTACGGCGATCTCGTGCTCCACGAACGCGGCCTGACCCTGCCGCACCCGCGCATGCACGAGCGCGCGTTCGTCCTGCTGCCGCTAGCCGAGATCGCACCGGACGCCATGATTCCGGGCCAAGGGCGCGTCGCCGATCTGCTGCCGGCGTGTCACGCGCAGCGACTGGAGCGCCTCGATGCTGCCTGAGCGGCTGCGCTTCGTGGCGATCGAGGGTCCGATCGGGGCCGGCAAGACCAGTCTCGCGCGCGCCCTGGCGGAGCGGCTGCATGCGCAGCTCCTGCTCGAGGAGCCCGAGGCGAATCCGTTCCTGCCGCGCTTCTACCGTGACCCCGAACGGCACGCGCTCGCGACGCAGCTCTTCTTCCTCACGCACCGGGTGCATCAGTTCTCCGCCTTGATCCAGCAGGATCTCTTTGCCGGGCGCGTGGTCGCGGACTTCATCCTCGAGAAGGATCCGCTCTTCGCCGAGCTCACCCTCACCGACGAAGAGCTCGCGCTCTACCGGGGCCTTTACCAGCACGTCAAGCCGCACGCGCCCGCGCCCGATCTCGTCATTTACCTGCAAGCCTCGCCCGACACGCTCATGGAGCGCGTCAAGCGCCGCGGCATAGCCTACGAGAACGAGCTCACCTTCGACTATCTGCGGCGGCTGGCGGACGCGTACAGCGGTTTCTTCCACCATTACGCTGCCGCGCCGGTGCTGATCGTTAACAGCGACAACCTCAACTTCGTCGACGCGCGCGCCGACCTCGACCTGCTGCTCACGCAGGTTGCCGAGATGCGCGGCAGCCGGGCGTTCTTCAACCTGGGAACCTGAAAACGATGCGGATCACGCTTGCCACGCTGCAGCGGATGGCCCTCGACGGCAACAAGATCGCGACGCTGACCTGCTACGACGCGAGCTTCGCGGCCCTGCTCGACGCGGCGGGCGTCGAGGTGATGCTGGTGGGCGACTCGCTCGGCATGGTGCTCCAGGGCCACGAGACGACCCTCCCGGTCACCCTCGAGCAGATGGTCTATCACACGGCGTGCGTCGCCCGCGGCGCAAAACGGGCGCTCGTCATGGCCGACATGCCTTTCGGCACGTTCCAGACCGGTCCCGCGGACACCTTCCGCAACGCGGCGCAGCTCATCGCCGCCGGGGCGCAGATGGTGAAAATCGAAGGCGGCGCGCCGATGTTCGAAACCGTCGCGTACCTGACGCGCCGCGGCATCCCGGTGTGCGGCCACGTCGGCCTCACGCCCCAGTCCGTCCACCAGTTCGGCGGCTACCATGTGCAGGGGCGCGCGGACGAAGAGGCCGCCCGCATCCTGGACGAGGCGCGCAACCTGGAAAAGGTCGGCGCCGGGATGATCGTGCTCGAAGCGATCCCGGCGAAGCTCGCCAAGGACGTCACCGAGAGCATCCGCGTTCCCACCATCGGGATCGGCGCGGGCGCGGACTGCTCCGGTCAGGTGCTGGTGCTGCACGACATGCTCGACATCTATCCCGGCAAGAAGGCCAAGTTCGTCAAGAACTTCATGCGCCCATCGCGCAGCCTGCAGGCGGCCGTGGAGAGCTACGTGAAGGAAGTCAAGGCCAAGACCTTTCCTGGCCCCGAGCACGCGTTCTAGCGGACATGGACGTGATCACCACCCTCCGCGCGCTGCGCGAGCGGCTCGGCTCGGCGCCGGCCGTAGCGTTCGTGCCGACGATGGGCAATCTGCACGAGGGACACCTCGACTTGGTCCGCCTCGCGCGCGGCGAGGCCCCGTGCGTCGCGGTGAGCATCTTCGTGAATCGCCTGCAGTTCGGCCCCGCCGAGGATTTCGGCCGCTATCCGCGTACGCTCGAATCCGACCTCCTGAAGCTCGAGTCGCTCGGGGTCGACGTCGTTTTCGCGCCGGACGAGCACGAGCTCTATCCTGCGGCCCAGCAGTTCTTCGTCGAGCCGCCGCCGATCGCGGACGATCTGTGCGGTGCCTTCCGCCCCGGACACTTCCGCGGCGTGGCCACGGTGGTGCTGAAGCTCTTCAACGCCGTGCAACCCAGCGTCGCGGTCTTCGGCAAGAAGGATTATCAGCAGCTCTTCATCATCCGTGCGATGGTCGAGCAGCTGAATCTGCCGGTGCGGATCGTAGCCGGCGAAACGCGGCGCGAGGCGGACGGGCTCGCGATGAGCTCGCGCAACCAGTACCTGTCGCCGTCGGATCGCTCCCGTGCGGCCACGCTTGCGCAGGCGCTGGCGCGGGCGAAGCACGGCGTCGAGATCGGCCGCACGGACTACGCGGAAATCGAGTCGGAAACCCGGAATTTTCTTGACAGCGAAGGGTTCCGTGTGGAGTATGTTGCGCTGCGCAAATGCAGCGATCTCCTGCCGCCGACGGGGGTCGGTGACGCGATCGTCGTGCTCGGCGCGGCGTGGCTTGGCACCACCCGGCTGATCGACAACCTGGAAGCTTGTGTCGCGGCCTGATGTCGCTATAATCGGCGTCCCGCGAGTCATCTGAGTCGGCGTTTCGACTCGTGACACTTGATGCCCCTTCACCGTCCGGAGGGTTTCACCATGCAACGAACCATGCTCAAGGCGAAGCTGCACCGGGTGACGACAACCCACGCCGAGCTCAATTACGAAGGTTCTTGTGCCATCGACGAGAATCTGCTCGACGCGGCCGACATTCGCGAGTACGAGCAGATCGACATTTACAACATCGCGAACGGTGAGCGGTTCACGACCTATGCGATCCGCGCCCAGCGGGGCTCCGGCACCATCTCGCTGAACGGTGCGGCGGCGCGCAAGGCGAGCCCGGGCGACCTTCTGATCATCGCCTCGTACGCTTCCTATTCCGAGCTCGAGCTTCAGAAGTACCATCCCAAGCTCGTCTACGTGGACGCCAATAATCACATCGTCGACAGGCGCGGCAGCATCCCGGTCCAGGCGGCATAACCGTCGACCGTTCAATTCAAGGCAGCGCTACTGCGCTGCCTTTTTCGTTTTTTGGACCCCACGTCCGGCGCGAACCGGGCACGGCCACGGCGGTGATGCCGCGCTGCCGCATCCGCTTGGCATTCGCGGAAGCTTGCCTGCATCGCCGGAACGTCCGACAATGCCGGCGATCGCGAGGAGGCGGAGCGTGCCGGTCGACCCGCCCAGAAAAATCAAATAAAGCACTACCCGATGGAGGGGTTACCGATGGCGCTCGGCATCACAGGCATTGTCGTCTCGCTCGCGCTCTTGATCTTTCTGGCCTATCGCGGCTGGAACGTGATCATGATCGCGCCCTTCTGCGCGGCGGTGGCGCTGCTCTTCAGCTGGGGCGAGTCACCGCTCCTCGCCACCTACACGCAGATCTTCATGCCGGCGCTGGGGACCTACTTCGCGAAGTTCTTCCCGCTCTTCATGCTGGGCGCCATCTTCGGCAAGCTCATGGACGACTCCGGGTCGGCGCGCACCATCGCCAACAAGATCGTCGGCTGGGTCGGCAAGGACCGGTCGATCCTCGCGGTGGTACTCGCCTGCGCGCTGCTCACCTATGGCGGCGTGTCGCTCTTCGTCGTGGCGTTCTCGGTGTATCCGATCGCGGTCTCGCTCTTCCGCGAGGCCGAGATCCCGAAGCGCTTCATTCCCGCCGCCATCGGGCTGGGTTCGTTCACCTTCACCATGACGGCGCTGCCCGGCACGCCGGCGATCCAGAACGCGATCCCGATCCCGTTCTTCGGCACCAACAGCTTCGCCGCGCCGGGCCTGGGCATCATCGCGTCGATCTGGATGTTCGCCTTCGGCATGCTGTGGCTCAACCGCCGCGCCGCGTCCGCCAAGGCGAAGGGCGAGGGCTACGGCGATCACAAGGAGGAACTCACCGCGGTCGACGAAAGCCACGCGCCCAGCTTCGTCGTCGCGCTGATCCCGATTCTGCTCGTGCTCGGCCTCAACTACGTCTTCACGGCGTTCGTGTTCCCGGCCATCGACACGAGCTACCTGGCGACGGACAAGTTCAAGAAGGTTCCGCTCTCGGCCGTGCTCGGCATCTGGTCGATCATCGCGGCCATGGTGATCGCGGTGGTGGTGGTCATCATCCTCAACAAGAGCCGCCTGAAGAACGTCGTCGACACCTTGAACAAGGGCACGATGGGATCGCTGCTGCCGATGGCGAACGTCGCCTCCGAAGTCGCCTACGGCGCCGTGATCGCGAGCCTCGCCGCGTTCGCGGTGGTGCGCGAGGCGCTGAAGGCGGTGAGCCCGGATCCGGTGGTGTCGCTGTGGGTCGTAGTCACCGTGCTCGCGGGCATGACCGGGTCGGCGTCGGGGGGCATGAGCCTCGCGCTCGGCGCGATGGGCGAGTACTACGCGCAAGCCGCGCAGGCCGCGGGCATCAACCCGCAGATCATGCACCGGATGGCGGCGCTCGGGTCGGCGGCGATGGACATCCTGCCGCACAACGGCGCGGTGATCACGCTGCTTGCGATCTGCAGTCTCACCCACAAGGAGTCCTACTACGATCTCTTCATGGTGGGGTCGCTCTCGGCCTTCACCTCGAGCATCCTGGTGCTCGTGATCTACGAGATGTTCGGCGTGTTTTGAGGCCAAGAACGATCATGTCACGCCTCGTCTTCCTGCTCGCAGCAGTGTTTCTGCTCGCGCCGGCGCGGGCCGCGGAGATGCGGCTGCTCGCGGCCGAGCTGCCGCCGTATACCTTTCAGGTTCCATCCGTTTCGGTCTCCGAGTTTCCCGGCCCGGGCCAGGGGCTCGTCTACGACGTCGTGGAGGCGATGGCGAAGCGCGTCGGCCACACCGGCTCGATCGAGTTCATGCCTTGGCGGCTGGCGCAGAAGATCACGATGACCGAACCGAATGTCGGCATTCTCGCGCTCACGCGCACCCCGGAGCGCGAGGACAAGTACCGCTGGCTGGTGAAGATCCTCGACGACGACCTAATCCTGGTCGGTGGTCAGGGCGTGGATGTCTCCGGATCTGGACAAGGTGAAGACACCGCCCGACCGGCGTGCTGCTCCTGAGCGGTGCCCAGGCGCTGCTGACCGAGAAAGGCTTCACCCGCATCGAGCCGGCGCCGGAGGAGTGGATCAACGCGCGCAAGCTGCGCGAGCGGCGCATCGACGCCTGGCTCGCCCCGCGCCAGATGGTGATTTTCGCCTATCGCGAGGTGGGGGGCGACCCCGCCTCGCTCAACATCGGCGAGATCGTGCGGCCGAGCGAAATCTGGTTCGCCGGATCGAAATCGCTGTCCGATGCCGAGGCGCAGAAGTGGCAGACGGCGTTCGAGGAGATCCGGGCCGATGGTACGTACGAGCGCATCGTCGCGAAATACAACCGGTTGAAGGTGATGCCAATTTCCGACGACCTGCGCCGTCAGGATTACGAGCCGATCTGGACCTACTGAGGAAGGAATGCCATGAGCGAATACAGCCATATCCTCGTGGCGGCGGATCTCGCGGCCGACCATGAAAAGATTCTGCCGCGCGCCACGGGTCTCGCGCGGGTCTTCGGCGCGAAACTTACCCTCCTGCACGTGGTCGACGAGCGGGAGGCGGGCGGTGAGTTGCAGATGTCGATCGACGGGGCGCTGAGCGAGTCCGGCAGTGCCGTGTCGGCGACGACGAGCGCTGTGCCCGGAGATGTCGAGTATGGCGGTCACCGGCTCGAGCGCACTGCTCATGCGTTTCTCGACGATCTCGCACGGGACTCCGGCGTGTCGGAAGTGGCGACGGAGGTGGTCGCGTCGTCCGCGGTCGCGGGGTCCATCGTTCGATTAGCTCGCGATCGGGCAGTCGATCTGATCGTCGTGGGCGGTCACTCGCGCGAGGGACTGGAATGGTTGTTCGGCACCACGGCCGACTCGGTCGTGCGCCACGCGCCGTGCGATGTGCTCGTGGTCCACGGTTGAACGAGCATACAACGGTAGGAGAGAGCGAATGAGCGATATGGCGAAGGTCCATCCCATCCTGTCCGGTGAATTGCCGCAGCGGCGCAACAAGGTCGTATCCGCGGAAGAGGCGGTGCGTCTGATTCGGGATGGCGATACCGTCGCGACTGGCGGGTTCGTAGGCATCGGTTTTCCCGAAGGCATCGCCGTGGCAATCGAGGAATACTTCCTCGCGCAGCAGGCTTCGAGCGAGCAGGCGCAGGGCCGACCGCGCGACCTCACGCTCGTCTATGCGGCAGGGCAGGGGGACGGCCGTGAGCGCGGACTCAATCACTTCGGCCACGAGGGACTCGTCGCGCGCGTGATCGGCGGCCACTGGGGGTTGGTGCCGAAGCTGCAGCAGCTCGTGTTGGCCGACCTCATCGAGGGCTACAACCTGCCGCAGGGCGTGATCAGCCATTTGTTCCGGGACATCGCTGCCGGTAAGCCCGGAACACTTACCCATGTGGGCCTGGGCACCTTCGTCGATCCGCGCAACGGCGGCGGCAAATTGAATAAGCGGACGACGAAGGATATCGTCGAGCTGATGCCGATCGGCGGCAAGGACTATCTCTTCTACAAGGCGTTTCCGATCAACGTCGGGATCATCCGCGCGCACCACGGCGGACCCGGACGGCAACCTCTCCATGGAAAAGGAAGCCCTCACGCTGGAGATGCTCGCGATCGCGACGGCAGCGAAGAACAGCGGCGGTTACGTGATCGCGCAGGTGGAGCGCATAGCGGAGCGCAACTCGCTCAATCCGCGCGACGTCAAGGTGCCCGGGATCCTGGTCGACTGCGTGGTGGTCGCGAAACCCGAGCATCACTGGCAGACCTTCGCGACCGCGTACAACCCTGCCTACAGCGGTGAGATCCGCGTGCCCGTGGAGTCGCTGGCGCCGATGGAGCTCGACGAGCGCAAGATCATCGCCCGTCGCGCCGCGCTCGAGCTCGCCGCCAACAGCGTCGTCAATCTCGGCATCGGCATGCCGGAGGGGATCGCAGCCGTGGCGAACGAGGAAAAGATCATCGATCTCCTGACCCTGACCGCCGAGCCGGGTGTGGTCGGCGGAATTCCGGCAGGTGGTCTCGATTTCGGCGCAGCGATCAACACCGCGGCCGTCATCGACCAGCCGAGCCAGTTCGACTTCTACGACGGCGGCGGGCTCGACGCCACCTTCCTCGGTCTCGCGCAGGCCGACCGCGAGGGTAATCTCAACGTGAGCAAGTTCGGGCCGAAGCTCGCGGGTGCCGGCGGCTTCATCAACATCAGCCAGAATGCCAAGAAGGTCGTGTACACCGGCACGTTCACGGCGGGTGGTCTTGCGATCGCGATCGAGAACGGCAAGGTGCGCATCACCGCCGAAGGCAAGGCGCGCAAGTTCGTTAACGAGGTCGAGCACAAGACGTTCAGCGGCAAGATTGCGGTGAGCCGCGGCCAGCCGGTGCTCTACGTCACCGAGCGCTGCGTGTTTCGCCTGTGCGAGCAGGGGCTCGAGCTCATCGAGATCGCGCCGGGCATCGACATCGGGCGCGACATCCTGCCCTTCATGGATTTCAAGCCAGTGGTGAACGAGCCCGTCCCGCTCATGGACGCGCGCATCTTCCGACCCGAGCCCATGGGATTGCGCAACGACATGATGCGTGATGCCGCTCGAGTCTCGCTTCCGCTACGACCCCGAGGAAAACCTCTTCTTCATCAACTTCGAGAACATGGAGGTGAAGACGAAGGACGACATCGAGGCCATCCGCAAGCAGGTGGAATCGATTCTCGCGCCGCTCGGGCGCAAGGTGTCCACGGTGGTGAACTACGACAACTTCAGCGTCCCGCTCGATCTTGCCGACGACTATGCGCGCATGGTGCGCGACGTGGTGACCCGTTTCTACAGCAGCGTCAGCCGTTACAGCACGAGCGCCTTCACGCGCATGATGCTGGGCTTGAAGCTGAGCGGACATGGTCTCTCGCCCAAGATCTATCCCGGCGAGGCCGAAGCGCTGGAGTCGGCGAAGCGCGCCCGGGCGGCTGCGGACGGCACCGCCTGATCGGCGCTGCGGTCGCCGCATCGGAAAGGGGCGGTGGCTGTTCCGCCCCTTTTTCTTGCCCGGAGACTTGATGCAGCACCGCCGTTGCGCGAACAATGAGTGTCCTCGACCACGGTGACCGTGCGATGCGGCTACTTGAGCGCGACTGGCGTACCCCCGGCGTGGTGATCCTCTGCGGCGGGCTGATCGTCACGCTGTCGATGGGCATCCGCCACGCGTTCGGGCTCTTCCTGCAGCCCATGAGCGCCGACTTCGGCTGGGGTCGGGAAGTGTTCTCGCTCGCCATCGCGCTGCAGAATCTGGTCTGGGGTGCAACGCAGCCGTTCACCGGATTCATCGCGGACCGCTACGGTGCGGGCCGGGTGCTCGTCGCCGGCGCCGTGCTCTACGTGCTTGGCCTCGTGCTCATGGCGGCGTCGACGACGGGGCTCGTGCTCGCGGGCAGCGCGGGGCTCCTGATCGGCCTCGGACTTTCGGGCACGACATTCAGCGTCGTGTATGGCGTGATCGGGCGGACGGTGAGCGCCGAGAAGCGCAGCACGGCACTCGGCATCGCTGGGGCTGCCGGCTCGTTCGGGCAGTTCATGATGGTGCCGGTGGGGCAGACCCTGATCGGCAGCCTGGGCTGGGTGTCGGCGTTGCTCGTCATGGCGGCGCTCGGCGCGCTGATGGTGCCGCTCTCCTCCGCGCTCGTGGAAAGGCAATCCGGCCATGTGGGCACGGGTCGCCGCCAGACAGTTGGCGAGGCGATTCGCGAAGCGGCGCGGCACCGCGGGTTCTGGCTGCTCACGCTGGGTTTCTTCGTGTGCGGATTCCAGGTCGTGTTCATCGCCTCGCACCTGCCGGCGTATCTCGCGGACCAGGGGCAGCCTGCGCAGATTGGCATGCTGGCGCTCGCCCTCGTGGGGCTCTTCAACATCTTCGGCACCTATGGTGCGGGCGTGCTGGGCGGACGCTACCCGAAGAAGTATCTGCTGTCGGGACTCTACGTCGCCCGTGCGATCGTCATCGCGATATTCATCGCGCTTCCCGTCACGCCGGTGTCGGCCGCGGTCTTCGCGGCGGCGATGGGCCTGCTGTGGCTCTCGACGGTGCCACTCACCAACGGGATCGTCGCGCAGGTCTTCGGCGTGCAGTACCTCTCGATGCTCTCCGGCTTCGTCTTCTTCAGCCACCAGATCGGCAGCTTCCTCGGCGCGTGGCTGGGCGGCTATCTCTTCGACGCAACGGGCTCGTATCGGGTCGTGTGGATCCTCTGCATCGGCCTCGCGGTGGTCGCGGCGCTCATCAATCTGCCGATCGACGAGCGACCGGTCGCGGCGCCGGCGGGAGCGCGGGCATGACTGCGCAGCGCACGTCGCGGCGTGGCGTCGCCTTGTCGTTGGTGGCCGCAGGCGGGCTCGCCGCAGCGCTCGTCTGGGCGTTCGCGAGCTATTTCCGGCCCGACCTGCTGCTCGCGTTTGCGACCTGGGTGCAGTCGTGTTTCTGATCCGGCGATTTCGCGAGCCCGGACTGACCGCGCTGCGCGCCGCTGACGCGCGCACGTCGTTCGCGTCTGGCATCGATCCAACGCGTCTGAGCGACGGCGATTCAACGCGTGCGAATCGAGCGGAGTCACGACCATTCGAATGCTGTGCGAGGTGCACGCGGTGGGTGGTGTCACGGCTCGGGGACGTTCAGCGCATCCAGCGCTTCGTGCAGCGACGTGAACACGCGGTGCTCGCCGACGGCTTGCGTGATGCCGTGTCGGTCGAGATCCTCGCGCAGGTAAGCGGTGACGCGCGCGAACACCAGCGTGACCCGCCGCGCACGGAGATCGTCGATCAGCTCCAGCACCGAGCGGGCAGCCGAGTAATCGATGTCGGTCGTGGCACTGGCGTCGACCACGAACCAGCGCACTGGCGTCGGGGCGTGCTCCACCAGCGCGCGCACCTCGTCCGTGAAGCGGTCGGTGTTCGCGTAGAAGAGGTCCGCGCCGAAGCGATAGACGATGAGACCGGGACCGCTCTCGATGCCGGGTGTCGCGGGCACCGGCTCGCGGCGCCCGTTGGCGTCGGTCGCGAGCACGGTGGTGTGGGGGCGGTAGCTATGGCGCACGTGCCGGAGCAGCGAGAGCGCGATCGCCAGCAGGATGCCTTGCTCGACGCCGATCGCGACCACTGCGGCCGCGGTGAGCACCGCCAGCCGGAACTCGCCGGGACTTTCGCGCAGGATGTCGCGCAGCCCCGGCACGTCGATCATCCCGAGCGCGATGGTGAAGACGATGCTCGCCAGCACGCAGCGCGGCAGGTACTGCAGCGGACCCGTGAGGAAGAGCAGCACCAGCAGCACGATGCCCGCGAACACGAGCTGCGCGACCTGGCTTCGGGCACCCGCGCGGTCGGCCATCGCGGTCTGCGTCGGACTGCCGTTGACGACGAACGTCCCGCTCACCGCGGCGGCCGCATTGGCGGCGGCGAGGCCGAGGATGTCGGCATTCTCGTCGATCCGTTCCCGATGGCGCACCGCGAAGACGCGTGAGGTCGCCGCACTCTGGGCGATGATCATCACGAAGCACGACGCCGCCACCGGCAGCACGGCCAGCGATTCGCGCCAGCTCACGTCGGGGAGGCCGAGCGACGGCAGCCCTCCCGGTACCGGGCCGATCACCGCGATGCCGTGCCGCGCGAGATCGAACGCCGCGCTCGCCGCGATTGTTCCCACCACCACGAAGAGCGCGATCGGCAGCCGCGGCACCAGGCGATGGCCGACGAGTATGCCGCCCGCCACGATGGCGGACAGCGAGAGTGTCGGTACATGCAGCCGCGGCAGGCTCTGCGATCACATCCCACAGTTGCACCAGCGTGCGCGGCGAGTGCACGGCCACACCGAACATGTCGCCCAGCATCGCGATTCCGACCTGAAAGCCGACGCCCGTGAGAAAGCCGATCAGCACCGTGCGCGACAGGAAGTCCGCGAGAAAGCCGAGCTTGAAGATGCGGGCGACCAGGAGGAGGGCGGCGGTCTCGAGCGCCACCATGCCGACCAGCGCCACGTACTTCGCGCTCTGCGGCGGCGCCATCTGGGAGAGCGAGCTCGCGAGGATTGCGGCGGTGGCGGAGTCGGCGGCGACCACCAGATGGCGCGACGAACCGAAGACCGCGAACAGGATCACCGGCAGCAGCACCGTGTACAGCCCGGTGACCACGGGCGTGCCCGCGATGCGGGTGTAGCCCAGCACCTGCGGGATGTTCATCGAAGCGAGGGTGACGCCGGCGACGGCATCGCGCAGCGCCCCGGACCGGGTGACGGGCCGGACGCCGTCGAAAAGACTCAGGCGCATCGCCCGCGGCTCGGTCAAGTGCGGTTTCCTTTCGGGTTCGTGTGGAGGCTGCAAATGATACCTGTGCGGCCCGGTGCAACGCTGGTTATCGCGCGTGCCGCTACAATGCGGGCTTCGGAGCTCCCGACAACGCTGCTGCCATGACGACTGTCGCCTTCCGACCGCGCCCTCTGATCGGCGTGACGCTGTGGTGTGCCATGGCTTTGGCGTGCGCCGCCGCGCTGGCCGCGGACGGGTTGGCGGAGAGCGCGAAGGCCGTGGCAGGCGCAGGTCGGCCCCGCATCGGTCTCGTGCTCTCGGGCGGCGGGGCCCGGGGCTTCGCCCACATCGGCGTCCTGAAGGTTCTGGAGGAACTGCGCGTGCCGGTCGACTGCATCGCCGGCACCAGCATGGGCGCGGTGGTGGGCGGCGCCTATGCCGCCGGGATCGCGCCGGACGAGATGGAGAAGCGCGTGGCGAAGCTCGAATGGGACGACCTCCTTGATCGACGATCCGGGACGCCTCGAGCGCCCGATCAGGCGGCGTAAGGACGATTTCACCTCGCTCTGGGACATCGAGCTCGGCTATCGCGACGGTGAGGTGCAGCTTGCCGCCGGCACGACGTCGGGCTACAAGTTCGAGCTCTTCCTGCGCGACCTGATCACGATTTCGGGCGGTGTCGCGATCGCGAACTTCGACGAGCTGCCGGTCCCGTATCGCGCGGTGGCGACCAACCTCGAGACGGGTGCGATGAGGGTGTTCGAGACGGGAGATCTCGCGCGCGTGATGCGCGCGAGCATGTCGGTGCCGGGCGCGTTCGCACCGGTGCAGATCGACGGTCAGCTCTACGTCGACGGCGGTCTCGTGCGCAACCTGCCCGTCGATGTCGCGCGTGCCACCTGCGCCGACGTGGTGATCGCGGTCAATCTCGGCACCCCGCTCGGCAAGCGCGACCAGTTGAAATCCGTGTTCGCGGTTGCGCTGCAGTCGGTCAATCTGATGACCGAGCTCAACGTGTCCCAGTCGCTCAGCTCGCTCAAGGAAACCGACGTGCTGATCTACACCCGATCTCACCGGGATCAGCTCCGCGGACTTCGCGCGTTTCGCAGAGGCGATCAAGAACGGGAGCGAAGGCGCGCGGACGGATCGGATCGGCTTCTCGCGCCTGCAGCTGCCGGAGCCGGACTACGCGGCGTGGCTGGCAGCGCGGGAGAGCCGGCGCGACGGCGCCGGTCCCGATCGCGGAGATTCGGGTCGCGACCGACACCAAGCGGGTCAATCCGGAAGTCATCAAGAGCGAGCTCAGCACCCAGCCCGGCGACGCCTTCACGAGCGAGGCGCTCGACAGCGACCTGAAGCGCCTGTTCGGGCGTGGTGACTTCGATCAGGTCGACTACAGCCTGGTCGACGAGGACGGCAAGCGCGCGGTCCTCATCAACGCGTCCGAGAAGTCCTGGGGACCCAACTACATCAAGTTCGGGCTCGGGCTCTACACCGACTTCCAGGACGGGCAGCGGTTCAATCTGCTCGGCAGCTATCGCCGGACATGGCTCAACAGCCTCGGCGCGGAATGGCGCACCGACGTCGCAGGTGGGCTTCACCAACCGCTTCGTGACCGAGTTCTATCAGCCGCTCGACCTCAAGTACGTCGGGTTACGTCGCGCCGCGCATCGAGCTGCAGTCGCAGCCGGTGCAGTTCTTCTTCAACAATCAGCTTCGCGGGCAATTACGGTGTCAAGTATGCGCGCGGCACCTCGACGTCGGCTATCAGGACCGTCTGTTCGACATGCGTCTCGGCCCGTTCGCGGGATGGCTGCGAGGCGAGCCCGGATTTCGGCGTGATCGACCTGCCGCCGGTTCGATCTGTTCCAGGCGGGCGTCACCGGTCGCGTGCTCGTGGATCAGCTCGACGACACCGATTTTCCGAGAGACGGCTACCTGGGGCTGGCGCGTGTGTTCTCGACCCAGTACGGCATGGGATCCGAGGATCAGTACACGAAGGCCGACGCCTCCCTGCTGGTCGCGAAGAGCCTCGATCGCCATACCTTGAGCCTGGGGCTGTCGGCTGGCGGGACGCTGAGCGGAGACCTTCCGGTATACGACCCGTACACGCTGGGCGGCTTTCAGCGCCTGTCGGGCCTGCAGATCGGTCAGCTCACGGGGACGCAGTACGTCCTCGGACGGCTCGCGTACTACTACAAGTACGATCGCCTGCCACCGCAGCTCGGCACTGGGCTCTATCTGGGCGCGTCGACCGAGGTGGGGCGCATGAACGGCCCCAACGATCCGCTGCTCACGAATCAGTACCTGGGCGGGTTCAGCGTCTTCTGGGGTGCCGACACGATCATTGGTCCCGTCTACCTCGCCTACGGACATTCGACGAGCGGGTTCAGCTCATTCTATTTTCTGCTCGGGCGCCCGTAGGGGGATGCTTTTGCGATTTCGCCGCGGCTCGGGCCATCTGGCACAATCGGGCGTTTCCCTCACCCGTCGTTTTACTGGAGGTGTTCGTTGAGGCGCGCGGTGCTTCCCCCTCTTCTCCTCCTCGGCGCGATGCTCCTCCTCGCAGGCTGCAGCGGGCTGCCCTGGAGAACGATGGGTGCGGCCAAGTCCGAAGCGCCTGCGTCCAAGGACGACACCCCGGCGCCGAGAGCGATCCGGGTCGGGGTGGCCGCGAACTATCCGCCGCTCTCGTTCCGCGAAGATGGGAAGCTCGTCGGCATCGAGGTCGACCTCGCGCGCGAAGTGGTGCGCGAGACCGGGCTCACCGTGACACTCAAGCAGCTTGCCTGGGCGGAGCTGATTCCGGCGCTCAAGGCGGGTCAGATCGACGTGATCATGTCGGGCATGTCGGTGACCGAGGCGCGGGCGAAGCAGGTCGCCTTCGTCGAGCCCTATCTGCGCACCGGGCAGATGGTGCTCATCCGCGAGCAGGACGTACCGCACCTGGCGCGGCCCGCGAACCTGCGCGAGCCGGGACGGCGCATCGCCGTCGTCGGCGGGACCACCGGCGAGCAGTACGTGCGCACGACGCTCACGCAGGCGGACGTGGTCGTCTTTGCCGATAGCGACTCGGCGGTAAACGCGCTCTCCTCCGGCAAGGTCGATTACTTCGTCCACGATGCGCCGTCGATCTGGCGCTTCGGCATGCCGAACAACGCCGCTGGCGCCGGATTGGTGGGGCTTTACACGCCGCTCACCGAGGAGTTCCTCGCGTGGGCGGTGCGCAAGGACGACCCGAAGCTGAAAGCGCAGCTCGACGCGGCGGTGCTGGAGATGAAGCGAACGGGCGTGGTCGACGCGATCGTCCGACGCTGGATCGACACGCAGGTCGAAGTGACGCCGATACGCCTGTACTGACCCGCCTCATGTGGCTACCCGAAGCCTTGCATTCGTGACGCGCTTTTCTCTCCTGCTGATCGTGGTGGGGCTCGTGCTGGGGCCGGGCTACTATGCGTGGACTGCATTCTTCAGCGGTCGTCTGGTATCGGAGCACCGCCTGGCAGAGAAGGGGGCGCGCTGGACGATGCCGAATGGGGACGTTATGCGCTTCTCGAATGCGAATGCATTCAAGCCGGTGGAGCTCGCACTCGATCCGGCGATGAATACCGTGGGGCTCGTGCTCGTGTTCGAGGTGGTGGGCGACGTGCGCGTCGAACCCGTCCGCGGCAACGTTTATCAGGCGCTGCTGCTGGCCGACGGGAGCCCCGTACTGGAGAAACAGGTGTCGATTCGCCGCGGCGCCAATCCGGGACCGGATCAGCGCTGGTCCGAGCTCGTGGCGACCATCGACGTGCCGGCCGCGGGCGCGTACACGTTCGTGCTCGAGGAGGTCGCGCCGCCCGAGCTGCCGCTCGCCGGCATCGGCCTGCAGGTGCGGCGCAACGTCGTGCGCGCACGGATGGAAGTGGTGTGGGCAGGCGTTGCGCTGCTGGTCGCGGGTGTGGTCGCCTTCTTCGTCACGAGCCGCTAATTTCAGTCGAAGCCACGCCCGATGCGAATCCTTCTTTTCACGTGTCTCCTCGTCACCACTCTCGCGCGTGCTGCCGGCGAGCAGGGCGAGTTCCTGCCGAACGTCTCCATCGCCAGCCCGGACGGCGGACTCACCTACAACTGGGTGGTGCCGAAGAGCCGCGACTACCGGCTCTATGTTCCGCGCGGCTACGTGAAGGGAAAGCCCATGCCGCTCGTCGTCATGCTCCACGGCTGCAAGCAGGATCCGGAGAGCTTCGCCGCCGGCACGCGCATGAACCGGCTCGCCGACGAATACGGCTTCCTCGTGCTCTACCCGCGCCAGAGCGTGCTCGCCAACGGCTATTCGTGCTGGAACTGGTTCGACCCGCGCACGCAGGCGCGAGGCGGCGAGGCGGCGATCGTGATGGCGATGGTGGACGACGTCGCGAGGCGTTACGGCGTCGATAGCGATCGCATCTACGTGGCGGGAATCTCCGCGGGCGGTGCGTTCGCCGCGATCCTTGCGAGTTGCTACGCCGATGTCTTCGCGGCGGCCGCCGTGCACTCCGGCTTTCCGTACGGAGTTGCAGACAATCCGATCGCCGGTCTGCGGGTGATGGAGCGAGCGTATCCATACGACGCGGAAAAAACCGGCAGTTCTGCTTTCGACTGCCGGGGCAGCGGGCGGCGAGCGCTACCCATGCTGGTGATCCACGGCACGCTCGATGACAAAGTGCTGCCGAAGGCGTCCGCGGACGTAATCAAGCAGTTTGCGCAGGTGGACGACCTCTGCGACGACGGGCAGGACAACGACAGCGTTGCCGCGACACAGCTCGTGAAGAAAGCGGTGGCCGCTGAACCCGATGGGCGCTATGCCTACGAGGCGTCGACGTTCTCGCGCGACGGGAAGCCGCTGCTGCACGAGGTGCTGGTGACGGGGCTCGGACATGCCTGGAGTGGCGGCGACGACGGGCGTGCGCAGCCCGGCGACCGGGTGAAATATCCGTACAACGATCCGCGGGGGCCCGATGCGAGCCGGATGATGTGGGACTTTTTTTCGCAACACACGCTCGCGGCGAACCCCGCGTGTGCGGTTCGCAAGTAACCTAGCCGGATGAGAAGCGAACGGGAAAAAATGGTCGCGGGTGAGCTCTACGACCCGCTCGACCGAGAGCTCTGCGCCGACCGGCGTCGCGAGAGGCTCCTCTTCCAGGCGTTCAACGACACCCGCGACGACGAGCGCGGAGAGCGTGCGCGCCTCATCCGGGAACTCATTCCTGCGGCCGGCGAGGACGTGTGGATCGAGCCGCCGTTCTTCTGCGATTACGGGCACAACATCACGCTAGGCGACAAGGTGTTCTTCAACTTCAACTGCGTGGTCCTCGATGTCGCGCCGGTGCGGATCGGGTCGCGCGTGCTCTTCGGGCCAGCGGTGCAGATCTACGCGGCGACGCACCCGCTGCGTGCGGTCGATCGCCGGACCGGCCTCGAGTTGGGCGAGCCGGTGGAGATCGGCGACGACGCGTGGATTGGCGGCGGCGCAATCGTCTGCCCGGGCGTGCGCATCGGTGCGCGGTCGGTAATCGGTGCGGGCAGCGTCGTCACGCGCGACGTTCCGGAGGATGTCTTCGCGGCGGGCAATCCGTGCCGCGTCGTCCGCGCACTCGGATCCCCCTGATGTGCGGTCGCTACGTCACCCCCGACGAAGCGGCGCTAGAGCGGTTCTGGACGCTGGATCGCCGGAACTGGAATCCGTTCCGGCAGAGCTTCAATGTCCCGCCCACCACCGTCGTTCCCTTCGTCCGTCGGGCGGGGGACGGCGCCTACGAGCTCTCCGCGGCGCGCTGGGGGCTCATTCCGCACTGGTGGAGCAAGGCAACGCCGCCATCGCTCACCTTCAACGCGCGCAGCGAAGAGGCCGCAGTCAAGCCGATGTGGCGGGACAGCTATCGACATATGCGCTGCCTGATGCCGGCACAGGGCTGGTACGAGTGGCAGGAGCGCGGCGACCTCACCCCCACGCGCAAGGGCCGAGCGCCCAAGCAGCCCTACTACATCCACTGCGATCAGTCTCCCGTCATCGCGTTCGCGGGATTGCTGGCGCATTGGCGAGCGCCCGACGGTCAGTGGGTCGTCTCCTGTGCGCTGCTGTCCAAGGCCGCTGCGCCGGCCATCGCTCACATTCATGACCGGATGCCGGTCGTGCTCGCACCTGAGTGCTTCGCGGCGTGGCTCGCTCCGGATCAGAGCGTTGAGGACGTGGAGAGGCTCGTCGCGAGCGCGCGCGAAGATTTCACCGGTCACCCCGTGAGCACGAGAGTGAACGACGCGCGAAACGACTCGCCGGACCTCATGCAGGATATTTTGCGCGTGCCCGGCTGAACCGGAATGAACGCGGGGGCCGCGGCCGTTGCGGCCACTCCGGAACGAGTTGGAACTCGCTCGACGACGTTTGAAGGAAATAAAGGATGCCTAGTGTCCTGAGTCAGAAATTCGCTGAGCAAGAATGCCGATCATCACCGCCATGCTTTGTCGCCGTGCTCGCTTGGTTCCCAACCATGCTGCGCGCGGCCTCTCGCCTGGCGCCGCGCTCGGCATTCTTGCGTCGTGTCGGCTTGGTCCGGGTCGCTGCATTATTCAACGAACCTCTGACTCAGGACACTAGCTCTCTGCAACGGTTCAAGCGTCGGGCATTGGCCCAGCCCGGCGCTCAAGCGGACGCGCCGCAAAGGCGCCGCGCGCAGGTTAACGGCGTTCCGATCTCGCAGCTCGCTGCGCCAGCACGGCCGACCCCTAGCGGAGACGCCGTGTGTGATCGGCAGCCGTCGCGTCGCCGCTAACTGAACGGGAACGACCTTGTCAGAGTGGAATGCCAGCGGCTATCAGGCTGTTTCCAGCCTTCAGGAAGCGATGGCGAGCGAGCAACTCGCTCGCGTGAAGTTGGGGGCGCACGACCGCGTGCTCGACATCGGCTGCGGCAACGGCAAGATCACGGCGGCGATCGCCGACCGGATTCCCGAGGGCTCCGTGCTCGGCGTCGATCCGTCGCATAACATGATCGCCTTCGCGCGGGAGCACTACGGCCCGTCGGTTCACCCGAATCTGCGCTTCGAGCTCGGCGATGCTCGCACCTTGCCGTATCGTCACGAGTTCGATCGCCTCGTTTCCTTCAATGCGGTCCATTGGGTGCCCGAGCAGGCAGCCGTGCTCAATTCCATCCGTGCCGCGTTGAAGGCGGACGGCGACGCGTTGTTGCGGTTCGTGCCGGACGGGCCGCGGAAGTGCCTGGAAGACGTGATCGAAGACGTGTGCGCGTCACCGCAGTGGGCCCGCTATTTCGCGGCTCGGCAACGACCCTACGTTCATCCGACGCCGGAAGCCTATCGCGCCTTGGCAGAGCAGAACGGGCTGAAGGTCGTGCGCATCGAGGTGGAAGACAAGGCGTGGGACTTCGGCAGCCGGCAGGCCTTCTTTGACTTCTGCCACGTCACCTTCGCCGAATGGACGCGGTTTCTACCACAGCCAGAGTGGGCTGGCGTTCATTACCGAGGTGTTGGATCGCTACCAACCAATCGCGGGCGACGACAGCGTTTTCAAGTTCTATCAGATGGAGGTCGTGCTGACGCCGAACCGGTAGCCTCGGTCGGGCGGTACGGGGATGCGCTCACGGCGCCGGCCCGTGGTCTTCCGTGGGGACACGTTCCAGCAGTTCGTCGGCAGGAACGACGCTTCGGGCTGCGAGCACCTTGTCGATGCGCGTGCCATCCATGTCGACGACCTCGAACGACCAGCCCTCCCACTCTACCTTGTCGCCGGTTCTCGGCACCCTGCCCGCGAGCAGCATGACCATCCCGCTCAGTGTGTGGTATTTGCCCTTGTCCTCCTCGGGAACTGCCCGCAGGCGCAGGCGGTCCTTGAGCTCGGGAATGGGGATGAAGCCGTCCAGCAGCCAGGAGCCGTCCTCCCGTTGAATCGCCCACGCCTCCTCGGGGCTCGAGGGTTCGAACTCGCCGATGATGGCCTCGAACACGTCCTGCAGGGTGACGAGACCTTGTACGTCTCCGTACTCGTCGACGACCAGCAAGAACTGCACGTTGGACGAGCGGAAGTTTTCGAGCAACTCCATGCCGTTGAGCGTCTCGGGCACATAGGCGGCGGGCAGCAAGTCGGCGTTGAGGTCGAATTTGTCGCCACGCATGCTCTGCGCAAGCAGGCCCTTCGCGGTCGCGACGCCGAGAATCTCCGTCAGATCTTCCCGGCATACCGGGAATCGTGAGTGCTCCGACTCGCGGATCAGGCGCAACGACTCCTCGATCGGCGCGTCGACGTCCAGATATACGATCTCCGAACGAGGCGTCATGAGGGATGCCACCTGGCGCTCGTCGAGTCGAAACACGTTGCGCAACATGGTGCCTTCTTGCGCGTCGATGACGCCGGCCTCGGAGCCCTCCGCGAGGATGGCATGGATCTCGTCTTCGGTTACCGTCTGGGCGGTGGGTCGCACGCCCAGCAGCCGCAGGACGAGCTCGGTAGAACCCGCCAGCAGCCGCACGAAAGGCTTGGTGAGCGCCGCCAGCAAGAGGATCGGCCGGGCGACGAGCCGCGCGATCGCCTCGGGTCTGATCTGGCCGAGCCGCTTCGGCACCAGCTCCCCGAGAACGATGGTGACGTAAGTGATGACGAGCACGACGAGGCCCGTGGCGCCGGTCTCGCTCGCGCGATCAGGTAGCCCCAGTTCCTGAAGCCAGATTGAAAAGGGCTTGGCGAAGGTGGCTTCGCCGATGATGCCATTGAGCACGCCGATTGCGGTGATGCCGATCTGCAAGGTGGACAGGAAGCGAGTCGGGTGCTCACCCAGCTCGATGGCCGCTTGGGCGCGCCGATCTCCGCTCTGCGCGAGCTGCTGCAGGCGCGGTTTGCGTGACGAGACCAGGGCGATCTCGGACATCGCGAGAAAGCCGTTGAGGAGTACGAGAGCAAACAGCAGAGCGAGATCCATAGACGCAGCACCCTCTTCGCATGTGCTCAATGATGGTACTTTAGCGCATCGGACTCCCGGTCGCGGCCTCACGCCGGGCTCGGGAAGCCCCATACACGCGGTGAGTTCAGATCACCGCGCGAAGAGCTCCGCCACCCAGTCCACGAACGCGCGCACCTTCGCCGACAGGTGCCGGTTCTGCGGGTACATCACGTAGATGGGCAGCGGGTCGGTCTCCCAGTCCTCGAGCAGCGGCGTGAGCCGGCCGTCCGCGAGCGCGTCCGCGACCAGGAAGCTCGGCGCGTGCACCACGCCCAAGCCCCCCAGCCCTGCGGCCGCGTATGCTTCGCCGTCGTTCAGAGCGACGAATGCCTCGACCGATGGGGTGACCTGCTCGCCCGCGCGGCCGAAGCCCACTCGACGATGCGGCCTGTTTTCGGCATGAAGTAGCGAATGCAGCGGTGTCGCTCGAGATCGCGGGGATGAGACGGCACCCCGAACTGCGCGAGGTACGCAGGTGTGGCACAGGTGACGAAGGGATATGTCGCCACGCGCCGCGCGACGAGGCTCGAGTCCGCCTGCTCGCCGCCGCGCACGACGCAGTCCACGCCTTCCTCCAGTAGATCGACCGGCCGGTCGGTGCAGCCGACCTCGAGCCGGATCTCCGGATAGCGCTCGAAGAACTCCGGCAGCGACGGTACCAGGAGCCGTCGTCCGAACGACGACGGCACGTCCACCCGCAGGCGGCCATGTGGGGCTGTGCGCGTGCGCGAGAGTGCGCTCTCGGTTTCCTCCACCTCGGCGAGGATGCGGACACAACGTTCGTAATAGGCAGCGCCGTCGGCGGTCACGCTCACGCGGCGGGTAGTGCGGTTGAGGAGCTTGACCCGGAGATGGGCTTCGAGCCCCTGCACGAGGGTCGTCACCGATGCCTTCGGCAGCCGCAGCACCTCGGCCGCGCGCGTGAAACTGCCCGTGTCCACGACCTGCACGAAGACCTGCATCGCCTGTAGTCGGTCCATCCCCGAACACCCTTTCTGTGATATCAGCTGGGATTCTAATTGTTCAGAAATACGAATGGTAAATTCCGTAGCGTAGGGTTTATCACGAAAAGACGAACGAATACTCTTCGGCACTTAGACCTTCTTTCGGGAGACGATCATGCTGAATCGCGCCATCATCGCTGCCTTCCTTGCTACCAGCGCAGTCGCTTTCGGTGTCGAGGCTGCCGACGCGGCCGATGGTCCGCGCTGCGAAACGAGCCAGCCGGCACCGGATCGTGCGGGGGCTCCCGCCGGCCGTCAGCTCGGCACTGTCGACACCTCGCCCCGCGAGGGCTGCACGGCGCCGCGCACGGTCCGCACGTAAGCCGGCAGCGGCGCTGACGCCATGATGCAAGCTCGGAGGCGGCCGCCCGCAGGCCCGCCCGGCACCCCGGTCAGCGTTGCCGAGCACTCGTTCCGCAGTCAGGGCCGCGAGCTTCGCCTTCGCCTCCACACGCCCAACGGCATTCGCTGCCCGGGCGCTCTGGTGATCCTGTTCCATGGCGGCGGCTTCGTGCGTGGGGGGCTCGACGCGATCGCATCGACCGCGGCAGCGATGGCGGCGCGCCTCGGTGCTCCTCGTCGCCACTCCCGAGTACACGCTCGCCACGGAGCGCCCGTTTCCCGCTGCCGCCGAGGATGCGTATGCTGCCCTTTCGTGGGCGAGCGCGGAAGCGCGCGCACGCGGGTGGGATGTGCAGCGCATCGTCGTGGCAGGCGAGGAGGCCGGCGGCAACCTCGCTGCTGCCACGGCAATGATGGCGCGCGACCGCGGCGCTCCGGCGCTGGCGGCTCAGGTGCTCGTCGGGCCCATGCTCGACCCGAGCCTGAGTTCGCCCTCCATGCAACGATTCGTGGCGGGCACAACGCACACGCCGGGCGTCTGCGGCGCTTGTTACCGCACGTATTTGCCCAATGCCGCGGACCGGGTTCACCCCTACGCCGCCCCGGTGTCGTCGACGCGGCTCGCCGGCCTCGCACCGGCGCTGATCGTCACGTGCGATGGCGATCCCCTGCGCGACGAGGCCGAACACTACGGCGCGAAGCTCATCGCGGCGGGCGTCACGACCCAGGTCTCGCGCATGCCGAATATCGAAACCGTTTCACACTGCTGGACCGACGAGACGTGGACCGTGATCGACGGTTTTCTGCGCCCGCGGCTCGCGAGTCCAGGAAGCGTCCCGCATCCATGATCGATCCCCATCACGTCATGTGCATCCAGACTTCCCATGCTGCCTACCCACGGCGAGTGCTCCATGCGATCGCCATCGTCGTGGTGCTTGCGCTCGCCGCGTGCAACAAACCATCCGGCCCGCCCCCCGGGCCGCCGCCAGGGCCGCCGCCCGTGAGCGTGGCCGCGGCCGTCGAGAAGCAGATCGTCGAGACCGACGAGTTTCCGGGGCGCATCGAGGCGATCGACCAGGTCGAGGTGCGCGCACGCGTCACCGGCTACATCCAGTCGGTGCACTTCAAGTCCGGCGCGGAGGTGAAGAAGGGCGACCTCCTGTTCCTGATCGATCCGCGTCCGTTCGAGGCGGCGGTGGCCCAGGCGCAGGCAACGCTCGGCAACACCCGCGCCCAGCTCGACCTGGCGCGCACGGTCCTCGCGCGGAACGAAGCGCTGCTCGCCGAACGCGCGACCTCGAAGCGCGAATACGACGAAGCTGCCGCGTCGGTGCGCAGCCTCGAAGCGCAACTGCGCGCGAACCAGGCAGCGCTCGATACCGCGCGGCTCAACCTTTCTTACACGCGCGTCACGGCGCCGGTCTCCGGGCGCGTCGGCAAGGCCGAGATCACGCCGGGCAACCTGATCCAGGGCGAGGTGCCGAACTCGCCGCTGCTCACCACGGTGGTGTCGTCCAACCCGATCTACGTGTCGTTCGAGGTGGACGAGGGTGCGTTCCTCAAGTACATCGCCAACGCGCGCGGCGGCGCGCTGCCGATCGCCGTCGGGCTCGCCGATGAACCTGGGTTCCCGCACGTCGGGCGCCTCGAATTCGTCGACAACCGGGTCGATCCGCAGACCGGAACGGTGCGCATGCGCGCGGTGCTCGACAACAAGGCCGGGCGATTCACGCCCGGGCTCTTCGCGCGCGTCAAGCTCGGCAACGCGGCGCAGCCGCGGGTCGCGGTGCTGGTCGCAGACCGGGCCATCGGCACCGATCAGAGCAAGCGGTTCGTGCTGGTCGTGAACGGCGAGAACAAGGCGCAGTTCCGGGAAGTGAAGATCGGCCGCCTGGTCGACGGGCTGCGCGTGATCGAGTCCGGGCTCAAGCCGGGCGAGCTCATCGTCGTGAACGGCCTGCAGCGCGCGCGGCCCGGTGCGCCCGTGACGCCCGAGAAGGTGCCGATGGAAGCGCCTGCGAGCAACGGCCGTCCCGGTTCGCCTCCTGCGGCCGCAGCCGGGTAGCCCGATGAACATCTCGCGCTTCTTTATCGATCGCCCGATCTTCGCGGGCGTGCTGTCGGTTCTGATCTTTCTGGCCGGTCTGATCTCGATCTTCAACCTGCCGGTGAGCGAGTATCCCGACGTCGTGCCGCCGTCGGTGGTGGTGCGCGCGGTCTACCCCGGCGCGAACCCCAAGGTCATCGCCGAGACCGTCGCCGCACCGCTCGAGGAGCAGATCAACGGCGTCGAGAACATGCTCTACATGGAGTCGCAGGCGACCACCGACGGCGTGCTGCAGCTCACCGTGACGTTCAAGATCGGCACCGACATCGACCAGGCCGAGACGCAGGTGCAGAACCGCGTGCAGCGCGCGCTGCCGCGACTGCCGGAAGAAGTGCGGCAGATCGGCGTCGTCACGCAGAAGAGCTCGCCCGACTTCGCGATGGTGGTGCACATCCTGTCGCCCGACGAGCGCTACGACGAGCTCTACCTGCGCAACTACGCGGTCCTCAACATCAAGGACAACCTGCTGCGCATTCCCGGGCATGGGGCAGGTGCTCGTGTTCGGCGCCGGCGACTACGCAATGCGCGTGTGGCTCGACCCGCAGAAGCTCGCGAGCCGCAACCTCACCGCGACCGACGTGGTGCGCGGCGCTGCGCGAGCAGAACAAGCAGGTGGCGGCCGGGGTCGTCGGCGCGCCGCCCGCGGCGAAGAACACGGACTTCCAGCTCTCGGTGAACACGCAGGGACGGCTCGTGACCGAGGAGGAATTCGGCGACGTGATCGTCGCGACCTCGCCGGAAGGCGGCGTGCTGCGGCTCAAGGACGTCGCGCGCATCGAGCTCGGCGCCGGCGAGTACGCCCTGCGCTCCCTGCTTGAACAACAAGCCGGCGGTGGCGATCGCGATCTTCCAGGCGCCGGGGTCGAACGCGATCCAGCTCTCCAACAACGTCCGCGCGGCGATGGCGGAGATGAAGCCGCGACTTTCCGGCGGGGGTCGCCTTCGACATCGTCTACGATCCGACGCGCTTCGTGCAGAAGTCGATCCAGGCGGTGATCGAGACGCTGCTCGAAGCGATCCTGCTCGTCGTGCATCGTCGTGATCGTGTTCCTGCAGACGTGGCGCGCGTCGATCATTCCGCTGGTGGCGGTGCCGGTCTCGATCGTCGGCACCTTCGCGTTCATGCTGCTCTTCGGCTTTTCGATCAACACGCTGACGCTCTTCGGTCTCGTGCTCGCCATCGGCATCGTGGTCGACGACGCGATCGTGGTGGTGGAGAACGTCGAACGCAACATCGAGCTCGGCCACGACGCCAAGACCGCGACCTACCGCGCGATGCGCGAGGTGAGCGGCCCCATCATCGCCATCGCGCTGACGCTGTGCGCGGTGTTCGTGCCGATCGCCTTCGTGTCGGGCCTGACCGGCCAGTTCTACCGGCAGTTCGCGCTCACCATCGCGATCTCGACCGTGATCTCGGCGTTCAACTCGCTCACGCTGTCGCCGGCGCTCGCCGCGCTGCTGCTCAAGCCGCACGATGCGCCGAAGGACTGGCTCACGCGCGCGATGGACCGCGCTGCTCGGTCCGTTTCTTCCGGTGGTTCGACCGCTCCTTCAAGGCGGGCGCACGGAAGTACGAGGGGGCAGTCGCACGCGTGCTCGACCACAAGACGATCGCGTTGATCGTCTACCTCGTGCTGATCGGGCTCACGTGGTTCGCGTTCCAGAAGGTGCCGCAAGGGTTCGTACCGAGCCAGGACAAGCAGTATCTGGTCGGCTTCGCGCAGCTCCCGGACGGCGCCTCGCTCGATCGCACCGAGGACGTGATCCGCCGCATGTCCGAGATCGCCATGAAGACGCCGGGCGTGAAGGACGCGGTCGGCTTCCCGGGACTCTCGATCGCGGGCTTCACCAACGCGCCGAATGCGGGCATCGTGTTCTTCGGCCTCGACGAGTTCGAGAAGCGCAAGTCACCGCAGCTTTCGGGCGGCGCCATCGCCGGGGAGATCAACCAGCGTCTGGGCGAGTATCGAGGACGCCTTCATCGCCGTGTTCCCGCCGCCGCCCGTCAACGGCCTCGGGCACGATCGGGGGCTTCAAGCTGCAGGTCGAGGATCGCGCCGGGCTGGGCGACCAGGCGCTCTACGACGCCATGAAGGCGATGCAGATGAAGGCGTGGCAGACGCCGGAGCTCGCAGGCGTCTTCTCCAGCTTTCAGATCAACGTCCCGCAGCTCTTCGCGGACGTCGACCGCGCCAAGGCGAAGCGCATGGGCGTCGCGCTCACCGACGTGTTCGACACCATGCAGATCAACCTGGGGTCGCTCTACGTGAACGACTTCAACCGCTTCGGCCGCACCTACCGGGTGGTCGTGCAGGCGGATGCGCCGTTTCGGTCGCGCGCCGAGGACATCGCGCAGTTGAAGACGCGTAACGCCAAGGGTGAGCTCGTGCCGCTCGGGTCGGTGCTGCGTGTCGACCCGAGCTTCGGTCCGGACCGCGCGATCCGCTACAACGCGTTTCCTTCGGCCGACCTGAACGGCGGAGCCGCGCCGGGCTTCAGCTCCGGCCAGGCGCAGGATGCGATCGAGCGCATCGCCAGGGAAACCCTGCCGCGCGGCATCACGTTCGAGTGGACCGACCTCACCTACCAGGAGATCCTTGCCGGCAACACCGCGATCCTCGTCTTCCCCCTCTGCGTGCTGCTCGTGTTCCTGGTGCTTTCCGCGCAGTACGAAAGCCTCAAGCTGCCGCTCGCGATCATCCTGATCGTGCCGATGTGCCTGCTCTTCGCGATCGCGGGCGTGATCCTGACCGGGGGCGACAACAACATCTTCACCCAGATCGCGCTCTTCGTGCTGATGGGGCTCGCATGCAAGAACGCGATCCTGATCGTGGAGTTCGCGCGCGAACTCGAGATGAACGAATCCGGCCACGATCCGGTGCGCGCCGCGCTCGAAGCCTGCCGCATGCGGTTGCGTCCGATCCTGATGACCTCGTTCGCCTTCATCATGGGCGTGCTCCCGCTCGTGTTTTCGACCGGCGCCGGCTCGGAGATGCGCCACGCGATGGGTGTTGCCGTTTTCTACGGGATGCTCGGCGTGACGTTCTTCGGGCTCTTCCTCACGCCGGTGTTCTACGTGCTGCTGCACCGCCGCCGCAAGGGCCACGTGCGCGGCAGGACGCCGAAGGCGGCGGCACCCGATGCTGGAGGCGTGCGATGAACCGATCGGTGCGAGCCGTGCCTATTCTGCTGGTGCTCGCCGGCTGTTCGCTCGCGCCCGAGCTCAAGCAGCCGGAGGTCGAGGTGCCGGCCCGCTTCAAGGAGCTGCCGCCGGCAGAGCAGGGCGCCTGGAAGCCCGCGCAGCCGTCCGAAGAGCTGCCCCGCGGGCAGTGGTGGAAAGTGTTCAACGATCCCGTGCTCGACCGGCTCGAGGATGACGCGACCGCGGCGAATCAGAAGTCTGCAGGCGGCTGCCGCGCGCGTGGTGCAGGCGCGCTCGCTCGTCGGCGTTGCGAAGGCGGACCGCATTCCGCAGGTAAACGCCGGCTTCGGGCCGTCGCGCGTCCAGCCCACGGGGGTCTCGCTCGGCCTGCCTCCCGGCACCGACGTCGATCCGTACACCGCGTGGCGCGCGCTGCTCGACGGTGAGCTACGAGGTGGATCTCTTCGGGCGCGTGTCCGATACCGTCAACGCGACGCGCAGCGACTACGAGTCGAACGTCGCGACCTTCCGCTCGGTGACGCTCGCGCTGCAGGCGGACGTGGCGCAGACCTATTTCGCGCTGCGTGCCACCGACGACGAGTTGCGCATCCTGCGCGAGACCGTGGCCTGGCGGGACGAAAGCGTACGGCTCCTGCAGAAGCGCTTCGACCTGGGCGACATCAGCGAGCTCGATCTCGCGCGCGCGAAGACCGAGGCGTCGAACGCGCGCACCGACGCGATCGGACTCGAGCGCCGGCGTGGCGAGCTCGAACACGCGCTCGCGGTGCTCCTCGGCAAGCCGCCCGCCGCGCTCGCGATCGAGGTCGCGCCGCTCGCGCAACGAGCTGCCGGCGATTCCGGCGGGTCTGCCGTCGGAGCTGCTCGAGCGGCGGCCCGACATCGCGGCGGCGAGCCGGCAGATGGCTGCCGCCAATTCGCGCATCGGTGTTGCCAAGTCCGCGTTCTTCCCGGTGCTCAGGCTGACCGCGGCGGGCGGTTACGAATCGGCGGATCTCGCGGACCTCTTCAACTGGTCGAGCCGCACGTGGCTGCTCGGCCCCCTGATTGGCACCATCCTCACCGCGCCGATCATCGACGGGGGGCGCAACCGGGCCAACCTCGAGCGCGCCGAAGCGGCATTGCAGGAGTCCGTGGCGGTCTACCGCCAGCAGGTGCTGGTCGCGTTCGCGGAGGTCGAGGACAACCTCGTCGCGCTGCGCACCCTGGACGGGCAGGCGCAGTCGACGCAGGACTCGCTCGTCAGCGCCGCGCGCGCGGCGCGAGATCGCGGACGTGCGCTACAACGCGGGGGCGACCAGCTATCTCGACGTGATCGAGGCGCAGCGGACGTTGCTCGTCGTTCAGCGCCTCGACACGCAGATCCGCGGCTCGCGGGCGAACTCGACGGTTGCACTGATACGCGCGTTGGGCGGTGGGTGGGATGCGCCCACGACGCTGTCAGATAGCGGGCAGGCGCAATGACCGAGAAGGCATCGACGACGCTCTGGGGCGCTCAACACGAAATCGCCGATTGACCGCGACTGACGGCGAAGAAATAATCCGCGAGGTGGCGTTGGAACTCCTGCCCTTCGAGGGGCTACTGCAATCGCCGCGCGTGAGCGGCAGCTCAAGCGCTGGTCCGCTCATAAGAGGACGCGCTGATCAACGATGATCCCGTCGAGTTGAAGGCGGCTTTAGCCGCAGCGCGAGGAGAGTTCAGCATGCCGCCCGGCCGCGACGCACGACCTCGCGGGCGCGCGTTGTCAGCAGCGCCTTCTCGAACGCCAGGTCGGGGCACTCATTAGAAAGTACCCACTCGACTCGCGCGCCGCGGGCTTATGGGCCTACAACCGATCACCGGGCACGGTGCGCTGCACCCCGCTCTGCGGTCGCATCCCCAAAGGACCCCGTTGTTCCGCGCTGCGCGGTTTGGCTACGAACTTCGTCGCCCGCCTGTCATCATCCGCATTTCGCGACAACCGCGCCCGACACTCGACGCGGCGGGACGCGGCGCTTACTTCTTGGATTGCACCAAGCTCGTCAGCTCCTGCATGTTCTGCTGAGCGCGCTTGTTGATCACATCGAGAGCTTCAGTATGGGCCTTGCGGGCCACCTCCGCGAGCTCCATCATGTAAGCGAACGCCTTCTCCATGGCATGCTGGACCAGTTCACCTTGCTTGGCAGGGTTCTCCAACGGTTTGCCGGCGGTCATTGCTTGCGTCAGTTCCTGCATGGTCTTTTGCAGAATCTCGACCTGCTTCTGCGCCATGGTTTGCGAACTCTCCAATGCAATCTTGTTGACTTGCGTGAGCGCCTCGATGTCCTTACGCCTGCCTTCCATCAGCGCAGAGAGATCAACGCCCGGCAGTTTGAATTGCTCCATCATCTTCGTGATGTCGGTGAATGACGCCATGGGCTTTTCCATTTTCGAATCCTCCTAGTGGCTTTAACTGCCGTTACGGGCATTGCCAAAATACGTCGCGAGTGACAGGCTGCGGCCGCCGAGGCCACGTTGAGTTAGCGGATCGTAGCACTCTCTTCCCTGGGTGGCGAGCGGGTTCACCTTGGGCAGCCGCGCGACGCGTTTCAGGCGGGCTTGGGGGTTCACCGATGAGGGCATGAAGGTGCGGGTGGGCTAGGCCCCGGGCGCACAGGAAAGGACAGCGAGCTGCCGCGACTTTCTCGGAGACCTCAAGCATGGCATCCTCTGCGTCTTTCTGCCCCCCGACGGGGCGCCGGGATTAGCCTGACGATACGCTTTCCCCTCAGCCTGCGTCAGGGGTATCTTGCGCACACAGATGCGACACGTGGAGGTGAAAATGCTAGCCGAGAAGCGGCCCGAGGTCATGGCAGCGACCTGGGAGAGCCACACCGCCGCCGCCCGAAGCGGCATCGAGATCACCGATTTCGCGTTGCGTCAGTTCACACGGTTGCGCGCCGAATTGAATGGGCAGTTCGCCGCCGCGCATGCCCCGGCTGCTCGACCGATCAACCCCGCATCCCGCTCGTGAATTTCCAGCAGGGAGCAGACGTTACTGGATGAACCATGGAACCTATCCAACTGCTCCACGTGAGAAATACGATCACGAGAACCAAGCACCGCCTCCAGCAGGAACTGGTCTTCTTCGTAATCGTGGAGCACATCGCCTACGACAAGCTGGTGGAGGTTCACTGGTCCGGCGAGGATGGCGTCTGGCGCACGATCCGGGCAGTGCATCACAGCCCCGGCGGCGGGAACCGCGAAATCTGGTGTGCTCGGGATACGTTCAATCCGTCGGAGGATGCGTCCCTGCCAGGAGATATCGAGTTTGCCCTACGCTACCGGGTGCTGGGCAAGGAGTACTGGGACAATAACTGTTCGCGCAACTATGTCTCCAATGCCGACTCGGGTGTGCTGCTGGAGAAGCACGCGCAGCTGCTGAATGCCGATTGCAACCGGATCCTTCAGACCGGGCAGCGTTTCTATCCCGTCACGGTCGCCGTACGCCATTCCATTCAGCCCAAGCGCGTCTACCTCCACTGGACAACGGACAACTGGCGCACTACGCATGTCACACCCTGCTTCTTCAAGAGAATGCATTGGGACAAGATGCGCAGGAGCAGCGCGAGAAACCCGAATCGATACGATACAAGTATTTGGATCAGCCAACTCAAGATCGATGACGCGTTTCGCGTTCAGTACGCGATCGCCTGCGAGACACCTGGCGGCACGATCTGGGATAACAATTTCGGCCGGAATTACCTGGCACGCCGCCAGCGCCTGAAGATCCTGACCCTGAACCTGCATTGCTATCAGGAGGAGAATCAGGACGCCAAGTTGAGTCAGATTGCCCGAGCCATCGATGACCTGGATATCGATGTTGTCTGCCTGCAGGAGGTGGCCGAGAACTGGGGCGAGGGTCGGGGGGACTGGAACTCGAACGCGGCGAAGATCATTTGTGACCGGCTGCACCGGCATTATCATCTCCACACCGACTGGTCGCATCTCGGTTTCGACCGCTACCGCGAAGGCATTGCGGTCCTGAGCAAGTTCGATCTCATCGTGAACGACGCCGGCTATGTCTCCTCCAGCGCCGACGTATACAGCATCAACGCGCGCAAGGTGGTGATGGTGCAGGTGCACGTGCCCTACATGGGCGTAGTGAACGTGTTTTCAGCCCACCTCAGCTGGCCGAGCGGCGGCTTCCTGGAGCAGTTCGAACGGCTGCGCGCCTGGGCGAACCACAAGCATGGCGACCATATCGCCACCACCTTCCTGTGTGGCGATTTCAACGTCAAGGCCGGTTCGGAAGGGTACGAGGCGATCGTTCGAACCCAGGAATACGAAGACCAGTTCCTGGCGATTACTTCGCCGAGTGTGTTCGAGAAGGTTTTCCGGCGGTCAGCGCCGAACATCGACCGCTACCTCGCGAAGGATGGTCGCATCGACTATATTTTCATGCGTAAGAATGGCCCTTTGCAGGCGGTGTCGGCCAGGGAGCTCTTTACGGAGCGCGATCGTTATGGTCGCGTATCCGATCACGTTGGCTATTGCGTCGAATTCGAGCCGAGATGGTGAGCACCGCGTCGCCCGCACGGGCGCGTTAGGAAAGGCGCTGCCGAGGCGAATCGGTGTTTGGCAGCGGGTGTGGTTGTCTGCGACGACCGTCCGTCAGGCCCACCGACTTGAATGAACGCCTGCGCCGTCGCACCCTTACGCGCAGCAGCGAAAGCACCGGCAGTGCCCTTTTATTTCATCGACTCAACAACCATTCTGATGTGAACCGAACACTGCGGGCGGGCCGGCCTACAGCCGATGTAATGTCCACCTCGAGCCAATTCATGTCGCTCTCCATATGAGAGGAACGAACCTGAACGACATCTTTCTGATTAGACATGACATCAATTAAGCGGGTACCAACGTGCCGTTTGCTGAAGAATACGTGTTTCCCACCGAGGCAGAAATTGGTGGCAGCAACATACCCCGTACGAATGACTTCAAGGAGTTGTTCTATGTACGCTGGGGGCGCATCCGGTTCGACGTATTTTGGGGGGCGGAGCTCAATCTGAAGGTGGTTCTGAAGGTGTATCGCTCCGACGATACGTGCGAGAAGTTCATGGTCGACACCGATGCCGTCGACGTCCAGTGGAATATCCACCAGCGCATTACCAGAGATTTCTATGTCCATCCGTTTGCGATGAAGAGCGGGCGCGTGAAACGGGTCGGCTTCTCGTTCATAGCCCATCTACAGGGCAGGTCGATTCCGTCGCAGCACGACTACGTCTTCATGGACGGGCAGCATTTCGACGAGGAACGCTCGCAGCGGCGGCACATCACCCTCGAGCGCTCAGGCCCCAACACGTATCGCACGTGGGAAACGGACGCAGGCGAATTACAGCGAGACGTGGACTGGTTCAACCATCACTTCGAGTCGTTGCAGCTCGTCCCGAAATTCACCAAAGGCCAGCCTTATCATCCCTATCATCCCAAGCGCTACATTCACGACCAGATCGATACGACGATCTGGAAGCAGCGGATGCAACCCGATCGGCAGCAGACGATCAAGGTCTGCGTCGACTGCATAGACGATGCCGACTTCATCAACCATCTGATCCACGCCCACGGCAGCGGCGTCAAGGTGGAATGCATCGTTGACTGGCGCAAGATGACCTTGACCAACAGCGACAACTACGTTCGGTTGAAGCGATCCGGAGTCGAACTGTTGGGGGTCTTTTGCACCCCGAAGGACTCGCTGATCGAAGTCGCTCCGGACATGCACAACAAGTTCGTGATGTTCGGCGACGAGGATGTCATCACCGGTTCGTTCAACATTACCTTCGACCGCTGGTGGGCCAACTGGGAGACGGGCATGACCTTTCGCTCCCGAGGCGTCTGGCGGCTGTTCGACAACATTTTCCAGAGCGTGCGGGGTGGGGTGATTCAACGGTACGGAATCGATCCGCTGAGCCATTTCAATCTCCTGTACACGTTCGGGCGCCAGGTGGCGGCGAACGGGAAGTACTATCGGCCCCACCATGCCATCATTTCCGAAGTTCACCGCGCCCGTCATTCGATCAAGCTATGCCTGTTCCTGATCGGTGAATTGCAGGGGGAGCACCAGGATAGCGTGATCGATGCCCTCATTCACGCCCACCGGCGCGGCGTGGAGGTGAAGATCATTCTGAATGGACACCTCGCCCGTCAGGGCAGTCCCGGGAAGGAATACCGCATGGCGGAGGAACTGAAGCGGCCCCTGCTGCCAGCCGTGATGCGGTTGAAGCGAGCCGGTATTCCGGTCGCTCTAGCCTACGGCCTGGACGATTTTGACGTCCCGTATTCGCCGATCCATTCCAAGTACTGCATCTTCGATGACTATCTGGTCCTGGACGGCAGCTTCAATTGGTACAACGCGTCCGTCTTTTCGCACGACATGGTCATCATCGCCGCGAACAAGAGGGTGGCGGAACCGTATTTGTTCGAGTTCGACCAGATCCTCAGGCGCCTGCGGATCTTCTGGTGACACGGCTCAGACGAGGCAGGTAACCTCGACGGGCTCGAGGCCAATTCGCGCATCGGCGTCGCCAAGTCTGCGTTTTTCCCCAGTGCTCAAGTTGACTGCACTGGGTGGCTACGAGTCGGCGGACCTCGCCGATCTCTTCAACTGGTCGAGCCGCACGTGGCTGCTCGGTCCCCTGATCGGGACCATCCTCACCGCACCCATCATCGACGGCGGCCGCAACCGCGCCAACCTCGAGCGCGCCGAAGCCGCCTTGCAGGAGTCCGTGGCGGTCTACCGCCAGCAGGTGCTCGTCGCTTTCTTTCGCCGAGGTCGAAGACAATCTGATCGCGCTGCGCACGCTGGACGGGCAGGCGCAATCGACACGGGATGCGCTTACCTCGGCCGGGCGTGCCCTCGCGCATCGCGCAAGTCCGCTACGACACGGGTGCCACCAGCTATCTCGACGTGATCGAGGCGCAGCGCACGCTCCTCACGGTGCAGCGGCTCGACACGCAGATCCGCGGCTCGCGCGCGAACTCGACGGTGGCGCTCATCCGCGCGCTCGGCGGCGGGTGGGACGGGCCCACGACGCTGTCGGATAGCGGGCAGGTTCACTGACCGTGAAGGCATCGCTCTGCACCGAAGAGCACCTGAAATAGAGGCCTTTCCGCGCCCGTGATCAAGGGGCACAATGCCGGAAAGAGGAGGGTTGCCCATGCCAGTTCGCCCATTCGCTGCCGGAAGATTCCTTTTGCAGCTCGAGGGAGCATCGTGCGGTTACGTCCAGTCGGTCGAGGGCGGCGGGGCAACCGCGGAGGTGATCCAGGAGATCGACTCCGAATTCTTCGTGAAAAAGCGCCTTGGGGCGTTGAAGTACGAGGACATCACGATGACGATCGGGTTCTCCATGAGCAGTCCGGTGTACGACTGGATTGCTGCGTCGCTGCGGATGGAGGCCGAGCCCATGAATGGCGCCATCATTCTTGCCGACCAGAACTACGAGGCCAAGAGCGAGCAGCAGTTCGTCAACGCCCTCGTGACCGAGGTCGGCTTTCCTGCCCCCGACGCCAGCTCGAAGGAAGCCGGCTATCTCACGATCAAGATCGCGCCGGAGCGCACACGCAACGCCAAGGCATCGGGCAACGTTACGGACAGGCTGGACCGGAAGCAGAAGCAATGGGTCTCTTCGAACTTCCGGCTCGAGATCGATGGGTTGGATTGCTCAAAGGTGGCCAAGATCGACGCGTTCACCGTCAAGCAGGCGACGGCGCCGGGCAAGATCGAGTTTCCGAACCTCGCCATCACGCTCGCCGAGGTGTCCTCGGAAACTTGGCGGGAGTGGCACGAAGATTTCGTGATCAAGGGAAACAACGGCGAGGGCCAGGAGAAGCAGGGCAAGCTCGCGTTCCTCGCGCCAACAGGTCGAGAGACGCTACTGACCATCTCCTTCCACGGTCTCGGAATCTTCAAGCTCCGCCGGGAAAGATCCGAGGTCGGCGCGGACAGGGCGAGTCAAATGATCGCGGAGCTGTACTGCGAGCGGATGGAGTTGGCTTTCGGATAGGGAAGCGCGGCGTTCCACTACCTCGGGCCATAAGGCCGACCTTCTGCGGCAGACGCTTGGAGTGAACCTCGGTTGCAGCGGCGGCTATGGCCCGCTGCCGGTGCAACCGAGCTGGCTGCCACTTCCTTTAGACGGCGACTTCGCTCAACGCGATATTCAACGCCTTGGCCACGCCTTCGCCGTAGGCGGGATCGGCCTTGAGGCAATTGCGGATGTGGCGAATCTGGATTTCCTTCGGTGCACCGCCGACCGAGCGAGCCGTGTCGGCGGGCCGCGCGCCGCGCTGCTCGAAGTCATGCCAACGAGATGAACGCGGAAGACGCTGCGCCGCTACGTCGACGATATGCTGCGGGTCTTGGCGGTAACGAGGGATCGGTAGTGTGCGCGCGCCGACGTGCTACAGCATCTCGGGCACCCATACGAACAACGACACGTACGCCTTGGGCGACTTCACGAGCGGGTGGAAGGGCGAGCGGACGAGCTATCAGTATCAGACAACGGTCCGCGCGCCGAAGAGATCGCACCGCCGTCACCGTTGGCGTCCACTGAAACGGGATAAGTTCACCAGCGGACGCACGTAGCGGCATAGAGGGCACGGTCTGAGCCCGCACAGGCATAGCTCCTTCGGCCTATTTTCCCGCGTCTCACGCTGCTCTACACTTTGAGCCTGATGCGGCACACTCCGAGGAAAGGGGCCAATCATGCCACTCAAGGATTATGGCGTCCTCAAGGGACGCGCGGTCGATCGTCGTTTCGGCACGGGCCAGAATCCCCACTATCAGGTCCGGGTCGTCGACGAACAGACCGACTACCGGATCGCCGTAAACGTTGCCTCACAGCTTGCACCATCGGAGCTCGAATATCTCATCGATCCCGACTTTCGCCATGCGATTCTGGACCAGTTGCGCGAACTGCCCGCGGGATGGAAATCCTTGCCGTCCAAACCCGGCGGCGTCGCGCTGGACTTCATTCGGACCAATCTATTCGATCCCCAGCGCATGCGCAAACTGCCGTTCAACGTGCCCGGGCCGGACAACGATCTGAACGAGAAGATTGACGACTTCATTCAGCGGGCGATGACCGACGAGGAAGCAAACCTATACGCCTTCGGCGAACGCTGGGGTCCGGAAAACACGAAGGACAAGATCTTTGGTTTCCTGCCTGGCAATGGCGTGCATGACATCCATATGAACCAGGGCAACGTCGGACGCTTTGTCGACGATGATGGCGTCTACCAGGACGGCGCCTTGGTCGTCGAGTTCCCAAGCGAGAACCGGTGGGTCGGACTGTTTCTCAAGTTCCAATCCCAGTCCTGGCACACGGACGATCAAACCGGGCACCAGATCATGCCAGAGGAAACGCCCGACGGTCTGGTGCGAATCGTGGCAGCACTCGTCAACGCAATCGAATCGCCGGAAAAGGAGTATGTGACCTTGCTCAACATGACGAGCAAGGCGATCGACCTCGACGGATGGAAGATCGCCGACCGCGACAAGAACAAGATGGCGCTCTCGGGCCCGCTCGGTGCGGGGGAGGCCGTGCGAATTGCCTTGATACCCCCTGTGGTCCTCCCGAACAAGGGCGGGATCATCACCTTGCTGGATGACGACGGGCTGCGCGTGGACGGGGTCACCTATACCAAGGAGCAAGCGAGTAAACCGGGGTGGACGATCAAGTTCTGATTGGCGCCGCCTGGGTTGTCGGGCAGTCTCTGGTCTGGCGCAGGCATCATGACAGACCTTGGGGGTAAAAGGGGGCAGGGCCCGCCCGCTGGGGGGCGGGGTGGGACGACGGCGGTGTCCGTCAGTAAACCGCTCAGCCGCCTGGCTCAAGACGTTGATCTAAGGCTTCGGATAGACGATCAGAAAGTTGTACAGAAAGTTCGAGCCCAAGGCAGAAAAGCTCGGGACGTGCGACGCGAATATCATGGACCAGAGCTCGACCCCCACGCCCGCCGGGCAGCCTACGACCATCTCGCGAACGGTCTCGACGCCAGGTTGCGTGTCGAGGTCCCAGACCGCGGCAGTGTAGAAGTCCGTGGTGCACCGGTTGAGCGAGGCCCAGTCGGCGACGGTTGTCCGCGCTCCCGGGTAACCCGGGCCGCCGTTGTAGAGGATGGACGTGTCGCTCGTTCCGTGGACCTGCAGCACGGAAACCGGCTCCGAAGGCTGACAGTAAGGCAGGTAGTTCCACTGCGCGCCCGCGATCGAGACGACGGCGGCGATTCGCGAGGCGCGGTCACACGCCATGCGGTGGGCCATGAAGCCGCCGTTGCTATGGCCGATGATGTAAACACGTTTGGGATCGACGTTGTACTTGGAACTGACATCGTCAATGACGGCAGTAAGGTAAGCGACGTCGTCGGACGGCACCGGCGCATTGGCCGCACAGCATGCATCGGTGGCGTTCCAGTAACGATAGCCGAGTTGATCGAAGGCGCCGTCTGGCGTGGCCAAGAGAAAGTTGCGAGCCACGGCAATCGATGACATGTTCAGATAGTCGTCAATGGTTTGTCCCGACCCTGAGTACCCGTGCAGGAGGATCACGAACGGGAGCGGCTGACCGTAGTAGCCTGGCGGCACGACGAGCCGGTACGGCCGCTCGGCGACTAACTGCTGCGCTTCTGGTGTGAGCAAAGCCGTCGAGGTCAGCTGAGTAAGACTTAGCACGCCCTGCTGTGTCGATTCAAGCCGAGCAGCGTCGATCGCGGCTTTCTCTTTCTCCATGGCCTTGAGGCGCTCATTGATTGCTCGCAACTTCTCTTTTGACTCAACGACGGCCCGCAGCGTCGTCTCGGTCGACTGCTGCTTCTCGCGGCGGGCCATTTTCGATTGTGCAATCCGGGCGACTTCCTCCCACGTCGCGAGATTCTCAATCTTGGCCTTGAGCCGACGCAATTCCATTTGCGGCCAGTTCTCCCGAACCCTATTGTTCAGGTCAAGCGTCGTGCCCCTTGGCACACCCTCGACTAGCAGGCGGCCGTCCGGACTCTGCCGAACCCACAAGTACATGCTCATCGTTTCGTCGACCACCCAGCCGTCGGGTGGGTTAGCGGAGAACGCATTCAATTCTCGTCGCCAAGACAAAAAAAGAGCCTCCTCCGGAGACTTGCCCGTACCAACCACCGTTACGGCATCACCCAACACGGCCCATGCCTTCCGCGCGTGTTGGGATCCGAACGGCTGGCCACCTGAGCTTTGAGCAGGACTCCTTCACCGGTCCAGGTAATGAATGGGCGCTGGGCAGCAATCGTCCGATCAATTGCCTTCTTGATCTCGTCTCGTGCTCTTTGCTGACCGAGTCCGTCTAGCCACCATGAGACGGCGTCGACTGACCCTTTCCATCTCAAATGAGTCTCGGCGGCGGACCGCACGGGCGGATTGTTGAGCCCCCTGAGCGTGGGGAGCACGGTCGAGGTTGCCACCACCGGGGCTGGGGGCACCGTGGGGGAAACAGCTTGTGCAATTGAACAAGCGCTGAGGGCCAGCGCAGCGATGACGCGATTCATGTCCGCACCTTTTCAAGGAAGTTCTCTGACTCGCGTGCCCGGCAGGACAAAAGTGGGCACTGGTCGCGCGAATCAGGTGGCAATTCAATTCTGAAGTGCAATAGCGCTATGACGAGAGTGTAGCGCTTCATGAAGATCTCGTGAGGGTTCGGTAGCCCTCTGCCTCGGAAAGATAGGCTTTCAAAGCCTAGCTCACCATCCTCTGGTACCGGGTTCCCCCGTTTGCGAGTGCTGCGGCGATCGGCCTTAGTTAGCGCGTGTCGTTGGATCACTGGCCTTCTCCCTTGGGTGATGGGTGAATGACATGGCTGGCGACCTGCCGGAAGGGTGGGTGGCTTGCTGGAGACAACCCCCGCCTGGGGGTGCGGGAGAACGCGAAATCGGACCGACGCAGCGTCTGCCGCTGCTGGCAGCCTGCATTTCATGCGTGCGCAGTGCTCTCGGCGCGCGCCGAGAAATAACCGTAGACGAATCCCGCGAGGAGGATCACGAGCAACGCTGCCTGCGCGGTGAGCGTCTGCGTGGTCGGATAGATGCCGAGCGGCTGCACGGTGAACGCGCCGATGGGCGCGGCCGCGATCGCGCCCGCTTCCTGCAGCGCCTTGACGCCGTGGCCGACGAAGACCACCGCGAGCAGTGCCAGCAGCCACGCGCTCACGGCGAAGAATGGACCGATCGGCAGCCGCATGCCGAGGCGGAACATGAGCCAGCCCACGGCGCCCAGCGTCATGGCGCCCAGGACGAGGCCGATGACGACAGCGCCCCTCGCGTCGGCGCCAGCCTGTTGCCACAGCGCCTGGTAGAAGAGGACGGTCTCGAACGCTTCGCGATAGACGGCGAGGAACGACACACTGGCGAGTGCCCACAGCGTTCCCTTCGCGAGCGCGCCCTTCAGATGGGTGTCGATGAAGCCGCGCCAGCGATCTGCATAGGCCTTGCCGTGCAGCCAGAAGCCGACGTAGACGAGGATCGCGGCGGCGAGGAGGGCGGTGATGCCCTCCGTGAGCTCGCGCCCCGCGCCGCTGATGGAGATGACGTAGCTCGCCGCGAACCACGTCGCCCCGCCGAGCGCGAGTGCGCCGATCCAGCCGGCGTGAACGTAGCGAAGCGCCTCGCGGCGACCGGCCTTGTGGAGGAACGCGACGATCGCGGCGATCACGAGCAGCGCTTCCAGGCCTTCGCGGACGATGATGAAGAAGGCGCTCAGCGCCGCGGTCATCGGCGTGAGCCCGTGGCCTTCGAGTCGTTGCGCAGACGCATCGAGCAACTGCCGGATGCGCTCGGCCTGTTCCGCCGCCTCTGTCTGCGGCGCACCGGTACGCAGCAGCTTGCGGTAGACGATCATCTGCGTCTCCACGGCCTGACGCAGATCGCGGTCGACGGTGTCGAGACTTGCCTCGACGAGCTCGAAGCCTTCCAGGTACCCCGTCACCGCCAACTGCTGCGCTTTCGCCGCATCGCCCGCGCGGTAAGCGGCGAGGCTCTCGTTCAGCAGGCGCTCGGTGAAGGCGAGCGGCGGTTCGGTACCCGCGTCCAGCAACGATGGCTGGGCCTTGAGCCACGCGAAGGCAGCAAGTGCATCGTCGCCGTGCTGCGCTCTGACTTCGTTGTCGGTCAGCGTTGCAAGTTGGCGCAGGTTCGGGAAGCCGGCCTTCTCTCCCTCTGCTTCGCGCACGGCTTTGCCCTTGCGCAGCGCGTTCGGGTCGGCCCCGAGTGTCGCGACGTAGAATGCCAGCGTCCAGCGATCGGTTTCCGGGAGCTCCTTGAAGGAGGTCATCGGCGTACCCGCGACGCCGAGGCTGATCGTGCTGTAGAGCCCGTAGACGCTGCGGTTGCCCATGCGCGCCGCGTCATGGAAATTGGCGGGCGCCGGGTCCATGCCGGGCGCCGCAGGACCGTCGCCCATTCCCGTCGCGCCATGGCACGCGGCGCAGTGCGTCGCATACAGCGCCGCTGCCCGAGCGAGGTCGGGCGCTCGCTTCGGCGCGACCGCGAGCCGGTACGCGTCGATCACCTCCCAGCGCAGTTCGCCGGCGAGCTTCGAAACCTCCGCGCCGGATGCTTTCGCTTCGATGCGTGATTTCAGCAGTGCAGCACGCTCTTCGAGGCCGGCCGTGGCGGCATTCGGCGGCAATGTGCCCAGGAGCGCCATGACCTGCCCCGCGAACTCGACCTGCTCCGCGTATTCGGATTCATCCAGCACCTTGCCGGCCTTGACGAACTCCGGGTAGTCGACGCCGACGTAGTCGAGCATGTGCACGATGGTCTCTGCTGCGTCACCGGACGGCGGCTGTTGCGCGCGGGTGGGACCGACCAGCATGCCGGTGAGCACGAGGAGCGCGAGATATCGCATCGCTGTCGGGCGCTTCTGCGCGGCCTCAGGGTTTCTGCTCGTTCGGGTCGGACACGAACCCGATGCGGGTGAGGCCGGCCTTCGCCGCATCCGCCATGACCTCGGCGATCGCCTGGTATTGCGTCGCATGGTCGGCGCGGATGTGCAGTTCGGGCTGCGGCTCGAGCCTGGATGCCGCACCGAGGCGCTCGCGCAACGCGCCGCGATCCACGGTCTCGCCGTTCCAGAACATCTGGCTCGAGCCGTCGATCGAAAGCGCGATATGGTCTGGCTGCGTGAGATTGGGCGTGCTGGCCGCCTTCGGCAGGTCGATCTTCACCGCGTGCGTGAGCAGCGGCGCCGTGATGATGAAGATCACGAGCAGCACCAGCATCACGTCGATGAGCGGGATCATGTTGATCTCCGCCATCGGGCGGCCCCCAGCGCCAGACTGGTCGAATCCGCCGAACGCCATCTATGCCACCTTGCTCGTCGAGAGCGACTGCGGCGCCTTGCCCTCTCGCGCGGAGACGGTGTTCGAGGTGTCCACGTGACCGAAGTGAGCGCCGGTGGCGAGGAAGGCGAAGAGGTCGTGGGCGAACGCGTCGAGCTTGCCGAGCACGACCCGGTTCGAGCGCACGAAGGCGTTGTATGCGAGCACCGCTGGAATCGCGACGGCGAGACCGGCACCGGTCATGATCAGCGCTTCGCCGACCGGCCCGGCAACCTTGTCGAGCGTTCCCTGCCCGCTCATGCCGATTGCAACCAGCGCGTGATACACGCCCCACACGGTGCCGAACAGCCCAACGAAAGGGGCCGTGCTGCCGACCGAGGCGAGCACCGTGAGGCCCCATTCGAGGCGCGCCGTTTCCTCGTCGATGACGCGGCGCATCGAGCGCGTCAGGAAGTCCGATGCGCTGCCGGCGTCGTTCAGGCGCGTCGCGCCGTGGCGTGCGTGGTGCCGCGCCGACACGATGCGCGTGATAGGCGAGGTGGGAGAAGGGCTCGTTGGGGTGATTGTCTTCGAGATGCTGCTCGACCGCGGTGAGCGACGTGGCGTTCCAGAATGTCTTGAGAAAGCGCGCGGTGCGATGTCGGGCGATGAGACGCTGCAAGGTCTTCGCGAAGATGAGGTACCACGTCGCAACCGACATCACGACGAGAATCAAGAAGATGGCGTTGCCGACACTGTCGGTCTGGGCCAGGAAGTGTGAGAGGCCGAGGGACTGATTGGGGTCCATGCCGCTATCCTTGGAGGGAGAAAGAGATCGGGACCAGCACCCAGGCCGCGACCGGGTTGGCGCCTTGGCGCGCGGGGACGAATTTCCAGCTGAGCACCGTTTCGAGGGCAGACTGGTCGAGTCGCGGTGAGCCGCTCGAGGTTCGCAGTTCCACCTTTTCCGCAACACCGTCGGCGCTAACGAGCACGCGCAGGACGACCCGGCCTTGCTCGTTCATGCGCCGGGCCAGCGACGGGTAGGGGGGTGGCGGGTTGTGGAGATAGTCTGCCTTGAAGTTTGGCGGCACCACCGATGGCGGAGGCCCAGGTTCAGCCGCCGGCGCAGCGGCCAGCTTGGGGGGCGGGGGCGGCTCGGGAGTCGGGGTCGGTACGACGAAGTCCGAGGCGGCAGCCACCGGCGCGGTGATCAGGCGCGGTTTCTTGACCGGTCGCGGCTTCGCGTGCTGTTTCTGTGGGAGCGGCTTCGGCGGTTCGGTGGGAGGCGCGACCGGTTCCATCCGTGGCGGTGAGACCAGGTTCACCATGATCGGGGCCGTGGTGGCGAGCGCCTGCCGCACCGGCTCGTAGTGCAGCAGCGCGACGAGCGCGACCACGTGCAACAGCACGGCGGCAGCAATGCCAGGCAGGCGGTCCTGCCAAGGCGGTGGCGTGAGCAATCCCTTCATCGGACACCTCCGACGGTCGAGTCTTGCGGACGGGTCGCCCTCCGTCCGGCGAAGCGGACCCCGCTCACGGCGCTGTCACCACCAGCGGACGGCCGTTCGCCGGGTGCGGAATCACCTGCGCCCGCACCGAGAACGCGAATGACACCAACGCTTCCGAGAGCACCGCTGCAGGGGGGCCGGTGGCGACGACGCGACCTTGCTTCAGCAGCAGAATCCGATCGGCATACTGGGCGGCGAGGTTGAGGTCGTGCAGCACGGCGAACACGCCAACACGGCGCCGGCTGGCGAGGCCGCGTGCCAGACCCAGCGCCAGGTGCTGGTGCGCGAGATCGAGGCTGGCAGTCGGCTCGTCGAGCAGCAGATAGCGTGAGCACGCAGCATCGCCCTCGAGTTGTGCGAGCACGCGCGCCAGTTGCACGCGGGCGCGCTCGCCACCGGAAAGCGTCGTGACGAGACGCGACTCGAGGTGGGCGCCGTCGACCCGGGCGAGCATCTCGCGGGCGATGGCGTGATCGGTGGCGCCCGTGGCGCCGTGCGTCCAGGGATAGCGTCCGAGCAATACGATCTCGAGCGCCGTGTAGCCGAACGCGACGCGCGTGTCCTGCGGCAGCACGGCGCGCCGTCGGGCCAGAGCAGCCGAGGTGTGCGCCGTCAGCGGCTCGCCATCAAGGATGATCGCGCCGGCATGCGGCGCGATCTCGCCGGCCAGCAGCTTGAGCAGCGTGGACTTGCCGGCGCCGTTCTCGCCCAGCACGGCGACGACCTCGCCCGGGCCGACGGCGACGCTCACCTCGTCGACGAGACGGCGATGGCCCGCCGTGTAAACGACCGCGCTGGCCGCCAGCATCAGGCGCCCCACAGACGTCGCTGCCGCAAGAGCAGGACGAGAAAGAACGGCGCGCCGATGAGTGCGGTCAGCACGCCGATCGGCAACTCGGCCGGCGCCACCGCGGTCCGCGCGACGACGTCGGCGATGGTCATCAGGATGGCGCCCGCGAGCGCGCAGGCCGGCAACAGCAGGCGATGCGACGGACCACAGGCGACGCGTACGATGTGGGGCGCGACCAGCGCGACGAACCCGATGATCCCGCAGAACGCAGTCACCGTTCCCACCGCGAGCGCAGCTGCGACCATCCCCGTGCGCTTCAGGCGCTCGACATCGACCCCGAGATGCCGTGCCTCTGCCTCGCCCAGCGCGAGCGCGTCGAGGGGCCGGGCGAGCTGCAATCCAACGAGCGTCGCCGACCCGGCGAGCACCCCGAGCGCGCCGAGAGTGCGCCAGGTTGCGCCGGTCAAGGTGCCGAGTTGCCAGAAGGTGATGTTGCGCAATTGCTCGTCGCTCGCTACATAGGCAGCGAGCCCGATTCCCGCGCCCGCGAGGGCACTGACGGCGATCCCGGCGAGCAGCATCACCGCCACCGATGTCGCCCCATGTACGGAGGCGAGTCGATGCACGAGCCATGTCGCGAGCAGCGCGCCCGCGAACGCAGCGAGCGGGAGCGAGAACGGGCCGAGCAGCACGTTGAGCCCCGGCAGCAGACGGACGTTGAGCACGATCGTCCACGCCGCCGCGAGCGCGGCGCCCCCGGAGATGCCGATCAGGGCGGGATCGGCCAGCGGGTTGCGGAAAAGTCCCTGGAGCACCGCGCCGCCCACGGCGAGCGCCGCACCGGCGAGCATCGCGAAGAGCACGCGCGGGAGGCGAATCTGTGTCAGCACTGCCGCCGCCTGGGCGTCGTCGGCTGGCAGCGCCAGGAGTCCCAGCTTCGCCGCGAGGATCCCGAGCACGTCCGCGGGCGGGATGCGAAAGGCGCCCATGCTTGCGGCGAGCACGCCCGCGAGGACCAGCAGTGCGGCGAGCGCCATGAGCATTGGTGCTGCAGGCAGTCGGCCCGCGACGCGCGGAGCCCGCCCGAGGCGGCGCAGGACGGTCGCCATCAGCGCAATGCCGTCGCCAGATCGCGCACCGCGCCCGGCAGCCGCGGGCCGAAGCCGAGCAGATAGAGCGCGTCCATCGCCACCACCCGGTTCGCCTTGCCCGCGGGCGTGAGATCGAGGCCCGCCTGCGCGGTGAGCTTGGCCGGCCCGCCGACGTTGGCGAGCCCTTCGCGCGTGACGAGGATCACGTCGGGCGCCGCACCCACCGCGGACTCCGGCGTGAGCGGCTTGTACCCCTGCACACCAGCGAGCGCGTTGGTGCCGCCGGCGAGCCGGATCATCGCGTCGGCGGCGGTGCCTGCACCCGACACGAGCAGCGCGTTGCCGCTGTGGGCGAGCACGAAGAGCACGCGCGGGCGGTCGGCGCGCGGCGCCAGCGCGTCCTGCGTCGCGCGCCACTCGGACTCGATCCGTGCGTCGAGCGCCGCGCCGCGCCCGGACATGCCGAGCGCATCGGCGACGACCTGCACGTTCCGCCGCAGCGCCGCCGGGGAGTGCTCGGGCGAGAGCGTTACCACCGAAAGGCCGGTGGCACGCAGTTGCGCGATGGCGGTCGGCGGTCCGGCGTCGCTCGAGGCGAGCACGAGATCGGGGCGCAAGGCAAGCACGCCCTCCGCCGACAGGGACCGCATGTAGCCCACCTGCGGCAGCGCCTGGAGGCGCTCGGGGTAGACGCTCGTCGTGTCGACGGCAACGAGCCGATCCTCCGCGCCGAGCGCGACCACGATCTCGGTGATGGCGCCGCCCACGCTCACGACGCGCGCGGGACCGGCCGCGGCCGCGGCGCTCGCCACCCACGCCAACGCGACGAGCAGGACGCGCAGCACGGTCATGCGGGAATGGGATAGAGCCGCTCGATTGTCGCCTGCCACTCCCGCATCTCCGGCAGCCCCGGTTTCCGCTTGCCGAAGAACATCGCGATGGTCTCGCCCGTGGCGTCGAACAGCTCGAGCGAGGTGACGACGCCGTCGGCCGTCGGCTTCCGCACGACCCAGGCGGAGGCAATGCGGTCGGTGCGCAGGTGCAGGTTGAAGCCCGCGTCCAGCACGTTGAGCCACGGGCCCATGATCTTCACGTGCTCGACCGGCCCGGTGTGGATCTGGATGCAGCCGGGATTGCCGACGAAGACCATGATGGGCAGCGCGCTCGCTGCCACGTCCTCGAGCAGCCGGTGCGCGGCATCGAGCGGCACCGGATGGGCGAAGTCGAAGCCCGCGAACCGCATCGCCTGCGTGCGCGTCACCCCGAAGCGCTTCAACAGCCAGAAGAACTCGTGGGTGTCCTTCAGGTTCGCCCATGCCTCGCGCAAGCCGGTGATGTCGATGACATCGTCGGGCTGCGCGCCCCCTCGCAGGCGTGGGGTGATCTCCAGGTCGGGCGACTGGTCGGCTGCTCCGAAACGCGACACGAGGTGGACGTAGGCATCTCGATCCGCTCCCGCTTTGAGGAAGATCTTGTGCACCGCCTGACCGGCACCGTCGAAAAACTGCAGGCTCTGCAGGGCACCGTTCGCCCCTGGCTCGGTTACGGCAAATCCGTGCTTCCAGTGAGTGAAGAAAAGGCGTAGGTCGATGTCTTCGCCGAGGGCGATACCGACCATGGAGTCGACCCCGAGATTTTCGTAGACGCCGATCTTCTCGTGGACGCATCCGTCGTTCCGCGTGAGCGCCATGACCTGGCCGAGCGCGGGGGCGGCCTCGAGCACGTGGCGCAAGTCGCCCGCGAGACGGGTCGCGCCGTGACCGACCCGGCTTGCCAGCAGCTCCGCTTCGGACACGCCGAGGAGATCCGCCGCATCGCGCTGGCGGATCGGCTGTTGCGCCTTGAGCGCGTCCCAGGCGGTGCGCAGGCTGACACCGGCCGTGATGTGATAGACCGCTGCGTCCATGTCGTTCTCCTTGCTCGAGTGCGGTTTCAGTGAATCTGCTTGCCCGGGGCGGCTTTCGCCGTACCCCACCATTCCTTGCGCATGCCAGCACACACCTCACGGATCGTCGCGTCGGCGCCGGGATGATCCACCACGCAGTCGAGGTGCGCGGCGACGCACGCCGCGACGGCTGGGCAGCGGGTGCGCTGATAGGCAGTCATGAGGTAGAGCAGGGCCGCGAGAACGGTCTCGACGCGGCTCGGTTGGGCGATGGAACGGGTCATGATTTGCTCCTTGTTAGAACTCGACTTTCACCGAGATGGCGGCGTTGCGGCCGGGTGAGGTGTAGCGGTCGATGGACGCAGACGGCGGATTGCCCGGTGCGGTCGTGTTCGGTCCGATGCCGGTGCGGAACACGTCCGCCCACAACCAGTACTTCTTGTCGAAGAGGTTGAAGAGACCCGCCGTCACGGTGAGGTTCTTCAGCGGATTCCAGTAACCGGTCAAGTCGACGATCGCAAACCCCGGGGTCTGGAAGAGCGGTGGCTGGGTGGTGCGGGAGCTGTCGATGTCGTTCTTCTGCGCCACCGCGGTGAGCGTCGCGGCGATGCCGTAGACGGTGCCCGGGTCGTCGTAGCGCAGCGCGGCAACACCCTTCAGCGGATTGATGGAGTTGATCGGCTGGTCGAGGTCGAGGTCGTCGCCGTCTGCCCACGCGGCGGTCGCGGTCGCGGTCCAGCCGCGGGCGAACGCATAGTCGCCGCGCGCCTCGATCCCCCAGATGCGGACCCGCCCGCGATTGATCGACTGGAAGGTGCCGCCGAAGCCCGGCACGCAACGCGGATCGCCGGGGCAGCGCAGCGCCACCGACGAATCGATGAAGTCCTGGTAGCGGTTGTAGAACACCGCCGTGCCGAAGCGTGCGGTGCCGTAGTCACCGCGCAGGCCGACCTCGAACCCGTTGCTCTTCTCGGACGTCAGGTTCGGATTTGGAATGATCGCGTAGGACTGGACGGCGTTGCGGAAGGCCGCGTTGACATCGTCGTAGGGCGGTGCGCGAAAGCCGGTCGCCCAGTTCGCGTAGGCAGAGGTCTGCGGCGTGAAGCGCCAGATGCCGCCGAGCTTCGGTGAGAGCGCGGAGTCGCTGAAATCGGTCGCGCGGACACCGCTGGGGGTGTTCGCGAGGTAGAGCAGATCCGGCTGCACCGTGAGCCGGTAATCGTCGTAGCGCAGCGCCGGGATCACATCGAGCCGCCCGTCGAGGAAACTGATCTCGTCCTGCACGAAAATGCCGATCCGCTGCTGGGTGCTCGGCGGAAAATCGCGCACGGGCAGCGTTTCGCCTGCCAGCGTTTTCGTGATCGTGCCGCGCGTTGTATTCACGATCGTCGCGTCGCGCAACGCCTCGGTGTCGGTCCAGTTCGCGTCGACCCCGGACAGGATGCGGTGCGCAGTGGCGCCGAAAGCGACGCGGCTCTCGCCCGTCACCGTGCCGCCGTAGATCGACTGGTCGAAGGTGAACAGCCGCGGAATGACGCAGCCGTTCACGCTCGCGGTAATGCCCGAGCATCCTGCCGTCGTGCGGTTACGCGTCTCGGTCGAGGACTCGTTCGTGTCGCTCGCCTGCCAGTAGACCGTGGCCTTCACGGCGGCGAGCCAGCCGCCCAGCGGATCGACGTATTCGTAGTCGAAGCTCGCGCGCTGACGGCGGAAGCTGTCGTCTCCGAAGATCGACGTCGTCCGCGGTGTCGCATAGTTGAGGCTCAGCACGTTCGTGCTCACGTCGTTCGTGAACTGCTCGTAGGTAAGCCGAAAGAGGTGGTCGGTCCACGGTGTGGCGACGAGCTTGAAGAGCGCGTTCTTGAGCGTCGAGCTCTGGGGGTTCGCGACGGTGCGGATCGGCGAGACCGAGTCGTTGGTGCCCTGCGTTTCCACCTCGCTCGCGCCCTGCAGGCTGAGCATCGCGAGTCCCGCCACCGGCCCCGTGCCCCCGGTCGCGGTGAGCGTGTTGGTCCAGCTCGTATCGACCGAGGCGAAGGCGCTGCGGTACGAGAAGTACCAGGGCTCGGCGCGGCCGGAGAGGTAGTCGGCCGGATCCTTCGTGAGGTAGGTGACCACGCCGCCCAGCGCGTCGGAGCCGTACAGGCTCGACGAGGGGCCGCGCAGGATTTCGACGCGCTTCAACGAATCGAGATCGACGAAGTTGCGCGGAACGGTGTTGAACGGCCCGATGCTGAAGCGGAAGAAGTCCGGCAGCCGCACGCCGTCGACCTGGAGGACGACGCGATTCTCGGTCAGGCCGCGGATGTTGAAGCCGGACGCGCCGAAGCGGTCCGGGTCGTTGGGGGCCGATATGCCCGGCTCGTAGCGGATGAGATCGCGGATGTCGCGGACGAGCCCGCGCTCCATGTCTTCGGCATGGATCGTGGTCACTGTCGCCGGGACATCGTCGGTGGCGCGCTCGGTGCGGGTCGCGGTAACCGACACTTCACGCATGCGCGTCGGTTCGGACGCCACTGCGGGGAGATCCTGCTGCGCGCTCGCGTGTGGCGGCACCGCAGTGAATGCGGCAGCAATCGCCGCCAGCGCTTTCCTTCTTCCCAATGCCAGCTCCCGTTAGTTAGGAATCGGGCTCGCTGGCTCGGGACGGTCTCCCTGGCTGGCTGGCGTGGTGTCGCGACCGTCGCGGTGGCGCGTCGAATGTGGCCGGACCGGTCCGTTCAGGCGGTCAGAATGAGCTTCCCGTTCTGCGTGACGCGCAGCCGGTATTGCCGGCCGGCATGCTCGATCACGACCTCACCGCGTGGCCCGAGCAGTTCGGTGGACGACATCCGGCGCAGGCCGTCCGGGTCTGCGCTGCGCGCTGGAGGTGGCTTGACCTTGCGCTGACGATCTGTCTGCATACGCAAATAATAATGATTCGCATTTGTGTGCGTCAAGCCTTTTTCTGGGGTGTGCACCGCTGGTTGATCTACGGCAGGGCGATCTCGCCGAGGATCCTGCCGAGATGCCCGAGCGGCAGCGAGTAGTGACCCTCTTCTGGGAGGAAGCGCGGGGTCGCCGTCCGCAGCTGTGCGGCCAGACGACGCGCGAGCCACGCCGGGATGATGCTGTCCGCCTCGCCGTGCCACAGATCGACCGGGGCTTCGATGTGCGCGAGCGGGATGGCCCACGGCGCGGCGTAGAGCTCGAGGTCCCGCGCCGCGCCGGCGGCGCCTGGGCGCAGACCCTCGCGAAACGATGCGGCGATGCGCGCCTGCACGTCCCGCTGCGCCAGCGTGGCGCGATCCGCCGGTGCGCAGTGTTGCGCGAGGCTTGCCACGAAGCGCTCCGCGTTGCGACCGATGAGCGGCCCGACTGCGCCCCGCAGCAGGCCGCGCATGAAGGGCGAGCGTCGCCCGGCCAGACGCAGCGCGAGCCGGCGCACGGGATCGAAATTGCGCAACGCCTCGTTTCCATCCACCGGACCCATGGCGCTCACGATGCAAACGCGGGTCACGCGGTTCGGGAACGTGGTGGCACACGCGAGCGCGTAGGGCGCGCCGCCGGAGACGCCGATCGCAGCGAATCGACCCACGCCGAGGTGATCGAGCAGGGCGGCGGCGTCGGCGCCCCAGTCGGCGAGCGTTCGCGCGGGCGCCTGGGTGGACCCGCCGTAGCCGGGGCGGTCGGGAGCGATGATGCGTATTCCCCGTGTGATCGCGTGTTCGTGCGCGAAGCGCGCCTCGAGCCGCGAGCCCGGCCAGCCGTGGTGATAGAGAAGGGGCTCGCCCGCCGGGGTCGCCGTACTCGGCCCACGCCAGCACTTGTCCGCTCGGCAAGCGGAGTTGCCCGAGGGGCGGCGCCTCAGCGCGGCTCGGCATGAACGCGCTCGAGGATCGCCTCGAGCACGAGGTCCGGGCACTCGCGGGGGATGAAATGGCCGACGCCGGGGAGCACGTGCCGCACGTAGCTGCCGCGGAAGAGGTGCTCGCGACCCTCGGTGGATGCGGCGAGCGTCGCCTGATCGTCCGCACCGTGCAGGAGGGTGGTCGGCGCGGTGATGGGAGGGAGCGCGGCGAGCAGCTTCTGCGCGTGCTCGTAGCGCGGGTCGCCCGGCGTGCCGCCCCAGCGATGGCGATAGGAGTGGACCGCCACGTCGACGAAGTCGGCATTGTCGAACGATTTCGCGGCGGCGGCGAAATCCTCCTCGCGGAAGCGCCATCCCGGCGACCAGGTCGCCCAGAGCTGACGGCAGAACGCGCGGCGATCGGCGGCGAGCGCGGCGCGCCCGAGGGCGTGGCCGAAGTACCACTGGTACCAGTAGGCGCGAGCCTGGTCGAAGCTCGGCGGCTGGCCCGGGGGGTGAGCGCCGTAGCCCACGGACAGCGCGATCAGACCGCTTACGCGGTGCGGCGCCAGCGCCGTGGCGGCATAGGCTGCGCGCGCGCCCCAGTCGTGACCGACCAGAACGAAGGACCCCAGCTTGAGCGCGTTGGCGAACTCCAGCACGTCGTGGGCGAGCGCCGCGATCTCGCCGCTGCGGGGACGGTTCGGGTCGAGAAAGCGCGTGGGACCGAAGCCGCGCAGGAATGGCGCGAGGGTGCGAAAACCGCGCGCAGCCAGTGCCTCGACGATCGGATCCCAGCACGTAGGGTCGTCCGGGAAGCCGTGCACGAGGATGATGGGTGGAGCACCCTCGTCGCCGAGGGCCTGATAGGCCATGTCGAGGCACGACGTGCGGACGGAGCGAAGCGGCATCGGAACTGGCGCCTTGGGAATATCGCCGGCATCATAACAGCCGGCAGCGCGGCATGGATGTTGCCGATTCCGTGTCGATGTTCAATGTCGATACACCGCTATTCGAAAGGGAGCTGCGACGCATGCGATGGGGTTGGCTGTGTTTGCTGTTGCTGGTGCAGACCGCGCTCGCGGCGGAGGCGCGGGATCCGCTGGACTCGGCGCGCTGGGAGGACATGCGCAGGCAGTTCTTCCCCGGCCAGCCGGTGATGTTCGACGATCGGGTCAAGGTCACCGCGCCGAAGTTCGCGGAAGATTCGATGAACGTTCCGGTTCTCGTCGACGCCGAGGGATTGCACGACGTGAAGGAGATCGTGGTCTTCGCGGATTTCAATCCGATCCTGAAGATCCTCGAGTTTTTCCCCGAGCAGGCGAAGCCGTTCCTCACGTTCCGCTTCAAGCTGCAGCAGGCGAGTCCGGTGCGGGCCGCCGCACGCACGGCCGACGGCGTGTGGCATGTCGGCGGCACGTGGGTGGATGCGGCCGGAGGCGGCTGCACCGCGCCCGGCGCGGGCCGCAACGCGGGCGGCTGGGAAAAGGTACTGAACGATGTCAACGGCCGCATGTGGGCCGAGCCGGATGCGGGCCGGCGGGTGCGGGTGCGCGTGATGCACCCGATGGACACTGGGCTCGCGCCGGGCATTCCCGCCTTCTTCATCGAACGGCTCGTGCTCGAAGACGACGCCGGCACGGCTTACCTGCGCCTCAACACGTTCGAACCGGTCGCCGAGAACCCGATCTTCACGTTCGATCTGCCCGCCGGGGCGCGACCCGCCGGGGCGCTGGTACTGAGCGGCGCCGATAACAACGGCAACCGGATCGCGGCCAGGATCACGCCATGAGACGCACCCTCGCCGCGCTCGGGGCGCTCGCGATCGCGAGCGCGGCCTTGGCCGCGACTCTCGACTACCGACTCACCCCGCAGAAGATTGCCGACGGCACGTATGTGCTCATCGGCAGGACCGAGGATTTCTCTATCGAGAACGGCGGCAACATCGTGAACGTGGGGTTCGTGGTCACGTCCGCCGGCGTGGTGGTGATCGACACCGGTCCCTCGAAGCGTTATGGCGAACAGTTGCGCGCGGTGATCCGCAAGCTGACCGACAAGCCGGTGGTGAAGGTGGTCAACACCCACTTCCACCCGGACCACTTCCTCGGCAATCAGGCCTTCGCCGACGTGGGGGTGGCGGCGCTGCCCGCGACCATCCAGGGTATCCAGGCCATGGGCGGCCCGTTCACGGACAACATGTACCGCATGTGCGGCGACTGGGAGGCGGGCACCGAGCCGGCCGTGCCGAGCCGCGCCCAGGTGGCCGGCGTGGAGCGGATCGGCGACCACAGTTTCGAGTTTCTCGCGCTCGCCGGTCATACCGACGGCGATCTCGCCGTGTTCGACCGGACGACCGGGGTTCTCTTCGCTGGCGATCTCGTCTTCTTCGACCGCGCGGCCACGACACCCCATGCGAATGTCACGGTCTGGCTGGATTCGCTCGCGCGGCTGAAGACGTTGCCTTACAAGTATCTCGTGCCGGGGCATGGGCCGGTCGTGAGCGATGCGCGCGCGATCCAGCAGACTCGGGATTATCTGGTCTGGCTGGAGACGACCCTGCAGCAGGCGGCCGACCAGGGAAAGGACATGACCGAAGTGATGACGACGCCGCTGCCGCAGGAGTTCGCGGCGATCCCGCTCGTGCACCACGAGTTCTCGCGCTCGGTGGCGCATCTCTTTCCGGCCCTCGAGCAGCACGCGCTCGGAGTGCGCAAGTGAAGCGCGTGCTGGTCGCCCTCGTCCTGTCGGTGCTCGCCGGCAGCGCTGCCGCGCAGGAGGCCGCGCCGGATGGTAGCCGCGACGGGGTCGCCACGCTGCAGGGCTACGCCGCGTTCAAGATGGGCGATTACCAGAAGGCGCTCGAGATCTGGAAGCCGCTCGCCGAGAAGGGCAGTACCGCGGCGCAGTTGAGCCTCGGCGCGATGTACGAGCAGGGTCAGGGCGTGGCGCAGGACTACGCCGAGGCGGCGAGGTGGTACGAGCGCGCGGCCGCGGGCGGCCATGCCTCCGCGCAGTACAACCTCGCGCTGCTCTACGAGACCGGCCGCGGCGTGCCGCGGGATCTCGAAAAGGCCGCGTACTGGTTTCGCAAGGCGGCGGAGCAGGGCGATCGCGATTCCGCGTACAACCTCGGTGTGATGTACGCGACCGGCTTCGGCAAGGGCGTGACGTCCGATCCGAAAGAGGCGGCCGAGGCGCTCAAGTGGCTCGGTCGTGCGGCCGACAAGGGCCACCCCCAGGCGGCGAGCATGGCGAAGGTCGTGGGAGAGGCGCATCCGGGCGTGGTGGCCGCGCCCTGATCGCCGTTGCGGCGGCTTGCATCCAACCTGTACCGGAATAGAACAGCTGCCTGCTTTTGAATCACGGTATCTCTTCCCCGCGCGCTCCAAACGACCCCGTCATCATCTGCCCGTAGTGCCTGCCACATCCTCGCAAAACCGACTTCCTGCGGCCTGAACACGCGTTTGCAGCGCGCGCCGTCCATGCGGTCACCGACAGCTCTTCCCGCGTGGCACGGACATTGCCGAATGGGCCTCGATGTAACACCGTCCGGGCGTCCCGGACAGTGCACTTCAAAAGTCATCCAGAGGAGGGATCAACGTGTTCAAAACCAGATTACTGCCCGGCTTGGTCGCAGCGTCGCTGCTCTCGCTCGGTAGCGCCTATGCCGCGGTCACGCAGCAGCAGATCGACGCCGATGCCACCACTCCGGGCGACGTGCTGAGCGCGGGCATGGGTCCGCAGAACCAGCGCTACAGCACGCTCTCGCAGATCAATACGTCCAACGTGCAGAACCTCGTGCCGGTCTGGTCGTTTTCGTTCGGCGGCGAGAAGCAGCGCGGACAGGAATCGCAGCCGCTCGTCTACAACGGCAAGATGTTCGTGACGGGCTCGTACTCGCGGCTCTTCGCGCTCGACGCCAAGACCGGGAAGAAGCTCTGGAAGTACGAGCACCGCCTGCCCGACGGCATCATGCCCTGCTGTGACGTGGTGAACCGCGGCGCCGCGCTGTACGACAACCTCGTGATCTTCGGTACGCTCGACGCGCAGTTGGTCGCGCTCGATCAGGATACCGGCAAGGTGGTCTGGAAGGAGAAGGTCGACGATTATGCCGCCGGCTACTCGATGACTGCCGCGCCCACGATCGTCAAGGGCATGGTCATCTCCGGTGTCTCGGGCGGCGAGTTCGGCGTACTCGGACGCGTCGAAGCGCGTGACGCGAAGACCGGCAAGCTCGTCTGGATGCGTCCCACGGTCGAAGGCAACATGGGCTACAAGGACGGCCAGGAGAACGGTGTCACCGGCACCACCAATGCCACCTGGACCGGCGACCTCTACAAGACCGGCGGCGCGGCGACATGGGGCAACTTCACCTACGACCCCGAGACCAACCTCATCTACGCCGGTACCGGCCAACCTGCACCCTGGAACAGCTGGCTGCGCCCGGGCGACAACCTCTACTCGTCGTCCACGCTCGCCATCGATCCCGCAACCGGCAAGATCGTGTGGCACTTCCAGAACACGCCGCACGACGGCTGGGATTTCGATGGCGTGAACGAGTTCGTCACGTACAAAGCGAAGGACGGCCGCATCCTCGGCGGCAAGGCCGACCGCAACGGCTTCTTCTACGTGAACGATGCGAAGACGGGCAAGCTCGTCAGCGCGTTTCCCTTCGTGAAGAAGATCACGTGGGCGAAGGAGATCGACCTCAAGACCGGCAGGCCGGTTTACGTGGACGACAATCGACCGGGTGACCCCGCCAAGGGTGCAGACGGCAAGAAGGGTACCGTGGTGTTCTCGGCGCCGTCCTTCCTCGGTGGCAAGAACCAGCAGCCGATGGCCTACAGTCCGGACACCGGCTACTTTTACGTCCCGGCGAACGAGTGGGGCATGGACATCTGGAACGAGCCTGTCGCCTTCAAGAAGGGCGCCGCATTCCTCGGCGCCGGCTTCACCATCAAGACCATCAACGATGACTACATCGGCGCCCTGCGCGCGATCGATCCCGCTTCCGGAAAGATTGTCTGGGAAGCAGAAGAACGGTGCCCCGCTCTGGGGTGGCGCCATGACTACGAAGGGCGGATTGGTGTTCTACGGCACCCCGGAAGGCGAACTGCGTGCACTCGATGCGAAGTCCGGTAAGCCGCTGTGGAGCTTCAACACCGGTACCGGAATCGTCGCCCCGCCCATCACCTGGGAACAGGACGGTCAGCAGTACGTCGCGGTGGTGGCGGGTTGGGGCGGCGCGGTGCCGCTCTGGGGTGGCGACGTCGCCAAGAAGGTGAACTTCCTCGAGCAGGGCGGCTCGGTCTGGGTGTTCAAGCTCTTCAAGAACTGATTTCTCTGCGACATCAGCGAAAGGGTGTCCCTCCTTCAGGCCGGCGCAAGCCGGCTTTTTTTCGCCCCGTGCTCCGACGCGGCTCGCCGATCGCGCTAGAATTTTGCATGAAGCGGCGGCCTACCCCGCGGAGCAGCCGGAGACTCATGAAGGAACTGATTGCAGCGCTGTGTCTACTCGCCCTGTCGCTTGCGTACGGGACGAGCTTGGCGCAGGTGACCGAGCTGCGCGCGGAGGTCGAAGCATTCGTCGTCGAGATGTCGGAGCGGCATGGTTTCGACGCGAGTGCCCTGCGCCGGCTCATGGCGAAGGCGCGCACCCAGGAAGCGATCCTGCGGGCCATGGCGCGTCCCGGCACGGCGCGACCGTGGTTCGAGTATCGGCCGGTCTACGTGAACCCGGAGCGCGTCGCCGCCGGCCTCAAGTTCTGGTCGGAGAACGCCGCCGTCATCGCACGTGCGAGCCGGCGCTACGGTGTGCCGGAAGAAATCATCGTCGCCACGCTCGGCGTCGAAACCAACTATGGTCGGGACACCGGCAAGTTCCGCGTCCTCGACGCGCTCTACACCCTTGCGTTCGACTGGCCGGCGCGCGCGGAATTCTTTCGCTCCGAGCTCGAGCAGTTCCTGCTGCTCGCGCGCGAGCAGGGCGTCGATCCTCTGACACCGCGCGGCTCGTACGCCGGGGCGATGGGGATTGCGCAGTTCATGCCATCGAGCTACCGCAAGTACGCCGTGGACTTCGACGGCAGCGGCCGTCCGGATCTGTCGCGCAGCGCGGACGCGGTCGGCAGCGTGGCGAACTACATGAACGCGTTCGGCTGGGAACCCGGCGGGCTCGTCGCGGTGCGCGCGGAAGCGGGCGGCGAGCGTGTGGGCGAGCTCGTCGACCAGGGCTTGAAGCCGGCGTCGAGCGTCGAGGCGCTCGCCGAGGCGGGCATCCGGCCGCGCGCCCAGGTGCCGGGCGAGACCGAAGCTGCGGTGCTGCGCCTGCAGGGCGAGGATGGCCCCCTCTACTTCCTCGGCTTCAACAACTTCTACGTGATCACCCGCTACAATCGCAGCGTCAACTACGCGATGTCGCTCTTCGACCTGGCAGAGGCGCTGGCCGCGGCGCGCGCCGCCGATGCGGGATTGACCGAGGTGAAGCTCAAGAAGCGGCGGCAATGACTCTCCTGCCCGTGCCGGACATGATCGCCCCGTTTTCAATTGCGCGCCTGCCGCGCATCGAGTTCGGTGCCGGCACCCTCGGCAAGCTGCCGGATATCGCAGGTGGCTACGGCACGCGCCTGCTGCTCGTGACCGGCCAATCCTCCTTCGCCACATCGACCGGCGGCGCATGGTTGGTCGAGACGTTACGCGCGCAGGGATTCGCGTGGGAGCACGTGCGTGTCTCGGGGGAGCCCTCGCCGCAGCTCGTGGACGGAGTGGTCGCGCAGTTCCGCCATGAGCGCTTCGACGTCGTGGTCGGCATCGGCGGCGGCAGCGCGCTCGACGCGGCCAAGGCGATCGCCGGCCTGCTGCGGCCGGGCAACTCGGTGATGGACCATCTGGAGGGCGTCGGCCCCGAGCGGCCGTATCGCGGACCGGCCACCCCCTTCATCGCCGTCCCGACCACCGCAGGCACCGGCTCCGAGGCGACCAAGAACGCCGTGTTGTCGGTGCACGGCGAGGCGGGATTCAAGAAATCCTTCCGCGACGATCGACTGGTTGCGCAGTGGGCGATCCTGGATCCCGATCTGCTCGCCGGGTGTCCGCCGTCGTTGATCGCGGCAAACGGCATGGACGCCTTCACCCAGCTCCTCGAGTCGTTCGTGTCGATCCGCGCCAATCCCATGACCGATGCGCTCGCGCGCTCGGGTATCGAGGCGGTCAGGGACGGTCTGCTCGACTGGTACGCGGGAGGCGCGCGGGCCGCACAGGGGCGCAGCCGGATGGCTTACGCGTCGCTCGTGTCCGGCATCTGTCTCGCGCAGACGGGACTCGGCTCGGTGCACGGTCTTGCCGCGCCGCTCGGGGCCTTCTTCCCGATTCCCCACGGGGTCGCGTGCGGGACGCTGGTGGGCGCGGCGACGCGGGTGAACATCGAAGCGATCGCGCGCCGCGATCCACAGAGCGCTGCGTTGCCGAAGTACGCGGAGGTCGGTCGCTGTCTCGGCATGCAGGAGGCAATCGCGGCGGAGGCTGCCCGCGCCCTGCTGGTGACCGTTCTCGCTGATTGGCAGGACCAGCTCGATCTGCCGCGTCTTGCAGGCTTCGGCATCGCGCCTCACGACGTGCCGCGCATCGTCGCGGCGAGCCGCGGGTCGAGCATGAAAACGAACCCGGTCGTGCTCACCGACGCGGAGGTGGCCGAGATCGTGACCTCACGTCTTTGAAACGGTCCTCCGGTCAGGCAGACTCCGCTGCGGGAATCGCCCGCACCGATAACACGCCCTCGATGGCAGCGATTGCGCGGATGACTTCGTCGTGGATGGGGCTGTCGACGTCGACCAAGGTGTAGGCCATCTCGCCGCGCGACTTGTTGACCATGTTGTGGATGTTGAGCCCGCCGGTTGCCACCGCGGTGGAGATCTGCCCCAGCATGTTCGGGACGTTGGCATTGGCGATGGCCACGCGGTAAGGCGATTCGCGCGCCATCTCGACGGTGGGGAAGTTTACCGCGTTCGCGATGACCCCGTTCTCGAGATACTCGCGCACCTGATCGATCACCATGACTGCGCAGTTCTCCTCCGCCTCCGCGGTCGAGGCGCCCAGGTGCGGCAGTGCCACGACACCCGGCTCGTGCAGCAAGACCGGGCCCGGAAAATCCGAGACATAACACTTGAGGCGATGCGCGCGCAGCGCCGCCACGACGGCATGCTCGTCGACCAGGGCGTCGCGCGCGAAATTGAGCAGGACCGCACCGTGCCGCATCACCGCCAGGCGCTTTTCGTCGATCAGGTTGCGCGTGGCCGGCGTGAGCGGCAGGTGCAGGGTGACGAAGTCCGAGTGCTGCAGCAGTTCCTCGATGGTGGCGGCCTTGCGCACGCTGGCAGGCAGTCGCCAGGCCGCTTCCACCGTGATGTCCGGGTCGAAGCCGGTGACGCGCATCCCAAGCTTGAGCGCGGTGTCTGCGACGAGACTCCCGATGGCACCGAGACCCACGATGCCGAGCGACCGGTGGGTGAGCTCGACGCCCGCAAACCGCTTCTTGCCGTCCTCGATCTGCTTCTTGAGGTCTGACGTTTCGGCGTCCAAATCCGCCACGTACGCCAGCGCCGGGACGACGTTGCGCGCCGCCATGAGCAGCGCGGCCAGCACCAGTTCCTTGACGGCATTCGCGTTCGCGCCGGGGGCGTTGAACACCGGCACACCGCGCTTCGACATCGCGGCTACGGGGATGTTGTTGGTCCCGGCCCCGGCGCGGCCGATCGCGCGGACGCTCGCGGGAATCGCCATCTCGTGCATGTCGTGCGAGCGCACGAGAATGGCGTCGGGGTGCTCGACCGCTTTGCCCACGGCATAGCGCGTGGCGGGAAGACGGCGCAGGCCGTGGCTCGAGATCTGGTTCAGCGTGAGAATTTGGTACTTGCTCATGATCTCAAGCGTGGCTCGCCTCGAAGTCTTTCATGTAATCGATGAGCGCCCGCACCCCTTCGACCGGCATCGCGTTGTAGATCGAAGCGCGCATGCCGCCGACGCTGCGGTGGCCCTTGAGCTCGACCAGCCCGGCGCCCCTTGCGCCCTCGAGGAACGCTTCGTCCAGGCTCTCGTCGCGCAGCCGGAAGGGGACGTTCATCCGCGAGCGGTCTTCCTTGCGGACCGGATTGCGATAGAACGACGACGGGTCGAGGTAGTCGTAGAGCAGCGCGGCCTTGGCGATGTTCTTCCGCTCGATCGCGGCGAGCCCGCCTTGCGCGAGCAGCCACTCGAAGACCAGCCCGGCGATGTAGATCGCATAAGTGGGCGGCGTGTTGAGCATCGACCCGGCTTCCGCCTGTTTTTTCCAGTTGAACACCGATGGCGTGATGGGCAGCGCGCGATCGAGCAGGTCTTCGCGGACGATCACGACCGTGAGCCCGGCCGGCCCCATGTTCTTTTGCGCGCCGCCGTAGATCACGCCGAATTTCGAGACGTCGAGCGGACGCGACAGGAGGTGCGACGACATGTCGGCGACCAGGGGCACGTCCCCCGTGTCGGGCGTCCAGTGGTATTCGACGCCGCCGATCGTCTCGTTGGTGCAGACATGCACGTACGCCGCATTCTCGCGCAGCGTCCACGTCTCCCGTGGCGGTACGCTCGTGAAGCTGCTCGCTGCGGCCGAGGCCGCGACGTTCACCGTGCAGTATCTCTTTGCTTCCTGAATCGACTTCTTCGACCACTCACCGGTGTCGACGTAGTCGGCCGACGCTCTGGCGCCGAGGAGATTCATCGGCACGGCGGCGTTCTCCCCGATCGCTCCGCCCTGCAGGAACAGGACCTTGTAATCGATGGGAATCGAGAGCAGCGCGCGCAGATCGGCCTCGGCCTTGTCGGCGATGCCGATGAACGCCTTGCTGCGATGACTCATTTCCATCACCGACATGCCGCTGCCGCGCCACTCGAGCATTTCGGCGGCTGCTTGCTGCAGCACGCCTTCGGGAAGCACCGCAGGACCGGCGCTGAAGTTGAAGACTCGCATTGAGAGGATTCCGGGTTGGATAACGGGACAGCGGGCGGGCTCGACGCTCCGTCCGCAGGTGATCGATCTATTTCGGGGGTTCCGTCGGGCGCGTGCGGGCGCTCTGTGGCGCGTCGCGCTGCGCTCGGTGACTGCCAGCGGCGCCCTCGGACAGGTCGGCGGACGCGGTCGTGACCGGCATCGGTTCGGTCTGCGGGCGCGGCTGGAGCAACAGCACCAAAGACCGGCCCTGCAGCGGAAACACGTCCCCGCGTGCATGAAAGCGCCGCGCATCGTCAGCGGGGGTGTCTTGGCTCGTGTCGATGGCGATGCGCCAGCGCATATTCGAGCGAAATCCCGGCAGCACGAAGGGTATCGGCTCGTGATGGGCATTCATCAGGAGCAGGAAGTTGTCGTCGACCACGGGCACACCGCGCGGGTCGGCCTCACCGATCGCATCGCCCGCGAGGTACATGCCGAGACAGCGCGCGAACCCTTGATGCCACTCGTAGTCACCCATCTCGAGGCCGTCCGGACCGAACCAGCGGACGTTGCGCGCGCCATCGGGCAGCGGGCCCTGCTCGAAGAAGCCGCGGCGGCGGAACACGGGATGCTCGCGGCGCAGCCGGAGGACGTGGGTGACGAAAGCGAGCAGGTGGCGATCGTCGCGCGAGTGCGTCCAGTCGAGCCAGCTCGTCTCGTTGTCGTGGCAGTAGGCGTTGTTGTTGCCGTGCTGCGTACGCCCCATCTCGTCGCCCGCGACCAGCATGGGAACGCCCTGCGAGAGCAGCAGGGTGGCGAGCAGGTTGCGCTTCTGGCGTGCCCTCAGTGCGTTGACCTCGGCGTCGTCGGTCGGGCCTTCCACGCCGCAGTTCCAGCTAAGATTGTGATCGGCGCCGTCGCGATTGCCTTCGCCGTTCTCCTCGTTGTGCTTGCGTTCGTAGCTCACCAGGTCGTGCAGCGTGAAGCCGTCGTGGGCGGTGATGAAATTCATGCTCGCCCGCGGGCGCCGCCCATTGTGCGCATAGAGGTCGCTCGAGCCCGTCAGGCGGTAGGCGAGATCACCGATGAGCCCGCCATCGCCCTTCCAGTACGCTCGCACCGCGTCCCGGTACTTCGCGTTCCACTCGGTCCAGCCGACCGGAAAGTTGCCGACCTGGTAGCCGCCTTCGCCCAGGTCCCAGGGCTCGGAGATGAGCTTCGTCCGCGCGAGCACGGGGTCCTGATGCACGATGTCGAGAAACGCGCCGAACGGATCGTAGGCGTGCGCCTCGCGTGCGAGCGTGGAAGCGAGATCGAACCGGAAGCCGTCGACGTGCATCTCTTCCACCCAGTAGCGCAGCGAGTCCATGATGAGCCGCAGCACCTTGGGGTGCATCGTGTTCAGCGTATTTCCGCACCCGGTGTAGTCCATGTAGTGGCGGAGGTCACCCGAGGTCAAGCGGTAGTATGCCGCGTTGTCGAGCCCGCGGAAGGAGAGGGTCGGACCGAGATGGTTGCCTTCCGCCGTGTGGTTGTAAACCACGTCCAGGATGACCTCGATGCCGGCGCGATGCAGTGCCTTCACCATCGCCTTGAACTCGTGCACCGGGTCGTCGGTGGCCGCGTAGCGCGCGTCCGGCGCGAAAAAACCGAGCGTGTTGTAGCCCCAGTAGTTGCGCAGCCCGCGCTGCACGAGATCGCGATCGTCGGCGAAGCTTTGGATCGGCAGCAGCTCCACGGCGGTGACGCCGAGCGCCCGCAGGTGGGCGATCGCCGGTGCGCTCGCGAGGCCCGCGTAGGTCCCGCGCAGCGCGGCGGGAATGCCGGCGAGGCGCGCCGTGAAGCCCTTCACGTGCAGTTCGTAGAAAACGCTGTCGCTCCACGAGATGTCGGGGTGCCGGTCGTCCTCCCAGTCGAACGCCGGATCGGTAACCCGGCACTTGGGCATGGCGGGCGCGTTGTCGCGCCAGTCGAAAGTCAAGTCGGTCCGCGGCGCACCGACCTTGTAGCCGAAATGCGCGTCGGTCCAGCGCAGCTTCCCGACCACGGCTCTGGCGTAGGGGTCGAGCAAGAGCCGGTTCGCATTGAAGCGTTGCCCTTGATCGGGTCGGTACGGCCCTTGGGCACGGTAGCCGTATAGCGTTCCGGGCACCGCGTCGGGCAGATACCCATGCCAGACGAAATCGGTGCGCTCGGGCAGACGCGTGCGCATGACTTCGCGCCGGCCGCGCGCGTCGAAGATGCAAAGCTCGATCGCTTCGGCGCGCTCGGAAAACACCGCGAAATTGACGCCGTGTCCATCCCAGGTCGCGCCGAGAGGGTGCGGCCTGCCGGGCCAGAGGGCCGATCCTGCTTCGCTCATGAGCTGCCTTGTGTCTGGTGCCGTAAGGTAACGTGAGGCGCGGTACGCCACTTGAAAGTTGGGGGCGTCGCGCGCCGATCGGGCATAATGATACCTGTGCTCGTTCGCTTCGAGCGCGTTGAATCGTCTGCATCGCCTGCTTCGCTCGAGAGAGCCTCGTCCACATTGCCCGCGCGAAACGACAAGAACATAGCTGTCATGGCGCGCCGCGCCCGGCGCATGGGTGCGGGCCGCCGGCGGATGGTCGCGGTCGGGCTAGCGGACGAAATTGCCAGTCACGCTGCGTTCCGGGGCCCGTCGCGCCGCCGGAGGAGCGTCTCGTCGTGATTGAGAATTGCCACGAATCCGGGTGACCCATATGTCTGCAATACGAGTGAGCGAAGTCATGACTCAACCCCGTCTCGACGACGAAGAAGTCAGGATTGTCGAATCCCGGCACCACGATCCCTTTGCGGTGTTGGGGCGGCACCCGACGAACGACGGTGTCGTCGTCTGCGCGTACATTCCGCACGCGATGGAAGTCACGATCGCCGAAGGCGATCTACACATGGAACGCGTTGCGGAGACGGATTTCTTCAAGTGGCGCGGGCCCGCCGCGGCAGTCCCGGCCCGCTACCGGCTGATCTGGCGCGACGATGCCCACCATCAGCACATCGCCTACGATCCCTACTGCTATCCGCCGCAGATCTCGGACGTCGATCTCCATCTCTTCGCCGAAGGCAAGCTCCGGCATGCCTACAGGATCCTCGGCGCCAACGACCGCGACGTGGACGGCGTGCGCGGCGTGCTCTTCGCCGTGTGGGCGCCGAATGCCGAGCGCGTCAGCGTGGTCGGCGATTTCAACCGCTGGGACGGTCGCCGTCATCCCATGCGGGTGCGTTCGGGCGGCGGCATCTGGGAGCTCTTCATCCCCGACCTTTGTCCCGGAGCGCTCTACCGCTTCGAGATCAGAAATCGGCACACCGGCCAGGTGCTGCTCAAATCCGATCCCTACGGCCAGCAGTTCGAGGCGCGGCCGAGCACGGCCTCGATCGTGGTCGGCGAGCCGCAACACGCCTGGCAGGACGCCGAGTGGATGGAACGGCGCGCGGCCTGGGATTGGCAGCATTCCCCGATGTCGGTGTACGAGGTGCATCTGGGTTCGTGGCAACGGGGACCGGAGGGCGAGTTCCTGAACTATCGGGAGCTCGCGGGACGGCTCGTCGATTACGTGAAGTACATGGGATTCACCCATATCGAGTTGCTGCCGGTGACCGAGCATCCGTTCGACCTGTCGTGGGGCTACCAGGCGACGGGCTACTTCGCGGCGACCAGCCGCTTTGGCAGTCCCGACGATTTCCGCTATCTGGTCGACCACTGTCATCACAGCGGGATCGGCGTCATCCTCGACTGGGTGCCGGCCCACTTTCCGAAGGACGCCTACGCGCTCGCGCGCTTCGACGGCACCGCCTTGTACGAGCACGAGGACCCGCGCAAGGGCGAGCATCTCGACTGGTCGACGCTCATCTTCAACTACGGGCGCAATGAGGTGAAGAGCGTTCCTCCTGGCGAGCGCCCTGTACTGGCTCGAGGAAATGCACATCGATGGGCTGCGGGTGGACGCGGTCGCCTCGATGCTCTACCTCGACTACTCCCGCTCCGAATGGATTCCGAATCAGTACGGAGGCCGCGAGAACCTGGAGGCGATCGAATTCCTGCGCGAGCTGAACGCGGTCGCTCACGCCGAATCCCCCGGCACGCTGATCATCGCCGAGGAATCCACGTCCTGGCCGCAGGTGACGCGTCCGACCTACCTCGGCGGTCTCGGCTTCGACATCAAGTGGAACATGGGCTGGATGAACGACACCCTGCGCTACATTTCGAAGGAGCCGATCCACCGGCAGTACCATCACGATCTGCTCACGTTCAGCATGCTGTACTGCTTCACGGAGAACTTCATGCTGCCGTTCTCGCACGACGAGGTCGTCCACGGCAAGGGCTCCATGCTGAACAAGATGCCGGGCGACGAGTGGCAGCGCTTCGCCAATCTGCGCACGCTCTACGCCTACATGTTCACCCATCCCGGCAAGAAGCTGCTCTTCATGGGCACCGAGTTCGGGCAGGGCCTGGAGTGGAACAGCGCCGGCGTGCTCGACTGGTATGTTCTCGAATACCCCCTGCACATCGGCATGCAAAGGCTCGTGCGGGACCTCAATCATCTCTATCGCCAGTCCCCGGCGCTCCACGGCAACGAGTTCGAGTGGCATGGATTCGAATGGATCGACTGTCACGACTCGCAGCAGTCGATCTTGAGCTTCGTGCGCCGGGCGGGCGACGATTTCCTGGTCGTGGTCGTCAACTTCACGCCCGTCCCGCGCCACGACTACCGCATCGGGGTACCGTGGCTCGGCGAGTACCGCGAGATTCTCAACTCCGATTCCCATCACTACGGGGGCAGCAATCTCGGCAACGGTGACGGGCAGCTCGCGGCAGAGGAACTGCCATGGATGAATCGTTCGTACTCGTTGGCGGTTACCGTGCCGCCGCTTGCCGCTATCGTGCTGGCGCCGCAGCGATAGGCCGGTAAGCGCGGCGCGCTGCGTGCACGTTACGGCGCAGCCAGCCGCCGGTTTTCGTGGCGAAAGGCGGTGGGCGAGTTGCCGGTCCAGCGCCGGAAGGCGCGATTGAAGCTCGCCGTCTCGGCGAAACCGACAAGAAAGGCCGTCTCTTCGACCGTATTCTCCGGGTCGCGCAGGTATTCGACTGCGAGCTCGCGACGCGTCTGATCCAGAAGCTTGGCGAAGCTCGTGCCGCTTTCGTTCAGGCGTCTTTGCAGGGTGCGTGGGCTTGCGGCCAAGGCACGTGCCACCTCTCCCGCCTGGGGCTCACCGGACGTGAGCCGCTCGGCGATGAGCTTCCGCGCCCGGGCGACGACGTCCGCACGGTCCATCCGCGCAAGGTAATCGCGCAGCATCTGCTCCGCCGAGAGCACGAGCTCGGGGTTGCCGGTGGGCAGCACTTTCAGCATCGCATCGCGTGCGAAGTGCATCGCATAGCGGGGCGCTCCGAACTCGATGGGTGCTCTGAAGTACGCTTCGAGGCGCGCCGCGCAGTCGGGTGCCGGATGCATGAGTTCCGCGCGCAAGGGCGAGAACTGCTCGCCGGCACACTTCCGCGCCAGGGCAAGCGCGCTCGCGAGCAGTGCATCCAGATTGGCGGCAGGTAACAGCGGCGCACCCCCGGGAAAACTCAACCACAGGCAGAAACCGGTGTTCGTCTCCTCGAACAGCGGGCGGGTCGCTTCGTTGACAACCCGGTAGTAGCGCGCGAAGCGCTGCATCGCTTCCTTGACGGTCGCGCTGGCGAGGCACGCGTAGCCGAGCGCGTGCCCGGCGGTGGGGTGCAGATGGCGCACGGCGTCGATGCCGATGCAGGGATTGCGGGAGACCTCGACGGCGCGCTGCCAGAGTCGACGGACCACGGACACGGGTACCCGCAGACCCGGTCGAGCGAGCAGGTCGGGATCGAAGCCCGCGGTCTCGAATACCTCTTTCGCATCGACGCCCGCTTCCTCGAGCGCTTTCCATAACGCCAGGGAGGGTGAGGTAAGGACGGTTGCTGCCATGGGGCGTGGCGTGCAAGGACAAGCGATTGGCTGGCGGGGACAGCGGAGAGCTTAGCGCAATTCCCTATCGTGTCACTACCGGATTAAAGGGGTGCGTCCGCAGCCCGGAGACCGGTTCACGAAAGGAGGCTCGCGACCGGAATGGACACCAGGATGCGCTCGAGATCGGACGGGGCGAAGGACGCGGCGGAGCGTTTCTCGTCGGCGGACTCCCGGCAGTCGCTCGACCGGCGACTCGAAGCTTTCGCACGCCAGCCGAACATCGCCGATCTCGAGGCCTTGATCAGCGCCTGGGAGCGCTTCGCGGACCATGCGCCCACGAGCGAGCGGCTCGCCCTGTACGCGCGCCTCGCCCTGCGCGTGCGGCGCGGCGAGCTCGCAGCCTGGGCGCTCGTGCCCGTGCTCCTGGGTGACACCGATAGCGCCATCGTGGCGGCGGCGGTGACGACGGTGGCCCTCTCGCACCGGCCCGATGCGGCGGGTCCGGATACGGGGCCGTTCTGCGTGCTCGATCACCTGCTGACGCCGCGTGCGCGCAATGCCGGGGCGGGCCTGGGCGCGCTGCTCGGGCTGGGCGATGCAGAGGTCGCCGACGTGATCTTCGAAATGCGGGGCGTGCTTGCTCACCCAGACCTGAGCACCGTGCTGAACGAAATGCTGTCGAGCAGCGGCGACGTTCTGCACCGGGCCACGATCGAGTTCTTCCTGAGCTGGCTGCAGGAGCTCGCCCGCGACCTGCCCGGTTCGGCCGACCTCTTCGGGCGCGTCGCACGCGGCCTTGCACATAGGCGCGCCGCGTGCACGACCGACTTCGTGATCGACGGACAGCCTCGCTATCCTGCGCCGCTCGAGGGCCAGATCCACGAACACGGCTGGTGCCTGATTCCGCTCGATGAATACACGCGGTCCATCGCGCCGCAACTGCACGCGCTCGAGCGCGCCGCGGCTGCGCTTCCGATCATCCCCGACATCGCGCAACCCTGGGGTCTCGCAACCGACCGGAGCATGGCTTGACCCGAAGAGCGCCTTGTTTCAAGGCTTGAAGAAGGTGATCGTGGGCGAACAACATCGCCTGATCAATGTTCCACGGTTCGTCGACGTCACGAGTGCGGAGGTGAAAAGGACGAGGCAACGTCGATTCTCGCCGGGCGCCGTGATAGGAACGTCATGAGCTTCCCGTCGCCCCGGTCAGGCTTGGTAGCGATCGTAAGGGACGTCGAGCAGCCTCTCAGAGGAGCAGGACGAGCACTGGCTGGTCAAGCATCCCGTCCCGTACTGCTGATGCGATCCCGTCCGCGTTAGCTCGCCCAGCGCCGCCGGCGCACGGTCCACCCCAAGGGCCGTGCATGGAGCAGCTGCCTAGCGTCGCAACTGTTCTCCTTGTACCGACAGGACGGGCAGATTTTTCGGCGTGAATTCGAAGTACGGGGTGGCGACCGCCACGCCCGGCGCGACTGCTTGCGGCGTCGGCTCGCCGGCCGGGCCGAGGGAACGGACGAAGCGGTAGAGCGCGATCAGGTCCCGGTCCGACATCGCGCCGAGATTGAACCAGGGCATGGGTGGGCGCATGGGCGTGCGTGCGCGGGCGAGCCACTGCGCCTCCGTCATTTCCTTTAGCGCCAGTCGCAGATTGCTGGGATACGTGGTGCCCCAGGGTCCCTGGAATCCGACGGCGCTGCCGGTGAGCCACTGTTGCACGGGAACGTTGCCGCTCGATTCCATATAGCCAGGGGTGTGGCAATCGTTGCACCCGCTCACGCGTGCGAGATACTTGCCGCGTTCGATGAGGCGGCTGTCTGCCTCTGTGCCTGCTGCCGCGGCTATGCTCACGAGCAGCGAAAGCCCGCTCAGGGCGGTGACGGTGATGCGACGGATGCTCATGGTAAGTACGCTCCTCTCGAAGAACTGAAGATCAAACGTTGCGAGGCTAGCTTAGGGCGACGGGCGCTGCCGCGTCGTTAAATGTTCCCTCAGAAAACGCTAAAAATTCCCTAAAGACACTCCGTCACACGGACGCACGCGGGTGGCAAGCTGGCCGGAATCCGTGCAACATTGCCGGCACGCCGGTACGCTTTGCGCCATGGCTCCCCAACCATCAGTCCCACTGCAGTTGAGCGTGTCGCAGGCTTCTTTTCTCTGCGGGCCGGTGGCCATCAATGCGGCGTCGCACGACGCTGTCGGCGTTCCCTCCATCACGCGCGGCTTTGGTTGCAGAGTGGCAGCGGGCCGGCGCGAGGTCGTGATCCTGCTCTCGACGCAACGCGCGCAGGCTTTCCTTCGCGACCTGGCGGCGGGGGCGGCCATCGCCGTCGTGTTCAGCCGGCCCAAGACCCACGAGACGCTTCAGCTCAAGGGTGGGCGGGGGCGCATCCAGCCCCTCGAGGCAGGGGACCGGGAGATCATGCTCGCCTATGGTGCGGCATTCACCGCCGAGATCATGGCCCTGGGCTATGCGGAGCGCTTCTCCCGGGCACTGACGAGCGGCGTGCAGGACGAGGCGATCGCCGTTGCCTTCGCGCCGAACGCGGTGTTCGATCAAACGCCCGGACCGAAGGCCGGCGTGCGCCTCGCTCCCGCGCCATGACCCCTACCCTGCGTGCCCTGCGGCGCTGTTTCGAGGGGGCGGTTCCAGCGTGCATCGCCACCTGCGCGCAGGACGGCACGCCGAACGTCACCAAGCTCTCGCATGTGCAGTTCGTCGACGACGAACACGTGGCCTTGTCCTATCAGTTCTTCAACAAGACGCGCGAGAACATCCTCCAGAATGGCCGTGCCACGGTGGAAATCCTCGACCCCGAGACCGCTGCGCACTACACCCTCTGGCTGCAGTATCTGCGCACGGAAACCGCAGGCCCCTTGTTCGAGACCATGAAGGCACGGCTAGCTGCCATCGCTTCCCACACGGGTATGAGCAAGGTATTCAGGCTGCTCGGCTCCGACGTCTATCGCGTGCTCGACGTGGCAGCGGTGACGGATCAGATCGAGCCGGAACGTACGACGCGCCCCGAACTGCTCTCGGGTTTGCGCGCCAGCTCGGCGGACCTGGCGGCCTGTAACGACCTCGAGCACCTCCTGAACGCGCTGCTCGAGGGGCTGGAGCAGTGGCTCGACATTCAGCATGCCATGGTCTTGATGCCCGACCGGGACGGGCGACGACTTTACACGGTTGCCACGCGTGGCTACCCCCAATCAGGCGTTGGCTCCGAAGTCTGCATGGGCGAGGGGATCGTGGGCGTCGCGGCGGCGGCGTGCACACCGATTCGCATCGGCTTCGCGGTGCAGGAATACCGCTACAGTCTGGCCGCACGCCAGCGCTTTGCTGCGAGCGCCGAAGCGGAAGCCCTGGAAACTGAAATTCCGTTTCCTGGACTCGCGGATGCGGGCAGCCAGATGGCGGTTCCCATCATTCTGGCGGGTCGCCTGCTGGGTGTGCTCTATGTGGAAAGTCCGCAGGAGCAGCGTTTCACGTACGAGGACGAGGACGCGCTGGTGGTGCTGGCGAGTCAACTCGCCCTGTGCATCGACTTCCTTTCGCGCAGCGCTGAACAGCCTGCGGAAGCGACGACACCGGTCCTGGCATCGCGCGCTGCCCCGCTTTCCGGGCTGCCGGTTCAGATCCGGCACTTTGTTGCCGACCACAGCGTGTTCGTGGACAACGACTACCTGATCAAAGGCGTGGCGGGAGCCATCATCTGGAAGCTCCTGCGGGAACACGCCGCAGGCCGCGTCGAGTTCACCAACCGAGAACTGCGCCTGGATCCCTCGCTCAAGCTGCCGGACATCACCGACAACCTCGACGCCCGCCTCATTCTGCTGCAGCGGCGCCTGGCGGAGCGGTGCCCCTTCGTCGCAATCGAAAAGACCGGACGTGGGCGATTTCGCCTGCGCGTGGAGCGGCCGCTTCGGCTGAGCGAAGCGGCCTGACCCTTGGCTCGAATGACGAGAAGGGCGTCGGCGCGGCGCGCAAACGCTCGTCCCGGCAGCGCGGAAAAATTACACGTCCCCCTGTTGCGTGGACCAAAATCGCGGTGTTTCTCGTCCATGTGCGGGACGCAGCTTCGCCCGAGTGTCCATTCGGCCCAGATCGACCTCGCCCTATCGGTCAATACACGACCGAGGTCCAGTCAGTGTGCGGCAACCGGGAATCCTGGCGCGATAGCGCGGCGCGGGGCCTTTGACGTGCTTGAATGGCGCTGAGCCTTGCCTGGTGAGGCCACTTTGGGCTTGTTCCGTGATTTCTTCCCCCCATGAGGCTTGCGGGGTCATTGCAGACGGAGCTGTGCCCCAACCGATGTGCTGCGGCGCGAGCACGGCCATGCGCAACAGGTTGTGCGCCAGCACAAACAGGCCTACCACCGATCGGACCTTCGCCAAGCCACGCACGGGCATTCGCAGCAGGCCTCGGTTGGCTGACTCGCGCGGGGCGTTGTACCCCACGATCAGGTTGCTGAGGCCCGTGCCATGGCGGAGAAGTTCTCCGCCTTCACTGCGCTCACGGACGCCTTCTGCGAACGGCACCTTGACGACGAGTATTGGGCGCTGATCCACCGGGTGATCGAGGTTCGGGCGATGGATCTGACGCAGAAGGTGCAGCTGGCCGACGAGCTGTACCGCGCTCAGCCGCATGTCCTCGCCTCCTTCCTGGTCCAGAACAAGCTGGGCGTTCGCCCCGGCGAGATGGAGTTCCTGCTCGAGCCGTGCAGAAGCTCGTCGATGACCGCTGCTGACTATTGAGCACCTGCGTTCGTCGGTCTTCGACTTTCGCGAGGCTATACATGCGTACAGTTTTCGGTCCAGCTAACCAGCCGTACGTCACTGGGCCATGGAGCGGGCGCAAGCAAGTCAGCTCCGCTGCGCTGTCTACCGCCGGCGTCGCCCCGAGCGCACGCCGCTCTACCGCGTCGTCAAGGGTCATTTCGAGACCTATCTCGCGCTCGCCCGCGAGGGTCACTGCGACGCCGAAAGGGTGCCCGCGTATGTGGAGCGGGAGTTCCGCCGTTACCTCGAATGCGGCGTTGTGGTTGCACGTCGCCGCGGTCCTCGGCTTCATGAGTCTCGCAGGATCGGCGCTCGCCTGGATTTACCCGGAGCACCGCGACATTGCAGTCCTGGCGGTGATAGTTCCCTCTTTCACTCGGTTCTAAAATATAATCCGGTCCAATCCAGGCAATGCACGGCATGATAATGGCGCCACGGTCACTTATCCAGCAAATGGGGGCCATGGAGCGAAACGCGATCCACGAGGCATTCCTCCTCCTCTCGACGCCGGCGGCGAGAGCCATAGCCCATTCGCCGGCAATAAAAGGAAATCATATGCGACTTCAAAGACTCTTCACCGTCGGGCTCCTGGCCCTTTCGTTCACTGCCGCATCCGCCGTTGCCGACACCGCCGACAAGGCCAAGAAGCAGGCCGAGATTCGCGGCAAGGTGAACACCTCGCTAGCCGCCTTCTACAAGGCCGATCCGAAGCTCAAGGCCGAAGTCGCCAAGGCGGCCGGTTACGGCGTCTTCGGAACTTACGGCTTGTCGTTCCTCGTAGGAGGTGCCGGAGGCACGGGCGTGGTCCACGACAACAAGACGAAGAAGGACACGTTCATGGACATGGCGCAGGCCAGTGCCGGCATTCAGATCGGCGCGTCCGAGACGAGCTATCTCTTCGTCTTCAAGGATGCCGCCTCGATGCAGCAGTTCATCGACTCCGGCTGGGAGGCAGGCGCGTCGGCATCGGCCGGTGCCGGAGCAGGCGAGAAGACAGTCGAAGCAGGCGCGGGTGCCGGTGCGTTCAGCGGTGGCAAGATGTACACGTTGACGAAGACCGGTCTGCAGGCCGGCGGTGCGGTTGCGGGCACCAAGGTCTGGAAAGACAAAGACCTGAACTAACCGACGCTGCAACGTGTAGTCCGGCCGCGCGCGGCCGATCATGCACCGCTCAGGAACGCCCTGGCCCAAGCAGGGCGTTTCTTCTTGAGCGCAGCTTCACCCTCACTCAAACAGGACGCTCACCCATGAAGAAATTAGCTCTCCCCAGCATTCGCTCGGCCCTCGCGGTTCTGAGTACGACCGCGCTCCTCGCGGCTTGCGCACCGCAGCCACCGAAACCGCTCGCCATGTCGGAGACCGTCGAGGCTTCGGCGATCGTCGAAGCGATCGACTATTCGGCCCGCGAGGTCGTGCTTCGCGATGCGCAAGGACGCCAGTCGCTCGTCAAGGCCGGTCCCGAAGTCCGCAACCTTGCCCAGGTCAAGAAGGGCGATCGCGTCGTCGTGCGCTTTACGGAAGGTTTTGCAGCGCAAGTGGTAAAGCCCGGCACGGGGGTGACCGGCGTACAAGCCGAAACCAGCGCAACGCGTGCCGCACCGGGCGAACGACCAGGCGCCACGGTCGGCGAGCAGATCAGGACAACGGTTAAGGTGTACGAGGTCGACCAATATGCCAATACTATCGAGGTCACCGGACCCCGCGGCTACAACCGCCGTCTCAAGGTCAAGGATCCGCAGGCGATCGCGTTCATCCGCGGCCTCAAGAAGGGCGACGAGGTGGAGGTGACCTTCAGCGAGGCGCTCGCCATCAGCGTCGAGCCCGCGAAGTAACCTCTCGCCAACATGCCGGTCGGGCTGTGCACGGCGGATCGCGCGCTCGCCCGGCGGAATTCGAGGTGCGGCGCAGGCGAGGTCGAAGTGGAACGTCTTCGTAAGGCCCGCAGTGGTCGATCGGCGACTGGGTGCGGGGGGCGGCGAGAAGAGAACCGAGGCAATTTGACATACGTATGCGCGCCAAATACGCTTTCGCATATGAGAACGACGCTGATCATCGATGACGCAATTTTCCGTCAGCTCAAGAAGCTCGCGGCGGAGCAAAACCGGTCGCTTTCGCAGGTCACTCAGGAAGTGCTGCAGCGGGGTCTCAGTCAGGTTCGGGCGCCGGCACGTCGCAAGGCCGTTAGACTGCCCACCTTCTCCATGGGTCGCCCGCTCGTCGATGTGGCGGACCGCAATCAGCTGTATGAAGTGCTCGACCGCTCGTGAGGTTCGCGGTCGACACGAACGTGCTGGTCTACGCGGCAAATCGCGACTGCGCCGAGCATGTGCCGGCACGATCGGCTCTCGAAGAATAGTTGGCGGGCAGCACCCCGTGGGCGGTGACGTGGGGCATCGTCTACGAGTTCCTTCGCGTCGTCACGCATCCCAAAGTGTTCCGGCAGCCACTCGGCGCGGACGAGGCGCTGTCCTTCCTCAACTCCATCCTCACGTCGGAAGTCGTGTCGGTGCTGGTTCCGACGGAACGTCACGGAACCCTTTTGCGCGAGACGATCGGTGAATTCGGCGCACCTGCCGGCAACATCTTCCACGATTTTCATACGACAGTGCTCATGCGCGAGCACGGCGTCACGGAGATCATGACCGCGGACGTGGATTTCCGAAAGTTCGGGTTCCTGACAGTTACCGATCCGGTGCGGATTTCCAGGTAAAGCGTTTGCGGGATCATCGAGCCTATCGAGATCGCAGGCGTAGACCAGTGGGCCGAGGCGTCGGTAGCGATCAAAGCGCGCATCAGAGTGGCGCCCGGCGCCCAAGGTGGCGTACGCCGTGAATGCTGCGGCGGCTGAAGCTGCTTCGACGGGACGGCATCGAGCTCCCGGTGCCGCACGTGACACTGGCGGCACCGAAGGCGTAGCTTGCCTGGGTGCTGCGAAACGGGTGGGACTTCACATTTGACGACGAACACTTCGAGGACCGAAACGGATACCGAAACGCTCTCCGTTTCGCTCGTCCGCGACGACCTGTTCTTCCGGGCGCAGCGCGCGATCGGGCTGGTGCCCCGAACGGGGCTCGGGATCGCGCGACGGGCGCTCGGTTACGCCCTCGTCGCGTGGCTGCCGATCGCCCTGTGGGTGGCTGTTGCCGGCCACGCGATAGAGGGCGCGGTCGACGAGCCGCTGCTCCAGCATTTCGGCGTGAGCGTGCGCTGCCTCATCGCCATCCCCCTGCTGGTGCTCGCGGAGGCAATGGCGCAAGCGACGATGCGCCGTTTACTCCCGCAGTTCGTTCGGGCGGGCCTGGTGACCGACCTGCCGGCCTTCGTGAAGACTCTGGAAAGCGTGAAGCGTCTGCGCGACCGGACGCTACCCTGGGTGGTGATCGCAGCGGTGGTCCTGGCGTGGACAATCCTCGCACCCGACACGCATCAGGGGCACGACGTGCGCTGGGCAGGAGACGTCCAGCGCCCGGAGGGGATTGGCTTCGGCGGATGGTGGTATCTGTACGTGGCCCGCCCGATCTATCTCGTGCTCGCGCTCGCTTGGTTATGGCGAATCGTCCTCGCGTTCGTGCTTTTCCGGCGGCTCGCCGCGCTTCCCCTCTCGCTCGTGCCGACGCACCCCGACCGGGTCGGCGGGCTCGGCTTCCTCGAATCAGTTCCGGTAGCGTTCGCGCTCGTGATCCTTGCGTTCTCTGCGGTCTTCGCCGCCGGGTGGGCGCACGACGTGGTCTACCACGGCCTGAGCGTGGCGTCCCTCAAGGTTCCCGTCGGTGGATTCCTGGTGCTCGTCGCTGTCGTCTTTCTCGCGCCCCTCGTGGTCTTCGGCGGTCCCCTGCGCCGAGCGAAGCGCGCCGCGCTGCTCGAGTACGGCGCGCTCGTCGCGGAGCACGGTCGCACGGTACATCGCCGCTGGATCGAGAAGAAACCGGTCGAGGACGACGCCCTGATCTCTGCCCCGGAGATCGGGCCAGTCGCCGATGTGCAGGCGATCTACGAGGCCGTGCAGAAGATGCGCTCGCTCCCCATCGGCAAGTCCACGCTGCTCGCCGTGGTCGTGCCCGCACTGATTCCGGTCCTGATCGTGGTTAGTCTGCAGGTGCCGATCGGCCAGCTCTTGCTGCAGATCCTGAAGGCACTGTCCTGAGATGTTTCAGGACACTACTCCTTCCCCGACCGCCAGATGCCGAGAATGATCCAGACGCTGTTCATGAAGGCGACGACGTAGCCCATGAAGCCGACCGCCGTCAGCACGGGCGTCCCCATCACCGTGGGTCCGTCGGGGACGTTCATGACGATCGCCGAACCGATCACGAGGGACGCCGTCATGATGCCCATCGTCGCCCGGTCGATGGTGCGGTGGAGCTGGCGGCCGAACTGATCGAGCCGCTTCATGTCGACGTCCACCCGTATCTTGCCGCGACGAGCGTCGCGCAGCAGCCGGGCGACATCGCGCGGGACGCTCTGGACGACGTTGAAGAAATCGTTGAGCGTACCGCGGCCGCGCTTGACCATCTGATCGGGGCGGTAGCGCTCGCTCAGCACCCGCCGCAGCAGCGGCTGCAGATGGTCCACCACGCGGAACTCCGGGTCGTACTGCCGCCCCAGCCCTTCCATGGTGATCATCGCCTTGAACATGAGCGTCAGATCGGAGGGCATGACGATCGAGTGCTCGCGGATGATCGCCGCGAACTGCTTGAGCATGGTGGCGAGGCGCACGTCCTTGAGCGGCACGCCCTCGTATTCGGAGACGAGCTCGCTGACGTCGGCCGCGAGCTTCGCTTCGTCGACGTAGGCCTCTCCGGCCCAGTCGAGGAGGACATCGACCATCGGCTCCTGGTCCATCTGTGCGATGCCGGCGAGCAGATCCACCACCTGATTGCGGCGCATCGGGGTGAGACGCCCGACCATGCCGAAGTCGATCATGACGAGGCGGTTGCCGGGCAGGTAGAACACGTTGCCGGGGTGCGGATCGGCCTGGAAGAAGCCGTCGACCAGGATCATCTTGAGCACTGCTTCGGTGCCGCGGGCGGCGAGCAGCCTGCGGTCCAGTCCGGCGGCAGCGACCGCCGCCTGATCCGTCGCGGGCACGCCGTCCACGAACTCCTGGACGTTCATGACCTCGCTCGTCCATTGCCGATACACGCGGGGAATCACGATGAACGGACTGCCTTCGAAGTTCTTGCCGAAGCGCTCGATGCTGCGTGCCTCGCGCGCGAGATCGAGCTCGCGCTCGAGGGAGCGGGCGAACTGCACGGCAATCTGCTTCGGCTGATAGCGGCGTGCCTCGGGCATCTCGGATTCGATAAGGTCCGCGATGTTGAGCAGGATCCGGAGGTCGGCCTCGATCTTGGCGCGGATATCGGGGCGCCTGATCTTCAGGACGACCGGCGTTCCGTCCTGAAGCCAGGCGCGATGTACCTGCGCGATCGACGCCGATGCGAGGGCCGTCGTGTCGAGCTCGCGAAAGACCTCGGTGGGCGGGAGACCGAGCGTTCGTTCGACATCGGGAAGCAGTTGGTCGAACGGCACTGGCGGTACTTCGTTGTGCAGTTTCTCGAACTCTGCAATCCAGTGCGGCGGAAAGAGGTCGACGCGGGTGGCGAGCACCTGACCGAACTTGACGAAGGTCGGCCCCAGTTGCTCGAGGGCAAGGCGCACGCGCTGGGCGGGCTCGAGCCGCTCGCTCTCCATGGCGGCGCCCCAGTTCAGGAACTGTCCGGCGCGCTCGAGCACATTCGCGATGCCGAGCCGGCGCACGACGTCGCCGAGGCCGTGCCGGATCAGGACCGAGGTGATCTCATGCAGGCGCGGCAGATCACGCATCACGCCCAGGGTGGCGCGGAGCATTAGGGAACCTCTGAATAAGTCGACGATAGGCGCGCGCCGGAGCGTGGAGCCCCGTCCCTTCCGGTTTGCGCGAAATGCGGCGCTGGCGGCGTTGGGCTCCTCGGCATCGTAGTGGCGCCCAGAACCTTAGCCCGCAGCCCCCCCGCAGGGGGAACGGGCAGAGGAGGGCGCCGGGGCAGACCGCGGGCCGGGCGCCTGCATCCCGCTCCGCGGTCGCATCCCCGAGGGGGCCCATGCTCCGCGCTGCGCGGTCTGGCTGCGACCTTCGTCGCCCGTTTAGCCATCATCCGCATTTCGCGGCAAACGCGCTCCATTGGCGGCTTATTCAGAGGTTCCCCGCCTTCGGCGGCGTGTCGCTATCGGTCTTCTGCTCGCGCAGCACGTCGGCGAGCCCGGAGAGCACACCGCTCGCAAGCTCGGCAAAGCGTGCCCCGAACGTGCTCGCCATCTCCAGCCCGGCGACCGTTGCGTCGAGGGAGGCCACCGAGAAACGGTGGGCGAATTCGCTCATCACGCTCGCGACCTGTCGGCCGGTCTCGGTGCCCGAGCGGCGCGCTGCGGCGAGCGCTTCGCGCAACTCCGGACGCGCTCGCTCGCTGGCAGCGTCGGCAACCTGGCCGACGGTCGAGAAGAAATCCTCTTCGAGCTTGCGCAGATTCGCGAGCGCCTGCTTGAGATCGTTGTCGGAGAAGTCGCGGCCGGTCGAGGCGAGCTCTCGCAGCGCCACCTGCCCGGCTTCCGCCGAAGTCCGCAGCGCCTTGTCCAGGCCCGCGAGCGCTTCGGACATGGTTTGGCGGATGTCCACGCGGTCGCGGTCGGCACCGATCGCCACGCCCTGCGTCACTGCGCGTATCACGTCCTGGATACCCCGCCGGTCGAAGCGGCGGTCCTTGAGCGCAGCCAAGGTCAGGTCGTGCACCCGCTCGCGAATATCCACCCCCTGTGCGATGGTCTCGCTCGCGGCGTCCCGGATGCGTTCTTCGGACGGCGGCTGCGGAAGCTGTTCGGCCATGATCTCATCCCCCCTAGGTGCGGCATGCCGCTCACCCCTCATCTTAGCGTGACCAACCGTCATTACCTAGGCGCAGCGCGCCGCGATGCGAAGCATTTTAGCGAGGGCGGGCGTGCCGATGAGGTAAGATCACGCCGCCGCGCCGCGGGGTCGGCCCGCTGCGGCTTTCGGGAGAGGGTCCGAAACGTTCTCGCGTGGCATGGGTGCGCCTGCTGTGCGGCGCAGTGGCTGACGGGAGGGATCTTCGCGTTCGAGTCGCAGCCGACGCGGCGGGGGAGCCATTCCAGTGCTTCCACGGCGCAGCCCTGCATGCGGCGGCACTCGGCCGCGTGCGAGACATTTTTCTCCGGCGTCCGGTCATTTGCAGTCGTAAGGGGAGGTTATCTCATGAAGCGGCCACGGCACATGACTCTTGTAGAGCTCGTTCTTGCGGCCGTGACCGGGGTTCTCGCGTCCGGCTGCGGCACCTCACCGTCGGCCCCGGCCCCGATACGCGCACCGGCGGGCGTGACGCTACCGATCGCAACACGCGTCGCGGTGCAGGTGAATGCCGCCATGCCCGACATGCAGACGGTGGAGTTCCGCGGCGAAACCTGGCAATACGCCGACGCCGAGCTCATGCAGCAGGCCGCGCTGCGCGTGTTCCGGCTGGTGTTCGCCGAGGTCGGGACGCCGCCGGGCATGAGCGAGCCAGCGGTCACGCTGCAGTTGACCGGCAGCAGCTCGGTCAATCCGGTGATGTCCGAGTACTACGCAAATGCCACCGTCACGGCGTTTCCCGGCACCAACACTTCCGTGCAGCCGATCGTGTCTGTCGCGGGCACTGGCCAGGCGAGCCAGCCGAACTTCGCGCGCGCGGGCATCACGCAGGCGTACGAGGGGGCGTTTCGGCAGGTCGCGGATCTCCTGCTGGCGGATCCGCGCTTCATCGCGAGCCTTCGCGGAAACTGACGGAGGAGGGCCGAGGCGAAAGGAGGGCAGCGGGAACCGCAAAGAAAAACCCCCCGGACGTGCCGAGGGGTTCGTTCAGTGCCTGACGGTGATCGAATCAGATCAAATCAGCTTTCAGATCTCTTCGTGGGCAAGCTCCCAGCGGTCGGGTGAGCGCCACAGACGCGAACGCAGCAGTTCACGCTCGAAGGTGAACTCCTTCGGCAGGCGATCGAGGAAGCGGTCGAAGAGCTCCTCGTGGGAATGCGCCTCTGCCGTACCGGCGTCGCGGCTTACCGCCATGAGATCGTAGAAGGTCGCGGCCGGGTAGTCGAGACCCTTCCACTCGAGGTCCTCGAAGCGCGGCATCCAGCCGATCGGGCTTTCGACGGCGAAGCCACGTCCGTGGACGCGGTCGACGATCCACTTGAGCACCCGCATATTCTGGCCGAAGCCGGGCCACATGAACTTGCCGTTTGCATCCTTGCGGAACCAGTTGACGCGGAAGATGCGCGGCGGGTTCGAGACCTTGCGTCCCACGTTGAGCCAGTGCGTGAAGTAGTCCGCCATGTTGTAGCCGCAGAAGGGCAGCATCGCCATCGGATCGCGGCGCATCGCCGCCTGCCCGATCGCTGCCGCCGTCGCTTCGGAGCCCATGGTGGCGGCGAGATACACGCCGTGCGCCCAGTTAAACGCCTGGAACACCAGCGGCATGTCCTTGCTCATGCGACCGCCGAAGATGAAGGCGCTGATCGGCACGCCGGCGGGATTCTCCCACTCCGGATCGATCGACGGACATTGACCGGCGGGGGCGGTAAAGCGGGAATTCGGATGCGCTGCGACGCGACCGGAGTCGGGCGTCCAGTCCTTGCCCTGCCAGTCGATCGCGTGCGCCGGCGGCGGGCCGTCCATGCCCTCCCACCACACGTCGCCGTCGTCGGTCAGGGCCACGTTCGTGAAGATGGAGTTCGTCTGCATGGTAAGCATGGCGTTGGCATTGGACGACATGTTGGTGCCGGGCGCCACGCCGAAGAATCCAGCCTCGGGGTTGATCGCACGCAGGAGACCGTCGGGCGCCTTCTTGATCCACGCGATGTCGTCTCCGACGGTGGTGACCTTCCATCCCTCGAATCCCTTGGGTGGCACCAGCATGGCGAGATTGGTCTTGCCGCAGGCGCTCGGGAAGGCGGCTGCGATGTAGGTCTTCTCGCCCTGCGGGCTCTGCAGGCCGGAAATCAGCATGTGCTCGGCGAGCCACCCTTCCTTGCGCGCCATCACCGAGGCGATGCGCAGCGCCAAGCACTTCTTGCCCAGCAGCGCATTGCCGCCGTAGCCCGAGCCGTAGGACCAGATCTCGTACGTGTCGGGGAAGTGCACGATGTACTTCTTGCCGATGTCCGGCTCGCAAGGCCACGGCACGTCCTTCTGGCCCGGTGCCAGCGGCGCTCCGACCGAATGCATGCAGGGAATGAAGAAGCCTTCTGCCCCCAGCACGTCGAGCACCTTGGCGCCCATGCGCGTCATGATGCGCATGTTGACGACGACGTAGGGACTGTCGGTGATCTGCACGCCGATCTTGGCGATGGGCGAGCCCAGGGGACCCATGCTGAACGGGATGACGTACATCGTGCGGCCGCGCATGCAGCCGTCGAACACCGAGTGCATAGTCGCGCGCATCTCGTCGGGGTGCGCCCAGTTGTTGGTCGGGCCGACATCTTCCTTGGTGGCAGCGCAGATGAACGTGCGCTCCTCGACCCGCGCAACGTCGGACGGGTGAGAGCGGGCGAGGAAGCAGTTTGGCCGCTTCTCGGGGTTGAGGCGGATGAATATGCCCGCCTTGACCAGCAGTTCGCAAAGGCGGTCGTACTCGGCCTGCGTGCCATCGCACCAGACGACCTGATCGGGCTTGCACAACGCGGCCATGTCGCTGACCCACGTCGCAAGCTTCCGGTTGTTGGTGGGGACGTTGGGGATATCGATAGGATTGGTGCTCATCGCTCGCCTCCTGCGGGGTGCGTGAGATTAAGGATAACTAAGCCACTAAAGGGTAAATGAAATGGGAAACGGCGGTTTGATTTGGGTCAAATCTTGTCCCGCTAGCTTACTCCTTTTGCGGCCCGTCGCGAATACCATGGCTGGATCACCGGGCAGAGCGCTTCCCGCGATCGCAGGGGGCGGGGCCATCGCTACGAATCACTTGGTGGCACCGGGGCACGCGTGATAGGTTTGCGCGCTCCGGGTTTGCGCGCTCCGGGCGCTGCGTGCGATCGGGCCGCGTGACCCGACGAGCCTGCCCTCGTCCAAAAAAAGCCACGCACGACGACACATAAGCGAAACGCCGGAGGAGGTGGGGTTCGCCACAGGTTCTTTGTCTAACAAGGGGAGATTCATGAATCAACATCCTGACGCGTCGTGCCGGTCGATCATGTCGGCACCACCCGCCGCTTTGAAGCCTACCGACACGTTGCTCTCTGGCCTTCGGGCAATCGTCCAGCACAGGCTGCCCGCGCTCCCGGTGGTCGACGCCGATCAGCGCTATGTCGGCATGTTGCCGCGGAGCCGCCTGATTGCCCTCGCGATGCCACGCTTGCTCTCGCATGAAGACGAAACGCACCCGCTGAGCCACCTGCTTCAGGTGGGATTCATCCAGGATACGCTCGCCGAGCTCCAGGAGCGGATCGACGCGGTGGCGAACGACCCGGTGAGCCGGCACATCGATCCCGACGTGCCGGTGCTGGAGCCCGACACACCGCTCATGAACGCCATGCTCTTCCTGCACCGACAGCGCAACATCCTTCCGGTCGTGGAGAAGGGAAAACTGGTCGGCGTCGTCTCCGTGTGGGATGTGCTCGCCCGCATCGGGAGGGTCAAGTGATGCACGACGCACACGCCTCCGCCATCTTCGGCCTCGATCCGCTGTGGCTTGCGACCACGGTGATGATCATCACCTACGGGGTGATCATCAGCGAGCGCCTGAATCGCTCGATCATCGCGCTGCTGGGCGCGATGCTGATGATCATGTTCGGCCTGCTCACCCAGGAGCAGGCGGTCGCCGGCATCGACTTCAACACCATCGGCCTGCTGGTCGGGATGATGATCATCGTCTCGATCACCCGCAAGTGCGGGGTGTTCGAGTACCTCGCCATCTGGTCCGCGAAGCTCGTCAAGGCAAGCCCCGCCGGCATCCTGGCGATGCTCGCCGTGGTGACCGCCATCGTCTCGGCCTATCCTCGACAACGTCACGACGGTGCTACTCGTCGTTCCAGTGACGCTGATCATCACCGAGTCGCTCAAGCGTCAATCCCTATCCGTTTCTGTTCTCGCAGATCCTCGCGTCGAACATCGGTGGCACGGCGACCTTGATCGGCGATCCGCCGAACATCCTGATCGGGGGGCAGGTGGGGCTGACGTTCAATGACTTCGTGATCAACCTGGCGCCGGTTATCATCGTGGTCCTCATCGTACACGTGATCTCGATGCACCTGATCTGGGGCCGCAAGCATGACAGGCGGCCTCGGATCTGCGGGCCGGGTCATGGCTTTCGACGAGAAGAAGGCGATCACCGATCCGCGGCTGCTCAAACTCGCGTCGGTCGTGCTTTCCTTGGTAATCGTCGCCTTCGTGCTGGCGCGGTCGCTCGGGCTGGATTCGGGCACGATCGGCATGGGCGGCGCGGCGCTGCTGTTGATGCTCGACAACATCGGCAGGTCCGCCGAACATCAGTCGGAGAACGTCCTCAAGGTCTACAACGAGATCGAGTGGATCACCATCTTTTTCTTCGTTGGCCTCTTCATCGTCATTGCCGGTGTCGAGCACGCGGGTCTGCTTGAAGCTGCTCGCGGACAAGCTGCTTGCCGCAACGGGCGGCGACTTCACCGTCACCGGCATGAGCGTCCTGTGGTCTTCGGCGGTCCTGTCGGCGATCGTCGACAACATTCCGTTCGTGGCGACGATGATCCCCTTGATCAAGGCGATGGCGCCCGCGTTCGGTGGGGCCGACGCGCTGATGCCTTTGTGGTGGTGTCTGTCCCTCGGCGCTTGTCTGGGTGGTAACGGCACCCTGATCGGGGCGAGCGCCAACCTGACGGTGGCGGGCATCGCCGAGCGCAACGGCATTCCGTTCCGCTTCATGACGTATACGAAGATCGCGTTCCCGTTGATGCTGATCCACGTCGCGATCTGCCACGTCTACCTCATGTGGCGCTATTTCTGAGAAAGACGATCCCGTAGTCGCGGGCCGCTCTCGGTCTCGAAGCGCGAGGCGAGCAGGGCGGCCCGTTCCAGGGCCCACGTGGCCCGTTGATCCTCTGCTCCACGCCCGCGGCACGCCCCGCTGCGAGGTGCCGCTACATCCCTGCATCCCGAACCCGTGCCTACCGCCGTGTGCCCATAATTATTGAGTAAACGAAAGTACAAATTAAAAAAGCAGAATAAACAGTAACTAACAATATAAAAAGATAAACCATCGCGTACTCAATAAATAATTGGATAGGTCCTCGGAGTTGTGATATCTTGAGGCCATGGAGTCTGGACTACGTCGCTACGAATTCAGCGAGCGCCTCGCCGACATCCTCGGTGAATCGCGCCGGGACCTTCGCTTTCGCGTCACGCTGATGGTCACGGGCGGGCTCGAAACGCCGGGTCCGCGCGGCCGCGGCGCGCCGCTCGCCACACCGCAGTATGCCGCCAGCCTCCTGATCGGATCCATGGCGGCGCCCCAGCAGGCGCATACAGTCGAGGCGATCCGCTGTTACGGCCAACTGCAACCTGCCGCAACAGCCGCCGATGCCGCGGCACCCCGGGTCGTCTTCGGTCCGCCGGCGACGCGCCCGGAGCAGCCTACGCAGCCGGACCTGCCTATGGTGACCGCGCCGATGCGGTTCGGTGAGACGGTCGCGCGCCTGCTCGAGCTGGCTCAGGCGGAGGAGACGCGCGGCACGCTACTGCGCGAGCTCTTCGGGATCTGGGTAAGCCGCGGCTGTCCCGTCGCCGGTGTTCAGTTCGGCACGTGGCGCGACGGTCAACGCACGATCGTCACCCAGCGCTATGAGCTCCCGGAGGCTGCTGAGCCTCCGGCCTGGCTCGACCCCGAGCGCGGCGGCACATCCGATCCCGGACTTTTCCACACCGTGTTCCTGCCGGCCCGCAAGCTCGTCGAGGTCGGCATGCTTACCGCCGTCCCGGACGGCAGGAGAAACATCATGCTCAAAAACGCAGGTCCCAAACTGGCAGCCCTCGCCAACATGACGAAGCTCGCGGGCTCAGCCCCGTTTCCAGAAGCGGTGGGAAGGGCTGCTCTCGACGCTGGGTGCCGTCAAGGCGTGGTCGGACGAGGTCGACGGCGAAGCAAGCCGGCTCGTCGAGGTCAAGGATTTCGGGTCCAACCCGGGTGATCTCGGCATGCTCACATACGTGCCCGGCAATCTGCCGCCGTCGGCCCCGCTGGTCGTGCTGCTTCATGGCTGCACGCAGAGCGCTGCGTCGTACGACAAGGGCACCGGCTGGTCCAGGCTCGCCGATCGCTACGGCTTCGCACTGCTGCTGCCCCAGCAGAAGTGGAAGAACAACCCGCTGCGGTGCTTCAACTGGTTCCGCCCACAGCACATCGCTCGCGAACAGGGGGAAGCCCTGTCGATCAGGCAGATGATCGAGCGCATGCTCGCCAGCCACGACATCGACCGGCGCCGCGTGTACGTCACGGGGCTGTCGTCGGGAGGCGCGATGACCGCGGTCATGCTGGCGACCTATCCGGAGGTATTCGCGGGGGGCGCGATCTTGGCCGGGGTTCCTTACCGCGCCGCGACCGAGGTTCAGGACGCATTCGAGACCATCTTCCAGGGCGCGAGCCGCTCCCCGCGGGAGTGGGGCGATCTGGTGCGGGCAGCGTCGGCTCACTCGGGGCCGTGGCCGAAGGTGTCCGTCTGGCATGGCGACGCGGACAAGTCGGTCAAGCCCACCAATGCAGAAGAGATCGTCAAGCAGTGGACGAACGTTCACGGGCTCGCTTTGGACCACACCATCGAGACGACGGAGGATGGCCATCGCCGTCGCGTCTGGCAGGACGCGCACGGAGAAGGACTGGTCGAGTCCTACACGATCGCCGGGATGGCCCATGGTGCAGCCATCAGTCCGGGCGACGAGGCGCACCAGTGCGGGACGGTAGCGCCCTTCTTCAGCGACGCCGGCATCTCGTCCACCTTCCGGATCGCCAGTTTCTGGGGACTCACCGGGGTGCGGCGGGACGTCGCGGCGGCAGCCCGGGCGCCGGCGGACGAGACGTATGCTCGAACCGGGCGTGACACGAGTGCGGATGAAGCCCCCGAATCAGGTGGTGCCGATGCCGGGGAAGCCGAGGGTGGCGCCGGGCATCGCGGCTTGGACGTGGAGGGAATCATCGCGAAGTCGCTCGCGATGGCGGGTCTTTTGAAGGGCGGGCGTAGCGGAACATCTGGCGCCGGCAAGGGAACCGCAGGTCCGCTCGGCATCGACGTCCACGGGATCATCGCCACCTCGCTCGAAGCTGCTGGCCTTCTCAAGAGCGGCTCAGGGCAGGGCGCTTCTTCCCGTTCGCAGTCCGGCGCGCCGTTCGGTATCGATGTGCCCGGCATCATCGCGACCGCGCTGGAGGCGGCGGGGGTGCTCAACGCTTCGCGCGCTGGCCCGCCGGCGGCGGGCGGTCTAGCCGGATCGGGCTGGGAGGGCGAGGGCTGGGAGCTCGTACTGAACGACCCGCGGGCGTTTCGGGGCGGGCCGATGCTGCATGGGCAGGCGGTGTCGGGGGACGCCAACGGCGTCGGCAGGAAGGTACGGTCGGTGTCGCGCAGGATGTCGTTCGGACCGCGTCCGGAGCTGAGCTATGTCCGGCGAATGAGCTTGCGGGCGGCGGCCAACCCCTATACCAGCGCGAGCTTCCGCATCCTCGTCGACGGCGTGCCGGTCGACGAGGTGTCCGCGATCGGAATGGACTACGCGGAGACGGAATGGACCAGGCGAGCGGGCATCGACCTCGCACAGTTCGCCGACCGAACCGTTATCCTGACGCTGGAAGCCGCTGCGACTTCGAACGTGCGCACCGAGGTCGGCGCGGAAGTCTGGATCGACGAGGTCACCGTGGGGACTGCCACGGAGATGGAACCGGTCTGAAAGGCTGAAGTGAAAGCGGAAGGGGCGATGCCCCTTCCGTCTCTTACTCGTTGCCCTCGCTTACACCGTGGCGAGCGCGGGTGCGGAGATATCGACCTGGAACTTCACGGGTCCGCGCGATGGCTTGCCAATCGCATCGACGAACTCGCCATTGACGGGCGCTTTCTTCCCGTAGGGGCTGGTGAGAATCGCGACATGACCGCCGAAGAACGCAACGGACTCGACGATGTTCGACCCCTCCAGATACTTGTTACCGGCCGTGGCGCAGGACGGCGTCACGAGATCGTCCTTGATGGCGTAGTTCTGATACCAGGGGACCTTCAGCTCGATCAACCCTTTCAGATTGAGCGGCTGCCCGTACAGCTGCACGGGCAGGGTGCCGTCTTCGCCAATCGGTTCCCGGAAGGTATGCGAGCTCATCTTGGCGATTTCGAGCGGCAGGTGCACGCGCTCCCGCAACAACCAACGGAACAGTGCGGCGGGCGTCTTGCCGGGATTCAGGCCCGTCGCACGCTGCAGGGAAGCCTGATCCAGGACCTTCACCAAGGGCGTCTCCCGATCGATCGCCACCAGGCGCATGCCGAGGCTCAGCAGGTAACCGTTGGCTACCTTCCTCCCGCTCGGAAGGGTCGTCGTGATGAAATCGTGGTGCATGTTGGGCATGCCGCAGATCGCTTCGCTGAAAGTGCCGTCGACCGGCGTCACGTTCGTGATCAAGGCGTCACAGACCCCGTGCAACTTCCCGGAAAGTATGTTCATCAGGGAGATGTAGCCGCCCTGGCAGGTGCCGTTGAGCGTGACTTTCTTGCCGCCGTTCAGCTCCTTGATTTTTGCGCAGAGCTCGAGCGTCTGGTCGCAATCACCCTCGGGCGTCATCGCCTGGACCTTCTCGTTGGTGAGAATGTCCTTGACCACGCGAACGTAAGTGGGGATGCCCTCATTGGCAAAGGAATGCGCGTAGCTCTTGTTGTCGTGAGGCAGGAACGAGAGGATATGAACACCCAACATGTACGGCGGCACCAAGAGCACGGGTTTCAGGTCGTTCCGGACCTTCACATCTTTCTTGATCGGCAACACCTGGTAGAGGAGAAACGCATCGGTCTCATGCGCCAGCTTGTAGATGTCGGAATCAAAGTGAAATCCGAACTCGTCCTTGATCTTCTCGATCTGATCGTTGAAATTGGCGACGGCCTCCATAACCTCCGCTTCGCGGCGCATGAAGCCGGCCAGCTTTTCGCCCTCGGCGTGCGTAATGGTGTTGATGAGGGCACGCGTGCCTTCTTCCAGTTGATCGAATGCGAAGTCGGCCAGTTTGTCTTGTGCCCCGACCATTCCCTTTTGGAGCATGGAAACGTTATGACCGACCATCTCGAACGTTTCCATCAGGCTCAACGGATTCTCCTTGGCCGCGTCCAGCGCGATGTGAGCGGCGACGAGAAGACTTTCGTTCAACTCACTCGCCTCGCGGTTGGTCGCGCGGAGCATAGCCATGAGGTAACGCAGCCAGCTCATTGCGAAATCGGGTGTTTCCTTCAAGAGTGCAAACATTTTCTTATCCCTCCGCGTGTCGATGAGCAATCGGCAGCCGTTCCTTCGTCCTCCCTAACGGTCTGTGATTGCGATGGTTAGTCAGCTTGAAAGCAATATTAAACAATCACCTACTTGAGTTTTTTGCTCAATCGGCTGAGGCTGCCAACAGCACCAATGGCTTCTACTGATGCGCCGCCGGGGACCGATTCGTGCAGTGCACAATTCATGAGCTTACTCAAAAGTGGGGCACCTTCACAACATATTCCTGCTGGTCCTGGAGCGCGATGCTGCGCTGCCATATCCGAGTCGAACGAGGCTCTCGTGTTTCGAGATGAAAAAATTAATAAACAATAGCTTACATAATAATCATAATTATCGGCCTCGCAACAAGTCTCTATCTATATAAGAATAAAGCGTTAATACAATCTCTACCTACGCCGCCCGAAAGAAGTCACGCACGTGCGAAACCTGGCAATCGTCCATCAGCATCGGCGCGTGCCCGACCCCGGCGATCTCGACCAACTGCGCGCGTGGCCCGCGCAAAGTCATCTCCCGCGCGGTCTCGGATGTCAGCACGTCGGACATCTCGCCGCGCAGCACCCGCGTCGGGCAACGGATCAGATCGTAGATCTGCCAGAGTTCGTAATCCTTGCCTTCGCCCATCGCGGTCCGGAAGGGCTCGGCAATGCCCGGGTCGTAGTGGAGGTCGAATTTGCCGTCGGCCGCCCGTTTCAGAGAATGTTCGGTCAGGTGCCGCCATTGGGCGTCGGTCAGGGGTCCGAAGGGCGCGGCCACCACCCGGATGTACGCCTCTGCCTGCTCGATCGAGTCGAAGCGGGGACCCTTGCCGACGAACTCGCTGATGCGCGCGATCGACGCGGCGGTGACCACCGGGCCGACATCCACCAGCAGCAGGCGGCGGATCGGCGTCCGGGCCTGCGCGGCCAGCGCCATGCCGATCAAGCCCCCCATCGAGGTGCCGACCCAGTCGACCCCGTCGACATCCAGTCGCGCGAGCAGCGTGACCATGTCCGCCATGTACTGCGGGACGCCGTAGAGCGCCTTGTTGGCGAGCCAGTCGCTGCGCCCGCGACCGACGACATCCGGGCAGACCACCCGGTATTCCTGCGCCAGCGCCTGGGCCACGAAGTCGAAGTCCCGGCTCGAGCGGGTGAGCCCGTGGACGCAGACCACCACTTTGCGGCTGTGCGGATCGCCCCATTCCACGTACGCCATGTCGTGTAGACCGGCGGGGCTCAGGCACTGCACTTCGCGCTGGCGCATGGTCATCGTCATGGATCGTTCCCTTCACTGGCGACTGGTCGAGGACTCTTCGATTGTACCGGCAGGGCGACCGGGCAACACGCCCGCAACGCGAATAAAATAGGGTGTGGCGATCGAGCGGTCCGCCATTCCATCAGGGAGAAGAATCATGCTTCAGCTCGCGACGCTGATCGAACACCATGCGAGATTTCGCCCGGACGACACCGCCATCGTCGTGGAGGGGGAGCGGCTTGCGTGGCAGACCTTTTTCCGCCGCGTGGACCGCTGCGCCGGGCTTTTGCGCGTGCTCGGCGTGGGCAAGGGCGACCGTGTGGCGACCTTGCTGCCCAACTGTCGTGAGCTGCTCGAAGTCTACTGGGCGGTGCCTTCCATTGGCGCGGTGCTGGTGCCCTTGAGCCCCTTGTTGATGCCGCCGGGACTGGCCAGCCTGATCCGCGATTCCGGCGCCTGCTGCCTCGTCACGCAACGATCGATGACGGCGTTGCTCGACCCGGTACGCGCCGAGCTGCCGGGTCTCGCCCCCGATCGAGTGCTGCTGATCGATGGCGCGGCCGGCGACTACGGCGACTATGCGGCGGCGGGCGATTGGAGCGCGCGCGATGCTCCGGCGGTGCCGGTTGGCCGGGACGATCTCTTCAACATCATGTACACGAGCGGGACGACCGGATTGCCGAAGGGCATCATGCACACGCATTTCGTGCGGTCCATGTACTGCACCCTGTTTGCCTCGGCCTGGCGCATGACCCCGGAGTCGGTGGTGCTGCACACCGGCGCCATCGTCTTCAACGGCGCCTTCGTCACCCTCATGCCCTGCTTCTACCTCGGCGCGCGCTATGTCCTGCAGCGTCAGTTCAATGCGGTCGAGGCGATCGAGACCATCGAGCGCGAGCGCGTGACGCACATCATGCTGGTGCCGGCGCAGATCATCGCCATCCTGAACGCGCCGAACTTCGCGCCGGACAAGCTCGCTTCGCTGCAGATGATCCTGTCGCTCGGCGCGCCTCTGTACAAGGAGCACAAGGACATCCTGAACCGACTCCTGCCGCACCGCTTCTACGAGCTCTATGGGCTTACCGAAGGGTTCTGGACCATCCTCGACCGCACCCAGTCGGAACGCAAGGCGGGTTCGGTGGGCTCACCGCCGGTGTTCTACGAGATGCGTATCGTGCGCGAGGACGGCACCGACGCGCCGCCGGGCGAAGTGGGCGAAATCGTCGGCCGCGGGCCGTCGCTCATGACCGGCTACTTCAACCGCCCCGACCTCACCGCCCAGGCGCTCCGCGACGGGTGGCTCTTCACCGGGGACATGGGTCAGGTCGACGACGAGGGTTACCTCTACCTCGTCGATCGCAAGAAGGACATGATCGACAGCGGCGGCGTCAAGGTCTATCCCAAGGATATCGAGGAGGTCCTGACGCGCCATCCGGCCGTGCGCGAGGTCGCGGTGTTCGGTGTGCCGCACGAGAAGTGGGGCGAGACGCCGGTGGCCGCCGTCATTCTGCGCGACGGGCAGCGCCGTCACCGCCGAAGAGCTGCGTGACTGGATCAATGCGCGCGTCGATGCGCGTTACCAGCGCGTGCACGCCGTCGAGATCATGGACGACTTCCCACGCAACGCCGCAGGCAAGACGCTGAAGCGCGAAATGCGCGACCGCTACCGGGCCGACGGGGCGCACTAGGAACCCGATGACGTTCACGCCGCGACGCCGGTTTTCCCGACGCACCAGGCGAGCCTTCGGCGTCGCTCTTCTCTGCACGCTCGTCTTGTTCTCGGCTACGGCCCGCGGCGAACCGGATTTCGGCGACCTGCGCACACCGTCGCCACCGCCGGCCGCTGCCATTGGCGAATACGCGCGCGGCTGCCTGGCCGGCGCAGCGATGCTGCCTGCCGACGGACCGGGATGGCAGGTGATGCGTCTGTCGCGGAACCGCGCCTTCGGACACCCGGAACTGATCGCCTACATCCGCTCGCTGTCGGATGCCGCAGGGCGCGTGGGCTGGGCGGGGCTGCTCGTCGGCGACCTGGCGCAGCCGCGGGGCGGTCCGATGCGTTTCGGCCATGGCAGCCATCAGACCGGACTGGACGCCGACATCTGGCTCACGCCGGCGCCGCGGGAGGCGCTCACGCCGGCTGCGCGCGAGACGATCGCACCGCTTTCGATGGTGCGCGCCGATGGTCGTCACGTCGAGGCCGAACGCTGGACGTCCGAGCACGTCGCACTCGTGCGCACGGCGGCGGAGTTTCCGCAGGTCGATCGCCTATTCGTGAACCCCGCGATCAAGCGCGCGCTGTGCGAAACGGTCGACGGTGACCGCCGCTGGCTCACCAAGGTCCGTCCGTGGTGGGGCCATGACCAGCATATGCACGTCCGGCTGCGCTGTCCGCGCGCTGACACGCGGTGCATCGATCAGCCGCCGCTTTCTGCCGCGGACGGTTGCGACGCGGGGCTCGACTGGTGGTTCGGCGAAGAGGCTGCGGCGGAGCTCGGGCGCCGCCGCGCGTTGCCCGCCCCGAAGCTCACTCTCGCCCACCTTCCGTCCGCCTGCCGCGCCGTCCTGCTCGCGCCGTAGCAAGGCGCCTCGGGGCAGATTTGCCCCACTGTGCACCGCGCGCGGCCGCGTGTTACGGTGCCTTCGTCCAGTCTGTGAGGAAGCCGCTCGATGGTCGCCGGATGCGCGGGACAGTTGCTGTGCGCGGTATCGCTCCTGCTGATGCTGCCTGTCTGCGACGCCGCCGAGTGGATCTACGTGGTGCGGCCGGGCGACAATCCGTGGAGCATTACCGAGCGGTATCTGGCGGGGATTCGCTACTGGCCGCAGCTGCAGCAGTACAACGACATTCACGACCCGACGCACATCGCACCCGGCACGCGGCTGCGGATCCCGTTGGCGTGGCTGCGGCGGGAGCGCGAGCCGGCACGGGTGATCGCGCTGAACGGCGAGGTTTCGCTGACGCGGCCGAATCAGCCCGTGCTGCCGCTTGAGCTCGATACGGCGGTGGAGGTCGGCGACGTCCTTCGCACCGCGCCCGACGGCAGCATCGAGCTCAGCTTCGCCGACGGCTCGCGCATATACCTGCGTGGCGACAGCGAGTTGCGTCTGCTCCGTAGCGACCGTATCCCGCAGACGGATGAAGTCAACACCCGCGTGCAGCTTCCGCGCGGGCGCTCCGAGAGCCGGGTGCGTGGCGTGGGGGGAAACGGCGGCCGCTTCGAGATCGACACACCGGCGGCGGTCACCTCGGTCCGCGGCACGCATTTTCGCGTCAACGCCGCCGCGGCGCGGGCGTGGACCGAGGTGCTGGAGGGCGGCGTGCGGGTCGCCAACAACGCTGCCCGCGTCGAGCTTGGGCCGCGCATGGGCACGGTAACGGTGGCGGGGCGCGCGCCAGCGGCGCCGACGCGGCTCCTCGCTCCACCCGACTTGAGCAGCGTACCGGCGGAGCTCGAGCGCGTGCCGTTCACGTTCTCGATTCCGCCACTGCCCGGTGCTGCACGCTATCGGCTGCAGATCGCGGCCAGCCCCGATTTCGCCACGCTGCTCGACGATGCGGAGTTCGACACACCAGCGCTGCGCGGACCGGCGCTCGCGGACGGTGCCTATCACCTGCGGGTGCGCGGCATAGACGCGCAGCAGCTGGAAGGTCTCGATGCGGTGCGAAGCATCACCGTCAACGCGCAGCCGGAGCCCCCGTTTCTTTCCGAGCCACCACCCGAAGCGCAACTCGCCGACGGCGTACGCTACGTTTCGCTGGACCCGTGCGACCGCTCCCGGCACGGCATACCGCTTTCAGTTGAGCGAAGATGGGGCCTTCCTGCAATTGCGGCAGGACGTCGAAGCGATCGACGCCGCGGAGCTCCGTCTGTCCGACGCGCTGCCGCCGGGGCGCTACTTCTGGCGCGTGGCTGCGATCGATCCGGCCGAAGGGCAAGGTCCGTTCTCCGATCCGCAGGCCCTGCGCGTGCTGCCACCTGGTCCTGCGCTGGCGGCACCCAGCGTGTCCGACGACGAGATCGTATTCCGGTGGCGGGCTAGCGAGCCCAGTGCCAGTTACGAGTTCCAGCTCGCGCGGGACCAGGGTTTCAGCGATGTGATGCTGACGCAGACCGTGCCGCAGGCGGAGATCACGCTGCCACGTCCTGCAGCCGGGACCTACTATGTTCGCGCCCGTACCGTTGCCCCCGACGGCAGCGCAAGCGCGTACGCCAGCGCGCAGCGAGTCGATATTCCTGACAAGCCCAGTTATTGGCCCCTGTTGATCGTTCCGGTAATGATTCTGCTGGTGCTTTGAGCGCGCCCCACACCCCGACTCCCGCACCGTGGCGGCGTCGCCTCGCGCCTCCCGCGCTGCTGGGCGTGCTGACGCTCCTGTTGGCGGCAAGCGGCGCACTACACCGGATCGACCTCGTGCTCTACGACGCGCTGCTCGTGGTCAACCGGCCGGCACGCGAGCGGCGAGGTTGCGCTGGTGGTGATCGACGAGCACAGCCTGCAGCAGCTCGGCCGCTGGCCGTGGCCGCGCGCCCGGCACGCGGATCTGCTCGATCGCCTGCGAGAGGCAGGCGCGCGCGCGGTCGCGTTGCAGATCATTTTCGCGGAACCGGGAAACGCCGACGATGACGCGCAACTGGCGGCGGCCATCGCGCGCTTCGGGCAAGTCGTGCTGCCGGTCTTTCCGGAGGCAGACCGCGAGGGGGGCGGGCTGCGCGCTGCGCTACCTCTTCCAGCGCTGGCGAAGGCGGCGCACCTCGGTCACGTCGATACCGAGCTCGATCAGGACGGCGTTGCGCGGGGCGTCTACCTCAAGGGCGGAGTGGGGGAGTCGAATTGGTCGCATCTCGGTCTCGCGCTGTTGGAAGCCGGCGAACGCGGGCCGGTCGCCCTGCCCGGCGAGCGCCGGCCGGCCGCAACGCCGACCGGCAGCCGGCCGTGGTTGCGCGACTATCGCGCGTTGGTGCCGTTTGCCGACGGTGGCTTTGCCACGTTCTCCTATGCCGACGTCTTGCATGACCCTGCCGTCGCCGGACTCCTGCGCGACAAGCTGGTGCTGGTAGGCGTCACGGCCGCAGGCTTCGCCGATGAACTGGCGACGCCGGTGGTGCGCGATGGCGCGCGCATGGCCGGAGTCGAGTTCAATGCGCATGTCGTCAACGCGCTGCTGCAGCAGCGCCTGGTAGAGCCGCTGCCGGTGCCCGTCTCGCTGGTGCTGTCGATGCTGCTCGCGTCGCTGCCACTCTTGCTGTCGGGGTGCGTGCGGACGTCCCTCGTCCCGGCGGTGGTGGCCATTGTCTGCGCGCTCGGCACAGTGCTGTTCGCTGCCGTCTTGCTGCGCTGGGCGAACCTGTGGTTTCCGCCGGCCGCCGCGTTCCTGGGTGCGCTCTCGTCTTACCCGCTGTGGAGCTGGCTGCAGCTCCGTTCGACTGCGGCGGAGCTCGCGCGCGAGCGGGAAGAACTGAACGCCACCCTGGAGGCGATCGGGGACGCGGTGATCGCGACCGATCGGGCCGGCCGCGTGGCCTATCTCAATCCCGCGGCCGAGGCGCTGACCGGCATGACCGCAGCGCAGGCGGACGGCAGCCCGCTCGAAAATGTGTTCAGCCTGGAAGACGAGCATGGCCGCCTGCGGCGGCCGGCGCAGGAGGCGTTCGTGCGGGGGCTGCACGAGCAGATCGCCTCGGGCCTGCGCGGGCGGCTGACGGTCCGCGGCGGCGAAACCCGCACGGTGCGCGTGAGCGGCCGGCCGGTGCGCAACGCGCGGGGCACGATCGACGGCGCAGTGCTCGCCATCACGGACATGAGCGACATCGCTGCGATGACCGAACGCATGGAGTACCAGGCCACGCACGATGCGCTGACCGGGCTGCCGAACCGCGTCCTGTTGCGCGATCGCCTGCTGCAGGCGCTTGCCCACGCGCGCCGCTCGGCCACCGGTGTCGCTGTTCTCTTCATCGACCTCGACCACTTCAAGCACGTGAACGACAGCCTCGGCCACGGCGAAGGCGACGTGCTGCTGCAGAAGGTGGCGCAACGGCTGCAGGTCGCGGTGCGCGAGGGCGACACGGTGGCGCGGTGGGGCGGCGACGAGTTCGTCATGCTGCTCGACTGTGCGCGCGATCGTGCGGCGGCCGAGGCAGTCGCGCTCAAGATCGCAGCCGCGCTGCGCACGCCGTTCACGCTCGGCCCCGACCCGGTCACGATCACCGCGAGCATCGGCGGCGCGTTCTTCCCCGCCGACGGTGACAGCGCCGACACGCTGCTCCGGCGCGCCGACACCGCGATGTACCGTGCCAAGGCCACCGGGCGCGACGAAGTGCGTCTCTTCGCCCCGGAGATGGACGAGGCGGCGGAGGAGCGGCTCGCGCTCGAGCGCGCGCTGCGCGAGGCAATCGACCACGATCAACTCGAGCTCGTGTACCAGCCGCAGGTGCGCTTGACCGACGGCAAGCTCATCGGCGCCGAGGCGCTCGTGCGCTGGCGCCATCCGAGCGCCGGCCTCCTCGCGCCGGCGCGCTTCATCGGGCTGGCGGAAGACAGCGGACTCATCATCGGCCTGGGGCGCTGGGTGCTGCAGGAGGCGTGCGGCCAGCTCCGCTCGTGGCGTACCGCGGGCCTGCCGCCGCTGGCGGTATCGGTCAACGTGTCGCCGCGGCAGTTCGCACATGCGGGATTCGAGGCGACGGTCGCGGTGGTGCTGGACGATAGCGGGGTCTTACCCGGCGATCTCAAGCTCGAAATCACCGAGAGCGTGCTCGCCACCAACCTCGAGCGGACCGCTGCCGTGATGCGGCGCTTGCGGGAGCGCGGTGTGGCCGTCTCGATCGACGATTTCGGCGTCGACTACTCGGCGCTGCGCTATCTGAAGCAGTTTCCAGTGGCCGAGCTCAAGATCGACCACGCGTTCGTGAGCCACGTGACCACGTCGCCGCAGGACGCGGCCATCACCGAAGCGATCATCGCGCTCGCGCGAAGCCTCGGGCTCGCGGTCGTGGCCGAGGGCGTGGAGACGCAGGCGCAACTCGAATTTCTGCGCGTCCGCGGCTGCGATGCCGCGCAGGGGTTCGTGCTGAGCCAGCCGTTGCCGGTGGCGGAGATGACTCGGCTCATGGAACGCGGGGGCACGTTCGCACTGCCCGCGTGAACGCCGTCGGGCTACGCGTCCCGAAATTTCGGCTTGCGCTTTTCCTGGAAGGCGCGCACGCCTTCCTTCGATTCCTCGGTGCCGTAAAACAGGCCGACCGCCTGCAGGCCCAGGGCGGAAATGCCGGCGATATGGGCGGTGTCGGCGTTGAAGGAACGCTTGGCGAGCGCGAGCGCGGTCGGGCTCTTTTCCAGGATCTCTGCACACCAGCGCGCGACCTCGGCGTCGAGCTCGGCATCCGGGACCGCCTTGTTCGCGAGGCCCATCTGCACCGCTTCGGCGGCACTATACTGGCGGCATAGGTACCACACCTCCCGCGCGCGCTTTTCGCCGATGACGCGGGCCATGTAGGCGGTGCCGAAACCCGGATCCACCGACCCGACCTTCGGTCCGACCTGGCCGAAGCGCGCCGACTCGGCGGCGAGCGTCAGGTCGCACAGCAAGGCGAGTACGTGCCCGCCGCCGATGGCATAACCGCGAACCTTGGCGATGACGGGCTTCGGGACGTCGCGGATAACCGCCTGCAATTCTTCCAGCGGCAGGCCGATCACGCCGCGCCCGTCGTAGTGCCCGGCGTGAGCCGACTGGTCGCCGCCGGTACAGAACGCGCGGTCGCCCGCTCCGGTCAGCACGATCACGCCGACCGCGCGATCCCAGCCGGCCCGCTGGAAGGCGTCGATCAGATCCTCGCAGGTCCGGGCGCGAAAGGCGTTGTATTTCTCGGGGCGGTTGATGGTGATGGTGGCAACGCCCGCAGTGATGTCGTACAGGATGTCTTCGTAGACGGCGCTCATCGCTTCTCCCTTTTTGAAGCTGCGGTATCTTATCCGAAGTGATGGCCGCGGCGTCTGCGTCGGTGCGCGTACTGCTGGAGGCCGAATGGGTCTTGCGTCGTCTGTACGGCTTCGAAGCGATCCGGGTCGTCGAGACGCTGGCGAGTCTGCGAACGTCGCGTGCGTCCGTCGATGGGCGGGCGTCGCCCCAGATGATGACGAGGTTGGGTTTCGCGCTTTGCGCCTCGGCCTGGGAGGACAGGGCCAAGGTGCCCAAGACCAGGACCAGTAACAGGGCGAGGATGCGAAGAACGATGGTCATGGTCCGAGCTCCTCCTGGCAGCCCGTGATTACGGCGGCGCCGTTTCCGCGAGCACTGTCGCGCCCCGTGAATATTAGGGACTATGGCGCCGCGTAGCTGTCCGCTGCGCGACAACTTTCTCCGGCGCGCTGATTGGCCTGAGGCATAATTCTCGGCTGGACGACAACAGGGCGAATTCCGGCTATGCACGCCGACGAAACGCAGGACATCCACCGGTTCTTGAGCGCGGGCGACTGGTTCGGCGGCCTTCCCACCACCTTGCGAGAGCTCATTCTGTCCCGATCCGTGGTGCGAAGGTTCGCCAAGGGACAGGTGATCAGCCCGGAGGACAGCGTCCCGAAGGGTCTCTACGCGGTGCTCGACGGGTCGGTGTATTTCGTCCGCGAGATCGGTGGCGGCGAAGAAGCGCTGATCCACGTGGGGGAACCCGGTTTCTGGTTCGGGGAACTCGCCATCCTGACGGGCAACCCCACGGCGGCGACGTATCTTGCCCACACGCCCGTGCGGGCCCTGTTCCTGTCGAAGGCGCAGTTCGATCGCATCCTTGCCGAGGATGCTCGGCACTACCAGTGCTTCGCCAGACTCGCCCTGCAGCGATACGGCGTGCTGATTCGCTGGTTCGTTCAGATCCGTGACCTCACGGCGGAGGCGCGCGTCCGCGGACGGCTCGCTTCGATGGCGAACCTGCGACGGCAGGAACAGTCGGAACCCGGTGCGGTGTCCCTCGCCGTCTCGCAGGTCGATCTCGCGCGCCTGGTCGGCGTGTCGCGCCAGACGCTCAACGCGATCCTCGGCAAGCTGCATCAGGCGGGACTGATCGAACTCGGGTTCCGCCGCATCCGCGTGCGCGACGCCGCGCTTCTCGCCGATCCGGACGCAGCCGGGGCAGCCCCGGCGCAGGAGTTCCCGAATTCGCAGCGAGGCGTTTTGCGCGAACCGTTGCGCGCGAGCGGGGAGCGGTTCGACTGATGCTCCGCCGCCCAGGCTGGCTCACGCCGCACACTCAGATGCGAGGCGCGCGAGGGGTTTTTCCAATAACCTGTTAAGGCGCAGCGACCCACCGCTGCGGGCACTTGTCGCGCAGCCGACAAGGGGCGCATGACTGCCGTGCTAACGTCATCGCTCGTCCGCTCGCCGTGGCCGCCCAACCTTGAGTGCTTTCGTCATCGCTTGGTGCTACACTCCGCCCCCTATTTTTCGCCCCCCACCTACCGGTCCACGCAGAGGAGAACAAGATGGACATTCAAAGCATGCTCGACACCGCAGGCCCTCAGCTCGTCACGTTCGGCCTGAAAGCCGTCGGCGCGATCGCGGTCTGGATCGTCGGTCGCCACTTGATCAATCTCGCCGTCCGTTTGGTGTCCGTGGCGTTGACGAAGCAGAAAGTCGATCCGACCCTCCTGCGTTACGTCGGTAACATCGTCAGTGTCACACTGAACATCATCCTCGTCATCGCGATCCTGGGGTACTTCGGGGTCGAGACCACTTCGTTTGCAGCGCTGCTCGCCGGTGCGGGCATAGCGATCGGTGCGGCGTGGGGCGGCCTTCTCGCGAACTTCGCCGCGGGCGCGTTCGTCATCGTCCTGCGGCCTTTCAAGGTGGGCGACTACGTCATGGCGGGCGGCGTCGAGGGCACGGTCAAGGAAATCGGCCTGTTTGCCACGACCATCATGAAGCCGGACAACGTCACCTCGTTCGTCGGCAACAACAAGATCTTCTCGGACACGGTGCAGAACTTTTCGGCGAGCCCGTACCGTCGGGTGGACCGTCTCGCACAACTCGCGCACGGGGTCGATCCGAAGGATGCGGTCGCCCGCCTGAAGGCCGCGCTCGCGAAGATCCCGAACGTCACGAAGGATGCCGGGCCGGATGTCGAGATCATCGATTTCAACGAGCGCGGTCCGGTGCTCGCGGTGCGGCCCTACACCCACACCGATCATTACTGGCAGGTGTACTTCGACACCAACAGGGTGATCACGGAGACCTTCGGCGCGGCGGGCTACCCGGTGCCCGAGGCGCACTACCGCGTGCAGCAAAAGCCGGCCGCCTGACGCTCGATAACGGCCGGGGGAGACGGCCGGGCTCCCTTCACTGCCGGGGTCGGGGGGACGTCTTTCCCCCGAGACCGAGCGCCACGTCACCGGCCCGCAGTCCATTCCCTTACGCCAGCCTTCTATAGCCACCCCGGCTGGTTGGCCACCGCAAGTATCCACCCTCCAGCGGCGGGCGTGGCGGGCTACGAGTTGACATTGGTCAATTCGCTCCCCCTTCTCATGTCATTGCCTTATTTTTCCCTTGCATTGCTCCCCGTCTGCGAGTAGCGTCACGGCATAATCTTCCGCCGTGCAGGGTTACCAGGGCGACGCCAGATCGCCACGTCACCCCAAGCCCGTGCGGATCAAGAACAATTCGCAAGAGGGAGCGATGCCGACAGTCTTCGTCCAGGACTGGAGCGCTTGGGGAGCGGTGGTCCCGCTCGTCCAAAGGCCGCGGCGCGCTTTCCCCCGTTTCCTTCCCTTGCTTTCACCGAACAGGGCTGCCGCCCTCGCTGCGGACTTCAAGCGCGGCGACCGGACGGCCGAGCGCGTCCCGCTCAAACCTCAGCGAGCCCCGTCCACCCAACACGTCTTGTCTCACCGGGAGAGATGCAATGGCTACTGCACGACTATGCATATGGTCCGAGCACGACTGGAGTACTGGCGATCGGTCAGTCAAAGCTTGGCAATGTCGAGACGCTGGGTGACCAGGACAGTTTTGCCGTGACCCTCAAGGCCGGGCGCGAGTATGCGTTCAACCTCAACAGGACATTTGACCCTGGCACCCCCGGTGGCGGAAGCATTTCGCTGCAGGATTCAAATGGCAGCACCTTGACATCGGAGAACGTCGTTACCTGGTTCGGCGCTGGTTGCACCTATCGGCCCACGGTCGACGGCACTTACTACCTGACCGCAAGTGGTACCAACTCCGTAGGCGACGCCTTTACTGGCACTTACGCGGTAAGCGCCCGTGAGCGAAGCGATGACCACGCCGAAGGAATTGGAACAGACGAACCTATCAACGCGTTTCCGGGCAGTTTCGGAGCCTCCAAGTTCGGGACCATCGAGACGGCAGGCGACCGCGATTCGTTTCAGCCCACCGGGCTGGGGAGTTACGCCCTCGAAGCGGGCACTTCTTATGTGTTCGATGTGCGCGGTGCCGCGGGTACCTATGCGCCGCTATTGAGCCCGACAGACGCAGCCGGGAAGCTATTATAGTGACAACCGCACCATGGGTCGCAAGCTGACCGTGCCCTGAGGCATCCACGTTGCCACGGCTTCGTCTCCCCCTGTCTCGCAGCGCAGACGGGCCTCAGCGAGAACGACGTCGAACTGCTCTCGCAGTCTCTGGAACAGATGTTCGAGCAGGAGTCGAGCGGAGGGGTCACGCTCACGCGCCGTTGCTGATTTTCCTACCGCCGCTTGCGCCAGTAGCCCGGCCGGCGACGTCGGTGGGCAATTGCGACAATGACTATATGATCGGGTGCAAACCGATAAACCAGCGAATAGGGAAAGCCTCTGAACGGCAGCTTGCGGGTCTCTGCCGCGCCTGGGGTACCGATCTCAGGATGCTCGACAATGCGCGATCGGACTTCATCGTAGGCCGAAACGAAATCGGATGCGACACACTGGCCGGCCCGCATGGCATACCAGTCGGCCGCCTCATGGAGCTCGGCCCTGGCTGCGGGATGCAGGCGAACCCGCATCAGCCGTACTTGGCGCGCAGTTCGGCGATGACGGTTTCGTGCGGGATGGTCTCGACTTCGCCAGCCTCCAGTTGTCGCAGGCGGCGCTCGATTTCCGCGTCCCAAGCCGCGTCGATATCCGCCTGCGGCTCAAGGCTGGCCCAGAGCCGGTCCGCCAACTCGGCGCGCTCCTCGGCGGACAGCTTCATGGCTTCGGCCTGGATCTCTTCAAGCGTGGCTGGCATCGCTGGTTCCTCGGTATTGGTGCTGCGAAGTGTAATCCGCCCGGCCCGAATATGCATCGCCCGTGACTAACTCCGACACCCAGCTCGCCGACGACCCGGTCCAGGTCGCTGCCCTGCTGCGCGCCAACACTTCCCCATGGACGGGCGTACCCGCCGGCCGCCCCGTGATCGGATGAATGCCCTGCTCTCTTTCTCACCCATAAGAGGTGCACCGTGCGCAAACAGTACGATTTCAGCGCTTCGAGAAAGAATCCGTACGCCGCAAAGTTGAAGAAGTCGGTGACGATCCGGCTTGACCAGGACTCGATCGCCTATTTCAAGTCCCTGTCCGAAGAAACCGGGATTCCTTATCAGAGCCTGATCAACCTTTACCTCAAGGAGTGCGCAGCGTCCAAGAAGAAGCTCAACCTCGCCTGGAAGTGAGTCGTCGCGAATCGCCATTGTTTTGCTCACGTCGACGAACTGGCCTCGAATCCAGCGAGTAAGAAGGCACGTAGTTCGTGCAGTCGAGACTTTCCTCTCCTTGCCGCTGGCGGGGCGCTACGTCTCTGGCGTGGTCCCTGTGAACCCGACCCGTCCCAGCCCGGGCAGTCGCAGCGCCGGCGACGCAACATCAACGCCGAGCGAGAGTCCCAGGAGGTTGATCTCCACGCCTTCCTCCGCGGCAACCAGTACGCCCAGCACGCCGAGCAGCGACGCCTGGAGGCCGGTTCCGCTCGGTGCCTTCACGATTGGCGACGAGAGCGGAACGTAGTCCTTGCCGATGGCATTCGGCGGGCAGATCGAGGCGCAACTCCGGCACGCTGCGGCCGATGTGCGCGGTGAAGGTGTTGCTGTTCGGTCCCGGCCAGGTCCGGTACCTGTCGATGAACGGATAGCTCTTCACCGCCACCTCGACGCGATCGATCAGCGCCATCCACCCCCTCGCCGCGCCGGTCCAGCAGAATCTCGGGCCGGCTGCCGAACCAGTACGCGTCGGTGGGCGCGTAGTTCTCGTGCACGAACGGTGCGCCGTGCCAGCCGACCACGTCGTAGCGAGTGAAGGAAGCTCGCCCCTTCACGCTTGGTCACGATCCACGTGTGCACCGCGAAGCCACCACGCCAACCGTAGGCGGGCGCCGCGTAGACCTGAACCACGGGCTCGCGGACCTTGGCCGGATCGGGTGCAAGCCCGCTCGGCGCGCGTGACGCCGCGTACCACGGTGCGGCGGGCGCCGGGTGCGACGCTATGCTGATGGCGAGCGGTACGAGGAACAGGGCGACGAGGAGCAGCAAGGCGCGCTTGAAGGGCATCGGACAGGGGAGGATGATCGCTCACGCCGTGTACGCTGGCGCAAGTTCCTTCAGACGTGCGACAAGATACAGTATTCAAGGAAGGATGCGGGGCCGTGGCGGCGCATTCCGGGTGCTCCACCCCCGTTCGTGAGAGATGTCCAATGCGCACTGAACTCAGATTGCCACCCGGGATGATCTACGGCGTCGACGACATGCCGCCGCAGGTCATCACGCTGCTCAACGGCCTGCAGCACGTCGGCCTGATCGCCATCTATCTCGTCTACCCGCTGCTGGTCTTCCGCCTCGCGGGGACAGCGCCGGATGTGATTGCCAATCTGCTGTCGATCGCCATGCTGGTCCTTGGCATCGGGACTTTTCTGCAGGTGCTGCGACTCGGTCCGCTCGGCTCGGGATACATGTGTCCGACCACGTTCACCGCGACCTACCTGTCGCCTTCGCTGGTGGCTGCGACTACCGGCGGCCTGCCCCTGGTATTCGGCATGACGATGTTCGCGGGTGCGCTGGAGGCGGCACTGGCGCCGCTGCTGCAGCGCCTGCGTTCGATATTTCCGCCGGAGATCTCCGGGGTGGTGATCTTCATGGTCGGGATGTCAGCAGGCCTTGCTGGATTGCGCTCCTTGCTCGGGTTGCAGGCGGCCCCTGTCGTCCCGGCGGAGTGGTGGGTGGGGGGCATCACGCTCTCGACCATGGTCGCGCTCAACGTCTGGGGCAAGGGGATCGTGCGCATGCTGTGCACCCTGCTGGGTCTGCTCGCGGGCTATGCAGCCGCGGGCCTTGCCGGCCTCGTCGGCGGCAACGAGATGGCCGTGGTCGCCCACGCGCCCACTTTCGGGTTGCCGGACCTTGGGACGGTTTCATGGTCGTTCGACATCGGGCTCGCCGTGCCCTTTGCGATCGCGAGCGTTGCCGCCGCCATGAAGGCGGTGGGCACCATCACCGTGTGTCAGCGCACGAACGATGCGGACTGGGTGCGGCCCGACATGCGCTCGATCACGCGAGGGGTGCTGGCAGATGGCGCGTCGACCGCGCTGGCGGGGCTCGCCGGCGCCGTCGGAACCAATACCTGCACGCCCTCTGTCGGGCTGGCCGCGGCGACCGGGGTGGCGAGCCGCCAGGTGGCGTACGCGGTGGGTGCGCTGTTTCTGCTGCTCGGTTTTTTTCCGAAGCTGCCCGCGGCGCTTGCCGTCATGCCGCGTGCAGTCATCGTCGCTGCACTGCTGTTCGCTGTGTCGTACATCATCATCAACGGGCTGCAGGTGATGACTTCGCGCATGCTGGATGCGCGGCGCACGCTCGTGATCGGCCTGTCGATCATGGCCGGCGTTGCCGTCGAGGTTTTTCCGACGCTCGCGGCGAGCGCACCCAAGTCACTGGCACCGCTGCTCGCGTCGTCGCTGGTGTTTTCCACCGTGATCGCACTCGGCCTCAATCTGCTGTTCCGGCTGGGCGTGCGCAAGACGCTCACCCTCGAGCTCGACTTGTCCCGGTGGAAGGTTTCGCAACTCGACGACGAGCTGCGCAAACAGGGTGCGATCTGGGGCGCTCGCGCTGAGGTCATCGCCCGTGCGTCGTGGGCGATCGCCCAGGTCATCGACGCGGTGGCGGAGAACTTCTGGCGCGACGGGCCACTCGTGATCAAGGTCAGCTTCGACGAATTCAACCTCGATGTCGGGATCACCTATCAGGGCGAGGCGCTCGAGTTTCCGGAGCAACGCCCCACCGAAGACGAAATTCTCGAAAGCGAAGGCGGGGTGCGCCGGCTGGCGGGCTACATGCTGCGGCACATCGCGGACCGGGTGCGTTCGGAAAGGAAGGGAGCAACCGCGCACCTGCAATTGCACTTCGATCATTGACGCGCTGTCACCGCGCGGTGGGTGAGGAACGCGGGGGGTCACAACCGCCGGACAAATTCCGAGGGCGTCTGAATCGGATACTTGCCACGCAACTCGAGGAGGTCGCCATCTCCGGTCACGAGCACGTCGGCGCCCGAAACGACCAGTGTCGCGAGGATCAGCGTGTCCTGGGGATCGCGCGGAACTTCAACCAAAGCAGAGTGCAGATCGACGACGTCGGCCCGGATGTAGAGCTGCCGAATGAACTGCTCGATCCGCTGTTCGTCCCATTTCAGCCTGATCTGGATCTTTGGATAGCCAAGTGCCCGGCCGATTTCGGCGAGCTGTTCGATCGACGTCGCGACATCGAATCGGGCCTCGAGCCACGCGGCCACGATACGCCCTGGCGTGCCCTCCGGGGCGATCAGGCCGGAGAGCAGGACGTTCGTATCAAGGACGACCTTCAACTCTTCCGGCGACGGGCGCGCACTTCCCCTACAGCCTCATCGACCAGCGCTTCAGCGTGCTCCGCGGGCATGTCCGCGAAAGCCCGGGCGAGTTCTTCCCGCATCCGGTCGAACTCTTCATCCAGCTTTCGGATGCGCTCGAACAGAGCGATGTCGACGAGGGCGGCTACCGGTTTCCCGGCCTTGGTGATGATCACCTTCCCCTTGCGGTACTGAACCTCACTGAGCAGATGGCCCAGGTTCTGGCGAACGGTCATGGCAGTGGCTTCGCGGATCACAATGGTTACCTCAATTAATACGACTGATGTAATCATGCCTGTTGGGGTGGTTATCCTGCAAGCGGGGACAGCGGAGCTCGGTGGGCCCCGCAGCGGGGAGGTCCTACGATGCGAAGCGCCTCCCGCGTAACCGGGAAAAGGTTGTCGCCTCTTAGGCCCCGCCCTTCTTCGCCAGCACGTGGATGAGCTTGGAGAAGCGCGACTCCTGGGCGAAGCGCAGGCAGGTAAGCCGGGTGGCGAGCGGCGAGTCGCTTTGTGCAGGACGCTCGGGCGAGTATAGTGATCTTACTGCGTCTTACTTGCTGAGGCATGTCGATTGGAAACAACCAAGTTGTCTTCGAAGGGGCAGATCATCCTGCCCAAAGCGGTCCGCGAAGCGCATCGCTGGCAACCGGGCACCGAATTCATCGTCGAGGATACCGGGGACGGCATCCTCCTTCGTCCGGCCCGTACCGTCGCGCCGACCCGAATCGAGGATGTCGCCGGTCGCCTCAGGGTCGATGGGCAGGTGAGAACGTTGGAGGAGATGGAGGCTGCGATAAACGCAGAGGTGAAGGAACGCCGTGGTCGCGGTCGATACTAACGTCGTCGTCCGGTTGCTTACCGAGGACGATCCCGGACAAGCGAAGCGGGCGAGGTCCCTTTTCGAGCGGGAGACGATCCTCGTTCCGACGACGGTGCTGCTCGAAGCCGAATGGGTCTTGCGTCGCCTGTATGGTCTCGATGTTATCCGGATCATCGATGCGCTCACGGCATTGATCGCGCTGCCCAACGTCCGCTGCGAGCATCTCGGCACCGTGACCGCTGCCCTTGATTGGACGCGGGCAGGACTCGACTTTGCCGATGCGCTGCATCTGGCCGGCGGCAGAGCGGCGGAGCGCTTCGTTACCTTCGACGCGAAGCTCGTCAAGCGCGCGAAGCGAATACCGGATCTGCAGGTCGCAGTGGTCTGAGCTCGCGGCTTCCATCACGTAGCGAGGCGCACAGTGGCTTCGTGCTTGCCACACATGGTGCGCGGCGGGCGCGCTCTATTCCCTTACTGAAAGCACCGGGTGCGCTCGGAAAGTCAGGGCACGAATAACCAGGGAGAGAAACAATGAAGACCTTCATCATCGTGGTCGTGTCCCTGATCATCGGGGGGATCATCGGTGGCTTCCTCGGGCTCGGTGGCGGAGCCGTTGGAGGAGCGGTGGGCGGGCTCATCATCGGCACGCAGACCGGCGTCTGCGTGGCGGCCGACGCGGCGACGCAGACCGGACTGATCCCGGCCGACAAGGCAAACGAGCTCGTCGCGAAGGCGATCGAACGAATTCGCTCGAGTCCGAAGGCGCGACCGGTTGCGAACTCGCCTGAGATCAAGTGGGTCGCGAACACCCAGGATTGCGACGAGCTTCGGGCCGAGTTCGCGAAGGCGGAGAAGTAGCGGTCAGGCGGCCTTGTCAGCAGCCGTCTTCTTCGCCAGCACGTGGATGAGCGCGGAGTAGCGCGACTCCTGCGAGAAGCGCAGGCAGGCAGGCAAGGCCGGTGGCGACCATGAACGCCGCGAGCACGGCGACGTTGGTGGTGACCGAGAAATCCGGCACGAAGCCGGGCCGGCCATGGAGAGGTTCGCGTGCTTCAGCAGGTCTACGGCGTAGGCGCAGGGATTGACGCTCGCGATGGCACGTAGGACAACGGGAGGAGCAAAAGGCAAGACCTGACCCTCCATGCTGCTGACCCTCCACGCGTGTGCTCAGAACACCGAAAGTTCTTTATCGTGAGAAGTGCGTCAAGCATTCGGGGATATGCTCCGCGGAAAAATTGTTGCTGCACCGAAAGCTTGCATTGTGGCACGTTCCGCACCGCAGGCGAGCTTGGCGTCGGCGTTCGCTTCACGACGATGTGACGTGTGTCTGGGAGGGAGGCGATGATTTACTCAGATACTGACGATGATACGCCGCAACCGAAATTGTCGGTCGTGCTGTTTGCGGACATTCTGGGATACGAACAGAAGCTCAAGGGCGCATTCAAATCACAAGCGGGGGGTGAGTTCCTGGCTCGAGTGCGGACTGCTGTCCATGATGCCACAGAGCCGTTTCGCGAGAGAGGTGATCGTTGTGCTTACAGCATTTTCTCCGATAGCGTGATTGTGGGCTGGCCTCTCAGGACGAAGGTCCGAGTACTTCAGCGGCAGCAGACGGAACGACGCATGAGTATGTCTCCTTCAAGAGGGCCGCGGACATCTTGCACCCGCTAGGGAAATTTGTGTGCCGGATGATCAGTGCCGACTTTCTCGTCCGGGGCGCGGTCACAGTGGGCCTGCACTACATGCGCGATAGCCTTGTCGCAGGACCGGCCCTAGTTGAAGCTGTAAGGCGCGAACAGTGCAAGACGACCGAGGGACGACGACCAAGACTAAGTTTGGACAAATCGTTCATCAGCATGATGAATGACCATAGAAGTTTCAGCGCCGACGACGTGCTCCGCCGTTATGAGAGCGGGGAATGGTTGATGTTTAATACGTTTGGAGTGGGTTGCGACCAACCGGGACTACCCGCATGAAGGATGGACTCGGAGCTATTTTGTCGATTATCTGAGGCTGCTCTGGCGGCCGGCGGGGATGTAAACAAAGTCCCTCGATTCCTGAGACATCATCGCGAATTGATCCAGACAGGACTCCGACTAGACGGAACGGATCTGCTCAAGAAGTATGAATGGCTTCGTGACTACCACAATGCATTCTGCACTGGCCATCGCGATTTCTGCCGAGTATGCCGTGTCACCGTAGCTCACGGGGGGCTCTGGCCGGTCAGGCCACTGACCTGGTGCTTCGTCGGCATCGCCGGTGCAACGTGGAGAGGGGTCTGGTCTTGCCTCTTGCCCTGGACACTGCACGAACACACTCACGCGTGCGGGTGAGCTCTTGCGGCGTGCCTTGGGCCGCTCGTTTGATACTCCGCGAACCCGATCCCGAAGTTGTGAGGGACACGCGACTGCCGGTTGGCGTCAGGCTCGCGTGCTTGAGCAGGTCTACCGCACAGGTGTAGGGATTGACGGTGGCGATGGCGCGCAGCACATCTGCCCTCTTTGACCCTTGTGTTCATTTTTCACCGACTTCGGCAACCGCGCCTACGGGACCTCTAACGCCACACCTCCGCAAGGTCGATGCTGACCGTCGGCACGAGCAGCGGTGATACGACTTCCTTCTGCGTTGGCGTGAGCACTCGTTGATAACCGCTTGGTCCAGGGTCACGGTGAACCAGCAAAGAGCCGCCCTGAACGTCGAAAAGCCACACTTCGGCGATCGCGTGCCGCGCGTAGATCGGGATCTTGACGTCCCGGTCGTAGGCGAGCGTCGTATCGGCAACTTCGATGATAAGGAGCACGTCAGCCGCGTTCGGCACGGCGGCCGCGTAGTCATCCGGACACGGCTTGAGCAATGCGATATCGGGTTGCGGCTCGTTCCGCGGCGGCAGCGCCACGGGATTCTGGGTCGAGACGATCGCTTCCTTGCCTGCCGCGAGAGTCAGTATTCGCGACAGCCGATTCACCATCGCAAGATGTTGCGCCCCGATGGGAGCCATCTCGATCATGTCTCCGTCGATAAGCTCGACTCGGTCGTCCTCGCCCAAAACCCCAGCCGAGCCCATGCGGTGAAATTCCTCCAGCGAGAGCCTGCGGCGTTGAACGGACTCCAGAGCACCCATCGCATCACCCAGTCAGAGCAGTGGAAATCATTATAGCTTCGTCAGCCCGCGAGCCAGGGGAGCGATCCGAAACGGCGGCGGATCACCCTCCCCCCTTCTTCGACAGCACGTGGATGAGCGCCGAGTAGCGCGACTCCTGCGAGAACCGCAGGCAGGCGACCACGGTTGCGACCACGATGAACGCCGCGAGCACCGCGACGTTGGTCGTGATCGAGAAATCGGGCGTGAAGCCCGGGCCGGTCATCGACAGGTTGGCGTGCTTGAGCAGGTCGACGGCGTAGGTGTAGGGATTGACGGTCGCGATGGTGCGCAACACATCCGGCAACTGCGCGACCGGGTAGAGCGATCCGGACAGAAAGAACACCGGAAAGATCACGAGGTTCATGATCACGGCGTAGTTGTCGAGCGTGGGCGTCCACGCCGCGGTGAGAATGCCGAGGCTCGCGCAGGCGAGCGCCGTCATCAGCAGAGCGAGCAGCAACACGCCCCAGTGAATGTCGCTGCCGAGGTAGCCGAAGAGCGCGAGCAGGACGAGCAGCAGCACCGCCTGGATGATGCCCGCGATCGCGGCACCCAGCACCTTCGCGATCACGATCCAGTAGTGCTCGAACGGCGCGATCACGAGCATCCGCATCACGCCGGATTCCTTGTCGTACACCGTCGAGAGCGCCGCGAGCATGGCGCCGAACAGCATCGCCATGCCGATCACGCCCGGGCACGAGGAAGTACTTGTAGCTGTCCGCGCCGGTGCGCCCCAGCATCGCGTCGAACCCGGCGCCGATCACGAGCAGCCAGATGAGCGGCCGGATCATCGCGGACAGGAGCCGCGAGCGCTGGCGGAAGAGCTTCAGCACCTCGCGCTGCACCACGGCGAGCACCGGCCGGTAGATCATCGCGCGGCTTTCACGCCCCGCTCGCCGGGGCGGCGGGACAATGCATCGGTCTCGCTCACCCAGAGAAAGACGTCGTTCAGGTTCGGGCGTCGCACCCTGAGCCCGCTCACGCGCGGCGCAAGATCGGCCTGCAAGCTCACGAGCTCTGCCGGTGATCCGATGAAGCGGAAGCTCGCGCGCTCTTCCTCCAGCACCGGATCGCCGAGGGCCGCCTTGAGCTCGTTCACGATACCGTCGAGCTTCTCGCCCTCGATCTCGATCACGTGGTCGCCGAGGCCGTCGATCAAAGACTGCGGCGTGCCGCTCTTCACGATGCGCCCCTTCTTGATGAAGGCGACGCGATTGCAGTCCGCCGCCTCTTCGAGATAGTGCGTGGTGAGCAGCACGGTCATGCCGGTCTGCGCGCGCAGCCGTTCGATGAAGCGCCAGATCTTCTTGCGGTTCGGCAGGTCGAGCCCGATGGTCGGCTCGTCGAGGAACAGCACCTGCGGGCGATGGATCACGCCCCGCGCGATGTCGACCGCGCGGCGCATGCCGCCGGAGAGCGAGCCGACCGGTTGGTCGCGCTTGTCGCCCAGCCCGAAGAGATCGAGCAGCTCGTCGGTGCGCTCGCGGATGACCGTGCCAGGGAGCCCGGCGAGCATGCCTGCGAAGCGCAGGTTCTCCCAGACCGACAGCGTTCGATCCAGCGCCGAATCCTGGAACACGACGCCGATCGCGCCGCGCACCTTGACACCGTTCCGAGCGATATCGTGACCGGCCACGAGCGCCTTCCCGGAGGTCGGGCGCACCAGCGTCGAGAGCATGTGGATGGTGGTGGTCTTGCCGGAGCCGTTGGGGCCGAGCAGCCCGAAGAATTCGCCGGTCGGAACATCGAGGTCGAGACGGTCGACCGCCAGCGTATCGCCGTAACGCTTGGTCAGACCGTTCGCGTGCACCGCGAGATACTTCGCGAAATCGGGCGAGTCGCGCATCATGACAGTGGCGGCGTGTTCACGCAGGGTCGGGTGGAGCGTAGGGGGGAGTGTAAACCTTCCGGCGCCGCCGTGCGCGGCCCGATGCGCAACTTCGACGGGATACGATCAGGCCGGTGTTGCGGCCGCGGGCTCGCTTTTCTTGCTGAGCTCTCGCGAGCTCTTGTCGTCGCGAAACACGATCGGGTGCACCGTGACCCGCTTCTCCGGCTGCTGCGCCTTTTCCACCGCATCGGTGACGACGTGGTGGTGCGGCGACAGGCTGCACACCGGATCGGCGTTGGTCGCGTCTCCGGTGAGCATGAATGCCTGACAACGGCAGCCGCCGAAGTCCTTTACCTTCTCCGGGCAGGTGCGGCAGGGTTCCTTCATCCACGCGTCGCCGCGGTAGGCGTTGAACCCCGGCGAGTCGTACCAGATCCACTTCATGTCGTGGTCGCGCGCATTGGGGAAGGTGAGCCCCGGCAGCATTCGCGCTTCGTGGCACGGCAGCACGGTCCCGTCGGCCTGCACCGTGATGAAGACGGAGCCCCAGCCGTTCATGCACGCCTTCGGGCGGTCCGAGTAGTAGTCGGGCACGACGAAATAGATCTTCATCTTGGCTCCGACGCGCTCGCGAAACTTGTTCGTCGCCTCTTCCGCGCGCTGGAGCTGATCGCGGGTGGGTAGCAGTTGATCGCGGTTCACGAGCGCCCAGCCGTAGTACTGGGTATTGGCGAGCTCCACGTACTCCGCGCCCATGGCTTCCGCCATCTCGAGGATCTGCCACGTATGGTCGATGTTCATGCGGTGCAGCACGACGTTCAGCACCATCGGATAGTCGTACTGCTGGATGAGCTTTGCGACCTTCAATTTGAGCTCGAAGGTCCGGGTGCTGGAGAGGAAGTCGTTCATCTCCCGCGTCGAATCCTGGAACGAGAGCTGGATGTGGTCGAGCCCGCCTTCCTTGAACGCGGCGATGCGCTTCTCGGTGAGGCCGACGCCGGAGGTGATGAGGTTCGAGTAGTAGCCGAGTTTGCGCGCCTCGGCGACCATAATCTCGAGATCGTCGCGCACCAATGGCTCGCCGCCGGAGAAGCCGAGCTGCGTCGCGCCGATCTCGCGCGACTCCCGCAGCACCTTCAGCCAGTCGTCGGTCGAAAGCTCCGGGCCGAACCGCGTGTAGTCGACCGGGTTGTAGCAGAACACGCAGTGCAGCGGGCACTTGTACGTGACCTCCGCCAGCAGCCAGAGCGGGTTCGCGATCTCAGGCATCTTTGACACGGATCCAGCCGTTTCCATGTGCCACCTCCAGGAACCCTGTCACGTCGCTGCGCAGATCGACACCGGGAAAAGTCTTTTCCAGATCTTCCATGATGGACTTGACAGTGGCGCTTCCGTTCACCCGCTTCATGATCTCGCCGGCGCTGCCCGAGAGCTTCACCATGCCCTCCGGGTAGAGCAGCACGTGCGCCTGCTGAACCGGCTCCCACTGGAAGCGGAAGTAGCGTCCGAGGTCGAACACCGTGTCGTCGGTGAACTCTACCGGCTCGCTCACTTCGGCTCCCCGATGCCGTAGTTGACCTGCATCGCGTCGAGCATCGACCACAGCACGTCGAGCTTGAACTGCAGGATGTCGAGCGCCCGTTCCTGCTGCTCGCGCGTCTTGAAGTGATCGAGCGTGACGGCAAGCCCGTGCTCCACGTCGCGGCGCGCCTCCGACAGACGCTTCTTGAAATAGAAGTAACCTTCGGGGTCGATCCAGGTATAGAACTGCGGCCAGTTGTCGAGACGCTTCTGGTGGATCTCGGGGGCGAAGAGCTCGGTGAGCGACGAGCAGACTGCCTCTTGCCACGGACGCGTGCGACCGAAATTGATATACGCGTCCACCGCGAAGCGCACGCCGGGCAGCACGTGCTTGAGGGACGTGATCTCGTCGCGCTCGAGACCGCAGGCCTCGCCGAGCCTGAGCCACGCCTCGATGCCGCCTTCTTCGCCTTGCGTTCCGTCGTGGTCGATGATGCGCTGGATCCAGAGTCGACGCTGGTCGCGATCCGGCATGTTGGACATGATCGCCGCGTCCTTGATGGGGATGGCGATCTGATAGTAGAAGCGGTTGTACACCCACCCCTGCACCTGTGCCTTGGTGCACTGCCCGCTGTTCATGGCGATGTGGAACGGGTGGTAGATGTGATAGCGCTTGCCCTTCGCGCGCAGTTGCTGCTCGAATTCCTCGCGGCTCCAGGGCAGGGTATCGGCGGCGCCCATGCGGTTCCCCTCGTCAGATTCGAATGTCCATGCCGTCGAACGCGACCTCGATACCGCGCGCGGCAAGCTCTGCCCGCTCTGGCGAGTCGTCGTTCAGGATCGGATTGGTGTTGTTGATGTGGATCAGGATCTTGCGCGGCTTCTCGAAGCGGTCCAGCCACTCCATCATCCCGCCCGCGCCGGACTGCGGCAGGTGGCCGATCTCCCGCGCGCGCTTGCCCGAGATGCCGAGGTCGATCATCTCCTCGTCGGTCCAGAACGTGCCGTCCACCATCACGCAGTCAGCCTCGCGCATCGCGACTTCCACGTGCGGCTCGATCTCGCCCAGGCCGGGCGCGTAGAAGAGCGAGCGGCCCGAGGTCCGGTCGGTTACGCGCACGCCGATGTTGTCCCCCGGATGCGGATCGTGGCGGTGCGGGGAGTAGGGCGGGGCAGCGCTCTTGAGCGGCATCGCGGTGAACTCCAGCGTCTCGGCACCGGGGATGGTGAAGGACCAGCGCTCCCCGCCGATGCGATGCCATTCGACCCCGCAGTAGTGATCGAGAATCTTGAAGAGCGGATTTCCGGTGGTCAGATCTTCGCGGACCATCTCGGTGCAGAAGATCCGGAGCGGACGCTGGCCCTCACGCAGCATGAGCAAGCCGGTGGTGTGATCGATCTGGGCGTCGATCAGGACGACGCTCGCGATCCCGGTGTCGCGAATCGCGCGTGCCGGCTGGAGCTCGGGTGTGGCCTTCAACTGCTGCAGGATGTCGGGCGATGCATTGAAGAGGACCCAGTTCACGTCGTCGCTGCTGACCGCGATCGAAGACTGGGTGCGAGGCAGGGCGTGGATGGCGCCGCTTCGAACCCCATCGCAATTGCGGCAGTTGCAGTTCCACTGTGGGAAGCCACCGCCGGCCGCGCTGCCCAGAACCTTGACGCGCATGTTCGAAAGCCTCTTCGCGATCCCTGTAACGAACCGGCCCGGGAAGTCCCGGGCCGGTCGAAAAAGGAGCCGGTTGCCCGGGCTCCCGGGTCTTGCCGCCAAGCGCGTTAGCGGTTGGCGATGTACATCGTCACTTCGAAGCCGAAGCGCATATCGGTGAAAGCGGGGGTCGTCCAGGCCATGGTAGTCTCCTTGATCTCGAGGTTGAAGTCCGTTGCGTAAACCTTGAAGTCCGCCGTTACGGCCGAACTCGATAGGTCAGACTGCATTGTCGGCCGGTCTGTTCGCCCGGCCCGCTGGGAAATCCTGCAATTCACCCTCATGATTTTCATGAGTTTCACGGGTGGATTTGCCTGAGCGAGGGCCTTGCACTACCCTTTGTTTCCCGCGCCTCGAACCACAATCTACAAGGCATGGTTGCGTCCACGTTGAGCTATGTCCGCGAACGTCCGCTCGCTGCGGCGATCGTTGTCTCCATCGCCATCCATGCCATGGCGCTCACGCTTTTTCCGCAGTTGCGCGCGTTGCAGCGCGATGCGGAGAATCCCCTCCAGGTCGAGATTTTGCGCGACGCGATGGAGGCCGCTCCGACGCAGGCGCCGGCCATGGCGGATCCCGTCGTCCCCCGCAAAGCGATGCCGGTGCCGCCACCCGAACGCCCGCGCGCCAAGCCCGCCAAGCCGCTGCCTTCGGTCACCGCACGCGACGCAGCACCGATCGCCCCACCCACGGCACCGCAGCAGGACCTCCTCTCGGCGTCGCCCGAAGCGCCGCCGCAGTCGTCGGAGTTCTCGGTTCCGGCTGCACCGGGACGGGCGGATGCGACCCCAGCCCCGGTGCGGGAGGCCGAGCCCGCGACGCCGCCCGAACCCGATCTGCTCGCGGGTTACGGTCATGCGCTGTCACAGGCCATCGGCAGGCATCAGCGCTATCCTCGTCTCGCCCAGATGCGCGGGTGGCAGGGCACTTCGATGGTCGCGCTCAAGTTCGGTTCGGGCAACCGGCTCATCGCTTCGACGCTGCACAAATCGAGCGGGCACGAAATCCTCGACGAGCAGGCGCTCGAGATGGTGCGGGACGCGCAGCCTCTGCCAAATGCGCCGGAGCGGCTGCGCAACCGGGACTTCACGGTGCTCGTGCCGATCGTTTTCCGGTTGAAGGAATAGTTGCGTGTCCACACGATCTGCTCCTGCGAACGCAGTGTGACCCGGCCCGGTTCGCCCGTCTCGCATCTCCTCCAGGCTTTCGCCTTCCTTCTCGTGCAGTCGGCCGCCGCGGTGCCGTCGATCGCGGTCGCGGACGCCCTCGTGCTGGTGCCGCGGCAGGTCGCCCCCGATGTCTACGCCTTCCTCGGCGCCCAGGAAGAGATCGCGCCGGCAAACCGTGGCAACGTGATCAACAGCGGCTTCATCGTCGGTCCGGAAGGCGTCATCGTGATCGACACCGGGGTCAACGTCGAGCACGGACGTGCCATCCTCGCCGCCATTCGCACGGTCACGGACCAGCCGATCGCGCTCGTCGTCAACACCCATCCGCATCCGGAGAACGTGCTCGGCAACCACGCGTTCGCCGACACGGGGGCGCCCATCCTCGCCCGCGCCGAGACCATCGCCGCAATGCGCGCGCGGTGCAAGCTCTGCTTCGACAACGTCGAGCGCGTCCTCGGGCCCGGGGCGATGACGGGCACCGAGATCGTCATTCCGAACCTGAGCGTGTCAGGCAACGGATCCTTCGTCGCCGGGGGGCGCCGCATCGAGCTCTACCATTTCGGCTGGGGTCACACGGAAGGTGACCTGGCCGTTTTCGATCCCGCGAGCGGCGTGCTCTTCACCGGCGATCTCGTGTACCTCGACCGCATTCCGTACACCCACGAGGCACGCGTCCGTGGCTGGATCGCGTCTCTCACCGAGTTGCAGAAGATTCCGGCGAGGCGCATCGTTCCGGGCCATGGTCCGATCGCGGACCCGCAGCGCATCGGCGAGACGCGCGACTATCTCGTCGCGCTCGTCGCCGACACCGAGAAGCACTACCACGAGGGCGTGAGCGTGATCGACCTGCTCAAGGAGCCGACGATGAATCTGCCGCGATTCGAGGGCTGGGCGCTGTACGGCGATACCCACCCGTTGAACATCCAGCACGTCTACACCGAGCTCGAACGCGAAGAGTTCAGCAAATGACCGACGCGCTGTTTCCTCCCACCGAACCCTTCGCTACAGGCATGCTCGACGTGGGCGCGGGCCACCGTGTGTACTGGGAACAGTCGGGCAATCCCGGCGGCATCCCCGTGCTGTTCTGCCACGGCGGACCGGGCAGCAGTTGCAGCCCGGCCCACCGCCGCTTCTTCGACCCCACGCGCTACCGCGCCGTCCTGTTCGATCAGCGCGGCTGCGGGCGGTCGCATCCGCTCGGGGAGACGCGCCACAACACCACCTGGGACCTGGTCGCGGACATGGAAGCGCTCCGCCGTCGGCTGGAGGTCGAGCGCTGGCTGCTTTTCGGGGGTTCGTGGGGCGCGACGCTCGCCCTGGCCTACGCCCAGAGCCATCCGGAAGCCGTCCTGGGTCTGGTGCTGCGCGGCGTGTTTCTCGGCACCGACGAAGAGGTCGACTGGTTTCTCAACGGGTTGCGCCGCTTCGTGCCGGAGGCATGGAGCGCGTTCGCCCGCACGCTGGACGCGGGGACATCCGGTCATCTGCTGCAGATCTGCCTGCGCCGCCTGGAAGCGGGGCCCCCTGCCGCTGCGTCGAGCGCCGCGCAGGCCTGGGTCGCCTACGAATCCGCGGTGATGGCGCTGGGCGAGCAGCCGTCGGCCGTGTCGATGGCTGCGAGCGACGACAGCGTCGTGCCCCGCGTCCGCATCCAGACCCACTATCTGCGCCACCAGTGCTTTCTCGTGGAGCGGCCGATTCTCGGGCGCATGGGCGTGCTCCGCGCGCTGCCGGCGATCATCGTGCAGGGGCGACTGGACATGGTCTGCCCGCCGGTGACGGCGCAGAGGCTCGCTGCGCACTGGGACGCCGCCGAGCTCAGAATGGTGGAGAACGCGGGTCACTTCGTCTTCAATCCGGCTCTGGCGGCGGCGCTGGTGCGGGCGTTGGCGGACTTCTCCGACCGGCTCGGGGTCGAAGCGGCATGAGACATCCGTACCGCCGTCCGACGGAGCGCGAAGTCGCTCCTGGAGGGCCGCGATGAGCCTGCGACTGCGCATCAACCTCCTGATCTCGGCGCTGATGATCGCGTTCCTGGTCGCCTCGGGCGCGGTGATCGTCGACGACACGCGGCGCTCGATCCGCGAGGAGATCGAGTCCGGCACCAGGATCACCGTGCAGCTCATGACGGCGGTGGTCTACGCGGGCCAGTTCTATCCGTCCGTCAGCACCCAGCGCGAGTTTCTGCTCTCGTTCCTGAACAAGCTCGGCCGCGTGCGGGCGCACGACATCGTGCTGGAGGACGGGCTCGGGAACACGGTCTACCAGTCGCCGCCGTCCACCTACAAGGCCGGCCGCTCCGCACCGGACTGGTTCTTCCGCATGGTGTCGCCGAAGACCGAGACCGTCGCCATCGCGCTGCCGGGGGCGACCCTCACCATCGTGCCGGACGCCTCGCGCTCCGTGCTCGACGCGTGGGACGACCTGAAGGCCCTCCTGATGGTCGCGGCGGGCTTCTTCCTGTTGCTGATCGTGCTGCTCTTCTGGCTCGTCGGGCGCAGCCTGCGGCCATTGCAGACGGTGCTCGGCGGGCTCTCGGAGATGGCGCAAGGGCGCTTCGACACCCGGCTGCCGGCGTTTCGCGCACCGGAGTTCTCCTCCATCAGCCGTACGTTCAACCGCATGGCGCAGGCGCTGCAGGAGAGCGTCGCCGAGAACCAGCGCCTCGCCCTCATCGCGCAGCAGTCGTCCGACGCGATCATCATCCAGGATCTGGGCGGCACCGTGACCTTCTGGAACCCGGCAGCGGAGCGCCTCTTCGGGTACCGGGCCGACGAGATGCTGGGCCGCTCCGCGACCGTGCTGGCGTCCGCCGAGTCGGCCGGCGAGATCGAGCGCGACCTCGCGACGGTGCGCGCCCGCGGGGTGATCGAGAACCAGGAGACACAGCGGCTCGCGAAAGACGGGCGCGTGCTCGACGTGGCCCTGTCTGCTGCTCCCCTGGTCGACCCGCAGCAAGACGAGGTGATCGGCAGCATCGTCAGCCTGCGCGACATCACCGAGCACAAGCATGCGGTCGAGACCGAGCGCGAGCTGCGCCAGAACCGCGAGCTCACGCAATTGATCCAGAAGCACGTCGAGGAAGAGCGGCGCAGCCTCGCCCGCGAGTTGCACGACGAGCTCGGGCAGTGCGTCACGGCTATCAGGACCATCGGCGCCTCGATCGCGAACCGCAGCCGCGACGTCGCACCGGAGATTCACGACAGCAGCAGGATGATCGTGCAGGTGGCGGGCCGCCTGTACGATTCCATGCACGGCATCGTGCGGCAGTTGCGCCCGAGCGCGCTCGACAACCTGGGCCTGCGCGAGACGCTCGAGGAAGCACTGTCGGCGCTGCAGGCCCAGCACCCCGCAATCGAGCTCAAGCTCGCGACGCGCGGCGCGCTCGACCACCTGGGCGAGGCGCTCAACATCAACGCCTATCGCATCGTGCAGGAGTGTCTGACCAACGTGCTGCGGCACGCGGGGGCGAGCCGTGCCGAAGTCGTCGTCACGCGGGTCGCGGACCCTGCCTGCGACCGGATCGAGATCGAAGTGCGGGACAACGGGCGGGGGATCGGGGATGCCGCCGGAGAGGCGATCCCGCGCTTCGGCATCCTCGGCATGCGCGAGCGCGTCCAGGCCCTGCACGGGACCTTCGCGCTGGACAGTGAGCCGGGCCGGGGCGTGCGCGTGCGGGTCACCCTGCCGGTAACGGAATCGGCGCCAGCCGAGCAGGGGACCAGCGCATGAGCTACCTGGCGAGGGGCCCCACTGTGGGGATCGACGGCAATGCGGGTGCGGCTAGCCGCCGACTAAGTGCGCTTCTCGATGCTCACGACGGATCGGGGGCGGCCGCATGAGCGCGGTGCCGATCCGGGTGATGCTGGTGGACGACCACGCGGTGGTGCGGATGGGCTTTCGCCTGCTGCTCGAGGGCAGCCCCGACATGAAGGTGGTGGCGGAGGCGGAGTGCGGCGAGGACGCCCTCAAAGCCTATTCGGAGGTGAAGCCCGACGTGCTGGTGCTCGACATCTCCATGCCCGGCATCGGCGGGCTCGAAACCGTGAGCCGGCTCATCGCGAAGGAGCCGGAGGCGCGCGTGCTGGTCCTGTCCGCCCACGAGGACACGATGCATCCGCGGCGCGCCCTCAAGTCCGGGGCGCTCGGCTACCTCTCCAAGCGCAGCGCGGCCGAGGCACTCATCCAGGCGATCCGTCAGGTCTACCAGCGCAAGACCTTCATCGAGCCGGCGATCGCCCAGCAGATGGCGGTGCAGCAGCTCTCGGGCAATCGCAATCCCGTGGAGGTGCTGTCCGACAAGGAGTTCAAGGTGTTCCTCGCGCTCGCCCGGGGCGAGTCGGTGCTGGAGATCGCGGAGGTCCTGCACCTGTCTCCCCGCACCGTCGGCACCCATCTCTACAACATCAAGCAGAAGCTCGGCGCCTCGAACCAGGCGGATCTCGCGCTCATCGCCATTCGCAATCGCTTGATCGACCCGTGAGCATCCGAGGCTCAATCTCATGAAAATCATGAGTCGGGTTTACGGGTTTTCCCCTGTTGCCGGCGGCCGGCTGCAATGATACTTAAATCGGCAACTTGACCCTGTTCAAGCACCACCACCGAGGAGATAGAAATGGCCTGGACCAAACCCGAATTCACCGACCTGCGCTTCGGCTTCGAAGTGACGATGTACATCTGCAATCGCTGACTTGCACCACCCCGAAAGGCTGCCCATGGGCAGCCTTTTTTTTGGCTGACCGCCCCTCAGAGGGCGAACCCTCAGGGAGAGAGAGATCACCGTGAGTAGACCCTGCAAACGCGGGCGGCGGATCGTGAACCCGGCCGCAACCGCTGGGGCCGCGGTGACCGCCATCGCGGCCGCGCTCTGCGTACCGGCGGCGGCGCAGGATGCGGTCGAAGCTTCGCCGGTAGTCGTGACCGGCACGCGGACCGAAGCCAGGAGCTTCGACCTGCCGATGTCGATCGACTCGATTCCGCAGGCCGACATCCAGCGCGGCAAGCTGGATGTCAACGTCTCGGAGGTGCTGAATCGCGTACCCGGGACTTACGTGCAAAACCGCGACAATTTCGCGCAGGAGCAGCAGATCAGCATCCGCGGCTTCGGCGCCCGCTCCCAGTTCGGCACGCGCGGCGTGAAGCTACTGGCCGATGGCATCCCTGCCAGCTCGCCGGACGGACAGGGCAACCCCGGCATCTTCGATCTCGGTTCCGCTGACCGCATCGAGGTGCTGCGCGGACCCTTCTCCGCGCTCTACGGCAACCACTCCGGCGGGGTCGTGCAGATTTTCACCGAACCGGGGCCGCAGCCGCCGATCATGTCGCCGAGCTTTACCTTCGGCAGCTACGATACGCAGCGCTACGGGTTCAAGTTCGGCGGGCAGGGTGGCCCGCTCAATTACCTGGTGAACACGACCTACTTCACCACCCAGGGCTACCGGGAACAGAGCGCCGCCGAGAAAACGCAGGTCAATGGCAAGTTCGTCTACACCCTCGACGATCGGTCTGCGCTCACCCTGGTCCTGAACATCTTCGACCAGCCCAATGCCCAGGACCCGCTCGGGTTGACCGCAGCGCAGGCGGCCCGCAACCCGCGCCAAGCGGACCCGGCGGCGCGGCTCTTCGATACGCGGCGGACCCTGCGCAACAATCAGGGCGGGCTCGTCTACGACAACCGGATCACCGACCAGGACACGCTGCGCGTCATGGCCTATTACGGGACGCGCAGCAACGCGCAGTATCTCGCGATCCCGCTCGTGAACCAGAACGACATCCGCAGCTCCGGCGGCGTGTCGGCGTTCGATCGGGATTTCGGCGGCGGCAGCCTGCGCTGGACGCGTGTACAGCCCGTTTTCGACGGCCCGCTTACCCTGACCGCGGGCGTCGACTACGAGACCGCGAGCGACTCGCGCCAGGGCTATCTCAACAACAACGGTGTGCTGGGCGCGCTGAAGCGCAACGAGGACAATACCGTCGACAATATCGGCGCCTATCTGCAAGGCGAATGGCAGTTCCTGCCGCGCTGGAACGCGAGCGCCGGCCTGCGCTACACCGAGGTGCGATTCGATTCGAGCGACAAGTTCATCTGCGCGGTGGTCGGCACCCGCTGCAGCGGCACCTCCACCATCGTCGGACCGGGTCCGAATCAGCGCAATCCCGACGACAGCGGCAGCGTCACGTACTCGGCCTGGACGCCGGTGGGCGGCGTACTGTATCAGCTCACCTCCGCGGTGAACGTCTATGCGAACGCGGGCCGCAGCTTCGAGACGCCGACCTTCATCGAGCTCGCGTACCGTCCGGACGCCGGTTCCGGGCTCAACTTCGATCTGCAGCCAACGTTGAGCAACCAGTACGAAGTCGGGGCGAAGGCGTTCCTCGGCGCAGCGACGCGGGTGAACCTGGCGCTTTTCTACATCGACTCCGACGCCGAGATCGTCATCGCGCGGAACGCGGGAGGACGCGCGGCCTATCAGAACGCATCAGGAAGCCGCCGCAAGGGTGCCGAGCTTCTCGTCGACAGCGACCTCGGGGCGGGCTTCAATGGCTACCTCGCAGCGACCTATCTCGACGCGGAGTTCTCCGGCGATTTCGTGACCTGCGCAGGTCCCGCGCCCTGCATTCCGGCGACCGGTACCAACATCGCCGTCGTGCAGTCGGGCAACCGGGTGCCGGGGATTCCGGAGTACAACCTGTTCGGGTCGCTCACCTGGCGGTACGCACCCTTCGGTCTCACCACTGCGGTGGAGGCGATCTGGAACGGCAACGTCTACGTGAACGACCTCAACACCGAATCCGCTGCGAGCTACGCGATCGCGAACTGGTGGGCGGGGCTGCAGCAGCAGTCCGGTCCGTGGACCACGCGGCAGTTCGTGCGGGTGAACAACCTCTTCGACAAGGAGTACATCGGCGCAGTCAGCGTGGGCGATGCGAATGGCCGCTACTACTTTCCCGCTCCGACGCGGAATTTCGTCGCGGGCCTGAGCGTGATCTATCAGTTCTAAGCCGTCTCGATGAAGATCCGCGTGAGACTATTCGCGGCGCTGCGCGACTGCCTGCCGGCGGGGACACCCTCCAACGAGATGGAGCTCGTCGTTGCCGACGGCATCTCGGTACAGGGCCTCATCGATCGCGCCGCCCTGCCCGCGAAACGGGTGCACCTCGTCCTGGTGAACGGTTACCACGTACCGCCCGGCGCGTACGGCGGCACCGTCCTCGAGGACGGCGACGTGGTGGCCATCTGGCCGCCCGTTGCAGGCGGATGACGCGGTGACGGGCCGTGTGCCGGTCATCCGCCGCATGAGCATCAGCCGCGGCGAGTTCTTCCGCACGCTCCCCGACGCGCTGGGCACGAACACCCTCGTCGTCGCTGGCGATCGGGTGACGGTCGAGATACCCGGGCGCCGTCTCACGATCCTGTTTTGCGACGAGCCGCCGCTACGAATCGCGTCGCTCACGCTCCCCTCGGCGCACGTCGAGCTGCGCTTCGAAGGCTACGGCGAAGCGGAGCAGGAGGTCGCGGTCGAGCGCTTCGATCTCTACTTCCGGCGCGGCGGAGGCTAGCCGGCTGCGTCGCCCCTGAAGATTCGATCGCGCGCCGACTGCGTGATCGCCAGCACGCAGGGGTGGGTCAGCCGGCGCTCGACGGAGATGGCGAAGTATTCGGCGACGACCTCCTGTGTTTCGCCGAGCGCGACGACGCCATGCCGGGTCTTCATCTCCTCCTCGAGGATCGTCGGCGCGACGAACACGCCGACGCCGGCCTCGCCGAAAGCGGTCATCAGCGCGCTCCCGTCGAATTCACCGACGAAGGTCGGACGCAGCTTGTGCTGGCTCAACCAGCGCACGAGCTTGCTGCGCAGGGCCGAATCCTCACCCGGCAGCAGCATCGGCATCGCGTCGAGACACTCCGGGAAGGGATCGCGACAGCGCTCGGCGAGCGCGCGGCTCGCGAAGAACGTGAGGGAGGACTCGCCGAGGCGGTGGTTGTAGGCCCGCACGTCGACCGACTGCGGGATCGGCGAGTCGGCGAGCACGAGGTCGAGTCGATGGACCGCCAGCTCGGACAGCAGGCTGTCGAGCTTCCACTCGGGACAGACGATCCGCACCGGCTCGGGCATGCGCGTCGCTGGTTCCAACAGGCGGTAGGCGAGGGATTCGGGCATGGCATCCGAGACGCCCACCCGGAACTCCGTCGGCCGTCCCTCCGGGTGCAGGCGGATCAACTCGTCCAGCTCCGACTGCAGGGAGAAGATCTCCTTCGCGTAGCCGAGCGCGAAGCGGCCCGCCTCGGTCAGCTCGAGCCGGCGCCCGCTGCGCGCAAAGAGCTCCGTCTTGAGGTCCTGCTCCAGGAGCTGGATCTGGCCGCTGATGGTCTGCGGCGTGATGTGGAGCTCTTCGCTCGCGCGGGCGACGCTCCCGCTGGTCGCAACCTTCCAGAAGTAGAAGAGATGCTTGAGATTCATAGCGATGCCGCGCCGCAGATACTTCGAGAAAGACGATTCTTTCTACCACGATAATCGACTTTACCTGATGCTCGATGTTCCGTAGATTCCTGTATTTCGCTGGTCAACGGAGGAGGAAAGTCGATGAGGATCGAGATTCAGGCGCGCCGCTTTACGCTCACCGAAGGGCTACGCCAGCACGCCGTCCGTCGCATCGAGTGCGCGCTGCGGTCTTTTCGGATCTGGGTGGATCGGGTGGAGGTGCAGTTGGGCGACGTCAACGGCCCGCGCGGCGGCGCCGACAAGTTCTGTCGCGTGATGGTGCGGCTGCCGCACCTGCCCGCGCTGGTGATCCGCGACCTGGGCGGCGACCTTTACGCCGTGATCACCTCCGCCGCGGAGCGGGCAGGCCGGACCGTGGGTCGCCGCATGGCCCATCGCATTCGGACGAAGCGCCGGCTCGGGATGAGGTTCGAGTCGCGTCTTCGGTTCGCGGGCGCGTGACGCATCGCCCGATCATCAATGGATTCGACAAAGGAGACCGTATGAGCACACCGCGTGTACTCGCTGTAAGCCGGCCGGCCGATTCGCTCGCGTCGACCCTGGCGAGCAATCGCGTCATCCGCAACACGTATTGGCTACTCGCACTTACCTTGGCATTCAGCGCGCTGGTCGCCGGCGTGTCGGCCGCGTTGAAACTGCCGCACCCCGGTCTGATTCTGACGCTGGTCGGATACTTCGGGTTGCTTTACCTGACTTCGCGCTTCCGCGACCAGGCGCTCGGACTCGCCTTCGTGTTCGCGCTGACGGGTTTCATGGGCTATACGCTCGGACCCATCGTGAGCGCCTATCTGTCGCTGCCCAACGGACACCAGATCGTCATGACGGCGATGGGCGCCACCGCGGCGACGTTCCTCGGACTCTCCGGCTATGCGCTGGTGAGCCGCAGGGACTTCAGCTTCATGGGCGGGTTTCTCTTCGCGGGCATCCTGGTGGCCTTCCTCGGCGGCCTCGCGTCGCAGTCCGCGGCCGAGCCGGAAACGCCTCAGTGACGGGCCGGAGCCGGTCGCGGCCGGCGCGTCGCGCGCAAGCCCTCGAGCCCCGGCACGCAGAGGCGCGAGGCGCGGCCGTCCGGCAGCGTCGCCGTGACGACTTCCACCTCGACGCCGTAAAGCAGCCGCAGGTTGTCGCGCGTGATGACGTCCTCGGGCCGGCCCATGCCGAGGATGCGGCCGTCGCGCAGCATCAGCACGCGTTCCGCGCAGAGAAATGCGTGGTCGGGATCGTGGGTCGAGAAGAGAATGCCGATGCCCTGCTCGGCCAGGACCCGCAGTTGATCGAGCACGCGCAACTGGTTGCCGAAATCGAGGCTCGCAGTGGGCTCGTCGAGCAGCAGCAGTTCCGCCTCCTGTGCGAGCGCGCGCGCGATGAGGGTCAACTGGCGTTCGCCGCCGCTCACCTCGGTATAGACGCGCTCGGCGAGGTGGGCGATGCCGAGCGTCGCGAGCGCCGCCTCCGCGGCTTGCGCGATCGCGGTGCGACGGCGCGGCGAACGCACCGACATGCGCCGTGCGGCCCATGAGGACGATCTCGCGCACGGTGAACGCGAAGTGCGCCGCGTGCGCCTGCGGCACGTAACCCACCACCCGCGCGACGTTGCGGCGCGACCAGTCCTGCAGCGGCCGGCCGCCGAGCGCGATATGACCCGCCTGGACCGGCAGCAGGCCGAGCAACGTGCGGAACAGCGTGGTCTTGCCGCCCCCGTTGGGACCGAGGACGCAGACGACCTCGCCCGCCGTCAACGCGAGCTCGACCTCGCTGCCGATGGTGCGCCCCGGATAGCCATACGACAGCGCCTCGGCGCGAAGCTCCATCACCACGCCCGCTTCGACTTCGCCAGCAGCCACAGGAAGAGCGGCGTGCCGAGCACGGCCGTGAGCACGCCCGGCGGCACCTCGAGGGTCGCGATCGTACGCGCGAGCGTGTCCACCCCGAGCATGAAACCGGCGCCTAGAATCATCGTCATCGGCAGCATGCGCGCGAAGCCTGGCCCCACGAGCATGCGCGCCGCATGGGGAACGAGCAGGCCGATCCAGCCGATGATGCCCGAGATGGCAACGCTCGCCGCGGTGATCAGCGTTGCCGCGCACACCACGGCGAGCCGCAGGCGCCTCGTGTCCACGCCGAGCGCGCGCGCCTCGTCGTCGGGCAGGGTGAGCAGGTTCATGCGCCAGCGCAGGAGCGTGAGAGGCACGAGCCCGACGAGCACCGTCGGCACCACCACCTTGAGATCGGCCGGGCTCGCCCCTGCCAGGCTGCCGAGCAGCCAGAACGTGATCGCCGGAAGCTGGTTGTAGGGATCGGCCAGATACTTGAGCAGCGACACGCACGAGCCGAGCAGCGTGCCGATCACGACACCCGCGAGGATCAGCGTGAGCAGCGGATCGCGCCCGCGCAGCGACGCTCCGATGCCGTAGACCAGCCCCACCGCCGCGAGCCCGCCCGCGAAGGCCAGGATCTGGATGCCGATCAAGTCCCACGACAGGAAGATGGCGAGCGCCGCCCCGAGCGCCGCGCCGGACGACACGCCGAGGATGTCGGGCGACACGAGCGGGTTGCGGAACATGCCCTGGTACGCCGCGCCGGCGGCGGCGAGCGCGGCGCCCACGACGAGCGCTGCGAGGACCCGCGGCCCGCGCACCTGGTAGATCACGGTTTCGACCGTGGCCGGGACCGGGCGGGTGCTGCCGAACAGATTGCCGAGAGTCGCCGCATACAGATCGCTCGCGCTCACGGGAAAGCGACCCACCGCAAACGCGAGCACGATCAGCAGCGCGAGCCCGAGGAGCGGCAAGGTGTAGCGCCCGAGCGTGCCGAGCCGCAACGTGTCGAACGCGTGGGTCGTCATCGGTTGGCGGGCTCCGGTATGTCGAGTAGGGCGTCCAGCTGGGCGGGAGTCGGCTCCCGATGGTAGAAGAGCCGGTAGAAGTCCGCGACCCGGGCGCGCAGATCGTCGTCGAAAACGTCAGGGTATAGGATGTCCGCGAGCCAGAACAGCCCGATGACCCGGTTGGGACCGGGCGGGAAATCGAACCAGCCGAACGGCAGCTGCGGTGACAGGTAAACCCGTGTGTTCTTCACGGCGGCGATGCCCGACCAGCGCGCATCGGTCCAGACACGCGCGTAGAACCCCGGGTCGGTGGTGATGATGACATCCGGGTTCCAGGCGAGCACCTGCTCCATCGAGACGTTCGCGAGCCCGCTCGCGGCACTCTGGCCGCCGGCCACGTTGATCGCGCCCAGCACATCGAGCACCTCCGCGTTGATGGAGCCCGAGAGCGCGGTCTGCAGTCCGCTCGGGCCGCGCGCATAGTAGACGCGAGGACGCCGCTCGCGCGGAATCGTGGCGACCTTGGCCCGCACCCCGCCGACGCTGCGCTCGACGTAGTCCGCCAGCAACTCGCCGCGGGCGCCGTCGCCCATGCGCGGCAGCCGAGCGCACGCAAGGTCGCGGCGGTCTGAGCGAACGTGCCGTCGTAGAGCAGATACGGAATGCCGGTCTGCTGTTGCACGCGGTCCGCGAGCGAAACGTAGGTGTCGCCCGTGGCGCCTGCATCGACGATGAGATCGGGCTTCGCCGCGAGCACCACCTCGACGTTGGCCGTGTTGCCGCGCCCGGTGAGGCGTCCGAGGGACGGGCAGCGCGGCATACCGTTCCGGCAGGAACGCCGCTTCTTCCGGCGTCATCGCCCGGGTCCAGCCGAGGAGCTTCTCCGGGGCGATGGCAAAGACCATGATGCTAGCCGGCGGTCCGGCCGCGTAGACGCGCTGGACCTTCGCCGGCAGCACGACTCGACGTCCCGCCGAGTCGATGGCTTCGCGCGCCTCCGCGATGGACGTGTCCGTGAGCGCGAGCACGAAGGCCAGGGCGGCCTGCAGGCGGATCGCCGCGAGCCCCGGCCGTGGCAGCCGCCCGCACCGCATGGCGGATGCGCCCCGTGCGGCGTCAGTGCTCCACGCCGACCATCACGCTCGTCGCCTTGATGACGGCATACGCCTCCATCCCCTTCTTGAGTCCCAGGGACTGCGCCGCGGTGGTGGTGATGGACGACACGATCTCCACCTTCGGTCCGACCTTGATCGTGACCTCCGTGCTGACCGGGCCTTCGACGATCTTCGTGATCTTGCCCTTGATCACGTTGCGCGCGCTGATCTGCATGCTGCTCTCCTCGTGGGGTTGAAGGGGACTGCGAAGTCGAGGCGGACGCCGCTTTGGGCGAGCGTCTTCATCGACGCTTCGGCGCCGGCGCAACGTCGCCCGTCTCGACGACGGGGTCCTCCTCGTCGAGGTCGGGCTGTCGGGCGGGCGCGCGGTCGTACCACGGCAGCGCCTCGCGCACCGTCAGTACTTCGCCGGCGCGCGAAGCGTCATAGCCGGGAAGACTCGCCACGAGGGAACGGAACTCGGCGCCCTTGAGCTCGTCGAGCAACTGCCGCACGGTCGGCTCGTCGAGCGACTCGTTCCGGCAGACGAAGAAGTAGCGTTCGTTCACCGAGCGGGATGAAGTCGAGGCCGTACTTCGCGGCGGCGGCCTTGATGCCGTATCCGGCGTCGGCCTGCCCGCTGCCGATGGTCGCGGCCACCGCGAGGTGCGTGAATTCCTCGTCCTGGTAGCCCTCGATCGCGGACTTGTCCAGCCCAGCTTCCCAGAGCAGTTGATCGAACTGGAACCGGGTGCCGGATCCGCGCTGCCGATTCACGAAGCGTACGCCGGGCTGCGCGATGTCCGCGAGGCCGCGGACGCGTTTCGGATTGCCGCTCGCCACGATCAGGCCCTGCTGCCGTGTCACGAAGTCGATGAGCCGGTGGGAACGTGGCTTCAGCCAGCGGCGGAAGGCGAGGTGGGAGATCGTTCCGCGCCCGTGGTACTCGGCGACGTGAAAGCCCGCGAGATCGCAGCGGTGCTTCCCGAACGCTTCGAGGCTGTCGAGACTGCCCCGGAACTCGAGATCGAGCTGAACGCCCGGTTGTTGACCCAGCAGGTCCCGCAACCCCGCGAGGGCGAGATCGTGGCTCGCATAGATGCTGACGGCCGGGTACGCCGCGAAGATGACGCCGGCGAGCTCGCGCTGCATCTCCGCGCTGAAGGACTCGAGCTGGGGCGCGAGGCGCGCCCGGAGCCGGCGCTCGGCCCAGAGCAGCTTCTCGCCGAGCGGGGCGAGGCTCGCGCCGCGACCCCGTTCCTTCAGCACCAGCGGCTGGCCGAGCAACGTCTGCCATTTGCCGACCAGACCCCAGGCGTAGCGATAGGACGTGCCGATCTGTTTCGCGGCCTTGCCGAGCGAGCCGGATTCCCGTATCGCCTGCAGCAGCGGGAAGAGCGGACCATCGAGCTCCTGCGGTATCTCGCGGTCGAGAAACCACGAGCAGTTCACCTTGACTCGGAACATTATGCTTTTCCGTGCTTATTGCCCGTGTGCGTCGATGCGTCGATAGTATTGAAAGCGAGTGCCGTGAACAAGGCTCGCGAGCACCCGCTGCGCAGGGCTCATCGGGATCGGGGTAGAACCCTGCCCGCGGTGTGGTTGGCACGTCCGGGGACAACTGTTGCAGGATGCAACGCTTTTCCGAGCAAATTACGAGGATTTTCCCGGGGCAGATGGTATCGGAAACCCGGCCTGAGCGAGCAAGTATCTGAATTGTCTTGGAAATGCTCGCTTGCTGGTACGGGCAGGCACGCGCTTCGCAATCCCGCCGTTCGGTATCCGATCTCGCGATCATCCCAATACCATATTACTCATCGAGCAAAGGAGGATTCCATGAAAGTCGAACCAGGCAAGTATGGTTTTCCGATTCAGTTCAAGTCGCGCTACGCAAACTTCATCGGCGGCAAGTGGGTTGCGCCCGTGAAGGGCGAGTACTTCGAGAACACGACGCCGGTCACCGGCAAGGTGCTGTGCGAGATTCCGCGATCGACCGCGGACGACGTCGAGCTTGCGCTCGATGCGGCCCACGCCGCGAAGGCGGCCTGGGGCCGCACGTCCGCGACCGAGCGCGCGAACATCCTCAACAAGATCGCTGACCGCATGGAGGCCAATCTGGCCCTCATCGCGCACAGCGAGACCTGGGACAACGGCAAGCCGATCCGCGAGACCATGGCCGCGGACATTCCGCTCGCGATCGACCACTTCCGCTACTTCGCCGCGTGCGTGCGCGCCCAGGAAGGCTCGATCGGCGAGGTCGACCACAACACCGTCGCCTATCATTTCCACGAGCCGCTGGGAGTCGTGGGCCAGATCATCCCGTGGAATTTCCCGATCCTGATGGCGGTGTGGAAGCTCGCGCCGGCTCTGGCCGCCGGCAACTGCGTCGTGCTCAAGCCGGCGGAGCAGACACCGGCGTCAATTCTGGTATTGCTCGAGCTGATCCAGGATCTGCTGCCGGCGGGCGTGCTGAACGTGGTCAACGGCTTCGGGGTCGAAGCGGGCAAGCCGCTCGCCTCCAGCAGCCGTATCGCAAAGATTGCCTTCACGGGCGAAACGACGACCGGCCGGCTGATCATGCAATACGCGTCCCAGAACCTGATCCCGGTCACGCTGGAGCTCGGCGGCAAGTCGCCCAACATCTTCTTCGCCGATGTAGTGGACAGCGACGACGATTTCTTCGACAAGGCGCTCGAGGGGTTCACGAGTTTCGCGCTGAACCAGGGCGAAGTCTGCACCTGCCCATCGCGGGCGCTGGTGCAGGAATCGATCTACGAGCGCTTCATCGAGCGGGCGGTCGAGCGCGTGAAGAAGGTCAAGCAGGGCAACCCGCTCGACGATTCGACCATGATCGGCGCGCAGGCATCGAGCGAGCAGCTGCAGAAGATTCTGTCCTATGTGGACATCGGCAAGCAGGAGGGCGCGAAGCTCCTTACCGGCGGCGCAAAGGCGGATCTCGAGGGTGATCTGGCGGGCGGCTACTACGTGACGCCGACCGTGTTCCAGGGTCACAACAAGATGCGCATCTTCCAGGAGGAAATCTTCGGACCGGTGCTGTCGGTAACGACGTTCAAGGACGAAGAAGAGGCGCTTGCGATCGCCAACGACACCTTGTACGGTCTCGGCGCGGGCGTGTGGACGCGGAGCATTCACAAGGCCTATCGCATGGGTCGCGCGATCCAGGCGGGCCGCGTGTGGACCAACTGCTACCACCTGTATCCGGCGCACGCGGCGTTCGGCGGCTACAAGCAGTCGGGCATCGGCCGCGAGAATCACAAGATGATGCTCGACCACTACCAGCAGACCAAGAACATGCTGGTGAGCTACGATCCGAAGCCGATGGGCTTCTTCTGAACGTTTACCGCGCTTCTTAAGGTGACACGGCCCGGGCGCCCTGCCCGGGCCTCTCGTTTGGAGACTCGACCCGGATGCAGGATGTCAAGCGCGTGACCGCCACCGATGCAGCGCTACAGCTCATCGATCGGCTGCGCCAGAAGCACGGCTCGCTGCTCTTCCACCAGTCGGGCGGGTGCTGCGACGGCAGTTCGCCCATGTGCTTTCCGCGCGGCGAGTTCCTCGTCGGCAACGCCGACGTCAAGCTGGGCGAGATCGGTGGCGTGCCGTTCTACATGAGTGCGTCCCAGTTCGAGTACTGGCAGCACACGCATCTGATCATCGACGTGGTGGCCGGGCGCGGCGGGATGTTCTCCCTCGAAGGTCCGGAGGGGCTGCGCTTTCTCACGCGCTCCCGTCTCTATTCGGACGACGAGTGGGCGGTGCTCAAGGACCTGCCAGTCGAAAAAGCCGGGTAGCGCCCAGTCCCGCAGCGACTGCTGCACTGCTCCGATCGCGCGGGGCGGCGCCTATGCAGGGCGCTTCATATTTTCCCTGTGCGGCCTCGTTTGTATGATGGAGGTCCGCTGGTCCTCATTGCTGCGGCATCTTTCGCGGCGCTGGCAGGTGCCCGTCCCCGTCTCTGAAGCAGACGCACCGGTGGCTCGAATGATCGAAGTCGGCAGGACGTGGAAGTTCGGAGCGATGGGTATTCTGCTGCTCGCGAGCGCCGTCTCCCACGGCGCGGAGGTGCGCGTCTTCGCCGCGGGGAGTCTCCGCCTCGCACTGGATGACGCGATCGCTGCCTACGCCGAGCGCACCGGCGTCCAGGTCATCGCCGTCTACGGCCCCTCCGGCAAGCTGCGCCAGATGATCGAGGGCGGCGACGTGCCGGATCTCTTTCTGTCTGCGTCGATCGAGCACACCGCGGCGCTGCAGCGCGCGGGTGTGTTGCGCACGAGCGCGCCGTTCACCCGCAACAGCCTCTGCCTGATGGCCGCACCCGGCATCTCCCTGGAGCGCGGGAAGGTCGTCGAGGTCATGCTCGAGCCGTCGCTGCGGCTCGGCACGTCGACCCCCAAGACCGATCCCGCGGGCGACTACACGTGGGAGATGTTCCGCAAGGTGGACAACCTCAGACCGGGCGCCTACGCCACGCTCGACGCGAAGGCACTTCGGCTCACCGGGAAGGACGTGGCGAAAGAGGACAAGGCGCTGCCCTATCCCGCGCTGTTCCAGGGCGAGCGCAGCACGGACCTCTTCGTGAGCTACTGCACCAACGCGGTGGCGACTGCGCGGGCGGTCCCCGGCCTCACGTGGCAGCGGTTGCCGGACGACATCGACGTCGCTGCGGTCTATGGCGCGGGCGTGTCCACCCAAGCCTCTTCGGCGTCCGAAGGATTTCTCCGCTTCCTGGAAAGCGCCGGATGGCCGCAAGATCTTCGAGCGTTACGGCTTTCAGTGACCGCACGTGGATGCCCTCGCTTTCATGAAAACCGCGGAGCCGCCCGCCCCGTCGTCGGAGCAGGGGTCCGTCGGCGGCGGCGGGTTGCGCTTCGGTCTGATGGAATTCGCTGGTGCGTTCGGCGACCTCGGCACGCTCGTCCCGTTCCTCGTCGCCTACATCACGCTCGCCCACGTCGACCCGTATGGCATGCTGCTCGGTTTCGGGGTCGCGATGATCGCCTCCGGACTCTACTATCGCACCCCTTTCCCGGTGCAGCCGATGAAGGCGATCGGAGCGGTCGCGACCACGAACGCGGCCCATGGCATCGCGCTCACCAATCCGAACGTGGTCTACGCGGCGGGGCTCGCCACCGGGCTGATCTGGCTCGTGCTCGGACTCACCGGGCTCGCGAATCGGGTCGCGCGCATCATGGGGCGGCCGGTGGGGCAGGGCATCGTGCTCGGCCTGGGGTTCTCCTTCATGCTCGACGGCATCGAGATGGCCGCGAGCGGGTGGATGCTCGGCGCGGTTGGCGCCACCGTGACCCTGGTGCTTCTGCAGAATCGACGCCTGCCCGCGATGCTCGTGCTGCTCGGCGTTGGGGATCGGGGTGACCTGGGTGCAGGAGCCGCAGGTCGTGGGTCAGCTGGCCGCGACGGAGGTGGTCTTTCGCGCGCCTTCCTGGACGCTCGGCAGTCTGACCTGGAACGATCTCGTTGTAGGCACGCTGTTCCTCGCGCTGCCCCAGGTGCCGTTGACCCTCGGCAACGCGGTCGTCGCCACGACCACCCAGAACAACTGGCTGTTCCCGAAGCGACCCGTAACCGAGCGGCGGGTCGCGATCTCCACCGGCCTGATGAACCTGGTGGGTCCCGCCCTGGGTGGCGTGCCGATGTGCCACGGGGCCGGCGGCATGGCGGGGCAGGTGCGCTTCGGTGCGCGTTCCGGCGGCGCGCCGATCATCCTGGGTGCGATCCTCGTCGTGTTGGCGATCTTCTTCAGCCCCTCGATCGCGACCCTGATGATGCTTTTTCCCAAGCCGATCCTCGGGGTGATTCTGTTCTTCGCCGGCAGCGAGCTCGCGGTGGGCGCGCTCAACCTCGAGGACATCACCCGCGGCGAGCGATTCATCTTCTACACCGTCGCGGCGCTCACGGTCTGGAACGTGGGCGTGGCATTCGTCTTCGGTGCACGGTCCACGCGCTCTTCCGGCGCGGCTGGCTGAAGCTCTGACGCGCTTACCATCGATCCCAACGTCCATTCTTCAACCCGAAGAGGAGCACACGAAACATGTCGACCCACGACCCGATCGCTTTCCCTCGTGTCTCGCCGCATTCCTGGTCTGCGCCGCACCGGCTGCAGGCAGCGGACGATATCCGCCTCGCGACCACCACCAGCACCGAAAACTCCGGTCTCCTCGCGCAGATCCTGCCGAAGTTCGAGGCGAAGTACGGCGCCAAGGTCCGGGTGGTCGCGGTCGGCACCGGCGCGGCGCTCAAGCTCGGCGAGGACTGCAACGCCGACGTGCTGCTCGTCCACGCGCGTCCGCTCGAGGACAAGTTCATGGCGGCGGGTTACGGCTCGGTGCGCAAGGACGTCATGTACAACGACTTCGTCATCGTCGGTCCGAAATCGGACCCGGCGGGCGTTCGCGGCGGCAAGGACGTCACCGCAGCGATGAAGAAGATCGCTGCGAGCGGGGCGAAGTTCGTGTCCCGGGGCGACGAGTCGGGTACCCATCAAATGGAAAAGACCTACTGGAAGGACGCCGGCACGCAACCGCAGGGCGCAGTCGTACGTCTCCGCGGGCCAGGGCATGGGGCAGGTGCTCACCATGGCGGGGGAACTGCAGGGCTATACGCTTACGGACCGAGCCACCTTCGCCGCTTACCGCGACAAGACCGGGCTCGAGATCCTCGTCGAAGGCGATCCGCGAATGTTCAACCCCTATGGCGTCATCGCGGTGAGCCCGCAGAAGTGTCCCGGGGTGAACAACAAGGGTGCGATGGCGCTGGTGGACTGGATGGTATCGCCGGAAGGGCAGCAGGCCATCGCGGCGTTCAAGGTCAACGGCCAGCAGATGTTCTTCCCCGACGCGAAGCCGGCGCTGAGGCCGGCCGCCTGACGGGGATTCCGGGCGGCGCGAGGCGATGGACCTGATCGAGCCGACGCGCGAGGCTTTTCGCCTGCTCTTCACCGGTGATCCGCAGCTCTGGCGGATCATCTGGACTTCGCTCTTCTGCTCGACGGTTGCCATCGCCCTCATCGCGCCGTTCGCGATCGCGCTCGGCTTCCTCGTCGCGAAGGTCCGCTTTCCCGGGCGTCGCGCGCTGGTGGTCACGGTGCAGGGGCTGCTGTCCTTCCCGACGGTGGTGGTGGGGCTCACGCTCTACATGCTGCTGTCGCGCCAGGGTCCGCTCGGTTTTCTCAAGCTGCTCTTCACCCCCGAGGCGATGATCATCGGTTACATGGTGATCGCGTTTCCGGTGCTGGTCGTGTTCACGCTCTCGTCCGTGCAGGGCGCCGACCCGCGCGTGTACGAGACGGCGCGCAGCCTCGGTGCGCACAAGCTGCTGGCCGCTTGGACGACGCTGCGCGAAGTACGCTTCGGCGTGATGGCGTCGATCTTCAACGGCTTCGGGCGGGTGGTCTCCGAGGTGGGCTGCTCGATCATGGTCGGCGGCAACATCGCGGGGCTCACGCGCAACATTCCGACGGCGATCGCCCTCGAAACGAGCAAGGGCGAGTTCGCCCAGGGGATCGCGCTGGGTTTCGTTCTCATCGCACTCGCACTCGGCATCAACGCCGTGCTGTCGTTCATCCAGGGCGAGGGCGGCATGTCATGAGCGCGCATCTCGTCCGCATCGATGGCGTCTCGAAGCGGTTTGGCGACCGGGCAGTCCTGTCCGCCGTCGCCGCGCGCTTCCTCTCTGGCGAGAGCTACGTCCTGACCGGCGACAACGGCTCGGGCAAATCGACCCTGATGCGCATCCTCGCCGGGCTCGAGGACGCCGACGCGGGCACCCTCGAAATCGACGGCAGAACCGCGGACCTGCGCGGCTACCCGGAGTGGCTGCGCGGGGAGATCGTGTACGTGCACCAGCATCCCTATCTCTTCGACACGAGCATCGCGGAGAACATCGGCTTCGGCCTGAAGGCGCGCGGCATGGCAGCGGACGAGCGCCGTCGGGTCGTCGCCGAGGCGCTGGAATGGGCCGGTCTCGGGCATGTGGCGCGCGTGCGCCCGAGCAAGCTGTCGGGCGGCGAGAAGCAGCGGGTCGCCATGGCCCGCGCCAAGGTGCTGCACCCGCGGCTCTTCCTGCTGGACGAGCCGACCGCCAATCTCGACCGCGACGGCCGGCATCGTGTGCTCGATCTGATCCACGATCTCGGGCAGGGAGAGAACTGCGTAGTGGTCGCGTGCCACGATCAGGAACTCATCCAGCTGCCCTTCATGCGTCAACTTCGGATCGATTCGGGTTACCTCACGGCCGTGCCGAAGCCCGGGACGAAGCCGGTCTCCGCCTGTCAGGCACCCTGAAATCCTGCCTCCGTCGTTGGACAGATTGTTTCAGGCCGTGGTCAAATGGCCTGAAGATTAAAACCAACGATACCAGGAGACGACGATGGCCTTGTCCCAGGACGCGCCATCCGTGGGCGAGACCGAGGAGAAGCGCGAGACCGCTCCGCTTCGGTCCGTGGCTGCAGCACTCGGTGCTGGTGGTGGACGACGAGGAAGGCATGCGCAGCTTTCTCTCCCGTGCGCTCGCCAGCCGCTGCGGATTGGTGGAGACCGCCGCCACGCGCGGAAGAGGCGGCGCGACTGGCGGAGCGCTATCACTTCGACGTGATCGTCCTCGACATCGCGCTGCCGGGCAAGAGCGGGGTCGAGTGGCTGCACGAGCTGCGCGAGGGCGGGTTTCTCGGCGACGTGGTGCTCATCACTGCCTTTGCGGACATCGAGACCGCCATCAGCGCGCTGCGGGGCGGCGCGTCCGATTTCATCCTGAAGCCGTTCCGGCTCGACCAGATCCTGAATTCGATCCAGCGCTGCTTCGAGCGCGCGCGCCTCGCCCGCGAGAACTACGTGCTGAAGCGCCAGGTGCGCGAGCTCGCCGGCGTCGAGGGCCTGATCGGCGTGAGCGAAGCGATTCGCGAGGTCTCTGCGCTGATCCAGCGCATCGCGCCCATGCCGAGCACGGTGCTGATCGAGGGCGAATCCGGCACCGGCAAGGAGGTCGCCGCGCGGGCGCTGCACCGCCTGAGCCCGCGCGCGGGTCGCCCCTTCGTCCCCGTGAACTGCGCGGCCATTCCGTCGACCCTGATCGAGACCGAGCTGTTCGGTCACGTCAAGGGCGCGTTCACGGATGCCCGGTCGGACCGCAACGGCCTCTTCTACTACGCCCAGGGCGGCACCCTCTTTCTCGACGAGATCGGCGAGCTGCCGCTGCCGATGCAGACCAAGCTCCTGCGCGTGCTCGAAGAGCGTAAGATCCGGCCGGTCGGCTCCGAGCGCGAGGTGCCCGTGGACGTGCGCATCATCGCCGCGAGCAATCGCAGCCTGGCGCCCGAAGTGGCGGCGGGCCGCTTCCGGCCAGGACCTCTTCTATCGCCTCGACGTGGTAAACATCGTCCTGCCGCCGCTGCGCGACCGCCCCGAGGACGTGCCGGTGCTCGCACGCCACTTCATCGAGCAGCTTGCGCCGCAGTTGGGTGTGCCGCCGCTGCCGGTGACGCCGGAATTGGCTCGGCGGCTGATGGCCTATTCGTGGCCGGGCAACGCGCGGGAGCTGCGCAACCTCGTCGAGCGCGCCCTGATCCTCGGCCACTTTCCGCCCGATCGGACCGCGTCGCGGGAAGCGCCGCGTCGCGGCGGTCCCGGAGCCGATTGCCGCCGCACCGCTCGATGCCACCCTCGATGAGGTGGAGAAGAGCCACATTCTGCGCGTGCTCGCAGCCGTCGGCGGCAACAAGTCCGAGGCGGCGCGCCGTCTCGGCGTGTCGCGCAAGACGCTCGAACGCAAATGCGCGCTCTGGGAAGTGCAGCTGCCCGGAGCCGTGAGCCGCGCCGGGCGGTCCGGCACGGCGACCTCGGTGCGGTCGACGTGCCCGTGATCTCACGACTGCGTGCGCGCTTCCGCGACTCCGTTCGCTTTCGCCTGCTCGTCCTCGGACTGGCGCCGCTCATCGTGGTGGCGCCCATCGTTCTGGCGGCCCTCATCTACTGGGGCAACACCCAGTATCACAATCTGCTCGTCTACAAGATCAGCAGCGATCTCAAGATCGCGCACCAGTACTTCCAGCGTGTGCTCTCCGAAGTAGGCGGCCAGGTCGCGGCGCTCGCCGAATCCGCGCAACTCTTGCGCGCCCTGCAGAATGGGGACGCGAAGGCCGCGAGCACTCTGCTTGGCTCCGCCGAGGTGTCTTCCGATCTCGACTTCCTCAACGTGCTGGATCTGGATGGGCGGATCGTCGCGTCCAGCAGCGACCAGGCGAAGATCGGCGCCGACCAGAAGGACTGGCCGGTCGTGCGCGCCGCCCTGCAAGGTGAGGACCGCACCGCGGTCGACGTCTTCACCGCGGCACAGCTCTCCGCGATCGATCTGCGCCTGCGCGACCAGGCCCAGCCTGCCCGTCGTTGCGACGGAGAACGCGGGGCCGAGCGACAAACGGATCGAGGACCGCGGGCTCGTGATCCAGTCGGCCGCACCCATTCGGGACGAGAATGGGCGTCTCATCGGACGTGCTGCAGGGCGGGCTGCTGCTCAACCGCAATCTCGACTTCGTCGATTACATCAACAACGTCGTCTACTCGCCGGGCTCGCTGCCGCCGGGCAGCCGGGGCACCGCCACCCTCTTTCTCGACGACGTGCGCATCGCGACGAACGTGCGACTCTTCGAGGGCGAACGTGCCCTCGGCACGCGCGTGTCGCAGCAGGTGTACGACCGCGTGATCCGGGACGGCGGGTTCTTTCTCGATCGGGCATTCGTGGTCAACGACTGGTATGTCTCCGGCTACGAGCCGATCCGCGACAGCGCGGGCAAGCGTGTGGGCATGCTCTACGTGGGGTACCTCGAACAGCCGTTCAGCGAGGCGAAGCAGCGCGCACTGATCGCCGTCTCGACGCTCTTTCTGGTGATCGGGCTGGTAGCGGCCGCCTTCTTCTGGCGCTGGGCCGGGCGCATTTTCCGCCCGCTGGAGCGAATCGACCAGACCATGAGCGAGGTCGAAGCCGGCCGCCTCGAGGCCCGCGTGGGTCAGATGGAGAACCGCGACGAGATCGGCCGCCTCGCGCAGCATTTCGACGAGCTGCTCGGCACCGTGCAAAGCCGCAACGCAGAACTGCAGCGCTGGGCGGACCAGCTCGACCGCATGGTGGCGGAGCGCACGCGCGAGCTCGAGCAGGCGAACGAGAACCTGCGGGACACGCAGCGGCAGCTCGTCATGTCCGAGAAGCTCGCCGCCATCGGCCAACTGACCGCTGGTGTCGCGCACGAAGTCAACAACCCCATCGCCGTGATCCAGGGCAATCTCGACCTCTTGCGAGAGGTGCTGGGGCCGGATGCAGCGCCGGTGGCGCACGAGCTCCGCCTCGTCGACGAGCAGGTGAACCGCATCCGGCTCATCGTGACCAAGCTCCTGCAGTTCGCGCGACCGGCCGAATACGCCGGGTACGTCGAGCAGGTAGACGTGAATGCGCTCCTCACCGACTGCCTGGTGCTGGTTCGGCACCTCATGCGCACGGGCGACATCGAGGTGGAAGAAGCGCTCCACGCCACGCGCCGTGTCGGGATCAACCGCAACGAGCTCCAGCAGGTGCTCATCAACATCCTGGTGAATGCGATCCACGCCATGCCCGACGGCGGGACGCTCGTCCTTTCGACGCGCGACTGGGAGGACAAGGGTGTCGCGGTGGTCATACGCGACAGCGGCGCTGGCATCCGGGCAGAGGACCTGCTGCGCGTCTTCGATCCCTTCTTCACCACGAACCACCAGAGCGGCACGGGGCTCGGGTTGTCGGTGAGCTACGCGCTCGTAGAGCGATACGGCGGCAGCATCACCGTTCGCAGCCGGCCTGGGCAGGGCGCCGAATTCACGGTGTGGCTGCTGCGCGGAGCCGGCCTTTCCTGGCAATAGCGGCGGGGTGTCCGAAGCGGTATCATCGTCGCGTGTCTAACGAGGAGGTGCGCCGTCACCCGCTGTGTCGCGCGGGAAAAGGCTCGGCGATGAAGGTGTTCGGCTTTGCGGGGTTCTCCGGCAGCGGCAAGACGACACTGATCGAGGCGCTCATTCCGCGCTTCGTGATGGAAGGCCTCCGGGTCTCGCTCATCAAGCACGCGCACCACGAGTTCGACATCGACCGGCCGGGCAAGGACTCCTATCGACATCGCGAGGCCGGGGCGACCGAAGTGATGCTCGCGTCCGCGAAGCGCTGGGTGCTCATGCACGAGCTGCGCAGCGAGACGGAGCCGGAGCTGCCGCAACTGCTCGCGCGCTTCGCTCCCTGCGATCTCGTGCTGGTCGAAGGCTTCAAGCGGCAGCCGATCCCGAAACTCGAGATCCATCGCGCCGCGGCGTCGAAGCCGCTCCTGTTTCGCCACGACGAGCACATCGTCGCGGTCGCGACCGACGAGCCGTTGGAGACCGACCTGCCGCAGTTCGGACTGGAGGACTACGACCCGATCGCCGAGTTCATCCTCGTGCTCCTGGGGCTCCGCGGCGAAGTGCCGCAACTTTGCTCGGAAGTCCCTTGAGAGACGTGCCATGGGCACCACTCACGACGACGTGCGTACGAGTTCCAGGATCGTGACCGTGATGTACTTCGCACGGCTGCGGCAGTCTCTCGGACTCGCAATCGAGCGCATCGAGCTGCTGCCTGGCGACTCGAGCGTGGGTGCGCTGCGCGATAAGCTGCGCACGCGGGGCGGCGCCTGGACCGACGAACTGGCACCGGACCGCGCCATCTGCGTCGCCGTGAATCAGGAAATGGCCGAACCCGGATCGGCGCTGCACGACGGCGACGAGGTCGCATTCTTTCCTCCGGTGACGGGGGGCTAGGGGTGGACGAAGTCCGTGTAGAGCGCGACGATTTCGATGCCGGCCGCGAGATCGCGCGGCTGCGTGCCGGCAATCCCCGGATCGGGGCGATCGCGAGCTTCATCGGTGTCGTGCGCGACGTGAACGAGGGCGACGCCGTGGCGGAGCTCACGCTCGAGCACTACCCCGGCATGACAGAGAAAGCGCTCGCGAAGATCGTCGCGGAAGCGAGAGATCGCTGGGACGTGATCGACATGCTGGTGATCCACCGCGTCGGCACGATGAGGCCGACGGATCAGATCGTGCTCGTCGTCGTCACCAGCGCGCACCGCGGCGAGGCATTCGCCGCGTGCGAGTTCCTGATGGATTATCTCAAGACCCGCGCGCCGTTCTGGAAGAAGGAACGAACACCCGAAGGCGAGCGCTGGGTGGAGGCGCGAGCGAGCGACGACGCGGCCGCAGCGCGGTGGAGGGAGAAGTCGTAGCGACGGCGCGCTTGCCGAACCGCACCGGCAGTCGTTACCATCCGGATTGCATTTCCGCACTTATCCGCATGCACGGAGGACAGACACATGGCCAAGTCTCAGGATACGAAGAAGGACAAGAAGAAGGCGCCGCAGAAGACCCCGAAGGAGAAGAAGCAGGCGAAGCGGGAGAAAAAGGGCAAGTAGCCGGGAGGCGTTATCCGGAGGTTGCCGCGGCTCGCGTACGGTTGTCACCCCGCACGCGAAACGTGCTCTCGCTCGGTAAGAACGCATCGGCCCCTCGGGTGGGACTTGCGGGCTGACTGACGCTCACGTCCGTCTTGGTGGGCGGTGCTGGGATCGAACCAGCGACCTCTCCCGTGTGAAGGGAGCGCTCTACCACTGAGACTAACCGCCCGCGAGAGGCGCGAATTTAAGCACAAGTCCGGAAGGGCGGTCAATTTGCGAACCCTGCGCCCTGATCGGCCGCGGCATCGAGGCCGGTGCGTGTCACGGTGGCGACCAGCCCGTAGAATAAGGGTCTTTCGCCGCACGCTCACATGATCCGCACCCGCTTCGCTCCCAGTCCCGACGGGCTATCTCCACATCGGTGGCGCGCGCACCGCGCTGTTCTCCTGGGCGTACGCGCGCAAGCACGGCGGGACGTTCGTCCTGCGCATCGAGGATACCGACCGTGAGCGATCCACCGACGCGTCGACCGACGCCATCCTCGACTCGATGGGATGGCTCGGGCTCGGCTACGACGAGGGACCGTTTCACCAGATGGAGCGGCTCGCCCGTTATCGGGAGGTCGCCGATCAGCTTGATCCGGGACGGCAAGGCGTATCACTGCTACGCCACCCGCGAGGAGCTCGATCTGCTTCGTGAGACCCAGCGTGCGCATGGACTGAAACCCCGCTACGACGGGCGCTGGCGGCCTGAACGTGCGGTCGGCAAGACCCCGCCCCCCGGCGTGGAACCCGTGGTCCGCTTTCGCAATCCCGACGATGGGTTCGTGGCGTTCGACGACCTGGTGAAGGGGCCCATCGCCGTCCAGAACAGCGAGCTCGACGACCTCGTGATCCTGCGCGCGGACGGCGTGCCGACCTACAACTTCGGCGTCGTGGTCGATGATCTCGACATGAACATCACGCACGTCATCCGCGGCGACGATCACGTCAACAATACGCCGCGCCAGGTCAACATCCTGCGGGCGCTGGGCGCAACGCTGCCGCACTACGGCCACGTGCCGATGATTCTCGGTCACGATGGCGAGCGGCTGTCGAAGCGGCACGGTGCGGTCAGCGTGCTGCAGTACCGGGACGACGGCTACCTGCCGGAAGCGCTGCTCAACTATCTCGCACGTCTTGGCTGGTCACATGGCGACGATGAAATCTTCTCGGTGGAGCAATTCATCGAGTGGTTCGATCTCGCGGCCGTCCACCGCGCGCCTGCGCGTTTCGATCCGGAAAAGCTCAGGTGGATCAACCAGCAGCATCTGAAGCAATGCGGACGACGGACGACTCGCGGAGCTCGTGCTTCCCTTCCTTTCTGCGGACGGTTGCAGCGTCGAGGGTGGACCGGATGTCAAGAAGGTCATCGCACTGGTCAAGGAGCGCGTCAGGACGATCGAAGAGCTGGCGGCCGCGATCAAGTACTTCTATAGCCCGGTGCAGCCGATTCAGGCGCTCCGAGAGCAACACTACACTCCCGAGTCGGCCGGGGCAGTTTCAGCCCTGCGGCTAAGCCTCGACGGTATCGACTGGAATCGTCAGGCAATCGGTGAGGCGATCAAGCAGGCAGCCGCCGATCACGGCCTCAAGCTGCCGAAGGTGGCGATGCCGCTCCGCGTGATGGTGACCGGCGAAACGCAGACGCCTTCCATCGATGCCGTGATCGAGTTGATCGGCAAGGAGCGAAGTGCTGGAGCGGCTCGACCGGGAACTGGAGAAGTATCCCCGCCGCTGACAAGAAGAGGCCTGCGAAATCAGTTGCCCTTCAGGATGCGCGCCTTTTCCTTCTCGTACTGGTCTGGCGTGATCGCGCCCGCGTCGAGCGCTTTCTTGAGATCGATCAGTTGCTGGCCGGTGGTGGTGGTCGTCGTAACGCTCTTCACGTCTGCGCTTCCGCCGCCGCAGCCGGCAACCGCCGCCGCCAGCGCTGCTGCGGCGATGAGCCCTGGAATTCTGACAAAGGAAATCCGCATTCGGAGCCTCCTGCTCATGGATTGGTTGTTGTCGAGGGCGGGGAGTCTCGTCATCACCAATCCCCCACGATGCGTTTGCGCTCGCGCTCGTACTCTTCCCGCGTGATCACGCCCTTGTCGTACGCCTCGCGCAAGGTCGAGAGCTGCTTGCCGATGCTGGCGTCGCTGCGCTGGCCGGAGGACCCGCCGCACGCGGGCAGCAGGGTCATCACCCAGACGGCGAGTGCGGCGGAGACTACCGATCCAGCGATCCGCATCGGCTTGCGCAAGGAAGGCGACTTCATGTTCGAAAGAGGATGTGGCGAGCGAGAAATACGCTGTGGCGAAGTGTTGCCCAACGCTCACGCGTCGGAGTGTATGCAATGGCGCGTGATCGCGTCAATGCGCCGGAGAGTTGGGGCGGGATCCACGTCCCGGCTCGCGAACTCGCAGCACCCAGGGGACTTGACCACCGGCAATAGTCCCCAAGACAATTGAGTCGTACCTTTCGCCGGAAGGTCGACAGACGATGCGGCCTTGCGCCCGCTTCCTTGCGATTGCCGGAATCAAGAGGTGACCGTGCCCAATACCGACAGCCGTTTTTGTCTCCGATCGCTGTTCGGAGCCGCCGCGATACTGGCTGGCTTCGCGCTGCCCGGTCACTCGATCGCTGCCGACGCCGACCCCGCCGTCGCGCCGATCCGCGCGTTCTACGACGTGCTTCTGGCGACCATGAAGCAGGCGGATCAGTTGGGCGTGCAGGGTCGCTACGAGAAGCTCGCCCCGGTGATTCGCGCGACCTTCGACCTGGACGCGATGACTCGCATCGCGGTCGGGCCGGACTGGACCGCCATCCCGCCCGAACAGCAGAAAGCGCTGCTCGACAGTTTCGCGCGCATGACCATCGCGACGTATGCAAATCGCTTCAATGGCTACTCGGGTGAGAGCTTCGAGGTCGACCCGGAGGTCATGTCGCGGAACACCGGCCGTATCGTTCGCAGCAGGTTGCTCCGGCCGAAGGAAGACCCTGTCACGCTGAACTACCTGATGCGCGGCTCGGGCGATACGTGGAAGATCGTCGACATCTACTTGAGCGGCACCATCAGCGAGCTCGCGACGCAGCGCTCGGAGTTCGGCGCGATCCTGAAGGCCGGCGGCCCCGCCGCGCTGATCGAGAGTCTTCGCCAGCAGATCGACAAGCTGATGAAAGCCGCGTAGCAACGGGTCGAAATCCCCCTCAGTCAGCGGGCGCGCCCGGATCGACCAGTTCCTGCGGTTCTTCGGCGAGGCCACGGGCTGCGCGGAGCTGCCCCTCTCGATATTGCCGGGCGATGCTGCGGAACTGCGCGTAGTAGTCGAGCGAGTTCGCCTTGATGTGGTCGAGCGTCTCGATGTTGCGCGACCGGAGGTCGAAACCGCTCACGGTGTAAACGCCGACATTGATCCACACCCCCTCGCTGCCCGAGAACAGGTGCGCCGGCGGCGTCGTATAGATGTCGACGGCAAGGCCGAAGGCGTCACGAACGTTGGACGGCCCGAAGAGCGGAAGCACCAGATAGGGTCCGCTTTCGACGCCCCACATGTAGAGCGTCTCGCCGAAATCCCCGGTCTGCCTGGGCAGGCCGCTTCCGGTCGCCAGGTCGAACAGGCCCGCGAGGCCGAAGGTGGAGTTGATCGAGAAACGGGTGAAGGTGATGGCTGCGTCGCTGATGCGAAGCTGCAGCAGATTGTTCACGAAGATCCGCGGTTCCTGCAGATTGTCGATGAACGCCCGAATCGCGTCGCGAACGAACTGGGGAAGGACCGCCCGATATCCTTCGGCGATCGGCCTGATGACGTTGGTGTCGATCGCATCGTTCGCGTTGAACACGACACGATTCATCGGTTCCAGCGGATCGTTGTCTTCCCTATCCCGCTTCTCCGACATGCTCGAACAGCCCACGAGCGCGGCGCATGCGACCAACGCCGCGAATCGTCGAAGAACAAGCATGCGACCTATCGTCCCAGATCACCGGCGCCTGCGCACCGTTGCCAGGAGTGCGGGGAGGAAGAGCAGGGAAGCCACCAGCGTGAACGCGAGGGAAAGCGCCAGCAGCTTGCCCATGCTCGCGGTGCCTGGATGATGCGAAGACCACAGGCTGCCGAAGGCTGTTCCCGTGGTTAGCGCGCTGAAGAGAACGGCCCGAGTGAGACTGGATTGCAGCAGGTTTTGCGCACCGCCCCGCCATGCCATCACGAAATAGATGCTGAATGCCACGCCGATGCCGAAGAGCAGCGGCAGCGCAATGATGTTCTCGAAGTTGAGCGGCAAATCGATCGCAGCGCAGGTGCCCAGCGTAACCAGCCCTGCCAGGGTCAGGGGTGCCAACGACAGCAGCACATCGGGCACCCGGCGCAACGTGAACGCCAGCAATACCGTGATCGATAAGAGTGCCCACAGGCCCGCCTCCATGAATGCTCTCACGATGGTGCGGCTCGATTCCTGTATCCCGACCGTGGCACCGGTTGCATCGGGCGCCACCTGCCGGACCGCCACCGTGAAGCGCTCCAGCGCGGCGTTGTCGTTGGCGTCGCCCTTGGGGAATACCTCGACGCGTGCGCGGCCGTCCGGTGCGATCCAGTCGCGCTTGAGATCCGCCGGCAGATCCTCCAGAGTGACCGGCTCGGCCTGCAATGCGGCGCGCAGTTGTTCGAGCGTGACGAGCAATCCGGGGATCAATGCCTCCCGCGCTCGCTCGAGCGCCGACGGGCCCGCGCTCGAGAGAATCGTCAGTGCCTTCGCGAGGCGCGCTGCATCGATTGCCGCGGCGCCGGCAGGCGTCGGCCCCGCCGCCTGTTCGAGTGCCTGCGCCGTGCGCAACATGGCGCGAACGGTTTCCTCGTCGGTAGGGGGCGCCTTCACGTCCAGTGGATTGAGCGCAGGGTCGAGCAGCATCGCGGCGTCGGCGAGCAGCGCGAGCTTGGCTTCCTGCTGTTCGGGGATGAAGCTTGCCAACGTCAGCGCGCGATTCACTTCCGGCAATGCGGACAGCCGTTTCGCGAGTCCCACGGCGTCGCCAAGCGTCGGGTGTGAGGACCTGGATCGTGTTGGGCGTGGTATCGGGACTCTTCATGAGGTCGAGCAGCGTCGCCACGGATTCGGCCTGCGCGCTTCGCAGGTTCAGCGGGTTGAAGTCGAAGCGGAGCTTGGGCAACAGCAGGAGGCTGCCGACAGCGACCACTGCGGCCGCAATGAGCACCCCGATCCGACGCCGCATCAGAAATCGATCGAGGGGGGCGAACGCGGCATACCCCACGGCCTCGCGCTCGCCACCGGGACGCAGCACGGCAAGCAGGGCGGGCAGCAAGGTGATGCTGGCTGCGAACGCCACGACCATGCCGGTTCCCGCGATCAGGCCCAACTCCGACACGCCGCGGTAGTCGGTCGGCAAGAACGCGTAGAACCCGGCTGCCGTCGAGGCCGCTGCAAGTGCGAGGGGCACGCCGACTTCCGCCCCCGCATCGCGCAAGGCCCGTTGCAGATCGTCGTGCAGATATCGCTTGGCGCGATAGCAGACGCAGAACTGGATGCCGAAATCGACGCCGAGTCCGATGAACAGGACTGCGAAGGCCACCGAAATGAGATTGAACGCGCCGTACACGAAGAGACCGAACGCCGCGGTGACCGCCATGCCGACCAGCAGACAGATCAGAATGGCAAGAATGAGGCGGCCGGAGCGCAGTGCCAGCCACAGGAGAAACACGACGACGAGCATCGTCACCACGCCATTGAGCGCTGCGCCTTCGGCCAGCGTGGCGAACTCCTCGTCGGCGAGCGGCACGGAGCCGGTGAGCCGAACGCGAATGCGCGGGTCGGCGGCGAATCCCGCTTCGACCACCGCCTGACGAATCGCGGCGACGGCGCGTGCACCGGGCTGCAGCGCGCCGAAATCGAGCTGCGGCTGCACGAGAATGAAGCGGCGCAGCTCGCGCGGGTCGGCCGTGCCGCCCATGATCAATGTGCGCCACGAAAAGCGCGGCAGTTGTCCCGCGTTGACCGCATCGAACGCATCCGCGAATGCGGCGAGCGGCCGGGCCAGATCGTCGAGCTTGATCTGTCCGTGGCGCACCCCTTCCAGAACGAGCGACAGCGCGTCCATCACCCCGCGCAGTGTCGGATCGGCCGCCAGCGTTCCGAGCAGTGGCTGTGCCGCGATCATCTGCTGCGTCGTGCGGGCAACCTCTTCCGTCGGTGCGAACAGCAGGCCGACCCGATTGAAGAACGGACCGCCGTCGGGCCGCCGCAGCGAGATGATCGACCCGGCGTCGGCGAGACGTTCGGCCAAAGTGGCGGTCACCTGCTCGGCCAATTCGGGCGTCGCACCGTCGACGACCACGGCAATCACGGCGACGCGCTGGGGAAACATCCTGGCGTAGTCGATCTCCCGCTGGCGCCACGGCAGATCCGGTGAGATCAGCGTGGCCGTGTTGGTGTCCATTGCGATGTGCGTCGCTGCGTAAGCGGACGCGATCACGCCCAGTATCGCGGCACTGACGAGCACGATCCAGGGGTGCCCTGCGCACGTGCCGACCACACGTGTAATCAGTGCGCGCAAACGTCGACTCCGCTTCGAATGGTTATGCCGGCGTTGCTGACCAACTCGTCGCCGAACCCGCAAAGAGGGGGGATTGTACCGAGCGCGGAGGATTGGGCGAAATGAAGATCGGCGGGCCGAAACCCGCCGGCGAGCAACACCGTGACGAGCGCGATTACTTCAGATGACCCGCCCCTCGAAACCATTCGACCGCGTCCCTGAGTCCTTCGGCGTAGGGACGCGCTTCGAAGCCGAGATCGCGCGCTGCTTTGGCGCTGGTAAAGAACATCCGGTTCTTGGCCATGCGCAGCCCGTCGAGCGTCAGGAAAGGTTCCCGTCTGGTCGCCGATGCAATCATCTCTGCCGCCGCCGCAGCGGGATAGAGAAGGCGGCGCGGCAACCGCACACGTGGCGGCCGGCGCCCGACGAGCAGGGCGATGTCGCGCAGCATGTCCGCGAGCAGCACGTTCTGGCCGCCCAGTATGTAGCGCTCGCCGATCTCTGCCGTGCGCAAGCGCGGCGAGATGCCCTGCCGCCACGTCGTCGACATGAACCAGATTGAGCCCGGTGTCGACATAAGCGGGCATGCGTCCGGACGCGGCTTCGACGATGATCCGCCCGGTCGGTGTAGGTCGAATATCGCGGGGTCCGATCGGCGTCGATGGGTTCACGATGACCGCGGGCAGCGCATCGCGCGCGATCATGGTCTCGACCAGGTCCTGCGCGGCTACCTTGCTGCGCTTGTAGGCGCCGACCGCTGCGGTCTCGGCAAGCGCCGTGGCCTCATCCGCCGCCTGGCCGTCGGACCGCAGCGCCAGCGCGGCGACGCTGCTGGTGTAGACGACGCGTTCAACGCCTTCGCGAAGCGCCGCTTCCATGACGATCCGCGTGCCGGCGACGTTGTTGCGCCGGATCTCGCCGCGGTCGTGAGACCACAGCCGATAGTCGGCAGCGACGTGCATGACATACCGGGCACCCGCCATGGCGCGGGCGACCGAATCGGCGTCTCGCATGTCGCCTTCGACGGTTTCGACGTCCAGGGCAGCCAGATTGGTCCGCGGGCTCGAGCTTCGTACGAGCGCCCGGACCGGATAGCCGGCCTCGATCAGCGCCCGCACGACCGCCGAGCCGACGAATCCGCTCGCCCCGGTCACCAGTACCAGCCCGTTTCGGGTCGTCATTTGAATGCCATTCGTGTCACGCGGCCCCAATGCCTGTTGTCCCGGGGCGGACGAGATCTGCAACCGCCGCTCACCCCAGCCAGACGGTGAGCCGATTCAAACCCGCCACCGTGCTTTCCCGCAACGCCGCCATCGACACCTCTGCGCCGCCGGTTCGATAGGGATTGTGCACGCGTGAGAAAGGCAGGTCACGGCCGTTGAGCTCCAGCGCGAGCACGCCACACCCGCTGGACTCGACGCGGTAGGTGATCTCGAAGCGGATGCCGGCCAGTTCCAGCTCGGCCCGGAGGCCGTCCAGGCGCTTGGGGATCGCGGGGTCGATTACGAGCCGCGACTGCTCCGCGCGCAGCCCCAGGAAGCAGCGGAAGATCAGCGCCGTTGCGATGCCCGCGCCGCTCGAGTAGATCCGCCAGCCGCCGTCGAGCGGAATGTATCCGGCGAGCGCGCGTTCGTATTCGGCATAGGCCTGATAGCGGTCGGCGAAGGCGGCGTCGCTGCTGGAGTAGTAGCAATTGGCCTGGCGCCGCGTCGCCGCGGGGACACGTTCGCCGAGGCCGATGGGAACGGCTTGGCACAGCGCCCGGAAGAATCCGTCGGCGTCGCCGTAGTGCCAGAGCGCCTCGGCGTAGCGAAGGTGCGCGTGGGTGTACATGAGACCGATCTCGCGGCCGAAGAAGCTGCTGCTCTCCGCCCGCTGGAAGAATTGCTGCGGGCCGCCGCGGTATTCCATCGGCCGGTCGAACAGCCGGGCGCCGTCGGGGCCGAGCAGGTGTGTCTCGATGAGGCGCGAGGTGGTGGCGCGCCTGCTCGCGGCTGAACATTCCGTTCAGGATGGCGTGGATCATCGGCAGCAGGCTGTACGAGAGACCCGTGGTGCGGTCGTCCGGGTGCAGCAGGTACTGCACGCCGCCCGCTTCGCCGAAGTGCGCATAGCCCGCCACCGTGCCGTCCTTCATGAGCAGCCGCTGGAAATCCGCGAGCACCTCCGCGGCTTCTTGCTCGAAGCGCTCTGCCTGCTGGTCCCGGCCGAGCCGCCGCAATGCTTCCGCCAGCGTGGTGAGGGTCTGATAATGGAGCGTGACCGTCCAGGCGCTGCACAGGTGGTCGCGAAACGACGGGTCCGCCGGTTGCAGCGAATCGTTCCAGTCGCCGTGGCCGTAGGCGGCGAGGCGCGTCCCGGCGATCACCCGCGCGCCGATCACTCCCAATGCGCGCTCGACGTGCTCCCAAACCGTCGCGTGTTCCGCTTGGGCGTCGCCCTCCGGATCGAAGAAAGGCAGGGTCTCGTCCAGCAACGCCGCGTCGTCCGAGGCGAGGAGGTATTGCGCCAGCGCGAGCAGCGGCCAGAAGACGATGTCGCCGTGGGAATCGCCGGCCCGGATGTCGCGCTCGCGATCGAAGAACATGAACCACTGCGGCCAGTCGCCGTCGGGGTTCTGATTGCGAAAGACGCGGACGAGGATGTCGCGGATCGGCTCCGGGCGGCCGAGTGCGAGCAGCAGTTCGACCGGCCCCTGGGTCACGTCGCGGGTGCCCCAGCCGCCGCCGGAATACTGCTCCAGCCCGCGCGGACTCAGGTAGTGGACCAGCGCGTTGTGGACGAACCAGGGCAGGATGTCGGCGAGCCGCGCCGCGTCGCCGGCGAGGGGGCTGCCGGCGGGCGGCGCGAGCCGCAACCCGGCCGTCATGGTGCGCCAGAAGTCGTCCGCGCGTTTCGCCTTCGCGACTCCGACCCCAGCCCGCCCTGGATGCTGAATCCCAGCGACTGCGCCGGCGCCGTCACGAAGCACAGGAACGGCTGCCCGCGGCTCGATCCGTCGGCGAACAGCAGCTCGTCCCCGCCCAGTTGCTCGACGACCGTGCCGGGAAACGGCATGAGGTGGAATCCACCGTCCGGATAACGGCGGCCGACATCGGACTCGGGGATCGCCCGCACGAAGGCGCCCATGCCTTCGCGATCGAACAGTACCGGCCCGGGTTCGGAACCGTCGTCGCCGTTCAGCGCGACGTGATTGGTCAGCAGAAAGCGCAGCGGACCCCCGGCGAGGACTTCGATCTCCAGCGTGAGCTCGTGGCGTTCGGTGAGCGCCCGCGACCGGACCTCGAGCATCCCTTCGGCATGACGGTAGATCCAGCGGCAGCCTTCCGGCGCCATCTCGAAGGCGGACGGCACGTCGAGCAGCCGCCAGCCGTCGCTGCAGTTGCACGAAGAGCCGCTGGCCGTGGGAGCGGAACAGGCTCAGGTAGCTGTGGGTCGTGGAGAGGAACCGGTTGATGCTGACATGCCCCTGCGTCACCATCGAATGGAACACGCCCGCCATCCAGACGGTGGAGGTGAGTCCGGCCTCGTCCGGCGTGAGACCGCTGCCGGAGCGAAGCATGTGGCCGTGGGGGCGCAGCACCTGCAGCTCCTTGGCCTTCAGGACCACGTGGCGCCGCTCGCCCGCGAAGAACGACAGCAGGCGGCCGTCGGCCTCGCGCTCGTCATGCCGCCGCTCGGTGCCGAACAGGCCGTCGATCTCGGCCTCGCGAGAGATCGAGCGTTTCCAGCAGCGGGGCGGTGCTGAACAAGCTGGCGCAGGCCGCGCGCTCGCTGGTGGGGGCGGGCCATTCCGCGGGTGGCCTGGCCTCCGGCAACGCCAGGGCTCGGTCGACGAAAGCGAGGTCGGCATCCGACGTGGCGGCGGGATGGTCGCGCCTCGAACCAGCCGAAGAAGCCGCGTTCGGTCCGCGCGCCCGGTTGCAGCCGCACCGCTTCGTCCTGAATCGCCGCCATGGCGTGCTCGTGCTGGCGGCGGGTGCCGGGCAAGCCTGCCGTCACGCCTGCCGGCAGGTATCCCGCGCGGGTGGCGAGGCCGTGGACCTGAAGCGCGTCGGTGGCGAAGCTCGTCCCGCGACCGAGGGCCCCGATCACGCACCACGGATTGCGGCCTCCCGTGGACTGGTTCTGCCGGGAGGCCAGCACCCAGCCCCGCTCGGGATGGGCGAGCGGCGCGTGGTCGAGGTACTGGCTCACGTAGTACTCGTTGAGCCGCACCGCGCCGTAATGCGGCGAGTCCCAGGTCCTGGGCGTGGATCAGGTCCACCGTGACGGCGGCTGCTCCCGTGTTCTCCAGCATCACGTGCCAGAACCAGGCGGCGGCCGACTCGGCCAGGGTCAGCACGACCGCGAACCGGATGCCCTGCCATTCGCCGGACCAACGTCATGCTGCTTCCCGTCGGAAGCGGCGCGAGCAGGGCTCCGCGGGCCCAGCAGCGGAATCGCTTCGACGGTGTCGCCGAGGCGCCGGAGATAGATGTTGGCGGGCCCGCCTTCCAGCTCGTTGCCGGGGAACAGGTTGAGGAGGATGTCGCCATGGTCCAGGCGGCGGAGCGAGCCGTTGGCGTTGAGCTCGACGCTCAGAGTCCGGAGGGGCTTTCGAGGCGGAGGGGGGAGGGCGGGGCGTGGTCGGTATTCATCGGCTGGTTTCGTGGCTTGGCGGAGGGCGGGCGACACCTCATCGCGAAAGAGCGCCGCTCGTTCGAATCCTTCTCGCCAGGGTCGTAAAGGTCTCAGAAAAGCGGCTCCGCCGCCAGCGTGGGGCGAAATGCACTCACCGCCAACGTCTCGTCCGCCATCGCCGGCAACTTTGATCGCGAAGGTGGCTGCTAGAAAGCCAACGTTTTGACCTTGGGCTGAAGCGATTTACTCGCCCTTGTGACTTAGTCGGTTGATGTCGCGCGGGTAACGGTCTAATGTATCCGTAGGCCTCGTGTTACTCGAACGGGGTGCCGCTAGGTCTTGGTCATGTGCACTCATATCGATGCAATCGAGCAGTTTGTTGGGTACTTCCGGGACCAGGAGACCGTCATTCTGTCAGTGCAACCGATCATGTACCGCAAGATTATCTACGCAACAGCTCTCGATCCTATTGCGCGTGCAGCCTTCGGAAAAGTTGGCAAACACCGCCCAAGAAGCCTCCGCCTGATCGACGAGCTGACAAATTGGTCAGATCGAGACCGCGTGAGCCTCCCCCAATTGTCTTTGGCGCTGGAAGATAGTGGCCAAAGCTCCAGCTCGCTTTGCGTTAAGGCAAAGGCACACTTGGGAAAGTGGTCCCCTGGAAAATTTCTGCGACTGAACGAATCGCCGCTATTGTCAGAGCTTGCGGCGTCTGCTCAACCGTCAGAGAAATGTATTCTTGCTTCTTGTCGGTACGCGGAGCTTTTCTACACGTACCGAAACACTCTTGTTCACGAGTTTCGTCAGCCTGGGTACGGCATCGAAATGTCCGCCGATAAAGATCAACCGTACTACCACTCCATGACTGGCGACTCGTGGCAACTTGTCTTTCCCGTTGGGTTCTTTGCTCGCCTGTATGCCGAAGCGTTGGCGGGGCTGGAGGCGCTCCTAATGCGCTGCGACATCGATCCGTATAGCCAATTTGAGTTCGGTTCGCGATGGCGCGCGAAATAGGTCTCTAACCGGCGTTGCAGGGGACGTTCTATCGCCGGCGTGCCTCCACTGCAGCGTTCGCTGCCTCAGAACATGGACATCACGACTCTCGTTCTCGAATATCTAAAGGTAATCCTTAGCTTTCCTACAGCTGTCGGTGTCCTAGGGGTGATGTTCCTTTGGATGTTCGGCGCGGAGATACGGTCGCTCATTTCGCGGATTGCATTGCTGAAGTGGGGCACAGCAGAACTGGCCGCCCCACAGCTTCCCTCGACTGCAGAAAGTAACGGCGCGAGTTCTCAGAAACAGACGCTTCCTAACCCAACGCCGCCGCCGCTTCCTGCGGGCGTCACGGGTCCGCCTGAGACGCTAAAACTGCTTCAACAGGCAATGTTCGCTGAACGCGCTAGGGCTTATCTCTGGGAATACCGCTATTTGAACCACTTTCTGGTTCTTGCTACGCAACGTGTGCTTGATTGGCTAGCGTCTTTGCCCGCTCCAACGACGCTCGGTGCCTTCGACACTTTTTGGCAGCCGCTGATTCCTTCTGCGGATCAGAGACGCACGATTCTTTCTGTCCTTGAGAGTCACAACTTAATCATCTTCAACGGCGAGCTGATTGAAGTCACCCCAAAAGGGCGCGAATACATTCAGTGGCGAGGACAACTGCCAAATCCTCCTCCCGCGTAGACACTGGACGTGCCACCCGGCAGCGCCACGTTGGACGTCACTCGGCTTTGGGAGGACATCACATGACGAAAGGTCTTATCGCGGCATTCCTGCTAGCGGCGTCGATAGCTGCGCAAGCCCAGACGCCGGTGGAGATTAACAACACCAGTAAAGACGTAGTTGGACAGAGGCTCGTCTTTCAAGTCAAGGAAGGCATCCGGAGGTCATCGGCTCTTGCGATCGAGTTCGACCAAAGCAAGCCTCGAATGCAGGTCAACATCGTGACCATGGACCAAGACGCTCGAAACCCTGGATACTCCACTGTGTATTCGATCGTTGTCCTATTTCAGAACCCTGCTCAGCCCTTTCCCTTCTACCTCACACAGTACGTGGGGGTGTGCGGCTCAGGTCGAGTCCGCGAATGCGGTGATGGCATCGTCGGCAACATTTCCGAGCAGGCCGACGATCTGCTTCGTGCCGTGAGCGGTGCACGTCAATGAAGCTGCCGATCAATTCTGACGTTCAGCGCGCGGACAGGGCAGTAAGATTGCCTCGATCCAGTCCCCACTTTCATCCTGTTGGGCGCGCCTAGCCTCACAGCGAACGCGGATTCCGTTTCCGATGGCTCGGCGCCGCTTCTAGCAAAGTCACTCCGATGGGGTCAGAGTGTTCCATTCATCACGTCCTGCAGTGCGGCGCCACCGTCTCATCGAGGCTGGACGAGAAAGGCAAGACGTGACACTTCATTTCTGCGCGACTCTGACAGCACCCGATCTGAGGCGCGTCCGTGGCTCACTTCTGCCGGTATCAAGACGCGCGGTCCCTACACAAGCCGCCTCGCATTGACAGTCGCGCTCTCTCTACGTACAGTCTAAATGTACACTGCAGAGCCTGCCATGGTCGAAGTCAACGTCACCACCCTGCGCCAGCACCTGCCAGAGTATCTCGCTCGGGTCGAGCGCGGGGAGCGCATCCGTGTGACCTCCCGCGGTCGCGTCATCGGCGAAATCTCCTCGCCCTTGCCGGAAGCGGATGCTAGGGAAGCGGCGCGGGCGCGGCGGCTGCGCGGCAGCCTCGTCCGCTACGACGCCCCGCTGAAACCGGTCCTGCCCTCGGAAGAGTGGGAGGTGAACCGCTGATCGCCCTGAATACTCATGCGTTCGAGTGGTGGCAGAAGGTCTGGTTTCTCACCGTACCGGCCTCGTTCGCTTGCGGAAGATGTTCTCCGCTGCCACGGTCTTCGATCGAAGCGACATGCGTTCGTCCGAGAGCGCGTCCAGGAAGTCCGAGAGGCGTTTCGACTTGAGGATCACGTAGAAAGCGAGCATGACCGAAGGCACCGCCACGAGCAGGAAGTAGAGCATCTTCATGGTCCACGTCGCGTCCGCTTCGGCGATCAGGTTCATCCCCAGGAACCCCGTGATAACGGTGGCGATCATGCCGAAGATGGTGGCGACGGTCAGGCGCACCATCGAGTTCGACTGGCGGCGCAGCGTGTCGCTGTCGAGATAGCTGCTCATGTCCTCGATCTCTTCGCGTACCTCGTTGTAGAGATTCTCGGTACCGAGGTTCTCGGCGCACATGTGAAAAAGCTCCCGGGCCTGCGCCTGATCGGAGACATCGTGAAACCAGTATCGGTGAGTGAAGCGCAGGAAGATCTCGAAGGTCTGCCGGATGAGGCGCTTGAACTGCCGCACGCTGTCCGCATTGTGGATGTCCAGCTTGTTCAATGCGATCACCAGACGGTCGGAGAGCATCAGCAGCGCCGCGCGATGGAAGTGCGCGATCAGAAAAAGCAGGAAATACTGGTGCCGGAACTGGCCGAGCATGCCGGTCTGCAGGATCGACGAACATTGGCTTCCCGGGCGCTGCCGACCGCGATCAGGATCGGCCCGCTGCATACGAAACGGGTATTCAGCCCGTCGACCTCGGTGGACCAACTGCGGTCATAGCAGTAGCGCCGTTCGAACCGCAGCAGGTAGCGCTCGGAGTAGGGAAGGACGCCGTGCTCGCCCGGCGGCGTGGCCAATCCCATGCGAATGAAGTCGGCCCGCGTCAGAACGTGAGGATCGTCCAGCGCGATGTAGGCCATGAGAGGCATGCGGTGGAATTCGATCTGCCGATATCGTATGAGCCCCGGTTCCCCGGAGTAGTGCAGTGCCAGCGGCTTCAGCAGGAATTCCCAGTGCGCGGCGATGTACGGTGAGCGGTACTGGGAGACGAATGCCAGGTACTTCTCCTCCGTTTCATAGTCGGAGGATGAGAGAACCTGCCCATCCGCAGACAACCATTCGATCTTGTCGACGCAGTGGCTACCGGTGCCGTCGGGATCCCAGTCCAGCGGATAGGCGCGCCCGAAGCGGTAGAGGGTTTGCTGGACGTCGTCGAGGCTCAGGTTGTCGGCGAAGAGCTCCACGGCGAGCAGCACGACATCTATGTCATAGAAGAAGTAGAGCTCGACGTGGCCGACTTCGAAATTCACCGGCTGCCTGTCACGGCCGTGAGTGACCTTCGCTTTGGCGATGTCGCGTCGGCGAAACACGCGCACCGGGGACTCCGAATGCCAGCCACCCTTGCCGCGGGCAAACCCCTCGCCGTAGAGAAAGCGCTGCACGTGCGGGAGAAAGGTCACGAACTCGTTGTAGTGGCGTCTCTGAAAGGTCGACTGATCTCCGGTGAACTCGGAAGAAAGCTCACGCCAGGGGTTGCCCGGTCCGGCGTTCTCCAGTACCTCCCAGTGCTTCTGGATCTGCGCGTTCTCCTGGATGGGCATGAGCTGCAGCGGCCACAGCAGGATCTGCCGGAAATGGCGCACCATCGTTGTCCGGGGCAGCAACTTCGACGTTCATCTTGACCTCCGCGGGGAAGCACTCTGCACTCGATTCTCGCAGAACCGGGGCTCGCGGGTCACGGGCGTCGCCCTTGATGAGTAGCAGGCGGCCGTGCGGGGTCGAACCGCAAGCACCGCGGCACCGCAGTTCTCGGCCGCCTCTGACGCCTCATTGACCCGCGGTCGTCGAAACGATACCGTCGGCCCTTCGCCGAAACCGGCGCTCGAGGTTCTTGTTCGCCTCTGAGCAGCCCGCCGGCCAGCGCGGCTTGCGCTGGCCTAACAAAAGCGCTACCCCCCACCATGCTCTGGACCGACTTCGCCCAACTAAGCAGCGCAATCCTGCTGATCGTCGGCGCAGTCCTGCCGGTGGTGAATCCCGTGGGCGACGCGGCGCTGTTCCTGCACATGACGCGAGGCTGCGACGCAGCAACTCGTGCCGACCTCGCGTGGCGGATCACGCTTCTATTCATTCGTGCTCCTATTCGGGTCGATGCTGTTCGGCTCGCTGGTCCTGCGCCTCTTCGACCTTTCGATACCGGTGGTGCAGATCGCGGGCGGTGCGGTCGTTTGCGCCCTTGGCTGGAACATGCTCGGCAGCACCGACCCCGCTCCGGTCGCACCGGCTCCCGATACGGATCATGCCAAGGTCACGGCGCTCGCGCGCGCTTTCTATCCGTTGACCTTGCCGCTGACCGTCGATCCGGGGGCGATTTCCGTCGCGATCACCGTCGGCGCCAACCACGCCCACACGGTGGAGCGCGTGATGATCCAGATCGTCGCCGCGCTCATCGGCACCGGCATCGTGGCCGTGTCGATCCTGTTGACCTATCGGTACGCCGCGCGGGTCGGCCAGTGGATCGGGCACACCGGCATGATCGTGATGGTGCGGTTGTCGGCCTTCATCGTGCTCTGCATCGGCGTGCAGATCGGCTGGAATGGGGTTAAGTCGCTGCTCGCCACGGTGGGGATCGGCGGCTGAGCGGCGCCGTACGCTCCAAGAGATCCGCCTGCCCCGCAAACCCTGCTCCGATCAAGGTTTCGCCCGCGTGACGTGTCATTGACCACCGGCTGGCGTAGCGGTACTGTCGGCTCTCTCATGAGATGAGGCGTTTGCACCCTTCCTTGAAGGAGGGACATCCGCTTTCCGCTACCGCATCGAAAGGGATGCCATGCGTGCCTGGCTTTACGATCAAACCTTCGTAGGACTCACCGTCGGCTGGTACCGCGAGGTGCTCGAGCGCCTGCCGCGCGGGGCGCGGCTGCTGGACGTGGGAATCGGAACCGGCGGCGCGCTGGTGCGCAATGCCGACCTCGTGAGGCAGCGCAACCTCCACGTCGTGGGCGTCGACATCGACCCCGTCTACCTCCGGCGGTGCCGCAAACTGGTTGCAAAGGCCGGCCTCGCGCGACACGTCGTGCCAAAGCTCGAGTCTATCTACGATCACCACGGCGGACCCTACGACGCGGTCTATTTCAGCGCGAGCTTCATGCTGCTGCCTGATCCGGTGGGCGCGCTGCGCCACGCCGCGCACATGCTCTCCCCTAACGGGCGGTTCTACTTCACGCAGACCATTCACACGAAGCGGGCTCCGGTGATGGAGAAGGTGAAGCCCATGCTGCACCGCGTGACCACCATTCACTTCGGGCGCGTGACGTACGAGCACGAGCTGGTCGAAGTGGTGCGTCGGGCCGGTTTGCAACTGCACGAGTGGCGAAACCTCGGTGGGGGCCGCGACCTGCGCTTCTGTCTCGCGATGGCCACTCGCCCGGTGCGCACCGTCGACGAGCACGTGCATGAAGCTGTCGAGCCGGAGGCCGCGGTGGCTTGAGTTCCGCTCGTCTCCCCCACTACGAGCAGACTCGAGGCGTTTGATCGGCGGCGGCAATAAGCGTCGTCCAAGTCGCAGCAGCCCACATTACGGGGACGCGCGGAAGCATTCGATGGTGACCTTGACTCCGCCCCCCTGGCACTCAGGGGCCGCCGCGGACCACCGCTCACGATGGTGCTCAAGGCGGCCTAGTCCTTCCGTCTGATTTCGCCAGTGCGCGCGCATGCCGATAATTGGATACGCGGGATGACCCTTCGAATGCACTGCCCGCAACATCCACCTTATCGAGCGTTGAATCAAAATGAGCGAGCAAGTCTACTCCCCGGAAAGCGGCATCCTCGCCAGGTTATTCGACGGACTGTTGGTTCGCACCTTCCGCCTCGTCAACCGGTATGTCGACTGGCACTGCCTCCCCAAGTGGCTGGGCGTCGCCAATCTAGCGGCACTGCGTGTGGAGTTGCGGCGGCACAATCTCCACGATACGGACGGCGATCTCTCGCGCCCGAAGCCCGGCTGCCCGTTTCATGCCATGCCGGCAGCGCTGATCATGCGTGCGCCGAACGGGACACGGAACGATCTTCGGTATCCGGCCATGGGCTGCCGCGGCTCGCGTTTCGGGCGCAATGTGCCGCGCACTATGACGGCGACGGAAGTATCGAAGCTGCTGACGCCGGATCCGCTCCTCGTGAGCCAGAAGCTGATGGCTCGGGAGAAGTTCATTCCTGCTACCAGCTTGAATCTTCTCGCGGCCGCCTGGATCCAGTTTCAGGTCCACGACTGGTTCGCCCACGAGAACGAGGATCTCGACGCCGGCAAGAGCTTCCGACTGCCTCGCGCTGGCGACTGGCCGATGAACGAAATGGTGGTGCCCAGGACCAAACCCGATTCCGATCAGTTGACGCCTCTCGACGGGGCCTATCCGGCCTATCGCAACAAGAACCCGCAGTGGTGGGACGGATCCCAGGTTTACGGCGAGACCGACGCCGAAACGCTAAGTCTGCGCAGCGATCCGGGCACCGGCCGAGTCTGTCCCGCGGGCCGCCTTTACCTGACCGGCGAAGGACTCTTGCCTTTCCTGGCCAGCGATGGAGTCGTGAGTGGGTTCACGTCCAACTCATGGCTCGGGCTGGAGATCCTGCATACCTTGTTTGTCAAGGAGCACAACGCAATCTGCCAGCATCTGGCGGCGCATGTTCCGGGACTCACCGACGATCAGATCTTCGAGAAGGCGAGGCTGGTCAACTGCGCGGTCATGGCCAAGATCCACACTGTGGAATGGACCCCGGGGATTCTCGGACACCCGGCGATCAAGCCTGGGCTGGAGGCCAACTGGATGGGGCTGCTCGGACACTGGTTCGGGGAGGGGCTCGCCCGCAAGATCGCGGGTTTTCTTCCCGACAACTTTGTCAAGGAGGTGCTCACCGGCGCACCGCTCTCGGGGACCGATCATCACGGCGCTCCCTACTGCCTCACCGAAGAATTCACCACCGTGTATCGGCTGCATCCTCTGATGCCCGATGCCGTGGAGATCAGGCGGTACGTCACCGGTGATGCGATCAAGTCGTATCCGCTCCCGGACATAGCGTTCGAGAAGTCGCGGGCACCGCTCGCGGACGGCGCCACCATGGACGACGCGATCTACAGTTTCGGTATCGCGCATCCAGGTGCAATCACCATCAGGAATTATCCCGGGTTCCTGCGAGAGCTTACGCTGCCACCCGATGCCAAGACCGGGCAGGTGCAGGTGCTCGATCTGGCCGCGGTGGACATTCTGCGCGACCGGGAGCGCGGTGTGCCCCGCTACAACGAGTTCCGGCGACAGCTCCGCAAGAAACCGGTGACGTCCTGGCACGAGCTCGCCGGCGTACGACCAGACCTCGCGGGTGAGCTGGAAGCGCTCTATGGCGGCGACCTGGAAGCCGTCGACACGCTGGTCGGCATGTTCTGCGAACCGCTTCCGGCCGGATTCGGTTTCAGCGACACGGCCTTCCGCATCTTCATCCTGATGGCGTCACGCCGCCTGAAAAGCGATCGCTACTTCACCAGCGACTACACCGAAGACGTATACACCCGGGCCGGCCTCGAATGGATTCGCAACACGGGGATGACGGAAGTCATTCTCCGCCATCATCCCAACCTCGAGCCCGCCGTCAGGGATGTGGCGAATCCCTTCGCGCCGTGGCAATCGACCCGAAGCGGCGGAGTCGGTCGTTCCTCCGCCCCGGCGTAGCAAAGCTGCGCTACCGCGAGCAACGGCATCCAGGACGCGATCCTCGGCTGGTCGATCGAGGCTGCCGGCTTCGACCGCGGGGTCTGGTCTGGTTCCAGGATACCTGCGATTCCGCACTGGCCGAGCTGTTCTACGGCACGTTCTACGCCGCGCTGCGCTCACAGTGGCAACCTGCTGCCGCCTTCCAGCAGGTATGGCGGGCGGTGCCGCAAACTGGATGCGCAGGCGGGCCTCGCACGGCACGTCGTGCCGCAGCTCGAGTTCGACTACGATCACCACCGGGGGCTACGCCGCAAGGAGCGTCGTCCAAGTCGCAGCAGTCCCCATTACGAGGACGCGCGGAAGATTCGATGGTGATTTTGGCTCCTCCTCCCTGGCACCTTACCGGCGACGGCTACATCTGGCTGTTCAGGTTTCCGCGCGCGTTCGTCGAGCGTAGCGGCTTCCTGGCCGACTGGCAAAGAACTGCGCTGGGCTCGACGCTGGGCGCTGTCATGCTGATCGACTATCGCCAGAGCGACGTCGGCCCGTACCGCGAACTACTGTTCATGCCCGGCCGGATGAAGCTCGCCGGCCGCAGCGTCTTCTCGATCTCGAAGATCTACGTAAGCACCGCCGACAGCGTGGCGAACGGCATCGAGAACTGGGGGATCCCGAAGCAGCTGGCAGCCGTCGAGCGCGTGCAGGCTGCGGACGGCAGCGAGCGCTTCGGCGTTAACCTCGAAGGACGCGAGATCTTCACCGCGCGGCTTGCACCCTTCGGTCCACGCTTCCCCTTCGTCTCGGCGCTGCTGCCGCTCGCCGTGGGGCAGGAGAGGCGCGGCGATCTGCTGATCACTCGTCCCAAAGCTGTCGGTACGGGCCGACTGTGCCGCGCACGCGACGTACACGCGGCAGCAGCGTGCTTCCCCGATATCGCACGGATGAAGCCCATTGCGGTGATCGCGGTACGGGATTTCCGCATGACGTTTCCCGTACCGCAGATCGTGCCGGGCTTCTTCGGTCAGGCTCGCTGAACGCGCTGTCCTCAAGCCGCCATCGCGCTACTCGGGCGAGCCCAGGCGGCGTCGCTTGCTCCGCCAAGTTCAAGAGCGCGTGCCATCAGCCTGCGCGCAGTCGGGCTTGCCGGCTTGAGCGCCGTGCGCTCCGCCGCGAGCGCACGGGCCAGCTCGGTCCGCCCGCTGCGGAGCGCGGCCTCCAGCAGCGTGAGATGCAGAAGGTCGCGCTGGGCGTTGCTGCCACCGAAACGCTGGGCGATGTGGCGCACCGGCATGAGCGATTCGATGACCCGACTGTAGTCGCCGCGACCGAACGCGACCAGCGCCTCGGCGACCGGCAGACCGACCTCGCGCGACATCATGGCGTTGGTGCCGCTGCCGCGGGCCGCCGTACGCAACTGCGTCGAGCATGTGGTCGATGGCGCTCGTGCCGCTCCTCCGCCACGAAGGCCATCAGGGCGTGCACGTCGTTGAAGGCATAGTAGCCGTCGCCGCCCCGACGCTCCCAAGTGTCGGCGATCTCGGCCCAGCGTCCGCCCACGTCGACGCCGCGCAGGTGCAACCGCCACAGCATCGCCGAGGCGTCGATCAGGTCCAGCACCACGTCGGAACGGTTGCCGCGGATATGCGTGTCGTACAATTCGAGCACCCGCTCGATCTGGCCGAGGTCGAGATGGAACAGCGCGAGGTGCCACCAATTGTGCACGGCGAACATGTTGTCTTCCGCCCAGTCGCGGGTGCGCGACGCGAGCCACGCGATACCGTCTTCCTGCCGCCCCTGCATCTCCATCACGTGCGCCACCGCGTGAATCGCCCAGGGGTCGCGCGGATCGATGGCCAGGGCGCGGCGACCGGTCTCTTCCGCGGCACCGAAGAGGTTGGTTTCCTCGAGGCCGAACGCGTGCATGCCAAGCACATAGCCGTACCCGGGGACGTTTTCGTCCCAGGCGGGCAGCACCTGGGCGACACGATCCCGCAGCATGGTCGAATGGCCGAGCAGGAAATCGCCGATGTGGGCGACCTGCAGCGCAAAGCTGTCGCGCGGATAGTGCGACGACGATGTCGCCGTAGCGCTGGATCGAACCGGCAAAATCGCCATCGAGCCAGGCGCGTGCCGCAGCGAGGTGGCGGCGCTCGCGATCGTTCGCGCGGTGGGCCAGCGCTGCGCCCGCCTCGACGCTTTCGCGAAGCAGGGGCTTCACCGCGCCGTCGGCAGCGGTGATCAGGAGGCCCGCGCGAAACGCGTGGCCCATCACGAACTCCGGATCTTCGGCGAGCGCGCGGTCGATCGCGCCGAGCGGGTCGCCGAAATAGCCGTGCAAGAGCTCGGTTGCCGCTTCGAGCCGTTCGACGGCGGTACGATTATGGGTGGAGACGGGGTTGTCCCGGCAGTCGGTGAGTGTCATGGCAGAGTCCTCTCGTTCGATGGGTCATTTGGATCGTGTCTTGTTATTTCCGGATGCATCGTAGGCAGGTGCCGTCAAGCTGCCGTGAGCACCAGCGTGAAGAAAGCGTGAAAGTGGCAACTGTCCGTGGCTAGGCTGCGTCTCGAACTCTTCGGCGGCTTTGCTCTCATCGCTGACGCGGCGGAGGAGATCGTGTTGCCAGGACGCAAGGCGCGGGCGCTCATCGCATACCTCGCCGTGTCCGGCGCGCGGCCGCAGCCGCGGGGCAAGCTCGCCGACCTGCTGTGGGGAGAGAGCGGCGAGGAGCAAGCCAGGACGAGCCTGCGGCAGGCGTTGTCCGGCCTGCGCAAGTGCCTCGACGGCGACCTGCTGCTGGTCGACGGCGCAACGGTTGCCTTGTCTCCATCTGCTTTCACGTGCGACGTGCGCGATTACTCTGCGGCGCTCGCGGAGGGTTCGACGGTTGCCCTGGAGCGGGCGGCAGCGCTCTACCGGGGCGACTTGCTGGAGGGCTTCCAGGCTGGCGCACCGGCGTTCGACGAGTGGCTCTCGGTCGAGCGCGAGCGCTGGCGCCAACAGGCCCTCGCGCTGCTCGCTCGGCTCGCCGAGAGCCAGGAGCGAGCCGGGCAGCTCGCGCGTGCGACGGAGACCACGACCCGGTTGCTCGCGCTCGATTCGCTGCGCGAGGACGCGCACCGCCGGCTGATGACGCTGTACGATCGCCAGGGCCGCCAAGCCGCGGCGCTGAAGCAATACCGGCTGTGCCGGGCGATCCTGCAGCGCGAGCTGGGCATCTCGCCCGAAGCGACGACGGAGGATCTGTACCGACGCATCCTGCGCGAGCGCCGCGCACCACCGCTGGCCGTGTCTGGCTCTCTCGCCGCGGCGGCGGAGCAGGTTCCCGGCGCTTCCGCGCCTTCCCAGGCAGCTACGCCGACGCTGGGCGGACCGGAGCTGCGTCAGGCGACGGTGCTCGTCGCCGAGCTCGCCGACGCCAGCGCGGGCACGACCGACCCCGAGGAAATGCACGCGCTGCTCTCCGCCTGGCGCGACAGGGTAGGGGCCTGCGTGGCCCGTTCCGGCGGTACCGTCCTGAGCCACGTCGGCTCCCGGGTCATGGCCGTCTTCGGTGTGCCGGTGGCGCACGGCAACGATGCGGAGCGCGCCGTGCGCGCTGCACTCGCGATCCGCGACGAGGTGTCTGGGACGGCCGGCATCGGCGTCCACCTCGGGGTCGCGAGCGGCACGCTGGTGGTGACTCAGGACGCGGACGGCCTGGCGGTCAGCGGCGAGCCGGTGAGCGTTGCCGGACGCATCGCGGAGGCAGCCGCGCCGGGCGAGCTGTGGCTGTCGCACCGGGTACGGCAGGCGCTCGCCGATCGCCTCGAGGCGGACGAGGTCGCGGAAGTTGCGATGCCGGCCATGTCGAGACCCCTCAAGCTGTGGCGCGCTCGGCGCATGACCGACCCGTGGGAGCAGCGCCGGTCGGTACCCTTCGTAGGCAGGCAAGCGGAGCTGCGCCAGTTCGAGGGCATCGTCCGCGACTGCTTCGCGGGGCGCAGCGGCCATGTGGTGGTGGTGCGCGGCGACGCGGGCATCGGCAAGAGCCGCTTGCTCGAGGCGTGTGCGGGGATCGCGCGCGAGCAGGGCTTCGCCTGCCACAAGACGCTGGTGCTCGATTTCGGCGGGGGTGCTGGAGGGCCGATCGACGTGCTCGTACGCGACCTGGTCGATCTCGGACCGGACGCACCGATGTCGGCGCGCCACACCGCAGCGCAGGCAGCGCTGGCCGAGGGGTGGATCGGGCAGGATCTCGTGGTCTTTTTGAACGACTTCCTGGATCTGCCGCAGACGACGGATGCGCAGCACGCGCTGCAGGCGATGGACAATACCGCCCGCACCGGCGGCCGGCAGGCGCTGCTCGACGCGCTCATGCGTGCGCGGAGCGCACGGCAGCCGCGGTTGATCGTCGTCGAAGACATCCACTGGGCCGACGCCGGGGTGCTCGATCATCTGGCGCGCCTCGCGGCCGCCATGCGTGCGTTCCCCGTCATATTGCTGCTCATCACTCGCCCGGAGAACGATCCAATCGGCGCCGGCTGGCGCGCCGCCACCGGGGGGACGGCGCTCACCACCATCGACCTCGGCCCCCTGAGCGACGCTGAGGCGGCCCTGCTGGCGAGCCACTACGGCGCCCACGATCAGGGTTTCGTGCAAGCGTGCGTCGCCCGGGCGGAAGGCAATCCCTTGTTCCTCGACCAGCTGTTGCGCGCAGGCCAAGAGCGTGGAGCGCTGCCCGGTTCGATCCAGAGCCTGGTGCTGGCGCGCCTCGACCGGCTCGATCCTGTCGACCGGCAGGCGGTTCAGGCGGCTGCCGTGCTCGGTCAGAGGTTCGCGCTCGCTGCCCTGCGCGAGCTCGTCGCCGACCCCGAGTATGCGTGCACGAAGCTCACCGAGCAGGCGCTGGTACGCCCGGAGGGCGACGCCTGGCTTTTTGCTCACGCCCTGATCCACGAGGCGGTCTATGCATCGGTGCTGAAGTCGAAGCGCCAGGCGCTTCATCGGCAGGCGGCGACCTGGTACGCCGGGGACGACGCCACGCTCGCAGCGGAGCATCTCGACGCGGCATGCGATCCCGGCGCTGCGGCCGCCTACGTCCGCGCCGCGAAGACAGAGGCCGGGCAGTTTCGTTACGAACGGGCGCTCGCTCTCGCGGAGCGCGGGCTCGCCCTCGCCGATGAGCGTCCGCTGCAGCACGGCCTGGCCTGCCTGCGCGGCGACATCCTGCGCGAGCTTGGCCGCACGGGCGACTCGGTCGAGGCGTTCCGCCAGGCGATCGAGTGTGCCGACGGCGCGCGCGAGCGGTGCCATGCATTCATCGGTGTCGCCGCTGGACTGCGCGTCCTCGATCGCTACGGCGAGGCGCTCGCGGCGTTGGCCGAGGCGGAAGCCGCGGCTGTTGAGATCGACGATGCCGAAGCGCTGGCCGAGATCCATTTCCTGCGCGGCAACGTCCACTTTCCGCAGGGCGACGTGGAAGCGTGTCGACGCGCCCACGAGCAGGCGCTGGACTACGCCCGGCGTGCGGGCTCGGCGCTCGCAGAGGCGCGTGCGCTCGGCGGGCTGGGCGACGCCTTCTACCAGGAGGGGCGCATGCGCTCGGCCCACGAGCATTTCAGGCGCTGCGTCGCGCTTGCTCGCGAGCACGGCTTCGTCCGCATCGAGCTCGCCAACCTGCCCATGCTCGCGGTCCTCGACCTCTATCTCGCCGACCCCGACGCGGTGACCAAGCACTGCCACGCCGCGCTCGACCTCGCCGCACGCATCGGCGACCTGCGTGCGGAAATGCTCGCGCGCGACATCCTGAGCGCCTTCCAGCACATGCGCGGTGCATGGGCGCTCTCTCGTGTCGAAGCCGAGCGTTCCCTGGAGCTCGCACGGCGCCTGGGTGCGCAACGATTCGAGGCCGAGGCTCTGGCGCAGATCGGCCTTGCCGCACATGGCCTGGGGGAATTCGCGGAGGCGGCCGAGCTCCTCGATGCCGCATGGGCGCTGACGCGGGTTACGGGACCCCAGTACATCGGTCCGACCGTGCTCGGCTTCATCGCGCAGACGACCGACGACCCGGATCGCCGCCGCTGGGCACTCGCCGAGGGCGAGGCGCTGCTCGCCGCGGGGTGCGTCAGCCACGCACATCTCTATTTCTACGATGCCGCGATCACGGCATCGCTCGCAGCGCGTGAGTGGGACCCGGCGCTTCGCTACGCCGAAGCCATCATCCATTACACCCGCCAAGAGCCCTTCCCCTGGGCCGAGTTCATGAGCGCCTGCGGCAGGCTGCTCGCCCGGGCCGGTCGCGGCGAGCGCAGCGACGCGCTCCACGCCGAGTTGCGAGCGCTGCGCGCCACCGCGCTCGAAGGGCAGTGGACAGTCAAGCTGCCGGAGATCGACGCCGCCTTGCGCGGATGGAGCGTTGGGAACCACTGATTGTTCCCACGCGGGCGCGACGGCGGCTTTGCGGGATGGGTCGCGCAATGTGGCGCCTCGGCGCGTGCGCAGTGAAGCGCACCGTATACAGCGCCCGCGTCAACATGCGCGATCCGTGTTCGCCTCCGCTGCCCGATCCCCCTGCGGATCGCCCCCGCCATGCTGCATTACCGCAAGATGTCGTCGGCCTAAAGTCTGATTGACCGTGTTGCGCGAGAGGGGTAGCTTCGGCCGCCGCGACTCGGCCAGTAGCGCCGGGCTGCGATCAACTGCTGCGGCAGCATGGAGGGTCCATGCCCTTAGGTGCCAGCATCCTCGATCTGCTGCCGAGTTGCTGCCCGGCACGCCGCCGCCGCTTGCCTGGGTGCGCAATGACCGCTGGCACCAGGCGCTCTCGCGGCTGCTCGACGCCGCTGGCGACCGCATCGCGATTTTCTCGCCGGGCGCCGGGCCCTTCTCGCACGTGCGCATGGCCTCCACCGTGGTAGTGGTCGACGATGTCTGGGCGCTGGTCGGCAACACGCACCTCTCACGGCGCGGGCTGTCGTTCGATTCGTCGCTGGCGGTGGCGGTGTTCGACGAGGCCAATCTGTTCGGGCGCGGCACGGCCGTGAGCGCATTTCGCGTGCAGCTTGCCGCCGATCGACTCGGCGTGCTCAATACGCAGATTCCGCTGGTAGGGCACGAGCTCGTCGCATCGGTGCGGCGCCTGGCCGAGGGCGGCGGGGCAGGGCGACTCGCGCTGGGAACGATCCCGCGCGCCCCGGTGAGCGAAACGCCCACCGCCACCGACCTGCTCCTGTGGAACCCTGACGGCTCGGTCAGCAGCGACTTCGAGCTCGACGGCTGGCTGGCCGCCGCTGCGGCGCACATGACGACGGAGTGATCACCCGGAGACTGCGATGGCCGTCCACAACCTGACGTAAGGTAAGAGCACGTCGCCCGACCTCCTCGATCCGCCTCTGATAGACTTCGCGCCGGACGTTTCGCATTGCGCAGCAAGGAGTCCTCGCTTGAAGAACGGATTAATCGCGGCCGTGGCCGCGTGCACGCTGGCGTTCGCCATCGTCGCGTCGACTCCCCGCCACGCCCAAGCGGCCGAAGGGACGCTGAAAGCGAAGGATCCGCTCGAGTGGATGCTCTCGGAGGACCAGTTCTCCTACGAGCCCTATGCCCTCATGCTGAAGCGGGGCGACGCGGGTTTTCATCTCGCGACGAATTGCGTGCTCGCGCGCCTGTATCGCTCTGGCGAGATCGCCGAGATCTACCGGAAGTGCGGGCCGCTCGGCGATCCGCACGCGGTGCTGGTCCTGATGTAGGTGCTGAATGTGTTGCCCGAATAGCGGCTGGGAGCAATGCGCGAATCGTCTGTGACCGCGTCGCCTGCTGCAGCCGGAAGCGCGGGGCAGGACGCAGCCGCGGGTGCGCTCGAGCTTGGCTTCAAGGATGCGGGCGCAGACGCGCTCGTGCTGGTGCTCGCCGGACCCTGGACCAAGGCGCAGCGGCTTCCCGCGCCGGGCGAGGTCGAGGCGCGCCTCGCAACCGCAGAGCCGAAGAAACGCGTCGCCTTCGAGACCAGCGGCATCACCAGCTGGGACAGCGCCCTCGTCGTCTTCATCGGCCAGGTGGAAGCGGTGGCGGCCCGCCTCGGCGCCGCATTCGACACCTCGGGTCTGCCGGATGGAGCGCAGCGCGTCTTCCGCCTCGCCCGCGCCGTCCCGGCGCGCTCGGCCGCCGGGACGGCGGACGTCCGGCTCGGAATCCTCGGGCGCGTCGGCATGGCGGCCATCGATTTCGCGAGCTCGCTGGGGGAAGTCTTCACCTTCGTCGGCGAGGTCGCCATCGCCCTCGTGCGCTTCGCGACCGGACGTGCGCGCTTTCGCCGCGCCGACTTCATCACGAACTTCGCCGACTGCGGCCCCGGTGCGCTGCCGATCGTTTCGCTCATCAGTTTCCTCACCGGAATGATTCTGGCCTTCTTGGGCGCGATCCAGCTCACCGCGTTCGGCGCGCAGATCTTCGTCGCGAACCTGGTCGCCATCGCGATGGTGCTGGAGATGGGTGCGCTCATGACCGGCATCATCATGGCGGGGCGGGCAGGCGCTTCGTTCGCGGCGCAGATCGGCACCATGCAGGTGAACGAGGAGATCGATGCCCTGCGCACCACCGGCCTCGCCGCGGTCGAGTTCCTGGTCCTGCCGCGTATCCTGGCGCTCTTCGTGATGACGCCGCTGCTCGCGCTCTATGCGAGCTTCCTCGGTATCCTGGGCGGAGCATTCGTCGGCGTTACGCTGCTCGACCTCTCGTGGGAGGGCTACATTGCCCAGACCCTGGGCGCGCTCAATCTGGTCTTCTTCGTCAAGGGGCTCATCAAGGCCGCCGTGTACGGAGTGCTGGTCGCGATGGCGGGCTGCCTGCGCGGGATGCAGTGCGGGCGCAGCGCCGAGGCGGTGGGCATCGTGACCACTTCCGCGGTGGTGACGAGCCTGGTGCTGATCGTCGTCGCGAACGCGATCATCACCGTCATCTACGACACGCTCGGCTGGTGATGTCAGCGCCGACGCCCGTTGCCGCTGCCCCTCTGCGCGACCACATCGTGGTAAGTGGGGTCACGGTCGGCTACGGCGAACGGGTGATCCAGCGCAATCTCGACTTCACCATTCGCCGCGGCGACATCTTCATCATCATGGGCGGCAGCGGCTGCGGCAAGAGCACGGTGATGCGCTCGCTGATCGGCCTCGTGCCGCCACAGGAGGGCAAAGTGATGGTCGACGGCACGAGCCTGTGGGATCTCGATGAAGACGCCCGCCAGCAGTTGATCCGCCGCTTCGGCGCCCTCTACCAGAGCGGTGCGCTGTGGAGCTCGATGACGCTCGCCGAGAACGTGGCCCTGGCGCTGGAGCAGTTCACGAAGCTCTCGGCGGCCGAGATCCGCGAGCTCGTCAGCCTCAAGCTCGCGCTGGTCGGGCTGGCGGGTTTCGAGGACTTCTATCCGTCGGAGATCAGCGGTGGCATGCGCAAGCGCGCGGGGCTCGCCCGTGCAATGGCGCTCGATCCGGAAGCGCTGTTCTTCGACGAGCCCTCCGCCGGCCTCGACCCGATCAGCTCGCGCCTGCTGGACGATCTCATCCTCGAGCTGCGTGACAGCCTCGGCGCGACCGTAGTGATGGTCACCCACGAGCTGCCCAGCATCTTCGCGATCGGCACCAATTCGGTGTTTCTCGACGCCGAGACGAAGACGATGATCGCGGCCGGCGATCCCAAAGTGCTGGTGCGAGGAGTGCGAGGACCCACGCGTGCGCCGCTTCCTCACCCGCGGTGAGGAGCCCGCCAGCGAGGCTGCGCATGCCGCGTCGCCCGTGGCACAATCCCGACCGTGAAAACCAAGAGCAACCCAGCCTTCATCGGCGCCTTCATTCTCGGTGCGCTGGCCCTGGTCGCGCTGGGCCTGATTTTCCTGACCCCGATCCTGCATGCAGGCAGGGCGACGCCGGTCATCTTCAATTTCGATGCGGGTGTCACGGGTCTGCAGCTGGGTGCCCCGATCACCTTTCGCGGGGTGAAGGTGGGAGAGGTAACGAACATCCGTGCGGCCTACGATCCGAAGGCGAAGCTCTTCGTCTTTCCCGTGGAGGGCAGGCTCACCGAGCGCGTCGAGATCCTGGGGAGAAAAGAGCGCGGCGCGGCCGATCCCGAGATCGAAGTCATGAGACAGGAAGTCGTCGACCAATTCGGCCTGCGCGCGCGTCTCGAAGTGATCAGCTTCGTGACCGGGCAACAGCGGGTCCAGCTCGACTTCGAGCCCGATACACCTATCGACCGGCATGGTGCACCGCCCGGGTGGTGGGAGATTCCTACGCTGCCGTCGAGGACCCAGGAGCTGGAGGAATTTCTGACGGGACTCCCGATCCGGGAGATCGCGACCGACTTGCGTGTAGTGCTGGAGAACCTGAACGACGTGCTGGGGTCGCCCGCTGAAAAGGACCGGCGCAACGTGCGCGACATGCTCGCCGCCGCGACTGGTGCCCTGGTGCAGGTCGAGAAAAGCCTGCCGCGCGTCACCTCGACCTTCGACAGCACCGCTGCGGCGGCGAAGCGAACGCTGGCCGAAGGCACGCTGACGCTCGAGCAGGTGCGCATTACTGCTGCCGCGGCCGAGAAACGCGTGAACACCGTCGCCGATGCCATCAACCGCATTGCCGAGAGCGGGGACAACACGCTCGTCGGCGCACAGCAGACGCTGCGCAACATCGAGAACCTCACGAGCGAGACCTCCCCCTTGATCTACGAGCTCAACACCGCCTTGAAGGAGCTGAGCGCCGCCGCGCGATCGATTCGACTGCTGGCGACGGAGCTGGAGAAGCGGCCCGACGCGCTCATCCGCGGCCGGCCCGGCGAGGAGGCGAAACCGTGAACGCGCACTTGCCCCTCGGTCGAGTCCGGCGCTGGGCGCTGCTGCTTTTGATGATCGGCGTATCCGCATGCGTGAACATCGGCCCCGGCACGCCGCCGCCCGCGCCGACCTACGTGCTCGATTCCACGGTCCCACCGACCCGGCTCGAAGCGTCGGGCATTGCGGTCGGCCTCGGTCCCGTGGCCATCCCGGCCTATCTCGACCGCAACGAGATGGTTTCGCGCGAGGCGGCAAACCAGCTGCGTGTCGATGCGCGGCACAGCTGGGGCGCGCCGCTCGACCAGGAGGTGCAGCGCGTGCTGGGCGAGAACCTGTCGCGTCTGCTGGCGAGCGATCGGGTGATTGTCTGGCCCTGGTCGCGCCACCGCGAGATCGCCGTGCGCATCCCGGTTCGGGTGCTGCAGTTCGAGCCCGTGGCGGGGAAGGGTGTCGTGCTCGTCGCCCGCTGGGAGCTGCTGTCGCCGGATGCGGCTCAGGTGCTGTTCACGCGGCAGTCCGAAATCGTGGAGCCGATCCCGGAGCCCGGGCCGGGCCCCTACGCCGCCGGCATGAGTCGCGCGCTCGCCGTCCTGGCAGGGCAGATCGCCGAGGCGGTGCGGGCCGCCCCGCCGGCTCCCCGTGCTGCCGCGCCTAGCTAGACCGTCTGGTCGCGACGGGACCCTCCGAGAAACGATGGCGGCGCCCACCGCGAGCGGTACAATGCCGTCATGAGCCGGCGCGCGGGGCAGCTTCCCCGAACTTAAATCCAAATATCCTCCGGAGAGAACATGGCGCACACCCCTTCGATCACCCGCCGCATCGCAACAGCCGTTTTCCCGTTCCTTCTGCTCGTTGCCTGCGCCACGTCCACCAAGATCGTGAACGTCTGGCAGGATCCGGCCTATAGCGGCGGTCCCTTCAAGAAGATCATCGTGCTCGGGTTGGGCTCCGACGGCGCCATGAGCCAGACCTTCGAGGAGATCTTCGCCGCCGAGCTCACGCGGCGCGGAGTAGACGCCGTGCCGGGCCACACGCTGCTGCCGCGCGACCAGCAGCCCTCGCGCGAGGCGATGGAGCAGGCGGCGAAGAACGTCGGCGCAGACGGCTTCCTGGTGGCGCGGCTCGTCAAGACCGACAAGGAAACCCAGTACGCGCCGGGATTCTCGCCGACGGCGGTCCCGGGGGTCGGCTACTACAACAACTTCTATGGCTATTACAGCTCGGCGGTGACCTATACGCCGCCGGTCGCCTACCAGTACGAGGTGGTGACGGTGGAGACCAACCTCTGGGACGTGCGGACCGACAAGCTGGTCTGGGCGGGCACCACGCAGACCTTCGCGCCGGGCAGCGTGACCCAGGAGGCACCGGGCTTCGCCAAGCTCATTGCCAACGCGCTCGCCGAGCGCAAGCTGATCCCGGTCAAGTCGTAAGACGCTGCGGCGCAGCACCTTGGAGGCAACCGCATTGCCTCGCCTGAGGGGTCTCGTGCGAGTTCGCGCGCGCCCGCCGGCCCGATGAAGAAGCTCGTCATCGCCGGCGTCGCGCTGGTGGCGGCCGTAGTGCTGTTCGCTGCGGTCGGCTTCCTCGCGGTTCCGCCCCTCATGCGCAGCCAGCTCGAGAAGTTCGTGCGGGAGGAATTGCAGCGCGAGCTCACCGTCGGCGAGATCAAGTTGAACCCATTCGATCTCAAGCTCGAGATCAGGGATGTTTCGCTCAAGGACAAGGACGGGTCGCTGCTGGCGGGGTTCGAGCGCCTGCTCGTCGACTACGAGATCTTCCCGGCGCTTACCCAGCGTGCGTTCGGCTTCCGCGAGATCTCGCTCGCGCGGCCGGTTGCCAACGCCGTGATCGACAAGGCGGGCAGCCTCAACTTTGCCCGGCTGATCGAGGACGCGACCAAGAATCGGCCGCAGGAAGAACCGAAGCCGGGCGAGCCGCTGCCTCGCGTCATCATCGACAAGCTGGAAGTCGATCGCGCCGGCGTGGAGTTCACGGACGAGCGCCGCGCGGAGCCGTTCAAGACCCAGGTCGATCCGGTCCAGTTCGTCCTCAACGATTTCAGCACGCTGCCCAACCAGGAAGGCAAGCAGATCCTCGTCGCCCGCACGCCCGAAGGTGAGCAGCTGAAATGGGAGGGCGAGCTCGGCGTCTCTCCCATCCAGTCGCGCGGCATCGTCGCGCTCACGGGCGTTGTCGGCGCCCAAGCTCTGGCGCTACGGCGCGGATCTCGTGAACTTCGAGATCGCGAGCGGTACCGCCAATCTCAGCACGGCCTACGAGATCGACCTGAAAGAGCCCGAGCTGCGCCTCCATCTCACCGACATGAAGGCCGAGCTCAAGGGTTGGGCGCTCAAGTCCCGCAACAAGGAAGATCGGGTGCTGCGGCTCGATGAAGTGGAGGTCGGCCCTGGCACATTCGATCTGGGTGAGCGAAAGCTCGTGCTCGAAAAGTTCCTGGTCAAGGGCGGGAGGCCTCGGCGCCCAACGGGGGTCCGACAATCTCATCAACTGGGTGGAGCTGCTCAAGTTGAAGGGTGCCGCGGCGGCCCGGGAGACCGCTGCCGACGCCGCGGGTGCGAAACCTGCCGCCGACGAAGGGCCGTGGAAAATCTCCATCAAGGAGCTGCGTGTCGCCGACTTCGGCTTCGCCTTTTCGGACGACGCGGCGATCACCCCTTACGACGCCAGCGTAAAGCACGTCGCCTTGGGCTTCGCTGCGGTCATCGACTACGCCCCGGCCGGCTCGCAGGTGACCCTCGACGGGATCACCCTCGGGCTCTCGGACATCAGCGTAACGCCGCGCGAGCAGGCGCCGATCTTCACGCTCGCAGCCGTCGAGCTCGGCACGGGCAGCGCCAACTACAAGGACAAGTCGGCGCAGTTCGAGGCGCTCAGGATCTCGAAGCCGCGGGGCGATGCCTGGCTCGACGCGGACGGCAAGCTCAACTGGGCAGGTCTGGCGCCGAAGAGTGCGACGGCGGCAGCGCCAGCGCAGCAGCGGCCCGAGCCAGCGGGTGAGCCCGGCAAAGGCGTCGAGCAGCCATGGCGCATCGGACTCAAGACGATCGAGGTCGTGGACGGCGGCATCACCTTCACCGACCGCGCGATGGCGCCGCCGGTCGCGGTCAAGATCGAGCCGATCCGGGTGAAGCTCGACGGCGTGTCGAGCGACCTCAAGCAGGCGGTTCGCTACGAGCTCGATCTCGGTGTGCAGCCCGGCGGACAGTTCGCGTCGAAGGGGTCCGCTCGTCCCCGGCACCCCCGCCGCCGAAGGCACCCTGGCGCTCAAGGAGCTGCCGCTCAAGCTGGGCGAGCGATACGTAAGCCGGTTCGCCCTGCTCGTGCTCAAGTCCGGCAGCGCTTCCGCCGCGGGCAAGTATGCGTTTGCCCTGCGCGACGGCAAGCCGACCGCGCAGTTCAACGGCGGTTTCCAGGTCGCGAAGCTCGATCTCGTCGAGGAAGGCACCAAGGAGCGTTTTCTCGGCTGGGACATGATGGACGTGCGCGGCATCGACTTCAAGCTCGAGCCGGGGCGGGTCGATATCGCGGAGATCCGCCTCGACCGGCCCGGCGGCAAGTTCATCATCTACGAGGACCGCACCCTGAACGTCCAGCGCATCCTGCGCACGTCGGGCGGCAAGGGCGGGGCGGACGAGCGACCGAAGCCCGCGTTCGAGAAAGCGAAGGCGGCGGCTCCGGCAGCCGGCGACAGCTCGCGCCAGGTGGGCCGGGAGGACGCGACCAGCTCGGTCCGGTTCGGCGCCGCGCCGGCGCAGAAGCCGGCCGCGAAGCCCGCCGCCGCGCCGCCGGCCGCGCCGCCGCTCTTTCCCGTCAACATTCAGCGCATCCGGGTCAACAAGGGCGAGCTCTTTTTCGCCGATCTCACGCTGACACCGCAGTTCGGCACCCGGGTTCACAGCCTCGACGGCACGGTGAACAACCTCTCCACGCGCCCGGGCAGCAAGGCGCAGATGAAACTGGAAGGGGCCGTCGACGAGTACGGACTGGCGCGCTTCTCGGGCGATCTTTTTCCGTTCGCCCCCACGGATTATCTGAACATCACCGCCACCTTCCGCAACGTCGAGCTCACCAGCATGACCCCGTACTCGGCGAAGTTCGCCGGCTACCGCATCGCGTCCGGCAAGCTCGACGCGGACCTCGAGTACTTCATCCAGCAGCGCCAGTTGAAGGGCGAGAACAAGGTCATTATCGATCAGCTCACGCTCGGCGAGCAGGTGGAAAGCCCCGACGCGGTGAAGCTGCCGCTCGCGCTCGCCATCGCGCTCCTGAAGGATGCCGACGGCAAGATCGACCTCGGGCTGCCGGTAACCGGCAGCCTCGACGATCCGCAGTTCAGTATCGGCGGCCTCGTGTGGAAGGTGCTCGTGAATGTGCTCACGAAGATCGTCACGGCACCGTTCCGGGCACTGGGAGCTTTGCTTGGAGGGGACAGCGAGCAACTCGAGGCAGTCTCCTTCGACCCCGGCAGCGACGCGCTGCTGCCGCCGGAGAAGGCGAAGCTCGCCAAGGTGGCCACCGCGCTCGAGAAGCGGCCGCAGCTCAAGGTCGGCATCCGGCCGGTGTATGCAGCGCAGGACGCAGATGCGATCCGGTCGTTCCGGGTGCGCCGCGAGCTCGCCAAGCGCGCGGGTTTCAAGCTCAAGGAGGGCGAAGATCCGGGTCTGCTCGACGTCACCGACCCGAAGAATCAGGACGCGATCCAGACGCTCTTCTCCGAGCGGTTCGGCAAGGACGAGCTCGCAAAGGTTAGAGATGCAGCGGAAAAGGCTCAGACCGCCGACGGCAAGCCGCTTACCAGGGAGGCGAAAGAGCAGATGCGGACGCAGATCGCGGAGACGCTGCTCGCGCGGCTGGAAGTGGGCGAGCAGGTGAGTGACGAGGAGCTCAAGGCTCTCGCGCAGCGCCGGGCGGATGTGGTCAAGGAGGAATTCTCGACCCAGGGCAAGCTGCCGATGGACCGGGTCGCGATCGAGGCGGTGGAGAAGGTGGAGGCCGCCGACAAGAAGATGGTGGAGAGCAAGTTCGCGCTGACGCCGAAGTAAGCGGCCCCGGGCCGCGGTGCTGCGGTCCCTCTCGTCCATGACCGAACCATCCACGTCCCTCGCATCGCAGGCGGTGCTCGTCGCGGCGCTCGGCGACCCAGCGCGTTATCCCCATCCGGTCGGGCACATCGAGGTGATCGAGACCCATATCTCGTGGGTGATCCTCACGGGCGATTATGCGTACAAGATCAAGAAGGCCGTCGACCTCGGTTTCCTCGATTTCACGACTCTGCCGCGGCGCGAGCACTTCTGCCGGGAGGAGTTGAGGCTCAACCGCCGGCTCGCGCCGGACTGGTACGTCGATGTCGTCCCGATCACGGGCAGCGTGGAAGCGCCGGTGATCGCCGGAGCGGGCAGCGCGGTGGAGTGGGCGGTCAGGATGCGCGAGTTCGAACGCGGAACAGAGCTTTCGCGACTGCTGGCGACTGGAATGGTCACGCCCGCGCTCGCGGACGAGCTCGCCGACGCGGTCGCCGCGTTTCACGCGGGCTGCGCGCGTGACACAAGAGAAGACGGTTACGGTGCCCCGGAAGCAGTGCGAGGACCGGTGCGCAAGAATCTCGCCGCGCTCCAGCGCCGGCTCGCCGACCCCAAGATGCGCGCGTCGCTCGCGTGGCTGCGCGACTGGAGCGAAGCCGAGCATCGGCGTCTCGTCGCCACCTTCGCCGCGCGATGCGCCGAAGGTTTCGTGCGCGAGGGCCACGGCGACCTGCACCTCGGCAACATGGCGCTGCATGCCGGGCACGTGCTCATCTTCGACTGTATCGAGTTCGATCCGCGCCTGCGCTGGGTCGACGTGACGAGCGAGATCGCCTTCGTCGTCATGGACCTCACGCACCGCGGCCGCTCGGATCTGGCGCGGCGCCTGCTGAACCGCTATCTCGAGCGCACCGGCGACTACGCGGGCCTCGCCGTGCTGCGCTACTACCTCGTCTATCGCGCGCTGGTGCGTGCGACCGTCGCCACGATCAGGGGCGCGCAGGCTGGCGCGGCGGCAGACGCGCAGACCCGGATCCAGGGTTATCTCGAGCTCGCTGAGCGATTCACATCGACCGCGCCGCTCGGTCTCTTCATCACCCACGGGGTGGCCGGCGCGGGCAAGACCACGGCCACGAGCGCGCTCCTGGAAGTGGTCGATCTCATCCGCGTGCGCTCGGACGTCGAGCGCAAGCGGCTCGCCGGTTTGTCCGCCGAGTCGCGCAGCGGGTCGGCCGTCGATGCGGGACTGTACACGCCGGACGCGACGCGGCGCAGTTACGGAAGGCTGAGAGTGCTGGCGGAGACCGTGCTCACCGCCGGCTATTCGGTGGTCCTCGATGCGACGTTTCTCGACCGCGGCGAGCGCGATGCGTGCCGCGCGCTGGCGCGTGAGACCGGCGCCGCGTTTCGCATCCTCGCCTGTCGGGCACACCCCGACGCCCTGCGCGAACGCGTCGTGACTCGCGAGCAGGCCGGCCAGGACGCGTCCGAGGCAGGGCTGCCGGTCCTGGAGCGGCAGCTCGACCGGGCAACAGACCTGACCGCCGAGGAATCGCAGGACGCCGTCGTGATCGATACCTCGCAGGCAATCGACGCCGGCGCGCTCGCGGCGGCCCTGGGCATCGCGCGCCGCGAGCAGCCGATTGATCTTTCCAGCTAGACAGGGCCGACCGATGACGAATCTCGGCGAAATTCCCGCTCCTCGACGAGCTTCTTGATTTCTTCCGGCGGCACTGGCGGGCTAAAGAAGTATCCCTGTGCAAAGTCGCACCCCGAGCGGCCGAGAAAATCGGCCTGACTCTCGGTCTCTACACCCTCGGCGACGACCTTGATTTCCATGCTGCGTGCCAGCGCGATGATCGCTCCGACGATCGCGGCGTCGTCTTCGTTGGCCGGGATGTCCCGCACGAAGGAGCGGTCGATCTTCAGGATGTCGAGTGGAAACCGCTTCAGATAGCTCAAGCTCGAATAGCCGGTTCCGAAGTCGTCGATGGAGATGTTTACCCCTTTGCCCTTTAGCTCGTCGAGGGTGGCGATCGCGCTTTCCGCGTTTTCCATGACGTCGCTCTCCGTGATCTCCAACTCGAGATAATGCGGCGGGACGCCCGTCTCGGACAGGATGCGGTAGATGGTTTGCGCCAGATTCTCCTGGCGGAATTGGCGCGCGGACAGATTGACCGACACCCGCAGGTGGAGTCCCTCGTCACGCCACGCCCGGATCTGCTCGCACGCAGTTCTCAGCACCCACTCGCCGATGGGTACGATCAGACCGGTCTCTTCCGCGATGGGAATGAAGCGGTCGGGCGGGATCAGCCCGAGCGTGGGATGATGCCAGCGCACCAGCGCCTCCAGTCCCGTGATACGGCGCTGACCGAGATCGATCTTCGGCTGATACAGCAGGCGCAGCTCGTTCCTCTGCTCGGCCAGCCTCAGGCCGTGCTCGATGACGAGCCGCTCGCGCATCTTGAGATTCAGGTCGTCCGTGTAGAACTGATAGTTGTTGCGGCCCAGCCGCTTCGCGCTGTACATCGCGGTGTCCGCATTGCGGATCAGATCGTCCGCATCCCTGGCGTCTTCCGGAAACAGGCTGACCCCGATGCTGGCCGACATGAAGATTTCCTCTCCCCTGATCTGGAGGGGCCGTGCGACCGACTGCAACACCTTCTGCGCGACCGCGGCTGCGACCTGTGGGCTCGCGAGATTGGGCAGGAGGATCATGAACTCGTCGCCGCCGAGTCGCGCGACCGTATCGCCTTCCCGCGTGCATTGCTGCAGGCGCTGCGCCGTCTCGCGCAGGATCTCGTCGCCCACGACGGGGCCGAAGGTGTCGTTCAGCACCTTGAAGCGATCGAGACCGATCAGCAGCGCCGCGATGAGCTGACGCCAGCGCTGCGCCTGCGCCATGGAGATGTGCAAGCGGTCGCGCATGAGCACCCGGTTCGGAAGATCGGTGAGGGTGTCATGCTGCGCCAGATACTGAATTCGCTCTTCTGCCAACTTGCGCTGCGTGATGTCGCGGGACGTGAGCACCACACCCTCGATGCCGGGATACTGCAGCAGGTTGGTGCCGACGGCTTCCAGGTGGATCCACGACCCGTTGGCGCGCCGAAATCGGAACTCGACCGGAGCCGGCTGAATCTCGCCCCTTACTACCTGCGCGAAAACTTCGCGCACGCGGCTCACATCGCGGGGATGGATGGAGTCGAACGGGTTGCGGCCAATGAGCTGCCCGGGCGCGTAGCCCAACACGCGCGAGGCCGCGGGAGACTCGAAAACCGTGATGCCATCCGGATCGTGGATGGTGATGATGTCAGCAGAATTCTGGACGAGGGCCTTGAAGCGCGCGTCGGAATCTTCCACGGGCCGCAGCGGCGACGGCTTCGCCTTCTTCGTCATGCGCCCTGGTCAGGTTCCAGATCGAGCCAAACTCATTGGCGACGCGAGTTTAAGAGTGGAACGTGAATGGGTTGTGCCGGGTCACCCGGACGGCATCGACGAGCTTCGGGGTCGGGAACTGTCCAAGTGCTTTGGCTCCCCGACCTGGGCTCGAACCAGGGACCTGCGGATTAGCCGGCCGGCGTCAGAACAACTATCGATATCTGATCCAACGGATTTTTGCAATCTGGAGCGTCCAAGAAAACACTATCCACCGTCGCGTTGCCGCATTATAGATCAACTACCTACGAAACGTTTTTGACGTCCTCAACCGCGCATCTTCACAGTGTTCGGTGCCACCGTGGGCACCGTGGCAAGCAGCCATTTGACGTAAATCTCCGTAGTGCCCTCATAAGGAATTCCAGCGGCACTTCCGGGATTGTCTCTTCGCCGTCAACCGTGGTCAATGCGGGATTTCGTGTTGAGCGCCCCTGAGAAGTCGCAGGGAATCGCTACGCTCGCCCTGTTGGGCCACACGACCGGCCGGAGCAGGTCGGGCTGAGGGGGCACGAGGTTGTCGATGCCTTGCTCGAGGAGCCAGCGGTGCAGCCAGAAGCCGTCGCGGCCCGCCTCGTAGCAACTGCGCACCTCGACGTCGCTCACCAAAGCGCGGCGCGCCTTGGCCTTGGCGTGGCCTCCAGTATCGCCCGCGTATCGCCCGCGTCGACCGTATAACGGCTCGGTCCCCGCGGACCATCGCTCACAACCAGTAGCCATTCGTGTCGCTCAGCTCGAACGCCATGTACAACTGGCCCGCTGCTCCCGTATGCTTTCCTGGTAGGGCTGTTTCAGGTGCGTTCATCTCAATAGATGCTGCTGACCGAAGCTGAGGATCTCGAGATCGGCCCCGACATCATGGAAGACACCGCCGACCGCGCGCGGGTCGATTGGACGGCGCGCTACACCTTCACGCCGACCCAGCGGCTGGTGGTAAACAAGGTGCATACCGAGATGGTGATCGCGGCCCGCAAGATCATGCAGCAGGTCGACGACTTCAGCTTCTGGCGCTGGTCCGGCCAGGCGCTCGGCTGGAAGGGCTGGCTGCTTGACGCCACGCCGCTGGTGCGTGACCCGGTGCAGCGCAAGGCCGCGAAGTCGCTGAGGGAATTCGCGCAGTTCGTCGCGCTGACGAGCAGCCAGGACAGATGAACGAGGAGATCTCGTGAGCATTGCAGTGCAAACGATCAACGGCGTGGCGCGCATCGCGATCGCGCGGCCGGAAAAGAAAAACGCGATCACCGTCGCGATGTACCAGGAGATGGCCGATGCGATCGGTGCCGCGCACGACGACGGCGCGGTGCGCGCGATCCTGATCCACGGCGAGCGCGACGTCTTCACCGCCGGCAACGATCTCGAGGATTTCCTGAAGAACCCGCCGGCCGGGATGGACGCGCCGGTGTTCCAGTTCATGCAGATGCTGGGGCTCGCTGAAAAGCCCGTCGTCGCGGCCGTCAACGGCGCCGCCGTGGGCATTGGCACGACCATGCTGATGCATTGCGATCTCGTCTACTGCGCCGACAATGCGATGTTCTCGATGCCCTTCGTCTCGCTCGGCGTGTGTTCCGAGTTCGCGTCCAGCCTGACGATTCCGCTGGCCGCGGGCTTTCACAAGGCGGCCGAGAAGCTGCTGCTGGCCGAACCGATCAGCGCCGAGGAAGCCTTCGAGATGAAAATCGTCAATCGCATTTTGCCGCCGGGCGAAGTGCTCGACTACGCGATCCGCCAGGCCGAGCGATTCAACGCGCTGCCGCCGGTATCGGTGCGCGAGACCAAACGCCTGATGAAGGCGAGTTGGCACGCGATGACCGAGAAGCTGATCGTCGACGAGGCGAAGTCTTTCGAGAAGTTGCTGCGCGGCGCCGAGGCGAAGGAGGCCTTCACCGCCTTCTTCGAGGGCCGGAAACCGGACTTTTCGAGCTTGAGCTAGCCCGGATCGGAGGCCGAAGTGGCGCTGCGCCATGAGATGACCGTTGAAAAGCTCAACAGCCGGACGGGCGACACTCTGCCCGGCTGGTTCAGCATGAAAGTGGTCGAGGTGCGCGAGGGCAGCCTGAGCATGGAATACCGGATCCGGCCGCAGTATCTGGCGCCCAACGGTTTCCTGCACGCCGCCTCGGTGATCGCGCTGGCGGACACTGCCGCCGGCTACGCGACGATCGCACACCTGCCCGACGGCGCGACCAACTTCAGCACCATTGAGCTGAAGTCGAACTTTCTCGGCACTGCCACCGAGGGCACGCTGCGGTCGGTCGCGACCTGCGCGCACCAGGGGCGGACCACGCAGGTCTGGGATGCAGTGGTCACGCATGTGGAGAGCGCGAAGACGATCGCGCTGTTCCGCTGCACGCAGATGATCCTGTGGCCCAAGGGGTGAGCTCGTCGAACGATGCTCGACATCGCCACCGAATCGCGCTCGGCGCGATGAAATGGCAACTCGTCGCGGCTTCCGGACTGACCTCAGAGGGCGTGCTGCAGCGGCCTGTGGCGCCCTGCTCAATCCCCGCGTCCATTTCCTACCCGATGTGTGGCGACGAGATGCGCATCATCGCCTTCTTCACCGAAGCGCCGGCCGTGCGCCAGATCCTCCCGTGCACCTGGGCGAACCGCCGCGCCTGGCGCCGGCTCGCGGCCCACGGCTGTGGGAGATGCCGGATGCCGGGCAGGGCGGCTTCGACCCCCAGGCCCAGCCAGCACCGGATTACGAATTCGATCAGCGCATCGCGCGGCAAGGACAGCTTGACGAGGATCCGCTCTCGCTCGCCGGGGACCGCTCGTGCCTGAGGCCGACCTGCTGCGGCCGATCGTGTGACCCCAGCAGGGCGCGCATGGCGATTCGCTGCCACTTCTCAGGGGCGCTCAACACGAAATCCCGCATTGACCACGGCTGACGGCGAAGAGACAATCCGGGAAGTGCCGTTGGAATTCCTCTCCTTCGCCCTGATCCAGCATGTCCAGGCCGGCTTGCAGCATTTCCTGGCGCAGGAGGATGGGGGGGTGGGTGGTGTCGTGAGGCATTCGGCGATTCTAGAGCAGGTAGTTGCGCAAGAGTGTTTTGCCATCCTCGCGCTCACTAAAAAAGCATCAATAAGGAGAACAGCGTCTTCGCCAGAATCGTGAGGAGACATTTGTGGCAGCAAACCCGTATACCGACGGGCTGGACCAGAATCCGGCCAACTACGTCCCGCTTTCGCCGCTGAGCTTTCTCGAGCGCTCGGCCTTCGTCTATCCGAAGCGCATTGCCGTGATCCAGGGCAGCCGGCAATACACCTGGAAAGAATCCTACGACCGTTGCCGTCAGCTGGCCTCGTCACTGCAAGGCCGCGGCATCGGCAAGGGCGACACGGTCGCCGCGATGCTGCCGAACAGCGCGCCGATGTTCGAATGTCATTTCGGCGTGGCTATGACCGGCGCCGTGGTCAATACGCTGAACACCCGGCTCGATGCCGAAGCCATCGCCTTCATGCTGACCCACGGCGAAGCCAAGGTGCTGATCACCGACCCCGAGTTCTCGGCCACCATCGAGGCGGCGCTGGCCCTGCTCGACGGGCCCAAGCCGCTGGTCATCGATGCGCTGGACCCCGACTTCACCGGCGGCGAAGCGCTCGGCGAAAAGGATTACGAAGCCTTTCTCAACGAAGGCGATCCGGATTTCGCCTGGCAACTGCCGGACAACGAGTGGGATGCCATCGCCCTCAACTACACCTCGGGCACCACCGGCAACCCGAAGGGCGTCGTCTACCACCATCGCGGTGCCTACCTGAACTCGGCCTCCAATATCATCTCGTGGGGCATGCCGCCGCACGCCGTGTATTTGTGGACGCTGCCGATGTTCCACTGCAACGGCTGGTGTTTCCCGTGGACGCTGGCGGCCAACGCCGGGACCAGCGTTTGCCTGCGCAAGGTCGATCCGGCGCTGATCTTCGGCCTGATCAAGGAGCACCAGGTCAGCCACCTGTGCGGCGCGCCGATCGTCTACGGCATGCTGATCAACGCCCCGGCGGCGCTCAAGGCCGGCATCGAGCACACGGTCAACGGCCTGATCGCCGGTGCCGCACCGCCGGCCGCGATCATCGAAGGTGCCGAGCAGATGGGCTTCAATATCACTCACGTCTACGGCCTGACCGAAACCTACGGCCCGGCCTCGGTCTGCGCCAAGCACCCGGAATGGGACAAGCTGCCGATCGACGTGCGCGCCGCCCGCAACGGCCGCCAGGGCGTCCGTTACCACCTGCAGGAAGCGATCGAGGTGCGCGACCCGGTCAGCCTTGAGCCGGTGCCCTGGGACGGCGAGACGATGGGCGAGATCATGTTCCGCGGCAATATCGTCATGAAGGGTTACCTGAAGAACGCCAAGGCGACCGCCGAAGCCTTCGCCGGCGGCTGGTTCCACACCGGCGACCTGGCCGTGGTGCATAGCGACGGCTACGTCAAGATCAAGGACCGCTCCAAGGACATCATCATCTCCGGCGGCGAGAACATCTCGTCGCTGGAAGTCGAGGATGTGCTCTACCGCCATCCGGCGGTGATCGCCGCCGCCGTCGTCGCCAAGCACGACGAGAAGTGGGGCGAGGTGCCGGCCGCCTTCATTGAACTGAAGGACGGCGCGCGCACCAGCGAGGCCGAGATCATCGAGCACTGCCGCGGCCACCTCGCGCGCTTCAAGGTGCCCAAGCAGGTGGTGTTCGGCACCTTGCCCAAGACCTCGACAGGCAAGATCCAGAAATACGTCCTGCGTGAGCACGCCAACTCGGCGCTGGCCATCGAATGATCCGCTAGCCCTGCCGTGTATCCCTCGCCGGCAGGGGCCTTGTCCGGAAAGGGAATTCCCTGATCCCCGTCAAACGGGTCCTCGACTACAACGTCAAGGTGTCAAGGCGGACGGATCGGGTGTTGACCTGGCCAACGTCAAGATGAGCATGAACCCTTCGACGAGATCGCCGTGGAGGAAGCGTGAAATTGATGCCGAGCGATCCGTGTGGAGCCAGCCGGTTGGGATCTGGCTGCGGCTTGCCGTCAACCGAGAAGGAGGATCTCACCTCGTCGTGGGGCGCAGCGGACAGATACAGCGGTTCACGTTCTCAGGGCATACCATGCCTATGACATCGCGCTAGTACGCGCGGGGGGCGTCTACATCGGCGCTCCTGGTCAACCCTGCGACTCCGATAGTCGCCGAACCACATGCAGCGACAAAGGAAGCCAGGGTGATCGCCTGTTTGGCGGAAAAGGGGGGTAGACGCCGAAATATTCGACAGCGTCCAAAATTCTGATAGCGGTGAGATGCCCGGCCGGGGCCAAGTGCTTGATATCTGGCTCCCCGACCTGGGCTCGAACCAGGGACCTGCGGATTAACAGTCCGTCGCTCTACCGACTGAGCTATCGGGGAATTTTTGAGGCGCTTATAATAAGGTCGCGCTTCGCCTCGGTCAATCGAATACGAGTCGGATAAGGGTCCGCAGGCGGCGCCGAGATCGCCGGTCTCGCGTGGCATCGAGCGCGCCTTCCCACGGACCTTCATGGATTCCAGCCTCGTCTATCGGAGGACTCCCAAAGGAGAGCGGGAAATATCGCTGCGATCGCTGCCCCATGAGCCTTGGTTGGCGCTCGTCATGGTCGATGGCAAGTCGAGCGTGGCCGATCTCGTCGCACTCAAGCCCGGGCTGCCGCAGGTCGTTCGGTCTCTGGAGCAGTTGGTCCGAGAGGGGTACATCGAGACCGTCTCGCCATCCGTTCCGCTCCCCGCTGCGCCCAGCAGTAACACGGAGACACCCTTGGCGCCTTGGGCGCACGACGATGCGTCGGCAGGGTTGGATCTTTCGGGCATGGCCGCGCGCTGGTTGCGCCGGGCGCTCATCGTGCTGCCGTTTGCCATCGTCGTCGCGGGCTTGCTCGTCGTCCACCACTTTCTCGAGCTTTTTACCGTCAAGGTGGAGGACGCGCTGGCGGCGCAGGTCCGAACCCTGTCGATCGGCAGCAGCTCCTTCGTCTTCACGCCGCGGCCCGCTTTGAGGCTGACCGACATTGCCGTCGGCCAGGTACCGAAAGTGGCGGAGGTCGTCGCCCGACCGGCGTGGTCGACGCTGCTCGGGCGGCCGGGACCGATCACCCTGATCGAGCTACGGGGGGCAACGCTCACCGTCGCGGATCTCCTCGCGTTGCTCCAGGGCGGCGGCGCGTTCCTGGCCGACCAGACGCTCCGCGCGGAGCGGGTCACCCTCACTGCGAGCAGCCTCGATCTCGACGGAATCATCCTGGCACCGCTCGCCGGGGAGTTGAGCTACGGGCGCAACGGGCAACTCGAGCGATCGGCCCTGACACTCGACGATGGCAAAGTGCAGTTGACCGTGTCGGCGGCTTCAGAAGGTGCTGCAGTCGAGCTCGCGGCGCGCAACTGGTCGACGCCGACCGAACCGGCCGTGAGCTTCGATCGACTCGATGCAGCGGGCACGCTCGAGCGTAGCCGCCTCGTCCTCGGTCGCGTGGAAGGGCTGGTTCATGACGGCCTGGTGAAGGGCGATGTCACGCTCGATTGGAGCGTGGGACTGGTCGCGGAAGGCCGCTTCAGCGCAATGAATATCGAGCTGCAAAGCCTGATCGGCCGCTTCAGTCGCGACTTCTCGGTGGGCGGGCGACTCGATGCCGACGGAAGTTTCGCGGCGCGGACGGATAACGCCGCCCGGTTGATCGAGAACGTGACGGTGAGCGCAGATTTCAGGGTGAAGCGAGGCGTCCTTTACAACGCCGACATCACGGCGGCTGCCGCGGGCGATGCGAGCGGCGGCACGACGCAGTTCGAGGAGTTGACTGGCAATGTGCAGACTGCGGGGCGCAGCTTCTCGTTTCGTGGAATACAGCTCGGATCCGGTCTGCTCACGGCGAAAGGAACCCTGGACGTCACGCCCTCGCGGCAGCTCATGGGGCACTTCACGGTCCGCCTCAAGTCACAGGGTGAGAGCGCCAACACGATCTCCGTCGGGGGCAGTCTGAAGCAACCCAGACTGCAGCTCGGGGGCTGAAGCGCTCCTGCTAGCCCGCGAGGACCGCAGCGAGCGCGTCGGCGACGTAGTCGACGTTGCGGGAATTGAGCGCGGCCACGCAGATGCGTCCGGTGCTCACCGCGTAAATGCCGTACTCGGACCTGAGCCGGTCGACCTGCGCGGGCGTGAGGCCGGTGTAGGAAAACATCCCGCGCTGGCGGAGGAGGAACGAGCGGTCGTCCCGCAGGTGCTTTGCGTGAAGCCTCTCCAGGAGATCCGATCGGATGCGCAGAATGCGATCGCGCATGCCCGCCAGATCCGCTTCCCAAGTCCGCCGGAGTTCGGGATCCGCGAGAACCGCGGCGACGATCGCGCCACCGTGGGTCGGCGGGCTGGAGTAGTTCGTGCGCACGAGGCGCTTGACCTGGGACAGCACGCAGGCCGCCTCGCGCTCCGTCGCGGTAACGAAACTGAGCGCCCCGACACGCTCGCCATAGAGCGAGAACGACTTGGAAAACGATGTCGCCAGCAGGAACGATAGACCTGCACTCGCGAAGAGCCGGGGCACGGCAGCGTCCGGCTCGATGCCGTCGGCGAAACCCTGGTAGGCCATGTCGACAAAAGCGACGAGCCCACGCGCCCGCACCAGATCGACGACCTCGTGCCACTGCGCAGCCGTGAGGTCGGCCCCGGTCGGGTTGTGACAGCACGCGTGGAGCACCAAGATGGAACCCGGCTGGAGCACCGCCAGCCGCGCCTTCATGCCGGCGAAATCGACGCCGTGCGTGACTTGATCGTAGTAGGGATAGGTGTCGACCGTGAATCCCGCGGTCTCGAACAGGGCACGATGATTGTCCCAGCTCGGATCGCTCAGGTAGGCGGCCGCTCCGGGGAAAAGCCGTCGCAGAAAATCGGCCCCGACCTTGAGCGCACCAGTGCCGCCGAGCGCTGCGATGGTCGCGACCCGGCCTTCGGCGATGATCGGCGAGGTGTCGCCGAAGACCAAGCGTTGCACGAGCTGGTTGTAGGCGGCGGGACCATCGATCGGCTGGTACCCGCGTGGCGGCAGCGCTTCCAGTCTGGCACGCTCGGCGGTGCGCACGGCAGAGAGCAGCGGGATCTTGCCATTTTCGTCCAGGTAGATACCGACGCCCAAGTTGACCTTGGCGGGACGCGGGTCCGCGTTGAACGCCTCGGTAAGTCCCAGGATCGGATCGCGTGGCGCCATCTCCACCGCGGCAAACAGTGACGGGAAGGTGATCGGTACGCTCATCTTGTCTCCAGAAATGCTGCAGCGCGGGGCACGCGCATGACTGCACAAACTCCGGCGCGCAATAAACTGTCTATGCTCGAGACGCGATTCGCCGATGGGAGCGAAGGCGTTGTTCTCGCGAGGATTCTAGCATGACCGATCTTTCGGAAAGCGGCCGGGTGTTGGTGTTTCCGGACAGCCCGTTTCGCCTGCACCAGCCCTTCGAGCCGGCCGGAGACCAGCCCGAGGCGATTGCTCGGCTGGTCGAGGGCATCGAGGACGGCCTCGCTTTCCAGACGCTCCTCGGAGTCACCGGCTCGGGCAAGACGTTCACGATGGCCAACGTCATCGCGCGCATCGGCCGCGCGGCGCTCGTCATGGCGCCGAACAAGACGCTGGCAGCGCAGCTCTACGCGGAGTTCCGCGAGTTTTTTCCGGAAAACGCGGTCGAGTATTTCGTCTCCTACTACGACTACTACCAGCCCGAGGCCTATGTCCCCTCGCGCGACCTGTACATCGAGAAGGATTCGAGCATCAACGAGCACATCGAGCAGATGCGTCTCTCGGCAACCAAGGCGCTGCTGGAGCGGCCCGACACGGTCATCGTCGCGACCGTCTCCTGCATCTACGGCATCGGCGACCCGGTCGACTACCACAGCATGATCCTGCACCTGCGCGAACGCGAGCGGGTAAGCCAGCGCGACGTCATCAAGCGCCTGACGGAGATGCAGTACGAACGCTCGGAGCTTGATTTCCGGCGCGGCACCTTCCGCGTCCGAGGCGACGTGATCGACGTCTTTCCGGCCGAGCACTCCGAGACGGCATTGCGGATGAGCCTGTTCGACGACGAGGTGGAATCGCTTTTTCTCTTCGATCCGCTCACGGGACAGATCGCGCAGCGGGTGTCGCGGTTCACGGTGTATCCGTCGAGCCACTATGTCACGCCGCGGAGCACGACGCTCCGCGCGATGGAGGCGATCAAACTCGAGCTCGCGGAGCGCATCGCATTTTTCCAGTCGGCAGGCAAACTGCTCGAGGCGCAGCGCATCGAGCAGCGAACCCGATTCGACCTGGAAATGCTGAACGAGCTCGGCTTCTGCAAGGGCATCGAGAACTACAGCCGCCATCTGTCCGGACGCGGTGCAGGGGAGCCGCCGCCCACGCTCATGGATTACCTGCCCGCCGGGTCGCTCCTCTTCGTCGACGAGAGCCACGTCACCATTCCGCAGATCGGCGGCATGTATCGCGGCGACCGCGCGCGCAAGGAGAACCTCGTGGACTACGGCTTCCGGCTGCCGAGCGCGCTGGATAACCGCCCTTTGAAGTTCGAGGAATTCGAGCGCCTCGTATCCCAGGCGATCTTCGTTTCGGCGACTCCGGCCGAGTACGAAAGGACTCATCAGGGCCAAGTCGTGGAGCAGGTGGTGCGGCCGACCGGGCTCGTCGACCCTTTCCTCGAGGTGCGCCCGGCGACGACGCAGGTCGATGACCTGTTGTCGGAGATCAGCCTGCGCGTGGCGCTGGGCGAGCGCGTGCTGGTCACGACGCTGACCAAACGCATGGCCGAAGAGCTGACCGACTATCTCGCCGAGCACGGCGTGAAGGTCCGCTATCTGCACTCGGACATCGACACCGTCGAGCGGGTCGAGATCATCCGCGATTTGCGGCTAGGGGAGTTCGATGTGCTGGTCGGCATCAATCTGCTGCGCGAAGGGCTGGACCTGCCCGAGGTATCGCTGGTGGCGATTCTCGATGCCGACAAGGAGGGTTTTCTTCGCTCCGAGCGCTCGCTGATACAGACCATCGGGCGCGCCGCGCGGCATATCAACGGCACGGCGATCTTGTACGCGGACGCGGTCACCGACTCCATGCGGCGGGCCATCGGCGAAACCGAGCGGCGCCGGTCGAAGCAGGTCGCCCATAACGCGACGCGCGGGATCACGCCAAAAGGGGTCGAGAAGCAGGTGAAGGACATGATCGATGGCGTCTACGCACCGCAGACCCAAAAGGCCAGTCGGGCGGCGCAGGCGAAGACGGCGGAGCACCCGCTGTCGGAAAGGGATCTCACCCGGGAAGTGAAGCGACTGGAGAAGGAAATGCTCGAGTGCGCGCGCAATCTTGAGTTCGAGCGCGCTGCCAAACTGCGCGACGCCTTGAAGGCGCTAAAAGAGAAGCTCTTCGGTGTAACAGATCCGCACTGACTGGCGGCGCCGGGAAAAGAGGAACGGGGGCCGCAGCAGCGCCCCTCGTCGATCCGGGATCGTCCGTTTCCTACTTGCGGGTTTCTATCTGCACCAGCGTTTCTTCCCCTGGCGGCGCCGCGGCGGGTCGCGACCGCGGTGTGCGGCGATGCTCCGACTCCAGGTCGGTCTCGAGCTGGGCGATCTGAGTTCGATCGGGATTCGTTTCCACCATCACCATCCCCGTGGGCAGTTCGACCGGCGTCGCCGTCACCGGAGCAACGTAAGCGGCAGGGATGTCGTCTGCCGCGGGCGCAACCGGACCCGCCGCGACGAGCGCAGGGACGGCTTCCTCGATCGCTTCGACCGGTGGGAATGTCGTGACCGCCTCGGCGCGCATCGCTTCCGGGACGACCAACTCCGCCACCGCCACCTCGATCGGCTCGGCAGCGAGCGGGGATTCGATCTCCACAGGCAGAGGGTCCGAAGCATTGGCAGCTTCTGTCGCGACCAGTGCGCCTGCGCTAGGCGCTACGTCCACCAGCCCCTCCGTGCTCGGGCGCGATGGGCTTACAGCGCCCTCGGGACGGCGTTCGCGCCGACCGCGGCGACGGCGGCCGCGACCTTCCTGCACTTCCGCTGCTGCCGCCTCGGCGGGCGCCTCCGCGGCGTCCATCGGCTGACGGGGAGCGGTCTCGCGCGCTGCCTGGGCCGGCAGACGCTGCGGTCGCTCGCCTCGATCCGGTCGTTCGCCGCGGTCCCGCCGTTCCCCGCGATCCTTGCGCTCTGGCTGCGGTGGTCGGGACAGCTCGGGAGAATCGCTCGCGTGCGGCGCGGGCCGAAGACCCGGAGCACGCAGCTCCTGGCGCTCCCGGTCGCCATCCCGTCGTTCGCGCCGCTCGGGACGGCCGCGATCGCGATCCCCGCGCCCGCGTCGATGCCCCCGTTGGGGCAGCGCGGGCTTGGCGGGGGCCTCCGCCACCACCGGCTCCGGTTTACGGCGAAACCAGCCGAAGATCTTGTCGACGAGAGAGACCGGGGCCGGCGCAACGACAGGTGGCACTCGCGGCGCCTCCAGCGGTGCCGGCTGCGCCGGGGTGATGCCTTGCACTGCAGCTTGCGGGCGCGGCGCCGCCGCCTCCGGTGCGACGACCGGCGCTTTTTCTTCATCGACGGGCGTTTCGACCATCTGGTAGCTCGCCGGCAGCGGCTCCGATCGGTTGAGCTCGTCGTGCTTCAAACGGGTGACGGTGTAGTGGGGCGTCTCGAAATGGACGTTCGGGATGAGCACCACACCCACTTTCAGGCGCGATTCGATGCCGTGGATATCCGAGCGCTTTTCGTTGAGCAGGAAGGTCGAAACGTCGACCGGGACCTGGGCGTGCACGGCAGCGGTGTTCTCCTTCATCGCCTCCTCCTGCAGGATACGCAGGATGTGAAGTGCGGTGGATTCGATGCTGCGGATCTGTCCGGTGCCCTGGCAGCGCGGGCAAGGCAGGTAACTGGTCTCGCCCAGGCTCGGCTGCAGGCGCTGGCGGGAGAGCTCCATCAGACCGAACCGGGAGATCTTCCCCATCTGCACCCGTGCGCGGTCGAAGTGCAGCGCGTCGCGCAGCCGGTTTTCGACCTCGCGCTGGTTGCGCGAGGACTCCATGTCGATGAAGTCGATGACGATGAGGCCGCCGAGATCCCGCAGCCGCAGTTGCCGTCCGATCTCGTCCGCAGCCTCCAGGTTGGTGTTGAGGGCGGTCTGCTCGATATCGCCCGCGCGCGTGGCCCGCGCGGAGTTGACGTCGATCGCGACCAGCGCTTCGGTATGGTCGATCACGACCGCGCCGCCTGAAGGCAGCTGCACCAGCCGCGAATAGGCGGTCTCGATCTGGTGCTCGATCTGGAAGCGGGAGAAGAGGGGGACGTCGTCCTTGTACAGCTTCACACGGTTGACGTTACTCGGCATCACGTGCCCCATGAACTGCCGGGCCTGCTCGAAGATGCCTTCGGTGTCGATCAGCAATTCGCCGATCTCGGGCTGGAAGTAATCGCGAATGGCGCGGATCACGAGGCTCGATTCCTGGTAGATCAGGAACGAGCCAGCCTGCTGGCGAGAGGCGTTCTCGATCGCGCGCCAGAGCTGGAGCAGATAGTTCAGATCCCAGTTGATCTCGTCCAGGGTGCGACCGATGCCGGCGGTGCGCGCGATGATGCTCATGCCCTGCGGCACTTCGAGCTGGCCGACGAGATCGCGCAGCTCGTCGCGTTCCTCACCCTCGACGCGACGGGATACGCCACCGCCGCGGGGGTTGTTGGGCATCAGGACGAGGTAGCGTCCGGCGAGGCTCACGAAGGTGGTGAGGGCGGCTCCCTTGTTGCCGCGCTCGTCCTTCTCGACCTGGACGATGAACTCCTGACCCTCCTTGAGCGCTTCCTGGATGCGGGCGCGGGAGACTTCGACGCCGGCCTGGAACAGGCTTCGGCTGACTTCCTTGAAGGGTAGAAATCCGTGCCGATCGGCGCCGTAGTCGACGAAGGCCGCCTCGAGGCTGGGTTCGATCCGGGTGATGATGCCCTTGTATATGTTGCCTTTGCGTTGTTCCTTTCCCGCTGACTCTATATCGAGGTCAATGAGCTTCTGACCGTCTACAATGGCGACCCTGAGTTCTTCGGACTGGGTCGCGTTGAAAAGCATGCGCTTCATTATTGTCTCCCGCGCTTCTTCTCACGGGAAAGCCAAACCCGCCCCGGCGAAGCCATCGCCGGCGGCCAAGTCGTCATCTCGTCATAGGCTCGAGGTGCGTTCCGAGAGGGGGTTCAGATTGCAGGAAAGCCCCGGGTTTGCCTTTCTTCGGTGCCGCGTGCGGCGGCTGTTGGATCCGGTCCGTGAGAGTGCTTGCGCGCTCGTATCGTTTCCTATCGTCGCGTTGGCACGCGACAATGCTTGAGTTGCTGAACAGGGTTCTCGGTGCGGGCTCGAATGCCGGCCGGAGGTGGCCTCGTCCCGTGCGGCGCAACGCTTTCGCGGGCTGCACAAGTTCCCTGAACAGGGCCGAAGTATAAGCAAGAATGGTCGGGCCACGCAAAAATTCCGTAACTTTGCAAGAGGTTGACGAAGGAAGCGCCGATCAGCGCATCGACAACTTTCTGGTGCGGCTGCTGAAGGGCGTGCCCCGGAGCCACGTCTATTGCATCCTGCGCTCTGGCGAGGTGCGGGTGAACAGCCGGCGGGTGAAGCCCACATACCGCCTAAAACCGGGTGATCGGGTGCGGCTGCCCCCGGTCCGCACTGCGGCTCCGCGACTCGTCGAGAGCGTCTCCGCGATCCCCCGTTTCATGCCGCGAACGCTCTTCGAGGACGACTGGCTGCTCGCGATCGACAAGCCGTCTGGGCTCGCCGTCCATGGCGGAAGCGGCGTGAGTCGTGGTGTCGTCGAGCTGCTGCGCCAAGCGAGCGCGCCGCCTTTCCTCGAACTCGTCCACCGGCTGGACAAGGAGACGTCGGGGATCCTGCTGCTGGCAAAGAAACGCGTCGCCCTCACGCGCCTGCACGAGATGCTGCGCGAGGGCAACGTGGAAAAGCGCTACCTGGTACTCGTGCGCGGGCGCTGGCGCGACGCTCGCAGACGCGTCACGCTGCCGCTCCACAAATACGTTACGGCAGCGGGAGAGCGCCGCGTGAACGTGAGACCCGGTGGCCAGGCCTCCGACACCTGGTTCACGCTCCTGCGGCGACTCGGAGATTGCAGTTTGCTGGAAGCGTTGCTGGGAACCGGCCGCACTCATCAGATCCGCGTACAGCTGGCCCATCTCGACCATCCGGTGGCCGGTGACGACAAGTACGGCGATTTCGAATTCAATCGCTCGCTCGCGCGCATCGGTCTGAAACGGATGTTTCTCCACGCCTGTCGGCTCGGGTTCGAGCATCCGGTCACCGGCGCGCGGATCGATCTGACGGCGCCGCTGCCCGGCGATCTCGAGCGCTTCCTCGACGGGCGTACGACAGCCGAGGCCTCCCCACCTCACGTCCTTCCCCATGCTTGAGCCGCACGAGATCACACCGGGCAGCGCCCGGCGACGCCAGTTCCAGCTCATCGTCTTCGACTGGGACGGCACACTGATGGATTCGGCCGCGATCATCGTCGCGGCCATCCAGGCGGCGAGCCGCGACCTCAAATTGCCGGTTCCCGATGAGCCGAAGGCACGCCACGTCATCGGGCTCGGGCTGGAGGACGCGCTCTCCCACCTCTTCCCCGCACTCGCGCCCTCCGCTTACGAGGAGGTGGCGGATCGCTACCGTTATCACTACCTGGCGCGGGACGACGGAATTCCCTTGTTCGACGGTGTGCGGGAGATGGTGGGCGAGCTCGCAGCAGCCGGTTTCCTGCTAGCCGTGGCCACCGGCAAGAGCCGGCGCGGACTGGATCGTGCCCTCGAAGCAACCGGGCTCACGTCGCTCTTTCAGGCCACCCGATGCGCGGACGAGGCCTTCTCCAAACCCCATCCGGCAATGCTGCTCGAGATCATGGACGAGCTGGGCCAAACCGCTGCGCGCACCGTGATGGTCGGGGATACGACCCATGACCTCGAAATGGCCCGCAATGCCGGGGTCGCGCCGGTGGCCGTCACCTATGGCGCGCATTCCAGCGAGAGCCTACGCGCCTGCTCGCCGTTCGCGTGTCTGGACACGGTGCCGGCGCTGCGGACGTGGTTCGCAGCGAACGCATGATGGGTGTACGCTCCCCACGCCATGAATGAAGTGAATCGTTGTCTGGAAACAGGAACCTGCCATGACCGAACCGATTGCGGGCAAGACCGCGGGCGATAACTGGGAGCGGAGCGTGCTGGAAAAGCTCGCGACCGCAGCAGTGGACGAGCAGAGACGGGCACGCCGCTGGGGCATCTTCTTCAAGTCGCTCGCCTTCATCTATCTCTTCGCTCTGCTGTTTGTCGGCTTCGGCTGGATGGGCAAGAAGGAGGCAGCGCTGCCCGGCAAGCATACCGCCCTGATCGCTCTCACCGGCGTCATCGCCGCCGACAGCGAAGCGAGCGCCGAGAAAATCACCTCCGGTCTGCAGGAGGCGTTCAAGGACAAGCGCACGCAGGGTATCGTCCTGCGCATCAACAGCCCGGGAGGGAGCCCCGTACAGGCCGGTCACATCAACGACGAAATCCGCCGTCTCCGCGCCAAGTATCCCGCCATCCCGCTCTATGCAGTGGTCGAGGACATCTGTGCTTCGGGCGGCTACTACGTGGCGGTTGCCGCGGACAAGATCTTCGTCGACAAGGCAAGCCTCGTCGGTTCGATCGGAGTCCTCATGGACGGATTCGGCTTCGTAGGCACACTCGACAAGCTCGGTGTCGAACGGCGCCTCATCACCGCGGGCCAGGAGAAAGGCTTTCTCGACCCGTTCTCGCCGCTGCTTCCGCAGCAGAAGGATTATGCGGAGAAGATGCTCTCCGAGATCCACGGCCAGTTCATCGAGGTGGTGAAGCAGGGCCGCGGCAAGCGTCTCAAGGACACGCCGGAGCTCTTCACGGGGCTGGTCTGGACCGGGCAACGCAGCGTGGAGCTCGGGCTCGCGGACGCGCTCGGCAACGTCGACTACGTTGCGCGCGAGATCATCAAGGCCGACCAGGTGGTCGACTTCAGCGCCCGTGAGACGTTCCTGGAACGCTTCGCGCGGCGTCTGGGTGCGGGCGCCTCCGAGGCTTTCCTGCGCTTCTATGGCGCTTCAGCGACGGCGCTGCGCTGAGCCGCGCGGGGCGTAAAGCAGAAACACGGTCGGCCGTTTCGCGAGCGCCGGCAGCGTGCTTCGGCGCCAGTGCGCCACCGGGCGTGTCGTCACCTGCTCGCCGGATCCCGTGAGATCGGACGCAACGCAAAGAAGGGTGTGAGCCCCGCAGCACGCCACCACCGATTCGAAGAGCTGCAGGTTGCGATAGGGCGTTTCGATGAAGATCTGGGTCTCGTCCCGGTGCTGCGACTCGGCCTCGAGCATCCCGAGCTGCTGCTCGCGGTCGCGCTTCGCGGCCGGCAGGTAACCGCGGAAGGCGAAGCGCTGGCCCTGCAGTCCCGAGGCCATGAGGGCGAGCATGATCGCGGACGGACCGACCAGAGGCTTGACCCTCATCCCGGCCTCATGAGCGAGCAGAACCAGCGGCGCGCCCGGGTCCGCGACCGCGGGGCATCCTGCCTCGGCGAGGAGACCGCACGAGAAACCGGCCCTGAGCGGGGCGAGCAGGGCCGGGATGTGTTTGGTCGGCGTGTGCTCGTGCAATTCCTCGATGGCAATCCCCTGCAGCGGCTTGGGGTGACCGATGGCCTTCAGGAACGCGCGGGCGCTGCGGGCGCGCTCCGCCACGAAATGGTCGAGCGTGGTGGCGGTCGCCAGGACGCTCGCCGGCAAAACCTGAATCGGATCACCTGCCGCGAGCGTCGAGGGGATGAGGTACAGCGTCGGCTCGGACATCACGGGAGCTTGACGCCCGCGCGACGCAGCATGCCGGCGAGAAGGATCAGCGGCAGTCCGATCAGCGCATTCGGATCGTCGCCCTCGAGCGCTTCGATGAGCACGATGCCGAAGGCGTCGGCCTTCGCGCTGCCGGCGCAGTCGTATGGTTGCTCGCGCCGCAGGTAGCGATCGATTTCGTCGTCGTCGAGCGTTCTGAAGCGCACGCGGTTTCGCGCGACTGCGGCCTCTGCCGTCCGGTTCGCCGCGTCGAGCAGGCACAGTCCGGTATGAAATTCGACAGTACGGCCCGAACAGAGCCGTAACTGGCGCACCGCGTTCGCATGGGTCAGAGGCTTGCCGAGGGGTCGCCGGTCGAGCTCGGCCACCTGGTCGCCGCCGACGATCAACGCGTCGGGAAAGTCGGGCGCGAGTGCTTCCGCCTTCTCGCGGGCGAGCCTGAGTGCCGTGGCAGACGGCGCCTCACCGTCGCGCGGCGTCTCGTCGACGTCGGGAGCACCGGTTGCAAACGGTATTCCGAGGCGGCCGAGGAGCTCGCGACGGTAGGGAGAAGTGGACGCCAGAACCAGGCGCTGCATCGCGATCACGCACGATCTTCTTTGACAAAACGCAAACAGAATAATACATTAGCGCGTTTATGTCCGAAGACCCCGTGATCGACGTTCGCGCGTTCGCAAAGTCCGGGGGGAGCCTTGCGGGAACGGTTGCGGTCACGCGGTTCGCGCGCCTTTCCGACTTCCTCGCGGAGGACAGCGGAAGTATTGTCTACGGCATCGCAGGGCGTCTCGACGGGGACGGAAACCCGCGGTTGCGGGTCGACGTTTCGGGCCGGCTGACGTTGCGTTGTCAACGCTGCCTCGGTTCGGTTTTGCACGCAGTCGAATCGCAGCGCGAGCTTCGTTTCGTGCCGGACGCATCGCTCTTGCCGGAGGTGGCGGACGAGGTACCGGACGTGGACGGCCTGCCGACGCCCCCCGACCTGCATGTGCTGGACTGGGTGGAGGACGAGATCCTCCTCGGACTCCCGATCTCGCCCCGGCACGAGGCGGGCGGGTGCCGTCCGCCGGTGAATCCGGCGGCGGCAAACGCGGTCGTCAACCCTTTTGCGGCACTCGGGGGACTCGAGTCCCCCCATACCAAGGATCGATAAGGAGCACCCTCATGGCTGTTCAGCAGAACAAGAAATCGCCCTCCAAGCGCAACATGCGGCGCGCCCACGACTCGCTCACGCGTGCGCCGCTCGCGGTCGAGCCCAACACGGGCGAGGTGCACCTGCGTCATCACATCAGCCCGAGCGGCTACTATCGGGGCAAGAGGGTCGTCAAGTCCGAGGACGAATGACCTGACGGCGGATTCGCCCAGACCGATGCGCTCGCGGGGTTTCCCGCTGTGTCCGCCTGTTCGATCTCCAGTCCGCTCGGATCGCTATCGGTCCCTTCACCGTAAGCCCTTGTCGACCTGAATGGACGTGACCCTCGCGGTGGATTGCATGGGCGGCGATCACGGCCCCCATGTCACGGTGCCAGCCGCCCTGCGCTTCCTTCAGCACACGGACGACACCGTGATCGTCCTGGTCGGTCTGCGCGATGCGATCGAGGCCGAGCTGAAGGCATGCAAGGGGGAGGTCGGGCCGCGGCTGCGCCTTCATCCCGCGTCCCAGGTGGTCGCGATGGACGAGCCGCCGGCGGCCGCGCTCAAACGCAAGAAAGACTCGTCGATGCGCGTGGCGATCAACCTCGTCAAGACCGGCGAAGCGCACGCGTGTGTCAGTGCGGGCAACACCGGCGCTCTCATGGCGACGGCGCGTTTCGTCCTCAAGATGCTGCCCGGGATCGAGCGGCCGGCGATCGCATCCGTGCTTCCGACCATGCACGGCAGTACCTACATGCTGGACCTCGGTGCCAACGTCGACTGTACGCCGCTGCACCTGCTGCAGTTCGGCGTGATGGGCGCCTCGCTGTCGGGAGCGCTCGGTCACAAGGAGCGGCCGAGCATCGGGCTCCTCAACATCGGTGAAGAAGACATAAAGGGCAACGAGGTGGTGCGGCAGGCGGGCGAGCTCCTCCGCGCGAGCGGGCTCAACTTTCATGGCAATATCGAGGGTGACGACATTTTCAAGGGCACCACCGATGTCGTGGTCTGCGACGGCTTCGTGGGCAACGTCGCGCTCAAAACCTCCGAGGGTCTCGCCCAGATGCTCGGCACTTATCTGCGCCAGGAGTTCAAGCGCAATCTTCTGACGCGGCTCTGCGGGCTCGTGGCCCTGCCGGTCATCAATGCCTTCAAGAAACGCGTCGATCACCGCCAGTTCAATGGCGCCTGCCTGCTCGGACTGCGCGGGATCGTGGTGAAGAGCCATGGCGCGGCGGATAGCCACGCCTTCGAATGTGCGCTGCGGCGGGCCTACGAAGAAGTGGGCGAGGGCGTCCTGCGGCGCATCGATGAACGCCTCACGCTCCTGCAGGAGGACGCGTCGTGACTTTCTCGCGTATCGTCGGCACGGGGTGCTATCTGCCCGCCAGGACGGTCACCAACCGGGAGCTCGAACGGTCGATCGACACCAGCGACGAGTGGATCTTCAGCCGTACCGGGATCCGCGAGCGCCGTGTGGCCGCGGACGACGAGCTCGCCAGCGATCTCGCGCTGCAAGCGAGCCGCCGGGCGCTCGCGGCGGCAGAGATAGGAGCGGCGGATCTCGATCTCATCATCGTCGCGACCACGACGCCGGACATGGTCTTCCCCAGCACAGCCTGCATCCTGCAGAACAAGCTCGGCGCGGGGGTATGTCCCGCCTTCGATGTGCAAGCGGTTTGTTCGGGGTTCGTCTATGCGCTCGCGATTGCCGATCTCTTCGTGCGCGCGGGCAAGTGCCGGCAGGCCCTGGTGGTGGGGGCAGAGGTGTATTCGCGCATTCTCGACTGGACCGATCGCGGCACCTGCGTGCTCTTCGGCGACGGGGCGGGCGCGGTCGTGCTCCGCGCCAGCGACGAACCGGGGATCCTGTCGACCCATCTTCATGCCGATGGCACGTACCACGATATCCTGAACGTCCCGGGTCACGTGTCCGGCGGCGGGGTGCGCGGGCGGCCATTCGTTTCGATGGACGGGACGGCGGTCTTCAAGTTCGCGGTGAAGGTGCTCTACGAGGTCGCGCAGGAAGCGCTCGCGGCGAATCGCCTGCAGGTGTCGGACATCGACTGGCTGATCCCGCACCAGGCGAATATCCGCATCATCGAAGCGACCGCGAAAAAGCTCGGACTGCCTCTGGAGCGGGTCGTGGTCACGGTCGAGCGGCACGCGAACACGTCGGCGGCGTCGGTTCCCCTCGCGCTCGACGAAGCCGTGCGCGATGGCCGTATCCGCCGCGGGCAGCACGTGCTCCTGGAAGGTGTCGGCGGCGGCTTCACCTGGGGATCGGTTCTGCTTCGCTATTAGCCTTCGACGGCGAAAGGAAACATTCGTGAAACTTGCAATCGTGTTCCCCGGCCAGGCTTCGCAATCGGTCGGCATGATGCACCACTACGACGGGCTGCCCCGCGTGAGGGAGACCTTCGACGAGGCGTCCGGGATTTTCGGCGCGGACCTGTGGGCTTTGGTGTCCGAGGGGCCGGCGGAGAAGCTTCATCTCACCGCGAATACGCAACCGATCATGCTGGTGGCGGGCGTGGCCGTCTTTCGTGCCTGGGAAGCGCTGGGCGGCCCGCTGCCGGCGATGCTCGCGGGCCACAGTCTGGGCGAGTACACCGCGCTCGTGGCATCCGGCGCACTGCGCTTCGAGGACGCGGTGCCGCTCGTGCGCCACCGTGCCGAGGCGATGCAGGCGGCCGCGCCGGAAGGCGTCGGCGGCATGGCGGCGATCCTCGGGCTGCACGACGAGGCGGTGCTGAAAATCTGCGAAGAAGCGGCGCAGGGCGAAGTGCTCGAAGCCGCGAACTTCAATGCGCCCGCCCAAGTGGTGATCGCCGGCCACAACGGTGCCCTGCATCGCGGGATCGACCTTGCGAAAGGTCGAGGCGCAAAACGCGGCCTGATGCTCCCGATGAGCGTCCCCTGCCACTGCAGCCTGATGCGCCCGGCGGCCGCGAGCCTGACCGCTTTCCTGTCCGGGATCGAGCTCGCCGCGCCGACGGTCTCGGTGATCCACAATGCGGACGTGGCGAGCCACGCGCAGCCCGCCGCCATCAAGGACGCCCTGGCGCGGCAGCTCTACAGTCCCGTGCGCTGGGTCGACACGGTGCGCTATCTGCTCGATCACGGTGTCACGCACGTGGTGGAGTGCGGGCCGGGCCGCGTGCTCGCGGGGATCACCAAGCGCACTGCCGGCGATCTGCCGCAGTACACGCTAGCCGACACGGCGCACGTGAACGAAACGCTCGCGGCGCTGCTCTGACCGCTGCACAGGATCTCCTCATGTTGAACGGAAAGGTCGCGCTCGTCACAGGATCGAGCCGGGGAATCGGGCGCGCGATCGCGCTGGAGCTGGCTCGCCGGGGCGCCACGGTGGTCGGTACAGCGACCACCGAGACCGGCGCCGAGGGCATCGGCCTCGCGCTCTCCGAGGCGGGCGCCAAGGGGACCGGGATGGCGCTCGATGTCAACGCCCAGGATCAGGCGCAGCGGGTGGTGGAGAGCGCGCAGGAGCGGTTCGGCCCGATCTCGATCCTGGTCAACAATGCCGGGATCACGCGGGACAACCTCGTCCTGCGCATGAAAGAGGAGGAGTGGGACGCCATTCTCGACACCAACCTCAAGTCGGTGTATCGCATGTCGAAGCTCGTTCTGCGGTCGATGACGAAGGCCCGCGACGGGCGCATCATCAACATCGGCTCGGTCGTGGGGGCGATGGGCAACGCCGGCCAGGCCAACTACGCGGCGGCGAAGGCCGGCATGGTGGGGTTCACCAAGGCGCTCGCCCGCGAAGTCGGAAGCCGCTGCATCACCGTCAACTGCGTCGCGCCCGGGTTCATCGACACCGACATGACGCGCTCGCTCGGCGACGCCCAGACCGAAGCCCTGGTCCAGCAGATCCCGGCCGGCCGACTGGGCCGAGCCGAGGATATCGCCGCGGCCGTGGCATTTCTCGCTTCACCCGCGGCGAGCTACATCACGGGGGCGACCCTTCATGTCAACGGTGGAATGTATATGGAATGAGGGTGCTGCGGCCGGCACCGGGGAAGGCCGACGCGGCATTCTTCCTCACCGTTCATTCTGGTAGAATTCGCCAACTTTTCAATGCCCGCGGGCCTGGCCCGCGTTCCATTCAACACCGCTAACCGGCTGCGCCTACTCAAAGGGAAGGGGATACCATGGACAACATCGAAGCACGCGTTAAGAAGATCGTCGCCGAACAGCTTGGCGTCAATGAATCGGAAATCAAGAACGAATCGTCGTTCGTCGACGACCTCGGTGCGGATTCACTCGACACCGTCGAGCTCGTAATGGCGCTCGAGGAGGAGTTCGAGTGCGAGATCCCCGACGAGGAAGCCGAGAAGATCGCGACCGTTCAACAGGCCATCGATTACATCAAGTCGCATCTGGGCTGATGCGGGATTCCGCTCGGAACGCCTGATTGCAGCGCGGGAGAGCGTCCTTGAGCAGGCGCAGAATAGCGGTGACGGGCCTGGGCATCGTGAGCCCGGTCGGCAACTCTGTGGACGCGGCCTGGGCGAGCGTTCGCGCAGGCCGGTCGGGCATCGATCGCATCACCCGCTTCGACGCCTCCGCGTTCCCGTCCCGGATCGCGGGTGAGGTGAAGGGGTTCGATGCGTCCAAGTACATCTCGGCGAAGGAAGTGCGCCGCTACGACACCTTCGTGCACTACGGCATCGCTGCCGCCGTCGATGCCATTGCCGATGCCGGGCTGGTCGTCACCGACGAAAACGCCGACCGGATCGGAATCAATATCGGCTCGGGGATCGGCGGCCTGCCCATGATCGAGGATACCCACCGCATGCTGTCCGAGGGGGGGCCGCGCAAGATCAGCCCCTTCTTCGTTCCGGGAACGATCATCAACATGATCTCGGGGATCCTCTCCATCATGTATCGCATGAAGGGCCCCAACCTCGCCATCGTGACTGCATGTGCCACGTCCAACCACAGCATCGGCACCGCCGCTCGGTTGATCGAGTACGGTGATGCGGACGTGATGATCGCGGGCGGTGCCGAGGCGACGGTCTCACCCCTCGGGATCGGCGGTTTCTGTGCGGCGCGCGCCTTGAGCCACCGCAACGACGACCCGGCAGCAGCCAGCCGTCCCTGGGACGCGGGGCGCGATGGTTTCGTGCTGGGAGAAGGCGCAGGCATACTGGTGCTCGAGGAGCTCGAGCATGCGAAAAAGCGCGGCGCCAGAATCTACGCAGAGCTCGCGGGCTTCGGCATGAGCAGCGACGCGCACCACGTCACTGCGCCATCCGAGGACGGGGAGGGCGCTGCGCGCTGCATGCGCAACGCGCTTTGCAACGCCGGCGTCAACAACGACGAGGTGGACTACGTGAATGCGCACGGCACCTCGACGCCGCTCGGCGACATCGCGGAGACGATCGCCGTCAAGAAGTGTCTGGGCGAGAGCGCCAAGCGCGTCGCCATGAGCTCCACCAAGTCGATGACCGGCCACCTCCTGGGCGCTGCCGGAGGCGTCGAAGCGGTCTTCACCGTGCTCGCCATCCGCGATCAGGTCGCACCGCCGACCGTGAATCTCGTGAGCCCGGATCCCGAGTGTGATCTCGACTATGTGCCGAACACGGCCCGCGAGATGAAGATCGAGGTGGCCGTCTCGAACTCCTTCGGCTTCGGCGGAACGAACGCCACGCTCGCCTTTCGGCGGATCTAGCGCGGCCGCGGGGACGTCTCCGCCGGCAAGCAAGCGCCAGGCTGAAAGCCGCATCCGGATCGACCCGTGGGTCTCCTGGTCAACGGTGAATCGGGCGGTAGCCTCGACCCCACCGATCGCGGCGTGGCCTACGGCGATGGTGTGTTTCGCACCCTCGTAATCCGGCATGGAGCACCGGTCTGCTGGCAGCGCCACTACAGAAAGCTGCGTGCCGATTGCGCGGCGATCGCGCTGCCGTGTCCGCCTGCCGCAACCTTGGCGCGCGAACTCGCCGCAGCCGCTGTCGGATTAAACGAGGCGGCGGGCAAAATCATCGTCACGCGCGGCGTCGGTCCGCGCGGTTACGCACCGCCGGCACCTCCCGAGCCGACCCGCATCGTGTCCGCGGGGCCGCTGCCGGACTGCCCGGCTTCCTTTCGTGACGAGGGCGTGAAAGTCCATCGTTGCCGTCTCCGTCTTAGCCCGCAACCCCGGCTTGCCGGCGTCAAACACTTGAACCGCCTCGAGAACGTTCTCGCGCGCATGGAGTGGTCGCATCCCGATATTGCAGAAGGGCTCCTGCTGGACACCGCGGATCATGTGATCGAGGGTATCTCGACGAACCTCTTTCTCGTGCACGGGGGGGTGCTGCACACACCGGATCTCTCCCGCTGCGGAGTGTCCGGCGTGACGCGGGAGCGGATCATCGACGCCGCCGTTCGCGAGGCCATGCCGGTGCGCATCGCGACGATCGCGTGGCAGGACGTCATGTCCGCGGAGGAGGCGATCCTCGTCAACAGTCTGATCGGGGCGTGGCAGATCCGGTGGCTGGAGTCCCGCCGGTGGCGTCAGGGCACCTGGATCTCACGCCTGCGCGGTTGGCTCGATGGCGCGGACGATTAGGCGCGTCATCGCGTGGCTCCTGATCGCGGGCATCATCGCAGTTGCCGCGGCGGCGGGGGCGCTCTACCGCTTCGCGCACACGCCGTTGCAGGTCGCGGTGCCCCCCGCCAAAGGCTTCGAGCTCAAGGCGGGGAGCAGCCTCAGAAGCATTGCCCGGCAACTCGTCGCCGCGGAGATTCTCCCGGAGCCGTGGCGCTTCGAGGTGATCGCCCGGACCCGAGGCGACGGCGCCAACATCAAGGCCGGCAGCTACGAGATCGCGGCGCCGATCACGCCCCTCGATCTTCTCGACAAGCTCATCCGCGGCGATGTCGTGCAGGAACAGGTCACCTTCGTGGAGGGTTGGACCTTCCGACAGTGGCGCGAGGCGCTTGCCGAACATCCGAACCTCCGTCACGACAGCGCGACCCTCTCGGATATGGAACTGATCGAGCGGGTCGGTGCGACCGGCCACGAAAGTGCAGAGGGTCTCTTTTTTCCCGATACCTACCGCTTCAACCGCGGTGCGAGTGACCTCGACGTGTTGCGTCAGGCCCGCGAAACGATGCAAAGGCAGGTCGACACGCTCTGGAACGCCCGCGCCCCGGACCTCCCCTTCCAGTCTCCGTACGAGGCGCTCATTCTCGCTTCGATCGTGGAAAAGGAAACCGGCCTTCAGGCGGATCGGCCGATGGTCGCGGCGGTGTTCGTGAATCGACTGCGGCGCGGCATGAAGCTGCAGACCGATCCGACCGTGATCTACGGCATGGGCATGACCTTCGACGGTAATCTGAAAAAGACCGATCTACTCCGCGACACGCCCTACAACACCTATACGCGCGAGGGTCTGCCGCCGACTCCCATCGCCATGCCCGGACTCGCATCGCTTTCGGCCACCCTCAACCCGCCGCCAAGCGACGCGCTCTACTTCGTCGCACGCGGCGATGGCACGAGCCACTTTTCGGCCACGCTGGAAGAGCATAATCGCGCGGTGAATCGCTATCAAAGGGCGCGACGATGAGACGGCCGGCCGGATAGAGCGCGGGGCATGGAACGAGGCAGATTCATCACCCTGGAGGGGCTCGATGGAGCCGGGAAGACCACCCATATCGGCTGGCTAGCCGAACGGCTCCGCCTGCGTGGCAAGACGGTGCGGGTGACCCGCGAACCGGGTGGGACCCCCCTCGGTGAAAGGCTCAGGGATCTCCTGCTGCATGAGCCGATGCAGGCGGACACGGAAGCCCTCCTGATGTTTGCCGGGCGACAGGAGCATCTTGGTACCGTCATTCTTCCTGCGTTGGACGCGGGAGAATGGGTCGTATGCGACCGTTTCACCGATGCCACGATGGCCTACCAGGGGGGCGGGCGCCGGATTCCACTGGAGCGACTCGGCATCCTGGAACGGTGGGTCCAGGGGAACCTGCAGCCGGACCTCACGCTCTTTTTCGATGTCCCGGTGGCCACGGCGCTGGAGCGGCTGCGTCGCGGGGATGCCTCCGACCGTTTCGAGCAGGAGCAGGCGGATTTTTTTGAACGCGCACGTGCGATTTACCGGCAGCAGGTCGAAGCGTTTCCTGGTCGCATGCGCCTCGTGAGGGCCGACGAGCCAATCGATAAGATTCGAGCGTCACTTGAAGAAATACTTTTATCTATATGTTAGATAGAATACTTTCATGGCAAGTTTCCGCATGGCAGCAGCTTTTTTCGGCGCCAGCGGCTTTTCCGCATGCACTCTTGGTGTGCGGTGCAAGGGGCATCGGTAAGCTGCACTTCGTCCGGTTGGCAGCCAAAGCACTGCTCTGCGAGCAGCCCGGTGCACAGTTCACCCCGTGCAGCGCGTGCGCGTCCTGCCGCTGGTTCGACCAGGAGGCGCACCCCGACTTGAGGCTGATCCAGCCGGAATCACTGTCGAGGGAAGAAGCGATCGGGGAGGGCAGTGAAGACCGCGAGCGCGGGAAGGAGAAGCGGGGCGGCAAGCGGATCTCGGTCTCGCAGATCCGCGATCTTGCGGATTTCGTGGGCCTCAGCGCTCACCGTCGAGGCAGGAAGGTCGTCCTGCTGCACCCGGCCGAGGATCTCAATGCGAGCGCCGCCAATGCTCTCCTCAAGACCCTCGAAGAGCCGCCGCCGGGGACATTTTTTCTTCTGACGAGCCATCGGCCGCATGGGGTACTGGCCACGGTCCGGAGCCGCTGTCGAATTCTGCCCATGCGCGTTCCGCCTCCTGCAGAGGGAATGGCATGGCTGGCGGAGCAGGGGGTGGAGGATCCCTCGTCTGTGCTGTCAGAGGCGGGCTTCGCCCCGTTTCGAGCGCTCGGGAACGCCGACGCAAACCACGTCGAGCGACGCAAGCAGTTTCTGCGGTTGCTGGCGGACGACACGCTGAGCCCCCTGGATGTCGCGGCAACCCTCGACCCCGATGCTCTCCCGGACGTGCTCGGATGGCTCCACAAGTGGACGTACGATCTGGTCGCGAATCGTCTGACGGGACGCACGCGCTATAACCTCGATTTCGCCGTTCCCCTTCGTCGGATAGCGGAGCGCGCCGACGTAGCGCAACTCGGCAGACTCTTCCGCACGCTCGCGAGATACCAGTCGTACCTGGGTCACCCGCTCAATCCCAAGCTGGTATTCGAGCATCTGTTCCTCGCGTACCTCACTTGTACTGAGCTTCCAAAGTGATGTCTCTCGTGTTGGTCGATTCCCATTGCCACATCAACTTTCCCGAGTTGTCCGGCGACATCGATGGCGTACTGCGCAGGATGGCGGCAAACGGGGTGCGGGCTGCACTCTGCGTGGCCGTGAGCTTGGAAGAGCTGCCCTCTGTGCTGGAAATCGCGGAACGCTTTCCGAAAGTCTTCGCGTCTGTCGGGGTACATCCGGACCACGAAGGCGGGGAAGAACCCACGGCCGGAAAGCTCGTCGCCTTGTCGCAACATCCGAAGATCCTTGCGATCGGCGAGACCGGGCTCGACTACTACCGGCTGCAGGGAGACCTCGAATGGCAGCGCAAGCGCTTTCGCTGCCACATCCGGGCCGCACGCGAGGCGGGCAAGCCGTTGATCGTCCATACGCGCTCGGCGGCCGAGGACACGCTGCGGTTGATGCGCGAGGAGCGTGCTTGCGATGTCGGCGGAGTCATGCACTGTTTCACCGAGACGTGGGAAGTCGCTGCGGCCGCGTTGGAGATGGGATTCCATATCTCCTTTTCCGGCATCGTCACCTTCAAGAACGCAGTCGCCCTGAAGGACGTCGCTCGTCGGGTGCCACTGGATCGGCTGCTCATCGAGACCGATGCACCCTATCTGGCACCAGTGCCTCATCGCGGCAAGACCAATGAGCCGGGGTTCGTAAAACATGTGGCCGAGGAGATCGCGCGCCTGCGGGAAACTTCGCTGGAGCGTGTCGCCGCTGAGACAACCCGAAACTTCGCGACCTTGTTCGGAGTAGGTCTCTCGCCCAATCATTGAATTCGATTTCCCCCGACGTAAGACGCAAGTAGCAACAGGCGGCAATGACTTGCAGAATGCGACGTTCTTAAGTGGACATAATACATATTATGCGCAACGAAGCATGTTAATCGGCACTTAGGCGAGCGCGGCCCAGAACCCCAGCGCGCCGTGGTCCACCGCAGCATTCCCTGGATTCGCGCAGGCCGTCGCCAATCGTGATCTGGTTCGGATGCACCTCGATGTTTTCTTTCTTCACCATCAGAAACTCCTTCTTGTGAGACCGCTCTCGGTCCGGCTCCTTATACCCGGAGTTTTTCACTTATAGCGCTGTTCAAATTCGTGAGACCACTTCTTACCTTCCGAATTATCAGTGGCATACCTCTTGCTGAATCGATGGCATTCCAGTGCGCCGGAAACCGCAATGTTTCTCTTTTTCCCATTAGAGAGAATCAACGGTAATGCCAAGATCCGTTGGCACTGCCAAGACAACCTCCTCTGAGTGAGTTCTGAGATGCGCGATCCGACTTCCCCGGCGCCGGGAGACGAATCATCGGTCGATTCGAAGCATTCGGGCGTCAAAGTCCTCGTGATCGACGACAGCAACACCATTCGGCGAAGCGCCGAACTCTTTCTTACCCAGGCAGGCTACAACGTGATTCTCGCGGAGGACGGCTTTTCGGCACTGACGAAAATCACGGAACATCACCCTGACGTTATATTCGTTGACGTCATGATGCCGCGTCTCGATGGATATCAGGCGTGCGCGTTGATCAAGCGGAATGCGAGATTTCGCCGCACGCCCGTAATTATGCTGTCCAGCAAGGACGGCGTTTTCGACCGCGCTCGAGGCCGCTTGGTCGGCTCGGATGAATATCTCACCAAGCCCTTCACGAAGGATGACCTCGTCCGTGCCGTACGCCAACATACCCTTAGTATGCAATGGGCATAGTCGGGGAGAGAGCAAGTATGCCGACCAAGAAAGTGCTGATCGTCGACGACTCCAAAACAGAGCGCTACGTGCTGTCAGAGATGTTGCAGAAAAACGGCTACCTCGTGTTCACAGCGGAGAACGGCACAGAGGCCTTGAGCAAGGCGGACGAGATTCAGCCCGACGTCATTTTGATGGATGTGGTCATGCCTGGCGCCAGCGGCTTTCAGGCAACCCGCTCGATTTCCAGGAACGAGGGCACCAAGCACATTCCGATCATCATCTGCAGCTCCAAGGGGCAGGAAACCGACAAGATATGGGGCCTGCGCCAGGGAGCGCGAGAGTACCTCGTAAAGCCGGTGATTGAGTCCGATCTTCTGCAGAAGATCGCTGCCGTCGTGTGAGAGGCCCGATCATGCACTCCGTCAACGTCAGACTTCGCGAGTACCAGCAGCACCTTTTCGATCGCATTCGCGCGTCGGCAGGCTCGGACGTGGCGTCCTCCCACTTGGGGTTCGAAGCCGGCGGGCAGACGTGGGTGGTCCGGCTCATGGACGTGATCGAGGTCATTCCGGTGCCCGCTCTAGTGTCTGCACCTCTGACGCAGGACTGGTTTGTCGGCGTCGCGAACATTCGCGGGGGCTTGTTTGCAATTACCGACTTTGCCCGATTCGCGAACGGGGTTCCTACGCCGATCACGTCTGAAAGCCGTCTGGTCTTGCTGCACGCAAAGTATCGCGTGCATGCCGGCCTGCTTATTGGTCGGAGTCTTGGCTTGAGACAGTTCACGAGCGCTCCTCGTGGCTATTCAGCCGCATCCTCTTGGCAGAGTGCGCCCCACTCCGACGCGGACGGACGAATCTGGCAGGAGCTGAGCGTACAAGAGCTGACCCGGGATCCGCGCTTTCTCCAGGTTGCTCTGCAAGGGGTCTAGTCTTTCGGGGGTCCGCAAGACGCGGGCAACTCATCACAGGAGAAAAGCAAGATGGCGTCGATCGTGTCCGCCCTGAAACTGCCTTCCCTCGCGTTCGGGAAGAGGACGCCGAATGCACAGAATGACCCACCCATTATGTCGGGAGCGAGCGCCGAGAATGCAGAGGTCTCGCCCCAAAGCGAAGTTGACGATCCGTTTACGCTGCGCAGTCTTGTCAACCGATTCTCCCGCAAGAGCGAGAGTACGCCCAGTTGGCAGATCCCTCTGATCGGCAGGCTGCCGTTCTCGCGGCAGATCGAGGTGCTCTCGATCGTGATCGCACTTCTGCTACTGCTTACGCTGGCTGCCTTTGGTGTGTCGGTGTGGGATGCTCGCCTCAAGCGGGAGCAGGCTATCGTTGCTAACGACATTCAGCTCCTCGCGCAGCGCTTGGCGAACCTCGCCCAACAGGCAGTATCCGGTGATGCCGGTGCTTTCAAGCTGCTACAGGAAAACCGCGACCGTCTCGTCGATGACCTGACGTTGTTGACGCAGGGCGGTACGCGAAAAGGCGTCGATCTTCCCGCCGCCTCGGAAACGGAGAAGCCGATTCTGGTCAAGATCGCGGAGAGCTGGCAGCCGATCAACGATCAAGTCACCAGGATCCACAGCCAACAGCCGAACCTCGTGCAACTGCGAAAACAGGAGGAGATGATCGAAACCAGCGGGACCAAGGTATTGAGTCTGAGTCAAGCGCTCCTGCAGGGCGCGATCGACCGAGGGGAGGACTATCGGGCCGTTGCCTGGACGCGCCAGCTCTACGCTGACGTGCTCAACTTTGATCTTCTCGACGCCAAGTCTCTCGTCTCCACCGATCAACCGACTCCCCAGGTGGCACTTCAGCTCGCGAAAAACGTCGGCAGCTTCATCGGGACGCTCAAGGGGCTTTTGGACGGCAATCCCGAGGCGGGAATCAGCGCCCTTCTGCACCCCGTCAACCGCGACACGGCCAGTGAGCTCCTGAAGACCATGACCGGGCTCAAGGTGAGCATCGACAGTATCGTCAAGAACATGGAGGGTCTTGCGCAGGCGAAGCAAGCGGCACGCAATGTCTCGAAGGGCACTCAGGAGATGCTCGGCAGGATCGATATGCTGACCAGCAACTACCGGGATGCCGGGGGCGGTTGGGGCGGGATTGCGAGCGGCGTGCTGTTTACGATGATGACTCTGATCGGGTTGGCGCTAATCGCGAAAGTGCTGCTCGATGATGTTCGGGCGCGCGCGCTCAAGAACGAAATCGAAAACCGCCGCAACGAACAGGCGATTCTCCGTTTGCTGGACGACATGTCGGACCTCGCGGAAGGCAATCTCACGAAGCACGCGCAGGTTACGGAAGACATGACCGGCGCGATCGCGGACTCGGTGAACTACGCCATCGACGAGTTGCGTTCCCTCGTGGCGCAGATCAATTCGGCTGCGAGCCAGCTAACAAACTCGTCCACCCAAGGCAAAGCCGTATCGGTCCATCTCCTGCAGGTTGCCGAAAAGCAGTCCCATCAGATCGAGGAGGCTACGACGTCGGTGTTGCAGATGACGTCCACGATGGACGCCGTCTCGGACGACGCTTCGAAGTGCGCCGAGGTGGCTGAACAATCGCTTGCTGCGTCGGGCAAGGGTGCTACCGCGGTGGAGGATTCGATCTCGAGCATGAACGACCTGCGCGAGCAGATTCAGGAGACGTCAAAACGAATCAAGCGCCTCGGTGAGAGCTCGCAAGAGATCGGCGAGATCGTTCAGCTCATTGCCGCGATCACCGAGCAGACCAACGTTCTCGCCTTGAACGCGGCCATTCAGGCCGCTGCCGCGGGCGAGGCCGGACGGGGCTTCACGGTTGTCGCGGAGGAGGTACAAAGACTCGCGGAACGCTCGGGCGAGGCGACCAAGCAGATCGCCGCAATCGTGATGGCGATTCAGCACGATACCCAGGACGCCGTGGCAGCCATGGAGCAGAGCACGAACGGCGTCGTGCGCGGCGCCCAGCTCGCGGATTCGGCTGGCCGGGCTTTGAAGGAGATTCGGGACGTCTCACACCGGCTGGCGGAACTGATCGCATCCATTTCCTCGTCCACGCTAGGTCAGCAGCAAGTCGCCAAGCAATTGGCGCAGCGTATGCAAGATCTGCTGAACGTCACGACACAAAGCACCAAGGGAACAAAGTGGACTGCAGATTCGATGGCCCAGATTGCGGATCTCGCCAACAAACTCAAGGTGTCGGTCGCAGGCTTCAAGGTGTGACGGCCGCAAAGACCCTATGACTGCCAGTCTCGCGACCCAGCCCGGGCCCCTCACGTGGGTCAAGCCCGAGATCGATTTCGCGCTCGGGCGGGTCCGCTCCTCTGTGGCGACCTACTTTGCAGAGCCGCTCCGAAACGCAGATGCCCTGTCGGCAGCGCTGGCGTCGGTGCGAGAGGTTACGGGTGCCCTCCAGATCATCGGCATGGAGGCGGTTGGAAGGTTTTCGAAGGAGATGGACACGGTCCTTGAAGCACTGGCGAAGGAGGAAGTGACACCGACCCCGGAAGTAAAGGATCTCGTCGATCGAGCCAGCGCGCGGCTAGAGCAGTACCTGTGCGAGCTGATGGCTGGCGCGCCCGAGAACGCAATGTGCCTGCTCCCGCTCATGAACGAGTTGGTGCGTGCGCGGGGTGGCGAATCGGCGGACGACCGATCCCTGGTTCATCCGGACCTGAACGTCTTCCCTCCTCTGCTCGCCTCCGGTATGTTGCTGGAGGGCGACGCGCTCCATGACCTGGTGAAGATCCAGCGCAGCCACTTCCAACGTGGGATGCTGAGCTGGCTGCGTCAGTCGGAGAACGGTCTCGCGCGGATGCGGGATGCGCTCCAGGAGATCGAGCGCGCCCAGCCGGCGCCGGACATTCGGGCCCCTTGGTGGGTGGCCTCCGCGTTCGTCGAAGGACTATTGCATGGGGGATTACCGAGCGCGGCCGAAACCAAGCGCGCGGCAGGTAAGATCGACCGTTATCTGGCGGCGTTTGCCGCAGGAATGGGGGCGAGCGACGATTTGATGCGCGAGCTGCTATTCCACCTGGCGCATTGCCAACCGGTGACCCAGCTCGTTCGGGACGTGAAGTCGCTTTATGAACTCGATCGCTACTTTGCACCCTCAGGAACGGCCAACGTCGTCGAGATCGATGCCACGAAGCTCGAGCCGGTTCTCCGTGAGGCCCAGGATCTTCTCACTCTCGCCAGACATGCCTGGACCGGACCGGACTGCTCACCAGTAGAGGCTGGAGAGCTTCAAGCATGCTTGGCAAGACTGGCTGAGCTTGCCGCCGGGCTTGGAAGCCTACCCCTCAGCATGCTGTTGGAAGCAATGCAGTCGGTCGCGGCAGAGCTCGTCGTCTTGAGCCCCGAGCAGAGGGCCGCCGTCATCCTCGAGATGACCGAGGCGATGATGATCGTCGAGAGAACTCGGCTAAGCCACGACTTTGCAACACACGAGGCCGCCGCGGAGCTCCAAGCCATTCGCGAGCGGTTGCTCGCATGCGTCTCGCCTATGCGGGCAGACGCAACCGAAGACGGCGGCATGACCTGCGCGCCATTGCTCCCGCGGCAGCAGGATCGGGAGCTGCTCAGAGTTGTCGCCAGTGAGATATCGGCCACGCTGCAGCAGGTAGAACGGAGCCTCGATGCGTTCTTCCGTGATCAGCTTCCGATACCTCCCCTCGCGGAACTTCGGGGGCTGCTGCAAAGCGTTACCGGGGCGCTCAGCGTCCTTGGCGTGGAATCCGCTGCACAGCTCATGGATCGTTGCAGTTCGATAGTTGCGGTGCTGGAAGATCCCGCCCGCGGCATTTCCGAAGAGGAAACCGTGCTGCTGGCCGAAGGACTGAGCAGCGTGATGCTTTTCGTGCAGGGGCTCAACCTTGGAAACGAGGACGAGCTGCGGGCTGTGGAAACAATCCTCGCTCGCTTCGACGCCCGGGAAGCTCTCCTCGCCTCATCCTGCGTCCCCGATTTCCAGACTTGTACCGAAGAGCTCCAAACCACGCAACCCGGCGAGCTCGACTTCGATCTGCAGGCTGCAATGACCTGCAGTGAAGGAGCCGTGTCCGAGGCGTTCCGTTACGGGGAAGAAGTCACCAAAGCAGAGCTGGCTGAGATCCTCGATCACTTCGATCTGAGCGCGCTTCAGGACGAGCCTGAGGCAGCGATCGCGCCCCATTCGAATGCGGACGTTCTGGTCGGTCTGACGGAGCCGCTCGACACTTTGCACTGCGGTGCTTCGATGCTGGCGGGCGACACCGATTCCGATGGTATCGAGGTGGACGCGACGGCCGAAGGCGTTGATCCAGAAATCGTGTCCATCTTCATCGAGGAAGCGCACGAGCTTCTCGATGCCATGGGCGAGCTCCTCGCGCGCGCGCGCGCGCAACCCACTGACTGGGCCAATCTCACGACTCTGCGGCGAAGCTATCACACCCTCAAGGGCAGCGGGAGAATGGCCGGTCTGCACGCGATCGGCGACGCGGCCTGGACAATCGAGTCGCTGCTGAACCAGTGGCTTGATGCCGAACGGCCTGCTTCGGAGGACTTGATCAGGCTGGCGGCGTTGAGTCGCGACCTGTTTTCAGGATGGATCGCCGATGTGGCGCAGCGCGGTCGCACGGTGGTGCGAACCGCACATCTCTCAGCAGAGGCAGATCGGGTTGCCCAAGAGCTGGCAGGGCCAGTCGATGATACCGCGCAAACTGCGGACTTGGATGGTGTGGGTACCGTTCCCATGGCTTCCCTGGACATGACAATTGCGGTGCCCACCGCCGAGTCCCTGCCCGACGCGGTCATGTTCGGGGTCTCGACGCTTCCTGCTCCGCTCTTCCGAATCTTCGTCGAAGAAGCACGCCAGAATGTCACGGTCCTGCGGGTCGGGCTCGCAGCCCTTGGTCCCACGGCAGACGCGCAAGCGTGGGAGGCGCTGACGCGTGCCGCTCACACCCTGGGCGGCATCGCGCGCACCGCGGGCTTCCCCGACATCACGGTGGTCACCAGCGTTATCGAGAACGCGCCGCTCGGTAGCGGCAATTGCACAAGAACACTCGAGGCATTGCAGTCGGCGGTCGTGACCCTGGAAGAATTGGTCGACACGGTGGCGGCCGGAAACACACCGGAGCTCACAGACGATCGACGGGCAGATCTCATCGCGCAGGCGACTGCGTTCAGGGAGCTTGGCGTTGCTTCTCCGGGCGCCCCGCCGCCATGGCCTGCGCGAGATCGTCAGGCGACCACTCTCGATTCGGAGAGGTCTGCAGGTTCCTCGGTCGAAGGCGCGAGCAGCAGCGCCGCGACGTCGGGCGAACCCGCAGGCGATATGCCCCCGCCGGGCAGCACAACCAGGGGCGCTTCCGAGCGGCGGGTGCTCAAGGACGACATCGACGCGCAGCTGCTCCCGATCTTTCTGGATGAGATTCACGACCTCGGGCCTTTGATCGGTGAGGATCTTCGACACCTGCGGAACGAACCGAACGACGTGGCTGCTTTCGATTCGCTCCGGCGGCTACTCCACACTATCAAGGGCGGTGCGAGGATGGTCGGGGCAATACGTCTCGGCGAACTGGTCCACGTCATGGAAGGGCGCCTGGAAGGTGCGTTCGATCGAGGCGCGTTAAGCCCCGAGATCCTCGACCTGCTGGAAGGAGAATTCGATCGCTTGACGAGCGGCTTCGACACGCTGGAGCACGGCGAACCGGAACAGGATCTCCCGTCGAGGGCAGCGGCGAGCCCGGATAGTGCGACCCAGGCCGCCGGGACGCCGCAAGAGCGCACCGGTGCCGAAGCGGCACCCTCGTTGTCCGCGCACATTCGCGTGGCTGCGGATACCCTGGATCGCCTGCTCAATCAGGCCGGTGAGATCAGCATCTCGCGCGCCCGCATCGAGGTGGAAGCGCAGACCTTCAAGCAGTTTCTTATCGAGCTTACCGACAGCGTCGTCAGGCTTCGAGGCCAGTTGAAAGAGATCGAGATCCAGGCGGAAAGCCGCTTGCAGGCGACGCAGAATCAGGCGGCAGAGCACGATGCCGTGTTCGATCCGCTGGAGTTCGACCGCTTCACGAGGTTTCAGGAACTTACCCGGCTCATGGCCGAAAGCCTTCACGACGTGACCACGGTGCAGCAGCATCTGGTCGACGGCCTGGGTGAAATGCAGGCAGCGATGAGCTCCGAGTCCCGCCTGATCCGCAGTCTGCAGGACGACCTCATGCGCCTGCGCACCGTGACGTTCGAGAACGTTGTCGAACGCCTCTACCGTGTGGCACGGCAAGCGGCTCGCGAGACCGGGAAGAAGGCCGCACTCGAAGTTGCGGGGGGACAAACGGAAGTCGACCGCGGCGTGCTGGAGCGCATTGCCGCTCCGCTCGAGCACCTGGTGCGAAATGCGGTCACTCACGGTATCGAAGACATCGACCAGCGTCTCTGCGCAGGTAAGCCCGAGGCGGGGACGATTCGCCTCATGCTCCGCCAGGAGACCAACGATCTGCTGGTTTCCGTGGCCGACGACGGACGCGGTATCGACCACGATCGCGTTCGCGGGAAGGCCATCGAGCTAGGTTGGTTGGCGGCTGACGCTGAGCCCTCCCCTTCCGAGCTCGAACAGATGCTCTTGCGGCCGGGTTTCTCGACTGCAGCCAAAGTGAGCGAGCTGGCGGGTCGGGGCGTGGGCATGGACGTGGTAGCGAACGAGGTCCGCGGCCTTGGCGGGAGTCTGGACATTGCGACGGAAAGAGGACGTGGGACCACGTTCACCATCCGCGTGCCCCTTACGCTTGCAGTCGCGAAGGCACTCCTCGTTTCTTCGGGAGGCCGTCGCTGGGCGATCCTGTCGAACCTCGTCGAGCAGGTACAAGAAGTTCCGACGAGCAGACTCTCTGAGCGCGGTGCAGACAAAGAGCTCGAGTGGATGGGTAACCGCTATCCTGTGTTCTACCTGCCGCAACTGCTCGGGGAAGTCATGGCGCCTGCGGAGGACCGCTCGAGGTTCGCATTGCTGATACACAGCGGGCAGCGTCGGCTCGCGGTGCTAGTCGATCAGCTCGTGGTCAACCAGGACATCGTCCTGAAGAAGATCGGACCGCAACTCGCCGGACTGCCCGGCGTCAACGGCGCAAGTGTCCTGCCAAACGGGGAGATCGTGCTGGTCCTGAACCCTGCATCGCTCGTGGAACGGGGCCGGATCAGCCAGGCGCGCCCGCTCGACACGAGCACTGAACAGGTGCCGGTAACCCCGCTGGTCATGGTGGTCGACGACTCTCTCACCGTCCGGAACGTCACGAGCCGCCTGCTCGTCCGGCATGGCTACCGCGTCACCACGGCGCGCGACGGCCTCGACGCACTACAGCAGATTCAGGAAACGAGGCCCGACGTCCTGCTCGTGGATATCGAGATGCCACGCATGGACGGGTTCGAGCTTACCAGGAACCTCAAGTCGAGCCAGCGCACGTCGAGTCTGCCGATCATCATGATCACGTCGAGGCTCGCCCCAAAGCATCGGGAATACGCCCGCCAGCTGGGCGTGGACATCTATCTGGGGAAACCGTACGAAGAGTGCGAGCTCCTCGGGCACGTGGGCGTGCTTGCCGGATCCGCTGCCGCCGCGTGACGGCGCGCGGCTCTATTACGTTCGAACGAAGAACCCGCGGGCTAGCGCGAAAGCCGATCCTCCAGGATCTGCACGAAGATCTCGTCGTGCCGCGTGAGTCCGAGGTCGTTCCGTGCCCGCTCTTCGACCGCGTGCAGGCCCTGCTTGAGATCCCGCACCTCCGCCTCCAGGGCTGCGTTGCGCAGCTTGAGCCCGTGATTCGCTTCGCGCTGTGCCTGGAGCTGCCGATCGACGTCCCAGACCCTCATCCAGCCGCCCTTTCCGAACCAGAGCGAGAACTGCAATCCGGCGATAACCACGAGCAGCAGGACGCTCAAGTGACGCATCTACGTTACCTGATAGAACGCGTCGCGCCGCGGGTAAGCTGCAATCTCACCCAGATCCTCTTCGATGCGCAGAAGCTGGTTGTATTTGGCAAGTCGATCCGACCTGGACAGAGAGCCGGTCTTGATCTGCAACGCGTTGCTCGCCACCGCAATATCGGCAATGGTCGTATCCTCGGTCTCGCCGGAGCGGTGAGAAATGACAGATGTGTACCCTGCCCTTTTCGCCATCTCGATCGCAGCGAACGTCTCCGTCAAAGTTCCGATCTGGTTGATCTTGATGAGGATCGAGTTCGCGATTCCCTGCTTGATCCCTTCCGCGAGAATCTTGGTGTTGGTTACGAACACGTCGTCGCCAACGAGTTGAATGCGCCTGCCTAACCGCTCCGTGAGCAGCTTCCATCCACCCCAATCGTCTTCTGCCATGCCGTCTTCGATGCTGACTATGGGGTAGCGTTCCGTCCAGGATGCCAAATAGCTCGCGAATTCCTCCGCGCTCAGACTGCGGCCTTCTGACTCAAGCACGTAGCGCCCGTCCCGGTAAAATTCGGAGCTGGCGCAGTCGAGGCCGATAGCAACGTCCGCGCCGGGTTGATAGCCGGCGCCCTCGATCGCGCGCATGATGAGCTGAAGCGCTTCTTCCTGACTCTGCAGGTTCGGCGCAAAGCCGCCTTCGTCGCCCACGGTGGTGGGCATGCCTTTGCCGGCAATGAGCTGCCTGAGCGTATGGAACACTTCGGTCCCACAACGAAGCGCCTCGCGGAAGGTCTGGGCGCCGACGGGGATGATCATGAATTCCTGCAGATCGAGGTTGTTGTTGGCGTGCGCGCCGCCGTTGATCACGTTCATCATCGGCACCGGCAACCGCATCGGAGCCGAACCCCCGAGGTAGCGGTAGAGCGGCAGCCCCGACTCCTCGGCCGCGGCTTTGGCGGTGGCGACGGACACGGCGAGCAAGGCATTCGCCCCGAGGCGCGCCTTGTTGTCGGTGCCGTCGAGGTCGATCAGCGTCTGATCGATGAAAGCCTGTTCCTCCGCGTCGAGGCCGATGATCGCCTCGCAGATCTCGGTGTTGACGTTCTCGACGGCCTGCAGAACCCCTTTGCCCAGGTAGCGCTGGGAGTCGCCGTCGCGCAACTCGATCGCCTCCCGATGGCCGGTCGACGCCCCGGAAGGCACCGCGGCACGCCCCATGACGCCCGACTCGAGGAGCACGTCCGCCTCCACCGTCGGGTTGCCTCGAGAATCGAGGATTTCCCGCGCGACCACGTCGACGATTGCACTCATATGGATCAGCTCCCACTCGCTCTCACTGTGTCCTTCGATGGAGATCGGCCTGCCGGGGTGCCGGCCCGCTCTTCCGCGAATCCTTCGCGCTTTACCAATTCGTCGATCCGCTTCAGCGTCAGGACGAGGTTTTTCATCAGGGCGAGCGGCCACGCGTTCGGTCCATCGGACAGGGCACGCTCCGGGTCGGGATGGGTTTCCATGAACACCCCTGCCACACCCGTGGCGACGGCCGCCCGCGCGAGAACCGGCACGAACTCCCGCTGACCGCCGCTGCGAGTACCCTCCCCGCCCGGCAACTGCACCGAGTGGGTCGCGTCGAAAACCACCGGACACCCGGTCTCGCGCATGATCGCGAGGGATCGCATGTCGGAGACGAGGTTGTTGTAGCCGAACGACACGCCCCGCTCGCAGACCATGATGTTGTCGCGTCCGCTGGCCTGCCGCGCCTTTTCGACCACGTTCCTCATGTCGTGCGGTGCCAGGAACTGCCCTTTCTTGATATTGACCGGTTTGCCCGCGCGGGCCACGGCGTGGATGAAGTCCGTCTGCCGGCAAAGAAACGCCGGTGTCTGCAGCACGTCCACCACTTCGGCCACCACGGGAATTTCATCGACCGTGTGAACGTCGGTCAGAACCGGCACGCCGACCCGTTCCTTAACTTCATGTAAAACCTTAAGACCAGCATCTATCCCAAAGCCTCTAAATGATTTTCCGGAAGATCTGTTGGCTTTGTCGTAGGACGACTTGTAAATGAAGGGAACGGCCGCATCTGCGCATAGCGCCTGTAACTCCGCCGCCGTGTCGAGGGCCATCTGGAGCGACTCGACGACACACGGACCCGCGATGAGGAACAGCGGCCGGTTCAAGCCCACCTCGAATCCGCAGAGGTTCACGGCCGCCTCACGCGATGTTCTGCAGCGGGCTAGCCGCTACCGCCGCGGCCGTGCGCCGCCCCTCGGCCCGGTCGAGCGCGGCCCGGACGAACGACTTGAAAAGAGGATGACCGCCGCGGGGCGTGGAACTGAATTCGGGGTGAAACTGGCAGGCGACAAACCATGGATGCCCGGGCAGCTCGATCATCTCGCAGAGACGCTCGGCCGGAGAGAGACCGCTTACCTTTAACCCGGCCGCCTGCAATGTCGGAACATAGCTGTTGTTGACCTCGTAGCGGTGTCGATGACGCTCGAGCACGCGCTCGCTGCCGTAGATCTCGCGCGCGCGTGTCCCGGGCTCCAGCAGGCAGACCTGCCCGCCCAGGCGCATGGTGCCACCGAGATGGGAGTGCTCGGAGCGGGTCTCGAGCTGCCCCGCCCGATCGAGCCATTCATGGATGAGTGCGATGACGGGATGCGGGGACTGAGGGTCGAATTCCGTGCTATGCGCCCCTTCGAGCCCTGCCACGTTGCGGGCGTATTCGATGACCGCGAGCTGCAGACCGAGGCAGATGCCGAGGTAAGGGACGTGGTGCTCGCGGGCGTACCGGATGGCCCGCATCTTCCCTTCCACACCCCGCTTGCCGAAGCCGCCCGGGACCAGGATGGCGTCCATGTCCTCGAGCGCCGCCGTACCGTCGGTCTCGATCCGCTCGGAATCGAGGTAGTGGATTCTGATGCGCGCCTCGGTTTGGATTCCGGCGTGCACGAGCGCCTCGGAAAGCGACTTGTACGACTCCGTCAAATCGACGTACTTGCCCACGATGGCGACATCCACGCCGTGCTTCGGATGCTCGAGCCGGTGGACGAGACCCTGCCAGACCGAGAGATCGGCGGCGGGGGGATGAAGCTCCAGCTTCCGGCAGACGATCTCGTCCAGGCCCTGGGAGTGCAGGATTCCGGGAATCTTGTAGATGCAGTCGACGTCGATGGCAGAGATGACGGCGTTCTCCTCGACGTTGGTGAACAGCGCGATCTTGCGGCGCTCGTCGTCCGGGAGGCGCCGATCGGCGCGGCACAGCACGATGTCGGGCTGGATGCCGATCTCGCGCAACTCCTTTACCGAGTGCTGCGTCGGCTTGGTCTTGATCTCGCCCGCCGACGCGATGTAGGGCACCAGGGTCAGGTGAATGAAGCACACGTTGTGGCGACCGAGCTGCAGGCTCATCTGCCGGATCGCCTCCAGGAACGGCAGCGACTCGATGTCGCCGACGGTGCCGCCGATCTCGACGATGGCCACGTCCGCATCCCCGGCGCCGAGGCGGATGAAATGCCTGATCTCGTCGGTGATATGGGGGATGACCTGCACCGTGCCCCCGAGATAGTCGCCGCGCCGCTCCTTCTTGATGACGCTTTCGTAGATCTGGCCGGTCGTGAAATTATTGCGCTTCGACATCCTCACGTCGACGAAGCGCTCGTAGTGTCCGAGATCCAGATCGGTTTCCGCGCCGTCTTCCGTCACGAACACCTCACCGTGCTGGAAGGGGCTCATGGTTCCCGGATCCACATTGATGTACGGATCCAGCTTGAGCAGGGTGAGCCTTATGCCGCGAGACTCGAGTATGGCGGCAAGCGATGCGGCGGCGATACCTTTTCCCAGAGAGGAAACGACGCCACCGGTGACGAAAACGAATTTGGTCATTGACTCGAGGGAGGATCACCTGCGCTTCGGTATCATAGCTCAATCGTGATGCCCCCTCAATTTGACGCACGATGATGAGTCCCGACGACGTGCCAGACACATCGGGGGTGAACGCTACGGATGCTCGAGCAAGCGCGCTCGCCGCAACCCTCTGCGCGCGTTTCCCGCGCCTGGCGCAGCTTTCGCCGGCGGCGCTCGCGGAAATGGTACGCGCGGGAAAACACCTCGTCCTGCCCGCAGGCGTCCGGGTGTTCGACGAGCACGGCCCGTGCGGGTCGTTTCCTCTCGTTCTGACTGGTGCCATCAAGGTCTTCAAGCACTCGCCGTCCGGTCGGCAGCTCGTGCTGTACCGGGTGCTGCCCGGTGAGCTCTGCGTGCTCACCACGAGCTGCCTCCTCGGTGAAGCCTCCTACGCCGCCAGCGGGGCCACCGAGGGCGAGACCGAGCTCCTCGCGCTCGGTGCACCTCTCTTCAACAATCTGCTCGCGCACTGCGGGCCGTTTCGGACGCTCGTGTTCTCGACCTTTTCCGAGCGCGTCGTCGACCTCATGCGGCGTGTGGATGAAGTTGCGTTCCAGCGACTCGACCGCCGCCTGGCGTCTCTGCTGGTCGCCCGTGCGCCGGAGGTCCGGGCCACGCATCAGGACCTGGCGGACGAGCTCGGCAGCGTGCGCGAAATCGTTAGCCGCCTTCTGAAGAGCTTCGAGGAGCAGGGGTTTGTCGGCCTCGGGCGGGAGCGGGTCGAGGTGAAGGACGTGGAGCGCTTGCGGCGCTTCGCCGAGGAGCACGGTTGAGGGGGGTGCGTGTGACCTGGGTTACAGACGAGTTCGAGCGTCGGGACTAGGCTGGACCCGGTGTTTATCACTCTTACTGCGGGAGGAAATCATGCAAACGAACGTAGGTGGCATCGATCGCGCACTGCGAATCATCGTCGGTCTCGGGCTCCTCAGCATGCTCGTTTTCGTCCAGGGCGATGCGAAGTGGTGGGGGCTCATCGGCGCGGTGCCGCTCTTCACGGCGCTCATGCGCTGGTGTCCGGCTTACACGCTGCTCGGCATCAAGACCTGCTCGACGTCGAAGGCCTGACCCGGGCCCTACCGAGCGCAGGCAGAGGCGATCTGCCGCACCCGCTCGAAGAGGCAGATCGCCGCTGCCGCGGCGACGTTCAGCGACTCCGTGTGCCCCGCCATCGGTATGGCGGCGCGCTCGGTCGCCGCCTCGCACAGCGGCCCCGAGAGCCCTGCCCCCTCGTTGCCCAGGGCAAAGGCCGTGGGCCCGGTCAGATCGAGCTCGAAGATCGATCGGGCGCCATCCGCCGTCAGAGCCACGACGCGCCCGGTGCAGCGCAGCGCGGCGTTGGCGAGATCGGCGCGGTCGTGAAGACGCAACGAGAAATGCGCGCCCATTCCTGCCCGCAACACCTTCGGCGACCAGACGTCCGCGCATCCCTGCGACAGCCACGCATCGCTTGCGCCGGCGGCCGCTGCCGACCGCAGAATGGAGCCGAGATTGCCGGGGTCCTGGATGTCTTCGAGGAGCAGCCAGCAGCCTGGCGGCGCAGGCGCCTGCGGGCTGGGAATCCGGATCACCGCGAGGATGCCGGACGGGCTCCTGAGCTCGGTCAACGATTCGAAGAGCGCGTCGGCCAGGACGACCGGTGGCGCCGGCAGCCGCTCGATCACTGCCGTGATCTCACTGCTCGACCCGGTCTGCGCCACGAGAACCTGTTGCGGCGTGCCGCGTTGGCGCAGATACGCGTCGAGCAGGTGGACGCCGTCGATCAGGGTGAGCGCCTGTTTGCGGCGCTCCCGGCTCGAACGCGCGAGCTTGTAGAGCGTGCGGTAGAGCGGATTGGCAGAGGACGCGATGTGCTTCACGTTGGAGAACGCGGCCGCCGTCCGCGCAGCCGTCAGAGGAGGGCCGCCCCCGCCGTCGCGACGGTAATGGTGAGAAGGCCGAGGGCGAGGTTGAGCGCGACCCGCTTACGGATCTCGTTCAGCGCCGCGCCCGCAGCTTTCCAGTCTTTGGCTGCGACGTTCGCGGTAAGACGCTTGAAGGGCGCGAAGAAAACGTGCGCGAAAATCACGATCATCACGAGACCGAGCAGCAGCATGATGTAAACATAGGCGGGCGCTCCCGCGAAGCCGCCCATGCGCAACAGCATCCAGAGCCCGCTCGCGAGCACGAGCGCCACGGCGAGCCACACCCAGTTGAAGAATCGCCGTAGCGTTTCCTGCCAGAGGGCAAGTCGCTGCGGCGGTTCGAGCAGCTGCGCCGCGGCAGGGCGCAGCGCCATGTAGGCGAAGAACATGCCGCCGACCCAGACCACTACCCCGAGCACGTGAAAGAAGACGGCGATCTTCACAGCAGCGCACTCTGGCGCAGGAGATCACAGATCGGGTGGAACGACTTGCGATGTACGGGCGATGCCCCGTGCCGGCGCAGCGCGGCGACGTGCGCAGCGGTCGGATAGCCTTTGTGGACGTCGAAACCGTAATCGGGGAAGCGCGCGTGCAATGCCTGCATTTCCGCGTCGCGTGCGGTCTTCGCCAGAATGGATGCGGCCGAGATGCACGGGACCGCTGCATCTCCCCGCACCACCGCCCGCGCCGGGAAGGGCAGATCGGGGCAGCGGTTGCCGTCGACCAGCACCGTCGCCGGTGCGACGCCGAGCGCCACCGCGGCGCGCTGCATCGCGAGCAGTGTCGCGTGCAGAATGTTGAGGCAATCGATCTCGTCGACTTCCGCCCGTCCCAGGGCCCAGGCAAGCGCTCGTTCGCGGATCTGTCCGGCGAGCACCGTGCGGCGCTTGGGCGAGAGCAGCTTGGAATCCGCCAGACCGGCGATCGGTCGCCGCGGGTCGAGGATCACCGCCGCCGCCACGACCGGCCCCGCGAGCGGCCCGCGGCCGGCCTCGTCGATGCCGCACACGACGAGCAGCGCATCGCTCAAGTTTCCTCCGGCGCGAGACGTCGCGCGGTCCGCGCCGGCGGGATGCGCTCCCCGAGCACGAGCGCGATCGCCTCGACGACGCGTTGAGCCGTATCCTGCCCCAGGCTATCGTGCATCTCGACGAAGCGAGCGTCGAGTGACTTGCGTCCCTCGGCGTCGTCCAGGATGCGTACCATGGCATCCGCGAGGCTTTCCGGCGTGGCGTCGTCCTGAATGAGCTCTGGCACGATGAACTCGCCAGCCAGCACGTTGGGGAGTCCGACATAGGGCAGATAAATGCGGCGCTTGGCGATCCAGTAGGTGAGGCTCGGCAGCTTGTAGGTGATCACCATCGGCCGCTTGAGGAGCGCGGCCTCGAGCGTGGCCGTGCCCGAGGCGACGAGCACCGCATCCGCTGCGATCATGGCGTCGTGAGCGTGGCCATAGAGCATCGTGAGCGGCAGACCGTCGGCCGCGTCCTGGTACAGCGCGGTCTCGAACAGGACGCGGGTCTCGCGGCTCACCAGCGGCACCAGGAAGTGCGCATCGGGCTTCTGCGCGAGGATCGTACGGGCCGCCTGGACGAAGAGGCTGCCCATAGCCTTCACCTCGACCTGGCGACTGCCGGGAAGCATGGCGATGATCAGCCCCTCCTTCGGCAGCCGCATCTGCTCGCGCATGGCCTCGCGGTCCGGCCGCTCCGGCAGGAGGTCGGCCAAGGGGTGCCCGACGAAGGTGGCAGGGATTCCCGCCTCCTCCAGCATCGGCACCTCGAACGGGAAGAGCGCCAGGATTCGCGACACCGCGCGTTGAATGGCGGGCAGGCGGCCTCGATCCCACGCCCAGAACTGCGGGCAGACGTAGTGGATGGTGGGAATGCCCGCGCGTTTCAGATCGGTCTCGAGGTCCATGTTGAACGCCGGCGCATCGATGCCGATGAAGAGGTCAGGATTGGCGGCGAGCAGCCGCGCCCGCAGCTTGCGCCGGATGCCGACGATTTCGCGGTAGTGCTTCAGCACCTCGACGAAGCCGCGCACCGCGAGCTTCTCCATGGGGAACCAGACATCCATGCCGCGGGCCTGCATCTTCGGGCCGCCGATGCCGAAGAACGCGGCACCGGGAAAAGCCTGTTGCGTCGCCTGCATGAGGTGGCTGCCGAGCTGGTCGCCGGAGGCTTCCCCGGCCACGATGCCGATGCGCAGTGTTCTGGCGGCGCTCATGGGCCTTAGCGGATGATGGCGCGGCTCGACTGATCGAGAAAATCGACCAGCGGCTTGAGCGCAGCGCACTCGATGAGCTGCGTAGCGATGTCGCGGCGCGCATCTTCGAGGGAGAGCCCCGAGCGGTAGAGGCTCTTGTACGCGCGCTTGATCTGGGTGATGGTCCCGGCGCTGAAGCCGCGCCGCTTCAGCCCCTCCGAATTGATTCCGTGCGGCTTTGCGGTATTCCCGGCGGCGGTCACGAAGGGCGGGATGTCCTGCAGCACGATCGTGCCCATCGCCGTGATGGCGTGCGTGCCGATGTGGACGTACTGATGTACGACCGTGAAACCGCCGAGGATGGCGTGGTCGCCCACCTGCACGTGCCCCGCAAGCTGCGCGTTGTTGGCGAAGACGGTGTGGCTGCCGACCTGGCAGTCGTGCGCGAGATGCACGTACGCCATGATCCAGTTGTCGTTGCCGACGCGGGTGACGCCGGCGTCCTGCAGCGTGCCGCGATTGAAGGTGCAGAATTCGCGGATGGTGTTGCCGTCGCCGATTTCGAGCGCCGTGTGCTCGCCGCGGTACTTCTTGTCCTGAGGTATCTCGCCCAGGGAGACGAAGTGGAAGATGCGGTTATCGCGACCGATGCGGGTCGGACCCTGGATGACGGCGTGCGCGCCGATCGAGCTGCCGGCGTCGATCTCGACTTCGTCGCCGATGATCGTATACGGCCCGACCACCACGTCGGACGCCAGGCGGGCGCCGGGGTGGACGATCGCGGTCGGATGAATCATTTCAGCGAGCGCACGGTGCACATGAGCTCGGCCTCGGCCACCAGGGTGTCCCCGACCTTGGCCTGTGCCGCGAACTTCCAGATCCCGCGCATGAAACGCAGCAGCTCGACGTTCAGCACGAGCTGATCGCCCGGCATGACTGGAGCGCGGAAGCGCGCGCGGTCGATGCCGACGAAATAATAGGCATAACTGTCGTCGGCAAGGGTATCGCTGCTCTTGAACTGCAGGATAGCCGCTGCCTGCGCGAGCGATTCGATGATGAGCACGCCGGGCATCACCGGGTGATGGGGAAAGTGTCCCTGGAAGAAGGGCTCGTTGATGGTGACGTTCTTGAGGCCGACGATGTTCTTGCCCGGCGCGAGCGACAGCACCCGATCGACCAGCAGGAACGGATAGCGGTGAGGCAGATAGCGCAGGACTTCCGTGATTTCCATCTGGTTCATGGGCGTCGACCTTCCAGTTCCTGCAGGCGCTTCTCGAGCGCCCTGATTTTCTCCACCAGGCCGTCCATGTGGCGGAGGTGCGCTGCGTTCCTGATCCATTCTCGGTGCTCCTGGAACGGGTAGATCGAGGTGTAGGTACCCGGCCGCCGGATCGACTTCATGATCGCGGTGGCCGCCGAGATCGTCACATCGTCGCAGATTTCGATATGTCCCTGAATCATCGCCGCGCCTCCAATCCGGCAGTGGCGCCCGATTCGGGTGCTGCCGGCGATGCCGACGCAGGCCGCGATCGCCGTGTGGGCACCGATGCGGCAGTTATGACCGATCTGCACTTGGTTGTCGATCTTGACCCCGTCCTCGATCACAGTATCGTCGAGCGTGCCGCGGTCCACCGTGCTGTTTGCGCCGATTTCGACGTCGTCGCCGAGGACGGCCCGGCCCACCTGCGGAATCTTCACCCAGCGCCCTTCGTCCAGCGCGAGCCCGAAGCCGTCGGCGCCGATCACCGCTCCGCCGTGCAGACCGACGCGATTGCCGAGCACGCACCCGTGGTAGACGACGGCGTTCGGATGCAGGTGACAGTCGTCCCCGAGCCGGGCGCTTTCCCCGACGCGGGCGCCCGGCTCGATCACCGAGCGCGCGCCGATGCGCGCCCCCGCGCCTATCCATGCGCCGGCGGCAACGCTGGCGGACGGATCGACCTCGGCGCCAGCTGCCACGACCGCGGCCGGATGCACCCCGGCCTCGTGCGCCGGCGCCGGATGCAGCACCCCGCTCAAGCGGGCGAAGTAGGCGTAAGGATTGGCGCAGACGATGCGCGGCCGGGAGGTCGCATCACGCAGCTCCAGGCCAAGGATGAGAGCGCCCGCCGCAGTCGTCTCGAGCCGCCGCGCCTGCTTCGCCGAGCTCACGAAGGCGAGGTCGCCCGACCCCGCGCGCTCGAGCGGCACGATGCGGGTGACCTCCGTCTCCGGTGACCCGAGCAGCTCACCGCCGAAGCGTGCGACGATATCACCGAGCTTCACGACGCGAGGCTCTCCCGTTGTCTCCGACCCGCCAGCCGGCACCGGCCTGGCGGCCGCCGCATCACTTGTCGACCAGCGCCTTCAGGACCTTGTCCGTGATGTCGATGCGCTTGCTCACGTACACGGCGTCCTGCAGGATGAGGTCGTACTTTTCCTGCTCTGCGATGCCGTTGATTACCTTGTTGACGCGCTCGAGCACCGCCGACCACTCTTCGTTGCGGCGCAGATTGTAATCCTCGCGTAGCTCGCGTTGCATCCTCTGCAGGTCGCGATTGACGCGGTTGAGCTCCTGTTCCTTGGCGCGCCGATCGGACTCCGACGACGCCACGCCCTCCTTCTCGAGCTGCTGCTGCAGGTCGCGCGCCTGTTTCGCGATTTTCTGCAGCTCCTGCTCGCGCGCCGCGAACTCCTTCTCGAGCTTCTTCTGCGCCTTGATCATGGGGCCGGACTCCTGCAGGATGCGGTCGGTGCGAACGACCCCGATGCGCAACTCCTCGGCGGCCGCCCCCGTCCACAGCAGGGAAGCTGCGAGCAGTGCCACGAGCTTCCTCGTGCTCATAGTGCCTCCTGATCCGATCCATTCCGACATAAATCCTGTCCGTCCTCAGAACTGCGTGCCGAACGTAAACTGGAATACTTCCGTTTGGTCCTGCGGAAACGGGTTGATGGCTTTCGCGACGTAAACCTTGAGCGGCCCAAAGGGCGAGAACCAGTTCACCCCAAGCCCGGCGGAGTATCGCATCTCAGAAAACAGATCCCACGAGTTCGAAACCGTGCCCGCATCCGCGAACGCGATCATGCGGATCGATTTGTCCTTGCCCATGCCGGGGAGCGGGAAAAGCAGTTCCACGTTGAACACGATTTTCTTGTCGGCACCGACCGCGGCGCCTTGAATGTCCTTCGGACCGATCGTCGCCGTCCGATAGCCGCGCACAGAATTGACGCCGCCGACGAAGAAGTTCTTGAAGAACGGGAGCGACTTGTTGTCGTAGCCGCCACCGACGCCCAACTCGCCGTTCACGAAACCCACCCACCGTTCGGTGAAGGGATAGTAGTACTGCTGCTGGACGGACGCCTTGTAGTAAGTGAGGTCCGCCGGCGGAATCCCCACCTCTCCCGACACCCGCGTCAACGGCCCGCTGGTGGGCCAGATCACACTGTCCCGGCGATCGCGCGCCCAGCTCGACGTGAGGTTGAGTGACGTGCTGTCGGCGCCGAACTCGTCCACGAATTGGCGAAAGCGCAACGGACTGTCGGCGAAGAGCTCGATCTGGATGTACTCGAACCCGAGGCCGAAAGTGATGAAGTCCGTCTCCGCGAGCGGGAAGCCGAAACGCACGCCGGCGCCGGTCGTGGTATTGATGTAGGGTGCCACGCCGCTCAGGTTCGAGGTATTCGTCTTGCGCCGATAGATATCGAAACCTGCACTCACCCCGTCCTGGGTGAAATAGGGATTGGTGAAGGACAGCGCCGCGATGGAGTTCACCCGACCACCGTTGACCTGCAGCGACAGCGCATTGCCGGACCCGAAGATGTTGTTCTGCGCCACCGACGCCGACAGGATGATCTTGTCGGCGCTGGAGAAGCCGGCTCCGAACAGCACGTTGCCGGTGGGCCGCTCGACCACGCTCATGTTGACGTCCACCTGATCGGTCGTGCCCTGCACCGAGGGCGTCTCGACGTTCACTTCGCTGAAGTAGCCGAGCTTGTCGACGCGCTGCTTGGAGCGCTGGATCTTGCGCGAGTCGTACCATCCCGCCTCCATCTGGCGCATTTCGCGCCGGATGACCTCATCGCGCGTACGCGTATTGCCCGCGACGTTGATGCGGCGAATATAGACGCGTCGTCCCGGGTCGACGAAGAACACGAAGCTGACGGTGTCCGCTTCCTTGTCGAGCTCGGGCGCGGCGTTCACGTTGGCGAACGCATAGCCTTCGTTGCCGAGCCGGTCGCTGATCGCCTTGGTGGACTCGGTGAGCTTTTCGCGCGAGAAGACCTCACCGGGCTTCAGCTTGATGAGCGGCTGGAGCTCCGCCTCCGGCACGATCAGGTCACCCGCAAGCTTGACGTCGGAGACCCGGAACTGCGGTCCCTCGGTGAGGTTGATCGTGATGTAGATGTCCTTCTTGTCGGGCGTGATCGAGACCTGCGTCGACTCGATGTTGAATTCGAGGTAGCCGCGATTGAGATAGAACGAGCGCAGGCTCTCGAGGTCGCCCGCGAGCTTCTGCTTCGAGTACTGATCGTTCTTGTTGAACCAGGTGAGCCAGCCCGGCGTGGTCAGGTTGAGCTGGCTCAGCAGCTCCTTCTCCGGGAAGGCCTTGTTGCCCACGATGTTGATGCTGCGGATCTTCGCGACATCGCCTTCGTTGATATTGAAGGTGATCGACACGCGATTGCGATCGAGCGGCGTCACCGTGGTGGTGATCTTCACGCCGTACTTGCCCTTGCTGATGTACTGGCGCTTCAACTCCTGCTCCGCCCGGTCGAGCAGTGCGCGGTCGTAGATGCGCGACTCCGCGAGCCCGATCTGCTTCAGGCCCTTCTTCAGCGCTTCCTTGTCGAATTCCTTGTTGCCGCTGATCTCGATCTGCGCGATCGCCGGACGCTCCTCGACCATGACGATGAGGACATCGCCTTCCACCTCCAGACGCACGTCCTTGAAAAACCCCGTGGCATAAAGGGAACGGATCGCCGCGGCCGCCGTCTCCTCGGTCATGGTCTCGCCCACCCGCACCGGCAGATAGCTGAAGACGGTGCCGGCCTCGGTGCGCTGGATGCCCTCGACACGAATGTCCCGCACCACGAATGGCTCGAAGGAGAAAGCATGGGACGCGTAGAGGAAGAGCAGCGAAACGGCGAGGAGGCGATGCATCATCCCGGATCAGCCGCCGAGCAGGCGGGTTATGTCGTTATAGATGGCGAAAGCCATCAGCGTGAACAACAGGGCGATGCCAACGTGCTGCCCCATTTCCAGCGCTCGTTCCGAAACGGGCCTGCCCTTGATTATTTCGGCGATATAATACATCAAGTGTCCGCCGTCCAATAACGGGATCGGCAAGAGATTGAGCACGCCGAGGCTCACGCTCACGAGCGCGAGAAAGCTGAGATAGGGAACCCAGCCCATTTGCGCCGACTGGCCCGCGTAGTCCGCGATGGTCAGTGGTCCGCTCAGGTTCTTGAGCGACACGTCGCCGACGATCATCTTGCCCATCATCTTCAGGCTGAAGACGGACATCTCCCAGGTGCGTGCGATGGCGCGCACTAAACCCTCGAAGAAGCCGTAGCGGACCTCGGTGCGCAGGTGCTCCATCGCGCGCGGGTCGATGAGCGGGGCAAACCCGATGCGCCCGACGCGCCTGCCGTTCTCGGTCATCGCCTCGGGTACGACGGCGACGCGGTCCACGGCGCCGCTCGCCCGCCGCACCTCGATCTCGAGGGTCACGTCGGGAGACTGGCTGACCACGCGCACGACGTCTTCCCAGCGCTCGATCGGCTTACCATCGATGGCGACGACCTCGTCGCCCACCTTGAGCCCTGCTCGCTCGGCGGGCCGGCCGGCGATCACCTGGCCCACCCGCGGCGCGAGCTGCGGCTGGAAACGGGTGAGGCCGATCGTTTCGATGAATTCGCCGTCGAGATCCTCCGGCCCCAGCCCGGAGAGATCCAGCGTCCGGAAGGCGATGCTTCCGCTCGCACCCACGGTCTCGATCTTCACCGTCTCCCGCGCGATGCCGGCCTTGAGCAGGGCCCAGCGGGCGTCCTGCCAGGTCTGCAACGGCTCGCCGTCGACCCGCGTGAGCGTTTCGCCGCTCTCGAATCCCGCCGCGGCGGCGGGTGAATCGGGCAGCGGCGCGCCGATCACGGGCTTCACGCCCGGCACACCGGTGAGGAACAAAACCCAGTACAGCAGGATGGCGAGGAGGAAGTTCGCCACCGGCCCCGCGGCGACGATCACGAAACGCCTGTAGACCGATTGCCGGTTGAATGCACGATGCGCTTCGGCGGGCGCCACCGGACCCTCGCGCTCGTCCAGCATCTTTACGTAGCCACCGAGCGGAAAGCCCCCCAGCGCCCACTCGGTCTGGTCCGGGCCGCGGCGACGCGAGAGGATCGGTCGTCCGAACCCGACCGAGAAGCGCAGCACCTTCACGTCGAAAAAGCGCGCCGCGAGGTAGTGGCCGTATTCGTGAAAAACGATGAGCAGTCCGAGCGCGACGAGAAACGCGACGATCGTGGTGATCACACTCATGGCTTCACCTCCAGACTCGAAGCAGCGCGGGCCCCCGCGCCTCTGTGACGTTTGACGCGCTCACGCCGCCGCCCTCAAGAGCGCCCACGCGGCATCGCGGGCGCGGCGGTCGGCGTCGAGGATGTCTTCGATCGACGCTGCGCTCGCGCGCGGAACGCGATGGAGCACTGACTCGATGATGCCCGGAATTTCCACGAAACGAAGACGGTTGTCGAGAAACGCCGCGACCGCCACCTCGTTGGCCGCATTCATTACAGCGGGCGTCGTGCCGCCGGCGCGCAGCGCGTCGTAAGCCAGGGCCAGGCAGCGAAAGCGCAGCGGGTCCGGTGCTTCGAACGTGAGCGCGCCGACCTGGACGAGATCGAGCGCCGTCACGCCCGCCTCGATCCGTTCCGGGAAAGCGAGCGCGTGTGCGATCGGCGTGCGCATGTCGGGGTTGCCGAGCTGCGCGATCACCGAGCCGTCGACGTACTCCACCATCGAGTGGATGACGCTCTGAGGATGGATGACCACCTGGATGCGTTCCGCCGGCGCTTCGAACAGCCAGTGCGCCTCGATGACCTCGAGCCCCTTGTTCATGAGGGTGGCTGAATCGACCGAGATCTTCCGCCCCATGCTCCAGTTCGGATGGGCGCAGGCCTCGGCCGGGGTGACCGCCGCGAGCTGCTCGGGCGTCGCCTCGCGAAACGGCCCACCGGACGCCGTCAAGAGGATGCGCCGAACGCCCACTTCGTCGAGGTTGCCGCGAAAGTCGCGCGGGAGCGCCTGGAAGATGGCGTTATGCTCGCTGTCGATAGGCAGCAGCACGGCCCGGTTGCGACGCACCGCCTCGATGAAGAGCGGCCCCGCCATGACGAGTGCTTCCTTGTTGGCGAGCAGCACCTTCTTGCCGGCCTCGGCCGCGGCGAGCCCGGCCCGCAGACCGGCTGCTCCCACGATGGCCGCCATCACGCTGTCGACTTCCGGCAGGCGGGCAATGTCTTCCAGTGCCGCGGCGCCGGAGAGGACTTCGGTGTCGAGGCCAGCGTTGCGCACGCGCTCGCGGAGGATGGCCGCCGCACGGGCCTCGACGGCGACTGCGTAACGCGGTCGAAACCGTGTGCACTGCTCGAAGAGGCGGTCGGCGTGGGTGTGCGCGGAGAGCGCCACCACGCGGAAGCGCTCGGGGTGGCGGGCGACCACGTCGAGGGTGCTCGCGCCGATGCTGCCGGTCGATCCGAGGATCGTGAGGGATTGAACAGGCGGCATCTATCTTATCGATCGAGGAGGGTCCAAAGAGCCGCAAGCGGGACGGCTGCCGTCAGCGCATCGATCCGGTCGAGGACGCCACCGTGCCCCGGAAGAAGCGTCCCGCTGTCCTTGACGCCGGCCTGCCGCTTCATCCAGGACTCGAAGAGATCCCCCAGAATGCCGAGGCCCGTCATGCACACGACCAGAGGGTAGAGCCCACCGATGCGCATGCCGGAAAATCCAGGGAACACCGCCTGCTCCAGAATCAGCGCGTACAGTAGCACGGCCACGAACGCTCCGACTACGCCCTCCCAGGTCTTGCCGGGACTGATCGCCGGCGCGAGCTTGTGGCGACCCCAGCGCCGGCCCGTGAAAAATGCAGCGCTGTCGGCGATCCAGACCACCGCGAGCAGCGCGAGGAGGATCCCCGGGTCGCGGTGCAGAACCACTGCCCCGTACCAGCCCGGCACCAGCACCAGCCAGCCGACCATCGCCAGCACGGCAAGCGAGCGCGGCTGCCACGCCCGGTTGAGCCACACCGGCACGATCCCGACCCAGAAGGCGACGGCGGTGATGAGCGCGGCGCTGGCGACGACACCGGAATCTGCTTCCGCGCTGCCCCGCAGCAGCGCCAAGCAGCTGCCGAGGACTACGCTCACGAAGACGACGTGGCCGGCCTTCGAGAACCTGGCGAGAGTGGCCCACTCCCAGGCGCCGAGCGCGACCGGTGCCAGGAGCAGCGCGCCCCATGCGGCCGTGGAAAGAAAGAAGTCGGCCGCGAGAAACAGCGCGATCAACGCCACCGCTGTGGCGATCCGCTGCTTCAGCATGCTTCGAGGAGCGCCCGAGACGGGGAAATGCCGCGCGCTTACCCGAGCTTCGCGACCGCCAGCGGAACTTCGACCGCCGGCTGCAGCTGTTCGCTGGTGCGGCCGAAGCGGCGCTCGCGCGTGCGATACGATTCGATCGCGCGCACGAGCGTGCTGCGGTCGAAGTCTGGCCAGAGGGTATCGGTGAAGTAGAGTTCGGTGTAAGCCAGTTGCCAGACGAGGAAATTGCTGATGCGCTTTTCGCCGCCGGTGCGGATGAAAAGATCGGGTTCGGGGGCGTAGCTCATCGAGAGATAGGGAATCAGCTCTGCCTCCGTGAAGCTGCCGTCGGCGAGCTCGGGCCGCGCGGCGATCATGCGCCGCATCGCCTCCAGAACGTCCCACCGCCCGCCGTAGTTGGCCGCCACGGTGAGGGTGAGGCGGCGATTGCCTGCGGTCAGCGCTTCGGCATCCGCAATCAACTTGCGCAACCTCGGCTCGAAGCGCGTGAGGTCGCCGACCACGCGAAAGCCGATGTCGTTCTCGTGCAGCTTCGCCACCTCCTGCTCGAGGGTACGGGCGAAGAGCTGCATCAGCACCGACACCTCCTTCTCCGGCCGGCGCCAGTTCTCGCTGCTGAACGCGAAGAGGGTGAGGTATTCGACGCCGAGTTCGACGCAGCCCTTGACGGCGGCCCGGACCGACTCGACACCGCGCTTGTGGCCGGCCACACGGGGCAGGAAGCGGTTTTTCGCCCAGCGTCCGTTGCCGTCCATGATGACGGCTATATGGCGTGGTACCACCCCGACTTCGGGGATGGCGAGGGTCGCACTGGTATGCCGGGTCACTTACACCGCCATCAGGTCCGACTCCTTTACCTGCAGGGCCTTGTCGACCTCCGCGATAAAGCGGTCCGTGAGCTTCTGGATGTCGTCCTGCGCGCGATGCTCGTCATCCTCGGAGATGCTCTTGCTCTTCAGGAGATCCTTGAGGTGCGCGATGGCGTCCCGCCGCACGTTGCGCACGGCTACCCGCGCGTTCTCCGCTTCGTGGCGGACGACCTTGATGAGATCGCGGCGGCGCTCCTCGGTAAGAGCGGGCATCGGCACGCGCACCAACTCGCCCACCGTCGCGGGATTCAACCCCAGATCGGAATCGCGTATCGCCTTCTCGACCGCCCCAGCCATCTTCTTCTCCCAGGGCGCAACGCCGATGGTGCGCGCGTCGATCAGAGTGACGTTGGCGACCTGGTTGATGGGCGTGGGATTGCCGTAGTAGTCGACCGTGATGTGATCGAGCAACCCCGTGTGCGCGCGTCCCGTCCGCACCTTGCCCAAGTCGGCCTTGAGCGTCTCCACGGTCCTGCTCATCTTGTGCTCGGCATTCTTCTTGACGTCGGCGATCATCGATCGGGTCCCGTGAAAAAAGGGCTCAGCAATGTACCATCGTGCCCTCGTCGAGCCCGAGCACGACCCGCTTGAGCGCGGCGGGTTTGAAGATGTTGAAGACGTTGATCGGCAGTCGCTGGTCGCGGCACAGCGTAAGCGCGGTCGCGTCCATCACCTTGAGGTTGCGGACGATGGCTTCATCGAACGTGAGCCGCTGGTAGAGCCTGGCGTCGGGGTTATGCTTCGGGTCTTCCGTGTAGACGCCATCAACCTTGGTCGCCTTGATCACGAGCTCCACGTTCATCTCCATGCCGCGCAGCGCCGCAGCGGTGTCGGTCGTGAAGAACGGGTTGCCGGTGCCGGCGGCGAAGATCACGACCTTGCCTTCCTCCAGATAGCGCATGGCCTTGCCGCGGATGTAGGGCTCGGCCACCTGCTCGATGTTGAGGGCCGATTGCACCCGGCTCACGAGCGCGATGCGGCGCATCGCATCCTGCAGGGCGAGCGCATTCATCACCGTCGCGAGCATTCCGATGTAGTCGGCCGTGGCGCGGTCCATGCCTGCCGCTGCCGGCGCGACACCGCGAAAGATGTTGCCGCCGCCGATCACCACCGCCACCTCGACACCCATGCGCACGACGTCGGCGATCTCCGACACGATGCGCTCGAGCGTCTCGCGGTTGATGCCGTAGCGGTCGTCCCCCATCAACGCCTCCCCGCTCAGTTTGAGCAGGATGCGCTTGTACGCCGGAGTCTCCCCCGGCGCGGGTATCGGAATGCTCATCGGCCGATGCGTCTTCGCTATTTCATGCCCGCTGCAGCCATCACTTCCTGGGCAAAGTCTGCCGCCTTCTTCTCGATCCCCTCGCCCACCACGAAAAGGGCGAAGCGGTTGACCCGCGCGCCTTTCGACGCGAGGAGCTTCTCGACGGTGAGATCGGGATCCTTCACGAAAGGCTGTCCCAGCAGCGTGACTTCGGCGAGATACTTGACGATCCGGCCTTCCACCATCTTCTCGACGATGTTGGCGGGCTTGCCGCTTTCCGCCGCCTGGGCCGCGTAGATTTCCCGTTCCTTCGCGAGGAGATCGCCGGGGATCTCCTCTTTCGACACCGACAGCGGTTTGCTCGCGGCGACGTGCATTGCAATATCCTTGCCGAGTTGCTCGTCACCGCCCGCGTAATCCACCAGCACACCGATGCGCGTACCGTGCAGGTATACCGCGAGCGTGTCGGTCGTGGCAAAGCGCACGAAGCGCCGCAGGCCGATGTTCTCTCCGATCTTCTGCACGAGCGCCTGGCGCGTCGCCTCGACCGTCGCTGCGTCCATTTCCAGCGTGGCGAGCGTCGCCGCATCGGCAGGGTCCTGCTCCGCGACCAGTCGGGAGAGTTTTTTCGCGAACGCGAGGAAGTCCTCGTTGCGGGAGACGAAGTCGGTTTCGCAGTTCACCTCTACCAGCGCGCCGACCTTGCCGTCCGCGGCAATCCAGGCGCCGACGACACCCTCGGCAGCGACCCGGCCCGCCGCCTTGCTCGCCTTGGCCCCGCTCTTGATCCGCAGCAGGTCGGCGGCGGCCTTCATGTCGCCACCGGCCTCGGCCAGAGCCTTCTTGCACTCCATCATGCCAAGGCCGGTGGCCTCGCGCAGTTCCTTCACCATCGCAGCGGTGATTTCCGCCATTCGCGCATCTCCGATGCGGCGGGCGAAGCGCCCGCACGCGTGATGTCCGAAGGCGCCCCGCGGCCGCTACTCGGCCGCCGGGACGCCCTCTTGTTCGCCCTCCTCCAGCTCCACGAACTCGTCGCTCACGATCTCGCGGATGATGTGGCTGCGCCCTTCCAGGATTGCGTCGGCCACGCCGCGCGCATAGAGCCGGATGGCGCCGCTCGAGTCGTCGTTACCGGGAATGACGTAATTCACCCCTTCGATGGAGTTGTTCGTGTCGACCACGCCGATCACCGGGATGCCGAGTTTTTTCGCCTCCTGGACCGCGCCCTTCTGATACCCGACATCGATGATGAAGACGGCATCCGGCAGGCCGTCCATGTCCTTGATGCCGCCCATGCTCTTCAGCAGTTTGTCGATCTCGCGCTGGAAGAAGAGCGCCTCCTTCTTCGACATCCGGTCGACCGAACCGTCGGCGATCATGGCCTCCATCTCGCGCAGGCGCTTGGTGGACTGCTTCACCGTCTTGAAATTGGTGAGCATGCCGCCGAGCCAGCGCTGATCGACATAAGGCGAGCTGCAGCGAAGAGCCTCTTCGCGTACGATCTCGCGGGCCTGGCGCTTGGTGCCCACGAAGAGGATGGTGCCCTTGTTCGAAGTGAGCTGCCGCACGTACTTGAGCGCGTCCTGGTACATCGCGAGCGACGCTTCGAGATTGATGATGTGAATCTTGTTGCGCTGGCCGAAGATGTAAGGGGCCATCTTCGGGTTCCAATAGCGGGTCTGGTGTCCGAAATGGACGCCCGCCTCCAGCATCTGGCGCATGGTCACTGACACGATCGATCACTCCGTCTTGAGGGTTGAGCCGCCACCCGCCCCGCCAGCGTCGGATCGCATCCGATGCGCCGGCCACCCCGCAGTGCGCCGCGAGGCACCCTTGATGCTCCTTTGGGAGCCTGACTCGGGCAGGTGTGAGTATTCTTGCCGCCGACATCGAATGGCAAGGCTCGGGGGAGCCTCACGTTCGCGACGACGCAAAAAATAACCCGGAAGTATACTCGACGTGGGCAATGCGCCTCAAGAGAACTGCGGCGTGCCCGCGCGCCTTGGCCCTGCGCGACTGGGGCGGAAAGGTCGCAGCGGTGTCGCGGCAGTCCGGTAAAATGGCTTACGAATCATTCCGCCTACCGAATCCAGCGCGTCTCCATGTCCGTTACCATCAAGAGCCCGGAAGAAATCGAGAAGATGCGTCTTGCGGGCCGCCTCGCGGCCGAGGTCCTCGACTTCATCACGCCCTTTGTCAAGCCCGGTATCACCACGGGCGAGCTCGACGACTTGTGCCATCGCTACATGGTCGACGTCCAGCTTACCGTGCCCGCGCCCCTCAACTACGCGCCGCCGGGCTACGAGCCGTATCCGCGCTCGATCTGCACCTCCGTCAACCACGTGGTGTGCCACGGTATTCCCGGAGACAAGCGGCTTCGCACGGGCGACGTCGTCAACATCGATGTCACGGTGATCAAGGATGGCTACCACGGCGATACGAGCCGCATGTTCTACGTGGGCGAGCCGTCCATTCAGGCGCGGCGACTGTCCGAGATCACCTACGAGTGCATGTGGAAGGGCATCGCCGTGATCCGCCACGGCGCGCATCTCGGTGACATCGGCCATGTCATCCAGGCCCACGCGGAGGCGCATGGTTTCAGCATCGTGCGGGAATTCTGCGGCCACGGCATCGGCGCGCGGTTTCACGAGGAGCCGCAGGTGCTGCACTATGGGCGCCCCGGCACCGGGCTCAAGCTGCAGGCGGGGATGACCTTCACCGTCGAGCCGATGGTGAACGCCGGTCGCCCGGCGATCCGGCAACTCGCGGACGGCTGGACCATCGTCACCAAGGACCACAGTCTCTCGGCGCAATGGGAGCATACCGTGCTCGTCACGGAAACCGGTTTCGAGGTCCTCACGCGATCCGCCGGCTCGCCGGCGCCGCCCGCCTTCGTCGCGCCCTAGAATGATGGAGATCGTCCCGCATCTGGTTGCCACGACGGCGCCCTCCGTCCCGCTCTGGAAGCAGGTGCTGAAGGAAGGGCGCGAAGGCTTGCGCAAGGCGTTTCTGCTCGGCTCGCCGGTGTCCTTCGTGCTCACACAGCATCGGCAGCTGGTGGACAGCCTGCTCAGGACGATCTGGCGCAGCCTCGACGTGCCGGCCGACGTTGCCCTGGTAGCAGTGGGCGGCTACGGCCGTGGCGAGCTCTTCCCCCACTCCGACATCGACGTACTGGTGCTGCTCCCGCCCGGCGGCGAGGACCGCTACCAGGACCGCATCGAGGAGCTCGTCGGCATCCTCTGGGACATCGGCCTCGACATCGGGCACAGTGTGCGCACCGTCGACCAGTGCATAGAGCTCGCCGCCCAGGACGTCACGATCCAGACCAACCTGCTCGAGGCCCGCCGGCTCGCCGGCAGCCGGAAACAGTTCGCCTGCCTGCAGCTCACGCTGGCGCGCGAAGTCGATGCGAAGAGCTTTTTTCTCGCGAAGCAGCTCGAGCAGCGCCAGCGCTACAACCGCTCGAACGACACCGCATACAACCTCGAGCCCAACCTGAAGGAGTGTCCGGGGGGGTTGCGCGATCTGCAGACCATCCTCTGGATGACCCGTGCGGCGCATCTCGGGCGCTGCTGGGACGACCTCGTCGCGGAGCGGTTGATCACGCCCGACGAGGCGCGCGAGCTGAAGCGCCACGAGCACTTTCTGCGCAGCCTCAGGGTGCGCCTGCACTACCTCGCGGGCCGGCGCGAGGACCGGCTGCTCTTCGATTTCCAGAGCGTGCTGGCGAAGGAGCTCGGCTATCGCGACAAGCTCGCGCGGCGGGCCGGCGAGCAACTGATGCAGCGCTTCTATCGCACGGCGAACAACGTCCGCGAGCTGAACAACACGCTGCTTCTCAACATGCGCGCGCGCCTTCTGCCGCCGGCCGAGACGCCGCCCACGCCGCTCAACGAGCGGTTCGAGGCGCGCCACGAGCTGATCGAGGCGCGTGCCGGCGATCTCTACGAGCGTGAGCCCACCGCCATCCTCGAGACCTTCCTGTTGCTGCAGCAGCATCTCGAGCTGAAGGGCATCGGTCCCGACACCCTGCGCGCACTGCGGCGCGCCCGCGGCAGCATCGGCAGCGCGTTCCGCCGCGATCCGCGCAATCAGGCGCTGTTCCTCGCCATCCTGCGCGAGCCCCATTCCGTGGTCCGGGTGCTGCGGCTCATGAACCAATGCGGCATCCTCGCGCGCTACGTTCCCGAGTTCGGCCGCATCGTCGGCCAGATGCAGCACGACCTCTTCCACGTCTACACCGTGGACGAGCACATCATGAAGGTGCTGCGCAATCTGCGGCGTTTCACGATCAGGGAATTCACGCACGAATATCCGCTGTGCAGCCGGCTGATCGCGGACTTCCGGCAACCCGAGCTCCTCTACCTCGCGGCGCTCTTCCACGACATCGCCAAGGGCCGCGGCGGCGACCACTCGGAGCTCGGCGCGGTCGACGCGCGGCGCTTCTGTCGCCGTCATGGGCTCGCGCGCGAGGAGACCGACCTCGTCGTCTGGCTGGTCCGCGATCATCTCGTGATGTCGTCCACGGCGCAGAAGTCGGATCTTTCCAATCCTGCCGTGGTGAGCGCCTTTGCCGCCCGCGTCGCGACCCAGCGGCGGCTGGTCGCGCTCTATCTGCTCACCGTCGCCGACATCCGCGGCACCAGCCCCAAGGTCTGGAACGGCTGGAAGGCGAAGCTGCTGGAGGATCTCTTCTGGGCCACTCAGCGCACGCTGGCCGGCGACGGGTCGGCGATCGATGCCACCCTCACCCGGCGCAAGGCGGAGTCGCAGGCGAAGCTGCGGCTGTACGCAATCGGCGAGGGCGCGGAGGACGCGCTCTGGGACAAGCTCGATACCGCCTACTTCCTGCGCCACGACACGCAGGAGATCGCCTGGCACACGCGCCAGCTCTTCTTCCGGGCGAACACCCAGCAGCCGGTGGTGAAGGCGCGCCTGTCCCCGGCCGGAGAAGGCCTGCAGGTCATGATCTACACGCGCGACCAGAAGGACCTCTTCGCGCAGATCTGCAGCTTCTTCGAACGGATGAACTACAACATCGTCGAGGCCAAGATCTACACGACCCGCCACGGGTATGCGCTCGACAGCTTTCAGGTGATGGACGTCTACAACAAGACCGCGCACTACCGCGACGTGATCAGCATCATCGAGCACGATCTCACCGAGCGGCTCACCCGCAAGGCGCCGCTCGAGCCGCCTGCGACCGGACGCCTGTCGCGCCATCTCAAGCACTTCCCGATCACCCCGGCGGTGGGCCTGTACCCGGATGAACGGGGCGCCTTCCACGTGCTTTCGATCGTCGCCGGCGACCGGCCCGGGCTCCTGTCGCGCATCTCCCGCGTGCTCGCCGATTACGGCGTGGTCGTGCACACCGCCAAGATCAATACCCTCGGGGAGCGCGCGGAAGACACGTTCCTGGTGACCGGCGCCGCGCTGCGCGGATCGAAATCGACCCTGCGCCTCGAATCGGACCTGCTCGCCGCGCTCGAGCCCTGAGTGGGCGACGGGACGCTACTCGTCGCCGCTCGGCAGGTCGGGGAACAGCACCTCGGTGAAACCGAAGTTGCGCAGGTCGCGGATTCGCATCGGGTAGAGGATGCCCTTCAGGTGATCGACCTCGTGCTGTACCACCCGTGCATGAAACCCCGAGACGGAGCGGTCGATCGCGGCGCCGTGCCGATCGCAACCCTGATAGCGCAGCTCCCGGTAGCGCGGCACCAGGCCGCGCATGCCCGGCACCGACAGGCATCCTTCCCAGCCCTCCTCCATCCCTGGCTGCGACGGTGTCAGCACCGGATTGACGAGCACCGTAAAGGGCACCTCCTCGACATTCGGATAGCGGGGGTTGCGCTGCACGCCGAAGATCACCACCTGGAGCCCGACCCCGATCTGCGGGGCGGCGAGCCCGGCGCCATCGAGCGCTGTCATCGTGTCGTGCAGGTCTTCGATCAGGGACTCGAGCTCGGGCGTGCCGAACGCGCTGACGGGCTCCGCCGGCTCGAGGAGCCGCGGATCCCCCATCTTGAGCACCGGCCTAATCGCCATGGACTTCCACCAGGCGATCGAGCACGCGCTTCACCTTGCTCGCCGCGGCCTGCAGCGTAACCTGCAGATCCTGCAGCCGGATCCCGTTGCGGCTGGTCCCGCGTCCCGCCGCGTAGTTCGCGACCACGGCGATCGCGGCGTACTCGAGCCCGATCTCCCGCGCCAGCGCGGCTTCCGGCATGCCCGTCATCCCCACCATGGCAACGCCGTCGCGCTCGAGCCGGTCGATCTCGGCAGCCGTTTCCAGGCGCGGTCCCTGGGTGGCGCCGTAGACGCCGCCCAACGTGAGCGGCACGCCGGCAAGGGCTGCCGCCCGCAGACACTTGTCCTGCAGCGGGGGCGAATACGGGGTCGTGAAGTCGACATGCGTGACCGCCTGCTCCGACCCCTCGAAAAAGGTGCCCTTGCGGCTATGGGTGTAATCGATGATCTGGTCGGGCAGCACCAGGGCACCCGGTTCGAGATCCGGGCGGATGCCTCCCACCGACGCGATGGCGATGACGCCGCTCACCGCGAGCGAGTGCAGTGCCCAGATGTTGGCGCGATAGTTCACGAGGTGCGGCGGGATGGTGTGGCCGTAGCCGTGGCGTGCCACAAAGACGATCTCGCAATGGTTGAGGCGGCCGAAGGTGAGCGCCCCCGAAGGATCGCCGTACGGTGTGCGGATGACGCGCTGACCGGTCACCTCGAGGTTGGCCAGGTGAGCCACGCCGGAGCCGCCGATGATCGCCAACATGGAGGAGGCTCGATCAGGACGGCGGCAGCGCGTAGATGGCCGGCAGATTCCGCCACAGGCCGCGGACGTCCATGCCGAAGCCGAAGACGTAGCGATCCGGCACGCGCACGCCGACAAAGTCGGCGCTGACGGGCTTCGGTCGGCCGATGTCCTTGTCCGCCAGCACGGCGGCGTGGCAGGCCGCTGCGCCGCCCTCCAGAATGCGCGCGCGCACTGCCGCCAGCGTCTCGCCCTCGTCCAGGATGTCGTCCAGCACCAGCACCGCCCGTCCGGCAATGGTTTCCTTCGGCCCGACCTGCCAGCTGATCTCGCCGCCGCGGGTGCCGCGCCCGTAGCGGGTCACGTGGATGTAGTCGAAGTCGAGGGGGAAGGCGAGTTGCGGCAGCAGGTGCCCCGTAAACACCACGGCGCCGCCCATCACCGAGAGCACCAGCGGCCGGCGGTCGTGGAGGCGCGCGGTGATCTCTGCGGCGACCCGCCGCACGGCTGCGGATACCATGGCCGCAGAGCAGATCTCCTCCGCGGTCTCGAGGATTTTCCAGGCATCCGCCACGGCGGTCGCGTCGACAGGGGAAGGGGCCGAGGGAACCAAAGTCGTCGTCGTCCTGCGGTGAATCATAACTGCTTCCGACGAACTCTACCCGAGCGAGGCCGCCACCGACCTGAGATATTCCCTGAGGCCGTCCCGCACCTCCGGGTGCCTGAGCCCGTACTGGATCGTGGCCTGCAGATAGCCGAGCTTCGATCCGCAATCGTAGCGGGTGCCCTTGAACGCGTAGGCGAGGATGGGCTCCTCGTCCAGCAATGCGGCGATGGCGTCCGTGAGCTGGATCTCGCCCCCGGTACCCGGGGCGATCGTGCGCAGGTGGTGGAAGATCTGCGGCGTCAGGATGTAACGGCCGACCACGGCGAGGTTGCTCGGCGCCTCCTCGGGCTTCGGCTTCTCGACGATGCCCTCGATTTCGTGCAGCCCCTCGCCGATCGGGGTGCTGCGCACGATGCCGTAGCTCGACGACTCCGCGCGGGGAACGGTCTGCACCCCGACGATCGAGCAGTGGCGATACTCGAAGATCTCGACCATCTGCTGTATCGCTGTCGGGGTCGCGTCGATCAGGTCGTCGGCGAGAATCACCGCGAACGGATGGTTGCCGATGACGTTCGCCGCGCACAGCACCGCATGCCCGAGCCCGAGCGGGTCGGCCTGGCGGATGTAGACGCAGTTCACGTGCTTCGGGATGATGCCGCGCACGAGCTCCAGCAATTCGGTCTTGCCGCGCGCCTCGAGCTCGGCTTCCATCTCGTAGGCCTTGTCGAAGTGGTCCTCGATCGCGCGCTTGCCGCGGCCCGTGATGAAGATCATCTCCGTGATCCCCGCCGACATCGCCTCCTCCACCGCGTGCTGGATCAGCGGCTTGTCGACGATCGGCAGCATCTCCTTCGGGCTCGCCTTGGTCGCCGGCAGAAAGCGCGAGCCCATGCCCGCGACCGGAAAGATCGCCTTGGTCACCAGTTTCATGTCATCCCTCCTCCCTTGTCGTCTCCGAGCTGCCTGCGCCCAACAGCGCCAGCAGGCGGCCCTCGTCGAGCAGCGCAATGCCGAGCCGCCGGGCCTTCTCGTGCTTCGCGCCCGGGTCGGCGCCGACCACGACGTAGTCGGTCTTGCGCGATACGCTCCCGCTCACCTGCCCGCCCGCCGCCTCGATGCGTGCCGTTGCCGCTTCGCGGCTGAGATTGGGGAGAGTCCCGGTCAGCACGAAGGTTCTGCCGCGTGCCGAGCTCGCTACGGCCGGCGCAGCAGTGGGCTGCGGCCAATGCACGCCCGCGCGGCACAGCGCCTCGACCACCGTCCGGTTGTGCGGCTCCGCGAAGAAGCCGGCGATGCTCGCCGCCACCACCGGCCCGACATCGGGAACCTGCTCCAGCACCTCGCTGCTCGCCGCCATCAGCGCTTCCAGCGAGCGGAAATGCTGGGCCAGGTCCTTCGCCGTCGCCTCGCCGACGTTGCGAATGCCGAGCGCGTAGACGAACCGGGCCAGCGTGGTGTTCTTGCTGGCCTCGATTGCAGCGACGACGTTCGCCGCCGATTTCTCTCCCATTCGATCGAGATCGGCAAACTGCGCTGCGCTGAGACGATAAAGGTCCGACGGGTCGCGCACGAGGTCCCGGTCCACCAGTTGGTCCACCAGCTTCTCGCCCAAGCCCTCGATGTCCATGGCGCGCCGCGACGCAAAGTGCAGGAGCGCCTGTTTGCGCTGCGCCGGGCAGTAGAGCCCGGCCGTGCACCGCGCCACCGCCTCGTCCGCCAGCCGCTCTACGTGCGAGCCGCACACCGGGCACTGCGTCGGCATCACGAAAAGGCGGCTCGCAAGCGGCCGTCGTTCGGCGAGCACCGAAACCACTTCCGGGATCACGTCGCCGGCCCGCCGCACCACCACCTGATCGCCGATGCGAACGTCCTTGCGGCGGATCTCGTCCTCGTTGTGCAGGGTCGCGTTGGTCACGGTGACGCCGCCGACCGCCACCGGCTTAAGCCGCGCCACCGGGGTGAGCGCGCCCGTGCGCCCGACCTGGACCTCGATGTCGAGCACCTCGGTCACCGCTTCCTCTGCCGGATATTTGTGGGCGATCGCGAAGCGCGGCGCCCGGGCAACGTAACCCAGGCGCTCCTGCTCGCCGAGGTCGTTCACCTTGTAGACCACGCCATCGATCTCGTAGGGCAGCCGATCGCGCTCGGTCGCGATCTCGCGGTAATAGTCGAGCAGGCGCTCGGCACCCCGCACCACGCGCCGCTGCGGTGCGACGCGAAACCGCTGCCGCGCGAGGTAATCGAGCAGCTGATCGTGCTTCGCCCAGGGCGCCGATGCCCCCTCCGCCGCCCCGATGCCGTAGGCGAAGAAGCTGAGCGGACGCCGCGCCGTCACCTTCGGGTCGAGCTGGCGCAGGCTCCCGGCGGCGGCGTTGCGCGGGTTCGCGAAAGGCTTCTCGTTGCGTGCACGCTGCTCGTGGTTGAGCTGCTCGAAATCGCGCTTCAGCATGATCACCTCGCCCCGGACTTCGAGAACAGCCGGTGGTTGCGCGTCCGGCAGGCGCAGGGGAATGGCGCGGATGGTGCGCAGGTTGGCGGTCACGTCCTCGCCCGTGGAGCCGTCGCCGCGGGTGGCGCCCCCCGCGAAGCGGCCATGCTGATAGGTGAGGCTGATCGCGAGCCCATCGAACTTCGGCTCCGCGGCGTACTCGATCTCCGCGACACCGAGCGCCTCGCGCGCGCGCCGATCGAAAGCGATCACGTCTGCGTCGTGGAAAGCGTTGTTGAGCGAGAGCATCGGCGCCCGATGGGACACTGCGGCGAACGCTGCGGCCGGCGCGGCGCCGACGCGCTGGCTCGGCGAATCGGGCGTTGTCAGCTCCGGGTGGGCCGCCTCCAGCGCGAGCAACTCACGGAAGAGCGCGTCGAACTCGCTGTCCGCGATGGTCGGCTGATCCAGCACGTAGTAGCGGTGGTTGTGCTCCTCGATCTCTTCGCGCAGCGCCTGCAGACGACCGACGATGTCGGGAGTCATCAGGAGAAGAGCCGCAGCGCGAGCGGGCTGCCCGGCGCGATCCCCCGCGCCTTCAGCGCAGCCTGGATGGCGTCGATCTGAGCGGCGATCTTGTCCAGGCTCGCGGCGTTGAGGGGTGTGCGCTTGTCGTCGACCACCGTGCCGTGCAGAGAGTTGGCGAAGTGCCGGGCGAGCTCAGTCATGCGGCGAAACGTCTGGCGCCCGTCGGCCACCCGCGCCACGTCGATCAGGAGCGTCACGCCCTCGCTTCGCAGGTGCTTGATCGAGCCTGCCTCGAACGGCACGCCGTCCATGCTCGCGAGCGCGATCAGCGTGACGCCGCGGTCGTCGAGCAGATGAAAGGCGCCCTCCGCGGTCAGGGTGAAGCCCGATGACTCGGCGAGCGCGCGCAGCTTCGTGCCGGCGAGTCCGGTAACGTCGCCCGGGACGATGTTGAGCCCGATCGCAACGTCGTTTTCAGCGCAAAATCCGTCGAGCTCGACTGCTTGCGCGAGCGCCGCTGACTCGTCGTCGAGCACCACGGTCGCTCCGAGCTCCGCCGCGACGCTCTCGACGATCTCGCGGAACCGCGCCAGTTGCGCGGCCGAGACCGGCCCCCCGCGGTCGGCCAGCTGCAGTGAAATCCGGACCGGCTCCGCTGTCTCGGCCGCGGGCTCGGGCAGCGGCTGCCACGTACCGTCGGCGGCGTTCCGTCCCTCGATGCGGATCGGCTTGCCGATGCCGCCCAACTGCTTTTCGAGCCGTGCCCGGAGGTCGCCGTGAAGCGCCGCGCCGCCGGCGAGCAGCGCCCGATAGTCGATGTCCGGTCCGTCCGGTGCCGCGGCTGGCGGCGGCTCGGGCGCCGTCGGACTTGCGGCAGGCGCACCCTGGTCAGCCGACTCCGGCAGGTGCAGCCCGGGTTCCTGCGAGATCGACGGCAGCTCGGGCTCCGCCGTGGGTGCGGCATCCGTGAACGAAGGCTCGAGCCGCGCCTGCGGCTCGGTTTCGGGTTCGACCGGGGGCGGACCTGCCGCCAGCGCCGCGTCTTCCGGCAAGCGCTCGGGGACCGGATCGAGGCTGCGGCGGTAGCGCTGCTCCTGCATCCGGTTGAACAGGTAAACGCCCGCGATCACCAGCAGGCCGAGAACAATCAGACTCAACTGCAGATCACTCATCGGGCTTCAGGCAGTCGCCTCCTCCTGCATCTTCATCGCTTCCTCCACGTCGACCGCCACCACCCGCGACACGCCGAGCTCCTGCATCGTGACCCCGATGAGCTGCTCCGCGATCTCCATCGTGATCTTGTTGTGGCTGATGACGATGAACTGCGTGTGGCCCGCCATCTTCTGCAGGAGCTGGCAGAAGCGCTCGGTGTTGGTGTCGTCGAGCGGCGCATCGACCTCGTCCAGGAGGCAGAAGGGCGCCGGGTTCAGCAGAAAGAGCGAGAACACGAGCGCGAGGGCCGAGAGCGCCTTCTCGCCGCCGGACAGGAGATGGATCGAGGTGTTCCGCTTGCCCGGCGGCTGCGCGATGACCTGCACGCCGCTGTCCAGGATCTCCTCGCCGGTCAGCACGAGCTTGGCCTGGCCGCCGCCGAAGAGCGCCGGGAACATCTCCGCGAGATGCACGTTCACCTGGTCGAAGGTCGCGAGGAGCCGCTCGCGCGTCTCGCGGTCGATGCGGCGGATCGCCGCTGCCAGCGTTTCCATGGCCTCGGTCAGGTCGGCGAACTGGGCATCGAGATAACCCTTGCGCTGGGTCGCCGCGTCGAGCTCTTCCACCGCGGCGAGATTCACCGCCCCGAGCGCCGCGATCTCTTCGTTCAAGCGGGCGCTCTCGCTCGTGAGCGCCCCCGAGCGCACGCCCTTTTCGAGCAGTGTCGCGAGCAGGGCTTCGTCGGCGCCCGCGTCATGGAGCTGCTGCAGAAAGCCCTGTTCGTTGAGCCGCGCTTCCTGCTCCCTCAAGCGCAGGTCGCTGATGCGGCTGCGCAGCGGATCGAGTTTCTGCTCGGACGCCTGCCGATCTTCCTCCGCCGCCTTGAGGTTCGCCTCCACCGCTTCGACGGCCTGGCGCGCAACGCTCACGTTCTGCTCCCGCTCGGCACCGACGGCAAGCGCCTGCTGCAGCGCGTCCGCGAGGGGCGCCTCGTCGAAGGTGAGCCGCTCGGCCACGAGCTCCGCGAGGCTCGCGGCCTCGCGCGCCGCCTGCGCCTCGAGCAGGCGCTGCTGGCCGGTCATCTCTTCGAGTCGAGCCGCGCAGGTCTTCCACTGGTAGTCCGCTTCCTGGAGGTCGCGCTCTGCCGCCTGCACCGCCGTGCGCTGGCGCTCGAGCGCCTGTTCGGCGATCGCAAACTGCGTCCGTGCGGAGGCGAGCTGCGACTTGGCCAGCGCGAGCGCTGCACCGTACCGCTCAAGATTATCGACCGCGGCCTGCCGCTCTCTCGCCTCGAGCGTGAGTTGTTCGTCGAGCTCGACCACCTCGCGTTCGATCTGAGCGTCGCGGCCCTGCGCCCGATCCGCCTGCTCGGCGAGCTTGAGATGCTCGAGCTGCAGGCGGTGGCGCTCCTGGCCGCGTTTGCTCGAGCTGCTCGCGGGCGGCGTCCAGATTCTGGCGCGCGGCCCGCAGCGCCTCCTCGGCAGCGTCGCGGGCGCCGCGCCGGTCGGCCAGGATGGCATGTCGGTCGGCGGCGGACGCGCGCAGGTGCTCGATCTCCCGCTGTCGGCTCAAGACGCCGTGCAGCTCCGACTCGGGCGCGTGGAACACGACGCTTTGGCGGGTGAAGAGGTGCCCGTCGCGGGTGACGACCACCTCGCCCGGCTCGAGCCGCTCACGGGCGGCGAGCGCAGCCGCCCCATCCTCCGCGAGATAGACGCGCGCGAGCCACTCCTCCAGGAGCGGCCGGAGCGCCGGATCCTTGCACTGAACGAAATCGACGAGGCGCGGCAGAGCACGATCGGGCGCCACGAAAACCGCGGCTGGCGCGGTCGTGCGCGCCCCGAACAGCGCGACCTTGCCGGGCGGTCGGTCGCCGAACCAGGCCGCGACGCGGGCAAGGTCTTCCAGCTCGGCCGCATTGAGGCGCTCGCGAAGCGCCGATTCGAGCGCGTCTTCCCAACCTGCTTCGATGTCGATGCCCTGCCACAGCCGCGGCAGTGTGTCGAGGCCATGGCGGACCCGCCACGCGCCCAGCTGCTCGCCGTTTCCGATCCGGCTTTGCAGTTGTTCCAGGGCCTGGAGGCGCGCCGTGAAGCCCGCGAGCTCCTGTGCCGCTTGCTCCAGTGCGGCGGTGGCCTCGCGCGCGGCCTGCCCGCGTTCGGGCAGCGACCCCTCGGCTGCGGCGACGCGCTGGCGCAAGCGCTCGAGCGCTTCGTCCAGGGCGGCGATGCGCTGCTCCAGGTCACCCAACACATGGGCTGCCGGGTGCACCAGCCCGCTGCGTTCCTCGATCAGACGCGCGCGGCGCTGGGCGTGCTGGGCAACCAGCTTTTCGGTGTGCTCGCGCCGTGTCTCCTCCACGCGCCAAGTCTGCTCCGCACTCGCGACTGCCCGCGCGTATTCCTCCACCTCGGACTGGCGCGCGCGAAACGCGGTCTCCGCCGCCGGCAGATCCGCCTGCGCGTGCCCGACGCGCTCCCGCGCCGCATCGACCGCCCCGGCGGCCGCGGCATGCCGCTCTTCGCCCTCGCGCCGGGCCGCCGCGAGACTCTCCTGCTGGCCGCGGCCCTGGTCGATCCGCGCCTGGACCGAGGTGATGCGCTGCTCGGCGCGGCGGCGGTTGTCGCGCACGAACTCGAGTTCCTGCTCGACGCGGGCGACTTCGGCGTTGGCTTCGTAGAGCGCTCCCTGTGCGGCGTGGAGCGCATCGCCCGCGGCGTAGTGCTCCGTGCGCAGTTGTTCGGCCCGCTTCTCGGCTTCGCGCAGCCGTGCGGTCTCCGCTTCGAGCTCGACCGACAGGCGCTCGAGCTCGCGCTGCAGGCGGTTGCGATGGCTCGCCGCCTCCTGCTTCTTCACGTACCACAGGAGCTGCTGGGTGCGGGCGAGTTGCGCCTGGAGATCGTTGTAGCGCTGCGCGGTCTCGGCCTGACCCGCGAGGTGCTCGAGCTGCGCACCGAGCTCGCGCCGGATGTCTTCGACGCGGTTCAGATTGCCGCGGCTGTCGGCGAGACGAAGCTCGGTTTCCCGGCGTCGTTCGCGGTATTTCGAGACACCTGCCGCCTCCTCGAGGAAGACGCGGATCTCCTCGGGCTTCGCCTCGACGATGCGGGAGATGGTGCCCTGCTCGATGATTGCGTAAGCACGCCCGCCCAGGCCGGTGCCGAGAAAGATGTCGGCCACGTCGCGCCGCCGCACGTGCAGATTGTTGATGTAGTAGGCGGAGTCGCCGTCGCGCTGGAGCACGCGCTTGACGACGATCTCGCCGTACTGCGAAAAGGCGCCGCCCGCCTTGCCCGAGCTGTTGTCGAAATGCATCTCGACGCTGGCCCGCCCCGCCGGCTTGCGCTCGCCGGCGCCGTTGAAGATCACGTCCTGCATGGTCTCGCCGCGCAGATGGCGCGCGGACGATTCGCCCAGCACCCAGCGCACGGCGTCGATGACATTCGACTTGCCGCAGCCGTTCGGACCCACGATGCCCACGATCTGTCCCGGCAGCGGCACCTGGGTGGGGTCGACGAACGACTTGAAGCCCGCGAGCTTGAGGTGGGTGAGGCGCAAGGCAGCGACAGTGACTTGAGTATAATGCGAAACCTCTGCGGCATGCGGCGGCCGCCGCGCGACGATTCGGCGCCGGCCCACACGCGTCAGAGGTTTGCAGTGCGGAGTTTACCCCAAGTGGACGAGGCGAGAGAATGCCGCAACGACCCGGCCGGACCCTGGAGACTTTCGCAAACCCCGCACCTTCCCGCGACTTCGCGATCCACATGGAGCTCCCGGAATTCACCTGTCTCTGCCCGAAGACCGGCCAGCCCGACTTCGCCACCCTCTTTCTCGATTACGTGCCGGACAGGAAGTGCGTGGAGCTGAAGAGCCTCAAGCTTTACGTCTGGTCGTACCGTGACGAGGGGGCGTTCCACGAAGCGGTGACCAATCGCATCCTCGACGATCTGGTGGCCGCCACCGAGCCGCGCTTCATGCGCCTCACCGCGCGCTTCAACGTGCGCGGCGGCATTTTCACCCACGTCGTCGCCGAGCACCGCAAGCCTGGCTGGCAGCCGCCGCCTGCCGTCGACATCCGCGGCTTTCCCGCAGCCGCGCAGCTTGGTGTTCGAGGAAACCTCGACCTATAATCCGTCGACATCCACGACCCACACCACTTCGCGGAAAGAAAATGAAAGAGCTGCAGTCTGCCATCGACGCCGCCTTCGAGCGCCGTGCGAGCATCACACCGCGCACCGTCGAGGCGAAACTGAAGGACGCGGTCGACCAGGTGATCGGCATGCTCGACGAAGGCCGGTTGCGGGTCGCCGAGAAGATCGACGGGAGGTGGGTGATCCACGAGTGGGTCAAAAAGGCCGTACTGCTCTCCTTCCGCATCGACGACAACAATCTCTTGAAGGGTAGCCACACCAACTACTTCGACAAGGTACCCTCCAAATTCGCCGACTACAGCTCGCGCGACTTTCGCGCCGGCGGCTTCCGCATCGTTCCGCCCGCCACGGCGCGCCGGGGCGCCTTCATCGGCAGAAACGTCGTGCTGATGCCTTCGTTCGTCAACATCGGCGCCTACGTCGACGAAGGCACGATGGTGGACACCTGGGCCACGGTGGGTTCCTGTGCGCAGATCGGAAAGAACGTGCACCTCTCGGGCGGTGTGGGCATCGGCGGCGTCCTCGAGCCGCTGCAGGCTGCCCCCACCATCATCGAGGACGATTGCTTCATCGGCGCCCGCGCCGAAGTGGCCGAAGGCGTGATCGTGGAGGAAGGCGCCGTGATCTCGATGGGCGTCTACCTCGGCCAGAGCACGAAGATCTACCACCGCGAAACCGGCGAGGTCAGCTACGGCCGCATCCCCGCGGGGGCCGTGGTGGTGCCCGGGAACCTGCCCGCGGGAGATGGCAAACACAGCCTCTACTGCGCCGTCATCGTCAAGCAGGTGGACGCGAAGACCCGCGCCAAGACCGGGATCAACGAGCTTTTGCGCGGCATTTAGCGCACCTCGAGTACCTCTGCACGAGGGCGCGGAGGCAGTTTCGTGGCATGGAGCTTGCAGAGCTTCGCCCCCAACGCTACCCCCCTCCAGCCAGACTCCATGAACGCCCCGAGCGACGGGCACGCACTGCCCGGACACACCTTGCTTCCCGCGCCCGCTTGAGTCCTCATGTTTCTCACGCCCCTCTTCAAGCTCATGCAGGAGAAGCAGGCCTCGGATCTGTTCTTCACGATGGGGGCGCCGATCCAGATCAAGATCAACGGCACCGCGATGCCGCTCAATGCCCAGGTACTCGATGGCTCCGCGGTGAAGAAGATCGCCTACGAGATGATGGCCGAGGAGCAGATCCGCGAGTTCGAGGACACGATGGAGATGAACTTCTCCTACCGCGTGGCCGACGTCGGCAACTTCCGGGTCAACGTCTTCAAGCAGCGCGGCGCGGTCGGCATGGTCATTCGCTACGTGCGCGCCGAAGTGCCGCACGTGGACGACCTGCGCCTGCCGCCGGTGCTAAAAGAGCTCATCATGGAAAAGCGCGGCTTGATCCTCGTCGTGGGTGCGACCGGATCCGGCAAATCCACGACGCTCGCCGCCATGCTCGAGCATCGCAACCGCAACAAGACCGGCCACATCCTCACCATCGAAGACCCGGTCGAGTTCATCTTCAGCCACAAGAAAAGCATCGTCAATCAGCGCGAGGTCGGCATCGACACCAGGTCGTTCGAAAGCGCCCTCATCAATGCCATGCGCGAGGCACCCGACGTGCTCATGATCGGCGAGATCCGCGACCGCCAGACGCTCGAGAACGCGCTCGTCTTTGCCCAGACCGGCCACCTCTGCCTTGCCACCCTGCACGCGAACAACAGCTACAACGCGCTCAACCGCATCATCAACTTCTTCCCGCGCGATCTGCGCGACAGCCTGCTGATGGACCTCTCCATCAGCCTGCGCTGCGTCGTCTCGCAGCGTCTGGTCAAGAGCCGCGAGGGCAAGCTCATTCCGGCCGTGGAAGTGCTGCTCAACACGCGCCACATCGCGGAGCTGGTGCGCAACGGCGAGATCGACCAGATCAAGGAAGCGATGGAAAAGAGCATGTCGCCCGGCTCGCAGACCTTCGAGCAGGCGCTGCTCAAGCTGCATCTCGGGAAGGTGGTGAGTCTCGAAGAGGCGCTCGCGAACTCCGACTCGCCGACCAACCTGTCCTGGCTCATCAATAACGCCAAGGGTCAGACGACTCAGGAGAGCAAGGCGTCCGCCGATCAACTGTCGCCGGACCGGCGGACCTCCGCGGCCGACTTGAGCGAGTTCCAGTTCAATCTCGACGTCGTGTAGGCGTCGGGAGCGCGGCGCGCTGCCTGCAGCCCGCTCCGCGGTCCTCCCCGTTCCGGTACACTACCGCCCTCACTTCGGCACGGCCCCGTAATGCACACCCCCACGCTGGATCTCGCGTGCGCGCTCATCGCCCGCCGCTCGCTCACGCCGATCGACGCGGGCTGCCAGGACATGATCGCCGCGCGACTGCGGCCCCTGGGCTTCGCGATCGAGCCGATGCGGTTCGGCGAGGTCGACAATCTGTGGGCGCGGCGCGGGAGTGCCGCGCCCGTGGTGGTGTTTGCGGGGCACACTGACGTCGTGCCGACCGGTCCGCTCGAGGCCTGGGCGAGCGATCCATTCGCGCCGACGATCCGCGACGGCAAGCTGTACGGCCGCGGTGCGGCGGACATGAAAACTTCGATCGCAGCGTTCACCACGGCAGTCGAGGCGTTCTTCGGGGATCATCCGCGCCACCACGGTTCGGTTGCGTTCCTGCTCACATCGGATGAAGAAGGGCCGGCGGTGGACGGCACGGCGCGGGTGGTCGAAGCGTTGCGTGCACGCGGCGAGCGCCTCGACTATTGCATCGTCGGCGAGCCCACTTCCACCGAGCGCTTTGGCGACACCGTCAAGAACGGCCGGCGCGGGTCGCTCTCGGGGCATCTCGTCGTGCGTGGGATTCAGGGTCACGTCGCTTATCCACATCTCGCGCGAAACCCTGTGCACGAGGTGGCCCCAGCCATCGCGGAGCTCGCCGCGACGAAGTGGGATGCGGGCAACGAGTTCTTCCCGGCCACGACGTGGCAGATCTCGAACCTCCATGCCGGGACCGGTGCCGGCAACGTGATCCCCGGCTCGCTCGATCTCGAGTTCAACTTCCGCTTCGCCACCGCCAGCACGGTGGACAGTCTCAAGACCCGCGTGCAGCGGATCCTCGAGCGCCACGGCCTCGAGTACGACCTCGCCTGGACCGTGGGCGCGGAGCCGTATCTCACCCCGGCGGGCCGATTGGTGGACGCGGTCTCCGGAGCCGTCGCGCGGGTGACCGGTGCGCGGCCCGCCCTCTCCACGACCGGCGGCACCTCGGACGGACGCTTTCTCGCCGCGTGGAGCTCGGAGGTGGTCGAGATCGGTCCGCTAAACGCGACCATCCACAAGCTGAACGAGTGCGTGCCGGTCGGCGATGTCGAGCGGCTGCACCGCGTCTACTACGAGACGCTCGTCGACCTGCTCGGCGCCCGCGATTGAGAAGCCCGCGCCGGTGTACCTGCAGGCCCGCACCGAATTGCGAACGCTGCGCGACGCACTGCGCTTTGCGGTGAGCCGCTTCGGCGAGGCGAACCTCGCTTTCGGTCACGGCACCGACAACGCCTTCGACGAAGCCGCCTACCTCATCCTGCACGCGCTGAACCTCCCGCTCGACCGCCTCGACCCGTTTCTCGACGCCCGCCTGACCCGTGCCGAGATGGGACGCGTGCTCGATCTCGTCGAGCGACGCGTAGTGGAGCGCTGCCCCGCGGCCTATCTCACGCACGAGGCGTGGCTCGGGGACTTCCGCTTCTATGTCGACCAGCGGGTGATCGTCCCCCGGTCCTTCATCGCGGACCTCGTCCGCGAGCGCTTCGCGCCGTGGCTGCCAGCAGAGGCAACCGTATCCCGCGTCCTCGATCTTTGCACCGGATCGGGCTGCCTCGCGGTGATGCTCGCGTCCTGTTTCCCGGAAGCCCGGGTGGTCGCGTCCGATGTCTCGGCCGCCGCGCTCGAAGTCGCCGCGCGCAACGTCGCGGACTACGCGCTCGCCGGGCGCATCGAGCTCGTGCGCTCGGACGGATTCTCCGCGCTCGGCGCACAGCGCTTCGATCTCATCGTATCGAACCCGCCGTACGTGACCGACGCAGCGATGGCGGCGCTGCCGGACGAGTATCGCCGCGAGCCGCGGGTGGCGCTCGCCGGGGGAGCAGACGGGATGGACGTGGTGCGACGGATCGTGAACGAGGCGGCGGCGCACCTCACCGACCGCGGCCTCCTCGTGGTGGAGGTCGGCCAGAACCGCGGCTGCGTGGAAGCGGCTTTTCCGGCTCTTTGCCTCGCCTGGCCTGCGACGAGCGGGGGCGAGGACCGGGTTTTCCTCGCTTCACGGGCCGATCTGCCGGGCGGGTAACCGCCGCCGCCGGCGCTTCGCCGAGCGCTCGCAGGAGCGCAGTCACCTCCGCGGGGTCGAGCTCCCGCGCCTGGCCTTGTCTGAGCCGCGGCGGCAGCGATACCGGGCCGAAGCGCACGCGGATCAGACGGCTGACCGGATGCCCGACTGCCTCGAAAAGCCGCCGCACGATGCGATGCCGACCTTCGCGCAGCACCACGCGGTACCAGCGATTCGCCCCGGTGCCACCGCCGCTCGCGAGGGACTCGACGCGCGCTTCACCGTCCTCGAGCTCGACCCCGCGCGCGAGCTGCGTCTGCTGCGCCGCCGTGACCTCCCCGCGCGTGCGCACCGCATATTCCCGATCGAGCTCGAAACGGGGATGGGCGAAGCGGTTGGCGAGATCGCCGGAAGTGGTGAAGAGGAGCAGTCCGCTGGTGTTGAAGTCGAGCCGGCCGATGTTGAGCCAGCGCCCGCCCGGCGCCGGCGGCAGGTGGTCGAAAACGCTGGGGCGCCGCTCGGGATCGTCGCGGCTCACGATCTCGCCTTCGGGCTTGTGATAGATCAGCACCCGCGGCGGCGTGGGGCGCCCGTGGCGCAGCTCCCGTCCGTCCAGGCAGATCCGGTCGCGCGGCCCGACACGGGTGCCGAGCGCGGCCGTGGCATCGTTGACCGTGAGTCGACCGGCCCGGATCAAGTCCTCCATGTCGCGGCGCGAACCGAGCCCGAGCGCTGCCAGCACCTTCTGCAATCGCTCGGCGGGGACGCCGCCCGGTCCCGGGGATCCAGGCGGCTGCTCCCGTCCTCGTGTCGGCACCGCAGTCGGCGGCCGCAGCGGCGATCGCGCCGGCCTCGGATTGCGCCGCGCGCTCACGGCGCGGGCCGCCGGTCGAGCACGGCTTGCGCGAGGGTCCCGCTGTCCACGTGCTCGAGCTCGCCGCCGGCTGGCAGGCCGCGTGCGATCCGGGTTACCTTGCGCCCGCGTGCGCGCAGCATCTCCGCCAGATAATGGGCCGTGGCCTCGCCCTCGTGGGTGAAGTTGGTAGCGAGTACGACCTCCTCGACCTTTTCGTCCTGCGCCCGCTGCAGCAGCCGATCGAGATGGAGCTCCCGCGGTCCGATGCCATCGAGCGGCGATAGGCGCCCCATCAGCACGAAGTAGAGCCCCTGGTAGCACTGCGCCTGCTCCATCATCAGGAGATCGGCGGGAGTTTCGACCACGCACAGCAGCGCCGCGTCCCGACGCGCACTCGCGCAGAGCGGGCAGACAGCCTCTTCGCTGAAGGTGTTGCAGCGCTCACAGTTGCGGATGCGCTGCAGAGACTCATCGAGGGAACGTGCCAGACGCGCCGCCCCGTCGCGATCGCGCTGAAGTAGGTGGTAGGCCATGCGCTGGGCGGATTTCGGTCCGACACCGGGCAGGCAGCGCAGCGCTTCAGTGAGTTCCTGAAGGCTGGATGGCGTCTTCACAAGCTACGCGAATATACTGTCTCTACTGCTTGACTAATAGACGTGTTGTCGAGATTTTCCGTGCCTTCAAAACGGCAGTTTCATCCCGGGAGGGAGCTGCAAGCCAGCCGCGAAGCCCCCCATCTTCTCCTGCACGGTGGCATCGACGCGTCGCACCGCATCGTTGAACGCGGCGGCGATCAGATCCTCCAGCATCTCCTTGTCGTCGGTCATCAGGCTCGGGTCGATCGCCACCCGCTTCACGTCGTGGCGGCAGGTCATCACGACCTTGACGAGCCCGGCGCCGGACTGACCTTCGACCTGCACGGAGGCGAGCTCCTCCTGCACGCGCTTCATGTTTTCCTGCATCTGCTGGGCCTGTTTCATCAGGCCGGCAAGTTGGTTCTTCATCTTCCATTCCTTTGCAAGGAGACCGGCAGCCTCACGGCAGCGGTCGAACAGAATCCGGCACGATGCGGCCACCCAGGTCTTCGACCAGCTCGCGCACGAAAGGGTCGCCTTCGATCGCGGCGATCGCCCGAGACTGGCGCACCTCGCGCTCGCGGGTGTCGAGTTCCGCGGGTGTCTGGCCGCCGGCGGCACCGACCGTGATCTCGACCCGCCGCAGCGATGCACCGAGGCGCTCCTTTAGCACGGCACGGAGCTTGTCCTGATAAGCCTTCTCCATGAGGTGCCTGTGCGCGTCGGGCACCCTGAGCTCGAGGCGTCCGTCGGCGCAGCTCGCGAGCTCGCAGTGCTGGGCCAGCATCCCCGCCATGCCGCCCAGGCGCAGCGATTTCACGAACGCGGGCCAGTCCTCGATGTGCAGATCCGGATGTGATGGCGTGGGCCGCGCCGCCGGCGCAGGCACGAGAGGCGGCTCCGGCGACCGTAGCGGCTCTGCCGGGCGCGGCTTCGAGGCCGAAGGTTCCGGTCCATCCGCGCGCGATTTCCGGTTGCCCGCCAGGTCGGCCGGCGCGAACGCCAGCATGCGCAGCAGCGTCATGGTGAAACCCGCGTACTCATCGGGCGCGAGGCCCAAGTCGCTGCGTCCCTGCAAAGCGATCTGATAATAGAGCTGCAGGTCTTCCGGCGAGAATCGCGCGGCAAGCGCCTCCAGGCGTGGAAAATCGGGGTCGTCACGCGGCGGCGGCTGCCGGCGCGAGCTGGAGCACCGCGATGCCGTGCAGCACCGCGCCGAGCTCCTGCAGCACGGCGTCGAAGGACAGGCTGCGGGCTTCGAGGCGGTCCGCCTGGGCCATGAGCGCCGCCCCGTCGCCCGCCGCGAGGGCGTCGAGCAGGTCGAATGCATAGCTTCGGTCCACCGCGCCCAGCATCTCCCGCACCCCCGCCTCCACGACCTTCCCGCCGCCATGCGCGATGGCCTGATCGAGCAGGCTCAGGCTGTCGCGGACACTGCCCTGCGCTGCCTGCGCGATCAGTTGCAGGGCGGCTGTTTCGAACGCAATGCCCTCGGCGCCCAGGATGTACTCCAGCCGCGCCCGGATCTGGCCGACTGGAATCTGCTTCAGGTTGAACTGCAGGCAGCGCGACAGCACTGTCACCGGGATCTTCTGCGGCTCGGTGGTGGCGAGGATGAACTTGACGTGCGCCGGCGGCTCCTCGAGGGTTTTCAGCATCGCGTTGAAGGCCGATCGCGACAGCATGTGCACTTCGTCGATGAGGTACACCTTGAAGCGGGCTGCCGTCGGCGCGTATAGCGCGCCCTCCAGGAGCTCCCGCATGTTGTCGACCTGCGTGTTCGAGGCGGCGTCGAGCTCGATCAGGTCGACGAAGCGCCCGCCATCGATCTCGCGGCAGGCGGCACAGCGCCCGCAGGGCTCGCTGCCGACGCCGGTCTCGCAGTTGAGCGCCTTCGCGATGATGCGCGCGAGCGTGGTCTTCCCGACTCCGCGTGTGCCCGTAAAAAGATAGGCGTGGTGGAGCCGCCCGCCATCGAGCGCATTCGCGAGGGCACGTACCACGTGCTCCTGCCCCACGAGCTCGCCGAAGGTGCGGGGACGCCATTTGCGGGCGAGAACCTGGGTCATCGCCTCAGAACCAGTAGGCGAGCCGGATCTCGTTGAAATTGATGCCCTGGTTCGGCGAGCAGATGCCGGCATTCGAGAGGTGCTGATAGCGGTACATCAATTCGAACGCGTTGCGCGGCCCGAACGTGATGCCGGCGCCGACGTGGTCGCCGAAGGAGAAGTTGCAGCCGAAGCGGCGATCGTGCGCTGACGGAGGTCTCGGAGAGGTAGTGAATGCCGATGCCGCCTTCGAGAAACGGCGAGACAATGCTCTTGTCGGTCTGCTGGATGCGCAGCACCGGCGTCAGGCCGACATCCCAGATGCTGGCGTGCGTTGCGCGGGGGCTCTTGTTGTCCCAGTAGCCCACGGTGAACTCGGCATAGGCACCCACGTGCCAGTTGCCGACCTTGAGCCACTGCACGCCGAAGTCATACTGCACGCCGCCCTGGTACATGTCGACGTCGGTGTTGCTGTCGTTGCTCCAGCCGTACTGCAAGGACGCGCCGAAACGTTCGGCCGCCGCCGCTGTCCCGATGGCACCGCTGACCGCTGCGATGCAGCCGAGGACAATCAGCTTCTTCTTCATTGCTTGGGCTCCTCCGGAGCGGGTCGCGAAATGGGGTGGGCGAGCCTGACCCCCGGCACTTGCAGAGAATAGCTGTGGCTGCTTCCTTCCGGACCTGACCAGGTTCACTACCATGCAATGCGGGGAGGCCCGCCCGTGCTTCGAATGCGATCGCGGCGGAGCGGTCTCGCGCCTGCGGCGCTGCCGCGCTCGCGCGGAAACGGGGCTCATTATTACCGGAAACCAGACCGAACTCCACTCCACCCGCCGCACCTGCGCCCGAGCTTGCTTGACTCGATGTTGCGCGGTGCTACAATCGAGCGACGAAAAATAAGCAATGCTCGACGCGTGAAGGGAGGCCGCTTCGGCATTGACCAGGGGCGGAAGCTCGGCGAACTCACGTCAGGGAAACGCCAAATGGAGGCGAACTTCATGCTGCGCCCCGGCGCGAATCGGCTCCTCTCCCCTGCCCGTCCTGCGGCACCTGCTTTCCACACCGACAACGAGAGTTTTCACGATTGGGGAAACCCCAATCCAGTCAGGTCGGCCGATTTTTTCCACTTGGAGGAGTGAGCATGTCGACGGCAATCCAATCCGTGATGCACGAGAGCAGGATCTTCCCGCCGCCCGCGGGGTTTGCGAAGGATGCCGCCATTCCGAGCATGGAGGCGTACGACGCCCTGACGAAGCAGGCTCAAGACGATTACGAGGCTTTCTGGGCCAAGCTCGCCCGCGAGCATATCGCCTGGCACAAGCCCTTTACGCGGGTTCTGAACGAGGACGGCGCCCCGTTCTACAAGTGGTTCGAGGACGGCGAGCTCAATGTCTCGTACAACTGTCTCGACCGCCAGGTCGAGGCCGGGCACGGCGACAAGGTCGCCATCCTGTTCGAGGCCGACAACGGCGAGGCCACCAAGGTCACTTACAAGGCGCTGCTCGCGCGCGTCTGCCAGCTCGCGAACGTGCTCAAGGCCAAGGGCGTGCAGAAGGGTGACCGCGTGGTCATCTATATGCCGATGACCATCGACGGCGTGGTCGCGATGCAGGCGTGCGCCCGCATCGGCGCCACTCACTCGGTGGTGTTCGGCGGCTTTTCGGCGCAGTCGCTGCGCGACCGCATCCAGGACGCGGGCGCCGTCATGCTGATCACGGCCGACGGCCAGTTCCGGGGCGGCAAGGCGCTGCCGCTCAAGACGATCGCCGACGAAGCGCTCGAGAGCGACTGCCCGTCCTGCAAGAACGTTCTCGTCGTCAAGCGCATCGGCGGCGACTGCAACATGGTGGCAGGCCGCGACACCTGGGTGCACGAGGCGGTGAAGGATCAGCCGACCACCTGCGAGCCGGTATGGGTCGGTGCCGAGCATCCGCTGTTCCTGCTCTACACCTCGGGCTCGACCGGCAAGCCGAAGGGCGTGCAGCACTCCACCGGCGGCTATCTCCTGATGGCGATCATCACCATGAAGTGGACGTTCGACATCAAGCCGAGCGACACCTTCTGGTGCACCGCCGACATCGGCTGGGTCACCGGCCATACCTACATCGCATACGGGCCGCTCGCCTGCGGCGCCACGGAGATCGTGTTCGAAGGCGTCCCCACCTACCCCGACGCCGGGCGCTTCTGGAAGATGATCCAGAACCACAAGGTCAACATCTTCTACACCGCGCCCACCGCGATCCGCTCGCTCATCAAGGCGGCCGACGCGACCCCGGCGGTGCACCCGAAGCAGTACGACCTGTCGAGCCTGCGCCTGCTCGGCACGGTGGGCGAGCCGATCAACCCCGAAGCCTGGATGTGGTATTACGAAAACGTCGGCGGCGGCAAGTGTCCGATCGTGGATACGTTCTGGCAGACCGAAACCGGCGCGCACATGATCACGCCCCTGCCGGGGGCAACGCCGCTCGTGCCCGGCTCGTGCACCCTGCCGTTCCCGGGCATCCAGGCCGCCATCGTCGACGAGACCGGCCACGACGTGCCCAACGGCCAAGGCGGCATCCTGGTCGTCAAGCGCCCGTGGCCATCGATGATCCGCAACATCTGGGGCGATCCGGAGCGCTACAAGAAGTCCTATTATCCCGATGAGCTCGGCGGCGACCTCTATCTCGCCGGCGACGGCTCGATCCGGGACAAGGACACCGGCTACTTCACGATCATGGGCCGCATCGACGACGTGCTGAACGTCTCGGGTCACCGCATGGGCACGATGGAGATCGAATCCGCGCTGGTGGCGAATCCGATGGTCGCCGAAGCCGCCGTGGTCGGCCGTCCCGACGACCTGACCGGCGAGGCGATCGTCGCCTTCGTCGTGCTGAAGCGCGCGCGGCCGACCGGCGAGGAGGCGGCAAAGATCGTGAAGGAGCTGCAGAACCACGTCGGGCGCGAGATCGGACCGATCGCGAAGCCGAAGGACATCCGCTTCGGCGACAATCTGCCGAAAACGCGGTCGGGCAAGATCATGCGCCGCCTCCTGCGCTCGCTCGCGAAGGGCGAAGACATCACGCAGGACACGTCGACGCTCGAGAATCCCGCCATTCTCGAGCAACTCAAGACACCGGTCTCGTAGCTCGGCCCTGACACCGGCAGGGCGCAGGCGGGTCCGGAACGCTCACCGTTTCCGGCCCCGCCTGCGCCCTTTCGTTTGCGCCGCCAGCCTGTCAGCCATGCGTTTCGCTCCGGTCCGGGACTTCGACCACGGCATCAGCGCCATCGATGCGGGTTTCAAGCGCCCGCTGCTCGCCTCGATCCATCTCCTGCGCGAGGGGCGAGCGGCAGCGCTGATCGACATCGGCACCAACCACTCGGTCCCGAACGTGCTGGCGGCGCTTGCAGCGAAGGGCATTGCCCCGGCGAGCGTCCGCTACCTGATCCTCACCCACGTCCACCTCGACCATGCCGGCGGCGCCGGCGCGATGCTGCGCCACCTGCCGAACGCCGAAGTCGTGCTCCACCCCCGCGGCGCGCGGCACATGATCGACCCATCGCGCCTCGTGGCGGGAGCCGTCGCCGTGTACGGGGAGGAGGTCTTCTGCGAGGACTACGGCGAGATCGTTCCGATTCCCGCCGACCGGGTGATCGAGACCCGCGACGAATTCACGCCTCGACTTCAACGGTCGGCCGCTCGTGTTCCTCGACACGCCCGGACATGCCCGCCATCACCATTCCATCTTCGACGCGCGCAGCCGATCGTTCTTTACCGGAGACAGCTTCGGCATCTCCTACCGCGAGCTCGACGTGGACGGCGCCGAATGCGTCTTTCCGACCACCACGCCGACCCAGTTCGATCCGCAGGCGGCACACGCCACGATCGATCGCCTGATGAGCTACGCGCCGCAGCACATGTTTCTGACCCACTACAGCCGCGTCGGCCATACCGAGCGGCTCGCGGCCGACCTGCACCGGCTGATCGACGGCCACTCGAAACTCGCGGAGCGCGTGCGGGACGCGGGGGCGGCGCGCGACCGCCTGCTCGAGGACGGCGTGCGGACGCTCCTGCTCGACCATGTCGCGGCGCACGGCTGCCGCCTCTCGCGCGTCGAGCGTGCTGACGGTGATCGCTATGGACGTAGCGCTCAACGCCCAGGGTCTCGGTGCGTGGCTCGACAGCCGCCAGCCGGGGGCGCCGTCGTGATCACCGCGCGCGGGCCAGGCATGGCATAATTTTCTGCATCCACCCCGAAGCAAAAAGAGAGGCCGAGAAGCGGGCGATCCGGCCGGTCACGAGAGCCCACCTGGAGGAGCGATGATCAGATCGGGGATGAAGGGACAGCGCTTCGCGGCCGTCTTCCTGCTGGGCTGCGTGGCGTTCAACTACCCGTTCCTGTACCTCTTCAATACCCAGGGGCACGTGTTCGGCGTGCCCCTCCTCTACGCTTATGTCTTCCTCGCGTGGGCAGTCGTGGTATTGCTGCTCGCGCTCGTCGCCGAAAGGTCCCGTTAGCACGCCCGGCAGGCTCGGAGGATCGCTTGCTCGAGGGCTGGGTCATCATCGTCGCCTCGTTCGCGTACCTCGGCGTGCTCTTCGCCATTGCGTCCTACGCCGACCGCCGCGCCGACAGCGGACGCAGCGTCATCGCCAATCCCTACATCTATTCGCTGTCGCTCGCGGTCTACGCCACCGCGTGGACCTTCTACGGCAGCGTCGGGCGCGCCGCCGCCGACGGCATCGGCTTCCTGCCGATCTACCTCGGTCCGACGCTGATGGTGGCGCTGTGGTGGATCGTGCTGCGCAAGCTGATCCGCATCGCCAAGGCCTACCGCATCACCTCGCTCGCGGACTTCATCGCCTCCCGCTACGGCAAGAGCGCCCTCCTGGGCGGGCTGGTGACCGTCATCGCGGTGATCGGCATCGTCCCCTACATCTCGCTGCAGTTGAAAGCGATATCCAACAGCTTCACCATCGTCGTGCAGTACCCGAACATCGTCATGCCGGTCAACCGTGGCGTCGTGCCCGTGCTCTCCGACACCGCTTTCTACGTCGCGCTGCTGCTCGCCGCCTTCACCATCGCCTTCGGCACGCGCCACCTCGATGCCTCGGAGCGCCACGAGGGCATGGTGGCGGCGATCGCATTCGAGTCGGTGGTCAAGCTGGTGGCATTTCTCGCGGTCGGCGTGTTCGTCACGTTCGTGCTCTACGACGGCTTCGCGGACATCTTCCGCCGCGCCGCGGCCGAGCCGCAGATGACGAAGCTTCTCGCCCCGCTCGGAAGCGGCGGCGGAAGCTACGCGAGCTGGGTCTGGCTCACCATCCTCTCGATGTTCGCGATCCTGCTCCTGCCCAGACAGTTTCAGGTCGCAGTCGTGGAAAACGTCGACGAAAAATACGTAGGCAAGGCGATGTGGCTGTTCCCGCTCTACATGCTCGCGATCAATGTCTTCGTGCTGCCGATCGCAATCGGCGGACTGCTCCATTTTCCCGGCGGCCGCGTCGACCCGGACACGTTCGTGCTGACGCTGCCGATGGCCGAACGATGGGAAGCGTTGGCGCTGCTGGTCTTCCTCGGCGGCCTGTCGGCCGCCACCGGCATGGTGATCGTCGAGACGATCGCGCTCTCGACCATGGTGTGCAACGATCTCGTCATGCCGGTGCTGCTCAGGTGGCGGGCGCTCGGCATGCAGGAGGCGCGCGACCTGTCGGGACTCCTGCTCGGCATCCGACGCGGCGCCATCGTGTTCATCCTGCTCCTCGGCTATCTCTACTTCAGGCTGGCGGGCGAAGCCTACGCGCTCGTGTCGATCGGGCTCATCTCCTTCGCCGCCGTGGCGCAGTTCGCGCCGGCCCTGCTGGGCGGGCTCTTCTGGAAGAGCGGTACGCGAGCCGGCGCCCTGGCGGGCATGTCCGCCGGTTTCGCCGTCTGGTTCTACACGTTGCTCCTGCCGGCCATCGCGAAGTCGGGATGGATTCCGATCTCGCTGCTGGAGCAAGGTCCGTTCGGCATCGGCCTGCTGAAGCCGCTGCAGGTCCTCGGCCTCGACGGGCTCGACCAGATCACCCACGCCATGATCTGGAGCATGTTCTTCAACATCGGCGCCTACGTCGCCGTATCGCTGCTCGGGCGCCAGGGTGTCGAGGAACACCGCCAAGCGTCGCTTTTCGTCGACGCGCTCGAACGAGGCGCGAACGCGGAGTGGTCGCGCCTGTGGCGCGGCACCGCTTCCGTGCCTGCGCTCGAAGAGCTGCTTGGGCGTTTCCTGGGGCCGGGCCGGGCAGAGGAGGCGTTCGCCGCGTACGCCCACCGGAAGGGTGCTTCGTCCGCGCAGACCCTGAAGGCGGACGCTGACCTCGTGAACTTCGCCGAGACCCAGCTCGCCGGCGCCATCGGTGCGGCATCGGCCCGGGCGATGGTCGCCTCGGTGGTGGAAGAAGAGCTGATCGGCATGGACGAAGTCATGAGCATCCTCGACGAAGCGTCCCAGGTCATCGCCTACAGCCACCGAGCTGGAGGAGAAATCCCGCGAACTGGAAGAGGCGACCGCCGAGCTGCGGGCCGCGAACGAGCGCCTGAAGGAGCTCGACCGCCTGAAGGACGACTTCATTTCCACGGTGACGCATGAGCTCAGGACACCGCTCACCTCGATCCGCGCCTTCTCCGAGATTCTGCGCGACAATCCGGACCTCGACGTGGCCGAGCGCTCGCGGTTTCTCACGATCGTGATCAAGGAGTCCGAGCGTCTCACCCGCCTCATCAACCAGGTGCTGGACCTGGCCAAGATCGAGTCCGGCAAGGCGGAGTGGAACATGGTCGGGGTCGATCTCCGGGAGGTAATCGAGGAATCGATTGCGGCGACGAGCCAGCTCTATCGCGATCGCGGCATTGCCCTCGACCTCGAGTTGCCGGCCGCCGTGCCTGCCATCCTGGCCGATCGCGACCGCCTGATCCAGGTCATGATCAACCTGCTCTCCAACGCGAGCAAGTTCTGCAGCCGCGAAGCCGGGCGGGTGCGGGTGGCGCTGAGACAGGAGCCGACCTGCTTGCGGGTGGACGTCGCGGACAATGGCATCGGCATCAGCGCGAAGGATCAGGAGATCATTTTCGAGAAGTTCCGTCAGGTGGGCGACACGCTCACCGACAAGCCGCAGGGCACGGGGCTCGGCCTTCCCATCTGCCGCGAGATCATCGGTCATTGCGGCGGGCGCCTGTGGGTGGAGAGCGAGCTCGGCCGAGGCGCAATCTTCTGCTTCACGCTGCCGCTGCGCGAGGAGCAGCCGGAGGCGGTCCGGACACCATCGATGGCGCACGCCGAATAACGAAGAGACGGGGGAAGGATGGCCAAGAAGATACTGATTGCGGACGACGAACCCAACATCGTCATCTCGCTCGAGTTCCTGATGCAGCGCAACGGTTACGACGTGAAGACCGCGGGCGATGGCGAGGCGGCGCTTCGCCTCGTCACCGAGTTTCGACCGGACCTGATCCTGCTCGACATCATGCTGCCGCTCAAGAGCGGCTACGAGGTCTGCCAGAAGATCCGCGAGAACCCGGACGTGAGCGCGATGAAGATCGTCATGATCACCGCCAAGGGGCGCGACATCGAAGTCGCCAAGGGGCTCGCGCTGGGGGCCGACGCCTACATCACGAAGCCCTTCTCCACCCAGGATCTGCTCGACCAGGTGAAGCGGCTCCTGAGCGATCCGGCATGACCCCGAAGGCGAGGTTCGCCGTCCTCTGGGCGGCGCTCCTGGCAGGCATCCTCGCCGTCCTCGCGTGCGTCCTCGTGTTGCTCGCGCAGTCCATCCCGGAGACCGAGCGCGGACGAGTCCTGGCGCTGCTCGAAGATCCCCTCGGGCTCGGGCTGCTCGTTTTTCTCGCGCTCTTCGCGGCAACGGGCCTCGCTGCGCGGACCTTCCATCGCAGCTACGTCGCCCCGCTGCGGCGGCTGATCGAGGGCGCGCGCATTCAGCTCACCGCCAACCCGTCGCACCGGGTGGAGCTGGAAGGCAGCGCGGAAAATCAGGAGATCGGCCGCATCGTCAACGCCTGTTCCGAGCGCTACGAGGCACTGAAGCGCGATGTCGAGGCGCGTATCCGCGAAGCCAACGCGGACCTCGAGGAGGAAAAGAACCGGCTCGCCGCCCTCATGTCGGAGCTTACCCAGAGCGTGCTCGTCTGCAATGTCGAAGGCCGCATCCTGCTGTACAACCAGCGCGCCAAGCAGCTCCTCTCCGGCGGCTCCGACAACAAGGGCGACAAGGTGCTGGCTGGGCTCGTCGGCCTTGGGCGTTCCGTGTTCGGCGTGATCGACCGCAATCTGCTGGTGCACGCGCTGGAGAACGTGCGCTACCGCATCGACCAGGGCGACGCACGTCCGGTTGCGAACTTCGTCGCCACGTCGCCGAGCGGGACGCTGATTCGCGCCCAGATGGTGCCCGTGTTCGGACAGGGGCGCGAGATTTCCGGCTTCGTCCTCACCATCGAGGACATCAAGCGCTCGGTGGAGATGGAGGGCCAGCGCGACGACCTGTTGCAGTCGCTCACGCAGGGCACGCGGGCCTCGCTCGCCACCATCCGCGCGGCGGTCGAGAACATGCTCGCATTTCCCGAGATGGATGCACCGCGACGCAGCCAGTTCACCCATATCATCAGCGACGAGGCCGGCAAGCTGAGCGGGTTGCTCGACCAGAAAGAGGCGGAGTACGCGAATTCCGTGAAGGGCCAGGCGCGCCTCGAGCCCATGCTCGGGAGCGACCTCATTTCAGCCGTCCAGCGCAGCGTCGAAAGCCGCCTTGGCATGCGGACCAATACGGAAGACGTCGCGGAGCTGCTCTGGCTGCAGGTGGACAGCTACACGCTGGTGCAGGCGATCACCTACCTGGCGACGCGGCTGCGCGAGGAGATCCGCATCCGCGACCTGCGCTTCCGGCTGCGCAGCGAAGGCCGACTCGCCCACCTCGACCTTATCTGGTCGGGCGGCTTTCTGTCGGTGGACACGGTGCTCGCGTTCGAGAACGATCCATTCACCGCCGGCGGCTTCGCGAGCCCGCTCACGCTCAACGACGTGGTGGCGCGCCACGGTGGCGAAGTGTTCTACCAGTTCGACCGCCCGCGCATGACTTCCTACTTCCGCCTGCTGCTGCCGCTCGCCGAGGCCGGGCAGACCTGGGCCGGACCAGCGCCGCTCGAGAGCCGGCCCGAGTACTACGACTTCGACCTCTTTCACCAGCCGGGCCAGTCCCACGAGCTCGACGACCGTCTGCTCGAGGACCTCACCTACACGGTGTTCGACACCGAGACCACCGGCCTCGAGCCCTCGGCGGGAGACGAGATCATCCAGATCGGCGCCGTGCGCATCCTGAACGGGCGTCTGCTGCAGCAGGAGGCATTCGATCACTTCATCAACCCGCGCCGGACGATGTCCAAGGAGTCGATCAAGGTGACCGGCATCACGCCGGAGATGCTCGAGACCCATCCGACCGTCGACCACGTGCTGCCCGAGTTTCACCGCTTCTGCGAGGACACGGTGCTCATCGCCCACAATGCGGCCTTCGACATGCGCTTCCTGCAGCTAAAGGAAGGATCGACGGGCGTGCGTTTCACGCAACCGGTGCTGGACACGCTGCTGCTGTCGGCAGTCCTGCACCAGGATCTCCATTCGCATCAGCTCGAAGCCATTGCCGAGCGGCTCGGCATCAATGTCATCGGGCGCCACACCGCCTTGGGCGATGCGATCGTGACCGGCGAGGTATTCCTCAAAATGATCCCGCTGCTCGCCGAAAAGGGGATTCGCACCCTGAAGGACGCGCGCGATGCAGCGGAGAAGACGTTCTACGCGCGGGTCAAGTATTGAGCCCCGGAGGAACTTTGCGGACAATCCGGCCATGAGCGCGAAGGTCCCCCTCGGGAACGATCTCCTGCTCGATCCCGGCACCCCGGCATCCGCTGCTTTCCTCGCGGAGCGGAGCACTCCACTGCCGTCCATGGCAAGCCCCCTCGCGGTGATGCTGGATCGCGAGCCGGTCTCCTGCCGGCCCGACACACCGATCCGGTCCGCGCTGCAATCCATGAACGAGCATCGCATCGGGTCGATGATCGTGGTCGACCGCGATGACCGACCGATCGGCATCCTGACCCTTCCCGACGTACTCTCGCGGGTGACGCTGCCGGCTTGCAGCCTGGACGATCCGATCTCGGGAGTGATGACCGCCGGGGTGACCAGCCTGCCGGCGGACGCGACGCTCCGCGACGCGGCGCTCACGATGCTCCGTCACGGCATTCGCCATGTGGTTGTCGTCAACGAGAAGAAGCTTGCCGGCGTCGTCACGCAGAAGGATCTGTTCGACCCGCAGCGCCTCGGCGTACGTCACCTGTCGACCGAGATCAAGGCGGCGCCGGATGTCGAGACGCTCAAGCAGTTGAGCGGCGAAATCCAGAGTCTCGCGCACAACATGCTGCTGCAAGGGGTCGGCATCGAGCAACTCACCCATTTCATCGCCACCCTCAACGACCTCCTCACCCGGCGCATCATCGAGCTCGAATTCGGTGCCCACAAAGTCGACGGCATCCGCTGGTGCTGGATTGCTCTCGGCAGCGAAGGGCGCTTGGAGCAGACCTTCGCCACCGACCAGGACAGCGCAATCGTTTTCGCGCCGTCCGCGGGCATGGACACGGACCACGCGCGCGATGTCCTCCTGCCGATCGCGAGGCGGATCAACCATGCGCTGGCCGAGTGCGGCTTCCCGCTTTGCCGAGGCAACATCATGGGCGGCAATCCGGCTTGCTGCCTCACGGCGGAGGAGTGGCGCAGCCGCTTCGGTCAGTGGCTCGATGCGGGGGATCCGGAGGCGCTCCTCAACGGCGCGATCTTCTTCGACCTGCGCCCGCTCTGCGGCGATGCCTCGATGGTCGACGCGTTGAAGGCATGGCTGCTGGAAGCGACCCGCGCGAACGGCCGATTCCTGCACCAGATGGCGGCCAACGCCCTGCGCAACCTGCCGCCGTTGGGGCACATCCGCGACTTCGTCCTGGACGGCGAAGGCGACGAAGCGCACACCGTGGACATCAAGGTCCACGGCACGACGCTGTTCGTCGACGCGGCCCGGATCTTCAGCCTGGCCTCCGGCGTGGCCGAGACGAACACCTTGAAGCGTCTTCGCCTCGCGGCGCCGTTGGTCGACGTGCCGAGCACCGAGGTGGCAGCCTGGGTCGGCTCGTTCCTGGTCCTGCAGCGCCTGCGTCTCGAGCACCAGCACCTGCAGTATGCCGCGGGCAGGCCAATGAGCAACCGGCTCGATCCGTACCGGCTGCACGAGCTCGATCGGCTCATGCTGAAGGAGTCGCTGCGACAGGCGAAGAAAGTGCAATCGCGGCTCGCCCTCGACTATCGGTTGTAGGGCCGCGTCGCCAGCCGCCGTCGGCACGCGGTCCGCCCGTCAGATGGGGAGGGCCAACATCAGCCGGAGACTAGAATTGCGCGGGTATACAATTCGTTTCGACGCTCCAAGAGGTCTCTGACATCGGACACATGCCGACACCGGGGGTGAATCGCAGGCCGACGGTATTCGTCGTCGACGACGACGAGTCCACCCGCGAACTCTTCCGCTGGCTGCTCTCGACCCATGGCATCCCGGTGGAGGTCTTTCGCTGTGCCCACGACTTTCTCCTCGCCCTCCGCGTCGATCAACCTGGCTGCGTCCTCCTCGACCTGCGCATGCCCGACATGTCGGGACTCGAGCTGCAGCAGCACCTTGCCCGGCGCGGCGTCGACATTCCGATCGTTTTCGTGACCGCCGAAGGCAACGTGTCCCAGGCGGTGGCCGCCGTCAAGGCCGGCGCTGTCGACTTCATCGAGAAGCCTTTCGACTACAACCGCGTCTTATCGCTGGTCCGGGACTGTCTCGCGCGAAACGCGGAGCAGCGCCGGCAGCTCAGCAAACGAGAGGGGGTCGCATGTCGTTTGGCCTCCCTCACCCGCCGCGAGCGGGAGGTGCTGGAGCGGGTCATGGCCGGCAAACCCAACCGCGTCATCGCCGAGGACCTGGTGATTAGCGTCAAGACGGTCGAAGTGCACCGGGCCCACATCATGGAAAAGCTGGAAGTAAAGTCGGTCGCTGCACTGGTGCAGGTGGCACTGCTCGGTCACTTCGGCTCCCAGGGCAACGCCTGAACTTCTCGCCGTCCCTCCCCTGCGGCCCCCTACCGGGGCTTCCCGGCGCCCCGAGCACCTGCCGCATTAGGGGTAAACCCTATTGCAATCGCCGAGTCCACTTGTCTAGTATTGACGACGCGCAATCCTGGCAATCATTTTTTTGACATTGCGAGAAATGCGGCCACGAACAAGGCTGCGAGGAGGATCCACCGACAATCGAATGGAACTTGAATTCGGCGCTTGCTTACCACCCACCGTCCGTGCGTCTCGGTTCGGGTTTGCAGTGAGCCAGCATTAAAGCGTCCCGTTCTGCTCAACCAAAGAAAACATTCGCCGCCTCGTTTCCCCATGCGAGCGGACGAATCCAGGGGCTTCAGGCAACTGTGCGAACTCTAAGATGGAGGAGTAAATGCAACTTACGGAGAGACACAAGGAGTACTGGCACAAGAATCTCACCATCACGCTGATCCTGCTGGCGATCTGGTTCGTCGTCACGTTCGTGATCGGCTACTTCGCCCGCGAGGTCAACGAAGTGAGAGTGCTGGGTTTTCCCCTCGCCTTCTACATGGCCGCCCAGGGGGCGCTCATCATATACGTCGTGATCATCTGGTTCTACGCGCGCTATATGAACGGCCTCGACCGCGAATACAACGTTGACGAAGGGGAGGACTGACCATGGCCGTCCAGTCGCAATCGGCGTTCAACAGCCAGCTCAAGAAGTACTACAGCTTCTACACGGGCGGCTTCATCACCTTCGTCATCGTGCTCGCGATCCTCGAGCAGATGGGGGTGCCGAACAAGATCCTCGGCTACCTCTTCCTGTTCGCGACCATCGGGCTCTACGCCGGCATCGGCATCATGAGCCGCACTGCCGACGTGGCCGAGTACTACGTGGCCGGGCGGCGCGTACCTGCGTTCTTCAACGGCATGGCAACCGGCGCGGACTGGATGAGCGCGGCGTCGTTCATCGGCATGGCGGGCACCCTCTATGCGCTGGGCTTCGACGGCCTCGCCTTCGTGACGGGTTGGACCGGGGGCTACTGCCTGGTGGCGTTGTTCCTCGCACCGTACCTGCGAAAGTTCGGCCAGTTTACGATCCCCGACTTCCTGGGGGCCCGGTATGGCGGCAACATTCCACGCTCCATCGGCGTCTTCGCTGCCATCGTCTGCTCGTTCACCTACGTGATCGCACAGATCTACGGTGTGGGGCTCATCACCAGCCGCTTCACCGGGCTGGAGTTCGGCGTCGGCGTGTTCGTCGGCCTGGCGAGGCATTCTGGTCTGCTCATTCCTGGGCGGCATGCGCGCGGTCACGTGGACGCAGGTGGCGCAGTACATCATCCTGATCGTCGCGTACATGATCCCGGTGGTGTGGCTGTCGGTGAAACAGACCGGCGTGCCGGTGCCGCAGCTTGTCTATGGCTACCAGCTGCAGAAGGTCGATATCAAGGCGAAGGAGCTCAATGCCGACCCGAAGGAGCTCCAGGTGCGTGACATCTACAAGGAGCGCGCCGCGTCGGCGGAAGCTCGGCTGAAAGAACTGGAAACCAAAGGCGCGACGTTCCTGAACGAGCAGCGTGCAGCCCTCGAAAAGAAGGTCGCCGATCTGACCGCCGCGAGCGCGCCGGAAGCCGAAATCAAGGCCGCGCGTGCCGCGGTCGACAAGTTTCCGGCCGACGTTGCCGCCGCCACCGCGGCGTGGAAAAAGGACGTCGCGGGCAACAAGGCCAAGGCTGCGCCCATCACGCCCCACTCGGAACCGTTTCCGGGCAAGGACGATAAGGCCCGCGACATCAAGCGCAGGAACTTCCTCGCGCTGGTGTTCTGCCTGATGGTCGGCACGGCGGCGCTACCGCACATTCTGATGCGTTACTACACGACGCCCAGCGTGAAGGAGGCACGCCAGTCGGTCTTCTGGTCGCTGTTCTTCATCTTCCTGCTCTACTTCACCGCGCCGGCTCTCGCGGTGCTGGTGAAGTACACGGTCTACTTCGACGTGGTCGGCACTGCGTTCGCAAACCTGCCGGGGTGGGTGTCGGCCTGGGCAAAGGTGGACCCGACGCTCATGAGCGTAGTGGACGTGAACAAGGACGGCATCGTGCAGTTGGCCGAGATCAGCATCGGACCCGACCTGATCGTCCTGGCTACGCCCGAGATCGCTGGGCTCCCGTATGTAATCTCGGGACTCGTCGCCGCGGGCGGCCTCGCTGCCGCGCTCTCCACCGCGGACGGGCTCCTGCTCACGATCGCCAATGCACTGTCACACGACGTCTATTACAAGATGATCGATCCGAACGCCCCGACGACCCGTCGCCTTGCAGTCGCCAAGACCCTGCTGCTGGTGGTGGCAGTGATTGCGGCGTACGTGACGTCGCTCAAGCCGGGAGACATCCTGTTCCTGGTGGGCGCCGCGTTCTCGCTGGCGGCCTCCGCATTCTTCCCGGCGCTCGTGTGCGGTGTGTTCTGGAAGCGCGCAAACCAGCTGGGAGCGATCGTCGGCATGGTGGCAGGGCTCGGCATCTGCATGTACTACATGTACATGACGTATCCGTTCTTCGGCGTGAACGCTCCGCTCTGGTGGGACATCAATCCGATCTCGGCCGGTATCTTCGGCATTCCCGCGGGCTTCATCGGTGTCATCCTCGGCAGCCTGATTTCCCCTGCACCGAAGAAAGATGTCCAGGAGTTGGTGGACCACGTGCGCTACCCCGATCTCAAACCGGCCGGCTGATTCGGACGCTCACCAAGGTCGACGCAAAGCCCGCGCAAGCGGGCTTTGCGCTTTTGACAGGGTGGCGATGCTGGTTTATTCTCGCGCGCTCTTCGGGAGAAGTGGCCGAGCGGCTTAAGGCGCACGCTTGGAAAGCGTGTGTACGGCTTATCCCCGTACCGTGGGTTCGAATCCCACCTTCTCCGCCATCGTCGTCTCTCATGGGCTGTCGCCAATGGCCAAGACTGTTCCAGTAAGGGATGACTTCGAGCCCCTCTTCTATGACGAGATCGGCCGCCTCGTCGTCGCGGCTGGTAGAGTGGAATATGTTCTCAAGCTCTGCCTCAAGCAGTTAGTGGGGAAGGGTTTCACCGCCGGAATTCTCGAAGCGGAGGAGGTGAGACACTTGGCTCCCCTATGCGACGAGGTCGAGAAACACGCGAAGAGCAAATTGAATGGTGACGCAAGAACAAATTGAATGGTGACCAGCAGAAGAACCTCTGCGCCGTGATTGACACAATCCGCTTGCTTGCGGATGAGCGCAACGACGCTGTCCATGCACTTTGGACTACGACGGACTCGCGAGAACCCCTTCGGGTTCGGCCTCAACTCACGGGAAAAAAGGGCTCCAGATCGGTGGACTGGTCCAGGACCAAGGTCGTAAGCCTGGGTGAATTGCGGCGAGTGCGCCGCCAACTGGAGGACGCCCACGCATCGCTGCAAGACCGACGAAAAACTTGGGCATAGGCCCCAAAGCGCCTTATTTCCCGGCCCTCGTCCCCCGCCGGGCTCACCAACAAGAAGGCCCGCCGCTTGCACGGCGGGCCCCACGTGAAACGTTCTTCGCTCAGGCTTTAATCGTCGCGGCGACGGCACTCCTGATCTGCTCGATGCCGACCTGATCGTCGAGGGTGGTGAGATCGCCCGGATCGCGCCCTTCCGCGATCGCCTGGATCGAGCGGCGCAGCACCTTCCCGGAGCGCGTCTTCGGCAGTTGCGTGATGAAGTGCACGCGTGAAGGCCTGCCGATCGCGCCGAGGGCCTTGTCCACGGTCTCGAACACCTCTTTCTCCATGGCTTTCTTGGCCTCGGGCGTCGCGATCTTCGCGGGGTCCTTGACTACCGCGAACGCCATCGGCACCTGTCCCTTGAGCTGATCGGCAACGCCGACCACCGCCACTTCGGCGATGTTCGGGTGACCGCTGACCGCCTCCTCGATTTCGCGCGTACCGAGACGATGACCCGCAACGTTGATGACGTCGTCGGTGCGCCCGAGGATGAAGTAATAGCCTTCGCTGTCGCGGATGCCCCAGTCGAAAGTCGTATACACCATCGGGTGCTTGAACGTCGTGAAGTAGGTCTTCACGAAGCGTTCGTCCTGGCCCCACACCGTCGAGAGGCAGCCCGGCGGCAGCGGCGGCACTACGCACACGACGCCCTTTTCGTTCGGCGGCACTTCTTCGCCCGTGGCTTCGTGCAGCAGGCGCACGTCGTAACCGTAAGCCGGGAACGACGGGCTGCCGAATTTCGTCGGCGTCTTCTCCACGCCGTGCACGGCGGTCAAGATCGGCCAGCCGGTTTCGGTCTGCCAGTAGTTGTCGATGATCGGCACCCCCAGCGCGTCCGAGATCCAGCGCGCTGTCGGTTCGTCCAGCGGCTCGCCCGCCAGGAAGAGCGCGCGCAGCGTGCTGATGTCGTATTTCTTGAGGAACGCCGGATCCTGTTTCTTGAGCACGCGCGCGGCCGTGGGCGCGCTGAACATGACCGTCACCTTGTGGTCCTGCACGATCTTCCACCAGATGCCCGGATCGGGGCGAATCGGCAGGCCTTCATAGACCACCGTCGCCATGCCGCCGAGCAGTGGCGCATAAACGATGTACGAATGCCCGACCACCCAGCCGATGTCCGAGGTCGAGAAATATGTCTCGCCGGGATTCCCACAGTAGATGTACTTCATGGTCGACGCGAGCGCGACCGCATAGCCGCCGGTGTCGCGCTGCACGCCCTTCGGCTTGCCGGTAGTGCCGGACGTATAGAGGATGTAGGACGGATGGGTCGAATCCACCCACTCGCACGGCACCTGCGCGTTCATGTGCTTGGCGCGCAGCTCGGCGTAGTCAACATCGCGGCCGGGAACGAGCGGCATCTCCTTGTCCAGTCCGCGGTTCACCATCAGCACCTTCGCCGGCGGCGCCTCGGACAGGCGGATCGCCTCGTCCACGAGATTCTTGTAGGGCACCACCTTGCCGCCGCGCATGCCGGCGTCGGTCGTCACCATCACTTTCGGTGTTGCATCGTCGATGCGGGTAGCCAGACTGTTCGAGGCGAAGCCGCCGAACACGACCGAGTGGATCGCGCCCAGGCGAACAGTGGCGAGCATCGCGAAAACCGCCTCCGCGACCATCGGCATGTAGATGAGGACGCGGTCTCCCTTGCCCACGCCGAGCTCCTGCAGGATCGCGGCGAAGCGATTGACCTCGGCCAGGAGATCCTTGTACGAATAGATCCGTTCCTCGTTGATCTCGGTCGAAACGTAGACCAGCGCCTTGCGGTCGGGGGTCTCCGCCGCGTGGCGGTCGACGGCGTTGTAGCAGAGGTTCGTGAGCCCGCCGGGGAACCACTTCGCGAACGGCGGGTTGCTGTAGTCGAGAACCTTCTCGAACGGCTTCTGCCAGTGAATGAGCTTGGCGAGCTCGCCCCAGAACGCGTCCCGCTCTTCGATCGACCGGCGGTGAAACTCCTTGTAGGTTTCTCCCATTTTCAGCTCCCTCCTCGATATTGTTTGAAAGACACAGAACTGCTCCGCGTGTCGTCTACCTGCCGGCGCTGCGCCCCGACACGGACTCCCCGCAACCCAGAATTCTAGCCCAGGTGCGGCTGCGCGAGATAATGGTGGCTCTGCATTTCGACCAACCGGCTCACGGTGCGCTCGAGATCGCGCCCCACCGCGGTTGGATCGAGCAGACCCTCCAGGGGCGCCTCGGCCGAGACGATGAGCTTGACGCGCCGGTCGTAGAACTCGTCGACCAGCCACGCGAAGCGCCGCGCCGCATCGCGCTCGTCGGCGAACATGCGCGGGATCTGCGACAGCAGCACCGTGTGATAGCGGCGCGCGAGCTCGATGAAATCGACTTGGCCGCGGGGCTTCTGGCACAGCTCCCCGAATTCGAACCAGATGACGCCGGGCGCCGAGCGCCGCGCGCTCAACTGCCGGCCGTCCACCTCGACCAGGGTATCGGCCTCCCCTTCGTCGCGGGCGATGGCGACGAATTCTTCCTGCATCCGCTGCTCGGTCGCGTCCGACAGGGGTGAATGGTAGACGCCGAGCTGCTCCAGCGCCCGCAGGCGATAGTCCTGCCTGCCTTCCAGCTCGAGGACCTGGAGGTGCTTCTGCAGGAGCTCGATGGCGGGCAGGAACTGGCCCCTCTGCAAGCCGTTCAGGTAAAGGTTGGCAGGCTTGGTGTTGGAGGTCGTCACCAGCACCACGCCCGCGGCGAAGAGACCCTCCAGCAGGTGACGCATCAGCATCGCATCCCCGATGTCGGTGACGAGGAATTCGTCGAGGCAGAGGAGCTTCGTGTCGCGGGCGAGCCGCTTCGCGACCGTTGCGAGCGGGTTCGACTGGCCCTGCAAGGCTGCGAGCTCGCGATGAATGTCCTGCATGAAACGGTGGAAGTGCAGACGCTGTTTCCGCTTGACCGGCGCCGCCGCGAAGAAGCTGTCCATGAGAAAGCTCTTCCCGCGTCCCACGCCGCCCCACAGGTAGAGCCCCTTCACCGGGCGCCTGCCACCGAGCAGGCGCAGCAGCGGACCGCCGGCGCGCTCGGCGGCGACGAGATCCTCGAAGAGACGCTGGAGGTGCGGCAGCACCGCTCGCTGCGCGTCGTCGAGCTCGAAGCCGTGGCGGGTCGCGTGTTGCCGAATCCAGCCGGAGACGCTGCTACCGGCGGCGGGCAGCCGGGCCGCATCCGCCTGCGCCGTGGGCGGCGACGACCGCATCCCTTTCAGCGCACGAGCGTCCAGCCGGTCCATCGCGGCATCACGCATGTCAGAGGTGCAGTGTGCGGCCGCCGACGCCGAGCGCCGCCTCGTGCACCACTTCCGAGAGCGACGGATGCGCGTGCACGATGCGCGCGATGTCCTCTGCGCTCGCCCCGAACTCCATTGCCACCGTCGCTTCCGCGATGAGCTCCGAAGCGAACGGCCCGATGATGTGCACGCCCAGGATACGGTCGCTATCCGCGTCGGCGAGGATCTTGACGAAGCCGTTCGTCTCGCCCAGAGACCGCGCGCGGCCGTTCGCGGTGAACGGGAACATGCCGGACCGGTAGGCTACACCCGCCTCCTTCAGCTCCTGCTCGTTGCGCCCGACCCAGGCGATCTCGGGCGACGTGTAGATGACCCACGGCACGGTCTCGAGATTGACGTGGCTCTGCTGCCCCGCGATGAGCTCGGCCACCGCTACGCCCTCCTCCGATGACTTGTGTGCGAGCATCGGCCCGCGCACCACATCGCCGATCGCGTAGACATTGGGGAGGTTGGTGCGGCAATGGTCGTCGACCTCGATAAACCCCCGCGCATCGACCTTGAGCCCCACCGCGTCCGGACCGACGCTCGCGGAATTCGGCACGCGGCCAATGGAGACGATGAGCTTGTCGAACTCGGCCTTGTGCACGCCGTCCTTGTCCTCGTACTTGACGGCGACCTTGCCCTTGGCCTTGGTGACGGTCTCGATCTTGACCCCGTTATTGATCACGAGGCCGAGATCCTTCGAGAAGATGCGGAAGGCCTCCTTCGCGACCTGCTCGTCCACCGCGGACAGAAACGCAGGCAGGGCCTCCAGCACCGTCACGTCGGCGCCGAGGCGCCGCCAGACGCTGCCCATCTCGAGCCCGATGACGCCGGCGCCGACGACCCCGAGCTTGCGCGGCACCTCGCCGATGGCGAGCGCGCCCTCGTTGTCCAGAATGAGCTCGTTATCGACCTCCGCCATCGGCAGCTGACGCGGCAGCGATCCGGTGGCGATGATGACGTGTTTCGCCTCGATCACCTCGGAGCTTGCGCCCTGGCTCACCTGGATGCCATAGGTGGCGCCTGCCGAAACGAGGCGTCCGCGGCCGTGCACGGAAGTCACCTTGTTCTTCTTGAAGAGCATCGCGATGCCGGAGGTGAGCGTATCGACGATCTTCTCCTTGCGCGCCTGCATGGTCGCGATGTCCATCGAGATGCCCTGCATGCGAATGCCGTGGTCGGCGAACTTGTGCGCAGCGCGCTCGAAGTTCTCGGACGATTCGAGCAGCGCCTTGGACGGAATGCAGCCCACGTTGAGGCAGGTGCCGCCCAGACTGGGCCGCCCCTTCTTGTTCTTCCAGTCGTCGATGCAGGCGACGGACATCCCGAGCTGAGCGGCGCGGATGGCGGCCACGTAGCCGCCCGGGCCGGCGCCGATAACAGCGACGTCGAACACTTGAGACATGCAGAAAACCTCCCGATTGATTCGCGCCGCGGGCACACCCCTCGGCACGGGCAGTTCCGGTCAGACGTCCAGCAGCAGGCGGGCTGGATCCTCGAGCGCCTCCTTGATCGCCACCAGCGACAGCACGGCTTCGCGGCCGTCGACGATGCGGTGGTCGTATGACAGCGCGAGGTAATTGATCGGCCGGATCACGATCTGGCCGTTTTCCACCACCGGGCGCTCCTTGGTGGCATGGATACCGAGAATCGCGCTCTGGGGAGGATTGATGATGGGGGTCGAGAGCATCGAACCGAAGACACCGCCGTTGGAGATGGAGAACGTTCCGCCCGTCAACTCTTCGAGGGTGATCTTGCCGCTCTTGGCGCGCGCCCCGAAGTCTGCGATCTGCTTCTCGATGTCGGCGAGCGCGAGCTCATCGGCATTGCGGACGATCGGCACCACCAGACCGCGCTCGCTGCCCACCGCGATCCCGATGTCGTAGTAGCCATGATAGATGATGTCGTCGCCGTCCACCGACGCATTCACGATCGGATACCGCTTCAACGCCGCGACCGCCGCCTTCACGAAAAACGACATGAAGCCGAGCTTCACGCCGTGGTTCTTTTCGAAGCGCTCCTGATACTTCTTCCGCAACTCCATCACCGGCGCCATGTTCACCTCGTTGAACGTGGTGAGAATGGCGGCAGTCGACTGCGACTGGATCAGGCGCTCGGCCACGCGCTTGCGCAGCCGCGTCATCGGCACGCGCTGGTCGGGGCGTCCGGCGAGATCCCTTTGCACGGTCAGCGGAGCCGGCGCCGGCGCGGCAGGCTTGGCGACAGGCTGCGCCGGTTTCACTACGGCACCCAGCACATCGCCCTTGGTGACCCGGCCGCCGCGGCCGCTGCCCTCGAGGGTGAGCGGATCGAGGCCCTTGTCGGCGGCGATCTTGCGTGCTGCCGGCATGACGATCCTGTCGGCGGCAAGTGCCGGCGCCCCTTGCGTCGCTTGCCGCGCAGGGGCGGGGACGACCGCTGCCGCAGGCGCCGCAGCGCCCGCGGCCTTCGCCTCGGTATCGATGGTGGCGATCACCTCGTCGCTCACGACGGTGGCGCCATCGCCCTTCAGGATCTTGACGAGCACCCCCGCCTGCGGGGCCGGCAGCTCGAGCACCACCTTGTCGGTTTCGATGTCGATCATGTTCTCGTCGCGCTCGACGTACTCCCCCTGCTTCTTGCGCCAAGCGACGAGGGTGGCCGAGGAGACCGACTCCGAAAGCGCTGGGACCTTGATTTCGACTAGCATGTTTTTTCCTCGATTAGCTTCGCGCCAAGGCACGAGAGGTGCGCTCTTTTCTCGGCGACGGATGCGGCACGACGCTCGCGGCGTTGCCGGCGATCGGTCCGAAGGCCGCCTCCATGAGTTCCTTCTGCTGCTGATTGTGGAGCGCGAGCGACCCCACCGCCGGCGCCGCCGAGGACGGCCGCAGCGCATAAGCAAGGACCTGGTCGGCACGCATATGGCGCAGGAGATAGTGTTGGATGCGATGCCAGGCGCCCTGATTGCCGGGCTCCTCCTGCACCCACATCACTTCCGTTGCCTTGCCGTAGAGATCGACCTGCGCCTGCAAGGCGTCGTGCGGAAACGGATAGAGCTGCTCGACACGGACGATCGCGGCGGTTGCCGTGCCGAGCTCGCGCCGTCGCGCGAGAAGGTCGTAGTAGACCTTGCCGCTGCACAGGATGAGCCGCCGGACCGCGTTTGGATCGACACTTTCCTGCTCGCCGATCACCGTCTGAAACTGGCCCTTGGCGAGATCTTCCAGGCTCGACACGGACTCCTTGTGCCGCAGCATGCTCTTCGGCGTCATGACGATGAGCGGCTTGCGGTGTGCCCTTAGCATCTGCCGGCGCAGCATGTGGTACATCTGGGCGGGTGTCGAGGGAACGACGACCTGCATGTTGTACTGCGCGCACAGCTGAAGATAACGCTCGAGCCGCGCCGAGGAGTGCTCCGGGCCCTGGCCTTCGAAGCCGTGCGGCAGCATCATCACGAGGCCGCAGAGTCGGCCCCATTTGGCCTCGCCCGAGCTGATGAACTGATCGACCACGACCTGCGCGCCGTTCGCGAAATCGCCGAACTGCGCCTCCCAGATGACTAGCTCGTCCGGGGCCCCCGTGGCATACCCGTATTCGAAGCCGAGCACCGCCTCTTCCGACAGGACCGAGTCGATGACGAGAAAGTCGGCCTGACCCTCGGACACATGTTGCAGCGGAATGAAGGTGCCGTCGTCCCAGCGCTCCCGGTTCTGGTCGTGCAGCACGGCGTGGCGATGGAAGAACGTGCCGCGCCCGGAGTCCTGACCCGACAGTCGCACGGGATAGCCCTCCTTCAGCAGGGACGCGTAGGCGAGGTTTTCCGCCATGCCCCAGTCGAGCGGGAGCCGGCCCTCTCCCATCGCTTTGCGGTCGGCAATGATCTTCTCTACTCGCGACTGCAGCTTGAACTCGGGCGGAATGGTGGTGAGGCCCCGCGCCAGCGCGGTGAGATCGGCGAGCGGCATGCCGGTCGCCGCCGGGAGGGTCCACTCGGTGCCGATATAGGGCTGCCAGTTCACGGCGAACGCGGGCTTGTGATCGAAGAGCACGAACTTGTTGGTGTGCTCGCCGGCCTCCAGCGTCTGGCGATAGGCCTTCACCATCTCGTCCCCTTCGCCCTCGCGGATGACGCCTTCCCGCTCGAGGCGCTCGGCATAGAGCTTCCGCGTGCTCGGATGCTTGGCGATCTTCTTGTACATGAGCGGCTGCGTGACGAGCGGCTCGTCCTGCTCGTTGTGCCCCTGGCGGCGATAGCAGACGACATCGACCACCACGTCCTTCCCGAACTGCATGCGGAAGTCGAGCGCGATCTCGGTCACCATCACCACCGCGTCGGGATCGTCCCCGTTCACGTGGAAGATCGGGCACTCGACCATCTTCGCGACATCCGTGCAGTACAGCGTGGAGCGTGTATCTCGCGGATCGGAGGTGGTGAAACCGATCTGATTGTTGATGATGATGTGCACGGTGCCGCCGGTGCCGTAGCCGCGCGTCCCGGAGAGATTAAGCGTCTCCATCACCACGCCCTGCCCGGCGAACGCGGCGTCGCCATGGATCAGGACCGGCAGCACCTGCTTGCCCTCCGTGTCGCGCCGGCGATGCTGGCGTGCCCGCACCGAGCCCTCGACCACGGGATTCACGATCTCGAGGTGCGAAGGGTTGAATGCGAGCGTGAGGTGCATCGGTCCGCCCGGCGTCGAGACGCCCGACGAGAACCCCTGGTGGTACTTCACGTCGCCGGAGAGGAGCGCGCTGTTGTGCTTGCCCTCGAACTCGGCAAAGAGATCCTGCGGCATCTTGCCGAGCGTGTTCACGAGCACGTTGAGACGGCCGCGGTGGGCCATGCCGATGACGGTTTCCTGGATGCCCTTGGCACCCGCCTGCTGCAGCAGGTGATCGAGGAGCGGCGTGAGCGATTCGCCGCCCTCGCCGGAGAAACGCTTCTGGCCGACGAACCGGGTGTGCAAGTAGCGCTCGAGTCCCTCCGCCGCGGTCACGCGTTCCAGGAGCCAGCGCCGGAACTCCGGGGCGTATTGCGGGCGACCGTGCACGCTCTCCAGCCGCGCCTGGATCCAGCGCTTCTGCGGCGTGTCCGTCATGTGCATGTACTCGGCGCCGATGCTGCCGCAGTAGGTGTCCTGCACCGCCTTGATGATGTCGCGCAGCGGCAGCTGATCCGGGCCGACGAGCGAGCCGGTGTTGAACGTCGTGCCCATGTCCTCGTCGGTAAAGCCGTAGTGCGCGGGGTCGAGCTCCGGCAGATAGGGCTTCTCCGCGCGTCCCAGCGGGTCGACGTTCGCGTGACGCACACCGAGAAACCGGTAGGCATTGATGAGCTGCAGCACCGAGACCTGCTTGCGCTCGATGGAGGGCAGGTCCTCCTGCATCTGCCGCTGCACGACCGGTGCGCGCTTCGCCCGCGCCTCGAAGGCGGCCACGATCGGACCGTGCGCGACCTCACGCCCGCCCAACGGGTGCCCGAGGCCGTCGAAATGCTGTCGCCACGCGCTATCGACGGCGTCCGGATCCCGCAGATACTGCTCGTAGAGCTCTTCGATGAATGCGGCGTTGCCGCCTGACAGATACGAACTGCTCAGCGCGTCCTGAAACATTTTAGCCTCCTCCGTGCTCTCTTTTTTCCGGTTATCCCCGAGGCCTGTGTCGGCCCGGGACCGTCATCATTTCTTGTTGTTCGGTACATCCCGCCGGGGCGCGCCGACGTAGAGCTGGCGCGGGCGGCCGATCTTGTATTCCGGATCCGAGATCATCTCGCTCCACTGCGCGATCCAGCCCACCGTGCGCGCCATGGCGAAGATCGCCGTGAACATCGACACCGGGATGCCGAGCGCCTTCTGCACGATGCCCGAGTAGAAGTCCACGTTCGGGTAGAGCTTCTTCTCGACGAAGTAGTCGTCCTCGAGCGCGATCTTCTCCAACGCCATCGCGAGCTTGAAGAGGCGATCGTTCTCGAGCCCCAACTCGGACAGCACCTCGTGGCAGGTCTCGCGCATCAGCTTCGCGCGCGGATCGTAGTTCTTGTAGACGCGGTGACCGAAGCCCATCAGCTTGAACGAATCGCTCTTGTCCTTCGCGCGCGTGATGTACTGGCCCACGCGCGAGGCATCGCCGATCTGCTCCAGCATGTTGAGGCAGGCCTCGTTCGCGCCGCCGTGCGCCGGGCCCCACAGGCAGGCGATGCCGGCCGAGATGCAGGCGAACGGGTTCGCCCCCGAGGAGCCGGCCAGCCGCACCGTCGAGGTCGAGGCGTTCTGCTCGTGATCGGCGTGCAGGATGAGGATGCGGTCGAGCGCCTTGACCAGCACCGGGTTCGGCTCGTACTTCTCGCACGGCGTCGCGAACATCATGTGCATGAAATTCGCGGCGTAGCTCAGGTCGTTGCGTGGATATATGAACGGCTGGCCCACGTTGTACTTGTAGGCCATGGCCGTGATGGTGGGCAGCTTCGCGATCAGTCGATTGGCGGAGATGTCCCGATGCAACTGATCGGAGATGTCCATCGCCTCGTGATAGAAAGCCGACAACGCGCCCACCACGCCCACCAGCACCGCCATCGGGTGTGCGTCGCGGCGAAAGCCCTGGAAGAAGCGGGCCATCTGCTCGTGCACCATGGTGTGGCGCTGGATCGTGGTGTGGAAGTCGGCCTTCTGCTTGGCGTCCGGCAGCTCGCCGCGCAGGAGCAGGAAGCACACGTCGAGGAAGTCGCAGTGCACCGCGAGCTGCTCGATCGGATAGCCGCGGTACAGGAGCACGCCCTCGTCGCCGTCGATGTAGGTGATGCGCGACATGCAGCTCGCGGTGGCGAGGAAGCCGGGGTCGAAGGTGAAGACGCCGGTCTTCCCGGTCAAGGCGCGGATGTCCACGACATCCGGTCCATGGGTACCGGAGAGGATCGGCAGCTCCACACTCTTGTTGGCGTGGGTTACGGTCAGGGTAGCGGTCTTGGTTTCGCCCATTTACGTCGTTCTCCGGAAGGGTTAGGGCAGAGGGTCGCTGGGTATGCTGCGGTTGCCTCGCTACCCGGCGCCCGGTTTCAGCAATCTCTTATCATCAGGACGATCGGCTTGAGGCGCAGGTCCTGGACGTCGGCGCGACCCGACAGCAGCTGCCAGAGGTCGCCGTCCTGCAAGTCGAGCACTTCCTTGAAGCGTTGCAGTTGATCCGGGGTGAGGTGCTCGAGGTGGCGAGCGACGAATCGCTGCAGCAGCAGATCCAGCTCGAGCATGCCGCGCCGGCAGTGCCAGCGCACCCGGTCGAGCTCGCTCATACGGTGCGGCGGATCATCGCATCTTTGATCTTGCCGATCGCCCGGGTCGGATTGAGGTTCTTGGGACAAACGTCGACGCAGTTCATGATCGAATGGCAGCGGAACAGCCGGTACGGATCTTCGAGATCGTCGAGTCGCTCGCTGGTAGCCTGATCCCGAGTATCCGCGATGAAGCGGTAGGCGGCAAGCAGCCCGGCGGGCCCCACGAACTTGTCGGGATTCCACCAGAAAGACGGGCAGCTCGTGGAACAGCACGCGCACAGGATGCACTCGTAGAGGCCGTCGAGCTCGGAGCGGTCCTCCGGCGATTGCAGGCGCTCGGTCTCCGGAGGCGGATCGTTGTTGACGAGGTACGGCCTGATCGAATGATATTGCTTGAAAAACTGGCTCATGTCGACGATCAGGTCACGAATCACAGGCAGCCCGGGCAACGGCCTCAGCTCGATGGGCTCCTTCAGGTCCGCGAGGCGGGTAATGCACGCGAGGCCGTTCTTGCCGTTGATGTTCATGGCGTCCGAGCCGCACACCCCTTCGCGGCAGGAGCGGCGCAAGGACAGGGTGTCGTCGATTGACTTGATGCGCACGAGCGCATCGAGCAGCATCTTGTCCGTGGCGTCGAGTTTTACGTCGTAGTCCTTCATGTACGGCTTTTCGTCGATGTCCGGGTTGTAGCGGTAGATCGAAAATCGCATCGCTTTTGCTCCAGGTTTCAGTACGTGCGCGCCTTGAGGGGGAACATCTCCACGGAGAGCGGCTTCAAGTGCACCGGTTTGTAGTCGAGGCGACTGCCCTCGCTGAACCAGAGCGTGTGCCGTAGCCAGTGGTCGTCGTCGCGCTTCGGGAAGTCTTCCCGCGCATGGGCGCCGCGGCTTTCGGTGCGGGCTTCGGCCGAAACCATGGTGGCCATCGCGACCTCGACCAGGTTGTCGAGCTCGAGCGCCTCGACGCGCGCGGTGTTGAAGATCTTGCTCTTGTCGACGATGTAGGTGTGCTGTGCGCGCGCCGCGATCTCGCGCATCTTCTGCATTCCTTCGACCAGCAGATCCGGGAACCGGAACACGCCGCAATTGAGCTGCATGGTCCGTCGCAGATCGTTGGAGACATCCTGCACACGCTCGCCGCTGCCCGTTTTGTCGAGTCGCGCGAGCCGCGCCATGGTGATCTCGCCCGCGTCCTTCGGCAGCTCCTTGTGGGTCGGATTCTCACTGATGAACCGGCCGAGACTCTCCCCAGCCGCCTTCCCGAACACCACCAGGTCGAGCAGTGAATTCGTCCCGAGTCGGTTGGCACCGTGCACCGACACGCAGGCGCACTCGCCCGCGGCGTAGAGACCGGGCACCACTTCCTCCGGCCCGGTTTTCACGGGCGCCACCACCTCGCCGCGGTAATTGGTCGGAACGCCGCCCATCATGTAGTGACAGGTGGGCACGACCGGGATCGGGTCTTTCACGGGATCGACATTGGCAAAAGTCTTGGCAATTTCGCGGATGCCCGGCAGGCGCTTTTCGATCAGCTCCGTGCCCAGGTGGTCGAGCTTGAGCAGCAAGTGATCGGCATCCGGGCCACAGCCGCGTCCCTCCTTGATCTCGGTCGCCATCGCGCGTGAGACCACGTCCCGGCTCGCGAGGTCCTTGGCGTTCGGCGCATAACGCTCCATGAACCGCTCGCCGTTCTTGTTGAGCAGATAACCGCCCTCGCCGCGCACCCCCTCCGTGATGAGCACCCCGGCGCCCGCGACGCCGGTCGGATGGAACTGCCAGAACTCCATGTCTTCGAGCGGAACACCGGCGCGCGCGGCCATGCCCACGCCGTCGCCGGTGTTGATGAAGGCATTGGTGGACGAAGCGTAGATGCGCCCGGCGCCGCCGGTGGCGAGCAGGACCCCCTTCGCCTGCAGGATCATGACCTCGCCGGTTTCCATCTCGAGCGCGGTCACCCCCAGCACCTCGCCGTCCGCGTCACGAATCAGGTCGAGCGCCATCCACTCGACGAAGAAGTGGGTATGCGCGCGCACGTTGCGCTGATACAGCGTGTGCAGCATCGCATGGCCGGTGCGGTCCGCCGCGGCGCACGAGCGCGTCGCCTGGCCACCACCGTAGTTTTTCGACTGGCCACCGAAGGGCCGCTGGTAGATCTTGCCGTTCGGTAGCCGGTCGAACGGCATGCCGAAGTGCTCGAGCTCGTACACCGCCTCGTTCGCCTTGCGGCACATGAACTCGATGGCGTCCTGGTCACCCAGATAATCCGACCCCTTCACGGTGTCGAACATGTGCCAGTGCCAGTTGTCCTCGTCGGCGTTGCCAAGCGATGCGGCGATGCCGCCTTGCGCCGCCACCGTGTGCGAGCGTGTGGGAAAGACCTTCGTCAGCACGGCGGTCTTGAAGCCGGCCTCGGCAAGCTGCAGCGCGGCGCGCATGCCGGCGCCACCAGCGCCGACCACCACCGCATCAAACGTTCTTCGGGCGAAAGCCATCTACACACTCCAGAGGATTTGAACCGACCAGGCACCGTAGAACACCAGCGCCAGGATGACGAGCACCTGCAGCGCGAGCCGCAACCCGGTAGGCTTCACGTAGTCCATAAAAATGTCGCGCACGCCGATCCACGCGTGCAGGAGCAGGCTGATGACGGCGAGCAGTGCGCCAAAGCGCACGAATCCGTGACTCCAGAGGCCCTTCCAGCCCGCGTAATCGAGGGTCGGCTGGAGCGCTAAGGCGATCAGGAGGACGAGCGTGAATACCACGAGCACCACCGCGGTCACGCGCTGCATGAGCCAATCGCGCAGACCGTAATGGGCCCCGACGACAACGCGCTTCACCATAGCTTCACCCCGAGCACGGCGGTCAGGATCAGACTCACCACCAGGACGGCGGCGCTGCTGCTGCGGGCGGCGGGAAGGCCTCCACCCACGTGCAGATCGAGCAGCAGAAAACGGATGCCGGCGAAGAGATGGTGCAGGAACGCCCACAGGAGCGCGAGCAGGATCAGCTTGACAATCGGGTGTCCCACGAAAGTGGCCATGCCCGCGTAGGTGTCCGCCGACGCGAGACTACGCTCGAGCAGGTAAAGGCAGAGGGGAATCAGAAGAAACATCAGCGCACCGCTCACGCGATGCAGAATCGACACGAACCCGGGCATCGGCAAGCGGATCTTTGCAAGATCCAGATGTTTGGGCCGCCGCTTAGCAATGGCACTCATGGTCATCCTTCCTTTTTAGAAGTCTGGAATCTGGTCTCCTCACCAACCCTCCGAAGCTTCGGACAACCGCCCGGCTCTCGCGTTTGACCATGCTGCTGCCGGGGCGAACACGACTGCACCCAAGCGCCGACGGTGGTGGGCAATGCCAGGTCATGTAATTCTGTTCTGGTAGTGATGATGGGCCGTGTAAAACAGGCTCGCCCGGATCTCGACCGGCTTGTCGCCGAAGGTGAACGCGACGCGGTCGACGCGCAGCAGCGGCGTCCCGGGCGGCACCTCGAGCAGCCGGCTCTCCTCCTCGCCGGCGGCAACCGCCTTGATGCGCTCGCGCACCTCGATGATTCGCACGCCGAACTGCGACTCGTACATGCTGTAGAGCTTGCACTCGTGCTGCTCGATGATCGCGCTCGACAGCCCCCGGAAGAGGGCGCCCGGCATGCGCACCTCCTCGAACTCCACCAGCTCCCCTGCGATGCGGAACCGGCGCCGCACGATGAACACACCCGCCGCGGTTGCGAGGTCGAGCAGACGTGCCGTAACGGCATCGGCCTTAGCGCGGCGGCATTCGAGCAACTCCGGTGTGGGGTGGACGTCCTCCCCACTATCCGGCGTGATTCGCGTGAAGTAGTATTTACGTCGCCCCTCGGCATGGGAGGAGACGAAAGTGCCCTTGCCCTGGTGGCGAATCAGGAGGTTCTGGTCGGCCAGCTCGTTGATCGCCTTGCGAACGGTGCCCTGGCTTACGTTGAAGCGGCTGGCGAGCTCGATCTCGCTCGGGATGGGCTCGCCGGGACCCCATTCGCCGGCCATCAGACTCTGCGTTATCAGCGACTTGATTTGTCGGTAGAGCGGCTGAAACGCAGGCGAAGAAAAGGCTTCCTTCATGCGTTTCATTGTAAGCGAAAACGCCGGATAGAGTCCAGAATTAATGTATCTTTTATCTTATATAAGATGGTTGACATTGGCTCCGCGACTCGACTAGGATTTGCGGCAGATCGCATAGCCGGTGACCGCCTCATCACGAGACATTTCGATTCTTAGGTCGGTCCGCCTCGAGATCCGCGGATACTCGTATTGTTCGTTTCGAATCACCCAACCCAAGGGAGCCACACCATGAAAACGCCCGTTCGAGTTGCCGTTACCGGTGCCGCTGGCCAGATCGGTTACGCATTGCTGTTTCGCATCGCCAGCGGCCAGATGCTCGGCCCGGATCAGCCGGTCATCCTGCAGATGCTCGATCTGCCGATCGACAAGCTGCAGCAGGCGCTGAAGGGTGTGATGATGGAGCTGGAGGACTGCGCGTTTCCCCTCCTGGCGGGAATGGTCGGTACCGGCGACCCGAAGGTGGCGTTCAAGGATATCGACGTTGCCCTTCTGGTCGGTGCAAAACCGCGCGGACCCGGGATGGAGCGCAAGGATCTGCTCATGGAGAACGCCAAGATCTTCGTCGAGCAGGGCAAGGCGCTGAACGCCGTCGCCTCCCGCAATGTGAAGGTCCTGGTGGTGGGCAACCCCGCCAACACCAACGCGTACATCGCGATGAAGTCGGCCCCTGAACTACCCAAGGCGAACTTTACTGCCATGCTGCGCCTCGATCACAACCGCGCGCTCTCGCAGCTTGCCACCCGCACCGGGAAGGCGGTCGCGGACATCGAGAAACTGATCGTATGGGGTAACCATTCGCCCACCATGTACCCGGACATCCGATTCGCGAAGATCGCCGGGACACCGGCAGCGGAGCTCGTGAACGACGAGACGTGGTACCGCAACAACTTCATTCCCCTCGTCGGCAAGCGCGGCGCAGCCATCATCGAGGCACGCGGCTCCTCTTCCGCTGCCTCCGCTGCCAACGCGGCGATCGACCACATCCACGATTGGGTGCTCGGCACGGGAGGCAAATGGATCACGATGGGGGTCCCCTCCGACGGCTCCTACGGCATCCCGCCCGAGATCATCTATGGCTTCCCGGTCACTTGCGCCGGCGGAAAGTACGAGCTCGTGCAGGGGCTCGAGATCGACGCATTCTCGCGCGGTAAGATGGATGCCACACTGAAGGAATTGCAGGAGGAGCAGGACGGCGTGAAGAGTATGCTCGGGTAACACGGCCAACCCGACGCGAAGCAGGGGGCGCGCCCGGCGCGCTCCCCCTCCCTCTTCAGGAATCTTTCTACAAACGTGACCGAGCCCGTTTCCCCAGGTGACGCCTTGTTCAAGGGTGAGAAGCCCTTCCCGATCATTCCCTCCTGCGAGCATTTCGCCGGCAGCGAAAAGCTGATCCTGAAAGCGTTTCAGCTCCAGGAAGAGCTCGGTCCCATCTTCGACGTGACGTGCGACTGCGAGGACGGCGCGCCCACCGGCAAGGAACGCGCGCACGCCGAGCTGGTCGTGCGGTTGCAGGCCTCTGCTGCGAACCGGTTCCGCATGGCTGGTGTGCGCATTCACGACTACAGTCACCCCGCCTGGCGGCAGGACGTGGAGATCCTGGTCGAAGGGGTGGGAGACATCACAGCGTATATCACGTTGCCGAAGCCCACCGGCTTGGGCGAGGTGGCCGAGATGATCGATTACATCCAGACCCGAGCGGCCCGTCGCGGCTTGCAGCGCGAGATCCCGCTGCACGTGCTGATCGAGACGCACGGAGCGCTCCGCGAGGTCGAACGGATCGCCGCCCTGCCGTGGGTTCAGTCCCTGGACTTCGGCCTGATGGATTTCGTGAGCGGCCACCACGGCGCGATTCCCGCCGATGCGATGCGAAGCCCTGGCCAGTTCGAGCATCACCTCGTGGTGAGAGCGAAATCCGCGATTGTGGCCGCGGCGCTTGGAAACGGACTGGTGGCGGCGCACAACGTGTCCGTTGATCTCAAGAACCCCTACAACACTTACCGGGATGCGTGGCGCGCGCGCAACGAGTTCGGATTCATGCGCATGTGGAGCGTCCATCCGACCCAGATCCGCCCTATCGTGGACGCGATGAAACCGGAACTCGAAGAAGTGAAGAACGCGGCAAGCATCCTCGTTGCCGCCCAGAAAGCCCACTGGGGCCCCATCCGGCATGCTGGCAATCTGCACGACCGCGCCTCGTACCGCTATTATTGGGAAGTGCTGCAGAAGGCGCGCGTCTCCGGTGTTCCGCTCCCCGCCGAGGCAAGCGAGGCGTTTTTTCGCAGTTCCACGTGACCGCCACGGCGCCCTTGTCGGCAAAGAAAGCCCTCAGGCCGAAGCAGACTTCTTCCCATTTTTCCTAGATCACAACGCCAAGAAAAGGAGGCACCATGCCGCAGGACCCCTACAACACCTTGAAGAGCCTTCCCGGCGCACCCGCTTCCGGCCGGTTCTATTCCTTGCCGGCGCTCGCCGAGACGTACCCGTCGGTGAAACGGCTGCCGGTCTCGATACGCATCGTTCTCGAGGCGGTCCTGCGCAATGTGGACGGCCGAAAGATCACCGAGGAACACGTGACACAGCTTGCCAATTGGGCACCCAACGCACCGCGCGTGAACGAGATTCCTTTCGTGGTCGCGCGCGTGGTGCTGCAGGATTTCACCGGTGTGCCGCTGCTCGCCGACCTGGCAGCGATGCGCAATGTCGCGGACAAGATGGGCAAGGACCCGAAGATGATCGAACCTCTCGTTCCCGTTGACCTGGTCGTGGACCACTCGGTGATGATCGACTACTACGGCACTGGGGACGCCCTGCAGAAGAATATGGCGCTGGAGTTCGAGCGCAATGGCGAGCGCTATCAGTTCATGAAGTGGGGGATGCAGGCATTCGACACCTTCAAGGTGGTCCCGCCCGGCATCGGCATCGTGCATCAGGTGAACCTCGAATATCTCGCCCGCGGCGTGCACCGCAAGGATGGCGTCTATTACCCCGACACCCTGGTCGGAACCGATTCGCACACCACCATGATCAACGGCATCGGCGTCGTAGGATGGGGCGTAGGGGGGATCGAAGCGGAAGCTGGGATGCTTGGCCAGCCCGTTTATTTTTTGACGCCCGACGTGGTCGGGGTGCACCTCAAGGGGCGTCTGCGGGAGGGCGTCACCGCGACGGACCTCGTGCTGACGATCACCGAGATGCTCCGCAAGCACAAGGTAGTAGGCAAGTTCGTCGAGTTCTTCGGCGAAGGCACCGCGAGCCTCGCACTTCCCGATCGCGCCACCATCGCGAACATGGCGCCGGAGTACGGCGCGACGATGGGATTCTTTCCGGTGGACGAGAAAACCATCGCGTACTTCAAGGGGACAGGGCGCACTAAGGACGAAATCACTGCCTTCGAGAAATACTTCAAGGCGCAGCAGCTTTTCGGAATTTCCAAGGCCGGCGAGATCGATTACACCAGCGTATTGGAACTCGATCTCGCATCGGTGGCACCGTCCCTCGCCGGTCCGAAGCGACCCCAGGACCGTATCGAAATTGGCGATCTCAAGAATCAGCTCACGAAGCTTTTCTCGGCGCCCGTTGAGGAGAATGGATTTGGCAAGGATCCGGCGGACCTCTCGAAGCGGGTTACCACAAAGGACGGCGTGGAAATCGGCTCCGGCGATGTTTTGATCGCCGCGATCACTTCGTGTACGAACACCTCCAATCCGGGCGTGTTGCTTGCGGCGGGACTGTTGGCAAAGAAGGCCGTGCGGAAGGGGTTGACAGTCAAACCGCATATCAAGACATCCCTCGCGCCAGGATCGCGCGTGGTGACCGAATACCTGACGCGGGCCGGCCTCTTACCTTACCTCGAGAAGCTGGGATTCAGCGTCGCTGCCTACGGCTGCACCACCTGCATCGGTAACGCGGGCCCGCTAGCCGAGTCGATCGATGAAGCTATCGTCCAGAACGACCTGGTCTGCGCCGCCGTGCTGTCGGGCAATCGCAACTTCGAGGCACGGATCCACCCTAACCTGCGCGCGAACTTCCTCGCCTCACCACCCCTGGTGGTGGCCTATGCAATCGCCGGGACAGTGTTGAAGGATCTGATGACCGAACCGGTGGGTACCGGCACGAACGGCAAGCCGGTCTGGATCGGCGACATCTGGCCGACGTCAGAAGAAGTACACAACGTGATGCGGTACGCCACCGACGCCAAGACCTTCCAGCGACTGTACGGCGATTTCACCCAGGACAACCCGCTGTGGCAGTCGGTGCCGTCAGCGTCCGGTCAGGTCTACAACTGGCCGATTTCTACGTACATTGCGGAGCCGCCTTTCTTCGGCGAGTTTGACATGCAGCCCGGCAGCACCGGCAACATCACCAGCGCGCGCGCGCTCGGCATCTTCGGCGACTCGGTCACCACCGACCACATCAGCCCCGCCGGCTCGATCAAACCCACCTCACCCGCCGGCAAGTATCTGCAGGCCAAGGGCGTGGGCGTGATCGACTTCAACAGTTACGGCTCGCGTCGCGGGCAACCACGAGGTCATGATGCGGGGCACGTTCGCAAACGTCCGCATCAAGAATCTGATGCTGCCACCGAACGCGGACGGTGCGCGCGTCGAGGGCGGTCTCACGCTGTTCCAGCCCTCCGGCGAAGAGATGTCGATCTACGACGCCGCGATGCGTTACATCGCCGCGGGTACGCCGACTGTTGTCTTCGGCGGCGAGGAATATGGGACCGGCTCCTCGCGCGACTGGGCTGCGAAGGGCACCCAACTGCTCGGTGTGAAGGCCGTAATTGCGCGCAGTTTCGAACGCATCCACCGCTCCAACCTCGTCGGCATGGGCGTGCTGCCGCTGCAGTTCAAGGGCAGAGATAGCGTTGAGTCGCTGGGTATCGAGGGTGATGAGGAATTCGACATCTTCGGTCTCGACGATATCCGCCCACAGCAGGACATCACGCTGGTAATCCGGCGCAAGGACGGCACGAGGCAGGAAGTGAGCGTGCTATCCCGCATCGACACGCCCATCGAGGTGGACTACTACAAGCACGGTGGCATCCTGCCCTACGTGTTGCGGGAGTTGGTCGCCGCAGCCTGACGGGTGCGGTGCGGCGGTTGCGGGAAATCTTGGAGCGCAAAAAAAAGCCTCACCTGGTTGGGGTGAGGCGTTTGGTAGGCGAGCTTGGCGGTGACCTACTTTCGCACGGGTAGTCCGCACTATCATCGGCGCTGCGTCGTTTCACGGCCCTGTTCGGGATGGGAAGGGGTGGGTCCAACGCGCTATGGCCGCCAAGCAATTCGGGGGTCGACGAGGCTCGAGGTGGCCGCGGGTGGGGCGGCCGCCTCAGGCGCGACGCATTCGGAAGAAGTCGTTGGGGTAGGGATTGCAGCCGCCCGCAAACCCTGATGTTCGGGGTTATAGGATCAAGCCGCACGGGCAATTAGTACCGGTTAGCTCAAGCGATTGCTCGCCTTCCACATCCGGCCTATCAACGTCCTGGTCTCGGACGACCCTTGAGGGAGACCACCTTTACTGCGCACGGTGTGTCATCGATCCCGGCCATGTTTCTGGAGTGTGCTTTGATGCGTCTCGCCCTGTGTCCATCACAGGGCTCGGACATCAAGCCTCCGAGGTTTCGCAACCGTCTTCACGCGCATAAGGTGGTCTCCGGGAAGTCTCATCTTGGGGCATGTTTCGCGCTTAGATGCTTTCAGCGCTTATCACTTCCGCACGTAGCTACCCGGCGATACGACTGGCGTCATAACCGGTACACCAGCGGTGCGTCCACTCCGGTCCTCTCGTACTAGGAGCAGCCCCCCGCAAACTTCCAACGCCCACTGCAGATAGGGACCAAACTGTCTCACGACGTTTTAAACCCAGCTCACGTACCACTTTAAATGGCGAACAGCCATACCCTTGGGACCGGCTACAGCCCCAGGATGTGATGAGCCGACATCGAGGTGCCAAACTCCCCCGTCGATATGAACTCTTGGGAGGAATCAGCCTGTTATCCCCGGCGTACCTTTTATCCGTTGAGCGATGGCCCTTCCATTCAGAACCACCGGATCACTTAGTCCTGCTTTCGCACCTGCTCGACTTGTCAGTCTCGCAGTCAAGCACGCTTTTGCCTATGCACTTTCAGCGCGATAGCCGACCGCGCTAAGCGTACCTTCGAGCTCCTCCGTTACTCTTTGGGAGGAGACCGCCCCAGTCAAACTGCCTACCATGCACGGTCCCCAGACCCGATTCAGGGTCCCAGGTTAGAACCTCAATGAAACCAGGGTGGTATTTCAACGTCGGCTCCACCGAACCTAGCGGCCCGGCTTCAACGCCTCCCACCTATCCTACACAGATTCCATCAAAGTCCAATGCAAAGCTACAGTAAAGGTGCACGGGGTCTTTCCGTCTAGCAGCGGGTAGATTGCATCTTCACAACCATTTCAACTTCGCTGAGTCTCGGGTGGAGACAGTGTGGCCATCGTTACGCCATTCGTGCAGGTCGGAACTTACCCGACAAGGAATTTCGCTACCTTAGGACCGTTATAGTTACGGCCGCCGTTTACCGGGGCTTCGATCAAGAGCTTGCACCCCATCACTTAACCTTCCGGCACCGGGCAGGCGTCACACCCTATACGTCCACTTATCGTGTTAGCAGAGTGCTGTGTTTTTATTAAACAGTCGCAGCCACCTTTTCACTGCGACCCCATTGGGCTCCGGCTGTTCGCCTTCACCTACTAGGGGCGTACCTTATCCCGAAGTTACGGTACCAATTTGCCGAGTTCCTTCACCCGAGTTCTCTCAAGCGCCTGAGGATTCTCACCCTGCCCACCTGTGTCGGTTTGCGGTACGGTCAACCTTGAACTGAAGCTTAGAGGCTTTTCCTGGAAGCAGAGTATCGGCTACTTCGCGCCACAAAGGGCACTCGTCATCACGCCTCGGCTCAAGACCCCCGGATTTGCCTAAGGGCCACGCCTACACGCTTGAACCGGGACATCCAACACCCGGCCAGCCTAACTTTCTCCGTCCCCCCATCGCATTCAAGGTCGGTACAGGAATATTGACCTGTTTCCCATCAGCTACGCATTTCTGCCTCGCCTTAGGGGCCGACTCACCCTGCGCCGATGAACGTTGCGCAGGAAACCTTGGGCTTTCGGCGACAAGGCTTTTCACCTTGTTTATCGCTACTCATGTCAGCATTCGCACTTCCGATACCTCCAGCATCCCTCACGAGACACCTTCGCAGGCCTACGGAACGCTCTCCTACCATGTGTGCCTGATTCAAACTTCCTGTCTCTGACGCTCAATCCCGCCTCCCCGATCGACTCGACCAGTTCGCGGGGGCGCTTTGGTCTGGGCCGCGCCGATGGCGCTTAACTTGGCTGGCACCAAGTTAGCCTCGCCCAGCTTGCAGCTTCGACAAGCAGTTTGAATCAGGCACACATCCCTAGCTTCGGCGCGTGGTTTGAGCCCCGTTACATTTTCCGCGCAGGACGACTCGACCAGTGAGCTATTACGCTTTCTTTAAAGGATGGCTGCTTCTAAGCCAACCTCCTGGCTGTCTAAGCCTTCCCACTTCGTTTCCCACTTAACCACGTCTGGGGGGCCTTAGCTGAGGGTCTGGGTTGTTTCCCTCTCGACACCGGACGTTAGCACCCGATGTCTGTCTCCCGTACTCGCACTTCCCGGTATTCGGAGTTTGCAATGGTTTGGTAGACCTAAACGGCCCCCTAGCCATAACAGTGCTCTACCCCCGGGAGTGATATACGAGGCACTACCTAAATAGTTTTCGGAGAGAACCAGCTATTTCCGGATTTGTTTAGCCTTTCACCCCTACCCACAGCTCATCCCCTACTTTTTCAACAGTAGTGGGTTCGGACCTCCAACAGGT
>CAVTGS010000012.1:0-510000 GCA_963734295.1 uncultured beta proteobacterium | reverse complement strand
CACACCTGCACCAGCGCGAAATCGCGTCCGGCCCGGGGCACCTCATCCAGACTTCGACTCGCGAGCTTCATCTGCTCGTACGCGAGCAGGCGCCGCACCAATGCCGCGCGCGGATCTTCTTCCTCTTTTTCGGTGCGGGTGGGTTTGGGGAGCAGCATGCGTGATTTGATCTCGACCAGGAGTGCCGCCATGAGCAGGTATTCGGCAGCAAGTTCGAGCTGATTGGTGCGCATCATGTCGACGTAGCGCATGTACTGCCTGGTGAGCTCCGCCATCGGAATATCCAGCACGTCCAGGTTCTGCCGCCGGATCAGATACAGGAGCAGATCGAGCGGCCCCTCGAAGGTCTCGAGAAACACCTCGAGCGCATCCGGCGGAATGAAGAGGTCGTGAGGCAACGCCAAGATCGGCTCGCCGCGCATTCTTCCGATCGGCGCCGCGTCGTTGCCGTCGCTCATCCCGATTAGCTGAGACACGAGTATCTCTGCGCTCGACTTAACCTTATCCGTACTCGATGCCCATCGCCTGGCGCACGTCGCGCATGGTCTCGGCGGCTAGTTTACCCGCCCGCTCGCACCCATCCTCGACGATATTGCGCACCAGCGTCGGATCCTGGAGGTAGTACTCGGCCCGTGCGCGCATCGGCCGCTGCTCCGCGAGAATGGCGTCGATCACGGGCTGCTTGCACTCCAGACAGCCGATGCCGGCGCTGCGGCATCCCTCCTCCACCCAACGCCGGCGCTCGTCGTCCGAGTAGACGAGATGGAGCGGCCAGACCGGGCATTTCTCCGGATCGCCCGGATCGGAACGGCGGATTCTGGCGGGATCCGTCGGCATCGTGCGCACCTTGCGGGTCACGCTCTCCTCCTCCTCCCGCAGCGTGATCGTATTGTGGTACGACTTCGACATCTTCTGCCCATCGAGCCCCGGCATGCGGGGGGCGGCCGTGAGCAGCGCCCGCGGTTCCGACAGGATCATCTTGCCGCCGCCCTCCAGGTAACCGAACAACCGTTCGCGGTCGCCGATCGAGAGGTTCTGGGCTTCGTCGAGCATGGCCTTCGCGGCGTCGAGCGCTTCGTCGTCGCCGTCCTGCTGATAGCGCACCCGCAGATCGCGGTACAGCTTGGCCCGTTTCGCCCCGAGCCTCTTGATCGCGTGCTCCGCCTTTTCCTCGAATCCCGGATCGCGCCCGTACAGGTGATTGAACCGGCGGGCAATTTCGCGCGTGAACTCGATGTGGGGAACCTGATCCTCGCCGACCGGAACCAGATTCGCACGGTAGATCAGGATATCCGCGCCTTGCAACAAGGGATAACCAAGAAATCCGTATGTTGAAAGATCTTTCTCACCTAATTTCTCTTGCTGGTCTTTGTACGACGGCACGCGCTCCAACCACGACAAAGGCGTGATCATCGACAGCAGGAGGTGGAGCTCCGCGTGTTCCGGGACCCGTGACTGAATGAAGAGCGTGGCTTGGGCCGGGTCCACTCCGGCCGCGAGCCAGTCGACGACCATGTCCCAGACGCTCGTCTCGATGATCTCCGGGCTCTCGTAGTGGGTCGTGAGCGCGTGCCAGTCCGCCACGAAGAAGAGGCACTGGTGTTCGTGCTGGAGTCTCACCCAGTTCTTGAGCACCCCGTGGAAATGACCGAGGTGCAGCGTTCCGGTGGGGCGCATCCCTGACAACACCCTGTCTGCAAACATCGCTGAAGATTCCTAAAGTCTGGAGATCAGTCCGAGGAGCTCCGGAAACCCGATCAAGGCGCCGACTCCCGCAACGAGGCCGATGATGATCGGCCACAGCACGAGTCCCAGTACTCCCGTGAACAGGAGCACGAGCAGTATCACCATGCCATAGGGTTCCAACAGCGAGAAACGATACGCGAGCCGCGGCGGCAGCAGAGACACCACGATGCGTCCGCCGTCGAGCGGGAGCAGCGGCATGAGGTTCAGCACGGCGAGTGCAACGTTCACGAGGATACCGGCGGCGCCCATCCACATCATCGGCTGTGAAAAGTAGGCGTCGGGGGCGATTGCGCCGAGCTTGAGGGTCGTTGCCCAGAAGAGCGCCATAGCGAAGTTCGCTCCCGGTCCCGCCGCCGCCACCCAACGCATGTCGCGCTTCGGGTTGCGCAGGTTGCCGAAGTTGACGGGCACCGGCTTCGCCCAGCCGAAGAGGATGCTGCTTCCCGCGAAGTGGCTGAGCGTCAGGATCACCAGCGGCACGATGAGGGTCCCGACGAGATCGATATGTCGCAGCGGGTTGAGGCTGACGCGGCCCTGGGCGTAGGCAGTGAGGTCGCCGAAATGCTTTGCCACGTAGCCATGCGCGGCCTCGTGCAGGGTGATGGCGAATACCAGCGGCAGGGCGAAGATCGAGATGGTGCGAACGAGGTCGGCGTCCATGCTCACGCGAGGCCGAACACGGCAAGGCGGCCCTTGCCTGCGCGCAGCACCTGCGGCGCCTCGCCGGTCAGATCGACCACGGTAGTCATCTCGAGACCGCAGGCGCCGCTGTCGATGATGAGATCGACCTGAGCCTCGAGCCGCTCACGGATGTCCTCGGCGTCGTTTAGCGGCAGTTCCTCTCCCGGCAGCACGAGGCTCGTGCTCAGCATGGCTTCGTTCAGTTCCCCGAGCAGCGCCTGGGTCACTGGATGGTCCGGCACCCTGAGGCCGATCGTGTTCCGCTTCGGGTGCTGGAGGCGTCTCGGCACTTCCCGCGTCGCCTCGAGAATGAACGTGTAGCTGCCTGGCGTGGCGCTCTTCAGCAGCCTGAACTGGCGGTTGTCGACGCGCGCGTACCGCGCAACTTCCGAGAGATCGCGGCACACCAGCGTCAGGTGGTGCTTCGGGTCCAGGGCGCGAATGGCGCGGATGCGGTCTACCGCCTCGCGATCGTCCAGCCGGCACCCGAGGGCGTAGCAGGAATCCGTCGGGTAGACGATCACCTTCCCGTCGCGAACCATCTCTGCCGCCTGCCTGATCAATCGCGTCTGCGGGTCGGTTGGGTGAACGCTGAAGAATTGAGCCATGTGGAGGGACACGCACGCCGATGCGCCGCGATCCTATTCCTATCGTGTCAGCACGCTGTGATGCGACCTGCCGCGACTTCCCACCCCTCCCAGATCGGCGCGAGGCCGTAGGGAAGGACAGGCAGCCGACCCAGGTCGAAGCGCTGCTCGCCCGGGCCGTGATAGTCGGAGCCAATGGACGCTTTGAGGCCGCACGTGCGGGAGAGTCTTGCCAGCGCCACGATCTGGTCCGGACGATGGCTCGGCGCGATGACTTCGATGCCGGTGCCTCCCAGGTCGCGGAACGCGCCGACGAGGTCCGCGAGCTTTTCGTCGCCCAGGTTGTAGCGCCCCGGATGTGCGATCACGGCTTCGCCGCCGGCCGCCCGAATCCACGAAACCGCGTCCTCCAGGGTAGCCCACTGATGCTGAACAAAGCCTGGTCGGCCTTCCCCGAGATAGCGCTTGAAGACGTGGCGCGGTTCAGAAGCTATTCCGCATTCAACGAGATAGCGCGCGAAGTGTGTGCGGCCTATGAAGTCCGGATTCGCTGCATGGCGCGCCGCGCCGGCAAAGCTTCCCTCGATCCCGACGCGCGCGAGGTCCGCTGCCATGCGTTCGGCCCGCGCGCGACGTCCGCTTCGTACCGCTGCCAGACCTTCCTGCAACACCAGGCAGTCGGGGTCGATCTCCAGGCCGACGATGTGAATGGTCTTGCCGTGCCACGTGACGGAGATCTCGACTCCGGCGACGAGGTGTATGCCATGCACGAACGCCGCCTCGCGTGCTTCGGCAATGCCACTCGTCACGTCATGGTCGGTGAGTGCAAGAATTCCGACGCCGTTGTCTGCGGCTTTTCGTATCAGGGAAGCAGGGCTCAACAGCCCATCGGACGCCTTGGAATGGGCGTGAAGATCGACAGAGTGCACGCGAGGAGATTTGCCACGGAGAGGGGATCGCGTAAGAATAGCAAATCGGCTCTGCCTTGAAAAATCGCTGCTGGACCCGAAGCGCAAAGCGTCGACCGTCGCGCTGTGTCGGATGTAAAGAACACCGCTGATCGGGTACTGATTCTGCTATCATCACTTGAGGGGTGCAATGAGAGCCCCGTGCGTCCAACCGATACTGCGCAATGATTCCAATGGAGCCGCATCACGGTGATGCGTTGCTCATCATCGACGTCCAGAATGATTTTCTGCCCGGCGGCTGTCTCGCCGTGCGTGGCGGCGATGAAGCGATCCATTTCCTGAACTGTTACATCGCGAGCTTCCGCGACCGCGGCCTCCCGATCATCGCCACGCGCGACTGGCATCCCGCCAACCACTGTTCTTTCGAGATGCGCGGCGGTGTCTGGCCGCCCCACTGCATCGCCGGCACGCAGGGCGCGGCGTTTCCTTCCACGTTGCGCATTCCCTGTGACACGGCAATCGTCTCCAAGGCCACGACGTCCGAGCAGGAAGCGCATTCCGCCTTCGAAGGCACCGATCTTTGTGCGCGTCTGCGTGATCTCGGCACGCGAAGGATCTTCGTCGGCGGTCTCGCAACCGAGTACTGCGTGCTCTCCACCGTGCGCGACGCCATGCGGCTGGGTTTTCGCATCGTCGTGCTCGAAGACGCAGTCTGTGCGGTCGACCTCGACGCCGGCAACGGAGTGCGTGCGCTCGAAGAGATGCGCCGGCTCGGCGCGAAGTCGGTGCGCCTGGAAGCCCTCGCCGCCTGACCGCGGGATCACATCCCGCATTTCCCTTCCGGCGCTTCCCGCGTCGCGTCTTGCCCGCCCTGTCAATCCTGATGCGCGTTTCGCGCTCGTTGCACAGTTCCCGGCGTTTTCCTCGGTTTCTGCGCCATCCCCTGCATTCACAGCCGGGCCTGCGCCTCGCGCGCGCGGCCGCGCGAGATGACGCGCGCCAGATCGGTGAGCTCTTCGGCGAAGACCTCGATCAGGTCGTCCACCGTCACGATCCCGAGCAGACCGCCGTCCTCGCCAACGATCGGCAGCCGGCGCACCCCTTTCGTGCGCATGATCTGTAGCGTGTCCAGGATCCCGTCGTCCTCGCGACCGGTCACGAGCTCCTGCGCCATGATCTCCCCCACCGTGAGCGCCTTGGGGTCGAGCCCGGCCGCGACCACCTCCACCACGATGTCGCGATCGGTGATGATGCCGAGCGGGATCTGCCCGTCGCCGCTTTCCTGCACCACCACGAGATCGCCGACGTGGTGCCGGCGCATCAGTTCCGCCGCCTTGTCGATGCCGGTGTTGGCAGACGTTACCACGACCTCCCGCGTGCAGATTTCGCCGATGCTCATGTCTTCCTCGTGCCGATGGTCCGGGCTTCGCTATCGCACGACGAGCACCGGGATCCTGGAATGGGTCAATACCTTCTGCGTGACGCTGCCGAGCAAGAGACCCGAGACACCCCGTCGACCGTGCGACGCCATGATGATCAAGTCGCACTTCTTCTTCCTGGCAGTGCGGATGATCGCCTCATGGGGATAATCGCTCGCCGCCACCACGCTCTGCGCCTCGAGACCCGCCGCCCGCGCGGCGTTCGTCACCGCTGCGACGTAGCCTTCGGCGGTGGACTTCGCGGCCGCCAGGTAGTCCTTTCTGTTGATCGCCTCGATCGGACCCACGTACTCGTAGAGTACCACCGCGTGATACTCGGGGTAGGCGTGGAAGGCCGTGACCGCGGCCTTCAGCGCGCGGGCGATCTCGATCGCCTGGGTGGCGGCCTTGGCCGCCAGCTCCGATCCGTCGGTGGGAACGAGCACATGTTTGATCATGGACCTTCCCCGCAAGTGATAGGGACAGGGACGCGCGCAACGAGGCCCGCGCCGCCGGACGAATGCTCGCGCGGGCTGCCCGGTTCCCGAGGCGTCGACCTGCTCGTCAATGCCTGGACGCGGAAGCGCTCTCGCAGATCACGAAGCGGCGCCGGAATCCGGCAATGTCGAGCTTGCGCTTCACTTCCGGATCGCAGGCAACGAGCTTGAGCGTGCTGCGCTTCTCGCGCGCCCGCTCCTGCAGCATGAGCAAGAGCTCTAGCCCCTCGACGTCGACGTGATCGCTACCTACGAGCTCCACCTCGAGCCGCTCCCACGACGTGTCGCGCAGTTCCTGGCAGGCGGTAATCGCCTGGTCTACCGACGCCGCGTCCAAGGTTCCGCTGATGACGAGTCGAACACCGTTGCCACTATCGAAATCGTTCACTTTGACTCCCATGTCTCCACTCTCCGATCCTGGTATCGCACGATGAAAAACCCCCTGTCACGCCGCGCCATTGCCGCGCGACGGCGGCGGCGAGGCGGCGGCCAGCATCCGGTCGACCTCGGCCTCGGCCTCCAGCCAATCCTGCTGGCGGATATCGTCGTCGCCCAGGAAGCCGCGTTGCTCGGCGCGGTAGTAGGCTGCTTCCGCGATCATGCGGTCACGCTGCTCCGCGATCGGCGCGGCGTGGGTCGCACCGGCTTCAGCGCGCGTCTCCGCCGCGCTGGCCGCTTTGCGCCGTTTCGGCGCTGCTGGCGGGGGGGTCTCCGGTGGCGTGCTGCGGGGGCGGGCGCGACGCCCCGACCCCGATTCCTCTTGGGTGCGGCTCATTATTCCCTCCGAACGAAACATCACGTTTTGAAACGCTTTTGTGCGATCCACCGCCGCATCGGATGCTCATACGGGAGGATCTGCTGATTGGGACTCGTTGGTGATGGTGTTGCACCAAGACCGTCCCGAACACTACGGAAGCGGACTAGAATTGTCATTGAGATATCGCAATTATCTCCTGATTCCGAATATTATATTTCGCGTGGCCCCGATCCGCCCCAAGGTCCTCGCGTCCCGGCCCTGATCCGCACCTCCATCGCAGCCGCCAAAAAATGGTCCCGATCGAGAAGACGCTGCGGTCGCCGCATGTTAAGCGCGATGAAGACGTTGACTGCGGGCCGTGCCCGGTGCGCGCGCTCGATCTGTTCGCGGGGCTTTCGGGGGGGCGGGCGGACGAGGTGCTGCGAGGGATCGACCATCTCCTGTACGCATCGCGCGCGTCCATCTATCAGGCCGGCGAGAAAAGCCCGTTCGTGTACGTGGTGCGTCAAGGGCTCGTGAAGCTCTCCCACTACCTGCCGAACGGCGACGAGCGGATCGTGCGCATACTGAAGCCGGGCGACACGGCGGGCCTCGAAGCACTCTTCGCGGATCCTTATCAGCATACGGCGGTGACGCTGACGCGGGGACATCTGTGTCGCGTGCCGGTGGCGCTGCTGGAGCAGCTCGACCGCGAGGTGCCCGACTTCCATCGGCAGTTGCTGCGGCAGTTCCAGCGCTCCCTGTATGAGGCTGAGGCCGTGCTCACCAATCTTTCGACGGGTTCGGCCCACGGCCGCGTGGCGCGCCTGCTGCTTTTTCTTGCCCGCGACCACGGCACGCAGTCCGTAGCGCTCATCAGCCGCGAGGACATGGGCGCCATCCTTGGCATCACCACCGAATCCGCGAGCCGCATTGTCGCGCAGTTCCGGCGCGCCGGGGTGCTCACCCAGTGCAAGGCCGGCGTTTGCACGGGCGACCTGTCGCGCCTGGCGGAGCTTGCCCGGGACGCCGACGCCAACAACAAACCGCGCGGCGGCAGTCCGCCCGAGGATTGACGAGAGGGCGGTAGCAGCCCGGTCGGGCTCGCGGCGAATCACCCTGGCACGACGGCGTCCGGCTTCTTTCCGGTCAGGAAGTAGGCGATGAGCTCGCGCACCGGACGGATCGCAGTGCCGAAGGGCAGCGGCTCCGAGCCGCGGAAGAAAAGGCCCTTCTCAAGATCGCCCCGGAGCGCTGCGGCGAGCTGGTTGTCGATGCAGAACTGCCCGAACTTCGCGATGTTGTCACGTAGCCCGCATTGCACGAGGCAGTCCCACGCCAGCGTGCACTTGTGCGCCTTGTCGCTCGCATGCGCCTTGAGCTGCTCCACCCGCTTCAGATAGCGCGCGAGCCAGGGTGTCCTGACGGCCCGCGCCGGCAGCCCTGCCACGCTCATGAACGTGACGATGTCTTCCGGCTTCGCCTCGGCGAGCACGCGCTTGAAGTTGGGGTGCGCATCGCCTTCCTCCGTCACGGCAAACGGGGTGCCGAGCTGAACCCCCGACGCGCCGAGTGCGAGCAGCGACACGAACTTCTCATGGCTGTTGATGCCGCCGGCCGGGATGAGCGGGATGCGCTCCTGCTCGATCCCCAGTCCGCGAAAAACCTCGAGCACCGCCGGGATCACCACGTCGAAATCGAAACGACCGTCGTTCACGTCGGATTCGTTGGCCGCTCCGAGGTGCCCCCCCGCATACCGGGGATGCTCGAGCACGATCGCATCGGGTAGGCGGTTCTTGCGCTGCCACTTCTTGAGCAGAATCGCCACGCCTCGGGCATCCGACAGGATCGGGATCAACGCGACATCCGGAAAATCGGCTGTCAGGTCTGGCAGGTCGAGGGGCAACCCGGCGCCCATCACGATCGCGTTCGCGCCGCTCTCGCACGACTGGCGGACGTAATCGGCGTACTGGGACACGGCACGCATGACGTTCACCGCGACCATGCCCTGGCCGCCCGCGATATCCTGGGCCGCCTTGATCTCCCGATCGAGCGCTACCAGGTTCGCGCGCTCGATCGCCGCCCGGTCGCGGCAGCGGCCGGTCTCGGCCATCAGGTCGTCGTGGTGTCTGCGCAAGTCGACGCTGGCGATGGTGCCGACCGCGTTCATGACGGGCGACGTGCCCCGCGAGGCGATGGCCGGAGACGCCGACGCCCATGCCGCCCTGCACGATGGGAAGCAGGCGTCGGCCTTTGATGAAGAGCGCGGGGACATGGGAATGATCCACGGGCAGGCTCCAGAAGGTGCGCGATTAGACCCGATCGCCCGCGCAGGCGACCTTGATCTGGCTCAACCCGGCGCGCGATCCTCCTGCCGCGGCCCGGCGCTCAAACGATGTTCAGCTACGGCCCCGCACCACCTGGTACGGGCGCGCGAGATAAGCGAGCGAGCCGAAGCCGCTCCAGATATGAACCAGCCGCGAGAACGGGAAGACGAGGAAGATCGTCATGCCGAGCAGGAGGTGCAGCTTGAAGATCGGCGACGACCTCGACCACGAAGCTCGCGGCATCGCCGCGGAAGGTGACGATGTGCTGCGCCCAGGTCATGAGCTTCACCATCTCGCCGCCGTCGCGATGGGCCCAGGAGACGGACAGGCTCACGAGACCGAGGGCGAGCTGCACCAGGATCAGGCCGAGAACGATGAGATCCATCGGCTTCGTGGTCGCGCGGATGCGGGCCACGGTGAGACGGCGATGGATGAGCAGCGCGAGCCCGACGAAGCAGATCACCCCGAAGATCCCGCCGGCGACGATAGCGAGCATCTGCTTGGCGGGCGCCGACACGCCGACCGCGTGCCAGACGTCGACCGGCGTCAGCAGACCGACGAAGTGGCCGAAGAAGATGCCGAGGATGCCGATGTGGAAGAGGTTCGAGCCCCAGCGCAGTTGCCGCCGGCTCAGGAGCTGGGACGAGTCGCTCTTCCACGTGTACTGCTCGCGGTCGAAGCGGATCAGGCTGCCCACGAAGAACACCGCCAGGCACAGGTACGGGTAGATGCCGAACAGGAACTCATGGACGTAGCTCATCGCGCTGCTCCTTTGTAGACGTGTATTACCGCTTGCTCCTGGCCCTTGGGCGGCTTGGGGCCGCACCCGAACGCGGGTTCCTCCGCCCATTCCCGGTCGAGCGCCTCCAGGTCCTCGGCCTGCTCGCCCGGGTTGCGCGCGTCTGCCCGCGAAGTCGAGCCCCTTCTCGCCCGCCAGGACGAGCAGTGCCGAGAACACCGCGGCGTATCCGCTGCCTTTGTCGAGCAAGCGCACGCCCAGCTCGCGCAGGATGTGGCGAGGTTTCGGCGAGGTTCGCCTGCGCCTCGGCGAGCGGACGCTGGGAGAGATACTCGAGAAACACCGGCAGGTAGTCCGGCAGCTCGTTGGCGGCGAGCTCGAGCCCGTGCTCGCGATAGACCTGCAGGAGATTCACCATCGCCTGGCCGCGGTCGCGGGACTCGCCGTGCACGTGCTCGAAGAGATGCAGCGAGAGCGCGCGGCGTGCGGTCGAAGAGCGCGACGTAGCGCTCCTGCAGCTCGAAGAGGTCGCCCTCGCCCAGCTCCGCCAGGAAGCTCGCGACGGCCGCCCGCTCGCGCCGCGGCAGGAGCCCCTCCGCCGTCGATGGCGGCGCCGATCTCGGGCAGCGCCGCCAGGAGCTCCGCCTCCGGGTAGGCGAGCAGCGCCGCCAGTGCCTTGAACGTGATCATCGCAGCTACCCTCCTCGAACCCCGACTCTCGGCGACCGCGCTCATGAGCTGACCTTGATCGGGATGATCTTCTTCTGCTTGCCGAAGAGGCTCGCCTCCGACTGGCCATCCGAGCAGCCGTTGCCGAAGCTGAAGCCGCAGCCGCCGCGCAGGTCGTAGGCGTCTTCCGCGTACTCCCGGTGCGTGGTCGGGATCACGAAACGGTCTTCGTAGTTTGCGATCGCCATGTAGCGGTACATCTCGTGCACCTGGTCGCGCGTCAGGTCCACCTGCTTCAGCGCTTCTTCGTTGGGTCGACCTTCCACGTGCTTGTCGCGCATGTACGCGCGCATCGCGAGCATGCGCTCGAGCGCGAGCTGCACCGGCGCTTCGTCGCCGGCGGTCAGCAGGTTGGCGAGATACTTGAGCGGGATGCGCAGCTGGCGCACGTCCGGGATGACGCCGTTCATGCCGAGCTGGCCGCTGTTCGCCGCGGCTGAGATGGGCGAGAGCGGCGGCACGTACCAGACCATCGGCAGCGTGCGGTACTCCGGGTGCAGCGGCAGGGCGACCTTCCAGTTGACCGCCATCTTGTACACGGGCGAGCCGCGTGCCGCTTCGAGCCAAGCCTCCGGCACGCCGTCCTTGCGCGCCTGGTCGATCACCTCTTGCGCGAACGGGTCGAGGAAGATCGAGAGCTGCGCCTTGTACAGATCCTTCTCGTCCGCCACCGCCGCGGCTTCCTCGATGCGGTCGGCGTCGTAGAGCAGCACGCCCAGATAGCGGATGCGGCCGACACAGGTCTCGGAGCACACCGTCGGCTGACCGGCCTCGATGCGCGGGTAGCAGAAGATGCACTTCTCGGCCTTGCCGCTCTGCCAGTTGTAATAGATCTTCTTGTACGGGCAGCCGGACACGCACATGCGCCAGCCGCGGCACTTGTCCTGGTCGATGAGGACGATACCGTCCTCCTCGCGCTTGTAGATCGAGCCCGACGGGCACGAGGCGACGCACGCCGGATTGAGGCAGTGCTCGCACAGCCGCGGCAGGTACATCATGAAGGTGTTCTCGAACTGCCCGTAGATCTCCTTCTGCACGTTCTCGAAGTTGCTGTCCTGCGAGCGCTTCGCGAACTCGCCGCCCAGGATCTCCTCCCAGTTCGGACCCCACTCGATCTTCTCCATGCGCTCGCCGGTCACGAGCGACCGCGGCCGCGCGACCGGTGCCGCCTTCGATAGCCCGGCGGTGTGCAGGTGCTCGTAGTCGAAGGTGAAGGGCTCGTAGTAATCGTCGATCTCGGGCAGGTTCGGATTGGCGAAGATGTTCGCGAGCAGCTTCCACTTGCCGCCCTGCTTGGGCTTGAGCCGGCCGCTATCGGTGCGCGTCCAGCCGCCCTTCCACTTGTCCTGGTTCTCCCATTCCTTCGGATAACCGATGCCGGGCTTGGTCTCGACGTTGTTGAACCAGGCGTACTCCATCCCCGGACGGTTGGTCCAGACGTTCTTGCACGTCACCGAGCACGTGTGACAGCCGATGCACTTGTCGAGGTTCAGCACCATCCCGATCTGGGCGCGGATCTTCATTTCACTGCCTCCTCGAGGGCGGCCTCCGGATGCGGCTCTTCCATCCAGTCGACCTTTTTCATCTTGCGCACGATCACGAACTCGTCGCGGTTGGAGCCGACCGTGCCGTAGTAGTTGAAGCCGTAGCTCTGCTGGGCGTAGCCGCCGATCATGTGCGTGGGCTTCGGGCAGGTGCGGGTGACCGAGTTGTGGATGCCGCCGCGCCCGCCCGTGATCTCCGACCCCGGCGTGTTCACGATCTTCTCCTGCGCGTGGTACATGAGGCACATGCCCGGGTTCACGCGCTGCGAGACCACGGCCCGTGCCGCGATGGCGCCGTTCACGTTGTAGGCCTCGATCCAGTCGTTGTCGACGATGCCCGCCTTCTTCGCGTCGTCCTCCGAGAGCCAGATGATCGGACCGCCGCGCGACAGCGTCAGCATCATCAGGTTGTCGGTGTAGGTGGAATGGATGCCCCATTTCTGGTGCGGCGTGATGAAGTTGAGCACCACCTCGGGGTTGCCGTTGCTCATCGTGCGGATCACCGGCGCGACTGTCTTGGTGTCGATCGGCGGCCGATACACGCACAGCGTCTCGCCGAAGGCGCGCATCCAGGGATGGTCCTGGTAGAGCTGCTGGCGCCCGGAGAGCGTGCGCCACGGAATCAGCTCGTGCACGTTGGTGTAGCCGGCGTTGTACGACACCTTCTCCGACTCGATGCCGCTCCACGTCGGGCTGGAGATGATCTTGCGCGGCTGCGCCACGAGATCGGCGAAGCGGATCTTGTCGTCCTCGCGCGGCACCGCCAGGTGCGTGTGGTCGAGACCGGTCATCTCGGACAGCGCCGCCCACGACTTCACGGCCACCTCGCCGTTCGTCTCCGGCGCGAGCATGAGGATCACCTCCGCCGCGTCGACGTCGCTGACGATGCGCGGCATGCCCTTGGTGACGCCCTCCTCCACCACCGGATAGTTGAGGTCGCGCAGCTTCTCCACCTCGTGCTCGGTGTTCCAGCTGATGCCCTTGCCGCCGTTGCCGAGCTTCCCCATGAGCGGACCGAGCGCCGTGAACCGCTTGTACGTGTTCGGGTAGTCCCGCTCCACCACCACCATGTTCGGCGCCGTCTTGCCGGGAACGAGGTCGCACTGTCCCTTCTTCCAGTCCTTCACGTCGAGGGCCTGCGCGAGCTCCGCCGGCGTGTCGTGCATGAGCGGCGCGAGCACCAGCTCCTTCTCCACGCCGAGGTGACCCGACCGCGACCTCCGAGAACTTCTTCGCGATGCCCTTGTAGATCTCCCAGTCGCTGCGCGCCTCCCACACCGGGTCGACCGCCGCCGTCAGCGGGTGGATGAACGGATGCATGTCGGAGGTGTTGAGGTCGTTCTTCTCGTACCAGGTCGCGGTCGGCAGCACGATGTCCGAGTAGAGACAGGTCGTTGACATGCGGAAGTCGAGCGTGACGAGCAGGTCGAGCTTGCCCTCGGGAATGTCGTCCCGCCACGCCACCTCTTCCGGCTGGTCGCCGCCGAAGCTGCCCAGGTCCTTGCCCATCACGCCGTTCTGGGTGCCGAGCAGGTGCTTGAGGAAGTACTCGTGACCCTTGCCGGAGGAGCCGAGCAGGTTCGAGCGCCAGACGAAGAGATTGCGCGGGAAATTGTCGGGATGGTCCGGATCCTCGCACGCGAGCTTGAGCGATCCGTCCTTGAGCGCCTTTCACCGCATAGTGCTTCGGCTCCATGCCCGCGGCGGCCGCCTGCCGCACGACCTCGAGCGGGTTCGTCTGCAGCTGCGGGGCGGACGGCAGCCAGCCCATGCGCTCGGCGCGCACGTTGAAGTCGATGAGCGCTCCGGTGTACTCCCTTCGGATTGGCGAGCGGCGAGAGGATCTCGCGCACCGACAGCTTCTCGTAGCGCCACTGGTCCGTGTGCGCGTACCAGAACGACGTGGAGTTCATGCTGCCGCGGCGGGCGGTTCCAGTCGAGCGCGAACGCGAGCGCGGTCCAGCCGGTCTGCGGGCGCAGCTTCTCCTGACCGACGTAATGCGACCAGCCGCCGCCGGATTGCCCGACGCAGCCGCACATCACCAGCAGGTTGATGACGCCGCGGTAGTTCATGTCCATGTGGTACCAGTGGTTCATCGCGGCGCCGATGATCACCATGGACTTGCCCCGAGTCTTGTCCGCGTTCTCCGCGAACTGGCGCGCCACCGTGATCACGTCGGCGCGCTTGACGCCGGTGATGCGCTCCTGCCACGCCGGCGTGTAGGGTACGTCGTCGTCGAACGAGCGCGCCACGTTCGGACCGCCCAACCCGCGATCGACGCCGTAGTTGCCGAGGAAGAGGTCGAACACGCTCGCCACCACGAGCGGACCGTCGACGCCTTTCAGCTTCTTCACCGGCAGGTGCCGCAACAGCACGTCGTCGTGGCTGGTGGACTGGAAGTGCTCGTGCGGCTGACCGCCGAAATAGGGGAAGGCGACCGGCAACGACCTCGTCGTGGCCGCCGAGCAGAGAGAGGCGGAGCTTCGTTGCCGCGCCGGTGGCGTCCTGCTCGGTCAGATTCCACTTGCCCTTTTCGCCCCAGCGGAAACCGATGGCGCCGAGCGGTGCCACCACCTTGCCGCTCGCTTCGTCGATCGCGACCGTCTTCCAGTCCGGGTTGTTGGTCTGGCCGAGCTTGTCGCCGAAGTCGGAAGCGCGCAGCAGGCGGTCGGGTACGTAGCTGTCACCGTGCTTCACCAGCTTCACCAGCATCGGCATGTCGGTGTATTTCCGGCAATAATCCTCGAAGTACTCGCTCCGGCCGCGGGCGTGGTATTCGGTGAGCACGACGTGGCCCATCGCCATCGCCAGCGCGGCGTCGGTGCCCTGCTTCGGGTGCAGCCAGATGTCGCACAGCTTCGACACCTCGGCATAGTCGGGCGTGACGGCGACGGTCTTCGCGCCCTTGTAGCGCACCTCGGTGAAGAAGTGCGCGTCTGGGGTGCGGGTCTGCGGCACGTTGGAGCCCCAGGCAATGATGAAGGTCGAGTTGTACCAGTCCGCCGATTCGGGCACGTCGGTCTGCTCGCCCCAGGTCTGCGGCGAGGCCGGCGGCAGGTCGCAGTACCAGTCGTAGAAGCTCATGCACACGCCGCCGATGAGCGACAGGTAGCGGCTGCCCGCGGCGTAGGACACCATCGACATCGCCGGGATCGGCGAGAAGCCGATGATGCGGTCCGGTCCGTAGCGCTTGATGGTGTAGACGTTGGCGGCGGCGATGATCTCGTTCACTTCGTCCCAGGCCGCGCGCACGAAGCCGCCCAAGCCCGCGCACCGACTTGTAGGCCTTGGCCTTGGCAGGGTTCTCCACGATCGCCGCCCACGCCTCGACCGGCGACTTGAGGGCGCGCTCGGCGCGCCACGCGCGGAGCAGGCGGCCGCGCACCATCGGATACTTCACGCGGTTGCCGCTGTAGAGGTACCAGGAATAGCTCGCGCCGCGGGAACAGCCGCGCGGCTCGTGGTTGGGCAGATCGGGACGGGTGCGCGGGTAATCCGTCTGCTGGGTCTCCCACGTCACGATGCCGCCCTTCACGTAGATCTTCCAGCTGCACGAGCCGGTGCAGTTCGCGCCGTGAGTGGAGCGCGCGATCTTGTCGTGCTGCCAACGCTTGCGGTAGCCGTCCTCCCAGGTCCGGTCCTCCATGGTGACAACGCCATGTGAGCCGGAAAAGCCTTCGTGCGGCTTGGTGAAGAACGTCAGTCGGTCGAGAAAGTGACTCATCGCTTGCTCCTTGCATTCACGTCAGGCTGCGGCAACGCCGCGGCCTCGTGTCAGGGGTTCTTCACGTAGGCGTTCCGGCGCAGATAGAACCACCAGTTCAACACCAGACACACCGCGTAAAAAATGGCGAAGCCATACATCGCGACCTGCGGCGTGCCAGCCTTGATCTGCTCGCCGATCACGATCGGTGCGATGAATGCGCCATAGGCGGCAATCGCCGAGGTCCACCCGAGTACCGGGCCGGCCTGCTGACGGTCGAAGATCACACCGATGGTGCGGAACGTCGAGCCGTTGCCGATCCCCGAGGCCGCGAACAGCACGAGGAACAGGACCAGGAAGAGGAAGAAGTACTGCTCGGGCGTCGCCGACGTGTAGGCCAGCATCATCACGTAACCGACGGCGATCGACGCCACCACCATCACCACGGAGATGATCTGGGTGACGATCGAGCCGCCGACCTTGTCCGAGATCCAGCCGCCGACGGGTCGGATCGCCGCGCCGACGAAGGGGCCGATCCAGGCGTAGGTAAAGGCAGACGGCGCGTTCGGATTCTTGATCGTGTGGGTCATGACGCCGTTGGCGTCCGGAACGTGGCTGATGCCGAAGATGACGGTGATCGCGAGCGGCAGCGCCATCGAGAAGCCGATGAACGAGCCGAAGGTGACGATGTAGAGCGCGGTCATCGACCAGGTGTGCTTGTCGCGGAAGATAGCGAACTGTTTGGCGACGCCCTCCTTCATCGGACCGAACGCCGCCAGCCGCATCACCGTGAGCGCCAGAATCACGTCCAGCGGAATCGCCACCCACATACTGATGAGGCCGAGCCCGGTCGGCTTGGGCAGGTATACGTACAGGATGCCGATGGCGGGTACGAACGCCAGCGTGTACAGGTAGGTGACTTTGGCGAAGGCGACGACCGGGTTGCCCGTATTCGGCGAGACCGTCTTCAGGTTGTTCATGCCGAGCCAGCAAAGCGCGGCGAGCGGCACCAGCGAGATCACCCAGGCAAAGCCGGCGTTCTGGATCCAGGTGGGTGTGCCGGCGACGATCTTGCCCAAGATCCAGCCGCTGTCCTTCAACAGCGTCCTGGGTTCGCCGCCGAGCGCGCCGAACAGTCCGACCGTCATCACCAGCGGGATCACGATCTGCATCGTCGTCACGCCGAAGTTGCCAATGCCGGCGTTGATGCCGAGCGCGGTGCCCTGCAGACGCTTCGGGAAGAAGGTGCTGATGTTCGACATCGAGCTCGCGAAGTTGCCGCCGCCGACGCCAGACCACAGCGCCATCAGTTGAAACACCCACAACGGCCACTCGGGGTGCTGCAGCGCGATCCCGGTGCCGATCGCCGGCGACAACAGCATCGCTGTGGTTAGGAAGATCGTGTTGCGCCCGCCGGCGAGCCGGATGAAGAACGATGCCGGGATGCGCATCGTCGCGCCGGCGATCCCGGCAATCGCGGTTAGAGTGAACAACTCGGGCTGCGTGAAGGGGAAGCCGAGGTTGAGCATCTGCACGGCGATGATGCCCCACATGCCCCAGACCGCGAACGCGCAGAGCAGCGCCGGCACCGAGATCGCCAGGTTTCGATACGCGATGCGCTTGCCGGTGGATTCCCAGAATTCGGGATCCTCTACGCGCCAATCTTTGATCTCTGACATGGTCTCAACGTGGGCTGGAAGGGAAGAGGGATCGACGTGGGCGGCTAACACGCTACCTCGGCGCCCTGGCGCGAGTACCACCACCAAGTCACCACCACACAGCTCAGGTAGAACACGCTGAAGAAAATCAGCGCACCTTGTGGACTGCCCGTGAGGCTGATGGAGGCACCGCAGGCGATGGGGATGAAGAAGCCGCCGAATGCCGCGACCGCCGAGCTGAACCCGAGCGTCGCGGCGCCTTCGGTGCTGCCCGTTCGACGGGCCTGCTCGAGCGCGGCCTGATCTCTTGGATCGGCCACTTCCCGTTCGCGCAGCGTGCGGAAGATGATCGGGATCATGCGGAAGGTGGTCCCGTTGCCGATACCCGCCGCCAGAAAGAGGATCATGAACATCAGCACGAAGCCTTGCACGCTGCCTCCGCCATTTGCCGTGGGCAGGAACAGGATCGCACCGAGGGATGCCACCGCCATCGCCACAAAGGAGAGCAAGGTCATCGTCGCGCCGCCCTTACGATCCGCGAGCCAGCCACCGACCGGGCGTACGATTGCCGCCAGCACCGGGCCGATGAAAGCGAACTTGAAAGCGTCCACTGCAGGGAACTGGGTGTTGACCAGCATCGGGAAACCCGCAGCCAGGCCGATGAACGAACCGAAGGTGCCGGTATACAGCCAGCTCATCAACCATTGATGCTTGTGCTTGATGATCGCCACCTGCTCTGCGAAACCGGCCCTTACAGTCGCGATGTTGTCCATGCCGAACCAGGCGGCGACCGTGGCGAGGACGATGAACGGTACCCAGATGAAACCTGCGTTCTGCACCCACACCTGGGTGGTCACGCCCTGGTCGACACGGGTCTGCGCGCTGCCGCCGAGGATCAGCAGCGCGCCACCATAGATCGCCATCGGGGCGATCAGCTGCGCCAAGCCGACCCCCAGGTTGCCCACCCCCGCGTTCAACCCCAGCGCCGTGCCCTGCATCCGCGCCGGGTAGAAGAAGCTGATGTTTGCCATGCTGGAGGAGAAGTTGCCTGCCCCCAGTCCGCAGAGCAGGGCGATCGCCGCGAAAACCGAGTAGTTGGTGCTCGGATCCTGCACCGCGAAGCCGATCCACAACGTGGGCAGCAGCAGCAGCATCGTGCTGAACACGGTCCAGTTGCGTCCGCCGAAGATCGGTACCACGAAGGAGTACAGCGCCCGGAACAGCGCGCCGGAGAGCCCGGGCAGCGCCGCCAGCCAGAACAGCTGGTTCGTGGTGAACTCGAATCCGATGCGCGGCAACTCGACCACGATCACGCTCCACACCACCCAGACCGCAAAGGAGAGCAGCAGAGCGGGCATCGACAGCCAGAGGTTGCGGCTGGCGATGCGCCGGCCGGTCGCCGCCCAGAAACCCTCGTCGTCCGGCCGCCAGTCGACAAGCACACGGGGACGTCGGCGGATGCGCTCGATGAGCTCGGCGCCGGCGAGCGCCTCGCGGGCGGCGGCGTGCTGCTCCAGGATCCCGGCGCGCTCGTTCCTCTCGGCCACCCACATCCAGATCATGGTGACAACCACGACGCCCGTTATGAGCATGAAGCAGCTCGTGCGCAGGTTGGTCACGTCGGCGGCGATGCCGAAGATGATCGGCAACGCGAAGCCCCCCAGCCCGCCGATCACCCCGACGAGCCCGCCGACCGCACCCATGTTCTTCGGATAGTGATCCGCCAGGCTGCGGTAGACGCTCGCCTTGCCGAAACCCTGTGCCAACCCGACGATGAGGATCAGCACCGTGAACAGCACGATGCCATTCCCGGTGCTGAACTCCATGTCGCCCCGGATGCCGTGGACGATCATGGTCGTCTGCGGATAGCTCAGGAGGAACATGCAGGCGAGGCTGATCCACATCACCCACCACGTGACCGTGTTGCCGCCCCACTTGTCCGAGGCCCACCCGCCCAGCGCACGGATCGCCCCCGAAGGAAGGTCGAACAGGATGGTCAGAAAGGCAGCGGTCGCCAGCGGCAAGCCGAATTCACCGACGTAGTACTTGGGCAGCCACAGCGCGAGCGCCACGAACGCGCCGAACACGAAAAAGTAGGCCAGCCCGAAGCGCCAGACTCGCAGGTCGAGCAGCGGCAGGAGCTGCTCGGATAGCTTGGGATACTGCCGGTCCTTCCGCGCGTCCTTCCGGTGCAAGGGGTCCTCGGAGGTAAGGAACCAGAACGCGACCGCCATCACCAGAATCGCGACGGCGTAGACCTGGGGCACGGCCCGCCACGAACCTACCGCGGAGGCTGCAATGATGAGGGGGGCGATGAACTTGGTGAGCGAGGAGCCAGCATTCCCGGCACCGAAGATACCCATCGCCGTGCCTTGGCGCTCCTTGCTGAACCAGGCCGAGGTGTAGGCGATGCCGACCGCGAACGAGCCGCCGGCGACCCCGATGAACAAACCCAGTACCAGATACTGCCAATACTCGGTCGCATATGACAGCAGCCAGGTCGGGATCACCACCGCGAGCATCTGGAGGAAGTACACCCTCCGTCCACCGTAGCGGTCGGTCAGGATCCCGAGCGGCAGACGTACCAACGAACCCGTCAGGATGGGGGTGGCGACCAGAAGGCCGAACTCGGTCTCGTTGAGATTGAGCTCTCCCTTGATCTTGATCCCGATGACCGAGAACATCACCCAGATGGCGAAGTTCACCGCGAAGGCCAGCGTGCTCGCCGTCAGTGCCAGGATCTGCTGGCGGCTGTAACCCGGCTTGCTCACCCCCGCCGCTATCGCGTCGGCCGCCATTCGACCTTTCCTCTTCGTATCGTTCACGCAAGGCTACGCGGTTGCACCCGCCGGACCCATTCACCGGAGGGGGTGCGGCAGGTGCTCGGGAGAGCTATCGGGAACTCGCTCCGAAGGAGGAGGCGAGCGTGCCACTTCGTCCGAAGGGAGTACTCCTTGCGGAGGAGCAGGGACGATTACGAACGCGGCGTGGGAGTGCGCGGTCAGGAACCGCTCACGTCAACTTCGCAGGGAGCGGCTTATCGCTTTCAGTTGCAGAGGCCAAGATTTGATCTCGCAAGGTAGTGTCAGATCATGTTGGCGCTACGGCAGAGAACGGCCAGGACCGGTCCTTCGAGTAGCGCCCCGAAATTCGCCACAACCAGACATGCATGCCCTCGTCAGGCAATCAGGTTCGCCCGGTTCCGGTCGGTCGCATTGGCGCCGTTGTTCGATAGATCACCACTCACTCGACCTACCGGTTCGCCACTGAATTACATCGTCCGCGCGCACGAGCAATTGAGCTGAGACCCCCGGAGTTAGCGCGAGCGTTACGGCGAGCCGGGCATGTGCGCTGGCCGCCTCAATACTTCGCCCAAACATTCTGCACCGTCAGTACCACCCGCCCGTAGTCGTGGCTGTCCAGGAAGGCGTCGTGGGTAACCTCGTACTTGAAGGTCATGCTGTCCTCGGGCAGGATCGTCCCGTTGAACGTGCGGCTCTGGTCCTCCTGGCGGTCTCCGTCCACGTAGAAATCGCAGATGCCGTCGTAGACGAGCGAGCCGTCCGACTGGAGGTGGACCTCGAACACGTAGGTCACGTAGTGGTCGCCAAAATGGACCGACGCGCCGTCGATCCTCACGTGAGTCATATAATCGACCACGTTCGCCGGCGGGTTGTGGGACATCACGTCCGGGTCCCACGCCAGCACCGTCGAGGAGGCGAAGGGCGAGGTCCGCTGCTGCTTCGCGCCGACGTCCGGATTGTGATAGATGCGCGTCTCGCCGAACCAAGTGATGCGCCGGCGCCAGAGGGGCGGGGCCTCCAGATTCAGGTCGAGGTTATTAATCCCTTCGTGCAGATCGTGCGTGCTCTCGTGCTTCAGCCAGACGCCCAGGACCGGGTCCCACGCGTTCGCCTTGATCACCGCCATCCCGGCCCCGACGAGCGCGGAGAAGATCCCGTGCGCGTTCGTGTAGCTCGACTCGCAGCCCAGCGTCACGAGCGCGCGCACCAGCCGCGGCATTCCCGTGGTGGGATCGGTGAAGTTCATGCGCACCCGCGTGTGGGCCATCCCGTTGGCGAGCTGATACTTGAAATCCGCCGCCCACGTATATGCGCCCTGCACCAGCAGCGCCGGAACCTGGTCTCCGTAAAGCCCCCGGAAGCCCTCGCCGTCGGCGCCGTTGGGCGCGTCCCACTGTAGGAGGATGTCGTCCGGGGCCACCGAGTCGCCGTCGCCCGGCGACTCGTAGAGCTGGTCGTCCACCTCGTCGGCGCGATCGAGGGCGAAGGCGTTGACGTTCTGCGTGGCGACATCGTCCGCGATGTCCGACGTCCAGGCGAAGAAGTCCGCTATCAGCCCGACGATCCCGCTCTGCTCCTCCTCCAGCGACTCGTGGACCTGCCGGACCAGTGCGGCGTGGAGTGTGACGGCGGAATCCTGCCGTTCCTTCTCCGTGTAGTTGTAGAGCCCGTCCTGCGACCCGAGGGCGCGGTGCGGCCCGCCCGTGTTGTTCAACGGCTCGATCGGTCCCTCCAGCGCGATCTTGCGGCCCAGCCCCTTTTCGGCGGCGCGGACCGCGGCCCAGACGAAGGTGGAGCAGACCATCGGGTGCGTGCCCACCGCCCAGTCCACCCCGCCGATCGGGATATATTCCGTGTGAGAGGTCGGCTCCGGAATATCGGGAAGGTTTCCGGGGTCGTTCGGGTCGACGGGAGGCAGGGGAGCGGGCGGATCCTCCACCGTCACCGGTTGCTTGATAGTGGACCAGTAGGGCGCGCCCGCCGGCGGAGGGTCCTTCGAACCGTCGATCGAGATGGCCGAGCGGGTGTAGCAATAGAAGCGGTAGTGGGCTTTCAGTCCCAGCGAGGCGTCCGCCACGCGGTGGAGCAGGGGACGGACCCACGGGAGTCTCTCCTCCGCATCCAGCGTCGGGCGCACCACGATGGGCCAGAGCAGCTCGCCATCCGGAAACTCCGCCGACTTACGCCGCGCCGGGTCCTTCGGCAGGTTGCGGATGGTGTAGCGGTATGGCTCCGCCGTGAAGTTCTCCTCCGGATCGTAGAACTTGAGCGCGTCCCAGTTCCCCGGGTACTTCCCCTCCCGCTCGCCGGGCGAGACGGACAGGAACTCCTTCATGGAAACCAGGGGTGGGCCGCCGAGTGTGGGCGAGCCGGCCCAGTCCTCGTTATACGGCCCGCGCAGGCCGGTATAGAAGGCGTCCTCCACGGTCTGGTGGATGATCCCCGGCCAGCCGTAGGTGATGTGGTCGGACCGCAGGCCGTCCGTAGGCGCGGGCGCCACAACAAGCACCCCGGTGTAATACCGCTTGTCCTTAAGACGGTCCTTGCTCTCCGTGCAGTGGCGGATGACGCGCCTATTCTCCACCATCATGCCCATGTGGTCGTAAATTTGCGGCGGCGTGAGCGCCCCCAGCAGCGTGCCGATGACCCCGTTTCCGTCCGCCGGGCTCAGCACCAAGTCGCCCTTCATCGCGTTGTCGATCGTGGCGGGCGTCCAGCGGATGGAGTGCGAGGGCTGCAGCGCGCAGACCAGTCGCGGATCGGGAGGGCAGGCGTCCGGATCGCAATCCTGGTTGATGCGCGAGTCGCTCGGGTCCAGCGTGCAGGCGTGGATATAGCAGGCCGCCATCACCTCTTTCGACAGGTTGCTGTAGCCGAGGAAGAGCTCGTCATCCACCGTGGCCATGCGCGGCAAGTCGACGCCCGGGTCTCCCAGCGGATCGGAGCGCTGGACGGTGAAGAAGGGCGGATCGGGAATTAGCGTCGCGGTGGAGATGGTGCTGCGCCGGTGCGAGACGACGCCGACCGCCATCCCCGGCTGATGGTTCACCCGCAGCGGCGCGAGCGTGACGGCGTCCCCCGCCAGCCCGGCCACTTCGCGGAACGCGGCGGCGAGGTCTCCCACGTCGTTATTGAAACAGCGGCTTGCGACGATCTTGACGTCGCCGGTCGCAACGGCCACATGGAGCGCGGGCCACGCGAGCGGGTCCTGCACCGAGGCAATCGCGGGCACGCTCCGCGTCGGGACGCCGAGCGGCGTCACCGGCCCGAACCCGCCGCCCGGACGGGGGTCGTAGGAGGTCACCGCGGCGTGGCCCATGGCGGCGTCCCGGTAGGCCAGGTAGAGAGCACTGTCGTGCGCGGTCAGGCTGACGCCGTCGGCGGTTTGTGCGGAGGGATGCGTAAGGGGCGCGCTCCAGGTCTTGCCGGCGTCCGCGGAGCTGGCGATATGGACGGCCAGGCCCGGCCCGCTCCAGGCGACGTAGAACTTGCCGTTCAACAGGGCTAGGCCCACGACCCTGTCCGCGCCCGTCGCAACGACGATGGTGGGCGCTTCCTGGAATGCGTCCTGCGTGAGCGCGAGCCCGTGCGTGAAGTGGACAGCGCGCGGACTCTTCGTATCTGCCCAGGCCAGCCAGAGGTCGTCTCCCGCGCCCAGCAGCGCGGGGCTCGAGTCGGCGGATTCGGTGACGGTGGTCGCCGGAACGGTCGGCTTAATGTAGCTGAGAACGGTGGTTTTCACGCGGAGTACTCCTTGGGGCTTTACTTCGGTGGCGCCGGGAACGGGCGGGAGGGAGTTGTGAGTGTAGTGCAGGCAAATCGCCGGTAAGTCGCACGTCCGATAATGTCGCTTATGTAGCGGCCGCCTCCTGTACGTCGCGTAGCGTGGATGCGTCGGTGATGGAGGCGATGATGCACATCGCGCCGCGGGCTAAAGTCGAAAGTGGTGTATGAGCCCGAGTGGCAGGTAGGGGGTTGAAGAGGCGGCGTGCCTCTGCTGAGAATTGATTATCGAGATCGATTTTTAGCAAACAGAGGGGCACGCCATGATGAAGGATACGAAGAAGGGAATCGCTGAGCAATCGGAGATGGGCTTGTCGCTGGAGGGACTGATTCGGCGCGGGGCGCGGGAACTGATCCAGAAGGCGATCGAGGTCGAGGTTCAGGAATTGCTGGCCGAGTACGGCAACGTAAAGGTGCTGGGTGGGCAGCGGGCGGTGGTGAGGAATGGCTATCTGCCGGCGCGCGAGGTACTCACGGCGATCGGCAATGTCGAAGTACGGGTGCCGAAAGTGCGCGACCGCTCGGGGGCTGGCATCAAGTTCAACTCAGCGCTGGTGCCGCCGTTTGTTCGCCGCTCCCAGCGCGTATCGGCGGCATTGCCGTGGCTGTACCTGAAAGGCATCTCGACCGGCGACATGCGCGAGGCGCTGACGGTGCTGCTTGGCGATGAGGCCAAGGGTTTGAGCCCGAACGTGGTTTCTCGCCTGAAGAGCGAATGGGCGACAGAATACGCCGGCTGGATGAAGCGGGATCTATCGGCCAGCCGCTACGTCTACTGGTGGGTCGACGGTATTCATACCGGGCTGCGGCAGGAAGACGACGTCCGGCAATGCCTGCTGGTCATCATTGGCGTGACGCCCGAGGGAAAGAAAGAACTGGTCACGATCGGCGACGGGCTACGCGAATCCAAGGAATCCTGGCTCGATGTCTTGCGCGACCTTGCCGCGCGCGGCTTGGGCGCCGGCCCTTTGCTTGCCGTGGGCGACGGCGCGCTGGGGTTCTGGGCTGCGCTCGACGAAGTATTTCCTGACACGCGCCGCCAGCGCTGCTGGGTGCACAAGACGGCCAACGTCCTCAACGCCCTGCCCAAGTCGCTGCAGGCCAAAGCCAAGGCGGATCTGCATGAGATCTGGATGGCGCCGACGCGGCCACAGGCGATCACCGCTTTCGATCATTTCCTGAAGACCTACGGCGCCAAGTACCCGAAGGCAACCGACAAGCTCGCCAAGGATCGCGAAGCACTGCTCGCCTTCTACGACTTTCCGGCCGAGCACTGGATTCATAGATGGTCGCCCCGGTATGTCAAGCATTCAGTCGATGACGGTAGGAAGGTAAAGATTGCAGCCATAGATCCGGACTCTTGCGAGGCATCGCCTCTGTCCCTGATGGAATACGCTGAATGGCGCCTCATCACTTGCACGCACTCTTTAGTGCTGTGAATCCAGCAGGCTAAGCCATTCACGGTCTGACCTATCTTGCCATCACGTCATGATTGCCTGAACAATCGGTGGAGTTCCTTTCTACGAAACCTAGTACGGTTGCGCTGCTACGCCGCAGGGTTTTCCATGGCGCCGCTCGCCGGCGGTGCCTCTCTCACCAGAGGCGAGCGGCGCTGTGGGAAACCCGTGTTCATGCCGCTGCGGGTGCCGGTTCATAGTCGGCCTGGTAGTCCCGACCATGCGCGAGCAGCGCCCAGACGGTGCGGGCGTTCTTGTTCGCCAGCGCCACCGCCGCCACGTTCTTGTTGCGCCGTCCCATCAGCCGCGCCAGCCAACTGTCCGTGTGTCCCGCCTTGCGTTCGGCCACCCGGATCACCGCCCGCGCGCCGTGAATGAGCAGCGTGCGCAGGTACGTGTCGCCACGCTTGCTGATGCCCAACAGCTGCTGCTTGCCGCCACTGGAGTGCTGCCGCGGCACCAATCCGATCCAGGCCGCGAGCTGCCGTCCATTCTCGAAACTCTTCGCATCCCCGATCGAGGCCACCAGGGCGCTGGCGGTGATCGGACCGATACCTGGAATCTGTGCCAGCTTCTTGCTCGCAGCATGCTCCCGGTGCCAGCTCTGGATCTGCACCTCCAACTCGCCCACTTGGCGGTCCAACTCCTTCAGGTGATCGCCGAGTCGATCCAGCAGCTGGCGAAAGGCACCGGGCAGATCGTTCTCGCCGTCCTCCAGGATCTCGGGCAGGCGCTTGGCAATGTGGCCAATGCCCTGTGGGATGACGATCCCGTACTCCGCCAACAATCCCCGAATCTGGTTGGCCTGGGCAGTGCGTGCCTTCACAAAGCCTTGCCGGGCCCGGTGCAGCGACAGCACCGCCTGTTGTTCGCCGTTCTTCACCGGCACGAATCGCATCGTCGGACGGCTCACCGCCTCGCAGATCGCATCTGCATCAGCCACGTCGTTCTTGTTCGTCTTGACGTAGGGCTTGACGAACTGCGGGGCCATCAGCTTCACGGTGTGCCCAAATGACTGTAGCTTCCTCGCCCAGTGGTGCGCGCTGGCGCACGCTTCGATTCCCACCAGGCACGGCGGCAGGTTGGCGAAGAACGCCACCACCTGGTTGCGCTTCAGCTGCTTCTTCAGCACCGCCTTGCCTCGCTCATCGACCCCATGCACCTGGATCACGTTCTTTGCCAGATCGATCCCAATCGTCGTAACCTTCATCTCGGTCGCCTCTCCTGGTTGGTGGAACATTCGCATTTCCACCTTGGCACATCGATGCCGCTTCGGGAAGGGGCGACCATCCCATTACCTGCGCACCACCAACCCGATCGAATCGACGTTCGCTACCGTGCGGCATCGCACCACGCGAACGAAGAACTGCGTCACGCGCTCAACCTTTCTCGGGCTGGCCTTCAAGCTGGTACAGGAAGCGCAGAGATCATGGCGCCGCATCCGCGCCGTGGAACGTATCGCCGAACTGCTGGCAGGCACTGTTTTCAGGGACGGCGTCCCGGCACCCGTCGATGACCCGCAACAGCAGCGGCTCGCCGCCTAATCAACTCATGCCCAAGGCATCCCATACACCAGATTTGACTTTAACCCTCGCGCGCCGGAAGTAGGGTACACGGCAGGAGTCAGTCGCGCGCGATAATTCGTGCGCATATGAACTACGAAGTTGAACGTCCGTTTCCCCGCCGGCGAACGTCGGCTTTGCGCAGAATCGATGGGCCGCAACGGGTCGCTATGCAAAGCTTTGCATAGCGACCCCTATGCGTAGGACTCAACTATGCGTATTTCAGGCTGCCGGGGCACGTCCGGCCCCGTTGGAGCCGGCGTGCGCTTCGCATAGTTATAGCCGTTTCAGGAACTCCAATAGTTCGTTTCCGGGGCGATATCGACGCGTTCTCATCTTCGGTTCTTCGAGTCGGGCCAGTCCTTTCTCCTTCATCGCCAGATTGGCCTCCATGTAGCGGTGCGTGGTGTTCTCGCTCTCGTACCCGAGCCACAACGCGGGGAACGGGACGCCGGATTGGAGCCGTGCATGGCCGTTGTGTGCCCTTGTCGAATCCATCGTGGCTTCTCACGGCTCGCGGCTGCCGATGCTGTGCTCGACCGCGTAGACGGCGGCCTGTACACGGCTCACGAGATTGAGCTTGCGCAGGATGTGACGGACGTGGATCTTCACCGTGCTCTCGGCCAAATTGAGATCGCGGCCGATCTCCTTGTTGCTGGCACCCTGGGCGACCTTGGCGAGGATGCCCCGCTCGCGGGGCGTGAGCCGCTGGGGTTCATGCGCCCCCTGCTCCGTCGTCCCCACCCGCGCCTTCACCCCCTGCACGAGCTTACCGGTGAGCTCTTCCGAGATCGGGCCATCGCCGGCCGCAGCGCGGCGGATGCTGGTCGAGGTCATGCGCGACGGCGGCTATGTCTTCGCGGTGCGCGACGACGGTCGCGGCTTCGACCACGACCTTGGTCGCGCGGGCGTGCTTGCGCACATTGGAAAGCGCTTCCTGCACGATGTGCAGCACCTGCGGCTGCACTTCCGGCGCCAGCGACACGGTCGTTCCCGACGCGTCGAAGCGTGTGCGGATGCCGGTCTGCCCTTCGAAGCGCTGCAGGGCGACCTGAATGGCGGTCTCGAGATCCGCCTGCTTGAGGTGCGTGCGAAAGTGCACCAGCAGCTCGCGCACGTCGTCGTAGCTCTCCTGGATCCCTTCGCGGATCTGCGCGAGCTCCTGGCGGGCGTCCTCGACATTTCCCCGCGCGAGCGACTGTTCGAGCATCTGCGCCTCGATGTTCAGGAACGCGAGCGACTGCGCGATCGAATCGTGCAGCTCTTACGCGAGCAGGTTGCGCTCCTCGGTCACCGCTAGCTCCTTGTCGCGCGAAACGAGACGCTGGTTCTCGATCGCGACACCGAGATGCTGGCCGAGCGCCTCCAGCATCTGGCGCTGGGCGGCGTTGAATTCGCGCGGCTCCTTGAAGTATAGGTTGTAGACGCCGAGGAGCTGCCGCTTTACGCGGATGGTGAAGACCGACACGGTGCGATAGCCGAACTTCTGGCACTTGTACATCACGTTCGCCGGACGTGCGGGGGAGATCACGTGGATCACCGGCCGCGCGGTCTGGGCCGCTTCTCCGCAGAGGCACTCACCCATATCGAGGCAGCGCTCCTCGGCCACGAAGCCGGGGTCGAGCCCTTCGTGCAGGTAAGGGTGGACGTGCTTCGCCGGCGTGTCGGCGAGCCGTACCGCGCCCGCCGATGCCCCGGTGATCGCCATCAGCTTATTCAGGAAGCCGCGACAGGTGTCCTCGATCGACACCGGCTCGTTCAGGAGGCTGCTGATCTCGTAGAGGGTGGAGAGCTCACGGTTCTTTTCTTCGAGCGACCGGGTCTTCTGCGCGATCCGGTCCGCCAGCGTGCGATAGAGTCCCTGCAAGTGATCGGCCATGCGATTGAAGCCGACGGCGAGCGCCCCGAATTCGTCCTTCGACTCGACGGGGAGCCGAACGCCGAAATCGCCTTTCTGGATCCGCTCCAGGCTTTCCTGCAGCCGGGTGACCGGGCGCACGATTAGGAGGAAGAGCAGGAATGCCATCGCCAGCGACGCGACGAAGGCAAGCGCCATCAGCGCCATCTGCAGGAACCGCAGCGTCGCCGTGTCGCGCGCAATCTCCCGCTCCACGGTGAGCACCAGGCCGTTCACCACGCCGACGAAGCGCTCCACCTCGACCCGATAGCGGTCCAGAAGCTCGCTGCGTCGTGGCTCGCTTCGGGTCTCGAGGATGGCGAGCGCGAGCGGCTTGATGATGTCGCGCCATCGCCGCTCCACGTCCTCTAGCTGGTGGCGCACGGGCTCGCCGCGGGGGAGGAAGAGCGGCCGTGCCGGGTCGCCCTGTCGCAAGCGCTCGAGCGTGTCCTCGAACCGCGACACCTCGGACAACGCCTGCTCACGCAACGAGTCCGTATCGTCGCGGCCGCCCGCGATCTCGGAGACGAGGTAAGCGATACGGTAAGCGCGCATGCGCTCACTGCCGACGTCGTTTACGGCCGCAGCGCTGCCCTCGAGCTTCCACGACTCGAACAGCGTGAGGCCCACAGCCGCCAGCGCCAACACGAGGAAGACGATCACGAGCGCCGTGATCTTCGTCCTGAGCTTGCGGGTGGCGGGAACCGCGCCCCCGGTATCGGCGTTCTGCTGCATGTCCGGGCATCATAGGACTGGCAGGGGGGATTTGCCAGCGGGGTTGCCGTCGCCGGCAACCGTGGTTAAGATTCCTCTACCTTCGGCTGCCGTGGATTATCGCGAGCAGTCGCTTGCGACACCGTCTTTCACCCAAGCTCAGATGTTCCCGACTCGACCCCAGGAGTGGATCGCTCTGCTCCAGCGGCTTGCCGATCGCGCCGACGCGATCGCGATGCGGTATTTCCGCGCGCCCTCCCTCGCCGTCGTGCGCAAGCCCGACGGCAGTCCGGTCACGGCCGCGGATCAGGAAATCGAGCGCGAAGTCGAGACGCTGGTGAGACAGTCGGCGCCGGAGCTCGGCATCCTTGGCGAAGAGTACGGCGAGCGCTCTGGGTCGGGCACAGCGCGCCTCATCGTCGATCCGATCGATGCCACGCTCAACTTCATTCGCGGCGATCCGGTCTTCGCGACCCTCCTCGCCATCGAGGAGTACGGCGAGGTCGTGGCCGGGCTCGTGAGCGCCCCGGCCTTGCCGGGGCGATGGTGGGCGGGGCGTGGCGGAGGCGCGTGGCGGGACGGCCGGGCGATCCGCGTGTCGGACCGCGACGAGCTCACGGCCTGTCGCCTCTTCTGCGGGACACCCGCGGACGAAGCGGTGCGGTCCCGCTACCCTGGGCTAGAGGACTTGCTGCGAGCGACACGGCCGAACCGGGAATTCGGAGACTTCCTGCAGCACCTGCGGGTGGCGGAAGGGCTGGGCGAGATCGCGATCGATCTCGAAGTCGCGCCCTGGGACATCGCGGCGCTCCAGGTCATCGTGGAAGAGGCGGGAGGGTCGGCGACGTCGGCGGACGGCCGGCACACGTTGCACGCCGGCACACTCGTCACGACCAACGGTCTCATCCACGACCGCGCGCTGGCGTTTCTGGATGGAGAGCCCACGCAAGCGTTGCGCGCAGTCCCGCTGGACACCTGCGTCGCGTCGCCGTTACGCGATACGCGCTAGAACGACCACTCGAGTCCCGCACCCACGATATTGTCCCGGAAGTTACGACGTTCGACGTTCGAGTCCCGTTCCGTCCAGGTGTAATAGAGCGTGCCCTTCAATGAGCGCAGGATGGCGTACGTCGCATTGATTCCCACGCTGTACAGGTCGTCGTTGCGCTGATCTTCGCCGGCTAGATCGGTTAGGATACCAGGACGTCCCTTGTAGTCCCTGTCTTGATAAAAGGCATTCAGGCCAAGGGCAAGTCTCGAGGTCGCCTGCCACGTCGGCGTCAGGGTCACGCCCGTGGTCACGATGTAGTTCGTCGTTACGTCCGTGAAGGCGCCTATTAGGCGATACAACGAGAGGCTGACCGACGTATTACCCGTCGGAAGGTAGACGTAGGTCAGGTTCCAGGTTGGGCCGGAAAAATCTCGCTCCGGCGCAAGCTCATAACTCCGATTCGTATAGGCGAGGAAACCGGAAAACCGTGATCGTCCGCTCAATTCCCAGCGCACCACACCCAGACCGAAATCGTCTTGTGTGAACTGCCCGGTGCCCGCCAGATCCACTACCACGTTCGGCCGCTTACCGTCGGTGTACTTGTAGTACAAATCGACGACGTTGCCAAACTGAGTTCGGTAGCGCAAAGCCCCCTGATACACGCTTTGCTCAAGATCAGAGAGCTTGAACCTTTCCGCGCTATTCGTGATGTCGACAAACTGATACTGCCCGCGGACCTCCCAGCTTGGGTGGAACTGATATCCGATACTTGCGGTGGGGATGCCGACCGTTCGCTTGTTCGGTGTGAAGGACGATACTTCGAGGAACGCGTTAGAGTATTGATTCTGGGTGTAACCGATTTCTCCACCCCATTGATTGCCGACGCGCCAGTTCCAGGTGGCGCCAAAGTTGAACAGGGTGACGTCGAACTCGTCGTGTTCGGTATAAAGGCGGCGAATGATGTTTCCGCCGAGTTCGAAATTCTGACGGCTGATGTCCTTGTTGACCGCGGCCCCGGCATTGAGGGTGAATATCGTATCGCTTCGCTTGGTAGAGCCGGTCGAGGGCGATACGGGTTCATTTGACGGCAATCGAAAGACGTTATCGTCGTAGGCCACCCCCGCACCCAGGTTGAATTTAACGACGTCTCCGTCGACAAACTCGGCGCGGCCCTCGTCGTTCGACACCATCATGACCAAGGCGGCGATGCCGACCACTGCCGCTCGGCGATAGTCCAATCGTGGTCTCACTTGAGATGCGTTCGACAAAAGATTGATTGAGGGGGGGCCGGGCAACAACAAGTCCGACCGGCCTTCGAACTTTCTTTTTCCCAGATGCTATCCGATTCTTTCCGCATTCTATGGACTTTGGTGACCGACTGCCGACGTTTTTCGTCCAAGATATGTTAATCTGTTGCGTAGAAGACACATTTTTATCGGCACTCTCTAGAGAGTTGATGGACTCCGAGCGTCGGCGTGTAGGATCCGTGCTACGGGCAGGGTTGCCCGCGACCCATGGTGCCGGACACTGTACGACCCACTTCTGAGCCCTAGCGGCGAGCTTACGAAAAATCATGCGGCGCGCGACTCACGCACAAGAAGGGACGAACGAGCTCTCGCGTCGTCCGGCGCCCATGGAAGCACCCGCCCTTGCTGGCGTTGCCCCGACCGCGCTCCCGATCGGGGAGTTGCCATGGCGCATCGAGCGGTGGATCCGACTGCCTGCCGCGACCCCACCGGGGACCGCCAGTAGGGACGTTTGGTCCATCCGTCGGCGCACCCGATCGTGCTCACCTCCGGCGCGTATCGTCCTTGAGTTTGCTTCCTTCGCTGGAACCCGCTGAGTTGCCCACCATGTCCCCCGTTACTTCCAGGCGAGCCCATCGAGTCGACCACGCTCTGGAAAGTCCAGGATTCACCGAAGCGCGTGCGGGTTCTCTGGCAAGTCAGAAAGTCGCCACGACAACCCCCAGTCAGCCCAGGCTATTTCGCGGGCAGCTATCGTTTCTTTCGGTCATGCGCCTGTTGCTCGACCCGCTGGTCGCGGTGGGAACCCTGGTGGCCGTGACCTTGGCGCTCGGGGAACCCTTCCGCGGCAAATACATGGTGTTGGCGCTTATCGTGTTCTCTCTCACCTTCCCGGGCAGACTCGATCTCTCGGGAGGCCCCGTCACCATCACGCGCGACATTGTTCTGAGGTGGATTCCCATTGTCGTGCTGTTGCTGATGTTCGGTTACGCCGCCGAGTATCTGAGGGCGTTCCCATGGGACATCATGGTCACTTGGTTCATCGCGGCACCGTGTGCGCTTCTTTTGACGCACCTCGGCCTGCGCTACATGATGCCACCGCTCGTGTCTTCTCATGGCAAGCATCGCCGCGCGGTTATCGCGGGCGCCAACGAAATCGGCCTAAGGCTCGCGGAGCACCTGCAGAAAGATCGTCTGCTCGGTGTCCGCTTCGTCGGCTTCTTCGACGACCGCGCGCGCGAACGACTGAGACCGCGCGAAGAACTGCAGTTGCACGGTCCCTTGACCAGTCTCGCTGCGTATGCGCGGCAGCACCGCATCGACATCATCTATATCGCTCTGCCGATGGCGTCACAGCCGCGCATACTCAAGCTGCTGGACGACCTGAGGGATACAACCGCGTCGATCTATTTCGTGCCTGACATCTTCCTCTCGGATCTGATCCAGGCCCGCATAGACGAGGTCAACGGGCTGCCCGTGGTTGCAGTGTGCGAGACGCCGTTCTATGGCGTGAACGGCATGATCAAGCGCATCGAGGATATCGTGGTCACTTCGATTCTGCTCGTATTGATCTCGCCGGTGATGCTCGCAATCGCGATGTGCGTCAAATTGAGCTCACCAGGTCCGGTTTTCTTCAAGCAGCGCCGTTACGGCCTCGACGGTCAGGAGATACTAGTCCTCAAGTTCCGCAGCATGACAGTGTGCGAGGATGGGCATCAGATTGCGCAGGCCCGCCGGGACGATGAACGCGTAACCTCCCTCGGTGCCTTCCTGAGGCGGACCTCTCTCGATGAGCTCCCGCAGTTTTTCAACGTGCTCGCGGGCAGCATGAGTATCGTGGGACCCCGGCCGCATGCGATTGCCCACAACGAGATGTACCGCAAACTCATCAAGGGCTACATGGTCAGGCACAAGGTGAAGCCCGGGATTACCGGATGGGCGCAGGTCAATGGCCTTCGCGGTGAAACCGAGACCCTGGTGAAGATGAAAGCGCGCATAGAGTACGATCTCGATTACCTCAGAAACTGGTCGCTGAGTCTCGATCTGCTCATCATTCTGCGCACTGCAGTTTTGATGTTTCGAGATCCGAAAGCTTACTGACCCGAAATTGACTGCCACCTCTAATGGGTGCCCACCTTTCTTTGCCACCGCAAAGCTCCGAGTACAGGTGCCCGGAACGTCACCCTGAACCCGCAGGAACGCCGCACTAGGCGTTCGTCTACCCGACAAGGACGGTAATGAGCGTTTTGACGAAGTGCGTTTTCCCGGTGGCCGGTCTTGGCAGCCGGTTCCTTCCTGCCACCAAGGCGAGCCCGAAAGAGATGATGCCGGTGGTTGACAAGCCCCTGATCCAGTACGCTGTGGAAGAGGCGGTTGCCGCTGGACTGACGGAGATGATCTTCATCACCGGGCGAAACAAGCGAGCAATCGAAGACCATTTCGATCGTGCCCAGGAACTCGAGGTATCACTCGAAGCGAGGGGGCAGACGCAGCTCCTCGAGATGGTGCGGAACATCGTGCCACCGAGCGTAAAGTGCATCTTCATTCGTCAGCCAGAGACGCTCGGCCTCGGGCATGCCGTGCTCTGCTCCAAGCCGGTGGTGGGTAATGCCCCGTTCGCGGTGATCCTGGCAGACGATCTCATCGAAGCGGAACCGCCTGCGCTGGTGCAGATGGTCAAGCAGTTCAATTACTACCGTTCTTCCGTGATTGGCGTTCAAAGCATTCCGAGAGAACAAACGTCTCAATACGGAATCGTGGAGTGCAGCCACGCACTCGGGTCGACGCACCAGATAAGCGCAATCGTCGAGAAGCCGAGACCGGAGGATGCACCGTCGACGCTGGGTGTCGTCGGTCGATACATCCTCTGCGGCAGAATCTTCGAGCATCTGGAACAGGTTCCTCCGGGGAAGGGCGGCGAGATACAGCTCACCGACGGCATTGCATCCCTCATGGCGGATGAGCAGGTTCTGGCTTTCGAATTCGACGGCACCCGCTACGACTGCGGCTCGAAGCTCGGCTACTTGAAGGCGACGCTTGCCTACGCCATGCGTCACGAGGAGTTGAAAGACGAGTTCAGCGACTATCTCGAAGACTTCGTCGAAAGCCGAATCAGATCTTGGAAGAGAGCCCGTCGGCCCAGCATCGTTGGGGTTCCCCCATCCGCCGCGGGCGCTGCCTGACGCAGGCGTTGAACGTCGGTTGCTGCTCCGTGACCGGCCGTTGCGGTCCGCCTGTACTGCTCTATTGCTCGCGCGTGCTGCCGTAGCCGTCGGGATTATTCGATTGCCAGCGCCAGCTGTCGCGACACATCTCCGTTAACCCTTTGGTCGAAGTCCAGCGAAGCTCCCGCTCCGCTTTTCCAGGATCGGCATAGCAGATGGGGATGTCGCCGGCCCGGCGATCCGCCATTCGATAGCGGATGACTTTCCCTGTAACGTCCTCGAAAGCGCGCACGACCTCCAACACGCTGTGGCCACGACCCGTGCCGAGATTGTAGGTAGCCACTCCCGCAGTCTCCCGGAGTTTGGCGAGGGCGGCGACGTGACCTTTGGCGAGGTCGACGACATGAATGTAGTCCCGCACGCCGGTCCCATCCAGTGTCGGATAGTCGCCTCCCCAGACCGAGAGATACTGCCGTCTCCCGACGGCAACCTGGCTGATATAAGGCATTAAATTATTCGGTGTCCCTCGCGGGTCTTCCCCGATCAGGCCACTCTCGTGAGCGCCGACCGGATTGAAGTACCGCAGCACCGCCACACGCCATGACGGGTTCGCGTGCGCGACGTCCCGCAGCATCTGTTCGATCATTACCTTCGTACGGCCGTAGGGATTGGCCGCATCGAGGGGCGCGTCTTCGCGGATCGGAACATCCCGCGGTTGCCCGTACACGGTTGCAGAAGAGCTGAACACGAGCTGGGAGACATGGTGTCTCAACATCGCCTCGAAGAGCGCGATCGAACCGACCACGTTGTTGTCGTAATACGCGAGCGGCGTCGCGACCGACTCGCCGACGGCCTTGAGGCCGGCGAAATGCATCACGGCCGATATGCGATGCGTCTGGAAGATCTCGTCGAGTACATCCTGACTGCGGATATCGGCGTGAAAAAAGGCGATCGGCTTGCCGGCGATGCGCGAGACGCGTTCGATGGCCTCATAAGAGCTGTTCTGAAGATTATCGATCACGACTGCTTCGTACCCTGCGGACAGGATCTCGACGCAGGCATGCGATCCAATGTAACCCGCACCTCCCGTGACCAAAATGCTCTTCATCTGCTTCATCCCTCGCTCGCCATGAATCCTGCTATTTGAGCATAGTCAGAGGCCCCAAGAACATCGTCGACGACGATCGCTACCGGGGGCGCTGCGGTTCGCGTCCCGCCGACAGACTGCCTGCCGCTCCCTTGGCCCCGCTTCAGCCGACGTGGCACGAACCTCGCCTGAGGAGCCCGACGCGGCGGGATGCCTGAATCGCAGCGCCTGCGTTGCCCGCGGCTCAGGGATGTGGGTGCGGCGCTTGTCGGGTACCATCCGTTCTCAAGATCCCGCTCCCACACCGGGCTTCGCAACCAGAAAGGGGAGACCTGCCGCTCATGCTGGTTCGAGAAACGCGTTGCCTCTTTGCCCTGCTCTTCGTCCTCGTCCTGCCCCTCCCGGCCGCAAACGCTGGTGCAGGGCCGGACGAGACCACTACCGCTTGCCCGAGCCGTGCCGCGGCGCTGGCGGGCAGACTGCTTCGCGCCGTCGGCGACGTGCAGACAGGTCTCGCCTCGTTCTATCACCACGGCTTGCATGGCCTCAAGACGGCGAGCGGCGAGCTTTATGACCAGACCGCGATGACCGCTGCGCACCCTACCCTGCCCATCGGTACTGCCATCAGAGTCACCAACCGGAAGAACCAGCGTTCGGTGATCGTACGCATCAACGACCGCGGTCCGAGTTTCGGCTCGCGTATCCTCGATCTTTCGCGCGCCGCGGCGGTCGAGCTTGGGATGGTTCGCGGCGGCATTGCGCCAGTCAAGCTCGAAGTGCTCGCGCTGGCGGACTAGCGACAGCGGCGTCTGCAGGGCTGCCGCCTCGCTACCCGCTTCACTTCGCGGCTGCGACGATAAAGAGACCGACCACGCAGCCGAGCCCTACCGCCCACACGATGGAGCGCGGGGTGGGCTTGTCGAGAATGTAGAGAAGGGCGTATGCGATGCGCGCGACCGTGAATATGATTGCGAGCAGATCGATCCAGCCCTGCGGCGCTCGAGCGAGGTGCGCGATGATGACTGCCGCAGCGAAGGGCGGGAACGCCTCGAATGCGTTCTCGTGTGCCCAGAGCGCACGCTTGCGAAAGCCCTCCTGCCTTGCCAGCCAGTCGCGCGGGGACGCGTTGTCGAAGTCACCCCTCGACTTGGCCACGGCGACCGTGAAATACGGAATTAGTGCGGCGGCAAGGACGCACCAGTAGGCGATCGTCATTCATCCTCTCCAATTGAAACAAGCTTTGGTGGCGCGCTACGGCTTCGGATGCGCGAGGAAGAACTGCCAGATTGCCGCGGTGGCGTCGACGTCCCTGCAGACCTTGCCGATGATGAAGTCCGGTAGGTACTGGGCCCCGCCTGGCCACGCGTGCCCGCCGCCTTGGAGGCGATAGAGCGCGACGGCGGCGCCGTCCCGGCAGTCGGTCCAGGTCAGGGAAATTCCTCGGCATCCGTCCGCCGGATCGACATCGGTGAGAGCGCTGCTCCGCGGCACTCCCGAGCAGCCGTTTGCGACTGCCCACTTCTGAACCGCCTGCTCGACGCCGATTACCTGCCCACGCCGACCGCGCGCAACACCACCACCCTGATACGGCACCAATGGATCTTCCGTCCCGTTGATCATGAGCACGGACACGGGCTGCGCGGGCGCGAAACGCGCGTCGAACGGCACCGCGATCGACCCCGCCACCGGAGCAATCGCCGCAATCCTCGATGACAGGCCGACCGCCAGATAGTTGACGAAGATGGCGCCGTTCGAGATGCCCGTGGCGTAGATTCGCGCGGGATCCAGCTTGAGCTCGCCCGCCAGCGCGTCGAGCAGCGCCGAGACGAACGCAACGTCGTCGACCCGATCGCGGAACGCCCCCGAATACGGATTCTCGCGGCCGTCGTTCCAGTTCTTGGCGACCCCTGCAGGATAGGCTGCGATGAAGCCCTCGCGGTCGGCGAGCTCGCTGAAGCGGGTCAGGCGCTCCGCGCTGTCTGGATCACCCCCACCGCCGTGAAACACCAGCACGAGCGGTCGTGGCTTGGCGCGATCGACCATTGGCGGCAGATGCAGACGGTATCCGCGTTCGCGGCCTCCCACGGTGATGTGGCGATCCACGGAGGTTGCCGCAGCGGTCTCCGGCTCCGCGGACACGGCAACGCCGTGCGGCAGTAGCGCCATCGCGCACAATGCGATACACAGGCGGATCGAGGCGCTCACAGCCACACCCTGGTTGCGCGACCCCTCACAGGCCGAACTGGAGCTCGGCAAGCCGGGCATACAGCGAATTGGCTGCGACCAGCTCGTCGTGGGTGCCGATGGCAGCGAGACGCCCGTGGTCGATGACGGCGATGCGGTCGACGCTCTTCACCGTGGACAGGCGGTGCGCGATGATGAGCGTCGTGCGGCCCTTCATGAGCCGTTCCAAAGCCGTTTGCACCATGCGTTCGCTCGCGGAGTCGAGCGCACTGGTGGCTTCATCGAGCAACAGCACGGGGCGGTCGGCCAGCACCGCGCGCGCGATGGCGAGCCGCTGCTTCTGCCCGCCCGACAGCCGCACCCCGCGCTCACCGAGATAGGTGTCGTAGCCCTGCGGCAGGCGTGCGATGAACTCGTCGGCGAACGCCGCCCCACACGCAGCCCGCACTTCATCCGCGGTCGCCTGGGGCCGCCCATAGCGTACGTTCTCGGCGACGCTCTCGGCGAAGATAGCCGGCTCTTGCGGCACGAGTGCGATGCGACCTCGGACTGCCAGCGGGTCGGCAGTTCTGAGGTCCACACCGTCGAGACGGATAACGCCCGACTCGGGGTCGTAGAACCGTAGCAGGAGCTGGAAGACCGTGCTCTTGCCTGCGCCCGAGGGCCCCACCAGGGCCAGCTTCTCGCCGGGCTCGACGTAAAGGGAGAGTGCGTCGAGCGCGGGCAGGTTCGGTCGCGAGGGGTAGAAGAAGGTGACTTGCTCGAAGGCGACCGTACCGCGGGAGGGACGCGGCAGCGGCACCGGATTCGCCGGCGCCTTGATCTGCGGCTCGGTGCGCATGACTTCCACGAGGCGTTCGGCGGCGCCCGCGCCGCGCTGCAGATCTCCCACCACCTCGCTCAACGAGCCGGAGGCGCTCGCCACCATGGTTGCGTAAAAGACGAACGCGGACAGATCGCCGGCGGAGATGCGCCCCGCGAGCACGTCGTGTCCCCCCACCCAGAGGATTGCGCCCACACCCCCGAACACGACCACGATCACGGCGGCAATGAGGCCCGCACGGCTGCGGATCCGGCGCACCGCGGTCGCGAATGCGTCCTCGATGCGCCTGCCGAAGAGTTGGCGATCGGCATTCTCGTGAACGTACGCCTGGACGACCCGGATCTCGTGCAGGGTCTCGTCTATGTGGGCACCGAGATCCGCGACCCGATCCTGGCTCGCGCGCGACAGCTTGCGCACCTGCCGCCCGAAGAACAGGATCGGGAGGATCACCAGCGGCACGCCGAGCAGCACGAGGAAAGTGAGCTTCCAGCTCGTGAGAAAGAGCATGACGAGACTGCCCACACCCAACACCGCATTGCGCAAAGCCATCGACACGCTGCTGCCGATGACGGTCTCGAGCAGCGCCGTGTCGGCGGTGAGGCGCGAGATCAGCTCGCCCGTGCGCGTCGCCTCGAAGAAGCCTGGAGAAAGTCTGAGCATGTGGGCGAACGCGTCGCGACGGATATCGGCGATCATGCGTTCGCCGAGCCAGGAGACAACATAGAAGCGGGTGTAGGTTGCGGCCGCCATGACGATGACGACCGCGAGCAGCGCGAGCAGCGCCTGATTGAGCGCCGCGGGATTGGCTTGGACGAAGCCCTCGTCGATAACGCGCTTCAACCCTTGCCCGACCACGATGAAACATGCCGCGGCCACGACCAACGCACCGGCCGCAGCGAGCATCTGGTGACGGTAGGGGCGTGCATAGCCGCCCAGAAAGCGCAGATGACCCAGGGCCGAGAGCGAGAAACCCCGGCGTTCGACCGTATCCGGAGGCGCGGCACCAGCGACCGTCGCTTCACCGCTCATTGCGGCGTCCGGCGCGCGAAAAGATCGAGGGCGAGAGGATCATGTAAACCCTATCGTAACTGACCCGCCCACCCTTTGCGGCGAGCGCGAATCCCCGCGGCGTAATGCTGTCTGACCGTGCGCAGTCCCATCGAGGAGAAATCGTCGCATGTCCCGACCAACCGTCTACGACTTCAGCGCGCGCGATATCGAAGGCGCGGAGCGCTCGCTCGGCGAGTTTCGCGGCAAGGTGCTGCTGATCGTGAACGTTGCGAGCGAATGCGGATTCACGCCGCAGTACGCCGGCCTCGAAGCCTTGCAGCGCAATTACGCAGCACGCGGTTTCGCGGTGCTCGGCTTTCCGTGCAACCAGTTCGGCAGCCAGGAGCCGGGTGGGGAAGGCGAGATCAGGCAGTTCTGTGAATCGCGCTTCGGCGTCACGTTTCCGCTGTTTGCCAAGATCGACGTCAACGGCCCGGACACGCATCCCGTCTATGCGTATCTCAAGGCGGCGGAGCCCGGTCTGCTCGGCAGCGCGGGCATCAAGTGGAACTTCACGAAGTTCCTGGTTGCAAAGGACGGCAGGGTGGTCAAGCGCTACGCGCCGACCACCAAGCCCGATGCGATCGAAGCGGACATCGAAGCGCAACTCGCGAAGTAGGTCGCTGGGCGCGGCGACACGCCCCCTCGCGATGACGGCATCGCGCCCACTCAAAAGAAAATGGCGTCCTGAGAACTCAACCAGATCGCTATAGCCGAGTAGTTGTCGTGATTGGGGCGAGCGTTGCCCAGGAGTGCCTCCTCCAGCGCCTGAAGCCAGGGCTGCGGACCGACTGCGCGTCCCAGCTCGGCTTCCAGCACCCGTTCGTCGACGTATTCCCAGAGTCCGTCGCTGCACAGCAGGAACACCTCCTCGCCGGTCAGGCCCAGCAGCGATTGCGGGATGTCGGGCTCGCAACCGGAGGCGTTGCCAATGGCGGCCGTGAGCACACTGCGCTTGGGGTTCGTGCGCACGCTATCCGGATCGAGAAAGCCCGCATCGACCATGGACTGAACGACACTGTGGTCGCGGGTCTGGCTGCAGATCGTGCCGTTGCGAAAGCCATAGACGCGGGAATCGCCCACGTGACCCCAGATCGCAGTGGCATTCTCGAGGTCGAGGATCAGGACCGCGACCGTGGCCCGCATGTCGGCCTGCTCCGCGATTCTCCCCTGTTCCGTCACGACGGCTTCGTTGGCCGCTTTGAGCAGCATCGCGACCGTGTCGACCGAGCCTCCGGGCGCGTCGCGAAACTTCTCCAGCACGGTACGCACGGCCACCTGCGCAGCGACGTCGCCGCAGCCGTGCCCGCCCGCCCCGTCCGCGAGCACGCAGCAGCACAGCGGTCCGGACGTGCAGTATCCGCAGGCGTCTTCGTTGACCTCACGGCCTCCGACTTGCGACAGCACCGCTATGTCGACACTCATGGTTTCGCTGCGCAAGCTCTCCGCGGTAATCACGATTGGGTTGAGTCCTTCTGGTTACGGTCAGGCAGCGAGATTATGGCACGAGGTGGTAGCAGGCGAGGCGAATCGCCCCTGCTTCCCAGTTGCGAGGTCGCGACGGGAATGGACAGCCCGGTCCCCTGCAATCGACCTGTCCCGGGCTCACCACTGCCGGCCAAAGCCATCCATCTGCGGCTTTATTTTGGATTGCCGCCCAAGTACATGATTTCCCTGGATCGGTGGTTTGCGGCCGGCTGTCGGTACTGGTTGACCGTTCATCTACGATTTCCTATGCTTAAAACTTACAAAGCGTGAGATTTCGGGTATCCAACCGGTGGAGAAAAGCGGCCGAACGGCCGATCAGGGCTAAGGGCAGAGCCACCCGAGCCTGCGCTTCCGAGACGCCGCCGGCGTCGTTTCATACATGGGGGAAGCCATGATTCGTTCGATGCCCCGCAGGAAACCCGAGACAACGCCCTAGCCGCGTCGCCACGAAGGTCGTGCACCTCGCGGTCAACCAGAATCAGAACACCTAGTTCGGGGGAAACATGACGTGCCGCACGGCGAGTGCCGTAGCTGCTGCTTCGCTAGCCTTCTTTGCGACTTTTGTCGAAGCACGAGCAGCAGATGCAGTGAAGGTCCAGGACGTCCCGCCCGCCGCCTTGACCGTTGCCCAATTTGGTGACGGCACCCACGCCGGCTCGATTGCGCCGCTGCCGCAGTCTGCGCAGTCGTCGCGCGCGAGGGGTTCGAGCGAATCCATTCTTGGCTCGTGGACCGCCCGCTACCAAGGGAGTCTGGAGCAACCGGCGCGGGTCACCAAAATCGCTGTCGTGACCGGCCAGCCCTCACTTGCCGCGCCGGAGAAAATCGGCAAGCTCGCGGCGACCGCGGTCGGACCACACGCTCGGCCAGGCAGCGGCAATGCGGCGATGTCTTTGGATGGGAGCGGATCGGCGAACGAGGATAATGCGCCCGGTCCGTATGCCATGCTTCTCATCGGCTTCAGCTTTGCCGCGTTCATGGTGTTTCGCCGGACGGGGCACGCCTAGAACTCTTGTGCCCGCCTTCCCGGGGCATCCCCATCGGATCTGGTGCTCGCCTGAATCTCAGTAACGCCCGGGCGCCGCGTGGTTTTCGAATCGCGTGAACTCGCGCCGGAACGTGAGCCTCTCGACCCCGATCGGTCCGTTGCGCTGCTTGCCGATGATGATTTCGGCGATTCCCTTGTCCGCGCTCTCCGCGTTGTAGACTTCATCGCGATAGATGAAGAGGATCAAATCGGCGTCCTGCTCGATCGCACCCGACTCACGCAGATCCGACATCACCGGCCGTTTGTTCGGCCGCTGCTCGAGACTCCGATTCAGCTGCGACAGGGCAACGACGGGAACTCGCAGCTCCTTGGCCAGCGCCTTGAGCGAGCGCGAGATCTCCGAGATCTCCGTGGCGCGGTTTTCACCGGTCCCCGATGCGGACATGAGCTGAAGGTAATCGATCACGATCAGCCCGAGACCGGGACCGCCGCACTGCCGCGCCAGCCGTCGGGCGCGCGCGCGCAGCTCGAGCGCATTCAATGCCGCCGTCTCGTCGATGTAGACGGGCGCGTCGTTGAGGCGCCCCACGGCATGCGTGAGCCGGCGCCAGTCATCGTCCTCCAGGCGCCCGGTCCGGAGCTTGTGCTGATCGAGCCGTCCCACCGAGCCGATCAACCGCATGGCGAGCTGCGAACCGGACATCTCCATGCTGAAAACGGCGACCGGCAGCTTCAATTCGAGCGCCACGTGCTCGGCGATGTTGAGGGCGAACGCGGTCTTGCCCATGCTGGGACGCCCGGCGACGATCACCAGATCGCCCGGCTGCAGACCGGAGGTCTGGCGGTCCAAATCCGCGAAACCTGTCGCCACCCCCGTGACATCGCTCGGATTCTCCTGGTTGTAGAGCTGATCGATGCGCTCGACAACTTCCGTCAGAAGCGGCGGCAACTCTTGAAATCCCTGCCGGCTGCGGGCGCCGGCCTCGCCGATCTCGAATACCTTCGCCTCGGCCTCGTCCAGGAGTTCGCGCGCCGATCGACCCGCAGGCGAGTACGCCGACTCGGCAATCGCCGAGCCGACTTCTGCCAGCTTGCGCATCACTGCCCGCTCGCGAACGATCTCGGCATAGCGCCGGACATTGGCGCTCGAAGGCGTGCTTTGCGCCAGCGCACTCAAGTAGGCGAGGCCGCCGATCCCTTCGAGCTCATTGCAGCCGTCGAGCAGCTCGGCGACGGTCACGACATCGGCCGGTTTGCTCTTTTCGACCATCCGGCACACATGCCGGAAAATCAGCCGATGGTCCTGCCGGTAGAAGTCGCTCTCGGAGACGACATCGGCGATGCGGTCGAGTGCGTCGTTGTCGAGCAGCAGCCCGCCGAGCACCGCCTGTTCCGCCTCGATGGAATGAGGGGGAAGCTTCAGCGCATCGACGCGGGCGTCGGCGATGACCTGCGACAGAACGGGACTCATCCTCGAGGCAACGATGCGGTGGCGATGGACGACCTTCGGCTGCGATTCTAGCACTGCCCCCCAACCCGCTAGCGCAAAAAGAAAGGGGCCGCAGCTGCGGCCCCGTATTCATGGCCAGACGAAGGGCGCGGTCAGGATTCGGCCACCACCGAAACGGTCACCGTGATCGCGACGTCCGGGTGCAGCACGACTCCCAGTGCGTGCTCGCCGACGTGCTTGAGCGGACCCGCAGGCATGCGGATCGACGTGCGCGGCACTTCGTAACCCGCGCTCTTGAGCGCCTCGGCGATGTCGATATTCGTGACCGAGCCGAAGAGCTTGCCGTCGACGCCCGCCTTCTGCGTCACCCGTACCACCAGACCGTCGAGCTGCGCGGCCTGTGCCTGGGCATGCGTAAGCTTCTCGCCCTGGGCCCGCTCGAGGTCGGCGCGCTTCGCTTCGAACTCGGCCAAGTTCGCCTGCGTGGCGCGCTTTGCCTTGCCCTGGGGAATGAGGTAATTGCGCGCATAGCCTTGGCGCACCTTCACGATGTCGCCGAGCTGACCGAGGTTGGCCACTGCCTCCATCAGAATGATCTGCATGGCGGTCTCCTCAATGCAGATCGGTGTACGGGAGCAACGCCAGGAAGCGCGCGCGCTTGATGGCTGTCGACAGCTGCCGCTGGTAACGCGCCCGGGTGCCGGTGATGCGTGCCGGGATGATCTTGCCGTTCTCGCCCACGAACTCCTTCAGAACCTCGATATCCTTGTAATCGATCTCCTTCACGCCTTCCGCTGTGAAACGGCAGAACTTGCGGCGCTTGAACAGCCCGCGATAGCCGCTGTCCTTGCCTTTGCCCTTGTCGTCCTTTTTGGACCGGGGTCCTCTTCCAAATGCCATGATCCTTTCCTCGATTCAGTTGGCGGCGGGACACGCGCCCCGCCCGTTGCTCAATCCCTGACCTGCGTCGCATGCACCACCAGTTGTGCGCCGCGGTGACTGCGGCGCGCCAGAAATCCGGTGATCGCTATGCGGTCGCCGGGGTGTCGGTCCGCAAGTCGGGTCGCGAGCTCGCCCATGGCCACCGCCGGCACTTCGAGCTCGACCTGCCGCGCGTGGCCGGCCTCGAGCTGCGACGAGGCATGCGCCAGCGAGAAGTCGAGCACGGGTACGCCGCCAGGCGTGTGCCGCAGGACATCGATCCTCACGACGCTCCCGGAGAGCACCACGGAGTTCGCTTCCCCGCTCATTCGACGAGCCGCTGCATCAGGCGGCAGCCCCCTCTTTCGCGGCCTCTTCAACGGGTGGCGCGACCGCACGCGATCTCTCCTCCCGCATCATCGGCGAGGGGGTGGTCACCGCCTCGCCCATCTTGACCGTCAGGTGGCGCAGCACGGCGTCGTTGAACTTGAAGGCGTGCTCGAGTTCGTCCAGCGACTCCTGGTCGCACTCGATGTTCATGAGGACGTAGTGCGCCTTGTGCATCTTCTGGATCGGGTACGCCATCTGACGGCGACCCCAGTCCTCGAGACGGTGAATCTGCCCGTTGCGGGCCGTGACCATGGTGCGATAGCGCTCGATCATCGCGGGCACCTGCTCGCTCTGATCGGGATGCACGATGAAAACGACTTCGTAGTGTCGCATGTGCAGGCTCCTTGTGGATTCGAAGCCCCCCGACGCCGCGATCGGTGGGGCAAGGCTGGAAAACCGCGTATTGTATTCGGGACCTGCCCCAGCGGACAAGCCGATTTCCGCTGCGCTCGGCAGCGATCAGGCTGGCGGCGACGGACGCAGGCCGCGTTGACGCCGGCTCTCGTAGAGGCAGATGCCGCAGGCCACCGAGACATTGAGGCTCTCGACCGTCCCGACCATCGGAATGCGCACGAGCTCGTCGCAGGTTTCGCGCGTGAGCCGGCGCAGACCCTCGCCCTCCGCGCCGAGCACCCAGGCCATCGCCCCGCCGAGGTCGGCGTCGGCGAGCAAGGCGGTCCCTGCCGCGTCGGCACCCACGATCCAGATGCCGTTATCCTGCAGGGACCGGAGCGTTCGCGCGAGATTGGTCACCGCGATATAGGGAACGGTCTCGCTGGCGCCGCTCGCGACCTTCGCCACGGTCGGCGTGAGCCCGACCGAACGGTCCTTCGGCACGATGACCGCATGCGCGCCGAGACCGTCCGCGACCCGCAGGCAGGCGCCGAGATTGTGCGGATCCTGCACGCCGTCGAGCACGAGCAGCAGCGCCGGCTCCGCCAGCGCGGCGAGGACATCGTCGAGATCCGGCCGCACCGCCGCAGCCGACACCGACGCGACGACGCCCTGGTGGTGCGCGTGACCGGTCAGTCGATCGAGACGATCGCGACCCACCGTCATGGCCCTGAGCCCCGCCCGGACAGCGGACTCGATCAGATCGCGCATGCGCGGATCGTCGCGCGTGTCCTGCACGTAGAGCGCCGCAACCTGACCGGGATCCTGGCGGATGCGGCTCTTGACCGCGTGAAAGCCGAAGATGATTCGCTCGCGCGTCACCGTTGCCGTACCTGGCGTCCCCGACGGCGTCTCAGCGGCTGCGACGCTCGCCGGGCTTGCGCCGTCCGGAGCGCGAGGGCGGTGCGGCTTCCCCCGCGCCGGCGAGGACGAAGTCGATTCGAGTGCGTTCCATGTCCACCCGCACCACCCGCACCCGCAGCCGGTCGCCGAGGCGGAAGCGCTGACTGGTGCGTTCACCCAGGAGCTGATGGCGCGGGGGATCGAAATGGAAGTAATCCGCCCCCAGCTCGGAGATGTGCACGAGACCCTCGGTATGGATCTCGTCCAGCGCCACGAAGATGCCGAACTCGGTGACCGCGCTCACGGTGCCCGGAAAATCCTCGCCGATCTTGTCCTGCATGTAATAGCACTTGAGCCAGTTGGTCACGTCGCGCCCCGCATCGTCGGCGCGGCGTTCCGTCTCCGAGCAGTGTCGTCCGAGCTCGGTCCAGTTGCCGGGCGTGTACGTCCTGCCCTCGAGCACGGCTTTGATGGCGCGATGCACGAGCAGGTCGGGGTAGCGGCGGATCGGTGAAGTGAAGTGCGCGTAGGCCTCGTAGGCGAGCCCGAAGTGCCCTACGTTCTCCGGACTGTAGACCGCCTGTGACAACGACCGGAGCATCACCGTCTGCAAGAGCTGCGCGTCGGGGCGGTCCTTGATGCGGGCGAGCAGTCTCGCGTAGTCCTTTGCCTTCGGATTGTCCCCGCCGGTGAGATGCAGGCCGAACTCCTTCAAGAACTCCTGCAGTTGCTCGCGCTTCTCGGCCGGCGGCCCCTCGTGGACGCGGTAGAGCGCGGGATGCCCGCGCCCCTGCAGAAAGTCGGACGCGGACACGTTGGCCGCGAGCATGCACTCTTCGATCAGGCGGTGGGCGTCGTTCCGCTTCACCGGGACGATGCGCTGGATCTTGCCGAAGTCGTCGAAGACGATCTGGGTTTCGATGGTCTCGAAGTCGATGGCGCCGCGTCGCACCCGCGCCTCGGTCAGAATCCGGAACAGCCGGTGCAGGATCTGGATATGGGGCAGCAGATCCACGCGCGAGCGTTCGAGCGCTTCGGCCGGATGCTCCAGCAGCGCAGCCACCTCGGTGTAGGTGAGCCGCGCGTGGGAGTGCATCACCGCTGGATAGAACTTGTAGGCGACGATCTCGCCGTGTTGGTCGATGTCCATGTCACAGGCCACGCAGAGTCGGTCGACGCCGGGATTGAGCGAGCACAGGCCGTTCGACAGCACCTCCGGCAGCATCGGAATCACCCGCCGTGGAAAATAGACGGAGTTGCCGCGCTCGCGCGCCTCGGCATCGAGCGTGGTGCCGTCCGCGACGTAGTAGCTCACGTCGGCGATCGCGACGACCAGCCGGAAGCCGCGTCCGCGCGCTTCACAGTAGACCGCATCGTCGAAGTCGCGCGCGGTCTCGCTGTCGATCGTGACGAGCGGCAACGCTCTGAGGTCGATGCGGCCGGCCCGATCGGCCTCGGTGACGCCCGGCGGGAATGTCTTCGACAACCGTTCCACGGCCGCCGAGAATAGGCACGGCAGCGCGTGCTTGCGCAGCGCGATCTCGATCTCCATGCCGGGATCGCCGTAGTTGCCGAGCACCTCCACCACGCGCCCGATTGGCTGCGCGTGGAAGCTCGGTTGCTCGATGATCTCCACCGTCACGATCTGACCCGGTTGCGCGCCGTGCGCGTCGCCCGGCGGCACCAGAATGTCCTGGGCGATGCGGCGGTCCTCCGGGACGACGAAGAGTGCGCCGTGCTCGTTGTGAAACCGCCCGACGACGCGGGTGTTCCTGCGCTCGAGGATTTCCACGATCTTGCCTTCCGGCCGGCCACGCCGATCCACGCCGGTGCGGCGAACCATCGCGCGGTCGCCGTGCAGTACCTTCTGCATCTCGCGCGGACCGAGCGCGATGTCGGGGACATCGTCGTCGGGGATGAGAAATCCGAAGCCGTCGGGGTGTCCCTGCACGCGTCCGGGAACGAGATCGAGCTTGCCGGCGATGCAGATATCGCCCTTGCGGTTGAACAGCAACTGCCCGTCGCGCTCCATGGCGGCGAGTCGCCGCTGGAAAAAAACCTGTTCCTCGGGCTCGATGTCGAGCAACGCGACGAGATGAGCGGGCCGCACCGGAGCACCCTGCTCCTCCAGAACCTCCAGGATGAATTCCCGGCTCGGCAGCGCCTTGCCGTAGCGGCTTGCTTCACGTTGCAAGTAGGGATCGCGATTGCGCAGACTCGTGTTGGGCATTTGACAAGCAGGCCGTTTCAACTAAAATCCCGGACCGAAAGCCGAGATGGCGGAATTGGTAGACGCACCAGGTTCAGGTCCTGGCGGGGGCAACCCTGTGGAGGTTCGAGTCCTCTTCTCGGCACCAGGACCGGTCGGGCGAGAGTTCTTCTGGCTCTGCAACGCTCAAAGTTACCCTGCTTGCCCCGCCCGGAAGGCTGCGGACGGCCTCGACACCCAAAGCCTGCGCCATGTTGCGGATTGCCGCGCAGTTAAGCAAGCCCCGCGATGTGTTCGTGTTGTCCTGGAAACGGGATCATGCCGCAGCGGAGCTGGCTCGAACAGCGTGCAGGCACGAGTCTGCGCCCGTGCCGCACGGTAGAGAGAAAAGTGAAGAGAGCGGCGCCGGGGCCGCCGGCGCAACCGCCGCTAGCGCGGTGCGCGCGACCCTGGCTCGGAGCCGCTGCGGATCTCGACCGATCCGGGAACGGGGTCGATCTGCCCCGGCGCGCCGATCTGCGCACCCGATGTGACCGGCGCCGGGACGAGATAGCGGCGCTCGAGCTGTGTCATGATGATCCAGACGAATAGCGCGTACCCGGCCAGGAGCGCCAGGACCTTCAAGGTGACGAGCATGCCATCGTGGCCCACGAGAGCCCAGCTCGCTACCGCGGTTGACTGAGTCGATTGCCCGCTTTGCATGGTCGCCTCCTGCGCATGAAATTCGTCGTGTGCATTCCTCTGTGCAATTATTCGCGGGCGCGCGAGCCGATGAAATCGGTCGGACGGACTAGGCCATGGGTCTCGTGAGCGACACCCTGCGGTTCGGGATCGACTTGGGCGGCACCAAGACCGAGGGCATCATCCTCGATGCCGCCGGCAAGACGCGCTTCCGCGAGCGTGTACCTACCGATGCCTCGGGCTATCACCGGGTGCTGGACGGAATCGTCGATCTGTATCGCGAAATGCGGCGCGCGGTGGACGATGCCCCACACACGCTCGGCATCGGCACCCCCGGCTCGGTGGCGAAGCGCAGCGCCCTGCTCAGGAACTCGAACACCATCTGCCTGAACGGCATGCCGGTCGCGGGCGATCTCCGGGCGCGGCTCGGGCGCGATTTCGTGCTCGCGAACGATGCCAACTGCTTCGCGCTGGCGGAGGCCCTGCACGGCGCCGCGCGAGGCAAGCGCGTCGTCTTCGGCGTGATCATGGGCACGGGGTGCGGCGGCGGCCTCGTGATCGACGGTGCGGTGCACACCGGGCTGCAGTCGATCGCCGGGGAATGGGGGCACATGGCGATCGACGCGAACGGCCCGCCCTGCTACTGCGGCCAGCGCGGCTGCGTCGAGACGTTCATCAGCGGTTCGGGACTCGCGCGCTGCTATGCCGAGCGCACGGGCGCACGGCGTAGCGTCCCGGAGATCGTCGCCGGCTACCGCGCGAGCGAACCCGTTGCCGTCGCGCTGCTGGACGATTTCTTCGCGCGCTTCGGCCGCGCCCTGGCCAATGTCATCGCGGTCGTCGACCCCGATATCGTGGTGCTGGGCGGTGGGCTCTCCAATATCGACGAGCTGTACACCACGGGGATCGCCGAGACGGCGCGCCGCGTGTTCAGCGATACGCTCGAGACGCCGATCGTGCGGCACCTGCTCGGCGATTCCGCGGGCGTCATCGGGGCGGCGCTGGTGGGTCGCTGAAGGCGGTCAGAAGCCGGCGAACCGCCTCGCCCGGGAGCGCGGAGACCGGCCACAGCGTCGCCTCCGTGCCGAAGCGCAGGGCGACCTCGAGGGCCTCCCGCAGCGGGCTGCCGCTCACCAGGGCGTGGACCAGGCCGGCCGCAAAGGCGTCCCCCGCGCCAGTGGTATCGATGGTCGCTACCGCCGCGGCCGGCGCTTCCAAAGTCATTTCACGAGAAATGGCGCGGGCGCCGCCCGCACCCGCGGTAAGGACGAACCAGCGCAGGCGCTCACCGGCCACCTTCTGCCCGAGCGCCCAGAGGTCGCCCGCGGCGTCGTCTCCCAGATCCGACCGCGACGCGACGATCACCTGCGCTGGCCGCGATCCCGGCTCGATCGGAGGCACGTGCGCCACCACGAGCGACGTTTCCGACTTCGCCGCGAGCAGGGGACCGAGGTCGGTACGGCGGCTGCGCACGAACACGGCATCCGCTGCGAGCGCCTCGAGCCGGTGCGGCGGGTCGTCCTCCTCGCACCGGCCCAGGTTCACGATCGTGCGCTCGCCCGAGGGGTCCACGAACACGAGAGAGTGCGTGGTAGGGCGGGTCACGCGCGCAATCTGCGAGGTGTCGACACCGGCGGCGTCGAGCTCTGCCAGGAGCCACTCCCCATGCGCGTCGCGACCCACGGCCGCCAGAAGCGTCACCCGATGGCCTGCGCCCGCGAGCGTGACGGCGGTATTGGCGCCCCCACCGCCCAGCCGCGACCCCGAGGACACTCCGTTCAAGTGCGCGCCGGGCGTGAGCGGCTCGACCAGGCGAACGACCTCGTCGCGCGCGACCGAGCCGATGACGACGATCCAGGCCACCTCTCTCCTCCCCACAGATTTCGCCGCGGCGTGGAGGCCCGGCGAACCCGCTCAAGCAAGAAACAACGCGGGATCCACGGCCACCGCGTTGAGGTAGACGGAGAAATGCAGATGCGGGCCGGTGACGCGCCCCGTCGCGCCGACCCGGCCGACCGGTGCGCCGGCCGCGAGGAGTTCGCCCGCACGGGTGTCGACGGCGGCGAGGTGCGCGTAGAGCGTGAGCAACCCCTGGCCGTGGTCGATGATCACCGTCGTGCCCGAGAAGAAGTAGTCGTCGGCATCGATCACGCGGCCGCGCGCCGCAGCGACGACAGGGGTGCCGAGCGGCGCCGCGATGTCCATGCCGTTGTGCGGATTGCGCGGCTGGCCGTTGAAGAAGCGACGCAGCCCGAACGAGCTCGAACGCGGCCCGGGCGCGGGCTGCACGAGCTGCAAGGTGGCGGGCGCGGTTTCGGAAAAGGTCCGCCGCACGCGAGCGAGATGTGCGCGTTCGCGCTCGTGGCGCGCGAGATCCTCGGGCGAGAGCTCCACCAGTCCGGGCTTCACCTTGAGATGTTGTTCGGCATACTGCTTCGGTTGCACGTCGATGCCAAACCGCTCGGCGGCGCCGTTCGCCGGCTCGGCCACGACCCAGAGCCGCGCGCCCGGCTTCGCCTCGAGCGGAATGCCGACGAGGGCAATCCAGTTACTGCCATCACGCCGAACGAGCACCCGATCGTCCGCGAGACGGGCACGCGGCGCGACGCCCGCCGCGCCGAGATCGACCCGCGCCACGCCGCCCGGGATCGACGCCACCCGCGGCAGCTCGATCCCCGATGCCGGACGCATCCACGCCGGGACGGTCAGCGCAGCGGTGAGCGGGATGAGAAAGCGACGGCGGTTCATCGATCGGGCACACAGGCAGCGAGTGAATATACGCCAAGCCTCGCGCGAGCTCCAGGCGCCTGCGGTCGGCGCCCGGGCGATGGGCGTAGAATGCACCGTAACTTGAATACACCAAGCTGCTTCATCGCCATTGCCTGCGCGGGCCTGTGCCTGATCGCTGCCTGCGGTCGAGACGCGTCGCCGCCGACCTCCGGGCGCGGCGCAGATGCCAGCGCGTCGTCATCGGCTGGCAGCGCGAGCGGGGAAACGCCAGCTCAGAACTCGCACGCCCCCGTGGTGCTTGCCGATGGATCCCTTATGAGTTTTCGCGGCAGCGTCGACCGCCGGATCGATCGCCTCCCGCTTCAGGATATCGAAACGCTGCGGGTGCTGGTGAACTACTCCCGCACGGACTTTTTCGTGAGCGAAGGTGTGCCGCGCGGTTTCGAATACGAGTATCTGCGGGAGTTCGAGCGCTTCCTGAACCAGCGGATGCACCGCACCGACCATCCGATTCGCCTCGAATTCGTGGTCACGGATCTCGAGCGCATGCTGCCCGACCTGATCGAAGGGCGAGGCGACATCGCTGCGGCGAACCTCACCATCACTCCGCTGCGTGACCAGAAGGTCGATTTCTCCGTCCCTTATCTTACCGATGTGGACGAGGTCGTGGTCACGCATCGAAACGCGCCGGCGCCGGCATCGCTCGATGCCCTCGGGGGCAAGCGCATCCTGGTGCCGCGCGGGTCGAGCTACGCCGAGCATCTGGAGCAGCTCGCGCGCGCGCAGCGCGAGGCCGGACAGACACCGATCGAGGTGATCGAGGCCGAATCCGGCCTCGAATCCGAGGACATCCTCGAGCTGGTCAACGCGGGCATCGTCGATTACACGGTCGTCGACTCGCACCGGGCGCGCCTCTGGGCCCAGGTCATGCCCAACATCGACGTGCGCGAGAAGGTCATCGTGAACACCGGAGGCAGCATTGCCTGGGCCGTTCGCCCAGAGAGCCGCGAGCTCCTGGCGGCACTCGACGCGTTCATCCAGCAGGACGGCGCGCGCAGCGCGATGAGCCGGATGCTCTTCGACCGCTACTTTCGCGACACGCGCTGGATCGGCAACCCGGCCACGCGGCCGATGCTCCGCCGCCAGGCATCGGTGCTCGGCGCCATCAAGAAATACAGCGAAGCCGACGGGATCGACTGGAAGGTCGTGCTCGCGCACGCCGCGGCCGAGTCGGACTTCGACCCCTCTCGCCGCGGGCGCAATGGTGCCATCGGCGTCATGCAGGTCACCCCCGAAATGGCGGCCACCGTCGGCGTGACCGACATCGAAAAGCCCGACCGCAACATCGCGGCGGGTGTGCACTACCTCGCCAGGCTGCGCGACCAATACGCGCGGGAGACCGGCGCCGACGACCGCGCGAGCATGGACTTCGCACTCGCGGCCTATCGCGTCGGGCCGGAGCAGGTGCGCACGCTGCAGCATTACGCGCGCGAGCTCGGCCTCGATCCCGCGAAATGGGAAAAGAACGTGGCGTTGGTGGCGGACCTCACGATGGGGGACAAGCCCGCCCGCGAGGTGGAGAAAGTGCGGCTTTACGTCGAGGCGTATCGTCTCGACGAGACCGGCCGCCGGCAGCGCGGGGCGAAGCGCTGAGTCTTGCCCAACCCGCGAGCGCGTCTCAAGCGCGGAAGGGATGGCGCAGGACGATGGTCTCTTCGCGGTCGGGACCGGTCGAGATCAGATCCACCGGCACGCCGCAAACTTCCTCGATGCGCTTCAGGTAACGCTGGGCGGCCGCGGGCAGCGCGTCGAAGCGCTTTATCCCCACCGTGCTGTCGGCCCAACCCGGATGTTCCTCGTAGACCGGTTCGCATTCCGCGAGTGCTTCCGCGCCCGCCGGCAGGATATCGAGATCGAGTCCGCCGACCCGGTAGCCCACCCCGATGCGCAGGCCCTCGAACCCGTCCAGCACGTCCAGCTTCGTCACGCACAGCCCCGACACGCCGTTGATCTGGATCGAGCGCTTCAGCGCGGCAGCGTCGAACCACCCGCAGCGGCGCGGGCGTCCGGTAGTGGCGCCGAACTCGTTGCCGCGGGTAGCGATCTGACGCCCCGTGGCGTCCGCGAGCTCGGTCGGAAAGGGTCCGGAACCGACCCGCGTGGTGTAAGCCTTGGTGATGCCGAGAATGTAGTGCAGTGCGCCTGGGCCGACTCCGCTCCCGGCCGCGGCCGCGCCCGCGACGCAGTTGCTCGACGTGACGAACGGGTAGGTGCCGTGATCGACGTCGAGCAAGGTGCCCTGCGCGCCCTCGAAGAGGAGGTTCCTGCCCTCCCGCTGCGCTTCGTACAGCATCCGCGGCACGTCGCCCACGAGCGCTTTGATGCGCTCGGCGAGCGCGAGCGTGTCCTCGAGTGTCTGCTGGAAATCCACCGTCGCAGCGCGGTAAAACTGCTTCAGCGCGAAGTTGTGGTAATCGAGCATCTCGCCCAGCTTCGCCGCGAAGCGCTCGCGGTGAAAGAGATCCTGGAGCCGGATGGCGCGTCGCGCGACCTTGTCTTCGTAGGCCGGACCGATGCCGCGCCCGGTCGTACCGATGCGCGCGTCGCCCTTGGCCGCCTCGCGGGCGAGATCGAGCGCGGTGTGACAAGGCAGGATCAAGGGACACGCCTCGCTCACGACGAGCTGGCTCATGACGTCGACACCGGCCGCCTGCAGCGTGTCGATCTCCTGCAGCAGCGCCTGCGGGGACACCACGACGCCGTTGCCGATGTAGCAGCGCACGCCCGCGCGCAGGATGCCCGATGGAATGAGGTGCAGCACCGTCTTGGTGCCGGCGATGACGAGCGTGTGCCCGGCGTTGTGGCCGCCCTGGAAGCGCACCACGCCCTGGGCGTGATCCGTGAGCCAGTCGACCACCTTGCCCTTGCCCTCGTCACCCCACTGGGTGCCGACGACCACCACGTTGCGCGACATGCGTCTTTCTTCTCCCCCTATGTAGGGTGCTCGCTACCGCGGCGGCGCGAGCGGCACCACCTGCCAGCGGCCGTCCACTTGCCTGAGCTCGCGGTCGGCCGACCGTTCCCCGTGCGTGCGCTCGTGTCCCGGCAGGTCGACGATCACGATCTCTCCGGCCCGGCGCGAGCGCCCCTATTGTCTCACGCAGCGCGCTATCGTCCGCACAGGGCGCGAGTATGCCTGCCGGTGCCGGAACCACGACGATCGCCGCGATGTCGCGCAGGTCGAGCGAAAAACCGGTGGCGGGGCGGGCCCGCCCGAAGGCACGCCCGATCTCGTCATAGCGGCCACCGCGCCCGATGGCATCCGGATAGCCTTCGCCGTAGGCCGCAAACACGATGCCGGTGTGATAGTGGTAACCGCGCAGCTCACCGAGATCGAAGGAGCAGCGCACGGGGAGATCTGCGATCGCCCGCGATGCCTCGTCGAGGTCGCGCAGCGCGGCGCGGATCTCCGGCAAGTCGGGCAGTCGCCGGCATGCCTCGGCCAACACCTCGACACCGCCGTAGAGCTCGCCCAGCGCGAGCAGGGCATCGCCGATCTCGCGGCCAAGCGGCGCGACGTGCTCCCGCAGCGCAGGAAGGTCCTTGCCCTGCAGCGCTTGCGACAGAGCGAGCTCGCGGTCGGGGTCCACACCGCCGCGCGCGACCAAGGCGCGAAAAGGCGCCACGTGGCCGAGGTCGAGTTGCAGTCCACCGCACCCCGCACAGGCGAGGGCGTCGAGCATCAGCCGCTGGATCTCGACATCGCTTTCGATGCCGGCGTGGCCGTAGATCTCGGCACCGACCTGGATCAGCTCGCGCCGCCGCGCGGCGCCCGCGGGCATCGCGTGCAGCACGCTGCCGGCGTAGCACAGGCGGGTGACGCCCGGCCGGTTCAGGATGTGGGCATCGATGCGCGCGGCCTGCGGCGTGATGTCTGCGCGCACGCCGAGCAGCCGGCCGGACATCTGGTCGACCAGCTTGAAGGTCATGAGGTCGAGGTCGCGGCCGCTGCCGGTAAGCAGCGATTCGACATACTCGATGAGCGGCGGACCGACGAGCTGGTATCCGTGCACGCGAAACAGGTCGAGCAAAGCGCGTCGCAGCGACTCGATGCGCTCCGCCTCGGCGGGCAGGACATCGTCGATTTGGTCGGGCAGACGCCAGTTGTCCATGGCAGCTCGGCGGATCCGTGCGGTCAGTGCAGCAGCAGGAGCAGAGCCAATCCGGCGAGCATGGACGTGAGGCCGACGAACCGGATCTGACCGTCGCTCATCTCGATCATTCGGCGAAACGCCTCCCGCCACACAGTCGGCGAAATGAAGGGCAGAGCACCCTCGAGCACGAGCACGAGGGCCACTGCGGTGAGTAGCGTGCTCGTCATGATCGCCGCGACCCGGTTGTCGCTAGCGCGAACCCGACTGCCCGCGGCGCCTGTTCACTTCGAGCCTTTCCCGGCGGCGCCCTGGTTCCTGAAGTACTTGAAGAACTCCGTGTTCGGGTCCATCACGAGCACGTCACTCTTGTTCTTGAAGCTCTGCCGGTAGGCTTCGAGGCTGCGGTAGAACGAGTAGAACTCCGGGCTTTGCTCGAACGCGCGCGCGTAGATAGCCGATGCTTTCGCATCGCCCTCGCCCTTGATCTTCTGTGCCTCGCCGTAAGCCTCGGCCAGAATGACCTCGCGCTGGCGATCGGCGTCCGCGCGGATCTTCTCCGATTCGGCCGCGCCGGTCGAGCGCAGCTCGTTCGCCACCTTCTTGCGCTCCGCCTCCATGCGGCGATAGACGGACTCGCTCACGTCCTGCGGCAGATCCACCCGCTTGAGACGCACGTCCAGCACCTGATACACCGATCTTCTTCGCGTCCTCGTTCGCCCGCTCGCGCATGAGGTCCATGATCTTGTCGCGCTCGCCCGACACCACGTCGTGGATCGTGCGCTTGCCGAACTCCGCCCGCAGGCTGTCGTTGATGGTCTGCAGCAGCCGCGTCTGCGCGCGCGTTCTCGTCGCCGCCAACGCTGATGTAGTACTGCTGCACATCCGAGATGCGCCACTTGACGAAGTAGTCGACCAGCACGTTCTTCTTCTCGGAGGTGATGAAGCGCTCCGGCTCGCTGGTTTCGAAGGTCTGGATGCGCATGTCGAAGAAGCGCACGTTGTCCACCAGCGGCACCTTGAAATACAGGCCCGGCTTCGTATGCACGCCGATAATCTGTCCGAAGCGCAGAACGATCGCGCTCTGCCGCTGATCCACGGTGAACATCGACAGGCTCAGAACGATGAGGGCGACGACCGCAGCGACCACGATCAGTCCGATGTTGCGCGCCATCAGCGGGTCTCCCTTTCGCGCCCGCGAAACGTTTCGCGCGAGCGCGTCGTGGTCTCACCCGGCGGCGTCGCCTCCGGCACCGCCGGCGGTTTCGCCGCGGCCTCGGGCACTGGCGCCGCCGCGCCCGACATCTGCATGAGCTTGTCGAGCGGCAGCATCAGGAGGTTGTTGCCGCCCTTCTGATCGACCAGGACCTTCGTGACGTTGCCGAAAATCTGCTGCATGGTGTCCAGATACATCCGATCCCGGGTGACCGCGGGCGCTTTCTGGTACTCGACCAGCACCTGCCCGAAGCGGCTCGCGTCGCCCTCCGCAGTGGCGATGACCCGCTGCCGGTAGCCGTCAGCCTCCTGCGTCAGCCGTGACGCCATCCCCGCGGCGCGGGGGATCACGTCGTTCGCGTAGGCCTGCCCCTCGTTCTTCAGGCGCTCCCGATCCTGTCCAGCCTTAACCGCATCGTCGAACGACGCCTGCACCTGCTCGGGCGGCTGTGCGTTCTGCATCGTGACCTTGCTCACCTCGATGCCGGTCTCGTAGCGATCGAGGATCTCCTGCAGCAGCTTCTGCACGGAAGCAGCCACCTCCTCCCGACCCTCGTAGAGCACGAAATCCATCTTGCTCTTGCCAACCACCTCGCGAATCGCGGTCTCGGCAGCCTGCATCACTGCTTCGTCCGGATTACGGTTGTTGAACAGGAATTCCTCCGGGTTCTTCACCAGATACTGCACCGCGAACTGCAGGTCGATGATGTTCTCGTCATCGGTGAGCATCAGCGATTCCTTCAGTACCTTGCTCCGCACGTTGGCGCGATAGCCGATTTCAACCGTTCGCACCTGAGAGACATTCACGATCTCCGCGCTTTCGAACGGAAACGGAATATGCCACTGCAGGCCGGGCTGCGTGGTCTGGAGATACTTGCCGAAGCGCAGCACCACGCCGCGCTGGCTCGCGTCGACGATGTAGAAGCCGCTCGCGAGCCAGAGCGCCACGGCGATCGCCACCACCAGCCCGGCGCCGCCCGGGATGCGCGCGAACGGCGACCGGCCCGGCTCGGTCGGACCGCCCCCGGAGCCCTTGCCGCCAAAAATCTTGTTGAACTTCTGTGTGAGGTTGCGCCACAGCTCGTCGAGGTCGGGCGGACCCTCGTTGTTGCCGCGACGGCCCCAATTGGGATCATTGAGAGCCACGTGCCATCCCGTTAACGTCGTTGGGTGTGATTAGGAGGATCTGCGTTCACCTGCGGACCGCCGGCCCGGGCAAGCGCGATGGGAGATTCGGACAACTATGCGGTTGCGACGTTCCGGGGAAGGACCTCGGGGGATGCCTCGTCCAGCGCGAGCCGGACGAGATCGAGTCCCGCGCCGGTGCGCGCGCTCGAAAAAACGCGCGCAATCTTACCACACTCGTCGCGCTCCACCGCCGGGGCAAGGCCGGCCAAGTCGATCTTGTTCAGCACCTGCACCTGCGGACACGCGCCGGCGCCGATCTCACCCAAGACCTCGTTCACCTGCTCGATCTGCGCGGCCCGGTGCGGGCTCGCCGCATCCACCACGTGCAGCAGCAGATCGGCCTCGGCGGTTTCGTCGAGCGTCGCGCGAAACGCCGCGACCAGGCTGTGCGGCAAATGGCGGATGAAGCCGACGGTATCCGAGAGCACGATCGCCGCGCCGGACGGGGTGAAGACCCGGCGCGTGGTGGTGTCGAGCGTCGCGAACAGGCGATCCGCGGCGTAGGCCTGGGCGCGGGTCAGCGCATTGAAGAGCGTCGACTTGCCCGCGTTGGTGTAGCCCACCAGGGACACCGACAGGACCGCGCCGCGGCGGCGCGCCCGCCGCTGGGTTTCGCGCTGGCGCTGCAGCTTTTCCAGGCGATCCTTGAGGACCTTGACCCGCTTGCCGAGCAGGCGGCGGTCCGTTTCCAGCTGCGTCTCGCCCGGCCCGCGCAGTCCGATACCGCCTTTTTGCCGCTCCAGGTGCGACCAGCCGCGCACGAGCCGGGTCGCGAGGTGGTCGAGTTGCGCGAGCTCGACCTGCAGCTTCCCTTCGTGGCTGCGCGCGCGCTGCGCGAAGATGTCCAGGATGAGCGCGGTACGGTCGACGACGCGGCACTGCAGGCGGGTCTCGAGATTGCGCTCCTGAGCCGGGCTGAGCTCGTGATCGAAAACGACGAGGCTCGCACCGGTGGTCGCTACCGTCTCCGCGATCTCGCCGACCTTTCCGGCGCCGGCAAAGAGCGCCGGATCGGGACGGTGGCGCTTGCCGGCGACCACCCCGCCCACGCCAAGCCCTGCGCTCACAGCAAGCTCGCGCAGCTCCGCCAAGCTTTCGGCGTGCTCACCGGTGCCGAAGTCCAGGCCGACGAGTACCGCCTCCTGCCCCCTGTCGGGACGGTCGAGCATCAACTGTCGGTGTGATCACCCGCCTGCAGATTGACCGGACGCGACGGCACTACGGTGGAAATCGCATGCTTGTAGACCATCTGGGTCACGGTGTTCCGGAGCAGGACCACGTACTGGTCGAAGGACTCGATCTGTCCCTGCAGCTTGATGCCGTTCACGAGATAAATCGAAACCGGAATGTGCTCCTTACGCAGTGCGTTGAGGAACGGGTCTTGTAGCGTTTGCCCTTTTCCGCTCATTTCTACTCCAGATTTGTTGGCAATTGGGCCAAACACTGTACTTGAAATTCCTTCGGAATACCACTGGCGGGGCAGCGCGCGAATCAGGGTCGCAATCGACCCGCCCGCCTTGCATAGGGATTCGCACCCTTGCGCAGCTCGATGCGCAGCGGTGTCCCAGCCAATTCGAAAGTCTCGCAGAAAAAACGTTCCAGATAGCGGCGATAACTGGCCGGAACCTGATCCACGGCGTTGCCGTGAATGACGATCACCGGCGGGTTCATCCCCCCTTGATGGGCGTAGCGCAGCTTGGGCCGGATCAGCCCCGAGCGCGGCGGCTCGCTGCTGCGCCACGGCCGCCTGCAGCGCCCGCGTGAGCTTGGGTGTCGGCAGGCGCGTCATGGCAGCGGCATACGCGGCGCGGACCGACGCGAATAGCTCGCGCAGACCCGTGCCACGGAGCGCCGAGATGAAATGCCAGCGCGCGAAGCCGAGGAAGCCGAGCTTGCGCTCGAGATCCTTCTTGACCTGCTCGCGCTCGCTCGGGGCGAGCCCGTCCCACTTGTTCACGGCGACCACGAGGGCGCGGCCGGCCTCGACGACGAAGCCGCCGATATGCGCATCCTGCTCGCCGACACCCTCGCGCGCATCGAGCACCAGCACGACCACGTTGGCCTCCTCCACCGCCTGCAGCGTCTTCACCACCGAAAACTTTTCCGCCACCCCTTCGACCTTGCCGCGCCGGCGCAGGCCAGCGGTATCGATCAGGGTGTAGCGGTGTCCTTCGCGCTCGAACTCGACCTGGATCGCATCGCGCGTCGTCCCGGGCTCGTCGCAGGCAATCACCCGTTCCTCGCCGAGCAGCGCGTTGACGAGGGTGGACTTGCCGACGTTCGGGCGGCCGACGATCGCAATGCGCGGGTGGCGCCCTTCGTCCGACGGCGCCTCTGCCGCCGCGGGGAACCCGAGGTCCGCGAGGGCCACGTCGACCAATGCGGCTATCCCCTCGCCGTGGGCCGCGGACACCGCGATCGGGTCGCCGAGGCCGAGCTCGTGGAACTCGGCGCACGCGGCCTCGCGCACCAGCCCTTCTGCCTTGTTGGCGGCGACCACGACGCGGCGACCGGTCCGTCGCAGTTGCGAGGCGATGGCGCGGTCCCGCGGCGTGAGGCCATCGCGGGCATCCACGACGAACACGATGACGTCCGCCTCGTCGATGGCCTGCAGGGTTTGCCGCGCCATCTCGTACAGCATGCCTTCTTGCGCATCCGGTTCGAAACCGCCCGTGTCGACCGCGAGAAAAGGCATCGCCCCGACCCGTCCGTGCCCGTACTGGCGGTCGCGCGTGAGACCGGGCAGGTCCGCGACCAAGGCATCGCGACTGCGCGTCAGGCGGTTGAAGAGGGTGGACTTGCCGACGTTGGGGCGGCCCACCAGGACGAGTGTCGGAAGCACGGAGAAGGTGAACCGGCTACTGCACGTCGATCGCGAAAAGCCCGCCCTTGCGGGTCTGGACGAGAACAGCGTTATCCAGCACGATGGGTGTCGCCGCGATGGCAGCGCCGTCGGTGGCAATGCGGGCAGCGAACGAGCCGTCGTCGCGATTGATCACGTGCACGTACCCTTCGAGATCACCCACCACGATGTAGTCCCCGTACACGAGGGGGCCGCTCACGCGCCGGTCGGCGAGCTTGTCCTGCTTCCAGAGGCTGCTCCCGGAAGACTTGTCGAGGGCGATGACGGCGCCCCGGTCGTCGGTCACGTAGACCGCCGAGCCCGCCACGGCAAGGCCGGACACACTCGACACGTCGCGCGCCCAGAGCGGCGTGCCGCGGGATGCATCGAAGCAGGCGACGCGTCCCTGGTACGCCACCGCGCAGACCTGACTCCCGTCGAGCACCGGGAGGCTGGTGACGTCCGCCACGCGCTCGAGCTCCGTCGCCCCGCGCGGCTGCGCCACCGTTCCTTCCCAGCCGAGCGCGCCGTTTTGCAGACTGAGCGCGACCACCTTGCCGCCCGGGAATCCGGCGAAGACCGCGCCGCGGGTGACCAGTGCGCCGGCGAAGCTGCGCACGGTGAGCGCCGGCGTCCCGCGCTGGTACACCCACTTGCGCGAGCCGTCGGCCGCGCTCAGTCCGTAGATGCGGCCGTCGCCGCTGCGCGCAATGACGAAGCCATCGGCATACTGCGGCGGCGCCAGCACCTCGCTGCTCAACTGGGCGGTCCAGCGCACCTGCCCACGCCCGTCGAGCGCGATCACCTGCCCCTTCCGGGTACCGACCAGGACGTAGTCGTTGCGGGCACCGACACCGCCCGCGAGCGGGCGATTCGTGTCGTTGCGCCACAGCTCGCGGCCGTTCGCCCCGAAGGCGGTCACCGCGCCGTCGGCGGCGGCAGCGTAGAGGGCGCCGTCGTCGAACGCGGGCGAGAAGACGTAGGGCCGCGCGTCGCCGACGCGGTCTTTCCAGAGCACGCTCACGGACGCCGTGGGCGTGAAGTTCACGAGCTTCGCCGGCTTCTCCTTCGAGCTGCTGAAGATCGAGTCGTAGTACCCGGCAAAGGTTTCGCCCATGCTCTGGCAGGCGGCAACGAGCGCCACGACCACCGCGACCACGAGGAGCCGGGCCGGCCAGCGCGCGCAAAGCGCCATCACCGCGCCTCCCCCAGCGCGTCGAGCTTGAGCTGCGCGACGTTGCGCGATTCGGCTCCGAGCGGGAGCTTGGCGAGGGCAGCCTGGTACGCTACCCGAGCTTCCGCGACCTTGCCCTGCGCCGTCAGCACGTCGCCCTTGAGCTCGGCGAAGAGCGCGGCGGTCGCGTCGGTGTGCTTGGCATCGAGCTCGCGCAGTGCCTCCTCGAAGCGTTTCTCGTCCATCAACACCGCCGCCAGACGCAAGCGCGCGAGGTCGCGGGTCGCCTCGTCCGTGCCATGCTCCGCGGCCCAGGTGAGGTTGCCCTTCGCTGCCGCGAGATTGCCGGCCTCGACGCTCGCCTTGGCGGCGGTGAGCGCGGCCAGCGCCGCGTAGCCGCTCGCCGGATGCTCCTTGAAGATCGCCGCCGCGGCCTCCTGCACCTTCTTCACGTCCTTCGTCTGGACCCCTTCGAGCAGTTGTCCATAAAGCGCGGCGGCGTCGAGCGCCTGCGTGCGCTTGTGGTAGCGCCAGCCCTGTACCGCAGCGACAGTGACCAAGAACGCGACCACCGCAAGGAGCACCGTGCGGCCGTTGTCATTCCACCACGCCTTGAGGGCGTCCAGCTTTTCCTGTTCTTCGAGATCGTAGATCGCCATATCGTCGTGTGCGTATACCTTCATTCACCCCTGATGAGGGCGGGCAGCTCGTGCACCTGCGCCTGCACCTGTTCCATGAGCTCCCGCAGCGGCTTCAGGCTCGCCCGGCCGGCCGCCGCCTCGTCGTCGCCGACGATCACCGCGAAGCGCGCACCGCTCGCATCCGCCTTTTTCATCTGACTCTTGAAGCTGCCGCCGCCGCAGTGAAAGAGCACCCGCAGACCGGCGTCGCGCAGCTGCTCGGCAACTTCCCAGGCAAAGCGGCCGGCGGAGTCCCCCTGGTGCACGAGATACGCATCGGCGGCGGCCGGCTCCGGCCTGAGGTCCTGCTCCTCGAGGAGCGCCAGCACGCGTTCCACTCCGAGCGCGAAACCGCAGGCGGGGGCCGGCTTGCCGCCCATTTGTTCCACGAGACCATCGTAACGGCCGCCTGCACACACCGTTCCCTGCGCGCCCAGGCGCCCGGTCACCCATTCGAAGACGGTAAAGTTGTAGTAATCGAGCCCGCGCACCATCCGCGGCACGATTTCGTACTCCACCCCGGCCTGACGCAAGAGCGCCTGCAAGTCCTCGAAGTGCTCGAGCGACACTTCGTCCAGATCGTCGAGCAGTCGCGGCGCGCCTTCGATCAGGGCGGCCAGCGCCGGATCCTTGCTGTCGAGCACACGCAGCGGATTGCGTTCGCAGCGCTGCCGCAACTCCTCGTCCAGCGCGTCCCAGTGACGATGCAGATAGTCCCTGAGCCGGGTGCGGTGACGCGCGCGGTCTGCGGGCGTGCCGAGCGTGTTGATCTGCAGCGCGACGTCGGTGACGCCCAGTTGCCGCCACAGACGCGCGATCATGACGAGGTGCTCGGCATCGACGTCGGGTCCGGGGAAGCCCAGGGCCTCGACGCCCATCTGATGAAACTGGCGATAGCGGCCTTTCTGCGGCCGCTCGTGCCGGAACATGGGCCCTTGGTACCAGAGCCGCTGCGCCCCGCCGTAGAGCAGGTTGTGCTCGAGCACGGCGCGCACGCAGGAGGCGGTCGCCTCGGGCCGCAGCGTCAGGCTCTCGCCGTTCAGGCGGTCGACGAAGGTGTACATCTCCTTCTCGACGATGTCCGTCACTTCGCCGATGGCACGCGCGAAAAGCTCCGTCTTCTCCACCAGCGGCAGGCGAATTTCCCGGTAGCCGTAGCTCGCCAGCCACTCGCGCACGGTCGCCTCGAAGAACTGCCAGACGTGGCTGTCCGACGGCAGCACGTCGTTCATGCCGCGCACGGCTTGCAGGGTCGGTTTCATCGCTGGCAACAAGACAGGCGGATGCGGTGGGACAAAAAGTGGCGCGGATTATATACGTCGGCGGTCGGCGGCCTGCACCCGTCCCGTGGAGCGGGCCGGCCTCGCGGTGTCAGGAATCGGCAACGGCCCGTCCGGTCACCGGCGCAGACTCGCTCGCACCCCCATAGGTGCGCCGCACGTAGTCCTCGACCAGCGCGTGGAAGTCCTCCGCGATGGTCGCGCCACGCAAGGTGACCGTCTTGACGCCGTCGACGAACACCGGCGCGGCCGGCTGTTCACCGGTGCCGGGCAGGCTGATCCCGATGTTGGCGTGCTTGCTCTCGCCGGGGCCGTTCACGACGCAGCCCATCACGGCCACCGTCAGGCCCTCGACGCCCGGATACCGGGACCGCCACACGGGCATCTGCTGCCGCAGGTAGGACTGAATCCTGTCCGCGAGCTCCTGAAATAACGTGCTCGTGGTACGCCCGCAGCCGGGGCACGCGACCACCATCGGCGTGAAGGCGCGCAGCCCCATGGTCTGGAGGATCTCCTGCGCCACCACGACCTCGCGCGTGCGGTCGCCGCCGGGCTCGGGCGTGAGCGACACGCGGATCGTGTCGCCGATGCCTTCCTGCAGCAAGACCGCGAGCGCTGCGGTCGACGCGACGATGCCCTTCGACCCCATGCCGGCCTCGGTCAGGCCGAGATGCAGCGGATAGTCGCAGCGCGCGGCGAGCAACCGGTACACGGCGATCAGATCCTGCACCCCGCTCACCTTGCACGAGAGCACGATGCGATCGCCGGGAAGACCGAGGGACTCGGCGCGCTCGGCGCTCGAGAGCGCGGAGACGATGAGCGCTTCGCGCATCACGGCATTGGCGTCCCGCGGCTCGGGCAGCCGTGCGTTCTCGTCCATGAGGCGCGCCAGCAGTTCCTGATCGAGGCTGCCCCAGTTGACGCCGATCCGCACCGGTTTGTCGTGGCGGCAGGCGATCTCGATCAGCGTGGCGAACTGCTCGTCGCGCTTCGCGCCGTAGCCGACGTTGCCGGGGTTGATGCGGTACTTGTCCAGTGCTCGCGCGCAACCGGGAAACTGGGCGAGCAGGCGATGACCGTTGTAGTGAAAATCGCCGACCAGGGGAACGCCGCACCCGCGGCGCGCCAGGAGCTCGCGCAGCGGCGCCACCTGCGCCGCGGCTTCCGGCGTGTTCACGGTGATGCGCACGAGCTCGGAGCCGGCGCGCGCGAGTGCTTCGACCTGCTCCGCCGTCGCGGCCGCGTCGGCAGTATCGGTGTTGGTCATGGACTGCACCACGACCGGTGCGTCGCCGCCGATCACGACGCCGCCCACACGTACCGCACGCGTGCGCCGGCGTTGCAGCGGGCCGTGACGGCACTCGCTCATCGTGCTCACTCCAGCGTGAACCGCGCGACGTCGACCTTGGTAAACGGGACGATGTTCACCGGCTGGTCGTTCCATTCGACCTTCACCCCGCTCGCCGCTCCGACCACGAGCTGCAGCGGCGGGATGCCCTGCACCGACTTTTCGGTGCCCGCCTTACCCAGCTGATTCATGATGCGGTTGCCGTCGCGGTCCTTGATTTCGATCCACGCATCGCGCTCGAAGCGGAAGCGGACGATACCCGCGCCGGACGCGGCCGCTGCCGTCGGCGGCAGATTGCCGGCCACCGGTTGCCCGGGCGTCGCCGCTGCTGGCTCGGCAGCCATGCCTTGGCCTTCGGTGGTTGCCGTCGCTGTCTGCGCCGCCGCCGGCTCCTGCTGCCCCTGCGGCGACTGCCTCGCCGCAATCTGCGACGGTGCGGGGCGCGGCGCCATCGGCGATCGGTCGACCATCTGCGGCGCAGCGGGCTCACCGAAGAGGTCGGGGTTCATGTGATACTCGTAGGCGCCGAGGAGAATCGCCACGAGCAGCAGCATGCCCAGCACGATCCTGAGCCAGGGCCGGCTCGGGCGCTCGAAGGTGATCACCTCGCGCCGGCGGTATCTGCCCTTGACCTCGTCCCCGACTCCCGGAGCCGCGTGCAGACTGCCGAGCAGCTTGTCGGGGTCGAGCTGCACCAGCTTCGCGTAGTTGCGCAGAAACCCCTTCACGATCACGGGACTCTTCGGCAGCCGCGACAGGTCGTCGGCCTCGAGCGCCATCACCTGCGGGACCGACAGCTTGATCTGGCGCGCGACGTCCGCCACCGACAGCCCAAGGGACTCGCGCGCCGCCGCGAGCCTGGCACCGATGGTGGTGAGGTCCGATTGCGAGAGCGACGGCTCGCCGGCGCCGTCGAGGGCTGGGTCTGTCATGGGTAACTTCCGCTCTTCAGGGCGAGCGCTTCCTTGGAATCCGGGAAGCGCCGCCGCAACTGCATTCCGTAGCTCGCTTCGGCGTTGCGATCGCCGAGCCTGCGCGCCGCCAGTACCCCGAGCCACAGCACCTCCGGCGTCGGCTGCGCAACCTCGAGAAAGCGGCCGACCAGTTGCCTGGTCCCGGCGTAATCGCCGCGCGCGTAGTTGATCTCCGCGAGCGTCTGCAGGGCGCGTGGCTGACCCGGCTGCAGCTGGAGGGCCTGCAGCAGGAAGCCTTCCGCGTCCTTGTCGTTGCCGAGCTTGTGCGAGCAGACACCGGCATTCGTGAACGCGAGCTCGGGCGTCTGGTACAGAGGATTCTTCACGGCGGCGAGAAAGTAGCCGATGGCCTCTTTCTCCCGGCCGCGGTTGCACAGGAACCAGCCGTAGTTGTTGTTCGCCTCGGAATCATTCGGATTGATGGCGAGGGCCTGGCGGAAGCTCTGCTCGGCAGCCGCATCCTCCCTGAGCTCCATCTGCACCAGCCCGAGCACGTTGTACGCGGGGCCGTAATTGGAGTCGGCTTCGATGGCCACCATGCTTTCCTGGAGCGCTACCCCGTGGTTACCGCGGCTGTAGTAAAGCGCCGCGAGCTCGGTGTGAATGCGCGCGCGCTCTTGCGGCGATGCCGGCTTGGCGGTAGGCGTGGGCGGATTGAGAGAGGTCGGCGCCTTCGGCTGCGCGGAACAACCCGCGAGGAACACGATCAGCAGGACCAGCAGCCGCTTCATTGCAGCGTGGGAGCGGTGGCATTCCCGAAGACCCGGCGCTCCCGGATCTGCACCTGCCCCGCGAGCTGTCCGCAGGCGCCGTCGATGCCCTCGCCACGGGTCTTGCGCACGGTGGTCACGAGATCGGCCGCCATCAGCACATCGCGGAAGCGCTGAATCGCCTCCGGTGCGGAGCGTCGGTACGACGCGTTCGGAAACGGATTGAAGGGAATCAGGTTGAACTTGCATGGGACATCGCGGGTGATCCGGACGAGCTCACGGGCGAGCGCCGGATCGTCGTTCACGCCGTCGAGCATCACGTATTCGAACGTGACGAAATCGCGCGGCGCCGCCGCGACGTAGCGCCGGCAGGCCGCCATCAGATCACGCAGCGGGTACTTGCGGTTGACCGGCACGAGAACGTCGCGCAGCGCATCGTTCGGCGCGTGCAGCGACACCGCGAGGGACACGGGACAGCGGCTGCGCAGCCGGTCGATGGCGGGAACGATGCCCGAGGTGCTGAGCGTCACCCGCCGCCGGGAGAGGCCGTACGCGTGGTCGTCCAGCATGAGGTCGAGCGCCGTGACCACGTTGTCGAAGTTCTGTAGCGGCTCGCCCATCCCCATCAGCACGACATTCGTGATCGCGCGCGCCTCCTTGCGGGTGGCTCCCATCGCCCTGTTCGCCCACCACAGCTGCCCGATGATCTCGCCCGCCGACAGATCCCGGTTCCACCCCTGCTTGCCCGTCGAACAGAAGGTGCAGGCGAGCGCACAGCCCACCTGGCTCGACACACACAACGTGCCGCGGTCGGCCTCCGGAATGAATACGGTCTCGATGGCATTGCCGCCGCCCACGGCCAGGAGCCACTTGCGCGTGCCGTCCGCGGCGACGCTCTCCGAGACGAGCGTCGGCGGCCTCACCTCCGCAGCCGCGACGAGCCGTTCGCGAAACGCCTTCGAGAGGTCTGTCATGCGCGCGAAGTTCGCCTCGCCGCACTGGTGAATCCACCGCTCGAGCTGGCGCGCGCGGAAGGGCTTCTCGCCCAATCCCGCGCAGAACGCAGCGAGGCCGTCGCCGTCAAAATCGAGCAGGTTGGTAGTCACCGGATCAGCGGGAGCACACGTCCAGAGCAGGGAAGAAGTAGGCGATCTCGACCTTTGCCGTCTCGGCGCCATCCGATCCGTGCACCGCGTTCGCGTCGATGCTTTCGGCGAAGTCGGCGCGGATGGTACCTGCCGCGGCCTTCTTCGGATCGGTCGCACCCATCAGATCGCGATTCTTCTGGATGGCATTCTCACCTTCCAGGACCTGGATCATGATCGGGCCCGACACCATGAAGTCCACCAGATCCTTGAAGAACGGGCGCTCGCGATGCACGGCGTAAAAGCCCTCCGCCTGCTGACGCGAGAGATGCATCATGCGCGCGGCGACGATGCGCAAACCATTCGTTTCGAAGCGGGAATAGATCTTCCCGATGACGTTCTTCGCGACGGCGTCCGGCTTGATGATGGAAAGGGTTCGTTCGACAGCCATGTGTGTTTAGCTCCCCGAAAGTATAAACATCAGCAAATTCAAAATTCTACCACGGGAAGCGGGATCATTGCTTGCGCCGGGCACGGGTCCCATGCACAAAAAAAGCCCGGCCGCAGCCGGGCTCCTGTCGCAATGTTGCAGACGCTTAGCTGATCATCCCCAGCGCCCGGGGCAGGAACAAAGACAGAGTTGGCCAGTAGGTCACGATCACCAGAAACACCAACATCGTGAGCAGCCACGGCCACACTGCGACGGTCAGCTCGGTGATGCCCATCTTGGTGATACCGCTCGCGACGTAAAGATTGAGCCCGACCGGCGGGTGGCACAGGCCGACTTCCATATTGACCACCATCAGGATGCCGAAATGCACCGGGTCGATACCCAATTTGATCGCGATCGGGAACAGGATCGGCGCCAGGATCAGTACGATCGACGAAGGCTCCATGAAATTTCCCGCAGCCAGCAACAGGATGTTGGCGATGAGCAGAAAGCCGATCACGCCCACGCCAGTGCCGATCATCGCGTCCGCCATCGCCTGCGGGATGTTCTCGTGGGTCATGAGGAACGAGAACAGCACGGCGTTGGTGATGATGTAGAGCAGCATCGCGCTCATGTTTGCCGACGACAGCAGCACCCGCGGCACATCCTTCAGACCGAGGTCCTTATAGATGAACACCGCCGCGACGAATGCCCACACCGCGCTCATCGCCGCCGCCTCGGTCGGCGTGAACATGCCGGTGTAGATGCCGCCCATCACGATGAAAATGAGCGCCAGACCCCAGATGGAATCGCGCAGAGCCTTGAGCCGCTCCGCCCAGCTTGCCTTCGGCTGTCGAGGATAGTTCCGGGTGCGTGCGCGATACCAGGTGGTGATGCCGAGCATGGTTGCCAGGACGATCCCTGGAATGACGCCCGCCATGAACAAGGCACCGACCGAGGTGTTGGTCGACACCGAGTACATGACCATCACGATCGACGGCGGAATCAGGATGCCGAGACCCCCGGAAGTCGTGATCACCCCGGCGCCGAAGCTTTTCGGAAACCCTGCCTTGACCATCGCCGGCAGCAGGATCGAGCCGATCGCGACCACGGTCGCCGGACTGGATCCGGATACCGCGGCAAACAGCGCGCAGGCCAGCACCCCGCCGAGCGCGAGGCCGCCGTACCAGTGACCGACCATCGACGTGGCGAAGTTGATCATGCGCTTCGCCACCCCGCCGTGCGTCAGGAAGTTGCCCGCCAGGATGAAGAACGGGATCGCCATGATCTCGAACTTTTCGATGCCGGTGAAGAGCTTGAGCGCGACCGACTCGATCGGCACCTGGGTCAGGAAGAACAGGAAGGACAGCACCGTCAGGCCGAGCGAAATTGAAATCGGCATGCCGGTGAGCATGAGGGCGAGCAGCAACGCGAAGATGATCACGGTATTCATGATCCCTTGCCTCCCTTCGGTGTGTCGCCGTCGCGGCGAACTTCCTTGCGGCGATCCGTGCCGCTGCGCCGCTCTGCGCTTTCTGGTGGCGCGCCGCCCCGATCCTGGCGGCGCTCATTGCCGCTGCGCAGATCGCGCGGGTGCAGATCGTCCTCCATGCGGTAAATCTCGTCCTCTTTCCCGGGCTCGAGCGACACCTCTTCTTCGACGCCCTCGACCTTGCCGTGGTCGTGATGCGGGAGCTCACCGGTGCGGAGGAAGCTCGCGCACACCTGAAGGAAGCGGAAGCACATCAGGTAGGAACCGAACGGAACTGCCGAATAGACAATCCAGGTAGGCCACTCGAGATCGGGCGTGGTCGGCCCCTCCGGCAGGTCGCCCGTGTCGAGGCCGAGCATCGTGAAGACCCAGTAGTGGGCACCGTTTTCCCAGACGAAGGTCGCGCCGAGTGTGCCCACGATGCCGGTGAAGAGCGCGCCGGCCAGCAGCCCGAAGACGATGAACTTCGCCCGGGTGCTGTCCTTCATCCGATTGATCAACACGTCGACGCCGACGTGGATGCCGGTGCGCACGCCGTACGCGGCGCCGAACTTCGCCATCCACACGAACATGATGATGGTAAGTTCCTGCGCCCAGCCCATGTTGACACCGAGCAGCCAGTTCTGGACCGGACCGAGCCAGGCGGTGCCGGCCGCGTAACGATGCACGACCGCAGCAAAGATGATCAGCGTCGCGCCCCCCATGAGGAACGTAATGAGCCATTCCTCCAGGTGGTCGAGGAACTTCATGAACATGTCGTTCTCCCCCGAGCGTTAAAACTGCGCATACAAAAACGCCCGCCGAACCTCAGCGGTGCAGCGGGCGTCGCGCGTTCACGAAGATCAGAGTTTGGCCGGATCGAACCCGGTTTCCTTGTAGATCGACTGGATGAGATCCTTGCCCACGCGCGAGCGCCGACCTCTTGGTGAACCGGGATCAGCGCCTTCTTGAGCGCCGTCTTCTCGGCCGCGCTCGGCGCGAATACCTCCGACTTGCCCGACTTCTTCACCGCCGCGATCGACTGCTCGTTTTCTTCCTTCGCGATCTTGTTGGCATACTCGGTGGATTCCTTCATCGCCTGCTCGAGCTGACCGCGGACGTCGGCCGGCAAGCCATCCCAGAATTTCTTGTTGGTGATCACCGCGTAGCCAAGGTAGCCATGGTCGGTCAGGGCGACCTGTTTCTGCACCTCGAACATCTTCTGGGTGTAGAGGTTCGACGGCGGATTCTCGGTGCCGTCGACCACGCCCGTCTGCAGCGCCTGATAGACCTCAGAGAACGCCATGACCTGCGGGATCGCGTTCAGCGCGCGCATTTGCGCTTCGAGCACCTTGGACGACTGGATGCGCATCTTCTGGCCCTTGAAATCGGCAACCGTCTTGATCGGCTTGTTCGAGCTGAACACCTTGAAGCCGTTATCCCAGTATGCCAAACCTCTGATACCCTTCGGCTCCAGCTTGTCCAGGAGTTGCCTGGCCGATCGGCCCCTGGGTGACCTTGTGCAGATCCGTGTACCCGTCGAAGATGTAGGGCAGATCGAAGACTTCGAATTCCTTCACGCCCAGCGGCCCGAACTTGGCGAGAGACGGCGCAAGCATCTGCACCGCGCCGAGCTGCAGCGCTTCCATCTCTTCCTTGTCCTTGTAGAGCGTGCTGTTGGCATAGACCTCGACCTTGACCTTGCCCTTGGTGAGCTCTCCGGCGCGCTTCGCAAAGTAGTCTGCTGCCTTGCCCTTCGGCGTGTCGTTGGCGACGACGTGGCTGAACTTGATCACGATCGGGTCCTGGGCGAGAACCGGACCCGCAACGATCAGGCTAACGGCGACAACAGCGGATGCAATGAACCTCATCTTGGCTTCCCCTCTCCTCGTTGCTGCGAGAATCATCTCTGCGCAGATTTTTAATGTTCTCGGGATTGTAACGGGCCGCCTTCCGAAGCGCCACCATGCAGCGCCGCGACCCGCCATGCGGGAAACACTCCGGCTTCCCCGGGGCCGGCCTGCCAGGCGCAGTCGATCCCGATGTCGGGCACCCAGACGAGCGCCCCCTCGCAGAACAGCAGCGGCAGTCGAGCCCGCCGCCACGGCTCGATCCGGTGCTCCTGCAGCAGGTTCTTGAGAGTTCGGCGGGGCCGTCGGCAATCCGGCCGGATACGCTCTCCGCCCTGCCGCAGCCCGAGCTCGAGCGGCCGGCCGCCGAGTCGGCCGATGGCGATCCCCTCCCCTTCAGTGCTCGTGAACCGCACTTCGCCCAGTCCGCCGGGCGCCGGCAGTACCGCTTCGCCTTGCCACACCGTGGCCTCGCCCGGCGCCCGTGCGAGCGGCTGCGCCTGCAGAGATCCGCGATAGCGGCGGAGCTCGAAGCCGCCCAGGACGAAACGAACGCAGCGGTCTTCTCTCGCGTGCACGAGTTGTCGCAGCGCTTCACCGAGGCGCCGAGCCGGCGGCGCCTCGATCCCTGCCCGTCGCAGGAACCAGCGCAGCAGATTGCGCGCGCGTGGCTCGGAGAGGCGGCGCAGAGCCTCGACGTCGAGGTCGCCATCGCGGATGGCATGCGCGCCGTCGAGCGCCGCGAGTTCATCCAACAGGCTGGATGCTTCGCCGAAGAGCTCGGCGGACCGCGAGAGCGTCTTTCGATACCCCGGAAACCGTTCCTCGATCAGCGGCAGGACGCGCGCACGCAGATAGTTGCGATCGAGTCCCGTGTCTGCATTGCTCTCGTCCTCGACCCAGGCAAGCCCCGCTGCCCGTGCGTAGGTTTCGAGCCTCGACCGGGAAACGTGCAGGAGGGGGCGCACGAAGGTGAGCGGCGCCCGCGCGTCCTCCGGTTCCGCTGCGCGCACGCGCGGCATGCTCCCCGCCCCGCGCGGACCGGCTCCGCGCAGGAGCTGCAGCAGAAGGGTTTCCGCCTGATCGTCGAGATGGTGCGCGAGCACCAGCACACCGTCGACATGACGGCGGAACGCCGCATACCGCGCGCGCCGCGCCGCCGCCTCGAGACTCTCACCGCGAGGGCGATCCACGCGCACTTCGACCACGCGCAGGGGAACGTCTCGCGCGCGGCAGAGCTCGCCGCAGAAAGCCGCCCACACGCCGGCGTGCGGGCTCAAACCATGGTCGACGTGGAGCGCTTCCAGTCGGAAAGCACGCCGCTCGCGCGCGCGCGCGAGAACATCGAGCAGCACTACCGAGTCGAGACCGCCGGAGAGCGCGACCGTGACGCACGAACCTGTCTGCAGGAAGGGTTCGAGATCGCGTTCGACGTCGGCCGCGAGGGCAGCGACGCCGTCATTGGGACTCGACTTCCTTGAAGCGACCATAGGCCATGATCTTCTCGAAGCGGAGCGCAAGGCGCTCGTCGGAGCCCTTTTCGCGAACCTGCCGCAAAGCCTCGGTCAGGGCCTTCTTCATGTTGACCATCATCGAGTCATAGTCGCGGTGCGCCCCGCCGAGCGGCTCCGGCACGATGCGGTCGACGAGGCCGAGCGTCTTCAGGCGCGTAGCGGTCACGCCCAGGGCTTCGGCGGCTTCCTGCGCGTGCTCCGCGCTTTTCCACAGGATCGAGGCGCAGCCTTCCGGCGAGATCACGGAGTAGGTCGCATATTGCAGAATCTGCACCACGTCGCCCACCGCGATCGCGAGCGCGCCGCCCGAGCCGCCCTCGCCGATCACCGTGCAGATCGTCGGCACTCGCAACTGCGCCATCTCGAACAGATTGCGCCCGATCGCCTCGGACTGGCCACGCTCCTCCGCGCCCACGCCGGGATACGCGCCCGGTGTGTCGATGAACGTGAGCACCGGGATGTCGAACTTCTCCGCGAGCTTCATCAACCGCAGCGCCTTGCGGTAGCCCTCCGGCTTCGGCATGCCGAAATTGCGGTGGATCTTCTCCTTGGTGTCGCGGCCTTTCTGGTGACCGATCACCATCACCGACTGTCCGTTGAAGCGGGCCAGCCCGCCGACGATCGCCGGATCGTCGGCGAAGGCGCGATCGCCGTGCAGCTCCTCGAAATCGGTGCAGAGACGCTGCACGTAGTCGAGCGTGTAAGGCCGCGCAGGGTGGCGCGCGACCTGCGCGATCTGCCACGCGTTGAGCTTGCCGTAGATCTCCTTGGTGAGTCCGTGGCTCTTCTTCTGCAGGCGCGCGATCTCTTCCGAGATGTCGACGGCGGAGTCCTCCTGCACGTAGCGCAGCTCGTCGATCTTCGCCTCCAGCTCCGCGATCGGCTGCTCGAATTCGAGAAAGGTGATCTTCATGACGCGCGGGTCGGGCCTCGAGGCGGGGAGACAGGGCAATGGAATGGCCGTGGATTTTACAGCAAATGCCCACGCCGGTTCAGAACCTCACCGTCTCGCCGACGCGCCCGCGCGGATCGGACGCCGCCTCGGTACGGCCGCTCCTGCGGTCGAGGTGCACCGCCTGCATGTTGCCCCAGCGCCGGCGCGCGACCGTAACCGTGTGCCCGCGCTGTTCGAGCCCCGACCGCCACGCGCTCGGGAATCCTTCCGGCTCGATCTCCACGCGATCGGGCAGGAACTGATGATGCAAGCGGGGTGCGGCGACCATACCTTCGAGCGTCCAGTCCGGGTTGTGCAAGTAGTCCAGCACACTGAGGAGCACCATGCTCACGATGCGCGAGCCGCCCGGCGTGCCGAGCACGAGCACTCCCCGCTCGTCCTCGACGAAGGCAGGCGACATCGACGACAGCGGACGCTTGCCGGGCGCGATCGCGTTGGGAGGCCCGCCGATCAGCCCATACGTATTCGGCATGCCGGGCAGAATCGTGAAGTCGTCCATCTCGTTGTTGAGCAGCACACCGGTCGTGCCGGCGACGAAGCCGCTCCCAAACGGCAGGTTGAGGCTCAGGGTCGCGGCGACACGGTTGCCCTCCGCATCGACGATCGAGAAGTGCGTGGTGCTGTCGCCGCCTCGCCCCGCAGCAGCGTCGGTTTCCAGCTGCTCGTTCGGTGTCGCATGCTCGAGGCGGATGTCGGTCGCGCGCTCTGCCGCATAGGCGGTGGAGGCGAGCCGATCGGCCGGGACGTGGACGAAAGCGGGATCGCCGAGGTAGCGCAGCCGGTCCTGGTAACCGCGCCGCAGCGCCTCGACCACGAGATGCGTGCGTTCGCCGTCGCTCAGCGTGGCAACCGGAAACTCGCGCAGGATGTTGAGGGCCTGGGCCAGCGTGAGGCCCCCCGCGGAAGGCAGTGGCGCCGTGGTGATCACCGCATCGTGGTAGCGGATCTTCTGCGGCGCGCGCTCCTCCACGCGGTAGCGCAGCAGATCCTCGAGGGTCCAGACGCCCCCGCCTGCCTGAACGCTCCGCACGAGCTCTGCCGCCACCGGCCCGTCGTAAAAACCGTCATGTCCGCGGTCGGCGAGCACCTCGAGGGTGCGCGCGAGCGCGGGTTGGCGCAGCTGGAACCCGTCCGCCGGAGAGTTGCCGTCGAGGAAGATCGCTGCAGCGGCGTGATCGCGTTCGAGCGCTGCGTGGCGCAGGCGAGCCATTTCGAGATAACGGGCGTCGACGCGAAAACCTTCCCGCGCGAGCCGGATCGCGGGGGCGAGCGTCTGCGCCAGGGGCAGCCGGCCGTAGCGCGCTGCGATCCAGACGATTGCAGCGGAAGTGCCCGGAATCGCAGCCGCTTTCGCGCCAACGAGCGAGGCTTCCGGCAGCGGTTTTCCATCGGCGCCGAGATACATCGTTGCAGTGGCGCCGAGCGGCGCCACCTCGCGCCCGTCCACCATTACCTCGAAGCCGTCGCGGGCGCGATGCAGCAGCCAGAAACCGCCGCCGCCCAAGCCTGATCCGTAAGGCTCCACGACCGCCAGTGCAGCGCTCACCGCAACCGCGGCGTCGAACGCGTTGCCGCCGACTGCCAGCACCTCCTCACCGGCGCGGGTCGCCAGCGGATGGGCGCTCGCGATGGCGACCGTCGCAGCGGGCGAGCGTGCTATCGCAACACGGGGACCGGCCAGCACCATCGAGATCAGGAGCGGTGCGAGGACAGCCCGGACGAGCGACGTGATCATGGGGCGTGACGAACGGAACGCGATCGACGCCCATTCTCCCACGGCTGCGCATGCCGACGCCCGATGCGAACGGGCCCGCGCACTGTTGCGGAGGCCCGTTCGATCATTGTCGGCGGAGGAGTTCGTGCGGCGGCGCGGTTACCAGCCCCAGAATGGCCCGGGGCCGTACCAGTAAGGTCCCCAGGCCGGTCCATACCAGAACGGTCCCCACGGCGGTCCGTACCAGAACGGCCCGCCCCAGTAAGGTCCGTAGTACGGCGATGGGACGTACACGACGATCGGCCAGAGGTGCACGGCCTCGATGCGCAGCCGGGGAAAGCGGTAGGGCGCGCCGTCGATGGTGCCGTCGGTAACGCCTTCCACCGTCCCGAGCACGGTGAGGCTGCGGTCCTTCCCATAGACCGCAGGGTCGTAGAATCCCGGCCCGCAGGCGAGGAAGCGCCCGAAGCTCGCATCGGTGACCTGCGGTCGCGCCGAAGTATCGAGTGGACGGCTCAGGATCTCGATGCAGGTCGCGGCCGACTCGGGCTTGACCGCCAGGATGCTGCCGCCCCAGCGCACGCGCTCGCCGATGCCGGCGCCTGCCCCGTCGCGCACGACGCTCGGCGTCACGGTCGAGAGATTGGTCGCCTCGAGCGACTTTGGCACCGACGCGCAGCCCGCGCTCAGGATCGCGGCGAGCAGGCCGCAGAAGAGGGTTCGCATGGTTGGCAGGATATCCGGAATTCGAACGATCAGACTGGCACCGCCACGCTTCGTTCGGCTACGCGCTCGAGCCGGAACCACGCCGCATACAGCGCCGGCACGAAGTACACGGTGAGCACCGTCGCGACCAGCAGCCCGCCCATGATGGCGATCGCCATCGGCCCCCAGAAGGTGCTGCCGGCCAGCGGAATCATCGCCAGGATCGCCGCTGCCGCGGTCAGCACGATCGGGCGGAAGCGGCGCACGGTGGCCTCCACCACGGCGCCCCAGGGGACATGTCCGGCCTCGATGTCCTGATCGATCTGATCGACGAGGATCACCGAGTTGCGCATGATCATGCCGGCGAGCGCGATCGCCCCCAGCATCGCCACGAAGCCGAAAGGCTCGCGGAAGACGAGCAGAAAGAGCGTGACGCCGATGAGCCCGAGCGGTGCCGTCGCGAGCACGAGCAGCGTGCGACTCACGCTTTGCAGCTGGATCATGAGCAGCGTCACGATGACGATTACCATGACCGGCACCACGGCGATCACCGACCGCTGTCCCTTGCCGCTCTCCTCCACCGCGCCGCCCACCTCGATGCGGTAGTCGTCGGGCAGATCGGCGCGGATCGGGTGGAGCAGCGGATCGATGCGCGCCGTGACGTCGGGGGCCTGCACATGGCCGACCACGTCGGCACGCACGGTCACGGTCGGCAGACGGTTGCGCCGCCAGATGATGGGTTCCTCGAAATCGTAGCGGATGGTGACCACCTGCGAGAGCGGGATCGAGCGCCCGCTCTGGGTGTAGATGTTGATGTCCTTCAGGTTGCCGAGGTCGAGGCGTTCGTCGGGCTGCGCGCGTGCGACCACCTCGATCAGCTTGTCCCGTTCCCGGTAGTACGTGACGCTGTGGCCGGAGAGCACCGCATTCACGAAGGCCGAGAGGTCCTGGGAGCTCACGCCCACGACGCGCGCCTTGTTCTGGTCCACCTCGAGCCGCACCACCTTGGCGGGCTCGTTCCAGTCGAGGTGGACATTGTGGGCATCCGGGTTCTCGCGCACGACGGCGGCGACGCGCTCGGCGATGGTCCGCACCTGCGCCGGATCCGCGCCGCTCACGCGAAACTGCAGCGGCCAGCCAATCGGCGGGCCGTTCTCCAGGCGCTGCACGCGTCCCCGCACCACCGGGAAGTCCTCTTCGAGCGAGGCGCGCAGGCGCTCCATCACTCGCTCCCGGGCTTCGTTGTCGCGCGTCACCAGCATGTACTGCGCGAAATTGTCGTGATTGAGCTGCTGGTCGAGGGGGAGATAGAAGCGCGGCGAGCCGCCGCCGACGTAGGCGACGTAATCGACGACGTCGTCGTCGCTCGCGAGCGTCCGGTCGAAACGCTCGACCTCCGCCTGTGTGCCGCGGATCGAGGCGCCCCCGGGCAACCAGAGGTCCACGAGCAGCTCGGGACGGTTCGCGGACGGAAAGAACTGCTGCTCCACCATGCGGAAGCCGACCAAGGCCAGCACGAACAGCGCCGCCGTGGCGGCGATGACCGTTCTGCGGTGCACGAGGCACCATTCGACACTGCGCCGCAACCGCCGGTAGAAGGGTCGCGCGTAGACGTCGTGGCCGCCGTTCCTCGCGTAGTCGGGCAGGATCCGCACGCCGATCACCGGCGTGAAGACCACCGCGGCGATCCACGAAACGAGCAGCGCCGTCACCACCACCACGAAGATGGAAAAGGTGTACTCGCCGGCGGCGGACCGCGCGAATCCCACCGGAATGAACCCCGCCGCCGTCACGAGCGTGCCGGTCAGCATCGGCAAGGCGGCGGTCGTATAGGCAAAGCTCGCTGCGCGCACGCGATCCCAGCCTTGCTCCATCTTGACCACCATCATCTCGGTCGAGATGATCGCATCGTCGACGAGCAGGCCGAGAGCGATGATGAGCGCGCCGAGCGAGATGCGCTGGAGCGCGATGCCGAAGATCAGCATGAAGAGGAACGTGACCGCGAGCACCAGCGGAATCGACAGGGCCACCACCATGCCCGCGCGCACCCCCAGGCTCACGAAGCTCACGGCGAGCACGATGACGAGCGCTTCGAGGAGCGTCTGCATGAATTCGTTCACCGATCGCTCGACGACCCGCGGCTGATCCGCCACCTGGTGCAGTTCGATCCCCACCGGCAGACGCTCCTTCACCCCCGTCACCGCGCGGTCCAGATTCTCGCCCAGAGCGAGCACGTTGCCGCCGCGCGCCATCGAGATCGCGAGCCCGATCGCCTCCTGGCCGCGATAGCGCATCCTGGGCGTGGGCGGGTCGACGTAGCCGCGGTACACGTTCGCGATATCGCCTAGCCGGAACAGCCGCCCGTTCGCGCGGATGCCGATCTCGCGCACGTTCTCGATCGACTCGAAGTCGCCGGTGACGCGCATGTGGATGCGGTCGCTCGCGGTTTCGACGCTGCCCGCCGGGGCCACGGTGTTCTGCCCGCGCAGCGTGTTGAAGATGAGCAGCGGGTCGATGTTGAGGGTGGCGAGCTTCTTGTGCGAGAGCTCGATGAAGATCTTCTCGTCCTGGACGCCGACGAGGTCGACCTTCGACACGTCCGGCAGCCGCAGCAGCGTCTGCCGCACTTCCTCCACCACGTCCTTGAGCTCGGCGTGCGTGAAGCCGTCGCCGGTGAAGGCGTAGATGGTGCCGAAGGTGTCGCCGAATTCGTCGTTGAAGTACGGTCCGCGTACGCCGCCGGGCAACCGATCGCGGACATCGCTCACCTTCTTGCGCACCTCGTACCAGGTCCCCGGCACGAGGTGCGGCTGGGTGGAGTCCTTGAGGGTGACGAAGATGAGCGACTCCCCGGACTTCGAATAACTGCGCACATGATCGAGCGAGGGCGTCTCCTGCAGCTTCTTCTCGATGCGGTCGGTGACCTGTTGCTCCACTTCGGCGGCGGTCGCGCCCGGCCACAGCGTGCGCACCACCATGACCTTGACCGTGAAATCGGGGTCCTCGGCGCGACCCAGCTTGAAATAGGCGAACACGCCGGCGACCAAGAGCGCGGCCATGAGGTAGAGCGTCAGCACCCGGTGGCGCAGCGCCCATTCCGAAAGGTTGAGATCCCTCACGATGCGCCCCGCATCGGCACCTTGACCTTCTGCCCGGGAACGAGCTTGTGCACGCCCGCGGTCACCACGAGGTCGTCGGGCTTGAGCCCTTCCAGCACGGTGAAAGTGTTCTCGTGATACTCGCCGAGGCGCACCGGCGTGAGCGTCACCGTAGCGCTCGCGGGATCGACCACCCAGACCGCGGCAGTCCCGTCCTTGCGGTGCAGCGCCGTGAGCGGCAGCTCGATCGCCTGGTCCGGCCGCGTGCTGCCGAGGAGCACGTTGGCGGTCATGCCCAACTTCACGCGGGGATCGGCGTCGAGCAGGCTCACCTTGACCGTGTAGGTGCGGGTCACCGCGTCGGCGCCCGGCGAAACCTCCCGCACCCGACCGTGGTAGTTGACGCCGCGGTCGGCCCACAGGGTGACCCGGATGTCGTTCGCGGCCTTGAGCTCGTCGAGCCGGTTCTCGGGCACGCTGATCACCACCTCGCGCTCGTCACCGCGCGCCATGCGCATCACCGTTTGCCCTGCCGACACCACCTGCCCTGCCTCGGCGAGAATGGCCGTGACGATGCCGTCGCCGTCGGCGCTGAGCGTCGCGTACGCCACCTGGTTCTGGGACACGCCGAGCTGCGCCTGTGCCTGATCGAGCCGCGCCTTGGCGACCCGGTACTGATTCTCGCGGCGATCGAACTCCGCCTCGCTGATGAAGCGTTTCTTGAGCAGGTTGCGGTACCGCTCCAGATCCGCCTTCGCCTGCTCGTAGTCGGAGCGCGCGGCCTCTTGCTGCGATCTTGCGGACAGGATGTTGAGCTGCAGGTCCTGCGGATCGAGGCGCGCGAGCACGTCGCCGGACCTGACCGAGCTGCCGACCTCCACCTGCCGCTCCAGAATCTTGCCGCCGACGCGGAAGCCCAGATCCGCTTCGTAGCGGGCGCGGACATCGCCGGAGTAGCTCGCGTGCAGGCGCTGATCGGAAATCACGGCCGACGTGACCCGCACCGGCTGCGCTGCCTGCGGCCGCGCCTCCTCCCTCCCGCAGCCGGCGAGTGCCAGCAGTGCAAGCAGCACCAGCGAGCGCGCGATCCTCATGTCTTTCCTCATGTCTTCCCTCGGGTAGTCGTGGCCGGCCGGTCGCCTGCACCCGCCTTGGTCGCGTCGCGTCGCGATGCCCGTCAGGAGCGCCGTGAGATGAGTGTCGAGGTACGCATCCTCGGCGATGTCGCGCACTTCGAGCCGTCCGAACGAGTGCTTCCACAAGGCCGCCATCACGACCGGAGCGATCGCCACGCGCGTAAGGTGATGCGGATCGAGGGCGCGGAACTCGCCCGCCTCGACGCCGCGGGCGAGCACCGATTCGACGAGACGGGAGCCGCGCTCGATCACCTCCTCGAAATAGAACTGTGCGAGCTCGGGGAAATTGCCCGACTCGCCGATGACGAGCTTCGGGATGCCGCTGAAGGGCGACTGCACGAGCGCGTCCCACCACCCCCGGATCAAGAGGATCAGGAGTTCGGGGGCGCCGCCGCGAAACTCCGCGACCAGGGCCTCGCCCATTTCGATGGTCTCGACCAGCCCTTTGCGGACCACCGCCTTGAAGAGTTCTTCCTTGTTGCGGAAGTAGAGGTAGAGGGTGCCTTTGCTCACGCTGGCGCGCGCCGCGACATCCTCGAGCCGGGTGGCGGCGTAGCCGCGTTCGACGAAGAGCTGCAGCGCCGCGGCGGTGAGCTCGGCGGGGCGATCGTCCTTGCGGCGCAGCCAACGCGGTGCGGACTTGTTGTGGGCGTGGGTCATCGCCGATCAGTCCAGTGTCTCGCGGTAGCGGCGCAGCGCGACGGTCGCCACGATCAGTAGGAATAGCGCAATCGGCCACAGATTCGGCGTGATCTCCGAGAGACCGTTGCCCTTCAGCAGAATGCCGCGCACGATACGCAGGAAGTGCGTGAGCGGGAACACTTCGCCGATCCACTGCGCCCACGATGGCATGCCGCGAAACGGGAACATGAAGCCGGACAGCAACAGGGAGGGCAAATAGAAGAAGAAGGTCATCTGCATCGCTTGCATCTGGTTCTTGGCGATCGTGGAGAAGGTGAAGCCCACCGCGAGGTGCGCCGCCATGAACAGGACCAGCGCGCAGGACAACAACGTGAGGCTGCCGAGGAACGGAACATCGAAGAGCAGGATCGCAGCGCCGAGGATCAGCGTGACCTGTACGTAGCCGATGATGATGTAGGGAAAGATCTTGCCCAGCATCACCTCTGCCGGCTTGACCGGCGTGGCGAGCAGATTCTCGAGCGTGCCGCGCTCGTGCTCGCGGGTCACGGCGATGCAGGTCATCATTACCATGGTCATGGTCAGGATCACGCCCATGAGCCCCGGCACGATGTTGTACTGCGTGATGCCCTCGGGATTGTAGCGCCGCTGCACACGCACCTCGAACGGCGGGAGGTCGTTCTGCAACCGCGCGAGGCCGCCTTCGAGGTCGCGCTTGAGCGCCGTCTGATTCAGGTTGAGCAAGGCTGCGATGGCATTGCTGGTCGCGGCCGGATCGGTGGCATCCGCCTCCACCAGCAGCACCGGGCGCTCGCCCCGCTGCAGCTTGCGCGAGAAGTTCTCGGGAATGGTGACGACGAACTGCACGTCGCCCAACGCGAGCAGACGGTTCGCGTCGGCTTCACTGTCGATGCTGTCGACAATCCTGAAATAGCCGCTGTTCTCCAGCGCGCGCACGAAGCTGCGGGAGAACGGGCTCTGGTCAGCGGAGAGCACGGCCGTCGGCAGGTGCTTGGGATCGGTGTTGATGGCGTAGCCGAACAGCACGAGCTGGAGCAGCGGGATGCCGGCCATCATGGCGAACGTAAGCCGGTCGCGGCGCAACTGGATGAACTCTTTCGCCAGCATGGCAGCGATCCGCGACCAGGAGAAACGGGCGCTCATCGCTCGAAGTTGTCTCGCGCTGCGTCCATGAGCTTGATGAACACGTCTTCCAATCCCGGCTCGGTCCGCGCCCACGCGAGATCGGACCGGCCGAAGTAAGGCTGGACACTTTCCTCGAGGCGCGCTGCATCCGTGCCGCTGACGTGAAGCGCTGCGCCGAACGGCACCACCATCTCGACCCCCGGCTTGTTGCGAATCTCGTCGGCCAGGCTCGCAAGCGTCGCGCCCGCGACGGACCAGGTCGCGAGCCCCGACTGCTCGACCATCTCGCGTGCCGTGCCCTGGCTCAGCAGGCGGCCGTAGGCGAGATACGCGAGCTTGTGGCAGCGCTCCGCCTCGTCCATGTAATGGGTGCTCACCAGGACCGTCATGCCCTCGCCTGCGAGCGCGTGGATCTGGTCCCAGAAGTCCCGGCGCGCCTTCGGGTCGACCCCTGCCGTCGGCTCGTCGAGCAGCAGCAGCTGAGGCTCGTGGATCAGGCACGCGGCAAGCGCCAGCCGCTGCTTCCAGCCGCCCGAGAGCTCGCCCGCCAGCTGGTGTTGCCGATGCTCGAGGCCGAGACGTTCGAGGGCTTGCCGAACGGCGTCCGCGCGCGCGGGGATGCGGTAGAGGCGCGCGATGAAATCGAGGTTTTCGCGGATGGTGAGGTCTTCGTACAAGCCGAACTTCTGAGTCATGTAGCCGACCTCGCGCTTGATCGCGGCGGTCTCGCGGACGATGTCGTGACCGAGGCAGGTCCCGCTGCCGGCATCGGGCGTGAGCAGCCCGCAGAGCATGCGGATGGTCGTCGTTTTGCCGCTCCCGTTCGGTCCGAGGAAACCGAAGATCTCGCCGCGCTGCACGCGGATGGTGAAGTCGTCCACGACCCGCCTGCCGCGGAAGCTCTTGCTGAGACCCCGCACGTCGATCACGCCGTCGCCAGGCGCGGCCGCCAGCACGCTCATGGTTGGAGCATCACGTCGACCGGCTGGCCGGGTTTCAACCGCGTTGCGTCCGTGGGCGCGGGCCGCGCTTCGACCAGAAAGACGAGCTTGGCGCGGGTTTCCCGGCTGTAGATCACGGGGGGCGTGTATTCCGCCTGGGGCGAAACATAGGTGATGGGCGCGCTGACCGTCTCGCGGCAGCCGTCGCAGGAGACGAGCACCCGGTCTCCCACGCGAATGCGGCCGAGATCGCGCTCGGGCACGAAGAAGCGGACCTTGATGTTCTGGGGTGGCAACAGGGACAACACGGGCGCGCCGGCCGGGACCCACTCCCCTTGCACGTAGAGCGTGTCGTGGACCAACGCGCCGGCGGGAGCCGTCACCGACTTCTGGGACAGCCGCCACTCCGCTTGCGCGAGCGCAGCGCGGGCGGCCGCCACGTCGAACTCCGCGGCGCGGATCTCGTCCTCGCGCGCGGTCAACCGGGCGGTCTTGAGCTGCGCTTCGTATTCCGCGACCCGGGCCCGCTCCCGCGCCACGGTGCTCTGGACCTGATCGAGCGCGTCGCGGGAAATGAAGCCGGACGCCGCCAGCCGCTCCTGCCGCTTGAGCTGGGCCTCGGCAAGTCGGAGAGCGGCCAAGGCTTCCGTCTTCTGCGCCTGGATCGCCTCCAGCTCGGGTACCCGCTTACCCTTCTTCAGATTGTCGAGTTGCGCCTGCGCCCGCTTGAGCCGGTCCTCGGCTTCGACACGTGCGGCAGCCTCGTTCTCCCGCTCCAGCACGAACAGCAGATCACCGGGCTCGACCTGCGCGCCACGGGCGACCGCGAGCGTCGTCAGACTTCCCGCAAAGGGTGCCGCCACCCGCACGAACTCGCCTTCCGCGTAGCCCTGGTAAGCGCTCCGTCCCGCCTCGGAGCAGCTCGCGAGGATGAGCACGATCGACGCGATGGACGCGTGGAAGAGCACGCGCAGCACCCCACCGCGGCGGTGAATACTCGGAGGACTGCAGAACATCGATCTGGCGTGAAATAACTATCCAGTCGGTAAGTTATTCCTTCGCGCACAACGATGCAATCCCCTACTCGAAGCGGGTGACGCCGGCCGCGGGCGCGTTCAGGCGGCCGGCGGGCTGTCCTTGAAGAGCTGCCTGAGCTGCTGGCGAAACTCGGGGGTGTCCTCGTGCTTGTGGACGGCGACGGCGTGCTGTACCGCCGCGGCGAGAAGCTCTTCCTCGCTGTCCGCCGAAAGCATGACTGTGCAGTTCATCTCGCTCGGGTATTCGCGGCAATCGATGGACTTCCGACCCATGGTGCCCCTCCTCGCAAGCCTCCGGACCGCCACGACCGCGTCGCACCGACCGGACAGGCTGATCGAATTATAGAAAGCGGGAAGCAGAAAGTGCGGCCTGCTGCGGCGGCCCTAACGGCGAGCGCCGGCCTGGCCAAGCTCATCGATGAGATACTTGCGCCGCCCGTCGAGCTCCTGATAGCGCGCATAGAGCTGCTCCATCTCCTGCCCGTAGGCCGTGAGCTTCTGGTCCCGCTCCTTCTGGGCGGCCACCTGATCTTCGTAGCTGGGCAACGGCTGCCCCATGCCGTAACCGCTCAACGCGGGTTGCTGGGCGGGGGGCGCGAGCAGCTCGTTGCGCAGCTCGCGCACCATCTGGAACTGCTGGAAGACCGCCTGCTGCTCCTGCTGCACCAGCGCGAGCTCGTCGCGGATACGCTTGGCCGCATCCTGCTCTCCCAATGCCGCGCCGGGAAGCGCCACGCATAACGCCCCGGCGAGCGCCGCGACGCGCGATCGCCAGCGCCGCGGGAGGCGGCCGAGTGCACTTGCGAGCTTCGTGATCATGGTCGTCGAGTGCGGCGAGAAGGGCGATTAGAACCCATTACGCAGACCCGCGCCACACCTTCAAATCTCGACCTGCGTGCCGAGCTCCACCACGTTGTCGGTCGGGATCTTGAAGAAGTCGGTGGCGTTCTGCGCATTCCGCGACATGAGGGCGAAGAGCTTCTCGCGCCAGATCGAAATTCCAGGCTGCAGGCTGGGCAGGATGGTCTCCCGGCTCACGAAGAACGACACCTGCTTCAAGTCGACCGGGAATACGCTGCTTCGACAAAGCTCGAGCGCCGCGGGCACGTTGGGCGCCTCCATGAATCCGTAGCGGATCAGCAGACGGAAGAACCCCTTGCCGAGCGAAGTCAGTTCGACACGCCGCCCCTCCGGCACGTAGGGGATCTCCTCCGTGATGACCGTGGCAATCACGGTGCGTTCGTGCAGTACCAGGTTGTGCTTGAGATTATGGAGCAGTGCCGATGGGATCAAATCGGCGCGCGCCGTCATGAACACCGCGGTGCGTGCCACCCGCGGAATACTGTTGTCGATGCCTGCAAGGAACGTCGCCTCCGAGACATCGAGCCTCGACATCTGCCGGAACAACAACGCCCGCCCGCGTTTCCAGGTCATGAGCACCGTGAAGGACAGCATCCCGATGAACAGGGGAAACCATCCGCCCTGCGCGACCTTGACGATGTTGGCGCTGAAGAACGCGAAGTCGACGATGAAGAACGCCGCCATCAGCGGCAACGCAAGCCACTTGTTCCACCGCCACATCAGCAGCACCACGAACGTAACCAGGATGGTGTCGATCATCATCGTGCCGGTAACCGCGATGCCGTAGGCCGCGGCCAGATTGCTCGAGGACTGGAAGCCAATCACCAGTGCCATCACCGCGAGGAAGAGGGTCAGGTTGGTGAACGGCACGTAGATCTGCCCGCGTTCCTGGTGCGAGGTCTGGACGATCGCCATGCGCGGCAGGTAACCCAACTGCACGGATTGGCGCGCGACCGAGAACGATCCCGAGATCACCGCCTGCGAGGCGATGACGGTCGCCATCGTCGCAAGAATCACCAGCGGCAGCAGCGCCCATGTCGGCGCGAGCAGGAAGAACGGATTCTGTACCGCCGTGTGCTCGCGCAACAGGAGGGCGCCCTGCCCGTAGTAGTTCAGGATCAACGCCGGCATCACGAAGCCGAACCAGGTGAGTCGGATCGGGAACCGTCCGAAGTGGCCCATGTCGGTGTAGAGCGCTTCGCCGCCGGTGACCGCAAGCACGACCGCCCCGAGGGCGAGAAAGCTCTGCGCCGGGTTGGCGACGATGAAGCTCACCGCGAAGGCAGGATTGAGGGCCTGCAGCACCGCAGGCGTCTGCACGATGCTGAGCGTGCCCAGCACGCCGAGGCAGGCGAACCACACGCACATGATCGGGCCGAACAGCAACCCGATGGCCCCGGTACCCCGGCTCTGGATCCAGAACAGCACCACCAGGACCGCGCACGTGATAGGCAGCACATAGGGCTTGAGCGCGGGTGTGACCACCTCGAGCCCCTCCACCGCGCTCAAGACAGAGATCGCCGGCGTAATCATGCTGTCGCCGTAGAAAAGTGCCGCAGCGAAGATGCCGAGCGCGGTTACGACCGGACGCCAGCGGGAATTCTTCGTGAGCCCCATCACGAGTGCCAGCAGCGCGAGGCTGCCGCCCTCGCCGCGGTTGTCCGCCCGCATGATGAGCGCGACATACTTGGCGGACACGAGCAGCATCACCGCCCAGAAGATCAGCGACAGCACGCCGAGGACGCTCGCCTCCGCAACTGCGATCGGGTGATGGCCCGCCATCGTCTCCTTGAGCGCATAGAGCGGGCTCGTCCCGATGTCGCCGAACACGACCCCGATGGTGCCGAGGATGAGCGTGCGCAGGTCTGCCTTGTGACTCTCGTCGTTCGCCATTCGATCTCCCTTGCCGGGCAGTTCGAGGAACGCCGTGTCCCCGCCGCCGTTTGTGGCACTGCAGCAATTGTAATGGAAGCGGGCGTCCGGAGGCGGAAAGGCAAGACCGCTCGGATTCTCGCCGGCGAGGCAGACGTGTGCGCGCCGGACGTGTCGGCCGGCAGCGCTACACTGAAGAAGCGGAGGGAATGCCGCGAAGTCGCGGCGCCGCGCCCTACGGCACGGTCACGGTTTCGCGCTGGATGTTGCGCCTGCCCGTGGGCTCGAAGGTCGCGAATGGTGAGCGCGTGGCTCCCGCTTGCGAGGCCGGTGAAGTGCGCCCGGAAAAGATCGCGGTCCACCCGCGCGAGCTGCCCTTCGCCATTGTCGACGCGCGCGAGAATCGCCTGCTCGCTCATGTTCGCGGGCAGGTCGACGAAGGCATACACCCGCTCGCCGGTGCCATCGATCGAGCGCACGTCGATGTCGATCCCCCCGCCTGCCGATCGCACCGATTCGACCCGGCTCTTCGGCGGCACGCGATCGACATAGACGACGCGCTTGAAGTCGCTGAAGACCGCGGGGCCGCCGTCGGTGCGATGGCGCCACGCGCGCACGGTGAGGAAATGGACGCCCTCCTCCAGCTTGGAGGCGGCGACGACCTGCCGGAACTCGCCGTCGCCGCGGGGCGCCCCGACGCCGCCGGGCCCGATCAGCGGACTGCTCTTGCCGCGGAAGCGCTCGAAGCCGTAGGCCGTGTCGCCGGGGTTGGTGAAATCGACCTTGCCGTTGCCGTTGACATCGCGGCCCGCGTCGACCCTCAGCATCGCCTGATCGCCGTCGGCCCAGACGTCGCGCAACTCATTCGAGCCGAGAAGCCGCACCGGCCGCGTACGCACCCGCACCTCGAATTCGTCCGCGGTGATGACGCTGAGATCGGTCTGCCGCTGCATGCCGTTGTCGCGGTCGGACTCGGGATCGCCCTTCCCCGGCAGCACCTTGGCGACGTTCGTGAGCTCCACCCCGCGCGGTGCCTGCGGCGCGGCGAGCCCGTAGACGAGCAGGCCGCGCCCGTGGAAATCGAATCGCCCCTGACGGTCGATCGTCCCCGGACGCTGAAAGCGCACGTTGACCTTGTTCACGCCGCCTTCGTTGAAGACGCGCACCACTTCCGGCACGTCGCGGCGGCCGCCGCCGCGATCCGGATTGATGCGCGCGTCCGAAGCGTTGCCGGTGAGCTCGATCAGCAGGGTCCCGGGAGCGAATCCCACGTTTGTGAGGGTGCGGCCATCGAATCCCGCATCGCCGCGGTTCGACAGCAGCACGATCGCCGACGACTCCCGCTCGAAGGCGAAGAGGCCGTCGGTTCCATCCCACCGCTCCACGTAATTGCCTCGCCCGTGGCTGTTCCGCGCCGCGACGAGCCGCGTGAGCAAACTGCCTTTGCGCACGCTCAGCGCATCGCTGCGGCCCGGCTTCGGGAAATCGCGCTCTCCGAACTCCTTGCCGTTGAAGTACACGACCGTGTTGCCCGGCATCATCAGCGTATAGGCCTGCGCCGCGTGCTCGAGCGCGAACGGCTTGAACACGTCGTGACTCTGCACGAAAGTGACCCCTGCCGAGCCGTTGTGCAAACCGTCGTCCGACATGTCGAGCGCTGCGCTCTTGATGGTCTGCCACGCGTTTGCGGACCCCGTGCTTTCGAGGTTTTCCTTGAGTGCGAAGTAGAGCTTGAAGTCGAGAGTGTCGCGGTTGCCGCCGATGCGGCCGGGATCGGCGTGATTGATATCCTTGCGCACGTGCGGCAGCAGCACCGCGGGATTCGCGTCGTAGACCTCGCTGTAGGTGAAGACGTCCTTCTGGCTGCCGTCCAGGAGCCGCCGCGGATTCTGCCGGTAGACGGCACGGTCGATGAAGTCGAGCACGAATCCCTGCACGTGCTTCGCGGCGTCGATGCGCAGCCCGTCGACACCGTTCACCTGGATCATCCATTGCGCGTTGCGCATGAGATAGCCGGTCCCGTTCTCGACCACGGCATCGCCGCCCATGGGGTTCGTCGGATTGAACGCGTGGACCGCAATGTTGCTCTGGCCCGTTTTCGGGTCGAAGAGCATGATCGTGTCGTGGCCCTGCTGCGGGTAGAAGCGGCGGTTCCCGGGATCGGGGACGTTCGCCAGGCGGCCGAAGGCCGGGGTCTTGCCGGCCGGAATGTTGCGATTGTCGTTGGGATCGACCGGGCTCCTGACGAACTGATGGTTCTTCTCGTGCGCTATGTCGATCAGCCCTGCGAGGCGTTCGTACTGCTCGCCCCCCGCGAAGGCGGAGTGGAAGTCGCCATCGACGTCGTTTTGCAGCGTGATCGCGAGCCCCGGGTAGCCGCCCGCCGCGACGAAGCCCGGCGTATTCAGTTGGGAATAGCCGTTGTGGTTCATCACGAAGTCGACGTGCAGGTCGATTCCCGCGCGGTGGAGCATCCTCGCGAGATTCTTGAACCCGGTCTCCGTCCCGTAGAGGGTCGGCCGGCCGGGGCGTCCCAGGTCGAACCGATCGTAGACGTCGTAGCCGACGCTCTGGTCGCCGGTGTCGGCGCGGGAGGGCGGGGGCAGCCACACGAAGCCGTACCCCGCCATGAAGATGTCGGGGGTGCGCGCTTCTACCGTCCGGTACGACGACTCGAACCACTGCAAAATGGGCGGCGGCGACACGTCGATCGCCCGTGCGGGTGCGTGCGCGGCAACGAGCAGCGCGGCGGCCAGCCCGATCGAGGTACGTTTGCGTGCGATAGGTTTCATGATCTCAAGGCGCCAGTACGTCGCCGCTGCGGTCGAACTGCGGGAAAGCGCGGCTGATGCGGTAATTTTTGGCAACGTCCCAGTTGCGGTAGATCTTGCCGTCCGGGGCGTTCTCGAACTGCATGTAAGGCTTGAACAGCTTGTCGAACGACGCCTGCCCGGCGGAGCAGTTCGCAACACCGACAAACTCGTGCAGGATCGCCGGCGACCCGTTCTTGAGGGTCGCGGTTCCCACCTCTTTGAGCTCCACGATCGGTACGAAACGCCCGGTGGTCATGGCCTGCGCGCCGGCCGTGGCCTCCGCGCTGTACCAGCCGATCCCCGTGGCATTCGCGAGACCGCCCTGTTTGCTCGCCGTGGTCACCCGGAGCACCTCGCATCCGGCGAAATCATAACCCGACGGAACGATCACGTTATGCAGGCTCGGCGCCCCGAGCGCCTGGCTCAGCGCCGCCGTGCAGTCGACGTTCCCCGGATCGGCTGGCGGACACACGCCCGCGTTGAGTGTGAACGGCGGCGTTGCGCCCGCCTTGGTGACGGCGACGTCCTCGCCGCCCTGGTTCACGATCGGTTTCTGGTGCGGGGGATTCGGCAGCAGACCGTAGACCGCGACATAATGGCGCGCCGGCAACTGCGCGGGCCGCACGTTCGGCTCCTTGTCGCCGTAGGTGGCGACGAAGACCTTGCCGCCGGCAACGGTGGGCGGCACGAACTTGGCGAAGAGCCCGAGTCGGTCGCGTGCACCCGATAGCTCGCTCGTCCAGAGCTGCTTCGAGACATCCTGCGCATCGAGAGCCAATACGATGCCCTGCACCCCGCGCGCCTTGTTGGCGTCGCCGTCGATGGGCACTACCGCCCACACGATGCCCGTGCCTGCCTTCGTGCCGTTGCTCGAAACCGACAGCATGCCCCCGGGCATGCTCTCCTGCGGCGCGCTGAACGTGCTTCGCTTGGGCGTCGCGACGTCGACGAACTTGCCTTGAGCGAACGTGTACGCCTTCAGGTGGTCGTTCTCCCCCCACACATAGGCGCGCGACTTGTCCGGACCCTTCCAGAAGACGGGCGTCCCGTGCATGTGTCCCCACCAAGTTCCCGCGCCAAAGTGGTGCATGTCGGTGGCCGGAAACTCCTGCACGGCGTTCGGGTTCTTGCAGTTCGGGGCGGTCGGGCTCGCGGCGTACTTGCCCATGTTCGTGCGCGACAGCAGATACATGATGCCTTCCTTGCCCCCGCTGAACAGCAGGTTGGTACCGGGGATCAGGACCGGCCCGCTCGATCCCAGATCGAGATCGACGCTCGAGAGGAATTGCTGGTTGCACGGCGTGAAATAGTCCTTGACGACGAGCGCGTTGCCTTCCAGCCGCAGCTTGACGAAGCTCTCGCCGTAATTCGGACCACCGGTGTTCGCATCGAAGGTCCCGTTGGCGGTCATCAGATAGACGTTGCCATCTGCATCCGCCGCGAGCCCCTTGCCGGACTGCCAGATGCCGCCGTCGTTGCCGGTCGGGGTGGGTGACCAGAACGCACGCTGCTGCAGCGTCGCGGCGTCGTACGCGAAGAGCGACCCGCGGCTCCCGTCGCCCCCGAAACCCACGTAGACGACCCCGCGGTCGAGCAGCAGTGCCGGTCGCTGCTTCTGCTTGCACGGATTGTAGCCGCTGGGATAGTTGCAGGGTTGGCCCGGATCGGGCGCGTCACCGCCGATGACGATCGCGGGGCGCCGCGGCGAACCGTCCTTGAGATTCAGCGCGTGCAGCCGGTAGCGCTTGGTGCCCGCATCGTCGTGCCACGAGACGACCCACAGGGTGGTCTTCTGGGGGTCGATCACCGGGGTCGCCAGAATGCCCCATTCCGGGTCGTTGGTGCCCCACATGTCGATATCGTTGCCGCTCGCCCGTGGCTGACCCAACCACGTAGCCCAGAGCGGCTTCGTCTTGCCGTCGGGGAGCCGATTCTCGGCATCGGCGTTGTAGACGTAGACCGTGTTGTGCATGGTCGCAACGACCAGGGCATTGAACGTGCCCTGTACGAGCGGCGTGCCCGGATTCGTGCTGGTGTCGATGGGAAGCTGCGAAACGTAGAGCGGCTGCGCCGAGATCTGACCGTCGACGTAGAGCGTCCACAGTCGGCCGAACGTGGCCGGCTTGACGTTTCCCGTGTTGAGGATGGTCTCACCGACATTGGCGCCAGTGCGCGCGTTGTCGTTGTGCTGCGTCAGGACGTCCGCTGCCGCGGCACCGCGCATCGCCAAAAGAAGAATCAGTCCGGCAGGTGCGAGCCAGCGCCCATGTCGCATCGCCGGAACGTGCCCCCTCAGCGATGCCCGATGCCGCAGCGTTGGAAGAAGTGTTGGGTGAGTCCTTGTCATTTTTGCTCCCTGTGAGTCGCTTCTTGCCGTCGATATCGCGGCGCCTGCAAGCGCATCGTCTGCCGGCGCACTGGCTTTCAGTATAGATGCAATGCGAACGAGTGCAAGGTGCCGTGAGAGCGTCGACTTCGCAGCGCGTTCCAGGGCCATCACGCATCCGCCGGCTTGGCCGGAGTGGGCCTCTTGCCCGCTCCGCGCAGGTCCACGAAGCGATTCAGGAGGTCGAACCAGAACGGTGCGCCCAGGCTCACGGCGAGCCCCGTGATGAGCCAGCCCAGGATCTTGATGAGCCAGTTGCCGCCCGCTTCTTGCCTCGTCTGCTCCCAGCAGTTCTCGAGGACGGCAACCAAGCCGTCGCGGCGGTCGAGGCTCGCCGGGCTGAGGCAGGAGAATCCGATCGGCAACCCCGCCCCTTCGAGCTCGGCGAGCGTAGCGGCGAGCTTCCTGGTGTCTTCCGCCGACACGGCTGCAGCACCATCGCCAGGCTTGGCATCGACCCCCTCCACGCGCCCGGTTGCCGAGACGCGAGCCGCCGCGTCGGCCAGCGCGCTGCGCAGCGCCGAGGAATGCGCGAGCTGGGTCGCGATCTGCAGCGTATCCACGTTGAACAGCACCGCGACCGCGATGCCGATCGCGAGCAGCGTGCGCCGCGCGTCTTTCTTGTACCAGCCCGAGACCCGCTGCATCCCGCTTTCGTACCACGCTCCGAGGTTCGCACGCGCCCGGGCGAGATCGCCCTCAGACGCTTCCAGGAGCGGCAGGATCGCATCGCCGACGGTGTAGCCGAACGCCTTGCATTTGAGCGCGGCGGCATGAACATCGCCGAACGTGCGCGGCTGGGCGAGACGCGGTACGAAGTCGGGGTCGAGCTGCGACGCCTTGAGCAGCACGACATCGATCATCGCATTGACGAAGTTGCCGGGCGGAATGTAGGAAGGGGTGCGGGGCTTGCCCGGCAGGTCGCGGTACATGCTCGCGACCAGCGGGTGGTTGATGACCCGAAGGTAGAACCAGCGATCCGCGACGAGGTTGACGAGGCCTTCGCGCAGAAATTTCCCGCGGCGCCCGAGCTCCTGTGCGACGAGCTCGTTGACGCCCGAGCAGAACATGCTGACGAGGAGATAAATGAAAGCGAGGCCGATGATCGCCTCGAGCACGCCGGACAGGCCCATGGCTCGTCTCTCCTCGTCTCGTCAGATATTGCCGGACTGCGCCTGACCCGCAGTGACGACGACCGATGCGCCCGTCCTCGGGCTCATGTCGGCGCGTCCGGCGAAAGCGAAATTGGGCGGCCGGTAGGAAGGATCCGCCGCCCACTTCATGTGCGCGCTTTCGTCGATGGTCTCGCCCGCGCCGCCGATCAGCATCGGCCGGTAGTACCGTCCGCCATTGGGCTTGAGCGCGCGGCCGATGCGGTAGATGCCGTGGAGGAATTCGGCATAGGAATCGCGCACCGGCGACATGTACTCGTTGCCCCGCAGCTTGAAGTCCTCCGGCAGGGTGCGCTTGCAGCGCAGGCCTCCGAGCCGCATGCCGCGCTCGTCCGTGAACTCGAGACCCTCGGCAATGGCTTTTTCGGCGATCCACTTGAGCGGAGGATCGGGCAGCAGATCGTCCTGGTAGCCACCGCCGACGTTGGCGTGGGCGCCGGGAAACCAGCGCTGCTCGACGTCGCGGGTGTACTCATGCTTACGGTCCCACAGCGCCACCTCGTAGTCCTCGCGCTGCTCGTCGATGGCGACTGCGTGATAGGCGCATTCGACCACGCGTCCCAGGCTGGTGTCGTGAAAGCCGTATCTGAAGCGGGCCAGAGCGCTGTTCGAGAACATCGGCACGCCGAGCGCGCCCACCGTATCCCACACGCCCAGGAACCGCACCTTGACGTTACGCGAATGGTCGCGCCGGAAGGCCACGAGCGGCGCCTGCTTGCGGCCCTCTATGCCGGCGGCGAACTTCTCGCGATAGAGCTCCCAGGCGCGCCGCACGATCGGCGACTGGGTGTGGGCGCGGCCTTCGGGCCGACCGGTCGCAGGATCGACCTCGCCCGCGAAGAGCTCGCGCTTGGGCAGGCCGCAGCGATTGATCAGTCCCGCGAGGCTCCGCGCCGTGTATGCGCCGCGGCTGAAACCGAGGATGAAGATGTCCGGACCGGCTTCGAAAACCTCCCCGTCCGGTTCGGGCTCGCGCAGCGGCACTCCCGGCAGCGGCCGGTATTCGTTGATGAGCCAGCAATAACCCTGGAGGATGTTCTCGTCGAGCCCCCAGCCGAAGGCCGCGCCCGTGACTCTCGAGCCCGAGCTGGTGCCGACCCCCGTGTCGTAGAACTTGAGCTGACCCTTGCAACCGGCATGGACATCCGCGATGGCCGCATAGATGCGGGAGACGTTGGTCTGGTCCTCGGGCGTGTTCCACGTGCCGTCGAAACAGAGCACGAGGCGCTTGATCTCACTGCCACCCGCGACCATGGGCTGATCCGCCATGTGCATTCCCTCCTCCCCTGCGACTTGGAACCCGCGGCCAACGATCGACGAACCGCGTGGCAGGAGCGTAGGCGCCGCCGTGCGAGCGCACCATAGGGCATTTGGACTAGACCGCGACTAACTACGCGGGCAACTTCGAATGAGAGGCGCGCGAGTGGAAGGCGCCTCGGGAGATGGCAGCGATCACCCCTGCCGCCAGCGCCGCGCGGGCAGGCGCGCCAGTACCCCGCGTTTCTCGTCGGCGGAGCAATCCCGCCACGCGGCGATTTCTTCCAGGGTGCGGTAACACCCGAGGCACCAGCCCGTGCTGGGATGGACGGCGCAGACGTTGATGCAGGGCGACGGTACGTCGTCACCCTGCCCCTTTGCGTTCAATTCGTGTAAGTCGGTGTCCGTCATCGTCGAGCATCCAGTAAGCGCTGCGTATCGTACATCGACACGGAGATTCCCGATGACCTGAATTCTGACCCTCGCACCGGAGACAGCCCATGACCATCGTCGTAAGCGTCACCAGCATCACAGGCCCCGCCGGACCCGTCTTCGATCTCGTCACCTCGGCCCGCTTCTGGCCGGAATGGCACCCGGCCACCCTCTCGGTCTCCGGGGTCATTCATCAACCCTATCAGCTCGGCGACATCGTTCACGAGCGTGTACGCTTCGCCGGATTCGAGCTCGACGTGACCTGGCGCGTGACGGAGCACGTTCGCCCTGTCTCGCGTCGTGCTGCAGGCCCTCACCTCGCCCGCCCGGATCACGTATGCTTTCGAGTCGAGGGGCGATGCGATCGACTTTCGGCGGGAGCTGGAGTACGACGAGGCGCTGCTGGCGCAAGTCCTCCCTGGGGCCGACAATGTGCGCAGCCTGATGCAGAGCCAATCGGACGAGGGCGTGCGCCGCCTGAAGGAACTGGTCGAGCAGCGCTTGCGCGACGAGCAGCTTGCATCCGCGGACCTCGTTCAGAGCTAAAAAGGTTGACAGCGATGGTCGCTTCGCGTTATCGAATACTGGAAGAGATCCGGCAGCTCGATCCCGAGCGAGACCACCACCGGATCGTGTTTCTCTCCTCGTGTTACGAGTTCCCGTTCGATACGACGCGGGCGCTGGAATTCGCGCTGTTCCGCACCTACTGCGTGCCCAGCATCTCGAGTCTGCTCGACAACACAGGGGAGTTTCTGGCCTGCCCGCAGAAGCGCTACGACGACACGGACCTCATCGTGAGCGAGATGATGGAATGGGGCTACGACAGCGACCGTGGCCGCCAGGCACTGCGGCGGATGAATCAGATCCACCGTCGCTTCGCGATCAGCAACGAGGACTATCTCTACGTCCTCTCCACCTTCGTCTACGAGCCGATTCGCTGGAACGAGCGGTATGGCTGGCGGCCGATGTGCGAGCAGGAACGTCTCGGCTTCTTCCACTTCTGGCGCGAAGTCGGCCGGCGCATGGGGATCAAAGGCATTCCAGCGGACTTTGCGGCGTTCGAAGCGTACAACCGGGAGTACGAACGGCGGCACTTCCAGTTCAACGCGACGAATCGACGGATCGGGACCGCGACGCGCGAGCTGTTCGTTTCCTGGTTCCCCAGGCCCGTCGCGCCGCTGGTTCGCTCGGCGATTCACGCCATGCTGGACGACCCGCTCATCGAAGCCTTCGGGTTTCCCCGACCCTCTCCCCTGATGCGAAGGCTCGTGCCGGCTGGCCTGAGATTGCGCGGCCGGTTGGTGCGGTACTTGCCGCCGAGGCGACGTCCACGGCTGCGAACCGAGATGAGACATCCGAGCTACCCTGATGGCTACAGCATTGATGGGCTCGGTCCGGCTGCATGTCCAGTTGCGTCGCTCGACTCCGCCCGAGATCCTGGTTGCCCTAGCCCGCTGATCATCCGATCTCTCCGCCGTGCCACCGCCAGCCCGGCCGGGCGAGGTAGGTATAATCGGCCCACACACAACCCGGGAGGTCCAAGAATGAAAGCGCTGTTTCTCACCAACGAATTCCCCCCCAACGTCTACGGCGGCGCCGGCATCCACGTCGAGTACCTGAGTCGCGAGCTCGCCAAGCTGATCGAGGTCGAGGTGCGCTGCTTCGGCGATCAGGCGTCGCACGATGGGAATCTCGTCGCCCGGGGCTTCACCGCCGATCCCGATCTCTTCGCGCGAACCGACGCCGGGCTCAAGTCGACGCTCTCCGCCTTCAGCAACTGCATCGCCTTCAACGCCGAACCGGTCGACGCCCAGGTCGTTCACTGCCACACCTGGTACACGCATTTCGGCGGCGTGCTGGCGCAGATCGGCTACGGCCTCCCGCTCGTGATCACCACGCATTCGCTCGAGCCCCATCGTCCGTGGAAACGCGAACAGCTCGGCCGCGGCTACGATCTTTCCACCTGGATCGAGAAGACCGCGATGGAGCGCGCGGATGCCATCATCGCCGTCTCGCGCGGCATGAAGGAAGACGTGCTCGAGCTCTTCGACGTCGACGAGCGCAAGATCGAAGTCATCTACAACGGCATCGACACCGACGAGTTCCATCCGGTCACCGGTACCGCCACGCTGGAGCGCCTCGGCATCGATCCCGCCGTTCCCTACGTGCTCTTCGTCGGCCGCGTCACCCGGCAGAAGGGCATCATCCATCTCGTCAACGCGATCCGGCACATCGACGAGCGCGTGCAGGTCGTGCTGTGTGCCGGGCAGCCGGATACACCGGAAATCGGGCAGGAAATGACCGATCTGCGTGCAGGCGGTGCAGAAGACCCGGCCAAACGTGATCTGGATTCGCGAATGGGTCGACACCGCCGCCAAGATCGAGCTCTACTCGCACGCCGCGGTGTTCTGCTGTCCATCCATTTACGAACCCTTCGGCATCATCAACCTGGAAGCGATGGCGTGCGGGACGCCCGTCGTCGGCAGCGCGGTCGGCGGCATCAAGGAGATCATCCTGCCCGGCGAAACGGGCTACCTCGTCGAGTTCGAACAGCATCGCGAGAGCCCGTTCGAGGCGGTCGATCCCGAGGCGTTCGCCCGCAGTCTCGCCGCACCCATCAACCGGATCATCGCCGACGAACCGCTGCGCAAGGCGATGGGCGAAGCGAGCCGCAGGCGCGCGGTCGAGCACTTCAGCTGGAAGGCGATCGCCCAGGAAGTGCTCGCGCTGTATCGGAAACTCGTGTGACGCGCTGGTACCTCCAACAGCAACGGAACCCTGCTTTTTCAGTGCCGACGATTGGGTAGTAGGTCAGTGTTTCGGAGCACCTTGTTCGACGAGAGCCCCACAAATCCTCTAGAACCGTTCCGCCGACGTGTTGCTTTCCTGTCAGCGTCTCCGAGCTGCGCTAAGCCACTTTCCGTTCTTTGGGTTTCTTGACCGTTTCGGGACGCACCGCGTCTCTCTTGCCGGACCTCTCGCCCATTGATTCCCGTGCGATGCGTTTCATTTCGCAGTCAACAAATCGTTGTAAGACCTGCCGCATAAGAGTCTGATAGCCAATGCCCCTATTGATGGAGGCGATCAGCTTGAAGTCCTCAATCATTGTCTTCTGTAACCGAATCGAGATCATCTGCAGGCACGCAGCGTCGTCAACTCTTCTCTCGGTTCCCTCGTCAACTGTGGCAACAAACTCTTCCTCCGCTCCCAAGGCCCGCTCGTCCCATGCCTCATCTGTTTCACGGATTGCGTGCTTGGCCATTTCTTTTCCCTCGCGTGGTGTCAATACGATAGCGGCTACATTAAGAATCTGTAATCCCTCTACCGTGCTTGTTATATATACGACGCTCCACTTCATTGGGTTCGAACGCTGACTTGATGTAGATGTTCCCGCCACGCTCGACGAAAATTACTTTTAGCCTACGACCATAGTCAGTTTCCGAAATAAACCATAATGTTGGCGGATCGGTAGCGTGATCCTCTCGGGTGTCACGAAGTAGACGACCATCTCGATTCGCAAAACATTGCCTAACTTCTTCTCCTGATACGCTGTGTTTCTGTGTCAGTTTGTTGGCGATCTTTTGCGAGATAATTATTGGCATCACCCAGCCTCTATGTCAACGAAAAGGTGATGCCATTGTATATACGAATCTCTTTTTAGCGTACAAGCAATATATGTGCCAATAACAAACGCGAGGAGCGATGCAAAGGTATCAGGCCCCAACGCTTCTGGATCAAGCGGAGCCCTTGGTTTCCGGCTGGCAACCCGATCACATGATTCCGGAGGGTGCTTACAGGAAATAGTCGAAGTCGTGCTCGGTGCGCACCTTGCGCCGCACGCGGAAGATGTGCACGGGGGTCGAGGCGGGATCGAGCTGCACGAAGTTTCGCGCGCCGTGCCACAGGTAGCGCGCGTCGGAGAGCAGGTCGTGCACCTGGTACGGCCGGTCGGTCTCGAAATCGCGCCCAGGCAGTGACAACTCGACCCACCCGGACTGCGTGTGGTGGGGATCGAGATTGGCGACGACCACCAGCGTATTCTGGCGGTCCTCGGAAGACTTGCTGTAGCAGATCAGCGACTCGTTATCCACACGGTGGAAGCGCAGGCTCCAGTCCGACTGAAGCGACAGATTCTCGCGGCGGATACGGTTGAGCCGTGCGATGAAGTGGCGCAGGCTGTCAGGCCGGTCGAGGTCCCAGGTGCGGATCTCGTACTTCTCCGAGTTGAGATATTCCTCGCTGCCCGGATCGCGCGCGACATGCTCCAGCAGCTCGTACGCGGGTCCATAGATGCCGTAGCTCGCCCCGAGCGTGGCGGCCAGCGCGACCCGCAGCATGAAACCGGGCCGCCCGCCGAACTGGAGAAACTCCGTCAGAATGTCCGGCGTGTTCGGCCAGAGATTTGGGCGGAAATACTCGCGCGACTCGGACGTCGTGAGCTCGGTGAAGTACTCGGTCAGCTCGTGCTTGGTGTTGCGCCACGCGAAGTAGGTGTACGACTGCGTGTAGCCGAGCTTCGCCAGGCGGTGCATGATCTTCGGCCGCGTGAAGGCCTCGGCCAGGAAGATCGCCTCGGGATGGTCGCGCTTCACCTCGCCGATCAGCCATTCCCACATCGGGAAGGGCTTGGTGTGCGGGTTGTCCACGCGAAAGATGGTCACCCCCTGCTCGATCCAGAAGGTGAAGATGCTCTTCAGCTCCTCCCACAGCGGCTTGCCAGTCGTCCGTCTCGAAATCGAAGGGATAGATGTCCTGATATTTCTTCGGCGGGTTTTCCGCGTATTGCACGGTGCCGTCGGGGCGCCAGCGAAACCAGGTCGGATGCTCCTTGACGTAGGGGTGGTCGGGCGCGCACTGGAAGGCGATGTCGAGCGCGATGTCGATGCCGTGTTCCTTGGCGCGCTTGAGCAGACGCCGGAAATCCTCGAGCGTGCCGAGCTCCGCATGCACCGCCTTGTGGCCGCCCTCCGCCGCGCCGATCGCCCACGGACTGCCGGGCTCGCCCGGCTCCGCCACCAGCGCGTTGTTGCGGCCCTTGCGGAAGGCGATGCCGATGGGATGGATCGGCGGCAGGTAGAGCACGTCGAAGCCCATCTCCGCGATGTACGGCAGCCGCTTCTCGCATTCGGCGAAGGTGCCGTGCGTTCCATTGCGCCGGGACGCACGAGCGAGGGAACATCTCGTACCACGTGCTGAAGCGCGCGCGCACCGGTTCCACTACGACCGTCAGGACGCGTTCGTACTCGACGGCGAAGCGCCGCTCCGCGTGGCGCGACATGAGCTCGGTGAGCTCGCGGTCGGCACCGAGCTGTTTGCCCGCGTCGGGTGATGTCGCCTTGCCGAGCGTCGCGGCGATCTCCTTCAAGCGCGCACCGGCCGCCCCCGGCGCGCGCCCTGCTGCCTCCAGCACCAACTCTTCGCCCACCCGCATCGCGACCGCGATGTCCTTCGGGTCGCTGCGCCGCGCGAGATCGTGCTGCCAGGTGAAGAAGCGGTCGACCCAGGCAGCCACGGTGTAGACGTGGCGGCCGAGCTCGCTCACCTTGAAGCTCGCCTGCCACAGATCGTTGTACGAAGCCTCCATCGGCACTTCCATCCACGCGTCCGTCCCCTCCGGACGGTGGCGCAGCAGGCAACGAATCACGTCGTGCCCATCGGCGAACACATCGGCCGTGACGACGACCTGCTCGCCGACCGTGCGCTTGATGGGAAACCGTCCGCCGTCGACCTCGGGCCGAACCCGGTCGATCACGACGCGGCCGCGTCCGTCCTGGATCTCTTTAGTCTTCTGCATCTCTTAGTCTCCCGTGGCGCTGCTCTTGAGGAACACGACGCCGAGCGGCGGCAAGTCGAGTGCGAGTGAGTAGAACTGTCCATGGGCGCCGACGGGCGCCGCGTGCTTGCCGCCGAAGTTGCCGACACCGCTGCCCCCGTAAAGGGTCGCGTCGCTATTGAGAATTTCCTGCCAATGCCCGGCCCTCGGCACACCCACCTGGTAGCTCAGGTGCGGCATCGGCGTGAAGTTGCAGACGACGAGCACGATGTCGTCCGTGCTGCGGCCGCGGCGGACGAAACTGAGGACGCTGTTCTCCGAGTCGTGGCAGTCGATCCACTCGAACCCTTCACGCTGAAAATCGACCTCGTGGAGCGCCGGCTCGCGGCGATAGCAGTGGTTGAGATCCCTGACCCAGCCGTGGACGCCGCCGTGCTCGGGATACTGCAAGACCCCCCATTCCAGGCTCTCGTCGTGCGACCATCCGCGCCGCTGGCCGAACTCGCCTCCCATGAAGAGCAGCTTCTTGCCCGGATGGCTCCACATGTAGCCGTACAGGAGGCGGAGATTGGCGAACTGCTGCCACGAGTCGCCCGGCATCCGGCCGAGCAGAGAGCCCTTGTCGTCGCTCACCTCGTCGTGCGACAGCGGCAGCATGAAGTTCTCGGAAAACGCGTACCAGATGCTGAAGGTGAGCTTGTCGTGAAAGTGCTTGCGCGACATCGGCTCCTGCTTGAAGTACTCGAGGGTGTCGTGCATCCAGCCCATGTTCCACTTCATGCCGAAGCCGAGTCCCCCGAGATAGATCGGCCGCGATACCATCGGCCAGTCGGTCGACTCCTCGGCGATCGACTGCACGTCCGGATACTCGCGGTAGATCGCCTCGTTCAACCCGCGCAGGAACGCTACTGCAGCCAGATCCTCGCGTCCGCCATGTTCATTCGGCGTCCATTCCCCCGGCTTCCGCGCGTAGTCGAGGTACAGCATGGACGCGACGCCGTCCACCCGCAGACCGTCGACGTGATACTTGTCGAGCCAGAACAGCGCACTGCTCAGGAGAAAGGAACGCACCTCGGCGCGGCCATAATCGAAGATGTAGGTGTTCCACTCCGGGTTGAAGCCGCGCTTCGGGTCCGTGTACTCGAAGAGAGGGCCACCGTCGAACTGCGCGAGACCGTGCCCATCCCCCGGAAAGTGCGACGGCACCCAGTCGAGGATGACGCCGATGCCGCGCTGGTGCAGGTGGTCGACCAGGTACATGAGGTCCTGCGGCTCGCCGTAGCGCGACGTCGGCGCGAAGTAGCCCGTCGTCTGATAGCCCCAGGAGCCGTAGAACGGGTGCTCGGTCACCGGCGTGAGCTCGACGTGCGTGAAGCCCAGATCGAGCACGTGGTCCGCCAACTGATGGGCAAGCTCGCGGTAGCCGAGAAAGCGGTCCCCTTCCCCGCGCCGCCAGGAGCCGGGATGCACCTCGTATACCGATATCGGAGCGTCGAGCGCGTTGGCTCGATGCCGCCGCGCCATCCATTCGGCATCGCTCCATTCGTAATCGAGCGTCGACGTGCGCGACGCGGTCCCCGGCGGTGCTTCCGTCGCGAATCCGAACGGATCGCACTTCTCCACCGTCTGCCCGTTAAGCCTCGAGACGACGCGATACCGGTACAGTGCGTGCGGCCCCACCCCGGCCACGAAGCCTTCCCAGATACCGGAGCCGTCGTGCCGCGCGTGCAAGGCATTCCCCTGCCAGCCGTTGAACTCCCCGATCACGGAGACGGCCGCCGCATTCGGCGCCCAGACCGCGAAGTGGGTGCCGTCGACCCCGTTCAGTGCGCCGACATGTGCGCCGAGCTTCTCGTACAGCCGGACGTGGCTACCCTCGCGGAGCAGGTAGACATCGTGGTCGGACAGCAATGCGAGGTCTTGATGCGAATCGTCTTGGCGTTTCTTCCTGATGGTCGCGTTCACGTTGAACTCCCTATCGACAGCGTATTGTGTGGTGACGAATCGGCGGCTCGTCAGCCCCAGGCATTCGCGAGGATGCCGAGCGTGAAGAGCGAGACCGCAACGAGATAACAGGCGACGATGCTGCGGATGGCCGGGACGAACTGCCGCGGCGATTCGTAAGTCGAGAGCGCGCAGCGCCCGCTCGCAACGAGCAACGGCATCGCCAGCAGCGCCGCCAGGCACGCGGCGGGAAAGACACCGGCTGCGACCCCCGCTCCGGCCGCGACGAATCCTGCGGTGGCAAGCACGAGGTAAAGCCAGACGCCGCGGCGACGACCGAGGCGAACCACGAGGTTGCGCTTGCCGACGAGCCGGTCCTGATGGAAATCCGGTATCGCGTTAACGACCGCGAGCGCCATGATGAGAAGCCCCGGCACGAGCGACGCCCACAGCGCGCTCCAGGAGAGCCGTCCGGTGTGCAGATACAGGCTCCCGAGCACCATCCATGGTCCGTAGGAGAGCGCGATCACCGTCTCTCCGAGGCCGCGATACGCCCAGCGGATCGGCGGCGCGACGTAGAAGATCGCGGCCGCGCCGCCCAGGAGCGCGAACGCCAGGATCGGCCAACCGCCGAGCATCGTCAGGTACACGCCGACCGCGAGCGCACCGGCGAACGCGGCGACGCCGAGCCACATCACGCCGTCCGACATCGGCGGCAGGTCGGCCGGGTTGAACACCCGGTCCGTGCCCATGCGCGAATCGAAGTACTCGTTGAACGCCTCGACGCCGATCACCGCGAGCACGACGCCGGCGAGACCGCTCCAGAAGACCGGCGCGTGGAAGGTTCCCGCGATCGCATACGCCCACGCCGCGCCGAGCAGATAAGGCACCAATCCCGCGTAGAGGAAGAAGCGGTAACGCACCAGGCTCGCGACCAGCAGCAGGCGTCGCAACGGCGAACGTTCCGCTCCCAGCCGCTGGTGCGGCGGCGGTGTGGTCAGAGATAGACCCATTGATGCAGCGAAGATGTCTTGCCCGGATCGGCGGCGAGGTCCTCGACGAATCCGGCGACGCGCGGGTCCTGCCAGGCACGCTGGAAATTGTCCCAGATGTCGGCGAGCGACTGGGTGCGCAGGTCGCCACAGACGAAGGGCAGCGCATTGATGAGCTTGACGAGGCCGTTCGGAAGCACGATCAGGAGAGCGGCCGGATGATGCAGGCGGTAGCGCAGCTCCTCGAGCAGCCCCATCTCGTGGAAGTGCACGCGCATGCGGCCCCGATACTCGGCGCTCTTGTCGTGCAGCACCGCGAAGAAATCGCGGTACTGATCGCGGCTCGGCTCGAGCAGGTGCCACGTCTTCACCGCGTTCCCGTGTACATCGTGGGGCCGGTGTAGAAACTGTAGGCGCCGAGCTCGAGGGCGAGGTCCACGGCGGTGCCGATCTCGTGGATGTTGAAGCGGGTGGGCGAATAGTTGATCTCGATCGGAACGCCTGCCGCGCGCAGATTGCGAATGCCCTCGATGGTGCGATCGTAGTCGCCGCGCACCCGCATGCGGTTGAAGGTCTCGCGCGAGGCGCCGTCGAGGCTCACCTGCACCGCCTTCACGCCGAGCCGCTGCAGACGCTCGCAATTCTCCGGCGTGAGGTAGTGTCCGTTGGTCTCGATCTTGAGCTCGCCGTCGCGCGAACAGACGTATTCGACCATCTCGAAGAAGAGCGGATGCAGCATCGGCTCGCCGCCCGAGAACGACAGATAAGGCACCCGATGCGCCATCACCTGCTCGAGCACGCGGAATACCTGCGCGTCGGTAAGCTCGTCGGCGAACGCCTTCCCGGGGCCGCTCTCCTCGATGCAATGCAGGCACGCGAGATTGCACTCGTTCGTCACCTGCCAGGCGACGTAGAGCGGTGCGCCGAGGTCGCCGGTCACGGTGGCGGCCGGCGTGGTGGCGGGGATCAAGTCGTGTGCGCCCCGATCGCTCGCCTTCCGCGCCACCGGTCAGTCCTCCACGAGCCCCTTTTGCCGCAGCTCCGAGATGAACGCCACCGCCTCGCGCTCGATCGCGCCAACGTCATCGCGGAAATGTTCGCGCAAACGGCCCGGGATGGCATGCTCGTCGAGGCCCGCCTCGATCTCCCGTACCACCGCCGCCGCCGTGGGATTGAGCGTGTAGACCTTCTCCGAGCGGGTCTCGAACACGACGCCGCCGAACTTCTCTTCGCGGAACTTGACGTACTGGGCGAGCTTCATGGGAGGTGTGCAACGGTTGCGGCGTGGCCGTGAATTATAGCCTGAAGGGCGAGGACGCGTCTTTTCCCCCCGCAACCCTTATAATTCCGCATCGCATTCCAACGGAATCGGACCCATGGCAAATCGACTGTCCAAGATCGTGACTCGCACCGGCGACCAGGGCACGACCGGCCTCGCCGACGGCTCCCGTCTGCCGAAGAACGCCCCGCGCGTGGAAGCGCTGGGCGACGTGGACGAGCTCAACAGCGCGCTCGGCGTGCTGCTCGCCGAAGTGCTGCCCGCGGAGGTGCGCGCGTGCCTGATCGAAGTGCAGCACGACCTCTTCGATCTCGGCGGGGAGATCGCCACCCCGGGGTTTACGCTCGTCACCGATACGCATCTCGCCCGCCTCGACGATGCGCTCGAGATCTTCAACCGCGATCTCGCGCCGCTGAAGGAGTTCGTGCTGCCGGGCGGCAGCCGCCCCGCGAGCCTCGCCCATGTCGCGCGCTCCGGCTGCCGGCGGGCCGAGCGGCGCGTCGTGGCGCTCGCCGCGCAGGAGACGCTTTCGCCGCTGCTCCAGCGCTACCTGAATCGCCTCTCCGACCTGCTCTTCGTCCTCGCCCGCGTCATCAATCGCGGCCTGGAGGTGCCGGACGTGCTCTGGCAGCGGGTCAACCACCGCGGCGGCAACGGCGCCTGATCCGGGCGTGGAGGAGCTGCTCGACCCCGCCGCGCTCGCGGGCCTTCTCTCCCGCAGCGCCCTGAAGGACCAGGCGGCCTTCGCGGAGCTCTATCGGCGCGCCAGCGCGAAACTGTTTGGCGTCGCGCTACGTATAGTTCGCAGGCGGGATTGGGCCGAGGACGTGCTGCAGGAGAGCTTCGTCAACATCTGGCACCACGCGAGCGACTACACGGCGTCGAAGAGCGCACCGATGACGTGGATGACGAGCATCGTCCGCAACCGTTGCCTGGACTGGCTGCGGCGCCCGCGCGAGGAAACGCCGGAAGCGTTCGAGGGCATGCTGGAAGGCACGGCCGACGACGCCCCGGGGCCGCTCGCACGGCTGGCCCAGCGGAGCGATGCGACGCGCCTCGCGCGTTGCCTCGAAGCACTGGATCCCAGCCAGCGGCAGAGCATCACCCTCGCGTTCTTTCACGGCCTCTCGCATTCCGAGCTGGCGCAACACTTGAGGGCGCCGCTCGGCACGGTGAAGACCTGGGTACGGCGAGGTTTGGAACGGCTGAAGAGCTGTCTCGGCAGCAATGAGATTTGAGGAATGAAGTATCGGGATCCCGCACTGCGTGAAAAGCTCGCGGCCGAGTACGTGCTCGGCACGCTGCGGGGCCGTGCGCGCGCCCGCTTTCGGCGGCTGCTTCGCTACGACCCAGCGCTGCGGCGTGCGGTGGAAGCCTGGGAAGACCGTCTGCTGCCGCTGGCACTCGCCGTCCCCGAGGTGGCGCCGCCCGCCGAGGTGTGGAACGAAGATCGAGAACCGCATCGCGGGACCGGCGCGCGCGCCCGGATCACCTCCGCAGCGCGCGCGCGCCGGCTTCTGGGAAAGCCTCGCGCTGTGGCGCGGAGCTGCCACCTTCGCCTCGGCCGCGGCCCTCGTGCTCGCCGTCCTCCTCGCCCAGACGCCGGCGCCCGAGGCACCTCCCATGATGATGGTCGTGATGACGGACCAGCAGGCGAATCCGCGCATCACCGTCTCGTGGCCGGCCGCGAAAACGCGGCAGCCGCGCGAGCTCAGCATCCGGGTCATCGGTCACGCGGAAATGGCACCCGACACGGCGTGGGAGCTCTGGTGTCTGCCCGGCGGCGATCGCGCCCCGCTCTCCCTTGGACTCGTCACCACCGACGTCGATCAGTCGCTACGGCTGCCGAAGGAAAAATGGCCCGAGCTCGACAGCGCTGTCGGTATGGCGATGAGCATCGAACCGAAGGGCGGGTCGCCGACCGGACTGCCGACTGGGCCGGTGCTCTATTCCGGGCCGCGGGTGGAGATTTGATTCTGCGCAGGGTCAGCTCGTCTATTTTCGATCAATTCGTTACGGTTAACACTTCATCCTATACTTTTACTAAGAGTCGGCTCATAAAGCCAAACGCCTCCAAGCCTGCGACACGGTCAAGTCACTAAGTTGCCCTGCGTTACCATCAACCCCATGAGGGCCTGACTGTCGTTCGCGTCCACACGATATAGCGCAAACAAGTTCGCGGCGCTGACCGTCACGATCTGGTCCTCCTCACTGGCGCTGCCACCACTTCTGGTGTGCAGTTCAGTGCAGTTCAGTGTCAGCCCCAGCGAACTGGACATTGAGATACCCCCATTGAGGTACTCCGAAAGGCTCAACCCGGTAGCCGATTCGCCCTGCAGCAATCCAGAAAGGTCCAGCACATCGCCGCCCGAGGCTGCCGTCCGCGTGCTGAATCCGACACGGTGTCGACTGCCGGCGTCCCTTGATAGCCACGGTCACCCCACTGCCAGACGAAAGTGTCGGTCGTCGTATCGGTCGTGGCGTCGAGCCTCGCGTAAAACGAGTCGGTGCCCTGACCGCCGCTGATTCGGTCACCGCCGGCACCACCGTAAATCAGGTCGTCGCCGGCTGCCCCGTTGAGCACGTCGGATCCCCCCAAGCCATTGATCGTGTCGTCGCCCACCAGGCCGTTAGTTAGTCGTGTCGTCCCCCGCGGTGCCCGTGATGGTGTTGCCCTCCGCACTGCCTTAATTTAATTGAACGGTCCCCGCATTTCGAACGCTCAGACTGTCGCGAGTTCGTGATCTGTCCGGGTTTGTAGTACGTGATCTGTCCGGTTGTCATAGGTACCTGAAGGAGGTGCGTGATGACGCGGACGGAACTGCTACAGGAGATCCGAAGGATGAGATTTGACGAGGCTTATGAGGGCTGGTGTCAGGGGCGGTTGAGTCAGGAGGAGGCGGCGCGGCTGCTTGGGGTATGCGAGCGCACCTTTCGGCGTTATCTGAACCGTTACGAGGAAGCGGGTGTGCAAGGACTGATGGACAAGCGGCTGAACCAGGTGTCGCAGCGGCGTGCTGCGGTCGACGAGGTGATGGCGCTGACGGCGCTTTACCGCAGCCGCTATGCGGACTGGAACGTGCGCCACTTCCACAGCTGGTACCGGCGCGAGCATGCCGGGGCGCGCAGCTACAGCTGGGTGAAGAAGCGTCTTCAGGAAGCCGCTCTGGTGCCCAAGGCGCGCCAGGGTGGCACCCACCGCAAGCGCCGCGAGCGCTCGGCGCTGCCGGGCATGATGTTGCACCAGGACGGCAGCTCGCACGCGTGGGTCGCCGACCAGCTGTGGGACCTGATCGTGACCCTGGATGATGCCACCGGGGAGCACTACTCGATGTTCTTCGTCGAAGAGGAGGGCACCTGGAGCAGTTTGCGGGGTGTGCGCGAGGTGATCGAGGCGCGCGGACTGTTCAGCGCCTTTTACTCGGACCGTGGCAGCCACTACTGGCCCACGCCCGAGGCCGGAGGCAAGGTCGACAAGCTGCATCCGACCCAGTTCGGGCGCGCCCTGGCGCAGTTGGGCATCACGATGATCGCAGCCTATTCGCCCGAGGCGCGCGGTCGTTCCGAGCGCGCCTTCGGCACCCACCAGGGGCGCCTACCCCAGGAGTTGCGTGCCGCCGGCATCACCGACATGCAAGCGGCCAACCGCTATCTCGATGAGGTGTATCGCCCGGCCTTCAACGCCGAGTTTCAGGTGGCCGCGCGCGAAGCCGGCTCGGCCTTCGTGCCCTGGGTCGGTGGCGCACTCGATGAGATCCTGTGCGAACACTTCGAGCGCACAGTGGGCCACGACAACTGCGTGCGCTTTGACAACCTCAAGCTCCAGATCCCGGCCGATCGCCACCGCTGCCACTACGTCAAAGCCAAGGTGGCGGTGCATCGCTATGCCGAGGGCTCGCTCGCGCTGTTTCACGGCCCGCGCCTTCTGGCTCGTTTTGAGCGCGATGGCGCACTGCTACCCGAAATTGCCTTGAAGGCCGCCGCGTAAGCCCGCTTCGCGTCGGCCGCGCGCGTGGAAACCCGCTTCGGGCTACGCCCTTCGCGACTTTCCACGCGCCACCGCAAAAGCGGACAATTCATGAACTACGAAACCGGACAAGTCAAAAAACCCGCGACAATTTCGAACGCTCAGACTCGACAGATCGATGATTAATGAGCACTGTTGACGGTCAGGGTAAAGCCGCCGATGTTCAATTGCCGCTGCATGCGCTCGCGTTCTCGGTCCTCGGCGCTCCCGGCGATTGCCGCTGCAGCCAAGCCGGCAAGTATCACCATTGCTACGAGCGAGATCGCTAGGCGGGCAAGATCCTCCGGTGTGCGACGTACCATGGCGTTCTCCCTTTCTTTACTGCCCCGGCCTGGGGCCGGCGCTGTGGTGTCAATGCTTTCGAGCACGGGCGCGGCGTAGTCCCCGTCCGCCACACTAAACTCGGGTCATTATCCAAGCGGCGTAGTGGTAAGGAAAATATCGGTATTGGACAAGGAATCACCGGCCTTCAGGAAATTGATGGTTGCCAACGTGACAGGGGTTGCCGCGTTGCCCGCACCATCGCTGTCGAAAAAGAGCCGCCGAGTCGTCGTGCTGTAGGAAAAGAACGCATTCGGTTTGAGCATCCGATCCGTCGGGAGAGTGGTAGAACTGCCGGCGACGAAGTTCTCCAGCGGCAGCGTTCCGCTCCGCCCAGCGAGCGGACCGAAGTTTGGACTGTAGATAACGATCTTGTCGTCAGCGGATCTGCCGAAGTCCCAGATCGTGTCGCCGGTGCCGCCGCCTCCATCGGCTGGGCTGCCGTAGTAGAACTTGTCGCCGTCGGTACCCCCGGTCAAGCTATCGTGACCAAGCCCGCCAACCAGGGTGTCTGCGCCATTCTTCCCGTCAAGCGAGTCGTCTCCCGGGCCGGCAACCATATAATCGACGTCGCTTCCCCCCGAGAGGCGGTCATTCGCGCTCCCTCCAATTAGATACTCACGGCTGTCGAAACCGAGGGTGTCCCCATCCAGACTGTTCTGCTTTGCCGCGTAGCCGATGACCACATGTTCCGAGTCAACGGCGCTATTGGGAATGCTCGCGTCGGACGGCATGAAGGGAAGTTCAGCCTGCGCCATTCTCCGCACTTCCCCCGCATAGCGGATCATGTCATGGGCACTGAAAGGAGCTACGAAATTCAGTGGTGAATCAATGTCGACCGTTCGGCCTGATTTTCGATAGGCCAGAAGACCACCCTTTGCCACCTCGTCAACCGTGTCCTGGAACTGCACAATCCTGCTATCCAAATACCCGGGGTTGCGCGCTGGAGAACCGGGGGAGCCAAAGGTGGCAGCAACGTACCTAACGCCCCGAGTAGTACCATCCGCAGCGTCTGGTCGATTCTCATACATGAACATTTCGGTCATCGCGCCGCCGAGACTGTGGCCGGTGACAAAGACCTGCTTGACGTGGTTCCTCGCGATGTAGTCCTTGAGGGCGTTCAAGAGCGGATTGAACCTTGCGTAATGCACGGGAAAGATGTACTCACCAGTCAAAATGTCAGCCAATTTGTTGTCTGTCCCCCGAAACGCAACGACAGCAGTCCGTTTGCCGTCCACCATTGCTTCACCGACGAACGCCGCTGCATCACTATTTACGTACATTCCATAGTCGTACAGGATGGGATGATCGGTACCCCCATCGTCCCGAAGCGAAGGTGCGTGTAGGGCAGACGCGGTCAGGGGAGTCCATCTGCTACCGATAACATCCTTGACCCCTGCCAGTGCCTTACGGGTTTCTGGATCAAGCATTTCACCGGATGCCGTCGACGCAGAGAATCGCCTATCGTAAGCGCGCTCGGATAGCAGCGCCATTTCGGCGTAGATGCCCCCGACGTCCTTCAGATTGAACGCCTTAGGAAGCGGGGTATTGTCGGTGCGCCCCTCGCTGAATCCGTTGGAGATGTAGTGCTGGGTGGCGAGATCCTGATCGTTACCGAAGGCCTTCCGCAGGTCGGGATAGTTCGCAAGGTACTGCGCAGGGTTGAAGCTGACCGTGCGCCCCTCATTCCGGCCGGCGAGGATGTAATGGTTGGCACCCGCGGCCTCGTCGGCGCTGAACGCGGCGATAAGGTCGCCGTACGACGCGATGTAATCCAGTCCGTCGAACGTGACCGTGCGGCCCTCGTTCCGGCCAGCGGCGATGTAGTGGGCGGCACCGGCGGCTGCGTTGGCGCTGAAGGCGGTGATCAGGTCGCCGTACGACGCGATGTAATCCAGCCCGTGAAAGGTTATCGTGCGGCCTTCGTCGCGGCCCGCAGCAACGTAATGGTTCAAGCCCGCCGTCGCGTCGGCGCCGAACGCGGAGATGAGGTCCGGGTAGGAGGCAATGTATTGCAGGGGTTCGAACGTGGCCGGGATGGGCGGCTTGACGACCCACGACGCTCCCCAGATTTGGCTGAATCCGAAACTGCGCAGGTCGGCAATGGCATGCCCGATCCCGCTGTCGGCATCGACGGCGTAGAGCTGGTATCCCGCTCCCCCGATAAGATCCTTGCTACCCCCAACGGAAGCGAGCCCCCAGAAGTCGGGCAATGCATGCCGCTGTGTGCTCCCCGTACCGACGCCGAGGCTGTCGTAGTTCCATCGAGCGAAGATACCCCCAGCCCCCGAAACGATCCACGTTCGTCGAGAAGTGTCAGAAACGTAAGCCGTCACGTCGCCGGCCGAGCCCGCATTGTTGGGAAGCTGCGTGGAGAACTCGGTGGCGCCCGTTTCGGTGTTGATCTCGAGCCAGCGCCCCCCGATGGTCGTGACCACCGCCGTGTCGCTGTCGCGCATATCGAGGCCGTTGGCGTCACCTACCGGCAGACGGCGAAGATAGGTGGTCCGTCCCGTCTGTGGATCGACTCGATAGAGAGAGAAAAAATCGATGCCGAAGAACTGCCCGTCCGGTCCAAACGCCACGTCGGTCAGCTGACGGTCCAGCTTGCCTGTGCGCGTGACGGAGTTCGTCCCGACATCGAAGTAGGCAAACTTCCCATTCCCATCGTGAACATACACTTCGCCTGACGTGGTAGCCATGGCATCTCTCCCGGTAAGACAGGTGTGTTAGGTAGACAGAGTTCGCCACAGGTCGGGCGGAACGCGCCCACCCGATGCCGCTGGGTCGATCGCCCGGTCGCTGACGGTCAGCAAGGCCGCACTCACCGCTCCAGGCTGCTCCCGAGTTGACCCGACCACGAAGCCGACGCCGGGCGGGACGAACAGGTTCAGGCCGAACGCGCCGGCCTGCTCGGCTGACCAGCCGTCGGTGAGCGGCACACTGATCGTTTTCTCGATCTCGCCCGGCGCGAAGGTGACCGCCTCGTTATCCGAGTGCGGTTCTCGGGTAATCCCGGCTCCACGCTTGCCAGCGGAATAGCCGACCCTTATCGGGGTGCTGGAGAAGTCGTTGAGTCGAAGAACAAAATCTGCGAAACGAGCGGACGCGTCGACGACCACGTCGGCGACGGTGATGAATGGCGCACCCATCCTACCTCCCTTCTTCTTGAAGTTCTTGCTTCACCGTGGCGCGTCCCTGTCGCGGCCAAGGGGGATGCTTACGTCGGGGATGACTTCCCTTCGGGCTCTTGGCATCGCCAAGATGGCCCACAGCTCCTCGACGTTGGTAAAAATTCCCTTCGAGTCCAGAGCATCCGTTTCTACAATGCCGACGACTGCTCGCCTCCTGCCCGCCGGCCTCCGGTATATTCGTACTACATAACTTTCCTCGGCGATCGCTCTAAAAGAAGCCTGCCATCGCGTAGGCGGTCTTTTTGAACATGAGCTCCTCGGCTTCCGGCAACTCCAGGTTAACCTTGTTCGCCGTCGTCACGATGCGCGTGCGGTACTCCTTGCGCATGCTGACCTCCGAGCTCGTCTGCCTCGCCGCCCCGGCGTCCGACACCTTCGTGTCGATGCGCGTGTCCTTGCGCACCAGCACGCCCTTGGGTGCTTTCTCCTGAATCTGCACGTCGGTCACCAGCATGTAGGTGACGTCTTTCACGGCGGCGCCTGAAATGAGCTCCGCCGCGCCGCCCACGAGGCCACCGACGCCGGCGCCGGCCCACGTTTGCGTCGCCGCAGCGCCGACGATTGCACCCCCGGCGATGGCGCCGCCCGTGTAGCCCTGATTTAACGCCGTCTGCGCCGCAGTGGGACTTGCCTTCTCGAGGTTCAGGACGTAGGCGACCATCAGAAACTGCGCCTGGTCGGGCTCGTCGACGATGCGGTAGCCGTTGTCGTTCGCCACCGTGAACTGTTGCACGACGAACTGCTTGAAGCGGCGCCGATCAAACTCCATCACGCCGCTCTTCACGTCGAGATAGACGGTGCGGCGCTCTTTCGCCACCGGGTCGACGAAGATCGCGGTCGAGGTGCGGGCCTGCACGTCGAGGTCCTTCTTCGCGATCATTGTGTGCGTGGCGGCACAGCCAGCGAGCACGATCGCAAGTGTGATTATGGCAACAAGCTTGGCATGGCGATTCATGGTGGTCCCTCCCCGGGTTGTGATCGTGGTTGTCAGTACCAGTAGCGGCCGTAATAGCGGTAGTAGTAATAACAGTCGCCGTAAGCGCGCCAGCCGTAGCTGCGGATCGAGTCGCAGGTGTAGCCGCGGCGCCAGTAAGGCGGGGGATTCGGCACCGGCTTCAAGTCCTTCTGCATCGCGTTCTTGACGTAGGCGTCGATTCGCGCCTGGTCTTCGACGGAGAACGGTGCGGCCATCACCTGCTGGTTCAACTGCTGCTGCATGAGCTCGCGCTCGCGGTCCTCTGCGCTTCCGGCGGTCGCCTGCGCAGCGAGGCCGGAACACACCACCGTAGCTGAGAGCGTTATCAACAGGCAGGCGTATTGCTGCGATCCGGGACGTTCCATGGCTTCCTCCCTCTTGCTTTCTGCCGCGGCGCGGGACCAATGAAGCGATCGGAGCCCCGTGCGGCTCGCTGAATTCGGTTGATCATCCAAGCGCCGACCCCGTCGGAACGAACAGGTCGAGGTAGAGCTCATAATTCTGGGGCGGAAGCGGCATCCGGACTGTCTGCTCGACCTCCCCGGCCACGAAGGCGACTGTCCCGCTATCCGACTGCGGTAGTAGGGTACTGCCGGCGCGACGGCTGCCAGTTCCATAACCCAGCCTGACCGGCGTGCTCGAGAAGTCGTTGAGGATAAAGACGGAATCTGCGAAACGAGCGGACGCGTCGACGACCACGTCGGCGACGGTGATGAATGGCGCACCCATCCTGCCTCCCTTCTTCTTGAAGTTCTTAACTCTCCCTGGCGCGTCCCTGCCGCCGCCAAGGGGGATGCTTACGCAATCAATGCAGATCGGGTAGCCCGATCGCTACGGGCAGGATAGAACAAACTCGGAAAGAATGCTATAGAGATATGAAGATGTTTTATTGGGGGGGCAGAGACAAATTGAGAATTGTCATTCGGCAAGAACGGGGCCTTCGGCGCAAAACGTCCGGGGCAAGTCGCGCCTGTGCCAACGGGCCGGCTTTGGCTTCGGCCCAGGAGGCTTACCGAGCGCGCGTCAGCGGCTCGCAGATCTGTGCGATGCCCTGCGTGAGTCGCGGCGTCGCACGCTCCACCAGCGACGCGTCGATGCCGTATACGTGGCCCCGAGTGACGGCACGCAGCGACGTGAGCCGCGCCCAGGACGACGGCACCGTGTCGTCTCCGCCGCTGACGAGGACGACTTCGGGGTCGGCGGCGATCACGCTCTCCAGCGTTACCTCCGGCGCGAGCGGCTGCAAATCGGCGAATACGTTGCGCCCGCCGCAGATGCGGATCGCCTCGTCGATGATGTGCGCACCGCCGATCGTGCGCAGCGGCCGCTCCCACACCTGGTAGAAGACGGTCACCTCACGAGCCCCTGCGTATTGGGCGCGCAGGGCGGCGAGATCGGCTTCGAACGCGCCCGCCGCCGCTCCCGCGGACGCCTCGGTCCCGGCCGCCCGCCCGATGAGGCGCAGGATGCGGGGCACGTCGGCGAGCCGGTGCGGCTCGGTGACCAAAACCGGGATGCCGAGCTTTTCGAGCCGTGCGAGGTCCGCCGGCCGGTTGCCGCTGCGCCAGGCGAGCACCAGGTCGGGCTTCACCGCCAGCACGCCTTCGACATCGATGCCGCCGGACGACGCCACGACCGGGAGGTTGGCGGCGGCGGGCGGATAGTCGCTGTAGGCCACGACACCGACCACGGCGGGCCCGGCCCCCGCTGCGAAGGCGAGCTCGGTGAGACTGGGGGCCAGGGTAACCACGCGCTGCGCGGGTCGCGCGAGCTGGACGGTGACGCCGCGGTCGTCTGTGAGAGTGACCGGTGCCGCGTGCAAAGACGCACTGACGATGAGCCAACCGAACAGGGCGAGGCTGGCCCAGCCCCGCGTCGCACTGCGCTGCCGCACCCTACTGCGCACCGCCGCGCGGCAGGAGGTCGAGCAATTTGGCGCTCGTGCGCCGCAGCCGCTGCGAGAGCAACGTGACGAGGTTGACGAGAATCTTGGCGCCGAGCCGCGGCTCGTCCCGGATGATGCGGAGCATGTCGTCGCGGGTCAGAACAGCGATCGTCGTCGGCTCGATCGCCATGCAGGTGGCGAAGCGCGGCTCGCCGTCCAGCATCGACATCTCGCCCAGGGTCATGCCGGGTCCGACGGTCGCCATCAACCGACTGCCGCCGTCTTCCGCCTGCTTGAGCACGTCCACGCGCCCGGACAGGACGAGCAGCATGTAGTCGCCGCTGCCGCCCTCCTGAATGACCGGCAGGCCCGGCGTAGCACGCATGACGTGGAGGAAGCCCGCGAGAGCGGTAACTTCGTCGCAATCGAATCCCTGGAAAAATTGCGACGTAACCGCCAGGTCGAAGAACTCGTCCGCGACCGTGGTGCCATCGCCCAGGTACTCGAGACTGCCGAGCGCGCCCTGGGCAGGGACGCGGCCGGCCGTCATCGGCGGCCTGCCTTCTCCCCGGATTCCATGACCTCGATGAGCTTCGCGCTGGCTTGGCGCAGGCGCTGATTCAGCAGCACCACCAGGTGCAGCAGGATCTTGGACGCGAGTCCCGGCCGCTGCTCCATGATCTCGAGGAAGGCCTTCCGATCCAGCATCGCGAACGTCGTGTCCTCGGCCGCGATGCAGGTAGCGAAGCGGGGCTCGCCGTCGATCATCGACATCTCGCCCAGCGTCTTGCCGGCGCCGACCGAGGCGACGAGCTTGGGATTCGCACCGTCGAACTGCTTGAAGACGTTCACCTGGCCGCTCAGGACGACGACCATGAAGCTGCCTTCGTCGCCCTCGAAGATAAACGGGGCCCCCGTCTTCACCTGGAACACTTCCAGGAAACCGGCGAGGAGACGCCCCTCCTCGGGCGTGAGATCGCTGAAAACGCGGGCGCTGCGCACCGCGCCCTTCATCTTTTCGGCGAAGGCCAGGCCGTTGCCGAGATGGTCCAAGCCCTCGATGTAACGGCCGCCGACTCGGTATCCCATGTACCTGCTCCTGGTTGGAAGGCTGCCCGCCCGGTGACGAGCTGCGCTCTTCCGGCGGACGGTCAGGCAGCTTCCCGCAACGTTTGCGCCAACTCCACGCGCCGGAGGTAGGCGTCCCGCGCGATCCCCACGTCCTGCAGGAAGTGCGGCAACTCCCTGAGCAGCAGCGCCTGCGGGCCGTCCACGAGCGCCTTCGCGGGGTTCGGGTGAAAGTCTACGAGAATCATGTTCGCCCCGGCGAGCACGCCCTGGGCCGTCACGTGGAAGATGTCGAGCAGGCCGTCGGGGGCCTGGGCGCGCGAACCGACCGAATGCGAGGGGTCGACGCAGACCGGCATGCGCGTCAGACGGCGCACCACCGGCACGTGGGCGAAGTCGACGAAGTTGCGGTGCGGGTCGCCCATGTTGGTCTTCATGCCGCGCAGACCGAACACGACGCGGCGGTTGCCTTCGCTCGCCAGGTATTCCGCGGCGTTCAGGGACTCGTCCAGGGTGATGCCGAACCCGCGCTTCAGCAGCACGGGGAAGTCCTTCTGGCGCCCGGCGATCTTGAGGAGCTCGAAGTTCTGGGTGTTGCGCGTGCCGATCTGGAGCATGACACCGGTCGGATTGCCGGTCGCCTCCAGCGCGTCGCGGATCTCCTCGATGTGGGACTCGTGGGTCACCTCCATCGCGATCACCTTGATGCCGTACTGGCCCGCCAGCTCGAACACGTAAGGCAGGCAGGCCCTGCCGTGCCCCTGAAACGCATAGGGACTGGTGCGCGGCTTGTACGCTCCCATGCGCGTGCAGACCTGGCCGTGCTCGCGGAGCGCCTTCATCATCGCCTCGACGTGCTCGCGCGTGTCGACTGCACACAGGCCCGCGAAGACGTTCAGGGTGTCCTGCCCGAAGCGCACACCGTTGTAGTCGAAGTGGGTGGGGCGAGTCTCGTCCTTGTGGCGGCCGAGGATGCGGTACTCCTCGGAGATGCGCACCACCCGCTCGACGCAGGGCAGCGCCCGCATGTCGTCCAGATCGAGCGAGGTCGTGCTGCCGATGAGGTAGACCTCGAACAGGCCGCGCTCGGTGCCCTGCTCGTGGTGGACGCGAGCCCTGATGTTCGGCAGCATCGCGAGTCGCTCCAGCAGCGTCCGGTACTCGGCGCTCTTCGGATCGGTGTTTTCTTCGAGAATGAGGATCATCGGGACGCGATTCGTTGCCGTGGAGCGGTGCGAGAAAAGTGCAAAAGTGTAGCGGAATCGGCCCTGGACGTCATGGCGAGCGGCCAGGCCCTGTCGCGAGTTCGTGATCTGTCCGGGTTTGTAGTACGTGATCTGTCCGGTTGTCATAGGTACCTGAAGGAGGTGCGTGATGACGCGGACGGAACTGCTACAGGAGATCCGAAGGATGAGATTTGACGAGGCTTATGAGGGCTGGTGTCAGGGGCGGTTGAGTCAGGAGGAGGCGGCGCGGCTGCTTGGGGTATGCGAGCGCACCTTTCGGCGTTATCTGAACCGTTACGAGGAAGCGGGTGTGCAAGGACTGATGGACAAGCGGCTGAACCAGGTGTCGCAGCGGCGTGCTGCGGTCGACGAGGTGATGGCGCTGACGGCGCTTTACCGCAGCCGCTATGCGGACTGGAACGTGCGCCACTTCCACAGCTGGTACCGGCGCGAGCATGCCGGGGCGCGCAGCTACAGCTGGGTGAAGAAGCGTCTTCAGGAAGCCGCTCTGGTGCCCAAGGCGCGCCAGGGTGGCACCCACCGCAAGCGCCGCGAGCGCTCGGCGCTGCCGGGCATGATGTTGCACCAAGACGGCAGCTCGCACGCGTGGGTCGCCGACCAGCTGTGGGACCTGATCGTGACCCTGGATGATGCCACCGGGGAGCACTACTCGATGTTCTTCGTCGAAGAGGAGGGCACCTGGAGCAGTTTGCGGGGTGTGCGCGAGGTGATCGAGGCGCGCGGACTGTTCAGCGCCTTTTACTCGGACCGTGGCAGCCACTACTGGCCCACGCCCGAGGCCGGAGGCAAGGTCGACAAGCTGCATCCGACCCAGTTCGGGCGCGCCCTGGCGCAGTTGGGCATCACGATGATCGCAGCCTATTCGCCCGAGGCGCGCGGTCGTTCCGAGCGCGCCTTCGGCACCCACCAGGGGCGCCTACCCCAGGAGTTGCGTGCCGCCGGCATCACCGACATGCAAGCGGCCAACCGCTATCTCGATGAGGTGTATCGCCCGGCCTTCAACGCCGAGTTTCAGGTGGCCGCGCGCGAAGCCGGCTCGGCCTTCGTGCCCTGGGTCGGTGGCGCACTCGATGAGATCCTGTGCGAACACTTCGAGCGCACAGTGGGCCACGACAACTGCGTGCGCTTTGACAACCTCAAGCTCCAGATCCCGGCCGATCGCCACCGCTGCCACTACGTCAAAGCCAAGGTGGCGGTGCATCGCTATGCCGAGGGCTCGCTCGCGCTGTTTCACGGCCCGCGCCTTCTGGCTCGTTATGAGCGCGATGGCGCACTGCTACCCGAAATTGCCTTGAAGGCCGCCGCGTAAGCCCGCTTCGCGTCGGCCGCGCGCGTGGAAACCCGCTTCGGGCTACGCCCTTCGCGACTTTCCACGCGCCACCGCAAAAGCGGACAATTCATGAACTACGAAACCGGACAAGTCAAAAAACCCGCGACAGGCGAGCGGCCAGGCCCGACCCCCGCTGCACGGCGTTAGAATTCCAACATAGATCCAAGAGGAGTCGTGGAGATGAGAGTCACGCTGGAGCTACGCACCGATCATCGCGAAGAACTGGTGGACATCACGGGGCGGGTCCGTGACGTGGTCAGCCAGTCGGGATTGCGGTCGGGGCTCGTCAACGTCTATGCGCAGGGTGCCACTGCGGCAATCATGATCCAGGAGAACTTCGATGCGAGCGTCCCCACCGATGTGGTGAGCTGCCTGCGCAAGCTGATTCCGGCCGGCATCTGGCTGCACGACGAGCAGGACAGCAACGGGGACGCCCATCTCAAGGCGGGGTTGGTGGGTCCGTCGGAGACGCTCCCCATCATCGACGGCGCGCCCGGGCTTTCAACCTGGCAGGGCATTTTCTTCTGCGAGTTCGATGGACCCCGGCGCAGCCGCAAGGTGGTCTGCACCCTGATCGGAGACCGCGACTGACGTCCCGCTATCGAAACAAGAGCTTGCCCGCCACCACCAGCAATACCCCCGCCATCGCGTTGCGGATCAACGCTTCTGGCGCGCGGGTGCTCAAAGACGATCCCAGGAGGATGCCCGGGATCGAGCCCAGCAGCAGATTCGCCAGCAGTGCGAAGTCGGTGTGTCCCAGCACGAGATGCCCAGCTCCCGCGACGAGAGCCAATGGAATGGCATGGGCCAGGTCGGTGCCCACCAGTTTCGCCGCAGTGAGCCGGAACGGATAGAGGTAGACCAGCGCGACCGTGCCCAGCGCGCCGGCGCCGACCGAGGTGAGCGCCACCAGCGACCCGACGATCGCTCCAGCCAACACGGTGAGCGAGGGTTGTGCGCGCTTGAACTTGCTCGGCGCACGCGACCGGAGCGACTTCCCGACCTCCTGCAGCCGCCGGCGAAAGAGCAGACCCGCCGCCGTGAGCACGAGCGCGATGCCGACGCCGGTCAGGATCACCTCGTTGCGCGCGTCGCTGGTGCCGAAGAAAGCGAGGAAGAGAACGGTCGCGAGCGCGGCCGGCAGGCTGCCGGCCGCCAGTCTCCCCACGACCTGCCAGTCCACGGTGCCCCGGCGGCCGTGGACCAGCACACCGAACACCTTGGTGATGCAGGCGAACAGGAGATCGGTACCGACCGCGGTATGAGGCGCCACGCCGAAGAAGAGCACCAGCACCGGCGTCATGAGCGCGCCGCCGCCGATGCCCGTCAACCCGACGATGATGCCGACCCCGAAACCCGACAGGGTCGTCGCGAAGTCAAGCACTGTCGAGCCGATCCGAGAGAACCTTCAGGATCGCACGCACGCACGCGTCGACATCCTGCGACGCGGTGTCGAGCGACAAGGCGGGACGCTCCGGCGGTTCGTAGGGCGCCGAGACGCCGGTGAATTCCGCGATTCTGCCGTTTCTCGCCTTGGCATACAGACCCTTGGGATCTCTCTGCTCGCAGGTCGAGAGGTCGGCTGCGAGATAAGTCTCCAGAAATCGGTCCGGGCCGATCACCTGGCGCGCCAGCTCGCGGTCCTGGGCGTAGGGTGAAATGAACGCCGTGATCACGATCAGCCCCGCCTCGTTGAGGAGGTGGGCGACCTGCGCGATGCGGCGGATGTTCTCGGTGCGATCCTGCGGCGTGAAGCCCAGATCGCGGCTCAGTCCGTGGCGGATGTTGTCGCCATCGAGCACGAAGCACGCATGACCGCGCCCGATGAGCCGCCGTTCGAGCTCGAAGGCGATGGTCGACTTGCCGGACGCCGAGAGCCCCGTGAGCCAGACCGTGGCGGGCTGCTGGCGCAGAAGCTTGGCGCGCTCCGCGAAGTCGACCCGGCCGCGATGCCAGGTGATTTCGCCGCTCACGGGCTGTTGCGCGGTCTCGGTGCGGACATCCGCGGCGCGCAGACGGTCGCTCACCATGCCGGCGCCCACCGTCAGGTTGGTGAGCGGATCGATCAGGACGAAGCTGCCGGTGGCCCGGTTGCGCTCGTACTGGTCGAGAAAGAGGGGACGGAAGAGCGTGAGGCGCACCCGGCCGATGTCGTTCATGCCGAGCTGGGTGGCGTCTTCGCGGTGCAGCGTATTCGGATCGACGCGATACAAGAGTTGCGCGCAGCTCGCTTTCACGACGTTGGTGGTGTGCTTCACCAGATAGCTGCGGCCCACTTCTAGGGGCTTGTCCGCGAGCCAGATCATCATCGCGTCGAGCGCGCGTTCGACGCGGGGCACGTTGTTCGGATGCGCCAGCATGTCGCCGCGGCTGATGTCGATCTCGTCGGCCAGGCACAACGTGACGGACAGTGGCGCGAACGCATAATCGAGGTCGCCGTCGTAGGTGGCGATGCGGGTGACGCGGGAGCGCTGCCCGGAGGTAAGCGCCACCACCTCGTCGCCGGGACGCACGACGCCCGACGCGATCTGGCCGCAGTAGCCGCGAAAATCCTGGTTCGGGCGGACCACCCGCTGCACCGGAAAGCGGAAGTCGACGAGATTGCGGTCCCCCGCGATCGAGACGTTCTCGAGATAGGTGAGCAGCGGCACCCCCGGATACCAGGGCATGTTGCCGCTGCGGCTCACCACGTTGTCGCCCATCAGCGCGCTGATGGGAATGAAGGTCACGTCCGCGAGACCCAGCCGGGCCGTGAACTCCACGTACTCTTCACGGATGCGCTCGAAGACTTCCTGCTCGTAGTCGACCATGTCCATCTTGTTGACCGCCACCACGAGGTGCGGCACCCCGAGGAGCGATGCGATGAAGCCGTGACGCTTGGATTGCGTGAGCACGCCGAGTCGCGCATCGATCAGCACCACCGCCACGTCCGCGGTCGAGGCGCCGGTCGCCATGTTGCGCGTGTACTGCTCGTGCCCGGGCGTGTCCGCGATGATGAAGCGCCGCTTCGGCGTCGAGAAATAGCGGTATGCGACGTCGATCGTAATGCCCTGCTCGCGCTCGGCCTTGAGCCCGTCGGTGATGAGGGAAAAGTCCATGCCACCGCTCTCGCGACCGGACTTCTTCTTCAGCGCTTCGATGTGATCTTCGTAGAGCGCGTTCGCGTCGTGCAGCAGACGGCCGATCAGGGTCGACTTGCCGTCGTCCACGCTGCCCGCGGTGGCGAAGCGCAGGAGGTCCGGTTCGCCGGTGCGGTGCGGGAGCGTCGTCGCCATGTTCATGTCAGAAATATCCCTCGCGCTTCTTCTGTTCCATCGAGCCGTCCTGGTCGTGGTCGATGATGCGGGTGATGCGCTCGGAATGCTTCGCGATCTCGAGCTCCGCGATAATCTCGCGCACCGTCCGCGCAGTCGAACGCACTGCACCCGTGCAGGGGTAGCAGCCGAGCGTGCGATAGCGGCACATCACCCGTTGCGGTGCCTCGCCCGCCAGCAGCCGCGTCTTCTCGCCCACCGGGATGAGCTGGCTGCCGCGGACGACGACCTCCCGTTCCTCGGCAAAATACAGCGGCACCACCGGGATCCCCTCCAGCTCGATGTAGCGCCAGATGTCGAGCTCGGTCCAGTTCGAGAGCGGAAACACGCGGATGCTCTCGCCGGGATTCACCTTGCCGTTGTAGAGGTTCCACAGCTCGGGCCGCTGATTCTTCGGATCCCACTGGCCATGGCCATCGCGAAAGGAATAGATGCGCTCCTTGGCGCGCGAGCGTTCCTCCTCGCGCCTCGCGCCGCCGATCACGGCGTCGAACTCGCCCTCGCGCAGACCGCCCAGGAGCCCCTGGGTCTTGAGCAGGGCACAGCATTTCACGGTACCGAGATCCCACGGATTGGCATTTCCCGCGAGTGCCTCCTCGTTGCGATGAATGCGCAGCTCGACGCCGATCTCGCGGCAGTAGCGATCGCGAAACGCGTACATCTCGGGGAACTTGTAGGCCGTGTCGATATGCAGCAGCGGAAAGGGGATCTTCCCGGGATGGAAGGCTTTCTGCGCGAGGCGGACCATGGTGGAGGAGTCCTTGCCGACCGAATACATCATGACCGGCCGCTCGCACTCGGCGGCGACCTCGCGCAGGATGTGGATGCTCTCGGCCTCGAGAACGCTCAACACCGACAGCGAATATCGCTCTTGAGGAATCACGGGTTCTCCTCGATCAGTCGGAATGGCGGGGTATGAAGGCGGCTACCGAAGAACACTTACGAGAGGGTGAAGGCGCGCAAGTCTCGGACATCTATGGGAAGTACACGATGAGAAGTGGTCTCACGAATTTGAACAGCGCTATAAGTGGAAACTCCGGGTATAAAGCCGGACCGAAAGCGGTCTGACAAGAAGGAGTTTCTGATGGTCAAGAAGAAAGCATCGGCGCGGCGCACGCGGCGCGCGCACAATCCGGCGTTCAAGGCCCGAGTGGCCCTGGCCGCCTTGCGAGAGGACCGCACGATGGCGGAGCTGTGCGAACAGTTCGAGGTGCATCCGAACCAGATCGCCGACTGGAAGGGGCGGCTGCTCGAGCGCGCAGCCGAAATCTTTGGCTCTGGCGCCCCGCCCGAGCCGGTGAACCTCGCCCCGCTGCACGCGAAGATCGGGGCGTTGACGCTGGAGAATGATTTTTTAGAAAGCGCGCTCACCAAGGCGGGATTGCTGAGCGCAAAGCCATGATTGACCGAGACCACGAGCTTTCCATCACGCGCCAGGCCAAGCTGCTGAACATCAGTCGGGGCACGGTGTATTACTTGCCTTTGCCGGTCAGCCCGGCCGATCTGGCACTCATGCGCAAGATTGACGAACTGCACCTGGAGCACCCCTTCATGGGTGCACGCATGCTGCGTGACCACCTGGCTCGGCAAGGTATCCATGCGGGACGACGCCACATCAGAACGCTGATGCTGCGCATGGGCATTGAGGCGCTGGCACCCCAGCCGGGCACCAGCAAAACCACACCGGGCCACACCATCTACCCCTACCTGCTGCGCCAGCTGGCGATCACCCGCGCCAACCAGGTCTGGGCGCTGGACACCACCTACATCCCGATGGCGCGGGGCTTCGTGTACCTCACTGCCGTGGTCGATGTGGTCAGCCGCAAGGTGCTGGCGCACAAGGTGGCGATCACGCTGGAAGCCTGCCACGCCAGAGAGGTGATGGAACAGGCCTTGGCCCGATACGGCACCCCTGAGATCGTCAACACCGACCAGGGCAGCCAGTTCACGGCCGAAGAGTTCACCCGAGTCGTGCTGGAGCAAGGCTGCAAGCTGTCCATGGACGGGCGCGGGGCTTGGCGCGACAACGTCTTCGTCGAGCGCCTGTGGCGCAGCGTGAAGTACGAACGGGTGTACCTGAAAGCCTACGACAGCGTGAGCGCGGCACGCACCGACATTGCCGAGTATCTGTCCTGGTACAACACGCATCGCAGTCATTCGAGCCTGGGGCGCATCACGCCCGACGAGCAGTATCTGGCAGCGCTGCCGCCCATGCGCTTGGCTGCGTAAGATGAAGTCCCGGGTGCGCCCCGAGTTGCCCACCGCGGCTTTGCGTTCGTCGCAAGCGACGCACGCCGCCGTGGACAACTCTGCACCTTCAGCAATCTGCCCGGAGTCCACTTATAAATCGGGGAAAGTTGTTCAAACAAACGGAACCACTTCTATGCGCGCGCGGTGAACGAAGCCGTAATGGTAGCCAAGGCGCCTCGCCCGGGGAAGTGCCGGGGACGAAAGGCCCATGGCGGTCAGCCGCGGATGATCACCGGCTCGTCAGTGAGCTCGTTGGGGTTGCTATCGTCGCCGGGGAAATGACGGGCGAGATGCTCGCCGACGGCGCGCACGCCGTGGACGACGCCCGCTTCGAAGCGGCCGGCACGAAACTCCGCCTCCATCCGGCGGCAGATCTCCTCCCACGCTTCGGGGCCGCACGGGCCATGGATGCCCCGATCCGCGACGATCTCCACGTCGCGATCGGCGAGCAGCAGGTAGACGAGCACGCCGTTGCTGTGCTCGGTGTCCCAGACCCGGAGCTCCGAGAAGACCTCGAGCGCCCGCTCGCGCGCGCTCGTGCCGTGCACGAGACGCCAGAAGTCGAGCGAACCCTGCACGGCGAAGACGATCTCGCCCCGGTGGGTCGCTTCCGCGGCGCGGATCTCGCGTTCGATCGCGGCCATCGTGGCGGCGGGAAAGGCCCGCTGGATGCTCCAGGGTCCGCTCGCGACGTGACGAAAGAAACGGCCGAGGTCCATCTCACCAGTTCCCCGAGGCGCCACCGCCCCCGAATCCGCCCCCGCCGCCACCCCCCCAGCCGCCGCCCACCGCGTCCGCCGCCGCCGAAGCCGCCCGGAAAACCACCGCCCCACCCCCCGGGATGGCGACCGCGCGTTGCCCGGTAGCCGGAGCCGCTCGCGAGCAGCCCGCCCAGCAGGAGCACGGCGAGCGCCGCGAATATCGCGAGCAGCACCGAGGTCGAGGAAAGGAATGCCATCACCCCGGTGCCGCCTGCCCCGAGCGCGCCCCCGAAGAAGCGCCCCAGCATCGCCGACAGGATGGTCGTCAGAACGAGCCCGACGATGACGATGCCGATCACCGCACCGAGATCGACCTGGTGGCTGCCGCTCGCGCCCCGCGGGGTGGGCGGCGGCAGCGGCTCGCCGTCGACCACGCGGATCATCCGGTCGACGCCCGCCGCGATACCCCCGTAGAAATCCCCCTGCCGGAAGTACGGCGTGATGGTATCGGAGACGATGCGCTTCGCGCCGGCATCGGGGAGCACGCCTTCGAGCCCGTAGCCGACCTCGATGCGCAGGCGCCGGTCGTTCTTCGCAACCAGCAGAAGCGCCCCGTCGTCGACGCCTTTGCGCCCGAGCCGCCACTGCTCCGCCACGCGCAGCGCGTACTGTTCGATGGTCTCGGGCTCGGTGGTCGGCACGATCAGCACCGCGATCTGGCTGCCCTTCGCCGCCTCGAATGCGGCGAGCTTGTCCTCGAGCGCCTGTCGCTGCGGCCCGGACAGCGTCCCGGTCAAATCGGTGACGCGCGTCGTGAGCGGCGGTACCGCGATGTCGGCACGCGCGCACGCGGCGCCCAAAAGCGCGACCGCCAGCAGCAGGCCGGCGAGAAAGCGCGACATCCGCGCCTTACTTGCTCGCCGGCGCAGGAACCGCAGGCGGGGCGGGCGGAGCCGGCGGGGTCTTGCCGAAATCCACCTTGGGCGGCGCCGCGATCGCCGCTTCGTTCTCCACGGCGAAGGTCGGCTTGACCTTGTAACCGAACATCATGGCCGTGAGGTTGGTCGGGAACTGACGCACCGCGTTGTTGAACTCCTGCACCGCCTTGATGTAGCGGTTACGCGCGACCGCGATGCGGTTCTCGGTGCCTTCCAGCTGTGCCTGCAGATCGCGGAAGTTCTGATCCGACTTGAGCTGCGGATAGTTTTCCACCACCACCATCAGGCGCGATAGCGCTCCGGTCAGCTCGCCTTGGGCGGCCTGGAACTTCGCGAATGCCTCCGGATTGTTCACGAGCTCCGGTGTGGCCTGGATGCTGGTCGCCCGGGCGCGGGCCTCGACCACCTTGGTCAGGACCTCCTGCTCCTGCTGGGCGAAACCCTTCACCGTATTGACGAGATTCGGAATCAGGTCGGCGCGCCGCTGATACTGGTTGAGGACCTCCCCCCACGCCGCCTTGACCTGTTCGTCGGCGGTCTGGATCTGGTTGTAGCCGCAACCGGGCAGCAGGGTTACGAATGCAAGGATGGCAAGGAGCCAAAGCCTTCTAATCATGACTAACCTCCGTGGGCAGGGGAGCGCATTGTAACGGCATTGTCGCGCGTTATCACGCGCCGCGCCGTAGCCGGAAACTTCCAGTACACGAAATCGATGGTCTTGCCCAAGCCGTCGCGGGCATGGGCCTTGAGTGACGATCGAAATCGAAACCGAGGCGGACATGCGTCACCCGTCCGCGCGCAGTCGAGCCATCGCCGAGCGCGCGAAGCACAGGTCTTCCCAGGCCTTCGCCTTGTCGGGCAGGTTGCGCAGGAGATAGGCAGGATGATAGGTGACCACCAGCGGGGTGCCGCGATAGTCGTGCAGCCGGCCGCGCAGGCTCGCGATGGTGGCGTCGCGTGCGAGCAGGTTCACGCCGCCACGCGCCCGAGCGCGATCAGGAGCTTGGGCCGGATGAGCGCGATCTGGCGCGTGAGGAAGGGCTCGCAGGCTGCCGCCTCGGCGGGTTCCGGATTGCGGTTGCCGGGCGGGCGGCACTTCACCACGTTGGCGATGTAGACGTTCTCGCCGCGCCGCAATCCGATCGCCGCCAGCATGTTGTCGAGCAGCTTGCCGGCCTGCCCCACGAACGGCTCACCGCGTGCGTCTTCCTCGGCCCCGGGGCCCTCGCCCACGAAGAGCCATTCCGCCCGCTCGTCGCCGACGCCGAACACGGTCTGGGTGCGCTGCGCGTGCAGCGGACACGCGGTGCAGCCCGCGACTTCGGCTTTGAGCGCAGGCCAGTCCAGGCCGAGAATCCGCGTACGCCGATCCACACCGGGCGGGGCGGGCGCGACTGCTGCGGCGGGTGGCGACCCGGCGACTGCCGTCGCAGCGACGCGCGGGACATCCGGCGCAGGGGCCGGTTCTTCGCGCCGGCGCAGACGCCAGATCGGTGTGAGCCCCATTTCCTCCAGGATCGACTCGCGCCGCGTCTTCACAGTTTGCGCTCCATGACGATCGCGTCCTCGCGACCCGTGCGGGCCGGATAATAACCGCGCCGGATGCCGACCTCGCGAAAGCCGTCGTGCCGGTAGAGATCGCGCGCGATGACATTGGACGGCCGCACCTCGAGGTAGATGGAGCGGGCGCCAGCGTCGCGCGCGAGACCCATGAAGTGCGCGAGGAGCATTCTGCCGTAGCCGCGCCGCTGCGCTTCCGCCGCGATGCTCAGGTTCAGCAGATGCGCCTCGTCGATCGCGGGCATCAGGATGCCGTAGCCGATGACCACACCGTCGCGCTCGAGTATCCGGCAGCGATAGCCCGCGCTCAGGGAATCCGCAAAATTCCCGCGCGTCCACGGATGCGAGTAGAGGGTCTCCTCGATCGCGACCACCCGATCGAGATCCGCGGGCCGCATGGCGTAAACCCGCGGCTCGGGCTTGAGCTGCGCGCTCACCGTTCGGCCACCTTGAGCGCCACCTTGTCCCGCACGTACAGGGGGACCGCCTCTTCCGGCGCGACACCCAGACCGCGCGCGAAGAGCGGTGCCGCGAGGCGGGCCATCTCCGCCGCCTGCGGATGGACGAGGACCTCGACCCGCGCCAGCCGGGCACCACAGCTATCGGCGAGCGCACCGTCGCACACCGCGAAACCGTTGCCGACCGCGGTCCACCCCGCGCCCGGCAGCTCCGGCACCGCGGTCGGCGCCTGCAGGCAGGGTTCGATCACCGTGCGCCAGGCGTCCGCCTCGCGCACATAGGCGCCCAGGTAGACCTCGTTCATGCGCGCATCCAGCGCCGCGACGACGCGCGCCGCCCCGCTCCGCTCCGCCATTGCGAGCAGGGTCGACACGGGCACCACGCGCTTACCGGTGCCGAAGGCGAGCCCTTGCGCCACCGCGCAGGCGATGCGCAGTCCAGTGAAGGACCCGGGTCCGGCGCCGAAGGCGATGCCGTCGAGATCCTCGAGGCGCACGCCAGCCTCGGCGAGCAGCCGGTCGACCATGGGGAGCAAGAGCTCGGAGTGTTTCTGGCCGGCTCGCACCTCGTCCGAGAGGACGTCGCTTTCGTGCAGCAGGGCGACCGAGCAATACTCCGTGGAGGTATCGAGGGCGAGAATCTTCACGGCGCACCGAGCGGGGAATCGACCCGGATTATATATGCCGCCGCCGGTGGCGGGCGGAATTGGGCTCGAGCGCCCAGCTGTTCCGGCCTCGGTGTAGAGGCTTGCTGCAACGCCGCAGAGACTTCTGTCATTCTGTCACGGCGCGCGTAGAATGTCGGCTCCGTCCAGAGTGCCCCCTTCGGAGACCGCCCATGCAATTTCTGCCCTGGAACAGCGACGATCTGCAGCGTTACAGCCGAGCGCTGGTCCGCGCCTACCCGACCATGGTGTGGTGGCAGGTCGGCATGAAGACCTGGGAAACCATGCTCGCGGCACCGCAGGTCGTCGCGCAGCGCACCGCGCGTATGGTCGCCGCCGGACCGTTTCCCGGCGCGGCGGATCGGCGCGAATTCACGAACATGGGCACGGAGAAGTTGATCGCCTTTTCACAAGCCTGGATCAATGCGGCCCGCGAGGCGGTCGCATTCCAGCAGCAGATCGGGAGCAACGCTTCGCAGCAATGGTGGCTGCTCATGCGCGCATGCAATCCGCTGTTGGCAGCCCGCTCGGCGCGTGCCGTCGCGAATCCTGCCAAGGTCGTGAACGGGATGGTGGCGGCCGGCAATCGGGCCCTGTCTACGCTGCCGCGCATCGCCCACGGTGCCGTGAGCCCCGTGCACGCGAAGGCGACGAGCAACGCCAAGCGGCTGCGCCGCCGCACCTGATGGTCGGTCAGGCGGCTTCTGACCAGGCACGCCCGTCACCCTCGACCAGCGCGAGCGCTTCGAGCAGGAGCTCGGGCCGGTTCTCGGCGAGTCGCGAGGCATCCGAAAGGCAGCGGCGCCAGGCGCGGGCCCGCGGCTCGCCCTGATACAGACCGAGCAGGTGCCGGACGATCGCGCGAAGCGGCGTGCCTTCCTGCGTTTCGCGCCGAGCGTAGTCCGCCATCGCCCGCACCACCTCCGCGCGGGTCGGCGCCACGCCCCGGTAGAGGCGTGCATCCGTCGCCGCGAGCAAATAGGCGTCGTGGTAAGCCGCGCGCCCCAGCATGACGCCGTCCACCCGGAGCAAGTGTGCCTCGATATCCGCCCGTGTCGCCACGCCGCCGTTCAGCACGATCGAAAGCTCCGGGAACGACGCCTTCAGTCGATACACGTAGTCGTACTTGAGCGGCGGCACGGCGCGATTGTCCTTCGGCGACAGACCCTTCAGGATCGCATTGCGCGCATGCACGATGAAGGTCGTGCAGCCCGCGCGTGCGACCGTCTCGACGAACCGCCGCACGAAGTCGAAAGACTCGCTGTCGTCGACGCCGAGCCGGTGCTTGACCGTCACCGGCAGCGACACCACCTCCCGCATCGCCCGCACGCAATCCGCCACCAGTTCCGGCTCGTGCATCAGGCAGGCGCCGAACGCTCCTTTCAGTACCCGCTCCGACGGGCAGCCGCAGTTCAAGTTGATCTCGTCGTAGCCCCAGCGCTCGCCGAGCTCGGCACAGCGCGCGAGGTCGGCCGGCTCGCTGCCCCCGAGCTGCAGTGCCACGGGTGACTCCGCGCCATCGAACCGCAGGTGGCGTTCCGCATTGCCGTGCAGGAGCGCGCCCGTGGTGACCATCTCCGTGTAGAGGCGCGCGTGGGGAGCGAGCTGGCGGAAGAAGTACCGGCAATGCCGGTCCGACCAGTCCATCATCGGAGCGGTGCACAGGCGGTGGGCGGAACGGAGCGTGGCCGACATGGCCGCATTATCGCATCGACGCACGCAGGCGTTCTTCGACGACGCGATCGGTTACCATCGCAGCTGCGCGGCGCGGAGGACACGACCATGACGACGCACAGGATCGCGGTGATTCCCGGAGACGGAATCGGCAACGAAGTGATGCCCGAGGGCATCCGGGCGATGGAGGCCGCAGGCCGGAAATTCGGCTTCCGTTGCGACTGGGTGGAGTTCCCCTGGGGCTGCGAGTACTACACGAAGACCGGCCGCCTGATGCCCGAGGACGGGCTCGATCAGCTTCGCCCCTTCGAGGCGATCTACTTCGGCGCCGTCGGCTTCCCGGGCGTGCCCGATCATGTGTCGCTGTGGGGCCTGCTGATCCCGATGCGCCGCGGCTTCCGCCAGTACGTGAGCCTGCGTCCGGTGCGCCTCTTCCCCGGCCTGCGCTCGCCGCTCGCGAACCGCGCGCCCGGCGACATCGACTACGTGGTGGTGCGCGAGAACAACGAGGGCGAGTACTCCTCGGTCGGCGGTCGCATGTACGAAGGCACCGAGGACGAGGTCGTCGTGCAGCAGAGCACCTTCACCCGAAAAGGCGTCGACCGCATCCTGCGCTACGCCTTCGAGCTTGCCCGCTCGCGCCCGAAGAAGCACCTCACCTCCGCGACCAAATCGAACGGCATCGCCATCACCATGCCGTTCTGGGACGAGCGCTTCGCAGCGATGGCGCAAGACTTCCCCGACGTGCGCACCGACCAGTACCACATCGACATCCTCTCCGCCCACTTCGTCCAGCACCCCGACTGGTTCGACGTGGTGGTGGGATCCAATCTTTTCGGCGACATCCTCTCGGACCTCGGCCCCGGAACCACCGGCACCATCGCGATCGCACCGTCGGCCAATCTCAATCCGGAGCGCGAGTATCCCTCGCTCTTCGAGCCAGTGCACGGCTCCGCGCCAGACATCTTCGGCCGCAATATCGCGAATCCCATCGGACAGGTCTGGTCGGGCGCGATGATGCTGGAACACCTCGGGCATCCCGAGGCCGCCGCAGCGGTGATGGGAGCGATCGAAACCGTCCTCGCGAACGGCCCTCACACGCCCGACCTGGGCGGCAAGGCCAGCACCCAGGAGCTGGGCCGGGCGCTCGCGGAGGCGATCTAGCGCCCTTCCTGCAAGGACGGATACACGCTGGTGCTGGCTGATCCGCCCTGCGCCGGGAGCCTCGACTACGAGAACACCGCCGCAGACCCGCCCCGGAACGTGATCTCGAAGCGGCCCCAGGGGACTCCGCAAAGTAAAACAAGGCGGCTGCCTTCCGTTCTTGTTAAACGCTGACTATCATATGGAGCGATTCTGATCCCGTATGAAAGGCAGCGATCTGGATGGCAACTGGCGGCGAAGCCTCGATCAGAGCGGGACGCTACATCACCCAGCCCACGGGCTACCGGGCGTTCATGCCGGCACCGCTGCCGCCACAGCCCGCGCTGGCACTGGGCGGCGAGCTGCAGGGCCTGCTGTCGGCCGCTGACCGCGCGCTGGGTCGGCTCGACGGGTCGGTGCTCACCCTGCCGAACCCCGACCTCTTCGTCTTCATGTATGTGCGTAAGGAAGCGGTGCTCTCCAGCCAGATCGAGGGCACGCAAAGCTCGCTGCAAGACCTGCTGGCGGCCGAGGCGCAGCTCTTCGAACAGAGGTTGCCGCGCGACGTGGGCGAGGTGATCAACTACGTGCGGGCAATGAACCACGGGTTGGCACGGCTGCCCGAACTGCCGGTGTCGGTGCGGCTGATCCGCGAGATCCACGCCGAGCTGATGCGCGGCGTGCGCGGCGGCCGGCTTCAGCCCGGTGAACTGCGCACGAGCCAGAACTGGATCGGCCCGGCAGGCTGCACGCTGAATAGCGCGACCTTTGTGCCGCCGCCGCACCACGCGGTGCCCGACGTGCTGGGGAACCTGGAGAAGTTCCTGCACGCGTCCGACGACCTGCCGCCGCTCGTGAAAATCGCGCTCGCGCATGTGCAGTTCGAGACGATTCACCCGTTCCTCGACGGCAACGGGCGCGTTGGCCGGCTGCTGATCACCTTCTTGCTCACCGAGCGCGGCGTGCTGCACAAGCCGGTGCTGTACCTGTCGCATTTCTTCAAGCAGCACCGGCAGACGTACTACGAGCACTTGCAGGCGGTACGCGACAGCGGCGCCTGGGAGGACTGGCTAAGCTTCTTCCTGCGTGGTGTGATCGGGGTGGCCGGCGAGGCCGCGGAGACGGTGCGGCGCATCCTGCACCTGCGCGAGCAGCACCGCGCCGCGATCACGGCGCAACTCGGCCGCGCGGCGGGTAGCGGCCACAAGGTGCTCGAATCGCTGTTCGACCGACCGATCGTCGCGGTAAATGACGTGCAGAAGATGACCGGCACCACCTACGCAGCGGCAAACAGCCTGGTGTCCCGGCTCGTGAGGCTCGGCGTGCTGAGCGAAATGACGGGCTATGCGCGCAACCGGCGCTTTCGCTTTGCGCCCTATATCGCGCTGTTCAACGATGCGGGGCCCGGGGGCGGGGCTGCGCAGGCGCCCGCGTGATCACAAAAGGACGTGCAATGGCAAGAACCACCAACAAGAAATCCGGCGATGGCGCCGGCGGCGCCACGGTCGGCTACGAAGCCCAGCTCTGGCAGATGGCCGACGCCCTGCGCGGCAGCATGGACGCCGCCGAGTACAAGCATGTCTGCCTCGGCCTGCTGTTCCTGAAGTACATCTCCGACGCCTTCGAGGAGAAGCACGCCGCGCTGCTGGCCGAGAAGGCCCAGGGCGCCGACCCCGAAGACCCCGACGAGTACCGCGCCCAGAGCATCTTCTGGGTGCCGCCCGAGGCGCGCTGGCCGCACCTGAAGGCGCAGGCGCGCCAGAGCACCATCGGCCAGCTCGTCGACGACGCCATGGCCGGCATCGAGCGCGACAACCCGGCGCTGAAGGGCGTGCTGCCCAAGGACTACGCCCGCCCCGCGCTCGACAAGCTGCGCCTCGGCCAGCTGATCGACATGATCAGCAACATCAAGGTCGGCGACGAGGCCAGCCGCGCCAAGGACGTGCTCGGCCGCGTCTACGAATACTTCCTCTCGCAGTTCGCCAGCGCCGAGGGCAAGAAGGGCGGCGAGTTCTACACGCCGCGCTGCGTGGTCAAGCTGCTGGTCGAGATGCTCGAGCCCTACCGCGGCCGGGTGTACGACCCCTGCTGCGGCTCGTCGGGCATGTTCGTGCAGTCGGTGGAGTTCATCCGCGCGCACGCCAAGGGCAACGGCAACGGCGGCAAGGCGAAGGCCGACATCTCGATCTACGGCCAGGAGTCGAACTACACCACCTGGCGCCTGGCGCGGATGAACCTCGCCATCCGCGGCATCGACCGGCCAGATCGCGCAGGGCGACACCTTCCACAACGACCGCCACCCCGACCTCAAGGCCGACTTCATCCTCGCCAACCCGCCCTTCAACATCTCCGACTGGGGCGGCGAGCGCCTGCGCGACGACAAGCGCTGGCAGTACGGCGCGCCGCCGGCGGGCAACGCCAACTTCGCCTGGGTGCAGCACATCGTCCACCACCTCGCGCCCGCGGGCGTGGCCGGCTTCGTGCTCGCCAACGGCTCGATGTCGTCCAACCAGTCCGGCGAGGGCGAGATCCGCAAGAGCCTGATCGAGGCCGACCTCGTGGACTGCATGGTCGCGCTGCCGGGCCAGCTCTTCTACTCGACGCAGATCCCCGCGTGCCTGTGGTTCCTTGCGCGCGACCGCAAGGTCGCCGGTGCGAAGCGCGGCTTCCGCGACCGGCGCGGCACGCGCTCTTCATCGATGCGCGGGAACTGGGCACGCGCATGACCGCGTCACGAGAGCTGACCGACGTTCCTCGACCAAAACGCCGACGCCTACCTCGCATCGCTCTCTCCGTCGCTCAACTCTCAACCCCTCTCGACGCCCGCAAGCTCGGCCGCATGGTGGACCGCACCCACCGCGAGCTGACCGACGAGGACATCGCCCGCATCGCCGACACCTACCACGCCTGGCGCGGCGAGAAGGAGGCGGGCGAGTACGCCGACGTGCCCGGCTTCTGCAAGAGCGCGCCGCTGGACGAGGTGCGCAAGCACGGCCACGTGCTCACGCCCGGCCGCTACGTCGGCGCCGAGGCGCAGGAGGACGACGGCGAGCCGTTCGAGGAGAAGATGCAGCGGCTCACCGCGACGCTGCGCGAGCAGCAGGCCGAGGCCGCGAAGCTCGATGCCGCCATCGCCGCCAACCTGAAGGAGCTTGGGTATGGCGGGTGAGTGGCAGCCGATGACTCTTCGAGACCGCCAACGTGACGTTGATCGACTGCGATCACCGAACGCCTCCGGCTGCCGAAGATGGTTATCCGTACGTCGCCATCCCGCAGATGCGAGGTGGGCGCATCGAACTTGCCGGACGCGCGCCGTATCAGTCGCGAGCACTACCTCGAGTGGACTCGCAAGGCGAAGCCATCGGCGAACGACGTGATACTCTCGCGGCGCTGCAATCCGGGCGAGACAGCGGTCGCTCCAGCTGGCGCCGAGTTCGCGCTCGGTCAGAACCTTGTACTTGCTCCGCGCCGACGGCACGAAGGTCTGATCCCGCCCTTCCTCCGCTGGCTCGTCCGAGGGCCCGACTGGTGCGAGCAGATCGGCAAGTTCAACAACGTGGGCGCGGTCTTCGACAGCCTCAAGTGCGCGGACGTTCCGAAGTTCGAGCTGCGCATCCCACCGCTCCCCGAACAACGCGCCATCGCCCACATCCTCGGCACGCTGGACGACAAGATCGAGCTGAACCGGCGGATGAACGAGACGCTGGAGGCGATGGCGCGGGCGCTCTTCAAGTCGTGGTTCGTGGACTTCGACCCCGTCCGCGCCAAGGCCGAAGGCCGCGACCCCGGCCTGCCCAAGCCCCTCGCCGACCTCTTCCCCGCCCGCCTCGTCGACTCCGAACTCGGTGAGATTCCGGAGGGGTGGGAGGTAGGGCCGCTCGATAGTGTCGTGGTGCTGCAGCGGGGCTTCGATCTCCCGGCGACGGAGCGCACTTCAGGCGCATACCCGGTGCTCGCGGCAAGCGGACCGAGCGGTACCCACAACGAGTTCATGGTTCGTGGCCCAGGCGTCACCACAGGCCGAAGCGGTGTATTGGGTAAGGTGTTCTACGTCGCCGAAGACTTCTGGCCACTCAATACGTCGCTCTGGGTGAAAGAGTTCCGGCAATCAAGGCCAGCGTACGCGTTCCATCTCTTGCGGGGTCTTGACTTCGCTCTGTTCAACGCGGGGTCTGCCGTACCGACCCTTAACCGCAATCACGTTCACACGCTGCCGACGCTACTGCCGCCTATGAGGCTTATCGATGCATTCGAGCGATTCGCAACCGGGTGCCTCGCTCGGCAAAGAAACAGTGACCAGCAGGCGACAACGCTTGCAAGAATGCGCGACGCACTGCTGCCGCAGCTCATCTCCGGCGAGCTGCGCATTCGGGATGCCGAGGGATTTCTGGAGCGCGCGCCATGCTGATCGAGTACATCGAGATCGAGAACTTCAAGCGTTTCGGTGAGAAGCAGCGCATCTCGCTGGGGCATCCCGCGGTGCTGATCGGCCCTAACAACTGTGGCAAGACGAGTGCGATCCAGGGCATCGCGCTATGGTCGCTCGCAGTGAAAAGCTGGCACGAAGCGCGTGCCAAGTCCAGCGCCAGAGACCGTACTGCGGCGGCCATCAACCGCCTTGCGATGACGGCAGTACCCATCCCGAGGACGCGGCTCTTGTGGCATCAGGCCAAGGTGCGTACCGGCAACAAGGATGTCCCGATGACCCTCACGGCGGGAGTTTGGGTCCACGGCGACGTCAAACCGTTAACCATGTCGTTTCGCAATTTCGGCGACGACTTGATCTACTGCGATCCGGCCGACGACGCCAAGCAGGACATGGCCCTCATCGCACAGGCCGCCGCCATTAAGACCGAGCTGCTCTACCCGATGTCCGGCCTGGAGAGCGAGGAGCCGATCTTGAAGTCGGGCCGAATCGACGTGCTGCTGGGCCAGGGGCGGACCGCGGAGGTGTTGCGTAACCTTTGCCTGATGGTCGCGCGAGATGCGCCCGACGATTGGAAGCGGGTCAGGGACTTCATGTATCGGCTGTTCCGCATCCGCCTGGGCGACCCGGCCGAGACGACACGGGGCGCCGTCACGCTCGACTACCGGCAGGAAGGCGCCAAGACGCCCTTCGATCTTTCACAGGCAGGTCGCGGCTTGCAGCAGATGCTGCTGGTGCTCGCGTACCTCTATGCGCACAGGGGCAGCATCGTGCTCGTCGACGAGCCTGATGCGCACCTGGAGATCCTCCGCCAGCGGCAGATCTACGTGCTGCTGCGCGACGTCGCGCGAGAAAGCGGCTCGCAGATCGTCATGGCCACGCACTCGGAGGTCATCCTCGACGAGGCGCTCGATACGAACCTGGTGCTACTCCTTGAAGGTCGGGCGGACGACTTGGCGCAGAAGGCAGACATCAAGAACGCGCTGAAGCACTTCGGCGCCGAGCACTACGTCCGCGCCAGGCAGCGCGGTTATGTGCTGTATGTCGAAGGCGGCACGGACCTCGACATGCTGCAGGCGCTCGCCCGAAGGCTTAACCACCCGGTCGCCACGATTTGGGACGAACGCATGAACGCGTTCTACGTGCAAGACAATTACCCGCTGGCTGACACTGACAGCGAACTTGAGCGTGTCGAGGGCGGCTTCGGCATCACACCACGCGCGCACTTCTTTGCGTTGCGCAATCTCCTGCCCAGTCTGAAGGGGCTCGCTGTCCTCGATAACGACGGCAAGAATCGACAGGACGCTGACGAAGGCGGTTTGAGTGTCCGCTACTGGCAGCGCTACGAGGCGGAGAACTATTTCGTCACTCCGACACTCTTGGCTGCCTATGCCAAGAACAAGCTCGCGTTGCCGCTGTTCGATGCAGTCGTCGATCAAGTGCTCGACGAGCTAGTCCGGGAGCGCGTGTTCGGCAACCGTGCGCACGACTTCGATACCTGGCGCAATGCCGCCGTCGATGCGCGCCGGCTAATTTGGGACACAGCGACGCGGCAGGTCAAGCTGTCCGACTTCGCTGAAGAGTTCTTCCGCCGGGTGGCGGCGCAGACCAATACGCCCATGTTGTTGCGCAAGGGCAGCCTTCATGAACTTGTGGACGGCGTTGATCCTGCGACCATCGATGGAGAGGTTGGGCAAAAGCTCGACGCGCTCACGGATCTCTTCAAGTCCGCTGCGCCAGAAGAAGTGCCATGAGTAAGTCACAGGCCATCGCTCTTGCCTGCGAAGCGTCTCGACGCGGGGCTAAGCAAGCCCGACAAGAGTGTGGGTGCCTCGCGCAAGTTCACCAGATACCGACCATTCTGGGCCTGAGCTTCATTTAAGGGCAAGCCAACCAGACCGCCGCCGTCAGTCGCAAAAATCATATAAACCTAAAAACCGCAGTTGCCTCTATGTGCAGTGCATCAAGCGGGGTTCCGATCGCGCTGCGAGCCAGTTGAATCCAGTCACGTGAGTGGCGATGAACTCGCACACGCGCTGCCACACCGATATGATGGGCAACTGCTCCGCAGATCTTTTCCAGCCCTGCAACCGCTGGCTCACCGCGGTGAGCAGCGCTCGGGCGTAGGTTGCCTTTGCGTGCATCGGCGTGATCGACAGGTGAGTCTGTCCGGCATGGGAAGTCATGCGCCCGATCGCCGAGAGCAGGAACGGGCGGCTGGTGATTGCCTCCAGGCGCCCCTCGGGGTGGGCGAGTCGCACGAACAGGCTCCACCAGTTGTAGGCGAGCGCCACGGTCATGGCGGTGAGGCGGCAACGCTTCAGATCGTGCGTGGTGAAGCCGCCCCAGCCCCACTGGTTCTTCAACTCGTCGAAGGCGTTCTCCGCATCGCCGCGGTCGCGGTACAGCTGCGCGATGGCGAGCATGTCGTAGGCAAGATCGGTCACCAGCACGGCGTACTCGTAGCCCTTGGCCGGGACGTCCTTCTCGACGAAGGCCAGGCGCAGTTGCTGTTCATCGCTGAGCAGCACGTCGCCCTGCAGCGGGCGACGCAGAATCACGATACGCCGCGCTCGGCTCCAACCCATGAGCTGGATCATTCCCTCCTGAGCTTGCCAGCCTTGCCCCGCATCGCACCACTGCCCGCTGGCGAAGCTGCGCTCGATATAGCGCTTGACGTTCTTCGTGAGACGCAGCTTGAACAAGTAGTGCACCGCGCGTGCTTCCAGCGCTGCCATCGTCGGCTCGCCGCCCTGGCCGCAGTCGCCGCGCACCAGCGCCGGACGCTTCTCGCGCGGCAAGCGTTCGATCAACTCGATCAGTCCAGGCAGGGTGGCGTTGGCGTGGCTTTGATTGCCCGCGGCCACCGTCACCGACAGCATCAGTCGCAGCCCCGCCATCTGGTAGCTGTGGTAGGCGTGCGAGGGACGCCCCGGCTTGTGCGGGTTGTAGCCAATGAGCGCTCCTTCCTGCTTCCCGTACAGCGGCTTGACCGTCACATCGGTGTCGAGCACCCACGGCGCGGCCAGCAGCGGCAGCACACTGGCATCCAGATGAGACTGCAACCAGCCCACCGCTGCGTCCTCATCGAGCGCCTTCAGCGCCCGGCGCACCGTGTCTTCGGAGACGATGGCCTTCATCCCCAGCAACCCCGCACTGACCGCGTCAGCGCGCAGGGCCGCGATGTGCGCATAGCGCCAGTGCCCCGCGAGCACCGACAAGAACAGCGTCCCCAGCACGTCGCCAATCTGCGATCCGTTCGGGCTCGCATAATGCAACGGGCAACTCTCGACCCAGCGCCGGTACAACCCCGTGAGATTCAGAAACTCCGCAAAATACGCCATCTGACCGAACGGTGTCGCCGCTTCACGCTGGTTCCAGCGCACCTGCACTGGGCCTCCGAGCGCCTCGACCCCCAGCACTGTCAGCGCCTCGTGCACCGCAGCAGCACCGCGCTTTCTCGCTTCACCCATTTGGTGGCTCCCCCAATAGCAACTTCCCCTCGCCCACTCAAAAGGTTACACAATGGCGAGATCGCCGTTTGCCGTTTTTAGGATAAATCAACAGGCGGCTCATTTAAGCGTGTCCCGGCACAGGCCGACTTCATGACTACCTTCACTGAATCCGTCGTCGAGCAAGCCGCGCTTGCCTGGCTGGAAATCGTCGGCTGGCAGGTCAGGAACGGCGCCAAGATCGCACCCGGCGAACCCGCTGCGGAACGCGACGACTACGGGCAGGTGGTCCTTCTGCAGCGCCTGCGCGACGCGCTTGTCAGCGATCGGCATATTGGAGCCACTCCGTGATCGGCATATTGGAGCCAGGTGAGGCAAAGACGGGCATCTCGAACTGAGCGCGTTACCGCTACCCTTTCGGACTTTTGTCCAGAGGGAGAACCGCGGTGGGGCGTAGGAGAATCGAGATGTTCCAGTATCGAGCGGTCCTGGTGCGCTTGCGCCAGGGCGATTCCGACCGCGATATTGCCCGGGCGCGGTTGATGGGCCGGCCGAAGGTGGCAGCGCTGCGGGCGCTGGCCACGCAGCAGGGCTGGCTCGCCCCCGACACGCCGCTGCCCGAGGACGGCGAGATCGCGGTGGTGATCGGCCAGGCGCGCCGGGCGCGCAGCACGATTTCCACGGTCGAGCCGTTTCGCGATGTGGTGGCGCGCTGGGCCGAGCAGGGTGTGGGTGGTGTCGCGATCCACGCTGCGCTGTGTCGCGAGCATGGGTACAGCGGCAGCTACTCGGCGGTGCGGCGCATGCTCGCCGCGCTCAACGCGGCGCGGCCGCCGCAGGCCACGGTGCGGCTGCAGTTCGCGCCCGGCGAAGCAGCGCAGGTCGATTTCGGTGCCGGGCCGCTGCTGCTCGATCCCGCTCGTAGCGAGCTGCGCCGTACCTGGGCGTTCGTGATGACGCTGTGCTTCTCGCGCCATCAGTACGTCGAGTTCGTGTGGGAGCAGACGGTGGCTACCTGGCTCGGCTGTCACCGCCGCGCCTTCGAATGGTTCGCCGCCGTTCCGGCGCGGGTCATTATCGACAACCCCAAGTGCGCTATCACTCGCGCCTGTGCCCGCGATCCGCTGGTGCAGCGCGCCTACGCCGAGTGCGCGGAAGGGTACGGTTTCAAGATCGACCCGTGTCCGCCCGCCGATCCGGCGAAGAAGGGCGTCGTCGAGCGCGGGGTCGGCTATGTCAAGGGTAACTTCCTGCCGACCCGCAGCTTTCGCGATCTCGCCGATCTCAATGCCCAAGTCCGGCAATGGGTGATGACGGAAGCGGGGGTGCGTATCCACGGCACTACCCGCACGCAGCCACTCGCGCTGTTCGCCGTCGAGAAACGGCTGCTGCGCGCCTTGCCGGCGATCGCGCCCGATCTTGGCACCTGGAGTGGCGTGCGCGTGCATCGCGATTGCCACGTCCAGTTCGACCGCTGCTTCTACTCGGTACCGTTCACCTTGATCGGCCAGGCGCTGTGGCTGCGGGCCACCGACACCGCCGTGGCGATCTATCAGGACTATCGGCAGGTCGCGGTGCATCCGCGGGGCCGCAAACCCGGGCAACGCTTCACCGTCCGCGATCACCTGCCGCCGCAGGCGCAAGCCTACTTCGCCCACGACCGCCACTGGTGCCTGCAGCAAGCCACGGCAGTGGGTCCCGCCTGCGCGCAATTGGTCGACCAACTGCTCGCCGATCGCATCGTCGAGAGGCTACGCGCCGCGCAAGGTGTGCTGCGCTTGGCCGAACGCTACGGCAACGCCCGGCTGGAAGCCGCGTGCGCCCGGGCGCTCGCTCACGACAGCCCGTTCTACCGCACCGTCAAGACCATTCTCGCCGGCGGCTTCGATCAACAACCGCTGCTGCATGTCCCCGCATCGGCGCGCGCGTACGGTACCAGCGCACGCTTTGTCCGCGACGCCGAGACCCTGTTCGGCGTCGATCCCACCCTGCTGCACTGAATCCCACCCCGGAGGCATCACCGATGAACCCCGTTCCCGAGCTCGTTCCCTATCTCAAACAACTGCGCCTGTCTGGCATCCTCGATTCGCTCGAGGCACGTAATCGCCAAGCCCTCGACGGCAAGCTCGCCTACACCGAGTTCCTGGCGCTGTTGATCGAGGATGAGGTTGCCCGGCGCGAACAAAAGAAGTTCGCCCTGCGTTTGCGCCGTGCCGCCTTCCGCGCCAGCAAGACCCTCGATCAGTTCGACTTCGAACGCCTGCCGCAACTCAATCGCGCCCTGGTGCACGAGCTCGCCACCGGCCGTTACCTCGACGAGCGCGTCCCCGTGCTCATCGTCGGACCGTGTGGCACCGGGAAGTCGCACCTCGCGCAGGCCCTCGGCCACTGCGCCATCCGCCAGGGCGTCGACGTGCTGTTCACCACCTGCGCGCAACTGGTCGCCGCCATGAACGCCGCCCGCGCCACCGGTACCTACGAGCGCAAACTCGCCAGCCTCGCCCGCATTGCGCTACTCGTGATCGACGACTTCGGCCTCAAGCCGCTGCGTCCACCCGCCGATGAAGATCTGCACGATCTGATCGCCGAACGTTACGAAACCACTGCCACGATCGTTACCAGCAACCTCGACTTCACCGAGTGGGATCAAGCCTTCCCCGCCAACCGACTGCTGGCCTCGGCGACCCTGGATCGGCTACGCCACAACGCCTACTGCCTGGTACTCGACGGGCAGTCGTATCGGGCGCCGAAACTCGCCCCTACGGCCAACAAAATCAAGGTTGCCAATACGTCCAAAACCACCCATTCTTAACCACGCCGGGATGCCCGTCTTACCCCTCCGAAACTGGCTCCATTATGCCGATCATCCCCGGCTCCTTTATGCCGATCCGCGACAGCGCTTGCGCGGCTGAACCCGGCGCTGCCCGCCGAGGCATTGGACGATGCCTTCCGCAAACTGACGCGGCCCGAAGGCGCGGACCTCATCGTGCGCAACCGCGCCCTGCACCGCATCCTGGTGAACGGCGTGACGGCGCAGTACCGCGGTAAGAATGGTATTGCGGTGGGACGACAGGCGAACAGGGCCAGATTCAAGATGGCAAGCCTTTCAGAGGTTGCGGCACCGTGACCAACCGCGCCATCTACCACATCACCCACGCAGACAATCTGGAACAAATTGTTCGCGAGGGTCGCCTGTGGTGTGACGCGCAGCGCACCGCCCATGAACTCGCGAATACCAACATCGGCTACAGTCACATCAAGGTGCGGCGGTTGCGTCATTCGGTGACTGTGGCGGCCGGCGGCACGCTGGGCAACTATGTCCCATTCAACTTCTGCCCGCGCTCGGTGATGCTCTACGTGGTCGCGCAGGGGCATGAAAATTACCGAGAGGGCCAGCAACCCATTGTGCATCTGGTGTCGTCCATCGAAACGATTCGGGCGACCGCGAGGCCTTGGTTTTTCACGGATCGTCATGCTGACCTTGGCTACGCGAATCAGTACGACACCACAGCCAAGCTCGACGAGGTGGACTGGGCGGTGATGCCGTTGCGTCAGTGGGGTGGCGACACAGAGGTGAAGGAAAAGCGGCAGGCCGAGTTCCTGGTTCATGACTGGTGCCCCTGGGAGGCGATTGAGGCCATCGGCGTGATCGACCAATCCATCGCGGAGCGGGTCAGGGCTGCGATTGCCGGAATTGGCCACAAACCACGAGTCGAGATTCGTCGCGATTGGTACTATTGAAAACGGAGGGGCTATGTTCGAGCTGACGAGAGGCAATTTGCTGGAGGCTGACGTGGAGGCCGTGGTGAATACGGTCAACACGGAAGGCGTCATGGGCAAGGGGATCGCACTCCAGTTCCGCAAGGCGTATCCCGACAACTACGAAGCCTATCGGCGCGCGTGTGGGGCGGGCGAGGTGATGCCCGGGCGCATGTTCATTTTCGACCGTCAGGCGCTGACCAACCCGCGCTTCATCATCAATTTCCCCACCAAGCGGCATTGGCGCAGCCCATCGCGGATGGAAGATATCGAATCCGGGCTGCAGGCGCTGCTCGCCGACGTGCACCGCATGGGCATCCGGTCCGTTGCCGTACCACCGTTGGGCTGCGGCCTGGGCGGCTTGCCCTGGCCCGAAGTGCAGCAGCGGATGCGCGAAGCGTTCGCACGGGTGCCGGAAGTCCGCTGGCTGGTTTACGAACCTGCGGGCGCGCCGGACGCAAAGGGCATAAGAAACCATACGCCACGCCCGAAGATGACCAAGGGGCGCGCGGCCGTGCTCGGGCTCATTAACCGTTATCTGGTTCCTGGCTTCGACTATCCCGTTACGTTGTTGGAGATTCAGAAGCTCGTCTACTTCCTCACCGAGGCTGGAGAGCAACTGAACCAGGTCAGATTCGTTCGGCACCATTACGGCCCTTATGCGGACGTGTTGCGCCATGTGCTGGAAAAGATGGACGGCCACTTCATTACCGGTTACGGCGCTGGCGAGAACAAACCTGACACGCCGATTCACCTCAAGCCTGAAGCCGCCGCCGCGGCGGAGCGGTACTTGAACGATCACGCCGACACGCGTGCACGCTTCGACCGGGTTTCCGAGTTGATCGAAGGATTCGAGACGCCTCTCGGCATGGAACTGCTCGCGACGGTGCACTGGGTGGCGACGCGGGAGGATGCCGAAGCCGCGAGAAAACCCGAGGCGGCAGCAAAGGCCGTTCGGGCATGGAGCACGCGCAAGGCGGAACTCATGCGGCGCGAACAAGTCGCCGCCGCGTGGCGACGTCTCAAAGACCTGGGCTGGATGAAGCACGGAGTTGAATAGGCCCCGGAGTTTCTCCCGACGCGGTTGCCGGTCGGAGATCATTAATCCGAGATTTTCATTTAGGCGCAAACCCCTAACGAGGGGTGGGTCAACTATGAAACCGTTTTTAGACAACGGGTTGCCTATTTAAGGCTTTCCCCAAGAAGCGTACTGGGATGACCTCCTTTACCGAATCCGTCGTCGAGCGCGACGACTACGGGGAGGTGGTCCTGGTGCAGCGCGCCTGCGCGACGCACTCGCGCGGCTCAACCCGACACTGCTCGCCGAAGCCCTGGACGACGCCTTCCACAAGCTGACGCGTCCCGCAGGCGCGGGTGATCGACTTCGACGACCCGGTGGGCAACGACTGGCTGGCGGTGGGGGCGGGACGCCGCGCGATGCGCTTGCGCGCGACCATAGATGCGTGGCGAAACGTTGACATTTAGTCGCGAGAGGCTACGATTAGCCACATGCCTGCGGCTAACCAACGGGATCAGGTCCTCAAGCTTGCGCGCCGCAGCCAGGGCGTGACGGCCCATGAGCTCGCGGCAGCGGGCGTTCACCGCCAAGTGCTGACCCGGCTCGTCGCCGCGGGTGAGATCGAGCGCGTCGTGCGTGGACTCTACCGGCTGGCCGACCGGTCTGCGACGGAGCACCACGGCCTGGTGATGGCGAGCGCCGCGATTCCGCAAGGCGCCATCTGCCTGCTTTCCGCGCTGCAGTTCCACGGCCTCGGCACGCACGTGCCTGCCCAAGTCTGGGTCGCCATCGACCGGCGCGCGCGGCGTCCCGCGTTGAAGTATCCGCCGCTGCGCGTGGTCCGCTATTCTGGGGCGGCGCTGACCGAAGGGGTCGAGTCGCACCGTATCGAGGGACGCACGGTGCGCGTCTACGGCGTCGCCAAGACCCTGGCCGACTGCTTCAAGTATCGCAACAAGATCGGCCTCGACGTGGCGCTGGAGGCGCTGCGCGAGGCTTGGCGCGCGCGCCGCTTCACGATGGATGCGCTGGACCGCTACGCCGCCGTCTGCCGCGTCCAGCGCGTGATGCGTCCCTATCTGGAGTCGCTGGCGGGATGAGCGGGGCGCGCGACGGCCTCGCCCGTTCGGTGCAGGTTCGGCTCGCGCGGCATGCGAAAGCGATCGGCGTGGACCCGAACCTCGTCCTCGCACGTTATGCCGTGGAGCGGTTCCTTTACCGGCTCTCACAATCTCCCCATGGGGATCGGTTCGTGCTGAAGGGCGCGCTGCTCCTGCTAGTCTGGTTCGGCGATACGCTTCGCCCGACGCGCGATGCCGACCTGCTGGGCTTCGGCGACCTATCGGACGATGCGCTGGCGCAGATCTTCGGCGAGGTATGCAACGCCACCGTCGAACCAGATGCGATGACGTTCCTGGCCGATACGGTGAGCGTCGCACCGATCCGCCTGGAAGCCGAATACGGCGGGCACCGAGTGACGCTTCAGTCCCGCCTCGGCGCGGCGCGGCTCCGTGTGCAGGTCGATGTCGGCGTCGGCGACGTGGTGACGCCGGAGCCGGCCTGGATCGACTATCCCAGCCTGCTCGATCTGCCCCGGCCTCGCCTGCGTGCCTATTCCCGCGCATCCGTGATGGCGGAGAAGCTGCATGCCATGGTGGCGCTCGGGTCGGCCAACAGCCGGATGAAGGACTATTTCGACCTGCATGCGCTGCTGCGTGAGAACGTATGCGATCCCGGAGAGCTGGAGCGCGCGATCTTGGCCACCTTCGAGCGCCGCCGCACTACGGTTCCCGACGGCGTACCGCTCGGACTTTCGGACGCCTTCGCCCGCGACGCAGCGAAGCAAACGCAGTGGAACGCGTTTGTCGACAAGAACCGCCTCGAAGCGCCCGGCCTGCAGCACGTCGTCGAGGAGATCCGCGTCCTCGTTGCGGGCGCTCTGAAGGCAGCCCGAATGGCAGGGGGCCGGTGACGCGATTCTCGGAGTCTGTCGTCGAGCAGGCCGCGCTCGCCTGGCTGGAGAGCGTCGGCTGGCACGGTCCGCAACGGCGCCGAGATCGCCCCCGGCGAACCGGCTGCCGAACGCGACGACTACGGGCAGGTGGTCCTGGCCCAGCGCCTGCGCGATGCGCTCGCGCGGCTCAACCCGGCGCTTCCCGCCGAGGCGCTGGAAGACGCCTTCCGCAAGCTCACGCGGCCCGAGGGTCGCGGAGCTCGATCGCGCGCAACCGCGCCGCTGCACCGACTGCTGGTGGATGGCGTGACGGTCGAGTACCGCGACGCCGACGGCGAGCATCCGCGGCGCGCAGGCGCGGGTGATCGACTTCGACGACGCCGGCGGCAACGACTGGCTGGCGGTCAATCAGTTCACCGTCGCGGAGAACAAGCACACGCGCCGGCCGGACGTGGTGCTGTTCGTCAACGGCCTGCCGCTGGCGGTGCTGGAGCTCAAGAACGCGGCCGACGAGAACGCCACGATCTGGAGCGCCTTCCAGCAGCTTCAGACCTACCAGGCCGAGGTGCCGACGCTGTTCGCGCCGAACGCGCTGCTCGTCGTCTCCGACGGGGTGGAGGCGCGCGTGGGCACGCTCAGCGCCGGGCGCGAGTGGTTCAAGCCCTGGCGCACCATCGCGGGCGAGACGCTGGCCGACGCGCACCTGCCCGAGCTGCAGGTGGTGATCGAGGGCCTGTGCGCGCCGCGGCGCTTCCTCGACCTGCTGCGCGACTTCATCGTGTTCGAGGACGACGGCGGCCGCATCGTCAAGAAGATGGCCGGCTACCACCAGTTCCACGCGGTGCAGGTGGCGGTGGGCGAGACGCTGCGCGCGGCGGAGCTGCAGCGCGGCCGATCGGGTCGCCGAGGCGAGCAAGGCCGCTACGAGGCGGGCCGCAAGCCCGGCGGCAAGCCCGGCGACCGGCGCGTGGGCGTGGTCTGGCACACGCAGGGCTCGGGCAAGAGCCTGACGATGGCGTTCTACGCCGGCCGCATCATCCGCGAGCCGGCGATGGAGAACCCGACGCATCGTCGTGCTCACCGACCGCAACGACCTCGACGACCAGCTCTTCGGCACCTTCTCGCGCTGCCGGACCTGCTGCGCCAGCCGCCGGTGCAGGCCGAGAGCCGCGCGCACCTGCGCGAGCTGCTCAGCGTGGCGGCGGGCGGCGTGGTGTTCACCACCATCCACAAGTTCTTCCCCGAGGAGAAGGGCGACCGGCACCCGACGCTCTCCGACCGCCGCAACATCGTGGTGATCGCCGACGAGGCGCACCGCAGCCAGTACGACTTCATCGACGGCTTCGCGCGCCACATGCGCGACGCGCTGCCGCACGCCTCGTTCATCGGCTTCACCGGCACGCCGATCGAGCTGCAGGACGCCAACACGCGCGCGGTGTTCGGCGACTACATCAGCGTCTACGACATCCAGCGCGCCGTGCAGGACGGCGCCACGGTGCCGATCTACTACGAGAGCCGGCTGGCCAAGCTGGCGCTCGACGAGGCCGAGCGGCCGAAGATCGACCCCGAGTTCGAGGAGGCGACCGAGGGCGAGGAGGTCGAGCGCAAGGAGAAGCTCAAGACCAAGTGGGCGCAGCTCGAGGCCGTGGTCGGCGCCGAGAAGCGGCTGGAGCTGGTGGCCAGGGACATCGTCGAGCACTTCGAGAAGCGGCTGGAGGCGATGGACGGCAAGGCGATGATCGTCTGCATGAGCCGGCGCATCTGCGTCGAGCTGTACCGCGAGATCGTGAAGCTGCGGCCTGACTGGGACGGCGCCGACGACGAGCACGGGCGCGCTCAAGGTGGTGATGACCGGCTCGGCCTCCGATCCGGCCGACTGGCAGCCGCACATCCGCAACAAGCCGCGGCGCGAGGCGCTGGCCAAGCGCTTCCGCGACCCGAAGGACCCGTTCAAGCTCGTGATCGTGCGCGACATGTGGCTCACCGGCTTCGACGCGCCGAGCCTGCACACGATGTACATCGACAAGCCGATGCGCGGGCACGGGCTGATGCAGGCGATCGCGCGCGTGAACCGCGTGTTCAAGGACAAGCCGGGCGGCCTGGTCGTGGACTACCTCGGCCTCGCGCAGGAGCTGAAGCAGGCGCTGGCGACGTACACCGAGAGCGGCGGCACCGGGCGCACGGCGCTCGATCAGGACGAGGCGGTCGCCGTGATGCTGGAGAAGTACGAGGTCTGCGCCGGGCTGTTCCACGGCTTCGACTGGTCGAAGTGGACGACCGGGACGCCGCAGGAGCGGCTCGGCCTGCTGCCGCCGGCGCAGGAGCACATCCTGGCGCAGGAGAACGGCAAGGACCGCTGCGTGCGCGCCGTGCGCGAGCTGTCGCAGGCCTTCGCGCTGGCGGTGCCGCACGACGAGGCGCTGCGCATCCGCGACGACGTGGCGTTCTTCCAGGCGGTGCAGGCGGTGCTCGCCAAGCGCGCGCCCGGCGACGCGCGGCCCGAGGAGGACATCGAGCACGCGGTGCGGCAGATCATCTCGCGCGCGGTGGCGCCGGAGGGCGTGATCGACATCTTCGCCGCGGCGGGCTCGCAGAAGCCGGACATCTCGATCCTCTCGGAGGAGTTCCTGGCCGAGGTGCGCGGGATGCCGCAGCGCAACCTGGCGGTGGAGCTGCTGCAGAAGCTGCTGAAGGGCGAGCTCGCGCACGCGGCGGCCGCAAGAACGTCGTGCAGGCGCGCTCGTTCGCCGAGATGCTGGAGCAGACGATCCGCCGCTATCAGAACCGCGCCATCGAGGCGGCGCAGGTGATCGAGGAGCTGATCGCGCTCGCGAAGGAGATGCGCGAGGCCAACGCGCGCGGCGAGGCGCTGCGGCTCTCGGAGGACGAGCTGGCGTTCTACGACGCGCTGGAGACCAACGACAGCGCGGTCAAGGTGCTGGGCGACGAGACGCTGCGGACCATCGCGCAGGAGCTGGTCGAGACCGTGCGCGCCAACGTCACCATCGACTGGACGCTGCGCGAGAACGTGCGCGCGCAGCTGCGCGTGCTGGTCAAGCGCATCCTGCGCAAGTACGGCTACCCGCCCGACAAGCAGGAGAAGGCGACGCAGACCGTGCTGGAGCAGGCGGCGCTACTCAGCCAAGAGTGGGCGGTGGCTTGAGAGGCTTATCGGCCAGGGCGATCGGAACCGTCCTCGCGAACGGCGCTCACACGCGGCACGGCGCGGTGTACCGGGTCGCTCGTCCTCGGCGCGGCAGGCCTGCTCCGCGGTTATGAGGCCACCTCCCACTGGGTCACCCTCCGACATCCTTCCGCTCTTCGGCGCAACGCCGAGCCGTGCGCGTGTCGTCACGGACCGCAACCGCATCACGGGCGCGGGCGTGACCGCAGGGCTGGACTTCGGCCTGTCGCTGATCGAAAGGCTGCGCGGGGTCGAGTACGCGAAGGCGGTGCAGCTTCTCGCCGAGTACGACCCTGCGCCGCCGCTCGACGCCGGGACACCGTCGAAGGCGGGGCCCGAGGTCACGAAGCTCCTCACCGACATGTTCGTCGGCTTCGTCGCGCAGGCCCGCGCGATCGCCGAGAAGACCGGGGCTGCCTACCGCACCTGAGCCCGGCGGGACCATACGACCAGTCTGGGTTACCGCAGGTCGTGCCACCGGGATTCGCATGGGTTCATAATCCCCACCGGGTTCGACCGCCCACCCATAACGAGGAGGATGACCATGCTCTATCACCTGCTTTTCAACGTCGAGTACCCCGCCACCATGTCCACAGAAGGAGCTCTTTACCCTTTGGGCGCAGGAGGCCGATGCTGCCCTGGGCGCCAAAAAGGCGGGCGCCGTGGTGGATCTGTGGAAATGCGTCGGCAGTCGACGTGTGATCGCGATCGTGGACGTGGACGGCCCCGACACCCTCGACCAGATCCTGATGGATCTGCCGATCATGCAGGCCCACGGGCAGCACGTCCACATCGACGTCACACCGCTGCGCCGATATGAGGATTATGCAGCCGACCTGAAGAAGCGCATCACCTGACGCGGTCGGGCATGAACATCGCCCGCCACGTGGCCCGGGTGGCGCGCGTCGATCCGCGCCACGCCGCGATCGTTTTCGAAGGCACGTCGATCGACTACGCCACTCTCGACGCGCACGCAGCCCGTCTCGCCCGATCGCTGGCGGACGCGGGCATTGCCCCGGGCGACCGGGTCGTGCTTTATCTGCCGAACATTCCGGCGTTTCCTCTCGTCTACCTCGCGGTGCAGCGCGTGGGCGGCATCGCGGTATCCATGAATCCGACGCTGACGACCGAGGAGGTCCAGTACATCCTCGACGATTCGGGCGCGCGCGCCGTCTTCACCGTGGGCGATCTCGTGCGGAACGTGCCGCGGGACCGCTGCCCGGCCCTGGCGCACGTCGTCGCGTGCGAGGGGGAAGCCGATGGCGCGGTGCCACTCGGCGACTGGATGGCGGGTACCTCGGTGTCGGGTCCGATGGAGCCCCGGAAGGCGAGCGACCCGGCAGCCATCCTCTACACTTCCGGCACCACCGGGCGACCCAAGGGCGCGACGCTCACCGTCGGCAATGTCGTCTCCAACATGCGCATCACGGTACAGACGATGAAATTCGTCCGCGAGGACAAGGTCGTGACGTTTCTGCCGCTCTTTCACGTGTTCGCGCAGAACGTGATGATGAACGCCGCCTTCGAGGCGGGCGCGACGCTCCTTCTCGTTCCGGCGGGTCGAGCCACGCGTGATTCTTCGCGCCATTCAGGAGGAGCGCGCCACCCTCCTCTTTGCCGTCGCCACGATCTATGCGACGCTGCTCGCGATGCAGCTGGAGGACTACGACCTCACCTCGCTGCGATACGAAGTCGCGGGTGCGGCGCCGCTGCCCGATGAGCTCGTGCATCGCTGGCAGGCGCGCACCGGTCGCCCGATCTACCAGGGTTACGGGCTCACCGAAACCTCACCGCTCACCAACGTCAACGTGCCCGATCAGCACCGCATCGGCAGCGTAGGCAGGTGCGTTCCGGGGGTGCGCGTGCGCATCCTGGATACGAGCGACCGCGAGGTGCCGACCGGCGAATGGGGCGAGATCTGTTTCCGCGGTCCCGGCGTGATGCAGGGCTACTGGAACCGGCCCGAGGAAAGCGCGCTGGCACTGCGCGGCGGCTGGCTGCATACCGGCGACATCGGACGGCTCGATGCGGACGGCTATCTTTTCATCGTCGACCGCGTGAAGGACATGATCAACGTCGCGGGCCTGAAGGTGTGGCCGGCGGAAGTCGAGCAGGTGCTGTACCGTCACCTCGACGTGCAGGAAGCCGCGGTGTACGGTGCAGCCCATCGCGTGCGCGGGGAGCAGGTGTTCGCGGACGTGGTCCCGAAGGCGGACGCTCAGGTGACGCCCGAAGAGATCGTCGCCTTTTGCCGCGAGCATGTCGCGCCGTACAAGGTCCCGCATCGGGTCAACATCGTCGACGCACTGCCGAAGAGCGCCACGGGCAAGGTGCTGAAGCGGGTGCTGCGGGAGCGGGCGATGAGTGCGGCTGGGTAAGGACTGGCGGTTTGCCGGGAAGCGAGACGACGCCTCCGGGAGTCACCACGACCCCCGTTCCGACCGGACTGTCGCAAGCCGGTAGCGTTATGAGAATAATGCGCCCCCGCCGGGAGGCACGCCAAGCGAGCCGGACACCTCCGGACGCCCGCCATGCGTCGACGTCCTGCGCGCGCTCCGACCGGCTGAGTAGAATGCAACCCCCATGGACATCGCCGCAGCGGACAGATTGGAAGCAGAGACGGGCGCCGGCGCCCCCGCGCGGCCGTGGAATCCGCTGGCGAACGACCCGGCGGCGCGCCAAGCTTCGGGCTACGCCGCTTTCGTCGGCAACGCGGTCGTTCACCCGCTGATCCCAGGGCGGGCCGCCGATGCCGACCTGGCTGCGGCGCACGAGGACCTGAGAGCCCGGGTAATGGGCGAGGGATTTCCGTGCGTGGGCGCCAAGTCGGCACTCAATCGCAGAACCTATCGCTTCAGCCTCTATACCGAGCTCGCCTCCCGCGCCGCGGTGAGCGGGGTCTGTTACGATCTCTACGAATTCAGCCACGAATTTCGGGACATCGGCGACCAGTTCGTGAGCTTCATCGCCATGTTCCGAAGCCCGGCCGTCGAGACGGAGTTGCACTTCGAGGAACTGCTCTGGCGGCACCTGCAAGGCATGCACGAGCTCGACGGCATGCACTTTTCCTGGGATCAGCGGATCAGCTCGGATCCGGCCCATCCGGAGTTCTCGTTCAGCATCGGCGGGCGCGGATTCTTCGTCGTGGGCCTGCATCCGCGCGCCTCGCGCATGGCGCGCACGGTCGGGCAGCCGACCCTGGTGTTCAATCTCCACGAGCAGTTCGACCACCTCCGTGCGCGCGGCAAGTTCGAAACGATGAAGCGCATCATTCGCGCGCGAGACATGGCCTATCAGGGGTCCATCAATCCGGTGCTCAAGGACTTCGGGCAGAGCTCGGAGGCCCGCCAGTACTCGGGGCGCAACGTACCGGACGACTGGACATGCCCGTTCCACAACATGCATACAGAAGAAAAATGATGGATTCGTCTCCGCCGCTCACCCGCATCGCTCCACAGTCGGGCACCGCATTTAGTATTCGCAAGGGGCAGATGCTGCGCGTCGTCGATCCGCAGGGCGAGCAGGTGGCCGATCTTTTCGCGTTTGCCGATCACGACCCCGCCTGCTGGCTGTCGTCGGGGCGCTCGCTCGACTACGCGGGGAAGATCTACCTGACCACCGGTGACGTCCTTTACGCGAACGACAGCCGCAGGATGTTCACGATCCTGGACGACACGGTCGGGCGCCACGACTTCCTGCTCACGCCCTGCAGTCAGGAGATGTTCGAGATCCTCTACCAGCACCGTGGCCACCATCCGAGCTGCTTCGAGAACCTCTGCACTAGCCTGGCCCGGTTCGGCATCGGGCCCGAGCAGATCGCGACGACGTTCAACATCTTCATGAACGTCGTCATCGATACCCAAGGCAGACTCACGGTCGGGGTTCCCGCGTCCCGCGCTGGCGATCACGTCGATCTCCTGGCGGAGATGGACATGGTATGCGGCCTCACCGCGTGTTCGGCCGAGGGCTCGAACAATGGGCGCTTCAAGCCGATCGACTTTGCGATCGTCGGCTAAGTCGACACCCTCTCGCTCCATGCCGGTGTCCCACGCCGCAGTCTCCCCGGAACCCGCATGCCGAGACTGATCGACCGGCTGACCGACGCCTTCAAGAGATCGGCGGTCATCGACGACCGGCTGCGCTACCGCCACCAGTACTATGAGCCGGTGCGCAAGCTGCTGCGGGAGCTCGATACGATGGATCGGGCCGCCCGTCGGGCGCTCGCGGAACGGCTCACGGCGCGTACCCTGCAATGGGCGGCAAGGCTGCCGGACGGTCTCCCGAGGGGAGTTCCGCTCGCGGAACGGCCAATTATCGAAAAGGACGACGTGCGCGCGCATCCGGAGCTCTTTTGCACGCCGGCGCTGATACGCATCCCGGCGGCGACGAGTGGCACGACCGGCATACCGGTCAAGCTGGTGCGGTCGCTCGCCAACGTGGCCGTCGAACAGGCGTTCATCGACGACTTGCTGGGTGTGTGGAACTACAGCTTCAGGAGCGCGCGCATGGCGCGCCTGCGCGCCGACAACGTCAAGCCACAGAGCGATCGCGAGCCCCCCTTCGGCCAATACCGCGACGGTGGGCGCCGTCTCCTGCTGTCGTCCAATCATCTGAGCGCACTCACCGTCGACTGGTACTTCGAGGCCCTGCGCGACCTGCGTCCGGATGTCCTCTTCACCCATCCGAGCTCGGGCGAGGCGCTGGCCCGACTGCTGCAGCAGCGCGGCCTCTCGCTCGAGATTCCGGTCGTGCTGACATCGTCCGAGATGCTGCACCCGGCGGGCCGGCTGCTCATGGAGAGCGTTTTCAACGCCACGGTGATCGACTACTACGGGATGGCCGAGCGCGTCGTTCTTGCCGCCGGCGTGGCCGCTGGGGCTTACTTCTTCAATCCGGCCTACGGGCGCGTCGAGCTCCTCCCGATCGCCAGCGGCGAAGCGCCCGCAGGGCATCGCGCGTTCGAGATCGTCGCTACCGGGTATTGGAACGAAGCGATGCCGCTCGCGCGCTACCGCTCGGGCGACCGTGCGATCGTGCCCGAGAGCTACACCCACGAGGATCTGGACGACGTGTGTCTGGGGCTCAAGCCGGTCATGTCGATCGAGGGCCGCGACAAGGAGCACCTTATCTCGCCGCGCGGCGAAGTAATCGTCGGCCTCACCCATGCCGCGGCCGGGATCAAGGGCCTCGTGCGCATGCAGGTGTTGCAAGATGCCGCAGACCGCGCGACCCTTCGCGTCCTGGTCGATCCGCGGGTCGGCCGCATCGACGAAGCCCAGTTGCTTCGTAATGCCTATGTGTGGGTGCCGGCGGACATGCGGCTCACGGTCGAGGTCGTCGACGAGATGGAGCGGCTGCCGTCGGGCAAGACTCCGTTCGTAATCCGGCGGTTCGCGGCAGTTTCGGGTTGAAGTCTGCCCCGCCGATCGCCGCGTCGGGGCGCCGTGGGCTGTAGCGTGCGAAACTGTCGGGTCTCGTTTGGTTCGCAGAGCTTTCCCCGCGTTCGCGCAGCAGCGCGCGTCGCAGTCATCTGCTGATCGTTCGTGCGTGAAGAAAACCGATGTTCTCGTCGCCCCTCTACCGCCGTAGCCCGATCTGGGCGCAGGAGGCCTTGATCTCTCTGCGCGCCTGGTCGCGTGCGCGTCTGCGCGAGGGCCGCAGCTTCGGCCGCCTGCGGGCCGAGGTCGATGCATCGCAATGGTACGACCGCGCGGCCATCGACCACTACCGCATGGCCATGCTGTCGCGCGTGCTGGAGCACGCTCACACGCATTGTGCCTTCTACCGAAAGCGCTTCGGCGAGGCCGGCGTCACTCCTGGCGATATCCAGCACGAGTCCGATCTCGCGCGGATCCCGCTGCTCGACAAGAGCGAGGTGCGTGCGGCGGGGCGCGCCTTGCTCTCGGCGGCCAGCCGGCCTGTATTCGAGGGTGCTACCAGCGGCACGACCGGTTCACCTCTGAAGGTGTTTCAGGACCTGCGCGCAATCAATCGTGAGAACGCCTTCATCCAGCGGCAACTGAGCTGGGCAGGGCTGACGCCGATGGGCCGGCGGGCATGGATTCGCGGTGACATGGTGGCGCCGGTATCGCAGCCGGAGCCACCGTACTGGCGCATGAGTCGTACCGAAAACATGCTGATGCTCTCCTCGTATCATCTGTCGGAGGGGAACGCGCCGGCCTACCTCGAAGCCCTTGCCAGATTCGATCCGCTCGTCATTCAGGCTTACCCTTCTTCGATCGGCTTTCTCGCGAGCTGGCTGGAGGCTGCCGATCGGTCGTACGGTGGCGCGCAACTGCAAGGAATCGTCACGTCCTCCGAGTCGCTCTCCGGCGCGCAGCGCGCGGTGATCGAGCGGCGGTTCGGGTGCAGGGTCTTCGACTGGTACGGGCAGTTCGAGCGCGTCGCCGCGATCGGAACCTGCGAGCACGGTACCTATCACGTCATGTCGGATTACTCGTTTTGCGAGTTCATTCCGGTCGGCGACGGCACTCATGAAATCGTCGGCACGGGTTTCAACAACCTCGCCATGCCGCTTGTCCGCTATCGTACGGGAGACTTCGTCGAGCTCGCCGAAGCCGGTGCGTCCTGCCGCTGTGGTCGGAGCCTTCCGGTCGTGCGTGCGATCCAGGGACGCGTGGACGATCTCGTCAAGTTGCCCGACGGACGCCACATCGGGCGTCTCGATCACATCTTCAAGGGCGTATCCGGCGTGATCGAAGCGCAGATCAGACAGAAAGCGCTCGATCGCATCGACATTCTCGTGGTAGATGGTACCGGCTACAGCGCCGACGTGGAACGTCTGATCATCAACAACGCTCGCGAGAGGATCGGCAACGGCGTCGCCATTGCCATTCGCAGCGTCGGAAACATTCCTCGGACCAGGAATGGCAAATTCCGCGCCGTCGTCTGCGACGTCTGAAGCGTTCTCTTAACCCACGTGCAGGAAGCCGCTTTGCAACCTCGAATTCTGATGCTGGGCACCTCTCTCGATACGCGCGGCGGGATTTCGTCCGTCGTTCGAGTTTATGAGCAATACGGTTTGTTCGAGCGATTCGGGATCAGGTACATCGCCACGCATTGCGATGGATCGGCGCTGAGAAAGCTCTGGTGTGCGATGAGCGCGCTGGGCTCGTATGCGGTGGCTCTGCTGCGCCGCCCCGCGCTCGTTCACGTTCACGTTGCCTCCCGTGCCAGTTTCTGGAGGAAGTCGACCTTTTTCCTGCTGGCCTTTCTGTTCGACGTTCCGGCCGTTCTGCACCTGCATGGAGGAGGATTCGCCGTCTTCTACGACAAGGAATGTGGTCCGCTCCGCAAGCGATTCGTGCGTTTCGTGTACAACCGTTGTCAGCGGGTGCTGGTTCTGTCGGCGGCATGGCAGAAGTGGGTGCTGCAGATGTGCAGCAACCCAAACGTGGTTTCCATATACAACCCGGTGCTGGTGCCCGACCAGACTCCATCGTGGGAGAACCGTACCCCCGGATCGGTCTTGTTCCTGGGACGATTGGGTCCAGGCAAGGGCAGCTATGATCTCTTGAATGCGGCAGCACGCGTCGCTGCCACGAGGCCGGACCTGCGCCTGCTTCTGGGCGGCGATGGCGAGGTCGCGGAGGTGCGCGTGCGCGCCGAAGAGCTCGGTATCGCGGACCGCGTCGAGCTGCTGGGCTGGGTGCGGGGCGAGGACAAGGAGCGGCTGCTCGCCACGGCAGTGCTGTACGTGCTGCCTTCCTACAACGAGGGTCTCCCCGTCAGCGTGCTGGAGGCGATGGCCGCGGGACTGCCTATCCTGACCACACCCGTAGGCGGGATTCCCGAGGCGGTGACCGATGGCGTCGAAGGATTCCTCGTCGAACCGGGCGATGTTCGGACACTGGCCGACCGGCTCGAACGTCTGCTCGCCGACCCGGACCTTGCGAGACGGATGGGAGTCGCCGCGCGGCACAAGGTCGAAGCAGCCTTCTCCGCGAACGCAGTGGTGCCCCAGCTGGAGGCGATGTACGCCGCCATGGGCCTGCACGGTGACGACCTGCAATCGTCCCGTGCGAATCGAGGCACTGACATCCGAGCGGTGCGGACGCAGCCGACTCGCGGACCCGTAAAGTGACGGGGGAACGCAACATGACACGCTACTGGTGCTCTACCCTGCTCCTGGCGGCAGCGATGAGCTTGCACGGCGGAGCGGCGGCCGCGCCCCCCGCCGTTGCCGCCCCGGGGCCCAACGATCCGCGCACCGTCGCCTGGATCGACCCCGGCAAGCCGCTCGACATTTATCCCAAGAATCGGATCTCGCTGCAGGTGGGCCAGGATGGCGAAGGCAGGAACATCGAGCGCGACCTGACCACTTTTCCGGAGCCGGGCTATCGCGACCCTAACACCTCGGAGTTTACGGTGATGAGGACCGCAGATCCTGCACGCGCCGAGGGAAAGGCGTTCCGCCACAAGATTTTCGAAGGGATGTCCTATCGGCAGGATTCGGGGACGTACGGAGGCGGCAAACCTTATCAATCTGCACGTGCGGCCATCATGTCCGCCTGGAGTGCGACGTCGCCGTTCGTACTGCGCGATGGTGTTCCCTATTGGGCTGCATTCGCGCTCTACGTCGGCAGCGACCATCCCTTCGATGGCAGCGGGGACCACATTTCGATCATGGGTCTCGGGCACGCGGTCGGCAGCAGGAACGTCCAGGGGATGCACAAGCTCGATCTGCGCAAGGATGGAAAGCTGCGTTTCTGGGTCAATGCCAATGCCGTTCTCGACGGCACGGACGCCACGCGAACCGGCAGCGTCTTCGATTTTCCCGTCCAGAAGGGAGCCTGGAACTACATCGTGATTCAGTGGAAGTACGAGTGGGACGAAGCGAAGGGCCCCTATACCCGCCTCTGGCGGGCCGTTGGCAATGGTGCGCCGGTGCAGATCGTCGACACCGGCATTCCGAACGCATTTCGCGAAACCGCCGGCCTGCATCCGTGGAAGTTTGGCTTGTACATGTGGGACATCAAGAAAGGGTGGGGTTCGAGTCCGACGCGAACGATCTACACCAAGGGCCTGTACATCTTCAAGGACGAACCCGGCACGCCGACGCTCGACCCGAATGTCCTGGTCGCGCTCCTGCGATCCATCTGAAACCCGCAGGCTGTCGCCGGACGCCCCGACCGTGACTGCCGCCCTGTCCCTCGGCGCGCTGCTGCTTGCACTGTTCCTCGGTCTGCGCTGGTACGAGCAACAGTCGATGTACTTCCCGACGCACGACATCGTCCGTACACCAGCCGATGCCGGGCTCACGTTCGAAAACGTTGCACTCGCAACCGCAGACGGAGAGAAGCTGCACGGCTGGTGGGTGCCCTCCGGCAGACCCGATGCACCGGCGGTGCTTTTTCTTCACGGCAATGGGGGCAACGTCTCACACCGGCTGGAGAAGCTCGCGGTGTTCCGCGACATCGGTGCCGACACGCTGATCATCGACTACCGCGGCTACGGCCGGAGCAGCGGCACGCCCAGCGAGCAGGGCTTTTATCGCGACGCGCGTGCCGCCTACGACTGGCTCACCACGACGCGTGGCGTGGCGCCGGAGCGCATCGTCGCGTACGGCGAGTCGCTCGGCTCCGCGGTGGCCGTGCATCTCGCCGCGGAGGTGTCCGTGGGCGGTGTGGTCGTGGAGAGCGGCTTCACGTCGGTGAAGGACATCGCGCAGAAGCGTTTGCCGTTTCTGCCCGTGCAGTGGATTCTGAAGCACAGGTTCGACAGCCTCGACCAGGTACACCGGATCGACGCGCCGCTCCTCATTCTCCACAGCCGCCAGGACGAGTTGTTCGAGATGTCCCATCCGGAGCGCCTGCTCGCAGCGGCGCGGCCCCCGAAACGTCTGGTCGAGATGCAGGGCGGCCACAACGACGCCTTTCTCGTGAGTGCCGCTACCTATCGCGACGCACTCGCGACGTTTCTCAACGAAGCTCGCCCCGCCCCGACGACTCGTCGAACCAAGGAGACCCCATGATCGTCACCACCACTCCCAGCATCGAAGGTCACCGCATCACGCGCTATCTCGGCATCGTAACCGGCGAGGCGATCGTCGGCGCAAACGTCTTTCGCGATCTCTTCGCGCGGGTGCGCGACATCGTCGGCGGGCGCGCCGGCGCCTACGAGCACACGCTTTCCGACGCCCGCCAGACCGCCCTCGACGAGATGATCGAAGCCGCCGGCAAGCTCGGCGCGACGGCGGTGGTCGGTGTCGACCTGGCCTACGAGGTGCTGGGCGCCGAGAACGGCATGCTGATGGTGGCGGCCAGCGGCACGGCGGTGGTGGTCGGTTAGAAACTCTGTTCCTGGACGCGACTGCCCGCGCTCCCGGGCGTAGAATCGCATTCCCGCAGAAGCGTTTCGGGGCACGCCATGCGCTACGAGGAGTCCATCCGCAAGCTCGGCTTCAAGCGCTGGTACGAGCGTCAGCTCATCGAGAGCCACGGTTACCTCGTGACCTGCTTTCTCAGCATGATCTTGATCGCCGTCGCGCTGGACGACGTCACGGCCAAGGCACCGGCGTTGGAGCGGCTGCTGATGATCGCGCTCGCCGGCTGTGCTTTCGTCCTCTGCATCTACGCGTGGGGCAAGTACCAGAACGGCCTCACCCGGGCAGAGCGCGTAGCGCGCGACGCTACATGCGCGCAGTGCCAGGCTTATGCCGCTTTCAAGGTCATTGGCTCCGGGCCACAACCCATGCGACTGCTGCTTCCTTCGGGGCAGCTTCCGGCCGGCCAGCCGGAAGTGTGGCTGCGCGTGCGCTGCCGGAAATGCGAACACGAGTGGACGGTGGGCGGCGGGTGAGCGTTTAGGTTGCTTCGAGGGACCGCGAACGCCAGTCCAGCACGGCAGTGCGCTGGAACATCCGCGACGCGAGGTCCGGGAATTCCGCACCGATCACGTCCGCCGCGAAGCGCGACAGAAACCGCGACTTGAGCTCGGCGCGCGCGCGATCCACACCCAGATCGTCGTAGGGCACGGAGGCGAGCAGCAGGAATCCGTCCTCCGGAATCCGGCCGGCCGCCATGTTGTCGCGGATGATGGCGGCGGCCCTGCGTACAGGTCCGTCCAGGTTGGGACTGTAGGGCCCGACGATGAGGGCGATGTTGGGCGTGTGTAGGAAGTCGAAGCCCCGGCCGAGGCAGATCATCCACTCCCGGTGCTCGATGTCCAGCTCGCGCTCGTGGCGCGCGGCTTGGGCGCGTACCTCCGCGATGTGGTCGAGGTTGCCGAGCAGGAGCGGCAGCAGATCGTCCCGCATCCGACTCGGCATGTCGGGCAGGAAGGCCGCGAGCCGGGGTGCCAGCGTTGGCCGGTCGGCGTCCGTGACGTCGGCCAGATTGAACGTAATGGCACCGGTACCGTGCAGGATGAGCGCGTCCTCGTCGGTTTCGAACCCGCACACGAGTGGATAGACCGTACCGTGGTCGGCGCCGAAGATGTGCTCCACTTGGCCCTGGATCTGGCGCGCGTGCGCGTACGCGGCCGCCGTATCGTGATTGAACCCCGCGCAGCCGCGTCGCCGATCGCCCTTCGAGAAATGATAGGTGATGAGGAAAAGCACCTGGCGTCCTTCCGCGACCATCCGCGAGACATGGTGGGCCAGCACCTCGCCCAGGTGAGGCCAGCCCAGGTCGAACATGCCGCCCAGGTTGCGAAACGGCATCAGGATGCCGGGCGGCGTGCGCGTCGCGACGGGGATGTTGATCCGTCCGTCCATGCATTTCAGCACGGCGACGGCGGTCGGGTGCTTGGCCAGATACCGCTCGCGAGCGAGCCAGGACTCGGGGCTGCGGAACGCTTCGCCGTGGCGCCGTGCCAACTCGAATACCCAGTCGATGCGCTCCCCGATGGGGCTGCGGTGGACGTCCATGGAACCTCCCGATGAAGAGGCTCGGCAGCGGCGTCGTGCCGATGCACTCCTCTTTTCCTCGCATTATGCTGCCGCAATGGCAAGGGCGGAAGGAATCGCGGAGCGCCCTTTGAACCACCTTCAACGGACCATACATCACATGCCATCTCTCGGCGGGATCTACATCGGGGACATCGCGCTGCTCGAGCCCGAAGGGCACCGGACGGGAATGTTCAAGCGGCCCATTGCGTCCGGGCGCGTCACCGTGACGGGTCTCGCAGGCGACCATCAGGCGGATCTGCGCGTGCACGGGGGCCCGGAAAAGGCGCTCCACCATTATGCGGCGGAGAACTACCGCCACCTCGCGGCCGACTTTCCCGCGCTCGCCGCCGAGTTCGTGCCCGGCTGTCTCGGCGAGAATCTATCGACCATGGGGTGGAACGAGGACAACGTCCACATCGGGGACGTGTTCCGGATCGACGGGACGATCCTCGAGGTGAGCCAGCCCCGCAGCCCCTGCTGGAAAATCAACCACCGCTTCGGTGTCGGCGATCTGTCGCAGCGGATTGCCTCGCGCTGCCTCACGGGCTGGTACTACCGCGTGCTCACACCGGGCACGATCGTGGTGGGCAGCGCGTTCGAACGCATCGAGCAAGGACCGGCTCAGGTATCGATCCGCCGCTTCTGGGAGATCGTGCTGTGTCATAGACCGAGCCCGGCAGACCTGGACCGGCTGTGTGGCATCCCGGCTCTTGCCAACGGCTGGAAAAGGAAGCTCGGCGAGCGCAAAGCCTGGCTCGAGCGCATGGCACCGCAGTAGGTTCCGACGCCGCCCTTCAGCGCCTCAGGACGCAGGTTTCACGGAATCCATCCGGGTAAAGCGCAGCGGCTTCTCCAGCCCCTTCGCGTAGACCAGCAGATAGCGGCCCTCGAGCGACATGCGGTCCGCGTTTTCGAGCGCCTTGAGGTAGGCCGCCTCCTGCTGCATGACCTCGGGGGGACAGGCCATCATGGTGCTCGCCATCTTCCCGAAGCGCACCGCCCCCTGGCCGATCTCCACCGATCCCATGAAGCGATTGCAGGAGCCCTTGCCGGCGACCCGGCCCGGCTCGGGGAACGCAAGCGTCGCCGGCGCACGCTCGAGCACGCTCGCTCCGCCGAGGCTCTCCAGCAGCCACTCGGTGCCTGCGAGATCCTGGGCGGTGACAACCTTCATCTTCGATCCTTCGGTGGACGTACGGGGCCGGTCGTTCGTGCACGCCGCCAACGTGAGTGCCACGAACAGGACTAGCAGTGCTCTCATCGCGGTCATTCCGGTCATGGCGCTTTGGCCTCGGCGGCGGCAGCGGGTTTCGACTTGCGTCCGAGGCAGTTGCGGACATGGCTCTCCCACAGCACATCCTTGAGGCCGAGAATCTCCGCCTCGTTGGCGCACACCCGCGCTCGACCCGGGGCATTGTTGGCAGTCGCCTCGATCCGGTCCGGCAGAAGCCGCGGTGTCGATCCCGCGGTCGACGCTTGGCGCTTGCCGTCCCCGAGTGCCTCCACCGTGAGCTCGACTCTGCGCTGCCCGTTGGGGTGCATTCCCAGCTCGGCGGCGGCCCGCTGCGAGAGGTTCACGATCTGTCCGGGTCCGCCGCCCCAGCGGTCGTTCACCGCGACGCTCACGCTTTTTCCCGACGCGGCATCGGTTACTCGAATCCGCGAACCGAGCGGCAGCGAGCGGTGCGCGGCGGTGAGCTTCTGGCTGTCGTAGAGCGCCCCGCTCGCGGTGAGACGCCCCTCCAGGTCGGACGCGTAGACCGAAGCCATCCCCGTCTCCACGGTCGCGTCGGCCTTGGCGTCACGGGTGATCTCCTGCGCCAGTGCGGCCGGCGCGGCCGTCATCACCAGGGACGTGGCGAAAAATCTGAGCATTCGATAGAGCATCCGGGATTTCCTCCAGGGCAATGCTTCATTGCAGCACCCACCGGCCACCGCTCGCCCGGAAGATGGAGAGCGGTGCTTCCACAAGGTTCCCGTCGGCGTCGAACGCGATGTCGGCCGTGACCCCGGGGTAGCGGTTCGAGCGCAGCGCCGCCCCCAACTTCGAGGGCTCCGGCGATCCCGCCTTCTGCATCGCCGTCGCGACGACCATCACGGAATCGTAGAGGTACGGTGCGTACAAGCCCGTCTCCTGGCCGAAGCGCCGCCGATACTTTTCAGTGAACGCCGCGCCCCCGGGTCGCCCCTCCAGCGCCGCACCGGGCGTCGAGGCGAGATGGCCTTCCGCAGCCGGACCCGCGAGCTCGATGAACTTCGCGGTGCGCAGGGTCTCGCCTCCGAGGAGCACCGCGGTCATGCCGAGCTCCCGCATCTGGCGCGCCAGCGGTCCCGCCTGCACGTCGTAACCGCCGAAGAAGATCGCATCGGGATGGGCACTGCGCACGACGGTCAGCAGCGCACGGAAGTCCACGTCCTTGTCGGTCGCGAACTCCCGCTTCACCACCTGCCCGCCCGCTGCCGTCACCGCCGCGGCGAAGGCGTCGGCCAGCCCCTGACCGTAGGCGGTGCGATCGTCCACCACGGCGAAGCGCTTGAGACCGAGCCGCGCCACCGCGTATTGCCCGAGCGCCGCGCCCTGCTTGTCGTCGGCCGCCATCACGCGAAATGCCGTGCGGTAACCCTGCCGGGTGTACTGCACGTTGGTCGACACCGAGAGCTGCGGAATGCCGGCGTCGTGATAGATGCGCGAGGCCGGGATGGTGACCCCGGAATTGAAGTGCCCCGCCATCGCGCGGATGTTCCGATCCACCAGCCGCTGCGCCACGATCGTGCCGACCGCGGGGCTTGCCTGATCGTCTTCGACCACGAGCTCGAACTTCACCGGCCGGCCGCCAATGCTGAAGCCCGCCGCGTTCAGCTCCTCGATCGCGAGCTCTGCACCGTTCTGGCTGTCCTTGCCGTAGTGGGCTTGCGGACCGGAGAGCGGCGCCGCGAAGCCGATGCGGATCACCTCCCGCGGCTCGGCGAGTGCGCAAAGCGCGCACACCGCGAGACAAAGGCTGAGCGCGATCGAAGCGAGTCTTGGCATGGGTCGGGCGAACGAGCAGGAGGCCGCATTATATTCAGGGCGCGTCCCCGTGCCGATCGCTTCACCCTGGCCGGGGCGGATAGTAAGCTGCGATCGTGCAGGGACCCCGCATGAACACCACCGTCCGCCAGCGCATCGAGCTTCCCGTCGAAGGCATGACCTGCGCGGCCTGCGCGACGCGACTCGAGAAAACGCTGAATCGCCTGCCCGGCGTATCGGCGGCGGTCAACCTCGCGGCTGAAAAGGCGCAGATCGATTTCGATCCCGCTACCACCCCGGCCGATGCGCTGGTCCACTCCATCGAAGGCGCCGGTTTCACGGTACCTACCCGCAGCGTCGAGCTCGCCATCACCGGCATGACCTGCGCCGCTTGCGCCGCACGCGTCGAGAAGGTACTCGCCAAGCTCCCGGGCGTGAGCGCGGCGGTAAACCTCGCCACCGAGCGCGCACGGGTGACCTACCCGCCGGGCAGCATCGGGGTCGGCGAGCTGATCGCTGCGGTCGCGCGCGCGGGCTATGGCGCGAACGAAATCTCCGGCGCGAGCCAGGAGCGGGAGAAAGCGGAGCGCGCGGCCCACTTCCGGCGCGAGCTGCGCGACTTCTGGCTGAGCGCGGCGCTCACCCTGCCGCTTCTGGCGCAGATGTTCGCCATGGGCCCGAGCCACGCCGACCTGCTCCCGCGCTGGCTGCAGCTCGTGCTCGCGACGCCCGTGCAGTTCTGGTTCGGCTGGCGATTCTACCGGGGGGCGTGGCACGCCTTACGCGGCGGCGGTGCGAACATGGACGTGCTGGTCGCGCTCGGCACGACCATGGCGTGGCTCTTCAGCGCCGTCGTCACGGTGTTCGGCCTCCACCTGCTCCACGTCTATTTCGAGGCAAGCGCGGCGGTGATCACGCTCGTCATGCTCGGCAAGGTGCTGGAGGCGCGGGCGAAGGGCAAGACCTCGGCCGCGATCGAAGCGTTGATCAAGCTGCAGCCGAAGACCGCGCGAGTCGTACGCGCCGGCGAGGTCGTAGAGGTCGACGCGGCGCTGCTCGAGGCGGGCGACGAGGTGATCGTGCGCGCCGGCGAGCGCATCCCGGTGGACGGGTCGGTCATCGACGGCGACTCGAGCGTGGACGAAAGCATGCTCACCGGCGAGAGCTTGGCGACAGCCAAGCGAGCTGGCAGCCGAGTCTTCGCCGCGACCCAGAATCAGCAAGGGATGCTGCGCATCCGCGCCACCGGTGTCGGCGCCGGCACCCAGCTCGCAGAGATCGTGCGGCTGGTCGAGCAGGCGCAGGGCAGCAAGGCGCCCATCCAGCGGCTGGCCGACGTGGTATCGGGCATCTTCGTCCCCGTCGTCGTCGCTATCGCGCTGCTCACCTTCGCCGGCTGGTGGGCCATCGCGGGCGACTTCACCCAGGCGCTCGTCAACGCGGTCGCGGTGCTAGTCATCGCGTGCCCGTGCGCACTCGGTCTCGCGACTCCGACGGCGATCATGGTCGGCACCGGTCGCGGCGCGCAGCACGGGATTCTCGTGCGCAACGCAGCGGCGCTGGAGCGCGCCGGCACCATTACGACGCTCGCCGTGGACAAGACCGGCACGCTGACGGAGGGCAAGCCTGTGGTGACGGCCGTGCATCCTGCAGCCGGAACAACGCGCGAAGAATTGCTGCACATCGCAGGCAGCCTCGAGCAGGGCTCGGAGCATCCGCTCGCGAAGGCGATCATCGATGCGGCGCGGGGGATGGGTATGACGCTCGCGCCGGTGAGCGACTTTCGGGCGGTGGCGGGTCAGGGCGTCACCGGCGCTATCGACGATACACGCTACGTGCTCGGTTCGGAGTCGTTCCTCGCGGCCGCAGGGATTGCCGTCGATGCGCCGCTTGCAGGATCGTTATCGCGAGAAGGCCGGACCGTCGTCGCGGTCGGGACCGGCAGTCGCGCGCTCGGGCTCATTGGCATCGCCGATGCGCTACGCCCCACGTCCCGGGACGCAGTGGCGCGCCTGCGCGAGCTCGGCGTCGGGGTCGTCATGCTCACCGGCGACAACGCGGCCATTGCCGCACGTATCGCCGAGGAGGTGGGGATCGAACGCGTCGAAGCCGGCATCCTGCCCCAAAACAAGGCCGCGGCTGTCGCTGCGCTCAAGGGTCCCGATCGCCACGTCGGTATGGCCGGCGACGGCATCAACGATGCGCCCGCCCTCGCCGCGGCGGACGTGAGCTTCGCCCTCGCCTCGGGTTCCGACATCGCCATCGAGGCGGCCGACGTCACCCTCATGCGTAACGACCTCACCGGCGTCGCGGACGCGGTGCTGCTCTCGCGCGCGACCGTGCGCAAGATCCGGCAGAACCTCTTCTTCGCGTTCATCTACAACGTGCTCGGCATACCGCTCGCTGCGCTCGGATTCCTGAGCCCGGTGATCGCAGGCGCGGCGATGGCGATGAGCTCGGTGTCGGTGGTGACGAATTCGTTGTCGCTCAGGCGGTGGAAGCCAAGGGTTCAGGAAGAGCGGGCGCCTCAGCGCGCGCAGAGAAAGCAAAGAGAAGCCTGAGCAGGTCAGTGCAAGAGATTGGTGATTTACGCCGAGTCGGACGATAGCTCGCGGACCCTTCGCCGCGACGCGTCGCGCTTTCACAAGCACTCCCCTTCACCATCCCTTCTGGACGATCTACCTCCGCGACACCCCAGGAATGGTATTATTCTTACGCGGTATTACCAAGGTGCCAGCGATGGAAATTACGTCCATTACAAGCAAGGGGCAAGTCACCATTCCGAAACCACTGCGCCAGCAATTGGGGCTCCGTCAGGGCAGCAAGGTCGAGTTTGTCCTGGTCGGCGACCACGTGGAAATGCGTGTCGTCAGCACGCCCGCAGACCTTCCCGCAAGCGGTTTCGGGATGCTCAAGAGCAAGCGGCGGGCCGTATCGGTGGATTTCGATCCGGCCGGTTTGCTGGGCAAGGACAAGACGGGGCGAAGCAGGTGATCGGACTCGATACCAATGTTCTGGCGCGCTATTACATCCAGGACCAAGGTGGCGTCGATGTCTCCAAGCAGCGGGAGGCCGCGCGGCGGCTGATGGAGTCAGGCCGGCCGCTGATGGTTTGCAAGACCGTGCTGCTGGAGCTGGAATGGGTGCTGCGCGGGTATTACGCGTTCTCGACGGCGGAGATTGCAGGAGTGATGAATCACCTTCTGGCCTTACCCCAGGTCACGGTCGAGGATCGAGAGAGCATCCTCCAGGCGCTTTCCCATTGCGAAGCCGGGCTGGAGTTGGCGGATGCCTTGCATCATGCCAGCTATCGAGGTTGCGACAGCATGGCCTCGTTTGACGACAAGAAGTTCGCCCGGCGAGCTCGACGCATGGGGCTGGCGCCGCGGGTAGTAGTGCCGGAATGATTCGTCGCCTGCCGGCGTAACCTCGGTGTGGGGATCCTCATGCTCACTTGTACCCTGCCACAGCGGCCCGCATCGCTCACGAGGCCGGGAACGCACGCTTCGAAGTCGGCATCCTGCCCCAGCACAAAGCCGCGGCCGTCGCGGCTTTGACGGGTCCCGAAGCCGAGGCATGCTCTCCCTTTCTCGGTGCCGTCGGTGTCCCGCTTTCGAGGTCGGCTCCGATGCCTCGCGCGCCGAACCCGCGGCGTGCCAGAATCCGGTGTTCTCTTGGTGTTCTGCTTTTTTGGTGCGCTCTGTATCCCGCTTTCGAGGTGGTGAGCGATGGAAACCGTGACGATCAAGGTGAGCGGCATGACCTGCGGCGGCTGTGTCGCGAACGTCAAACGCGTCGTGCAGGCGGTCGCGGGCGTCGAGAGCGTGGACGTGTCGCTCGACAAGGGCGAGGCGGTAGTGACCTACGACAGCGCGAGGGCAGCGCCGGCCGCGTTCAAGGCAGCAATCGTCGCAGCCGGTTTCGACGCCGCCTGAGCGCTCTTTCTGCCGTGGGCACCGGCCCGCCTGACCGGCGAAGCGGTCCATGACCGCCGCGGCGCTCGCGCTGGTGCTCGTCGCCGCGTTTACCCACGCGGGCTGGAACTTCCTCCTGAAGCGTTCCGGCGGCGGCATCGGCTTCGTCTGGCTGTTCGCCGCGATCTCGGCCGTGCTCTATGCGCCGCTCGCGCTCGGCGTCTTCGTGCTTCTGCGGCCCGTTCTCGGCTGGCAGAACATCGCGCTGGTCGCCGCGAGCGCGGGACTGCACACCGCCTACTATCTGCTGCTCGACCGCGGCTACCGCCACGGCGACCTTTCGCTCGTGTATCCGATCGCGCGCGCCACCGGGCCGCTGCTGACGGTAGTCGCAGCGATGATCGTCCTGGGCGAGCGCCCGGCCCTTCCCGCGCTCGGAGGTGCACTGCTGATCAGCGCCGGCGGATTGCTTCTGACCGGCGATCCACGGGCGCTCCGGCGCAAGGGCATCGAGCGCGCGGTACGGATCGCGCTCGCGACGGGCATCACGATTGCCGCCTATACGTTGGTGGATAAGACCGCGGTCGCTTTGGCGATGACGCCGCCGATCCTGCAGGACTGGCTGACCAACGTCGGACGCGTCGCGCTGATGACGCCGCTGCTGCGCGGCCGCAGCGAATCGGTGCGCACGGCGTGGCGCGAGCACCGGCGCGATGTTCTCGCCGTGGCGGTTCTGTGCCCCCTGTCGTATATTCTCGTGCTAACCGCGATGCAGTTCACGCTCGTGAGCTACGTCGCGCCGGCGCGGGAAGTGAGCATCCTGATCGCTGCCTATCTCGGCGCGCGGCTCTTGTCGGAAGGCGATGCGCGTCGGCGCGGGGTCGCGGCAGTACTGATGACGGTCGGGGTCGTTGCGCTGGCCCTCGGATGATGGCAAGGGAAAGATGGACACACCGCTCACCGAAATCTATCGACCGGCCGATCTCCAGGAGCTCGTCATGATCAAGATGATCCTGGAGCGGGAAGGCGTGGACTACGTGATCGCCAACGAGCACCTGGCGAGCGTGCTGCCGATCTTCGGGCCGGTAGGACTGTCGGGCATGCGCCTGATGGTGGAGCCCGCGCGCGCGTCGGAAATCGCGGAGCTCTTGCGGGAGGAACTCGGTCTGGGCGACTGACGCCTGCCGGTCAGTTGGTGTTCCAGATCTGCCACCACTGCTTGTGCGGGTTGGTGCCGAGCTTGTACTTCGTTTCGGGAAAGTTGGTGACGAGCACCCGTTCAGCGTCGTCGCGCAGGTCGGTGAGGCCGAGCTTGTCGTAGCTCATCGCCATGATGACGAGCGCCTCTTCGTTGGCCGGGGCCTGCGGATAGCGGGTGAGTGCGCTCTGGCCGCGGTTGGCGGCGGCGACGTACGCGCCGCGCTTGTAGTAGAAGCGCGCGACCGCCACCTCGTGCGAGGCGAGCGCGTTGAGCAGGTAATTCATCCGCGCAATGGCATCGGGCGTGTACTTGCTGTTCGGGAAGCGCACCGTCAGGTCGCGGAAGGCGTCGTACGATTCGCGCAGCGCCTTCGGGTCGCGCTCCGTCATGTCCTGTCCGCTCAGGTTGCCGAGCATTCCCAGGTCTTCGTTGAAATTCGCGAGCCCCTTCAGGTAGTAGGCATAGTCGACCGCCACGTGATTCGGATGCAGCTTGATGAAGCGGTCGCACGCCGCCACGGCCGAGGCGGACTGGCGATCCTTGTAATAGGCGTAGGCGACGTCGAGCTGCGACTGCTGGGCATAGCGTCCGTAGGGGTAGCGCGACTCGAGCGTTTCGTAGAGCTTGATCGCCTTCTCGAAGTTGCCGTCGGCGAGCTCGCTCCGCGCCTCGGAATAGAGCTTCTGGGCCGACCAGCCCTTGGTCTCGTCGTACTTCTCCGGCAGCAAGCCGCAGCCGGCGACCAGCACGAGCGATAGGAGAAGGCTCAAGGCGAGGGCTACACTGCGCGGCATGGCGGTCGACACACGAATGGTGCGGCAAGATTCGAACGGCCCGAATTATAGCGCAACCGAAGGCCCGCTCACGCTGACGGTCCCCCTTGCGTGCGCCGGACTGCGGGCGGACCAGGCGCTCGTACACCTGCTGCCCGATCATTCCCGCAGCCGCCTCCAGGCGTGGATGCGTCGCGGTCGTGTGACCCGCGACGGCACACCGTTGGCGCCGCGCGACAAGGTGTGGACCGGCGACCGGGTGCAGGTAGACGGTGAACCCGATCCGGAAGTGCTGGCGACGCTGCCGGAAGACATTCCCCTCGAGATCGTGTTCGAAGATGCCACCCTCCTCGTCGTCGACAAGCCTGCGGGGCTGGTGGTGCATCCTGGCAGCGGCAATCCGCGCGGCACCCTGCAGAACGCGGTGCTGCGCCATGCGCCGGAGACCGCGAACGTGCCCCGGTCGGGCATCGTGCACCGGCTCGACAAGGATACGAGCGGGCTGCTCGTCGTCGCGAAGACGCTGCCGGCGCAGGTCGCCCTCGTGCGCCAGTTGCAGGCGCGCACCGTCACGCGGGAGTATCTTGCCCTCGTGTATGGCGAGGTCGCACACGACGGCGACGTGGAGGCGCCCATCGGCCGCCATCCGGTGAGCCGCACGCGCATGGCCGTGGTCGCCGCCGGGAGGCCGGCACGCACGCGCTACCGTGCGGTCGAGCGGTTCGCCGGGATCACCCTGCTCCGCCTGGCTTTGGAAACCGGGCGCACGCACCAGATTCGCGTCCACATGCAGTCGATCGGCCACCCGCTGGTCGGTGACCCGGTGTACGGGCACAGATCCCTTCCGGCTTCCTGCCCCGCGGCCGCGATCGCATTCTCGCGCCAGGCGCTGCACGCGCAAACCCTCGGTCTCGTGCACCCCGCCAGCGGTATCCCCCTGCGCTGGACCGTGCCGCTGCCGGCGGACATGCAAACGCTGATCGGCGCGCTGCGTACTCACGGAAACGCGCGTGCCGACCGCTGACGCGATCGCCTTCATCGAGCCCGACTGGCCGGTACCTCCCCGCGTGCGCGCCTTTATCACGACGCGGGCCGGTGGGGTAAGCGGTGGCCCATACGCCGGCCTCAACCTGGGCGACCACGTCGGCGACGATCCCGCCGCGGTGGCGCAGAACCGCGCCCGGCTGGCGGCGCACCTTCCCGCTTCGCCGCTGTGGCTGCGCCAGGTGCACGGCATCGAGGTCGCGGATCCCGGCCGCGATCGCCTCGGCCGTGAAGCGGACGCGAGCTTCACCCGACAGCCCGGACAGGTGCTGGCCGTGCTCGCCGCCGACTGCCTGCCCGTGCTCCTGGCGGAGGAATCGGGCAGCGCCATCGCGATCGCCCACGCCGGCTGGCGCGGGCTCGCCGCGGGAGTGATCGAGCGTAGCGTCGCCGCCCTCGGCGTCGCGCCCCGGCGCCTCGTCGCTTACCTTGGGCCGGCGATCGGCCCGCGCGCGTTCGAGGTCGGCCACGACGTCAGGGATGCATTCCTGCGCAACGATGCCGCAGCCGCATCGGCGTTCGTGCCGGCCGCGCCCGACAAGTGGCTCGCCGATCTCCCCGCGCTCGCCCGGCTACGGCTTGCGAAGATCGGCACCACCCGAGTGTATGGCGGCAATCTCTGCACCTTCGGCGATCCCGCGCGCTTCTATTCCCACCGGCGCGACGGGGTCACCGGACGCATGGCCTCGCTGATCTGGCTGGAACCCTGAGTCGACAGGGGTGCGCCGCGTATAATCGCGGACTTTTTGACGGCGTCCCGCCATGACGGCCCTGCAGTGGATCATCGGCGCCTGCCTCGCGGGCGGCATGTTGAGCGTAGCCGCAGCGGCGCTCGTCGCGCTGTCCGCCAAGCCGCGGCACGTGCCCGTGTTGATCAGCTATGCGATCGGCACCCTGCTCGGCGCGGTATTCCTCAACCTGCTGCCCGAGGCGTTCGCGCGCGCCGACGGCTTGCCGATGGGCACCGTCGTGCTGGGCGGTATCCTCGGGTTCTTCACCCTGGAGAAGCTCGTCCTGTGGCGGCACTGCCACGAGGACACCTGTGAAAGCCACGGCAGCCCGGCCATCGAGCACGACCACGGCCGCAGCGGTCTCATGATCCTGGTGGGGGACACGATCCACAACTTCGTCGATGGCATTCTGATCGCCGCAGCCTTTCTCGCCGACATCCAGCTCGGAATCGTCACGGCGCTCGCGATGATTGCGCACGAGATCCCGCAGGAGGTGGGGGATTTCCTGATCCTGCTAAACAGCGGCTACAGCCGCCGGCAGGCCGTCGCCTTCAACCTGCTCTCCAGCGTCGCGACGCTCCTGGGCGGTCTCATCGCCTACGTCACCCTCTACCGGTTGCAGGCGCTGGTGCCACCGCTCCTCGGGGTCGCCGCGGCAAGCATGCTCTATGTCGCAGTGGCCGACCTCATCCCCGGCCTGCACCGGCGTCCGGAGCTCAAGGCGACGGTAGAACAGCTCCTTCTGATCGCGCTCGGCGTCGGCACCATCTGGCTCGCAGGGCGCCTGTTCCAAGCTCACTGATCCGCGGGTTCGTCCTCGCCCGAGCTCGCACGCTGGATCGCTTCGCGACGCAGTCGACGGCTGCGCTTGCTGCCGTTGCGGACGATGAGGAGCATCCCGACCGGCAGCACGCCGAAGAGCAGCAAGGTCGTAAGCCCCGAGGTGAACGTCTTCTCGGAGAGCGCCATCAGAACGACGACGTAGAGCCAACCGATGGCAACGATATACATGTACTGGCCTCCTCGGGCGACCGTGCTTGACACTGAATAAGGCCGCTTCCAGAATCCCAGAGATACCCCACCACGCCAGCGTACCGGCCAAGAAACGCGGAGACGACCCCTATGGAAGCGCGAACGGAAGCTTCGCCCGAGAGCTTCGAGCTGATGAAGTCCATCACCGAGGCGAACCAGCGATTGATCAGCCAGTTCCTGAAGAAGTTCACCCCGGACCAGAGGCTGGACACGAACGAGTTGGTGCAGTCGCTCACGGCGGGCGTACTGCACGATGCCGAACAGTTCAAGCAGCTCAACCAGCGCTACGCCGAGAAGTGGGGCCGGCTGTGGACCAATGTCATGCAGCGCGCCAGCGGGCAGGAGGTCGAACCGGTCGTGGCGCCGGAGAAAGGCGACCGGCGCTTCCACGCGCCGGAGTGGAAGGAGATCCCGTACTTCGACTTTCTCCGGCAATCATACCTGCTGAACGCCCGCTGGCTCTCGGAGCTCGCGGATGCCGCAAAGCTCGAGCCGCACAGCAAGAAGAAACTCAAGTTCTTCACCCGTCAGGTGGTCGATGCGATGTGTCCGGCCAACTTCCCGGCGTCGAACCCCGAGGCGCTGAAGCTCGCGATGGAGACCAAGGGGCAGAGCCTCGCGGCCGGTTACAAGAATCTCGTCGACGACCTCGAAAAGGGGCGCATCTCGATGGTCGACGACTCCGCCTTCGAGGTCGGCGAAAACCTTGCGCGCACGCCGGGTTCGGTGATCTTCCAGAACGAGATCTTCCAGCTCATTCACTACCAGCCGACCACCGAGAAAGTGCGCGAGATTCCTTTCCTCGTCATCCCGCCCTTCATCAACAAGTACTACATCCTCGATATGCAGCCCGACAACTCGTTCGTGAAGTACGCGACCGACCAGGGCTTCAGCACCTTCCTCGTGTCGTGGCGGAACACGCCGCCCGAGCTCGGTACGCTCACGTGGGACGACTACATCGAGCACGCCGTGTTCAAGGCGCTGGAAGTCGTCTTGAATGTCGCAAAGGCGGAGAAAGCGAACGTGCTCGGCTTCTGCGTCGGCGGTACGCTGGTCGCCACAGCGCTTGCCGTGATGGCTGCCCGCGGTGATACGCGGGTCAACAGCCTGACCCTGCTCACCACCATGCTCGACTTCAGCGACGTGGGCGAGATCGAGGTCTACCTGGACGAAGCCTACGTCGAGAAGCGCGAGGTGGATTTCGCCGAGGGCGGGTTGGTACGCGGCTCGGAGCTCGCCAGCACGTTCGCGAGCCTGCGGGCGAACGAGCTCGTGTGGTTCTACGTGGTCAACAACTATCTCAAGGGCAAGACGCCGGAAGCGTTCGACCTGCTCTACTGGAACAGCGACGGGTCGAACCTGCCGGGCAAGCTGTACGCCTGGTACGTGCGCAACATGTACTTCGAAAACAACCTGCGGGTTCCCGACAAGCTGACGGCGCTGGGGACTCCCCTCAACCTGCGCAAGATCACTCTCCCGACGTTCGTTCTCGCGGCACGCGAGGACCACATCGTGCCCTGGCGGTCCGCCTACATCAGTGCCCGTCTGCTCGGAACCGACGACATCGAGTTCGTACTGGCGGCGAGCGGACATATCGCGGGCGTGATCAACCCCGCATCGAAGAACCGGCGCAACTACTGGGTGGGTGAAGGAAAGTTGCGGGAAACCCCCGAGGAGTGGCTGGCCAGCGCGAAGCAGGTACCGGGCAGCTGGTGGCCGCGCTGGTCGGAATGGCTCGCCAAGCGATCGGGGGGAGAGGTGCCCGCGCCGAAGAAGACCGGCAACCGCACCTACTCAGAGCTCGAGCCGGCGCCCGGCAGCTATGTGAAGGAGCGGCACGAGTAACCGGACCCCACACAGGACAAGGGCCTCTGCGGATCACCCGCAGAGGCCCTTCTTTTTCGTGGTTGCGGGTTTTCGGCTCGAGACCCGGTCAAAGCTCTGACGGGCTCTGGCGACTCCCTTGCCGCAGCCCTACCGTTACTTGGGTGCCGGCTTCTTGACGGCTGCCTTGGCCGCTTCCGAGGTGGCCTGCGTCGCGGCCCGAATCGACGTATCAGCCAACTGCGTGACCTGAGTCGCCGCCTTGTTCATGTTCTCCATCGCGCTCTGGGTGGCGGACATGGCGGTCTTGAAAGCGGCCACGGCGGCGTCGGACGCTCCCCCAGGCGCAGCCTTCATGACTTTCTCGATGGCCTCCATGACCTCCTTGCTGTTGGACGTCATGGCCTGTTCCATCAGGCGCGACACCTCGGCTTGCGTCGCGGACGCCACCTCATAGACGCTCTTGCAGTACGTGAGCATCTTCTCGACGCTTTGCTCGGCGAGCTTCGTGCGAAGACTCATGAGCTGCTGCGGATCCTTGGCTTCGGTCAGGGACTTGGCGGTCTTGCTGTTCTCCTCGAACGACGTGCGTGCAGCCTCGAGCTGCAGCTTCATCATGCGCTCGGCGCTGTCCATGGAAATCTGTGCGAACTTGAGCGCGGTTTCAAGTCCTCCCTTGCCGAAGGCGGCAAAATCTTCAGCTTTCTCGAACATTTTCTCTCTCCTCACATGGGTACACGACTCGGCTATGCGCCGCGTTTTGTTGCACTGCACAAACCAATTATAGCCAGCTCGCCCCGTTTGTCAACGGGGAGTTATTGCGTTGCAGCATACGATGCATTTAGCTTCTATCTCTCAGACGGTTATAATTATCGCATGAGCGCACCTCCCCGCCTGCGTCCGCAGCGTGGATCTTACCGGGAAAGAGTTCCGATGGCTGAAGGAAGCGAAAACGTCCGGCTGATCAAGAAGTACCCCAACCGGCGGCTCTACGATACGGCCACGAGCAGCTACATCACCCTCGCCGACGTGAAACGGCTGGTTCTGGACAACGCCGAATTCAAGGTCCTGGACGCGAAATCGGGAGACGACCTCACGCGGAGCATTCTGCTGCAGATCATCATCGAGGAGGAAAGCGACGGCATGCCGATGTTCTCGAGCGACATGCTGTCCCAAGTCATCCGTTTCTACGGCCACACCATGCAGGGCATGATGGGCAGCTACCTGGAGAAGAACATCCAGACCTTCATGGACCTGCAGAACCGGCTGCAGGAACAGTCGCGCGCCATCTACGGCGAGAATCCCGTGCTCACCCCCGATGCCTGGACCCAGTTCATGAAGCTGCAGGGACCCACGATCCAAAGCCTCATGAGCAGCTACCTCGAGCAAAGCGCCACCATGTTCCTCGAGATGCAGCAGCAGCTCCAGCGTCGGACCCGCAATCTCTTCGGCAGCTTCACGTTTCCCGGGCTCAATGCCGGCAAGTCCGACGAAACCGCCTCCGACGAGAGCCAGGGCGGCGGCAAGACCTAAAACCCGCCGGCTGCGGCCGGCCTTCACTCGCGGCGGTTCCCCGGTGCCCTCAGTGCCGCCCAAGGTCGGCTTCGTCTCGCTCGGTTGCCCCAAGGCGCTGGTCGATTCCGAGCGCATCCTGACGCAACTGCGCGCCGAGGGTTATCTCGTCTCTCCCAGTTACGAGCAGGCCGACCTCGTGATCGTGAACACCTGCGGCTTCATCGATGCCGCGGTCCGGGAATCCCTCGACGCCATCGGCGAGGCGCTGACCGAAAACGGCCGCGTGATCGTTACCGGCTGCCTCGGTGCGCAGGGCAGCATCGTGCGCGACGCGCATCCCCAGGTTCTCGCCGTCACGGGCCCGCAAGCGACCGCAGAGGTGATGGGAGCGGTGCACGCACACCTGCCGCAGCCGCACGATCCCTTCACGAGCCTGATCCCGCTGCAAGGAGTCAAGCTCACACCGAAGCACTACGCCTACCTCAAGATCGCCGAGGGCTGCAACCACCGCTGTACCTTCTGCATCATCCCGTCGATGCGGGGCGATCTCGTCAGCCGCCCCGTCGGCGAAGTGATGACCGAAGCCGAGACGCTGGTCCGCGCCGGCGTGAAGGAGCTGCTCGTGATCTCACAGGACACGAGCGCGTACGGCGTCGACGTGCGATACCGCACCGGCTTCTGGCAGGGGCGCCCGCTCAGGACGCGGCTCACCGAGCTCGCACGGGCGATGAGCGAGCTCGGCGCCTGGGTGCGCCTGCACTACGTCTACCCCTACCCGCACGTGGACGAGTTGTTGCCGCTCATGGCGGCGGGCCGGCTGCTGCCCTATCTCGACGTGCCGTTCCAGCACGCGAGTGCGCGCATCCTCAAGCTCATGAAGCGCCCGGCGAGCGCCGACGGCAACCTCGACCGCATCCGGGCCTGGCGGTCGATCTGTCCCGAGCTCACCATCCGCAGCACGTTCATCGTCGGCTTTCCCGGCGAGACGGAAGCGGAGTTCGAGGCACTCCTCGAGTTCCTCGAGGAAGCCGAGCTCGACCGAGTCGGCTGCTTCGCCTACTCGCCCGTCGCCGGCGCACGTGCGAACGATCTCCCCGAACACGTGCCCGAAGCAGTGAAGGAAGAGCGGCGCGCACGCTTCATGGCGCTGCAGGAGAAAATCAGCGCCGAGCGGCTCCGCCGCAAAGTGGGGAAGTTTCTGAATGTCCTCGTGGACGAGGTGAACGGCAACCGCGCGCTCGCCCGTTCCGCCGCCGACGCGCCCGAGATCGACGGCCTCGTGTACGTGGCGAAGGCCCGGGGCCTCGCCGTCGGTGACTTCGCCAGGGTGCGCGTCGTCAAGTCCGATGCCCACGATCTCTGGGCCGAGTCGACGCCTTGAAGATCAACCCGCGCGTCCTGCAGTGGGTTAGGCGGCTCAAGCGCAATCTGCTCGCCCTCTGGTTCGCATATCGCCACCCGGATACGCCCTTCCCCGCGAAGGTGCTCGCCGTGCTGGTCGCAGGGTACGCATTCAGCCCGATCGACCTCATCCCCGATTTCCTGCCGCTCGTGGGCTACCTCGACGAGTTCATCCTGCTGCCGGGCGCGATCTACCTCGCCTTCAGGCTGATTCCGAAGCCGGTGCTGGAAGAATGCCAAGGCCGCGCTGATCGTTTCCTGCACGAGCACAGGCACACCCCGCGCAACTACGTCGCCGCCTTCGTCATCGTCCTCCTCTGGGCCGCGGGGCTCTGGTGGCTTTGGGCCGAGTTCGGCGACGTGGTGGTCGGGTGGATCCGCGACGCCCTCGAGTGAAGCGCGCTCATCGTTCGATCGCCGCCGTCAGGTCGGGGTCACCCTCCCGGACGTAAGCGAACGGCATTTGCGGCGTGGCGTGGGCCACACCCGTGCGCCCTTCGCGATCGACGGCGATGAGACCCGCGTCCGCTCCGACCGTGGCCGCCATCTCCGCTAGCACCCGGTCCACGGCCGCCTGCGCGCAGAGGCCGCGCTCGATGCAGTCGCACACCCGCTTCGTCGCGAGGCAGCGCAGCATCAGCTCGCCGTGTCCGGTCGCCGACGCCGCCGCGCACGAGGTCGCGTAGTTTCCGGCCCCGGGCACCGGCGTATCCCCCACCCTGCCCGGTAGCTTGAGCGAGACGCCGCCCGTCGAGGTCGCGGCAGCGAATCGTCCCTGCCTGTCGACGGCAACCGCGCCGACCGTCCCGCCGCGCTCGTCCAGACGATCTCGCCAGCGCGCCCGCGCGCGGCCCGTGACCGGATCATGGTCGGCAAAGCCCATGGCCCGCGCGAAGCGCAGCGCGCCCGTCCCTGCGAGCATCACGTGCTCGGTCTCTTCCATCACCTTGCGGGCGACCAGCACCGGATTTCGGACCCGCCCGAGAGCTGCCACGGCTCCGGCGCGCAGGCCCTCGCCCATCATGACCTGAGCGTCCATCTCGGCCTCGCCATCCAGGTTGAGGCATGCGCCGGTACCGGCGTTGAAGAGCGGTTCGTCCTCCAGCGCGACGACCGCGGCGACCACCGCATCGACCGCAGCACCGCCCGCGGCGAGAATGCCGCGGGCAACGGCAGCCGCGGCGCACACGCCGCGCAGTGCGTCGTCGCGCACCGCCGCGTCCCACGCACCGGCGCCGCCGTGCACCACCAATCCATATCGCATCGACCCGCCTCCCGTCCCGCCGCGCCGCCGCGCGAGCCGACGATCGTGACCGCAACCCGCTCTAGAGCGCCTGCCGCGTCGCCGCCGACGGCTCGAAGAACGACACCGCCTCCTCTTCCTTGCGCGTGCGCTTCATCGGCGGCAGGCTCTGCCAGATGCGCCTGCCATACGGCTTCGCGACGAGCCTCGGGTCGCAGATCATGAGCACCCCGCGGTCGGTCTCGTCGCGGATGAGCCGCCCCGCGCCCTGCTTGAGCGTGATCACCGCCTCTGGCACCTGATACTCCATGAACGCATTGCGTCCCTGCCGGTTCAGCCAGTCGATGCGTGCCGCCAGCACCGGATCGTCCGGCGGCGCGAACGGCAGCCGGTCGATCACCACCACCGAGAGCGCCGGACCGCGCACGTCCACTCCTTCCCAGAAGCTCTGGCTGCCGAGCAGCACCGCGTTGCCGAGCTTGCGAAAGCGTTCCAGCAGCTCGTTCTTCGGTCCGTCGCCCTGCACCAGAACCGGAAAGGAGAGCCCTTCGCGCCGGAACCTTTCCTTCAGGATGTCGTGCGCGGCGCGCATCGCCCGCAGCGAGGTGAAGAGACAAAACGTGCGTCCGCCGGCGGCGCGAATGAGCGGCAGCGCCGCCGCCACCACCGCCTTCGTGTAGCCCTCGCTGTTGGGCTCGGGCATATTCTCCGGAACGTAGAGCAACGCCTGCTGCCCGTAGTCGAAGGGACTGTCCCAGGCGGCCGTCGCACCCTCCAGGAGTCCCATGTCGTCGGTATAGTGGCGGAAATCGCCGCGCACCGAGAGCGTGGCCGAGGTGAAGATCCACGCGCGCGGATGACCTTCGAGCTGGCGCTTGAACACCTCCGCGATCGAGAGCGGCGTCGCGTTCAACTGCAGCGAGTGGGAGAAGAGCTCGACCCAGCGCACGTAGTCCGCGTCGAAGCCGCTCTGCCACTGCTCGATACGCCCCGCGAGCTCCTGCGCGCGGGCGAAGCAGCGTTCGAAACCTTCGCTGCGCGCCGCCTGCGACTCCAGCATTGTCCGCAGCGCCGCGAGCTTCTCCAGCGCAACCACGAGCGCGACGTTGAAGCGATCGTCGCGCTCGACCGCAGAAAACGGCAGCCGCCCATCCGGCTTTTCGAACGCGAGGCGCAGGTCGCGCGCCGCCTTGTCGAGGGCCTGCGCCGCGGGGGTGAGCTGCGGCGCGAAATCCGGCGCGCTTGCCACCCCTTCCAGCCGACTGTCGCGCGCGAGCTCGATCAACTGCGAAGTCGAGACGCTCTCGCCGAAGAAGAAGCTGGCGGTCTCGGGCAGCTGATGCGCTTCGTCGAAGATCACCGTGTTGCAGGCGGGCAGCAGCTCCGCCGCGCCTTCGTCGCGCAGCATGACGTCGGCGAAGAAGAGATGGTGGTTCACCACCACCACGTCGGCCGCCATCGCGCGCCGGCGCGCTTCCATCACGAAGCATTCCTTGTAGTGCGTGCACTCGGAGCCCAAACAGTTCTCGCGCGTCGACGTGACCCACGACCAGATGCCCGCGTTGTCCGGCACGCCGGAGCATTCGGCCTTGTCGCCGCGCTTGGTCGTGCGGGCGAAGCGGGCGATCACCGGCAGGAAGCGTGCGTCGTCGCGGCTCGTGAAGCGCCCTTCGGCTTTGGCGCGCTCGAGGTAGTGATGGCAGACGTAGTTCGCGCGGCCCTTCAGCAGCGCGACCGTGACCGGCACCTTGAGCGCATCGCGCACCATCGGCAGATCCTTGGTGAAGAGCTGATCCTGCAGGGTCTTGGTGCCGGTGGAGATGATCACCTTGCCGCCGGCGAGCAGCGCGGGCACCAGGTACGCGAAGGTCTTGCCCGTGCCGGTCCCGGCCTCCGCGACGAGCACGCCGTGGGATTCGATCGTTCGTGCCACTGCCTGGGCCATTTCGAGCTGCTGAGCCCGAGGCCGATAGCCGGGCACCGCGGAAGCTAGCGGCCCGGTCGCGCAAAAGATGGAGGCGAGGTCGGTCATGGGGGAGAGCAAAGTCGCGACAGTTTACTGCGCTTCTTTGGACCGGGTGCCGCTGGCGATCCCGGCTTCCACGGGCAGCGCCCGGCTGATCTCGTGATAACCTGCCGGTGAGAACTGATGGTCCACGTCGCCCCGTGAATCCCCGCGTCCAGCTCATGATCTGTTCGGGCAACGCCCTTACCTGCCACCCCAAGACCCCGTGCCGTGACGTGCGTGCCATATCGGCTGCGGTGCAGAGAAAACCGGACGGAGCAGTGGCATTCGCGTTCACACTCGACGGCAATGTCGATCGCCTTCGTATACCGTCGCCCGGACCAAGCCGGCGCGCACACAGGCTCTGGCAGCACACGTGCTGCGAAGCCTTCATCGCATCGCCGGATGCCCCCGGGTACTACGAGCTCAACTTCGCGCCTTCCGGCGCGTGGGCGGTTTACGCGTTCCAGCGCTATCGGGAGGGCACGGTGCTCGAGCTCGACCCGACCCCCGCGATCTCCGTGCGGCGCGCAGCCGGCCGTTTCGAGCTCGAGGCGATGATTCGGCTCGACCGTCTCCCGGGAAGGCTCGCGAGCGCACCGCTGCGACTCGGCCTCTCGGCGGTGGTCGAGGATGAACAGGGCGAGCGTTCATATTGGGCGCTGCGGCACCCACCCGGACAGCCCGACTTCCATCATCCCGACGCGTTCGCGCTCGAGCTCGCTGCGACCGGAGGAGAGTCCGTGAACGATCCCCCCGCCGAGGCAAGGCCATGAAGTTCGGCATCGACCGCCTGCTCGACGAACGGGAACTGCGCCGGCCGCTCCTGGGACGGCGCTTGGCGTTGCTGGCCCATCCGGCGTCGGTCACGCGCGACCTCACGCACGCGCTGGATGCGCTCGCGGCGCTGGACGACGTCGACCTGGTGGCCGCCTTCGGACCGCAGCACGGATTGCGCGGGGACAAGCAGGACAACATGGTCGAGTCGCCGGACTACCACGACTCGGTGCACGGGATTCCCGTATTCAGCCTGTATGGCGAGGTGCGGCGCCCGACCGCGGCAATGATGGACACCTTCGATGTGCTGCTCGTCGATCTGCAGGACCTGGGTTGCCGCATCTACACGTTCGTCACGACGCTGCGCTACGTGCTCGAAGCCGCCGCGGCGCACGGCAAGGCGGTCTGGATACTCGACCGCCCCAACCCCGTCGGCCGCCCGGTCGAGGGATTGCGGCTGCGTCCGGGCTGGGAGAGCTTCGTCGGCGCGGGACCGATGCCGATGCGCCACGGTCTCACCCTCGGCGAGCTCGCGTCATGGCTCGTGAAACTGCTAGGCCTGGACGTGGAGTGCGAGGTGGTGGCTATGCAAGGCTGGGAACCGTCGGCTGCGCCGGGTTACGGCTGGCCGCTCGACGAGCGCGTCTGGGTCAATCCGAGCCCGAACGCACCGAATCTCTGGATGGCGCGCTGCTACCCCGGCACCGTAATGCTGGAGGGCACCACGCTCTCGGAGGGGCGCGGCACGACGCGGCCGCTGGAGCTCTTCGGTGCGCCCGATCTGGAGGCGCGCCGGCTCGTTGCGGCGATGTCGGACCTGGCGCCGCACTGGATGCAGGGCTGCCACTTGCGGGAGTGCTGGTTCGAGCCTACATTTCACAAGCACGCCAGCAGGCTCTGCGCCGGAATCCAGATTCACGTCGAGGAACAATGCTACGATCACGAGGCTTTCCGGCCCTGGCGGCTGATGGCGCTCGCGCTGAAAGCGGTGCGGGCGCTTTCGCCGGCCTACGATCTCTGGCGCGACTTCCCCTATGAATACGAACACGACCGGCTCGCCATCGATCTCATCAACGGCAGCGACCTGCTGCGCCAGTGGGTGGACGATCCAACTGCTGCGCCCGCCGATCTCGATGCGCTCGCCACGCCCGACGAGGTGTCATGGTGCGACGAGCGCGAAGCGTTCCTACTGTACCCCGCTCCCTGAAGTGGGCCTTCGCAAGTCAACGATCTGGAGATTGTGAATGAGTGGAACACCGGAGCTAACCGGCTTGGCCATGGTGCTTCTGGAACGCCTGGAAAAGGAGCGGTTGCCGCGCGCGCTCCAGATGAAGGACAAAGTCGACCGCGGCGAACGGCTCGAGGACCTTGAGCTCATACACCTGCAGGAAATGCTGAGCGACGCCAACCAGATCAAGCCGCTGATCGAGCGACACCCCGAGTACCAGCCGCTCGCTGCCAAAGTCCTGAACCTTTACAGCGAAATCACGCAGAAGGCGCTCGAGAACGAAAAGGGCGCCTGATCCCTGCAACCCACAATCGTCACATCGTGGATTCGCCATCCAGCGATCTCGGCCTCATCCAGGTGCTGCTGGACGAGCTCGAGAAACACACGCTGCCGCGGGCGCTCGAGCTGAAGGACATGGTGGACCGGGGCGAGCTCTTGAACGACTTCGACGAGGCATTTCTCGAGCATGCCCTCGAGATTGCCGGCAAGACCGATGCGGTCATGGCGAGGCACGCCGAGTACCAGGCGCTTGCTGCCAGCATATCGCATCTCTGCCGCGAGATCACGGAGAAGGCGCTGGAAAACGCCAAGCGGTCCTGACCAACCAGGGCCGACCATTCATCGCCGACGCGTTCGCGCAACCGCGCTGCGACGCTAACATCCCCCCCTGCCGCAACACGACACCGGCCTGATCCCGGCGGCGGCCCGACTGCCGCGCTCGGCTCCCTTCGGATCCAACAGCCTGATCAGGCACGCCATCGGGCCACGACCGTGGCAAGGTGCTCAGGGGAAACCGCTTGATTCCATCGACAAGCAAGCTGCCCGGCCAGATCCAGACAGGACAGGAGCCGGGCCGCGCGTTCCCCATCCTTACCGGCCGTGTCGTTAGCTGGCACGAAGATGCCGCCATCATCGCCTGGTGGCGAACGCGCTGGGGCGCAGGACTGCGTTGGCTCACACCCGCCCGGCGACGGGTCCTGCTCGCCACGGCAGCCGGGCTGGTTGGCATATCGCAATTGGTCCGTGTCACGGCATCCGTCGAGGACCTGCCGTCGTCGATGGACATCGTCGCCTCGGCCGTCGCTGTCACCGCGGCGTGTGCCTTCCTCGGCGTCGTCTTCGCCGCGGCAGCGCACTTCGCCGCTCTCCCGGCTGTCATTCGCCGTCATCCGCAGATAACCCTCCACGGCATCTTCTGGGGCCTCCTCCTGGTACTCTGGAACACCTCGCCGGATAGCGCCGGATGGCGAAACGTCCTGCTGGGCGTGGCGCTGATTCTGCCCCTGCTGCTCTGGCGTATCGGATATCTGCTGCTGTCCGCCCAGCGCGGCAAGGTCGCGGGCACCCGCTTCTCCGACCACCTGATCTATCTCCTTCCGCTGCAGGCGAGCTGGTTCGCCTTTCTCCCCTTCGGCAAGGGACTGGACTACCTCGCCCGGCACGAAGCCCGGGACGAAGACGCCCTCGCACGCTCGCAGGTCGCCGGCCTCAAGCTGCTCCTGCTCGCGCTCCTCTGGTACGTGGCACTCGCGTTCATGCACGCACTGCTCTACGGCAGTCCCAACTGGGCGAATCGGGCGCTCGGGGGTCTCGTCCTCGCGAACCTGCCGCCTTTCGGCCACCTGTTGGCGCAGGGCGGCGACGCGCCGCTCTGGGATTCCTGGGTCAGCATCTACTGCGAGCTGGTCCGGCGAGTGCTCCAGGTGGCCATCCTCGGACACGTCTTCGTCGGCGTTATCCGCCTGTTCGGTTTCAACATCTTCCGCAACACCTACAAGCCCCTGCTGGCGGAGACGGTGTCGCAGTTCTGGGCGCGCCTGGAGTTCTACTACAAGGAGCTACTGGTCGACTTCTTCTTTCTGCCCACGTTCGCGAAGTGGTTCCGCAGGCGGCCGGCACTGCGCATGTTCGCGGCCGTGTTCGCTGCGGCGGTCGTGGGCAACACGTACTGCCACCTCATCGGCCTCGACCACGGCGTGCTCGTGCTGCAGAACGTCGAAGCCGTATGGTCCCACCATTCACGGCTCTTCTACTGCCTGCTGCTTGCCATCGGCATCTTCGTCTCGATGCGGCGCGAACAGCGGCGAAGCGCGCAGTCACCGCGCGCGGGCATCGCCCGACGGCTCGGACGGCTCGCCGGCGTCTGGACCTTTTTCGCCATGATCCGTATCTGGGACCACTTTCCCGAAGTGCCCTTTCTCACGCGGACGCAATTCTTCCTCAGTCTCTTCGGCCTTGCCTGAAATTCATCGATGAGCACATGCCCATGTACGTAGACCTCACCGTTGGTAACCTGATCGAACCCATCGGCAACCGCCGCTGGGACCGCCAAGAAATCGCCCGGCAGGTCGCCCGCCGAATCGCCCGCCTGCGGCGCCACGGGCTGATTCGCGGCGATCGGATTTTTCTTCCGTTTGGCAACCGGCTCGAGTTCTTCGCCGAGTTGCTCGCCGTCTGGCGCATCGGCGCGTGCGCGGTGCCGGTCGACGGGCGCCTCACGGCGTTCGAGATCCAGAACCTGGTCGCAGCCACCCGCCCGCGGTTGGCGGTCGTGGACGACGCCACCGACGCGAGCGTGGTGAACGCCTTCGCCGCGGGCTCGGTGACCTGTGTGCTGACCGCGGACACCGGAACGGAGGAAGCCGACGCTTGGCGCGCCCGCCTCGACGACGATGCGCTGATCCTGTTCACCTCGGGCTCCACGGGCGATCCCAAGGGCGTGGTTCACACCCACCGTTCGCTCCGCGCGCGCTGGATGTCGCTGCGCGACCATCTCGGCACCGCGGCCTTCCGACGTACGCTCTGCCTGCTTCCCACACACTTCGGGCACGGCCTGATCTGCAACGCGCTCTTTCCCTGGCTCTGCGGCCAGGACCTCTACATCACGCCGCCGTTCCGACCCGAACTCATCATGCAGCTCGGGACCCTGGTGGACGATCACCGCATCACCTTCATGTCCTCCGTTCCTGCCATCTGGCGCCTTGCCCTGAAACTGGCGCGACCGCCGCGGGAAGGAACGCTGCAGCGTGTGCACTGCGGCTCCGCGCCGCTCTCGGCCCGCGTCTGGGAAGACATTCGCGGGTGGACCGGGACGCGGCAGGTGTGCAATGCCTACGGCATCACGGAGACAGGCAGTTGGGTCGCGGGGCTGCGGGACGCGGACGTCGCCGCTGAAGACGGGCTCATCGGCGAAGGCTGGGGCGCCGTGATCCGCGTGCTCCGTACCGCCGAGACGACGATGCACCACGATCAGTCCCTGCAATGCGCCGCTGGTGAGGCCGGTTACGTGTGGCTCAACACGCCTGCGCTCATGAAAGGCTACTTTCTCCGCGACGATCTCACCCAACGGGTCGTCGTCGACGGCTGGTTCATGACCGGCGACATCGGCGTCGTGGACGAGCGCGGTCGGCTGACGTTGCGCGGCCGCGAGCGTGACGAGATCAACAAGGGCGGCATGAAGATCTATCCCGCGGACATCGATGCGGTGGTCGAGCGTTTCGAGCGCAGCACCGACGTTTGCGCGTTCGCCGTGGAAGACCCGATCTACGGGCAGTCGGTCGGCATGGCCGTCGTGCTCGACGAAAGAAGCGACGAGACCGTCACGGCGCTTTACCACTGGATGCGAAGACACCTTGCCGCGACCAAGATGCCGGGGCGGTGGTGGCTCGTGGATGCGATCCCGCGGACTTCGCGCGGCAAGATCAACCGGGATGCCGTGAAGACCGCGTGCATGGACCGGCCCGAGCTCGACCTGCCGCGCATCGTCGGCGCAGGGGACGGCGCGTGACCGGGTCGAGGCGAGAGCGCCGCGACGGCCTCGTCCGTTTCCTGCGCACGATCCAGAAGCCGGATCGCTGCGTCGATCGTCTCGGCGACCAGGACGGGTTGATGGCGGTGGGCCTCATCGACTCGCTGGCGATACTGCAGATCGTGCTCTATCTCGAAGAGACCTACGGCATCGATTTCGCTGGCGCAGGCGTCGACCCCGAGCAGCTCGGAACGATCGCCGGCATCCTCGACCTGATCGAACGCGCAGCAGCCTAGCGCCGCGCTCAGGGCGCCCCGCCCGAGAGCTTGAGGCCGACGATGCCGACGATGATCAGCGCGAGAAAGACGAACCGCCCGGTCGTTGCCGGCTCACCGAAGAGAATCATGCCCAGGATCGCGACGCCGGCCGCGCCGATCCCGGTCCATATTGCGTAGCCGGTTCCCACCGGTATCGTCTTCACCGCCAGCGCGAGCAGATAAAAGCTCAACCACGCCACCGCGATGGTGATGACGGACGGCCACAGCCGGGTGAAGCCTTCGGTGTACTTGAGGCCGATCGCCCAAACGATCTCGAGCACGCCGGCAAGAAAGAGATAGGCCCAGGACATGACGCCTCCGCCTCCGACAGACGAAAGCGGCAATTCTGCGGGCAAATAACCGAACCCCTCAAGCACGCCGCGCCCCGCCCCATTCGCGAGCGGGAAGCGGTATATTGCAACGGCCGCTGATTGCGCTCCAGGAGAAGACACATGAGATGGGAATCAGGTCGTCGCAGCGACAACGTCGAGGATATCCGCGGTCGCGGTACGGGCTTTGGCGGTCGGGGCGTCAAGCTCGGCGGCCTGGGAATGGTCATCGTGTTCATCGCCGCGCTGGTGCTGGGCGTCGACCCGTTCGCGCTGATGAGCACGGTCGAGACGGTGAGCGGTCCGCCCTCGGCGCCCACGCAGGCGAGCCGCCCGGCGCCCGGCCAAGCCGCACCGGGCGCGCCGGTGAAGGACGAGCAGGCCGAGTTCGTGTCCGTGGTGCTCGCGGACACCGAAGATACCTGGGGTCAGATCTTCGCGGCTGGCGGCAAGCGCTACCAGCCGCCCAAGCTGGTCATGTTCTCGGGGATGGTCCAGTCCGCGTGCGGCATGACCTCGGCGGCAGCCGGCCCGTTCTATTGTCCGGCTGACCAGAAGGTCTACATCGACCTCGACTTCTTCCGCGAGCTCGACCGCCGCTTCGGCGCGCCCGGCGACTTCGCGCGGGCCTACGTCATCGCCCATGAGGTGGGACACCACGTGCAAAACCTGCTCGGCATCGCAGGCAAGGTGCAAAACCTGCAGGCGCGCGCCTCCGACCAGCAGGTGAAGGCGCTCTCCGTGCGGATGGAGTTGCAGGCCGACTGCCTCGCGGGCGTCTGGGGTCACCACGCGAACCGGCAGCGCCAACTGCTCGAGTCGGGAGACGTGGAAGAGGGCCTGCGCGCAGCCGCGGCAATTGGCGACGACAACATCCAGAAGCGCTCCGCCGGGCAGGTCCGGCCGGAATCGTGGACCCACGGCTCCTCGGACATGCGCGTTCGCTGGTTCAAGCGCGGAATCGAGTCCGGCCGCGTGGAGCAGTGCGACACCTTCCAGGCCGCGCAGCTTTGATGCTCGCGGCGAAGGTCATTCGTCGCGTTTGCCCGCCTGCCGCACGTCCATCCACCACGCCACCGCGAGACCGGCGATGAAGCCGCCGATGTGGGCGCCGTGGGCCACCCCGCCACTGCCATGGGACACCAGGAACGGCAGGACGTTGTCCCACAGCAGATAGATCGCGAGCACCAGCCGCGCGTTCAGCATGACGGTGCCAACATAGATCGGGAACAGGAACAGAAACACGCGCACCGAGTGCCGCGGAAACCACAGGAAATAGAACCCGAGCACGCCGGAGATCGCCCCCGAGGCGCCGACCAAAGGAATGGGGGAGCTCAGATTGAACGCGGCGTGAAAGAGGGTGGCCGCGATGCCCGTCACGATGTACCAGAACAGGAATGGGAGCGGCCCCAGCCGGTGCTCGACGTTGTCACCGTAGATCCACAGGTACAGCATGTTGCCCGCGAGATGCATGAAGCCGCCGTGGAGAAAGATCGAGGTGATGAGCGTGACGGCACCCGGGTCCGCGGGCCGGAAGCCCCACTTGAACACGACGAGATCGTAGGCGGAGATGCTCTCGATGATCTGCTGCGGCGGCACGTTGCGGGGCAGCGACTGCATCACGAGCTTGAGATATTCCTGGAACGCGGGGTCGGCCGGGTCGGCCAGCTGAGCGCCGAGCGGCAGGGTCACGATCAGGTAGACCGCTACGTTGACCACGATCAGCGCGATCGTGACGATCGGCTTGCCGGGCGGGCTCGGGTAGTCGCTGATCGGAATCACGGTTCGGGGCTCCTCACGATGCCGTCGGATGCTAAGCGATGAGGCCGCGCCAGCAAGGCGCCGCACGCCTGTGCAAGCGCTGCACTTCATGACCCGCCCTGAACCGCAGCCGCGGCGCGCTCAGTCAACAGACTCGGGCGCCGGCTCCGCAGCGGCGAAGTCGAGTTCCACGCGCGCCCCGTTCGGATCGTGACAGAAGAGCTGCCATTCCCCCGTGCTGGGCTGTCGCCGCAGGGTGTAGCCGATGCCGCGCGACTTGAGCAAGGCGATGGTCTCGCGCAGATCGGCCGCGGTGAAGGCGACGTGATCGATCACGCCCTGCCCGTCCGGCACACCTCTTCCGGCGACAATGTGCAGCACCGGGAGCGGCCCGCAGTAAAGCCACGCTCCCGGGAACGGGAACGGCGGCCGCCACCCGGGTGCGAGTCCGAGGACGGACTGGTAGAACTCGAGGGACGCCTCGAGATCCTCGGTGAGCACGGTGAAATGATTGAGGCCTTGGATGGCCATCTGTCCTCCCTCTTCCGATGTGTCGTCAATCGTGCTGCGGCGCTTTGCCTGACCGCAGGCACTGCATCAGACCCTGCGTCACCGCACGGCCGATGCTCTGCTGAACATCGATGCGGGCGAGCAGCGCTTCCTCGTCCCGGTTCACGATGATGCCTGCCTCCAGCAGCACCGCGGGCTGGGTCGCGGAGCGCAGGACGACGAGATCGTCATAGTAGTACACGCCGTTTACCGCATCGGCAAGCGGCCGATTCTCGCCTTCGATGGGCTCGGCGTGATGCAGGCTGGGCACGAATCCGCCGCGTCGCAACTCGCTTCCGATCGCCGACGCACACGCCGCACTCCTGGCCGGATCGGGGTTTCGGCGGGAAACAAAGAGCGAGAACCCCGAGAAGCGGTCACTGTAGTGGTGCGGTTCGTCCTTGAACGTCCAGCCCTTCAAGTACTGCGGTTGCGCGGAATCATGATGGACCGAGAGCAGAAGATCCGCGCCGAGCGCCTGCGCGGCGCGCGTCTCCAGACCGGTTTCCGCGCCGTCCAGGTTGATGAGCCGAACCGCGAAGCGCTTGTCCTGCAACGCCTCGGCAATGCGGACCGCGAGATCGCGATTGAAGTGGAACTCGCCGCGGCCGCGGGCGCTCACCGCGCCGGGGCTCACGCTGGAGTGACCGATGTCGACCGCGATCGTGGGACCGGCCAGCGCAGGCCCCGAGATCGAGAGGATGGCAAGGGCGAGGAGCGAACCCGCGCGCCGGCGCAACATGATGGGTGCACGGGGCAGCAGCTATGGAGACGCGTGCCGGACATGCAAGCAGGAGGCCTGAACGCGCTGCCCGCGCTATCAGCCCGGCACCGGCATCGGACGGCGGTCCTGCAGGGCGAGCCAGCCGCGGATGATGCGATAGAGCACCCAGATCCCGACCCCGATGATGCCGAGATAGGCAACGGGAATGAGAATGAAGGTGAGCATCACGACCACCGCAATCCCCGCCCACAGCAGCGCAAACCAGAAGGTGCGAATCTGCCAGGTGAAATGCGATGCGAGGTAGGTGCCCTGAACCTCGCTGCGCTTCACGTAGTTCAGAATTACGGCGATGATGGACGGCCAGCCGGTGAGGAAGGCGGTGACGACGAACGCCGACGTAGCGATCCCCGTTATCGCGCTGAAGGCATGGAGACCGTAGATGACGTTGGTGAGCATCACCATGCCCGACGATGCGACGGGCCCGGCCGGAAGCGTTTCGATGTCTGCCATGGTCACTCCTGTGCGCTGGGACTCGACCGCAGTATACGGGCGCGACCGGGGGAATCAACGTCGCGCCTTGCCCCTGCTGCTGCGGCGGCCCTCGATACGCCGCAGCGGTCGCACCGTATTCGGCAACTCGTCGATGATCACCTGCGTCAAGGTCGGCTGGCTCACGAAGCACGCCTCGGCAGCCCGACCGAAATGGCGATGCTTCGCGACGGCGACGAGGTACTTGAGGTCTCTCAGGTTCACGATTCCGGGTAACGCGCATAGGCAATGCCGATCGTGGTCATTGTATCAATCGATTTCCCTAATCGCATCCGGACGCGTAATCTCGAATCGCCGCGGGCGCACGCGAGACTTGTCGGGCGCGACGCGAACCCCTTCACCATCCAGAGGAGAAATCAAAATGACCGACCAGAGCGCGGGCGAGTGCCCGGTCATGCACACGCCCTTTAGATCGAATCGTGACTGGTGGCCGACCCAGTTGGACCTTCAGGTTCTTCACCAGCACTCCCTCGAGTCCAATCCGATGGGCAAGGCGTTCGACTACGCCAAGGAGTTCAAGAGCCTCGACCTCGATGCCGTGATCAAGGACCTGCATGCGTTGATGACGGACTCGCAGGACTGGTGGCCTGCCGACTTCCGCCATTACGGCGGGCTCTTCATTCGCATGGCCTGGCACAGCGCCGGCACGTACCGCATCGGCGACGGCCGCGGCGGCGGCGGGCGCGGCCAGCAGCGGTTCGCGCCTGTCAATAGCTGGCCCGATAACGGCAATCTCGACAAGGCGCGCCGGCTGCTGTGGCCGATCAAGCAGAAGTACGGCCGAAAAATATCGTGGGCCGACCTCATGATCCTGGCCGGCAACGTCGCCCTTGAGTCGATGGGCTTCAAGACATTCGGTTTCGCCGGAGGACGCGAGGATACCTGGGAGCCCGACGAAGACATCTACTGGGGGCCCGAGGGGACGTGGCTGGAAGACAAGCGCTACAGCGGCGACCGCGATCTCCAGAATCCCCTCGGCGCTGTCCAAATGGGTCTCATCTACGTCAACCCGCAGGGACCCAACGGCAATCCAGATCCGGTCGCTGCGGCGCGCGACATTCGCGAAACGTTTGGACGTATGGCGATGAACGACGAAGAAACGGTCGCTCTCATCGCCGGCGGCCACACGTTCGGTAAGACGCACGGCGCCGCCGCTGAAAGCAATGTCGGTCCCGAGCCCGAAGGTGCGCCGATCGAGGAGCAGGGCTTCGGCTGGACGAACAAGTTCGGCAGCGGCAAAGGTGGCGACGCGATCACCAGCGGCCTGGAGGTCATCTGGACGACGACGCCGACGAAGTGGAGCAGCAATTTCTTCTGGAACCTGTTCGGCTACGAGTGGGAGCTGACGAAGAGCCCGGCCGGCGCGCATCAGTGGTCGCCGAAGGGTGGTGCAGGCGCCGGAACGGTGCCCGACCCGTTCGACCCGTCCAAGCGTCGTGCGCCGTCCATGCTGACCACGGATCTCTCGCTCCGGTTCGACCCGGCTTACGAGAAGATCTCGCGGCGCTTCTACGAGAATCCGGACCAGTTCGCAGATGCCTTCGCCCGCGCGTGGTACAAGCTGACGCACCGCGACATGGGCCCCCGTGCGCGTTATCTCGGCCCGTTGGTTCCCGCGGAAGAACTGATCTGGCAAGATCCCATCCCCGCAGTCGATCATCCATTGATTGACGAACAGAACATTGCTGCACTGAAGGCGAAGATCCTCGCGTCCGGACTGTCCGTGTCGCAGCTCGTCTCGACCGCCTGGGCGTCGGCGTCGACGTTCCGCGGTTCCGACAAGCGCGGCGGCGCGAACGGCGCCCGCATCCGCCTCGCGCCCCAGAAAGACTGGGAGGTCAACCAACCGGCTCAGCTCGCAACGGTGCTGCAGAAACTCGAAGCGATCCAGAAGGAGTTCAACGCTTCACAGTCTGGCGGGAAAAAGGTGTCTCTCGCTGACCTGATCGTTCTCGGCGGTGCCGCGGCGATCGAGAAAGCCGCGAAGGATGCTGGGCAAGCCGTGCAGGTCCCCGTCACGCCCGGGCGCATGGACGCGTCGCAGGAGCAGACCGACGCCCACTCCTTCGCGCCGCTCGAGCCGACCGCTGACGGGTTCCGCAACTATCTCCGCGCCAACCCGCGCCTTTCCGCTGAGGAGCTACTGGTGGATCGGGCGCAACTGCTGACGCTGACCGCGCCTGAAATGACGGTTCTCGTCGGCGGTCTGCGTGTCCTGGGCGCCAACGTCGGGCAGTCCACGCACGGCGTCTTCACCCAGCGGCCCGAGACGCTTACGAACGACTTCTTCGTCAACCTGCTCGACATGAGCACGAAGTGGCAGCCGTCCGCTGGCACGCCAGGCGTGTACGAGGGTCGCGACCGGAAGACGAACGAGGTGAAGTGGACCGGCACTCGTGTAGACCTCATCTTCGGGTCGAACTCCCAGCTCCGGGCGCTCGCGGAAGTCTATGCGTGCGAAGACTCGACGGAGAAATTCGTGAAAGATTTCGTCGCCGCGTGGACCAAGGTGATGAACGCGGATCGCTACGATCTGGCGTGATCGCGGCGGAGAGGTCGAGGCCTTCCAGGGTCGTTGAAGACTCTGGACGAAAGCCACGGACAGGAAATCAGGGCGGCGTTTCGAAGCGATTGAAACGCCGCCCTGATGCCAGTCCTCATACTTCGATGGTCCCCATTTACCCCGAGGGGGTGGCCAAGGCGCTCGCCATTTCGCTGCGTGAGATCGAGTAGCTTCGCGCGACCGGGCGCGGCACGGCGATCAGCTGGCCGCGCCTGTCGGACAAGGCAGGGGCGGCGATGACGCCTGCCAACGCGCTGCGCGGCAAGCTCGCGACCCTCGCCCTGCGCGCCGCGGGCGCGCTCTTCTTCGCAGTGGGTGCGGTCGGGATCGTCGTCCCACTGCTGCCCACCGTCGCCTTCTGGATCCTCGCCGTGTGGTGCTGGTCGGTCAGTGCCCCGGCATGGTCCGAGCGCCTGCTGTCCCATCCGCGCTTCGGCCCGCCCATCCGCGACTTCGTGGAGCACCGCCTGATGCGGCGCCGGGCCAAGGTGCTCGCAATCGGCGCCATGTCCGCGAGCTATGCCGTAAGCGTCTGGGCCGCCGACCTCGACCTCGCGGCCGCCCTCTTGAGCGCAATCCCGATCGCCCTCGTCGCCCTCTATCTCGCCACTCGCAGAGAACACAGACCAGAAACGGCCAAGGGTACGGATTCCGTACTAAACTAGGGGTACGAGCCGGTCAACAGGCCCCGGGAGACGTGGCGCATGGTCGCCCTTGCCGAACAACTACCCCATTTCGAAGGCCTCGGTGACGCAGAGCTCCGGACGTTGCTCGGGCAGGCAACGCTGCGCACGCTGCCCAAGAACACGGTTCTCGTCTCCGAAGGGGACGAAACCGACGCCGTACACCTCATTCTGGCCGGCCGGGTCAAGATCTTCCTCAGCGATACCGCGGGCAAGGAAGTCGTCATCAACGTTCAGGAGCCGGGCGAGTACTTCGGGGAAATGTCGCTCGAACCCGGCGGGCGCTCGGCGTCGGTAATGACCCTGGAACCTTGCCGTATCGCCGCGGTGAAGATGGCGGACTTCCGCACGTTTCTGCTCCAGCATCCCGAATTCCAGCAGGAGCTCGTGCGGAAGTTGATCCGCCGGGTGCGTGCGCTCACGCGCCACGTCGCCGATCTGGCACTGCTCGACGTGTACGGCCGCGTAGTGCGCACGCTCGAAGGTCTAGCCTGCGAAGTGGACGGCCGGCGCGTCGTGCCGCAGGTGCTGTCGCAGCAGTCCATCGCCAATCTCGTCGGCGCCTCGCGCGAGATGGTCTCCCGCATCTTGAAGGAGCTGCGCATCGGTGGCTACATCGGCGTCGAGGATCGGCGCATCGTCATCCTGCGCAAACCCCCCGCGGCCTGGTAAGCCGAGGTCGCCCGCGCCCACCGACCCCGAACCGGAGCCGCCGCCATGCAGGACGCACGCATCGAGCTCTTGCAGCAGATGCCGCTCTTCGGCGGCATCCGGACCGACATCCTCGCGTTCCTACTCGAGCGATCGGGCTTGGTGCGCGTGCGCGCGGACGATTACTTCTTCCGGGAGGGCGACGCCGCGCAGTCCATGTTCGTGCTGGAGGCCGGACGTGCCGCGATCCTCAAGCTCTGGCGCGGCGAGCAGCATCCGCTGCGCAACCTCGATGCGGGCGACTGCTTCGGCGAAATGGCGCTGATGGACATGAAGTCGCGCAGTGCCTCTGTCGTCGCCATCGAGACGTGCGCCGCGATCGAGCTGTCGGCCTGTTGTCTCTTCGAGCTCTACGAGCGCGATCTCGAGCAATTCACGTTGATCCAGATGAACATGGGGCGCGAGGTGAGCCGCCGGCTGCGCGACACAGACGATCGTCTCTTCGAAGCCATGATGGGCTCGCCCTGTATCGAGGCGGGGCACCTGCTGCGCTCGACCTGAGCCACGCATACGACAAAGGGCCGCGCGGGCGGGTGGCTGCGCCATCGAGCGGTGGAGAAGAAGGGACAGGAGGGGAACCATGAGTCCCGAGACCAGTGTACAGAGTGATTTCGAGTACATCGTCGTCGGCTCCGGTGCTGGCGGGGGGACGGTCGCGGCGCGGCTCGCCGAGGCGGGACACAATGTCTTGCTGCTCGAAGCGGGAGGCGACCCGCAGAAAATGACTGGCGGTGTTCGTTGGGACTCAAACAGAAAGAGCTTGCCGGACGATTACGACGTTCCGGCTTTTCACGGCATCTCCACCGAATGCGACGCGCTGCGGTGGGATTTCTGGGTTCGCCACTACGAAAATACGGAGCAGCAGAGGCGCGATCCCAAATACAAGGAGACCTGCGACGGCAAGCGGGTGGACGGCGTGCTCTACCCGCGGGCCGGCACCCTGGGCGGCTGTACGTCGCACAACGCCATGATCACGGTCTACCCGCACAACAAGGACTGGGACGACCTCGCCGAGCTGACCTGCGATCCCTCGTGGGGTGCGGAGAACATGCGCAAGTACTATCAGCGCATGGAGAACTGCAACTATCGCAGGTTTCCTTGGCGGTGGATCCACGCGCTCTGGAACCCCACGCGCCACGGCTACCACGGCTGGCTCTCCACCGAGGTCGCCGTTCCGGTGAAGGCCCTGAAGCAGGACAAGCGTCTCGTCAAGATCGTCGTCAGGTCGGCGAGGGCCGCCGCGTTGAGCGTGGAGGTACCGCTTAAGCGCGTCTGGTGGTTCCTGCTGGGACGGCTCGATCCCAACGACTGGCGCCTCGTCCGCGACGACGCGATCGGGCTTCGCCTGCCGCCCCTGGCCACGCGAAAGCGGCGCCGGAGCGGCACCCGCGAGTTCCTGCTCGACGTGCAGAAGCGCTATCCCGGCAATCTGGCGATCGAGCTCCATGCACTCGCGACGAAGGTCCTATTCGATGATGAGAAACGAGCGGTCGGCGTCGAGTATCTCGAGGGCGAGCGCCTGTACCGCGCCCATTGCAACCCGAGCGAGCAGCCGGGCGAGAAGAGGACGGCCCGGGCGACCCGCGAGGTGATCCTTGCCGGCGGCGCCTTCAACACGCCCCAGCTTCTCATGCTCTCCGGCATCGGCCCGAAGGACGAGCTGGCACAGCACGGCATCGAGGTCCTCGTCGATCTTCCCGGCGTGGGAAGAAATCTTCAGGACCGCTACGAGGTCGGCGATCGTCAACCGCATGAAATCGGATTGGCGGGTGCTCGCCGACGCCAAGTTTCTGAAGGGCGACCCGCTTTATGCCCAGTGGGAATGCGGCCGCGGCGTCTACACCACCAACGGCGCGATCATCGCCGTCATCAAGCGGTCCGACCCCTGTCGCCCATTGCCCGATCTCTTCTGTTTCGCGCTCCTGGGGCGGTTTCGCGGCTACGAGCCCAACTATTCCCACGAGACCGTCCTGCACCACAATCACCTCACCTGGGCCGTCCTGAAGGCGCACACGAACAACACCGGCGGCAGGGTCACCTTGCAGACGGCCGACCCGCGGGACACACCCGAGGTCAATTTCCATTACTTCGACGAAGGCACGGACACGGGGCAGGAAGACCTGCAGTCCGTCGTGAGCGGCGTCGAGTTCGTCCGCTCCATCAACGCGGAGTCGAGCCATCTGTTCGCGGAAGAGGAAGCGCCGAATGCCGAGGAGCGGGCAGATCTCGCGCAATTCGTGAAGGACCACGCGTGGGGGCATCACGCTTGCGGCACCTGCAAGATCGGACGCAAGGACGACCGCTGGGCGGTGCTCGACGGCAACTTCAACGTCTACGGCACGCACGGGCTGCGCGTCGTCGATGCGTCAATGTTTCCCAGGATTCCCGGCTTCTTCATCGTGACCTCGATCTACATGGCGGCCGAGAAGGCGGCCGACGTGATCCTGGCTGCTGCCGCGGACAAGGGGAAAACGCCCCGCGAGGCAAAGAAGATCTCCGCCTGGGACACGCTGCGATTGCAGTTCTTCGTGACCTTGCCCGCCTTTGTGTGGGGCTTGGTCTCGCCCCGTCGATGGGGTGTCTCCTACTTGTCCAGGCACGATGCAGGGCGAGCGCTGCGGCGCTTCTTCGATGAGCTCCGCAGCAAGTACGGCTCGGATCACCTCTGGACCCGATTCCCCCTCCGCCGGACCCTGCTCGTATTCGATCCGGACAGCATGGACGCCGTGCTGCAGCCGGAGGCGAGCGCCCCCGACCCCGCGATCAAGAAGCTCGCTCTGTCCAAGTTCATTCCGGACAGCCTGGTCATGACGAGCGGCGCGCGGTGGCGAGAGCGGAGAGCCTTCAACGAAAGGGCACTCGACTTCGGATGTCTGCACCGCGACGCCGACGCGTTCAATGACATCGTGCGCGGCGAAGTCGATCGGCTGGGGACAGGCCCTTGCGACGCATTGCGTTGGCCCGATTTTCAGCGCCTCGGCAACAGGATCTCGCAGCAGGTCCTGTTCGGGGCCGGTCACGTCGAACCCGATCTGGCCCGGCACCTGGCGAAGCTGGTCGGGTGGAGCAACCTGCCCTTGCGGCACCGATGCTCGTTCCGAGCCTTCTACGAGAGGATTGCAGCGGTTCTGGCACAGCATCGTGCCGGAATCGCAAACCAGGATGTCGACGCGGTCGGTCGACAGCCGCTGTCGATGCATTGCCTTCTGCATCGCAGCGCCGAGCTGCTGGAGAATGGCGTGGCAACCGATGCGACCCGCGTCCCGAGCCAGGTCGGCTTCTGGGCGTTCGTGCTGAAGGAGGCGGTGGAGCTGCACGTCGCCCGCACGCTCGCGCTGATCGCCGCACACCCGTACATCCAGGACCGCCTGCGCAGGGAGATTGCGCAGTGGCCCAAGTTGACGGCGCCAGCGATCCACGCCTCGACCTTCCTCGAGGCGTGCGTTGCCGAACAACTCCGGCTCTGGACGCCGGTACCGATTCTGTTGCGCCGCGCGTCCGCGGACATCGAGCTGGGCCACGGTATCTCGATCGAGGCCGAGCAGCAGATGCTGATCCACGCCGGCTACTACCATCGCGACCCGTCCGTGTTCGGCGAAGTCGCGTGCCGTTTCTCGCCGGGAGCGTTGGATGGTTCCGCAATGCTCTTCTTCAGCCGCCACGAGCGCTCCTGTGCGGGCCAATTCCTCGCGATGTTCCTCGTCAAGGCGACACTCGCCGCGCTGCTCGCGAGGTCCCGCTTCGAGCTGATCGGCCCGCGCGTCGATCCCAAGCGGATACCGCACTCTGTACGATCACTTCCGCGTCGAGCTGCGCGGCGTCGAAGACGCATGAACGGCACACGCGCACCCGAGCGGCGCCAACTCACCGTGATGCTGTGCGATCTGGTGGGGTGGACGAATCTGTCGGTCAGACTGGATGCGGAGGAGCTGACCGAGGTCGTCCAGGCTTACCGGCAGCGCTGCACGAGCATCATCGAGGCGCACGGCGGAACCGTCGCGCAGTACGCAGGAGATGCCGTCCTGGCGTACTTCGGCTACCCGCGGGCTTACGAGAACGCCGCGGAACGCGCCGTCCGCGCGGCTCTCGCCATCATCGCGCCACCCGGCTCTTCGCCCGACAGCGCGGGCTCGAGTGTTCACATCGGCATCGCCACCGGGATCGTCGTCGTCGGCGATCTCGGGGCTGAAGGCGGTCGACTCCCGCGGCGTGGCGCGCGACCCAAGGCGCTGGACGAGATCTCGGCCGTCGGCAGCGCACCGAATCTGGCTGCTCGATTGCAGGCACTGGCCCAACCGGGAACGGTGGTCATTTCGGAGCAGACCTGCCGCCTTGCCGGCGGCATGTTCGAGTACGAGGATCTCGGCCAACACGCGCTCAAAGGCTTCGAGGAGCCGGTGCGCGCCTGGCGAGTGGTCGCGGAACGCCAAGTGAGAAGCCGCTTCCATGCCCTGCGGGCGTCCGCACTGACACCGCTCGTGGATCGCCGTACCGAGTTGCAGGCGCTGCGCGAAGTGTGGCAAGCGGTGCGTGCGGGTCGGGGCAAGGCGGTTCTGTTGTCGAGCGAGCCCGGCGTCGGCAAGTCGCGGCTCGCCGAGGTGACGGCGAGCCAGATCACCGACCGACACTGCCTCCGCTTCTGGTACTACTGCGCGCCGCACCTGCAATCCACCCCGCTGGCGCCGCTCGTGCAGCAGGTTGTGTCAGTCGCCAAGCTAACGCCCGAGGACGACGACGACGCGAAGCTCAAGAAGCTCGCCGCACTCATCCCCCCCGGCGTGAAGGCACCCGGCGAGGTCGTGGCGCTGCTCGCGAACCTGCTCGCGATCGACTACCAGCGGCGATATCGGCGATTGGCAATGTCCGCACAGCAGCTCAAGCACCGATTGTTCGAAGGGCTCCTGCGGATGCTGGAAACCCTGGCCTCGCGCCGGCCGGTGATGGTGGTGGTGGAAGACCTGCACTGGATCGATCCGTCGTCCAACGAGCTGCTCGGCCTGTTGATCGAGCGGCTGCAGACGCTGCCCGTGCTCGCAGTACTCACGGCGCGACCCGAGTTCGATTCGGATTGGGACCAGAGTGCCAATCTCCTCCGCACCTTGCTCCCGCCGCTGGACCACCGCGATTCCGTCGCCATGATCGAGCTTCTCTGCGGCGACAGTGCCGTCCCGGCGGAGACGGTGAACCGCATTGCCGATCAGACCGACGGCGTCCCGCTCTTCATCGAGGATCTGACCCGGGACGTGCTCGAAGTCGACGCTCTGCGCCAAGCCGGACACGGCGGGTCCACACCGCACGCGAACGCCCTCCCCATACCGGCAACGCTCAACGATTCGCTCATGGCGCGCCTCGACCGCCTGGGACCGGCGAAGCGAATCGCGCAGATCGGCGCGACGATCGGGCGCGAGTTCTCCCGTTCGCTGCTGGCCAAGGTCACGCGGCTGCCGGAAGGGGAGCTCCAGGCGCAACTGGATCGACTGGTCGAATCGGGGCTCCTGATCGCGCCGCGCCTTGCGTCACGGCGGACCTTCAAGTTCAAGCACGCCCTGGTGCGCGATGCCGCGTATGCGAGCCTGCTACGGAAGGACCGAGCGGCGCTGCATCTCACCATCGCCGAGCTATTGGCAGAACAGTTCCACGAGATCGCCGAGAGGCAACCCGAAGCAGTGGCCCACCACTTCGAGGCAGCGAAGGACGTCGACCGCGCCGTGCTCTACCTGCTGCACGCGGCGCAGCTTTCGGCCAAGCGCTCCGGCTTCGTCGAGGCGATCGCGCAACTGCAGCGCGCACTCGACCTCCTCGCATCGCTGCCTGAATCGGCTTCGCGGCTGCGCAGCGAGCTGCAGGTGTATATCGCGCTCGGCGGAGTCAACGCGGAGTACCGGGGCTTCTCGGCCGCGGAGTGTGGTGACGCCTACGACAAGGCGCTCGAGCGATGCCGTCGGCTCGAGAACGCGCCCGAGATCTTTGCCGTGCTGTCGGGGGTGGGCGCGTTCGAGATCACGCGCGCCAACTTCGCGCGCTGTCGGGCCTTGGCGGAGGAGTGCCTGGCCCTGGCAGCGTCCCAGACGACGAGACCGCCGTTCGTGATGGGGCATCGCCTGCTCGGGGGCACGTTGTTCCTGACCGGAGAGCTCTCCGCGGCACGCCGCCATCATGAGGCTGCGCTGCGCTACTACGAGGAGGACGCGTCGCTCTACACGGGCCCGCACGTGCTCCACGTCCAGGATCACAAGTCGACCGCACTTTGCTATCTCGCCCTGACGCGCACGATACTGGGCCACGTGGACCGCGGTCTGGAAGCAGCCGAGCAGAGCATGAGCCATTCGCGATCGCTGGGCGATCCGCACACGATCAACTTTTCCTTGTGCTACCTGGCAGCCGTTCACCACATTCGGCGCGATACGCGCGAAGCGTTACGTCGCGCGACCGAATCGCTCGAGCTCGCCCGCGAGCAAGGTTTTGCGACCTGGATCGGCATCTCGCAGATGATCGTCGGCGAGTCGCTGGTGCGTAACGGAGAGGTGCAGACGGGTCTTCACGAAATCACCAGTGGCATGCAGGCGCACAGCAAGATGGAGGCGACCGCCTATCAGCCGTTCGGCATATCGCTCCTCGCGAAGAGCCTGCTCGGCGCGCATCGACTCGACGAGGCGCTGGACGCCGCGACCAAGGCGCTGGCTATCGCGGAGCGCACGGGCGAGCGCTTCTACCTCGCCGAACTGTGGCGCCTGAAGGGCGAGATCCTTGCGAAGCAAGGGCGCCTCGCAGAGGCCGAGGTCGCTCTCCACCAGGCCATCGAGATTGCCGGGCAGCAGAACGCGAGACTGTTCGAGCTGCGCAGCGTGGTCACCCTGTGCACGTTCCTCACAGAGCCGCGCCGTGGCCACGTCATTCGCGACGTCCTGCAGCCCGTCTACAAGTGGTTCGACGAGGGCGCCGACGCGGCCGATCTGCGCGACGCCCGGATCCTGCTCGGCGACGCGCATCCGCAGCCGTAACGCCCTCCCCGAGACGCCCTCCTCCCCCGTTCGCCGCCGGGCCGGCCGGCGTGAATATCGCACAGGTTTTCGCCGCACCGCTTCGCAGAGGCGCGAAGCGCCGATGCGTACATTGACCTCCATCACACCGCGACTCATGAAGCCCCTCGATATAGGTGTGGGATATCCGGGGCAGGCAGTCCAACCCGATGGAGGTCCACCATGTTCACGAACCAAACCGCCAAAGCACTCCACCTCGTTCTCGGTGCAGCCGTCACGGGCGCGATTCTGACCGCGGCACCCGCCCGCGCGGCAGACACGGTCGAACGCGCTCCGTCGACGATGAACCAGGCCAGCGTGTACGAATCGACGCTCAAGTTCTATCTGCACCCGGCTCGCCTCGAGCTCGGCAGCGAGCCCCCGCGCGAGCGGATGGACCATCCCGCGGTCATCGTCGCACGCCGGGCGCCGGCCGGTTACGACTGGACCACCGCGTTCATCCTGCATCCGGCGCGCCTCGCCCTGGCATCCGAGGCGCCGCGACCGATGAGCGATCACCCCGCAGTAACGGTCGCGAAAGCCGGGCAGGTGCCGACCGTCGCGACGGCGAAGCTGGCTCCCCACCCCGCCACGGTCGCAAAAGCGAGTCAGGTGCCCGCCATCTACACGACACAGGTCATCGACCTGTCCATCGGCCAGTGATCCTGGATCGGGACGTCCCGCGCGTGCCGCGCGGGACGTGTTGGTTCCCCACACGGCCCGGTTCCGGGGCTATATTGAAGGGTGTCGGCAGTCCGGCCATCACGGCGCGTCAGGCACGCCTTCGCAGGGAGCACGGGCATGGGACCACGCGAGTTCGAGCAGGAGCTGGAAAAGCGGCTGCAGGAGCGCACCGCCGAGCTGATGCGGAGCAACGAATCCCTGACCCGCCAGCTCGCCGAGCGCAAGGGGACAGAGACAGAACTAAAGGATGCCCGCGCAAGGTTGCAACACGTGCTCGCTGTCACCCCGGCGATCATCTACACCAATCAGGCCTCGGGCGATTATGCGTGCACCTTCGTCAGCGAGAGTCTCCAACAGATTATGGGCTATGCCCCGCAGGAGATGCTCGACGACCCGGACTTTTGGACTACCCATCTCCATCCCCAGGATGCCCGGCACGTGCTGGCCGACGTGTTTCGTCTGGTTGGCCAGGGGGGAGGGACCCTTGAATACCGCTTTCGGCACCGGGACGGACACTATCGCTGGTTTCAAGATACTTTCAAGGTCGTTCATGACGAAGCGGGCCATCCATTCGAGATCGTTGGTGCTTGGGCGGACATCACCCAGCGCAAGCTGGCGGAGTCTTTCCACGTGCTCTATCAGGCGAGCCTCAAGATCCAGGACCCAATGGGGCTCAAGAAATGGGGCGATGACTTCCTCCGGAAGGGCCGCGAGGTCCTGCACCTGGACCGGCTCAGCATCCTCCTGGCCGACCCCGAGGGCCAGTGGCTCCGGGCGGTGGCAAGTACCGAGACCGACGAGCCCCTGGATACAATCCGAGTCCCGATCGGGCCGGAAGGCGGTGGGCTGGCGCAGGCCTACCTCACCCCCCAGGCGATCGTCTGTGATGGCCAGGCCCCGGTCTCGGAGGAACTCCGCCTCAAGCCTCCCTATGACCAGATCGAGGCCTTCCGGTCTCGGGTCTTCGCCATCATGCCGCTGGTTGTCCAGGGCCAGGCGATCGGGGTTCTGGAGGCGGGCTGGAAGTACAGTCGCCGGCCCTTCGATGCGGCCACGCTGGAGCCGCTTCAGCTCCTGGCAACCCAGGCGGCGCTCGCCTTCGAACACTCTCGGCTCTACGCGGCCGCCCAGCCGGTTCTGAGGGGTTCGCTAGAGCTCACGGAGGTCTACCCCGCCTTTGCCGAGGCGGTCAAGGCGCTCCTCGGCTACGATCGGATCGGGGTGGTGGTGCCGGAGGGAGAGAAGCTGGTCATGGCTCTATCGGTCGCCGAGCCGCCGCTCGCCTCCTGGCAAGGGGAGTCGTGGCCCAAGACGGAGGGCACTGCTGTCGACTGGGTGATGACCCACAAGAAGCCCCGCCTCGTGCGGGATCTGGCGAAGGAGCAACCCTTTTCGGACGACATCTTCATGGTCCAGGAAGGGATTCGAGCGACCCTTATGCTCCCCCTGCTGGCCGGGGAGAAGCCGGTCGGGGTTTTTTTCCTGGACAGTCTGACACCGGGCGCTTACACGGAGCGAGACCTGGAGCTGGTAGACCCGGTAGCCCAACAGCTCGCCCTTGCCATCCAGAACGCGCAGCTCTTCCGCGAGATCGAGGACAAAGGCCATCAGCTCGAGATCGCCAGCAAGCACAAGTCGCAGTTCCTCGCCAATATGAGCCACGAGTTGCGCACGCCCCTGAACGCCATTCTGGGCTATACGGCACTCATCCTGGACAACATCTATGGCGAGGTGCCCGAGAAAATCCGCGACGTTTTGGAGCGGTTAGAGAAGAGCGGGCACCACCTCCTCGGGCTGATCAACGACGTGCTCGATCTCTCCAAGATCGAGGCAGGGCTGCTCACGCTCACGCTCGCAGACTATTCCATGAAGGAGATCGTGCAGACGGCCGTCGCTGAAGTGGAATCCTTGGCGGCGGAGAAGAAGCTTGCGCTGAAAGTTGCGGCGCCTCCCGACCTGCCCCGAGCCAGAGGCGACGAAAGGCGGATCACCCAGGTGCTGCTGAATCTCGTCGGCAACGCGATCAAGTTCACTGAAGCCGGCGAGGTCCGGGTGGAGGTGGCCGCTGCGGACGGTGCCTTCCTGGTTTCCGTCGCCGACACTGGACCGGGAATCGCGGAGACCGACCAGCGGAAGATTTTCGAGGAGTTTCAGCAGGCGGATGGCTCGAGCACGCGGGAGAAGGGCGGTACCGGCCTCGGGCTCTCCATCGCCCGGCGCATCATCGAGTTGCACGGCGGACGCATCTGGGTGGAATCGAGTCTCGGACAGGGCTCGACGTTTCGGGTCACGCTCCCGGTTCACGTCGAACGTCAAGGGGAGGCAGCATGAGCTACCCGGCGAGGGGTCCCCTGCGAAGCATGGGGATCGACGGCAAAGCGAATGCGGCCAGCCGCCGACGCTGCGATCGGTACGAGCGACACGACACGGTTCGGAGGCGGCAACATGAGCAAGCGCATCCTGGTGATCGAGGATCAGGAGGACAACCGGCGCATCCTGCGCGATCTCCTCACGAGCGTCGGCTACGAGCTGATCGAGGCCGTCACCGGCCCGGAGGGCGTGGCCATGGCGGAGACGCATCGCCCCGATCTCATCCTCATGGACATTCAGCTCCCGGGTCTCGACGGGTACGAGGCGACACGCCGCATCAAGGCCAATCCCGCGCTACGACCGATCCCGATCATCGCGGTCACCTCCTTCGCGCTGAGCGGCGACGACGTCAAGGCGTACGAGGCGGGCTGCGACGGCTACGTCACGAAGCCCTACAGCCCGCGCCAGCTCCTCGCCAAGGTGCGGGAGTACCTGGCTGCGGCCGACTCCTGAGGCGCCGATCGTGCGGACGCCGCCGCGCATTCTCGTCGCGGACGACAACCCGGACAATCGGGACATCTTCGAGGCCCGGCTCGCCGCCCACGGCTATGAGATCCTAACGGCGAGCGACGGCGAAGAGGCCCTGGCGATCGCCGGAGGGCAGCAGCCAGACCTGCTCTTGCTCGACGTCATGATGCCGAAGCTGGACGGGATCGAGGTCTGCCGGCGCCTCAAGGGGGATGCCTGCCTCCCGTTCATGCCGATCATCATGGTCACCGCGAAGACGGGCTCACAGGATGTCGTCGCCGGGCTCGAAGCGGGCGCCGACGAATACCTCACGAAGCCCGTCGATCAGGCCGCACTGGTGGCGCGGGTCAAATCGATGCTCCGTATCAAGGCGCTCCACGATCAGGTCCAGCAGCAGACCGCCCGGCTCGAAGCACAGACGGCAGATCTGGCGCAATGGAACCACGAATTGCAGCGCCGCGTGGCCGACCAGGTCGAGCAACTGGAGCGCCTGTCGCGTCTGAAGCGGTTCGTGTCGCCGCAGCTCGCAGAACTGATCGTCTCCGGCAACGCCCAAGATCCGCTCTTGAGCCACCGCCGCGAAGTGACGGTGGTGTTTCTCGATCTGCGCGGCTTCACGAGCTTCGCCGAGACGTCGGAACCGGAGGAAGTGATGGGCGTGCTGCGCGATTACCACGCCGCGATGGGGCGGCTGATCCAGGCGCATGAAGGCACGCTGGAACGCTTTACCGGCGACGGGCTGATGGTGTTCTTCAACGATCCCGTGGCGGTGCCCAACCCCACGGAACGTGCGGTGCGCATGGCGCTCGCCATGCGCGACGCCGCCGACGAGCTCGGCCGACACTGGCGCCGCCGCGGCATCGAGCTGGGCTTGGGGATAGGCATCGCCGAGGGCTACGCGACCATCGGCGCCATCGGCTTCGAGAACCGGGTGGATTATGGTGCTATCGGCACGGTGACCAATCTCGCCGCGCGCCTGTGCGCCGAAGCGAAGGCGGGTCAGGTCCTGGTCTCGCAGCGGGTGCTGTGCGACGTGGAGGAGCTCGTCCAAGCCGAAGCGGTGGGCGAGCTTACCCTCAAGGGCTTCGCCAAACCGATGGCCGTCAGCGAGATCAGGGGTCCGCGCGGCGACAGCGATCTGCACCGCGGGTGACGGAGAGTCCTACCGCCGGGGATCGGTGAGGGGAGCCGCGTTCACTTCGTGCGTGCTCCCCTTGGAATCTGGGCGCTCGGGGGCCGTCGCTCGAAGCGAGATCACATGCTTGACCATGCGCCTTACGTCGCCCCACAGCGCGCGCCGATCCCGCGTCGCCTGCGCGAGCGCGTAGCGGACCGTGCGCAAGCGCTCGGCCCACGGGATGGGGGCGTCGAGGGCCACGGTGCAGTAGTCCCAATGCCGTCGCCAATTGATCAGGAGCATGGGCCGCGTGCGCCGCGGGTCGTAGATGCGCGTGATCTCGGCGAGCGTCCGCTGCGGCGTGAAGTTGTCGCGGCCGGTGCGCCGATAAACGAGCACGTCGGGCAGCAAGTGCCAACGCCCCTGCAACGCCAGCTCGGCCATCAAGACCGGATCGCCGTGCGGATAGAGGCGGTCGAGCGCCGTCCTGCGCAGCGCGTCGAGCCGGATCAGTGCGCTCTGTGCGTTGTTGAGCACCAGATGGCTGCACACGAATTCGAAGCGCTCACTCGGCGTCGCGCCGGTTACGGAAAAGTCGCCGTCGTAGACGTCGAGGAGCGTGCCGTCTTCATCGATGAAGCGCGTGCGGCCGAATGCCAGCACCGCGCGGCTGTCGGCCCGCAGAGTCGCCATGCATTTGGCAAGACAATCCGCCGCGACTTCGTCGCTGGCAGACGACCACTTGAAGAAGGTCCCCCGCGCCTCGTGCACGACGACGTTGTAATTGCGGGGCGCGCCGATGTTCTCGGGCTGGCGCAGATAGCGGACGCGCGCATCGAGGCGCGCGTAGCGTTCGCACAAAGCCCGTGTGTCGTCGGTCGAGGCGTTGTCGGAGATGATGAGCTCGAAGTCGCCGAGGCTCTGGGCGAGCAGCGACTCGATTGCGCGCTCGGTGTAGCGGCCGCCGTTGAACACCGGCATGCCGACGCTCACCAGCGGCTTGGTGCAAGGGGAATGCGTCATCGCGCGCTATAGACTGGACGCGGGGGGTCGACGTGACCGCCGGCTGGGTCAGGGCCTCATGCAATTGCCGGACCGGCCGCTGGCACCTCGGCCGCGTCGAAGCCCGCGAGGCGCGCGCCCAGATGTAGCGCCAGTCCGCGGCCGCCCTCCGCCATCACGGCATGGTGATTCCATCGGAACACGGGCGCGAGGACCGGCGCGAGCCGGTTCATCCACGCGCGGCCGGTAGTCACCACCCAGGTGCAGCGGGCGGTGGTAATCGTGCCCGTGGTCGCGAGGTCCCAGCGCCCGGTTCCGTTCAGCTCGCCGGTGGCTGTGCCTTCGATGACCCGGAGCTTGTCGACACGGGTGGTACGCATGTCGAAAGCGAGGCGATACGGCAGGCGGCTCGCCCACACGAAGCGCCGCACCGCCCCGCATCCGTCCGCGTCACCCGGGTATACGATCTGCACTGCGAGCACGTACCGCCACCATCGAGGCCATGCCTCGGCCGCGACCAACGCATTCCAGACATCCTCCACCGGGGCTTCGAGGTGCCATCGTGTGACGAGCGCAAAGGTTGCCATCGGTCTCTTTTGTGCTCGTGCCGGCTCGCAGCCCCGCCGCTTACGGAAATGGTGGAATCGTCGCCTCGGTGCCCTCGAGCTCAGCGGTAGGATGGTGGAGCCGGATGCGCTCGCTCACCTCGTCGACGCGGGCGAGCGGGACGTCGACCATCACCAGCAGCTCGCCGTTCTCGATCGCCTGCTCGAAACGCTTGAGGCGCGTGTTGCCGATGTTCAAGCCGATCATGCCGCCGAGCCACGCACCGACGCCGGCGCCCGCCAGACTCGAGGCGAGAATGATCCCGCCGGCGATGACCATCGCGCCCGGATTGAGCGCCACGCCGACGAGGCCACCAAGCAACCCCACCACCCCTCCTTGCGCCAGCCCGCGCTCGACGGCCGGAACGAAGTCCGACTTCTGCATCATTGTCGCCTCGGGGAGATCCTCGAGGGGCGTCCCGCGCTTCGCGAGCACGTGCAAGTGCTTATCACCCACCCGCGCCAGCAGCATCTCGTTCACCACGTTGCGGGCGACCTCGACATTCGGTACCAGGCAGTAGATTCGTCTCATCATGTCGTTCGTCCCTCCTCGAAACGGGCGAAGATTCACGATCGCCAGATACCCTAAGAATAGGCGACGGAGACACGGATCGCCACCGATTGTCGAGACCTGTCAGCCAAGCTCCGCGCTCGCCGTCATCGCCGTGCGGCCATCCGGACCCTGCGCCTCCAGCTCGACCCGCAGGTCGGTTGGCCGGCCGACGAGGCGAAACGGTGCCAGATCGAAGAGCGGCGCCTGACCGCGGAATGCGAAAGCCGTCACCGCTCGCCTCGTGCCGAAACGCACGAGCTCGATCAGCAAGACAGCGGTGAGCGGTCCGTGCACGACCAGCCCGGGATAGCCTTCGGTCGCCGTGGCGTACGGCCGGTCGTAGTGGATCCGGTGGGCGTTGAACGTGAGCGCGGAAAACCGGAACAGCAGGATCGGGTCGGGCGTCACGATCCGCGTCCACGCGCCGGCTGGAACCGGCGGCAGGGCGACCGCTCGAGGTGCCGCCACCGGCGCGCCCGGCTCGCGATAGACGATGTCCTGTTCCTCCTCGACGCACACCTTTCCGTTCTGCCGGATCTCGTGACCGACGGTGACGAACGCGAGCCGGCCGCTGCGCCCTTCCTTGGTCGACACATCGCGGATCACCGAGTGCCGGAGCGCCGGCCGGCCGATGACGAGCGGGTGGAGAAAACGCAGGCGGGCGCCGGCGAACATGCGGCGCGGCAGATCGATGGGCGGCATGAAGCCGCCGCGCTCGGGATGGCCATCGGCACCGAGCCGGGACTGCGGCACCTTCGGCAGGAAGTAGAACCAGTGCCAAAGCGGCGGGAGGTGCGATCCGATTGCAAACGGGGTGATGCCGTCGTCGAGCATCGCCGCGGCCGCCTCGACCGGGGCGAGCGCGATCGTGTCTTCCGCCTCGTCGGTTCTGCCGATCCAGTCAGCGTAGGGCACGCTCATCGCGGCCTACTCGAGCTCGATCGGGCCGCCGACGACCCGGGCGTCGCGCAGCTTGCCGATCTCCCCATCGGAGAGCCCGAGCACGTCCCCGAGAATCTCGTCGGTGTGCTCGCCGAGCCGGGGCGCACACCGCGGCACATCGCGCGGGACGGCGGCGAACTGGAGCGGCGATCCCGGCACGAGATACGAGCCGATGCCGGGCTGCTCGAGCAACGAGAACAGCGGGTTGGCGGTCGAGCAACGAGGATCGTCGGCGACCATCTGCGCGAACGTCTGATACGGACCCCAGCACACACCGGTGCCTGTGAAAACCTGACCGATGTCATCGACGGTCCGCTTTCGGAACCACGGCGCGAGCACCGCAGTGATCGCCTCCCGCGCCTGAAAGCGATCGCCCTCTTTCGCGAGATCGACGCCGAGCAACGAACCGAGCGCCGCGAGCTTGTCGCCGAGCGCGGTCGCCTTGCAGAGCTCGTCCCATTGCCGCCGGGTGATGGCCGCCACGTAGACGAAGCGGTCGTCCGCGGTCTCGAACTCGCAGCCGTAAGCACCGTAAAGATAGTTGCCGGAGGACCGCCGCTCGGTCCCGTTCACCTGCACCTCCGCGATGTAACCGAGATTGCCCGTCATCGCGAACGCGACGTCCGCGAGCGGAAGCTTGATGAGCTGTCCGGCGCCGGTGAGGCGTCGGTGCCGCTCCGCCGCCAGGATGCCCATCGCGGCGGTCACGCCGGCAACAGCGTCCCACGCGGGCAGCACGTGGTTCACCGGATTCACCGGCGCGGCGCCATGTCCGGGGCCGGTCACGAACGGAAAGCCGAGGGCGCAGTTGACCGTGTAGTCGACGGCCGAGCTGCCATCGGGATTCCCCGTCACGTTCATCATGATGAGGTCGTCCCGTCGGCTGCGCAGCGCGTCGTAGCCGAGCCAGCCGGAGGTGGGGAAATTGGTGAGGAAGATGCCGTTGCCTTCGCCGGGGGCCGTGATCAGCGCCACGATCAGCTCCCGGCCCTCGGGGCTGCGGGTGTCGACGGCGAGCGAACGCTTGCCCTTGTTGAGTCCGGCCCAGTAGAGGCTCTTTCCCTGTGCCGTTACCGGCCAGCGCCGCGCATCGAGCCCGCCTTCGAGCGGATCGAAACGGATCACGTCCGCGCCCTGCTGCGCCAGCGTCATGCCGCACAATGGCGCCGCGACGAACGCTGCACCTTCGACGATGCGCAAACCCTTGAGAATGGCGTTCAATTCTTTCTCCCCGGGGACGTTGGTTTGGGTTATCGTTTAGAGCATACCGCGTCGCCAACGCCCACGGGTGCGCATCTCGAAGTTGGCAGATCGGAGCACTAGGGAGAACGTGACAGTGGCACCGACAGAAGAAGACGCGCCGGATCCCGTCCGGCCTGCGTCGACAGTCGGCCCCGACGATCCATCGGCGGCCGCCCCCTCGAACAACGAATCGACCAAACCCCTGCCGCTCTCCGGCATCCGGGTCATCGACGTCGGCACTTTTCTCGCGGGCCCTTACGCGGCCTCGATCATGGGTGAATACGGCGCCGAAGTGCTGAAGGTCGAATACCCGATCGGCGGCGATCCCATGCGCCGCTTCGGCACCGCGACCAAGCGCCACGACGCGACGCTCGCCTGGCTCTCCGAAGCGCGCAACAAAAAGTCGGTCACGATCGATCTGCGTCGCCCCAAGGGCGTCGAACTCTTCATCAAGCTGGTCTCGAAATCGGACGTCCTCGTCGAGAACTTCCGCCCCGGCACGATGGAGGAATGGGGACTGGGCTGGAAGGAGCTCTCCGCCGCCAATCCGGGCCTGATCATGCTGCGCGTATCCGGTTACGGACAGACCGGCCCCTATCGCCGCCGGCCCGGCTTCGCGCATCTCGCACATGGCTTCGGCGGGCTCTCCTATCTCGCCGGATATCCCAACGAGACCCCGGTCGTTCCCGGGATCGCGCCGCTCGGCGACTATATCTCCAGCTTGTACGGCGTCATCGGCGTGATGCTCGCGCTGCGCCACAAGGAGAAGACCGGCGAGGGGCAGGTGATCGACGTCGGCATCTACGAGGCGGTGTTCCGGCAGATGGACGAGATGGCGACGGTCTACGGCCTCTACGGCAAGGTGCGGGAACGGGAAGGCGCCGGCAGTTTCGTCGCGGTGCCCCACGGCCATTTCCGAACCAAGGACGGCCACTATGTGGCAATCGCCTGCACCAACGACAAGATGTTCGAGCGCTTTGCCCACGCGATGGAGCGGCCAGAACTCGCCTCGAGCACGCTCTACGGCGAGCAGCGTAAGCGGCTGGCGGCGAGTGCCGCGGTGATCGCGATCGTCACGGAGTGGGCGGCGGGGCTCACCTGCGACGAGTTGCTCGAACGCTGCATCGCCAAGGAGGTGCCGGTCGGCAAACTGAACAGCATCGCCGACATCTTCGCCGATCCGCACTTCCGGGCGCGCGGCGACCTGCTCGAGATCGAGGAGGAAGGGCTCGGCAAGGTGGTGATTCCCGGCGTGGTACCGACCCTGTCCGAGACGCCCGGGCGCGTGACCAATCTCGGGCCGCGCCTGGGCGAGGCCACCTACGAGGTAATGCGCGAGTTGCTCGATCTCACGGCCGCCGAGATTGCGAACCTGCGCCAACAGCGCATCATCTGAACGCCACTCTTCTTATCCGGACATCGCGCGTGAACCAGCAGCCCCCCGAGAACCTGCCCCTCACCGGCATCCGTGTCATCGACCTCGCGACCGTGGTCGCGGGGCCCTACTGCGCGGGCATTCTGGGTGAGTTCGGCGCCGAAGTGCTCAAGGTCGAGCATCCCGTGGGCGGCGATACCGGCCGGCACTTCGGGACGCCGGGACCGCGCGGCGATACCCTGGTCTGGGTGAGCGAGGGGCGCAACAAGAAGTCGGTGACGATCGACCTGCACCGGGCCGAAGGCGTGCAGATGTTCAAGGATCTGATCGCGAAGTCCGATGTCCTGGTCGAGAACTTTCGCCCCGGCACCATGGAAAAATGGGGCATCGGCTGGGACGTGCTGCACGCGATCAACCCCGGGTTGATCATGCTGCGCGTGTCCGGCTACGGTCAGACCGGTCCGTACAAGGACCGCCCGGGGTTCGCGCGGGTGGCGCACGCGGTGGGTGGCCTCACCTATCTCGCCGGCATGCCCAAGGGAACGCCGGTGACCGCCGGATCTACCACCCTCGGCGACTACTTCACCGGTCTGTACGGCTGCATCGGCGTCCTGCTCGCGCTGCGCTACAAGGAGAAGACCGGGCGCGGCCAGTACATCGACGCGGCGCTCTACGAATCGGTATTCCGCTGCACCGACGAGCTGGCGCCAGCCTATGCGATGTACGGCACCGTGCAGGAGCGGCATGGCCCCCACATGGAAAGCGGCTGTCCCTACGGCCACTTCCCGACCCACGACGGCAAGTGGGTGGCCATCGCCTGCACCACGGACAAGATGTTCGGGCGGCTCGCGGAGGCGATGGGTCGGCCCGAGCTCGCTTCGAGCAGCCTGTACGGGGAGCAGAAGGCTCGCATCGCGAGCCGGACAGACGTGAACGAGATCGTGCGCGACTGGTGCGGCTCGCTATCGCGCGAAGAGATGCTCGCCCGGTGCAACGCGGTCGGCGCACCGGCGGCGCCCTTGAACAGCATCGCGGACATCTTCGGCGACCGGCAGTTTCATGCGCGGCGCAATCTCCTCTCGATCGACGACCCCGATCTCGGCGAGACGGTGATCGTGCCGAACGTCATGCCGCGACTCTCGAAGACACCCGGGCGCATCAAGCACCTGGGTCCGCGGCTCGGCCAGCACACTGACGAGGTGTTGAAGGATCTGCTCGGGCTTACCGATGCAGAGATCGAGGCGCTGCGCGCGCAGCGCGTGATTTGAAGTTTCCGGAGCGCCCATGAAATTACCCGCGAACTTCTACCGACCGCTCGCCATCGGGGCGCCCCTGCCGCTGCGCGAGCTGCCGGTACGCCCGGAGCGGATGATCCATTTCTTCCCGCCGCACGTGGAGAAGATCCGCGCCCGGATACCGGAGATGGCGCAGCAGGTCGACGTGCTGTGCGGCAACCTCGAAGATGCGATTCCTCTCGACGCGAAGGAAGCGGCGCGCGCTGGCTTCATCGCCGTAGCGCGGAGCACGGACTTCGGCGGCACCGCATTGTGGAGCCGCGTCAATGCGCTCAACAGCCCGTGGTTTCTCGACGACATGCTGGAGATCGTCGCGGCCGTCGGCAACAAGCTCGACGTGATCATCGTGCCGAAGGTCGAGGGGCCGTGGGACATCCATTTCGTCGATCAATTGCTGGCGCAGCTCGAGGCGCGCCACCGGGTGACGAAGCCGATCCTGATCCACGCGCTCCTGGAAACAGCACAAGGCGTGAAGAACGTCGACGAGATCGCCTGCGCCAGTCCGCGCATGCACGGCATGAGCCTGGGGCCCGCCGACCTCGCGGCCTCGCGCGGCATGAAGACCACCCGTGTCGGCGGCGGCCATCCTTTCTACGGCGTGCTCGCCGACCCGGTCGAGGGCGAGACCGGGCGCTCGTTCTCGCAACAGGATCTCTGGCACTACACCATTGCGCGCATGGTCGATGCGTGCGTGTCGTCGGGCCTGCGCGCGTTCTACGGGCCGTTCGGCGACTTTTCCGACGAGGCGGGCTGCGAAGCGCAATTCCGCAACGCCTTCCTGATGGGCTGCACCGGCACCTGGACGCTGCACCCCGGACAGATCGCGATCGCCAAGCGGGTGTTCAGCCCGGACGTGAAGGAAGTGCTGTTCGCCAAGCGGATTCTCGAAGCGATGCCCGACGGCGCCGGCGCGGTGCTGATCGACGGCAAGATGCAGGACGATGCCACCTGGAAACAGGCCAAGGTGATCGTCGATCTCGCACGCCTCGTTTCGCAGCGCGATCCGGACCTGGCGCGCGCCTACGGCTTCTGACCGCTGCGCAGTCTCGAGCGAGATGAACGGGAAGACCGCGGCCGGCAACTACTTCGAGGATTTCCGCGTCGGGCAGGAGATCGTCCACGCCACGCCCCGGACCCTCACCGAAGGCGACGCCTCACTCTACACCGCGCTCTTCGGAGCGCGCTTCGCGCTCAACGCGTCGTCGCCGTTCGCGGCCTCCCTGGGACTTCCGCGTGCGCCGATCGACGACCTGCTCGCGTTCCACGTGGTGCTGGGGAAGACGGTCGCCGACATCTCGCTCAACGCGATCGCCAATCTGGGTTACGCCGTCGGACGCTTCGGCGAACCGGTCTACCCGGGCGATACGATCGCGGCGGTCTCGCAGGTGATCGGCCTCAGACAGAACAGGGACGGCAAGTCCGGGGTCGTGTACGTGCGCTCGGTCGGCCGCAATCAGCGCGGGCAAATGGTCGTCGACTACTGCCGCTGGGTGATGGTGCGCAAACGCGATATGGCTGCCGCCGCGCCTGCGGCGCACGTTCCCGAATTCCCCCCGGCGGTGGCGGCCGACGATCTCATCGTGCCCGAGGCCCTGCACGTTCGCGATTACGACAATGCGCTCGCCGGCAGCCCGCATCGCTGGGAGGACTACGAGGTCGGGCGAGCGCATCGATCACGTCGACGGCATGACCATCGAAGAGTCCGAGCACATGATGGCCACCCGCCTCTACCAGAACACCGCACGGGTGCACTTCAACCAGCATGCGGAGAAGGACGGCCGCTTCGGTCGTCGCATCGTCTACGGCGGCCACGTCATCAGCGTCGCGCGCTCTCTGTCCTTCAACGGGCTTGCCAACGCCTTCAAGCTCGTCGCGATCAACGGCGGACGCCACGTCGCCCCGACTTTCGCCGGCGATACGGTCTATGCGTGGTCGGAGGTGCTCGGCAGGATGCCGTTGCCTGGACGCGACGACCTGGGCGCCTTGAGACTCAGGCTCGTTGCGACCAAGGATCGGCGCTGTGCGGATTTCCCGTACCAGGATCAGGACGGCCGTTACGACCCGTCGGTAGTCCTCGACTTCGACTACACGGTGCTGGTGCCGCGGCGGGGTTGATAATCACTGCGCGGCACGCGATCGCCCGGTTGCGGCACGGCTGATCACCAGTCCCCGGTGAGCGGCGCGACCGGCTCCAGCCGCCAGATCTCGCGGTTGTACTCGCGCATGGTGCGGTCGGTGGAAAAGCGACCGCTGCAAGCGGTGTTGAGGATGCTCATGCGCGTCCAGTGCAACGGATCCCGGTACGCGCTCGCCGCCCGTTGCTGGGCGTCGAGGTAGCTCCGGAAATCAGCGGCCGTCAGCCACGGGTCGCGCGAGTCGCGAATCGAGCGGACGATGGATTCGAACAAGCCGGGCTCGAACTGGCTGAAGTGGCCGCTTTCGAGCATGCGCATCACCCGCCGCAAGTCCTCGTCGGCCTCGATGATCTCGTTCGGCTGATAGTTTTCGCGGCGCTCGGCCACCTCCTCCGCCGTCAAACCGAACAGGAAGAAGTTCTCCGCACCGACCGCCTCGCGGATCTCGATGTTCGCGCCGTCGTAGGTGCCGATCGTCACGGCCCCGTTCATCATGAACTTCATGTTGCCCGTGCCGGAAGCCTCCTTGCCGGCAGTGGAGATCTGCTCCGACAGGTCGGTCGCCGCAGCGATGATCTCCATCGCGGATACACGGTAGTTGGGCAGGAATGCGATCTTGAGCTGATTGCCGATGTCGCGGTCGCCGTTGATCACGTTGGCCACGTTGTTGATCAGCTTGATGGTGCGTTTGGCGATCCAGTAACCAGGCGCCGCCTTGCCGCCGAACAGCACGCAGCGCGGCGTCCAGTCCGCAGCGTTGCCGCGCTTGATACGGTCGTACAGGTGGATGACGTGCAGCACGTTGAGGAGCTGGCGTTTGTACTCGTGAATGCGCTTCACCTGCACGTCGAACATCGCGCGCGGATCGAAGTCCACGCCGCACTCCTCTGCCACCATCTCCGCCAGCCGCTGCTTGTTGTCCTGTTTCACCTTCTGCCAGCGCGCGCGAAAGGATTCCTTCTCGGCGTGCGGGGCCAGCTTGGCGAGCTGATCCAGGTCGGTGATCCACCCGGTGCCGATGGTCTGGCTGATGAGCTCGGCCAGGGTCGGGTTGGCCCATGCAATCCAGCGACGCGGCGTGACACCATTGGTCTTGTTGTTGAACTTCTCGGGCGACATTTCGTAGAAGTCCCGGAACAGCCCCTCGCGCAGGAGTCGCGAATGGAGCTCCGCCACGCCGTTGACGGAGAAACTTCCGACGATGGCGAGGTGAGCCATGCGCACCTGCTTCTCGTGCCCTTCCTCGATGAGCGACATGCGGCGAATTCGCTCCCAGTCTCCGGGCCAGCGGCGTGCGATCTCCGAGGTGAACGTCGCGTTGATCTCGTAGATGATATCGAGCAAGCGCGGCAGCAGCCGTTCGAACATGCGCACCGGCCAGCGTTCGAGCGCTTCCGGCAGCAGCGTGTGGTTGGTGTAGGCGATGGTGTGCGTCGTGATGTCCCACGCCCGGTCCCACGCCAATCCGTTCTCGTCGATGAGGAGACGCATCAGCTCCGCCACGGCAATGCTCGGGTGCGTGTCGTTGAGCTGAAACATGCTCTTCTCGGCGAACCGGGTGAAGTCCTCGCCGTGGGCGCTCTTCCACCGCCGCACGACGTCCTGCAGCGTCGCCGAAACCAGGAAATATTGCTGACGCAGGCGCAGCTCCTTGCCCATCTCCGTGACGTCGTTCGGGTACAGGAGCATGCTGATGTTCTCGGCCGCGTTCTTCTCGAGCACCGAGCCCGAGTAATCGCCGGCGTTGAACTGCCCCAGGTCGAAGACGTCGCGCGCCTGAGCGCGCCACAGGCGCAGCGTGTTCACCGTGCCGTTCCGGTAGCCGGGAACGGGCGTGTCGTAGGGCACCGCGAGGACATCGTTGGTGTCGACCCAGCGGTAGATCACCTTGCCGTCACCATCCGTCCAGCGTTCGGTGCGGCCGCCGAACTTGATGGTCTCCGTGAACTCCGGTCGCTCGAGCTCCCACGGATTGCCCTGAATAAGCCAGCGCTCGGGCTCCTCCACCTGCTCTCCGTTTCGGATCGTCTGACGGAAGATGCCGTATTCGTAGCGGATGCCGTAGCCCATGATCGGCAATTGCAGTGTCGCGCAACTGTCCAGAAAGCACGCAGCGAGGCGCCCGAGACCGCCATTGCCGAGGCCGGCGTCGGGCTCGAGCTCGACCATGTCCTCGAGCCGGAGATCCAGTTCCTTCAACGCGTCGCGCACCACCTGCTGAATTCCGAGGTTGAGGAGCGCGTTGCCGAGGGTGCGCCCCATGAGGAACTCCATGGACAAATAGTAGGCGCGCCTGCAGTCGTGTTCCCGATACGAATAGTGCGTGTTCTTCCACATGACCATCAGGCGGTCGCGCAGCGACATGGCGAGCGCCTGATAGAGGTGAAAGGCGTACTTCGAGTGGATGTCGCACCCCAACGTGTGGTTGAAGTGCCGTCGAAAATCGGCCGCGATACTTTTGGCGTCGAGACCTAGCGAAGGCAGGCCCGTGAGCAGGGGAGCGGGGATCTCCTGGTGTTCCGTGACGGCAGCCATGATTCCTCCCGATTTCTTATAGTGGCGAGGGCAAACCGTACCACAGACGGCACACGGCCGGCCACATTGGCGTGCCGGGCATGACGCAGCCTGCCGCGGCGCGCGTTGCATCGATTACGTTACCTGTCCGCAAAGTTGAGCTATCATCTCGTCGCGCAGAGTCCCGAATCACGCGGGCGGGGAAACATCGCTACCGTGAACGAGCGGGTGATCGACGGGTCCGAAGCCCGCCGCAGTCGAGGCGAGAGCCGGACAAACGCAGTTACGGGGGGACAAATGACGCTACGACCAGAGTCGTTGGAGCAGTTGCGCAAGCGGCGCGCTGCCGTGCAGGCAGGGGGCGGCGAGGACAAGATCAAGGAGCGGCGTGCCAAGGGTCTTTTGTCGGCCCGCGACCGGCTCGAGGCGCTGTTTCAATCCGCGACCTTCCAGGAGATCGGGATGCACGTGCGGCACACCGCGCGGCATTTCGGCCTGGAAAAGAAGGAGTTTCCCGCCGACGGCGTGATCACCGGGACCGGTTACGTGAACGGAAAGCTCGTCGCCGCGGCCAGTCAGGACTTCACGGTCGCAGCGGGTACGCTGGGCAAGATGCACGCGCACAAGATCGTCGAGCTGATGAAATTCGCGATCAAGACGGGCATCCCGTTCGTGGCTTTCAAGGACTCCGGCGGCGCGCGCATCCAGGAAGCGGTGGATGCCCTCTCGGGTTATGGCCACGTCTTCTACCACAACGTGTTGATGTCGGGCGTGGTGCCGCAGATCGCGGTGGTGTGCGGCCCGTGCGCGGGCGGCGCCTCCTACTCGCCGGCGCTGATGGATTTCATCATCATGACCCGCCAGAACGCGCAGATGTTCATCACCGGTCCCGAAGTGATCAAGGCGGTGACGGGTCGCGCGACCACGATGGCCGAAGTGGGCAGCGCCGAGATGCACGCCACGGTGAGCGGAAACGTGCACTTCGTCGCGGACGACGATCGCCACGCCATCCAGATCGTGCACAAGCTGCTCTCCTACCTGCCCTCCAACAACACCGAGGACCCGCCCCACCACCTGAGCCCGGACCTCACGCTCGCGCACGACGACTCGATGAACAGTCTGATCCCCGACGATTCATCGGAGCCCATGGACGTGCGCAAGATCATCAGCCACCTCGTGGACGATGGCGAGTTGCTCGAAGTGCACGCCGGTTGGGCGCGCAATATCATCGTCGGCTTCGCCCGGATCGAGGGCATGGTAATCGGTTTGGTCGCCAATCAGCCGACGGAGATGGCCGGGGCCCTGGACATCCACGCCTCGGACAAGGGCGCGCGCTTCATCCGCACCTGCAACGTCTTCAACATCCCGATCGTGACGCTCGTGGACGTGCCAGGCTTCCTGCCCGGCGTCGAGCAGGAGCGCAGCGGCATCATCCGCCACGGCGCGAAGATGCTGTTCGCCTACGCGTCGTGCACCACGCCCAAGATCACGCTGATCCTGCGCAAGGCCTACGGCGGGTCGTATCTCGCGATGTGCAGCCAGGAGATGGGAGCCGACTTCGTCTATGCCTGGCCGAACGCCGAGATCGCAGTGATGGGCGCGGAGGGCGCGGTGAACATCCTCTATCGGAAGGAACTCTCCGAGGCGGCCGACCGCAAGGCGAAGCACGCCGAGCTCGTAGCCGGCTACCGCGCCGAGTTCGCCTCGCCGTATCTCTCCGCCGCGAACGGCTACATCACCGATGTGATCGAGCCCGCCGAGTCGCGTTCGGTGGTCGCCCTGTCGCTGCGCAAGGTGCTCAACAAACGGGAACTGCGGCCGGCGAAGAAGCACGGCAACATCCCGCTCTAGATCCAGGAGGCAGCAGACAATGTCGGACGTAATCGTCAAGGCGCTCTGGATTTACGGGATCGCAATCGTGGTGTCGATGGCCGTCGCCGTCGTGATCAAGGTCATCGTGGTCGTGCTGAATGCATTCGAACGCAAGCCCGAGGCGGCGCCCAAGCCGGCACCGGCGGCGGCGCCCGCGTTCGATCTTCTGGCCGACCACGTCGCCGCGATCTCCGCGGCCGTCTATTCCGTCATCGGTGCGCATCGCATTGTCCACATCGAAGAGCAGCGACACGCCGAGTGGGTCGTCGAAGGCAGGATGGCGCATCACACCTCGCATGCGGTCTCGCACCATCCGAAGCACTAGCCGAGCAAGAAGCGTCAGAGAATAAGGGAGAGAAAAGCTATGGAGAAGAAATTCCGGATCACGGTCGACGGCAAGCAGTACAGCGTGACGGTCGAGGATCTGAGCGAAGGGTCGAGCCAGCTCTACCCGGCACCCGGCAGCATGACCATTCCAACGCCCCCGCCGGCGGCCCCGGCCGCCGCCGCACCGGCGCCCGCTGCGGCCAAGGGCACGGCCGGTGCGGGCGATGTCGTCAGCACCCTGGGCGGTGTCGTCGAATCGATCGCAGTTACGATGGGGCAGGCGGTGGCGCAAGGCGACAAGGTCGTGATCATCGAGGCCATGAAGATGAAGTCGCCGATGGTCGCTCACATGGCTGGCAAGATCACCGCCATTCACGTCAAGGCGGGAGATGCCGTCGAGGCCGGTCAGGCCCTCGTGACCATCGGCTAAACGGGAGGGCCCATGGAAGGCATCCACCTGCTCGACATCTTCCAGGGCCTCGCGACCCTGGCCGCCTCCGATCCCAAGATCTTCTGGGGGCGCATCGGGCTCATTTTCTTCGGCTTTCTACTGATCTACCTGGGCAAGAAGGGCGTACTCGAGGCGTTGCTGATGATCCCAATGGGTCTCGGCATGGCCGCGGTGAATGCCGGCGTGATGTTCTTCGAAGGGGGAAAGATGGGCACCCTTTTCGTCGACCCGCTGGTGACCGGGACGGACGCAACGATGGACATCCTGCAGATCGACTGGCTGCAGCCGATCTACACGTTCATGTTCAGCAACGGTCTCATAGCCGTCCTCGTGTTCATGGGGATCGGCGTGCTGCTCGACGTGGGCTTCGTCATGGCGCGGCCGTTCCAGAGCATGATCCTCGCCCTGTTCGCCGAGCTGGGCACGGTAGCGACCTTCCCGATTGCGGTCTGGTTGGGCATGACCGAGCGCGAAGCCGCGTCGGTCGCGCTGATTGGCGGCGCGGACGGTCCGATGGTGCTGTTCGCGTCCCTCATTCTGGCCAGGGATCTGTTCGTACCGATCACGGTGGTGGGCTATTTGTATCTCGGGCTCACCTACGGCGGCTATCCCTACCTGATCAAGATACTCATCCCCGAACGGCTGCGCGCCATTCCGATGCCCATGGGAGACGTGAAGCGGATCACGTCCGGGCAGAAGCTCGTGTTCGCGGTGGTCGCCTGCACGCTGCTCTGCCTGCTGTTCCCGGTGGCGGCGCCGCTCTTTCTGGCGCTTTTCATCGGCGTGGCGGTGCGCGAGAGCGGGCTCCTCAATTTCCAGAACCTGTTGAGCGAAACGGTCCTCTACGGCGCGACCTTCTTCCTCGGACTCACGCTCGGCATCCTGTGCGAGGCGAACACCATCCTGAGCCCCGTGGTGCTGAAGCTGCTCTTGCTCGGCATCCTGGCGCTCACGCTCGCCGCGATCGGCGGCATCATCGGCGGGTACGTCCTGTACTTCTGGTACAAGGGCAAGTACAACCCCATGATTGGCGTCGCGGGGGTGAGCTGCGTGCCGACCACCGCGAAGATCGTGCAGAAGATTGGCGACCGCGGCATCGCCGGGGGTCATGATCATGCCGCACGCTCTGGGCGCCAACATCAGCGGTGTGATCACCACCGCCATCCTCACCGGCATCTATGTGGCGGTATTGCGCTGAAGCGGGCGCGATAGCGCCAGCCCCACGACGAACAGAGAGGAGCTAATCGCATGGCTGATCTCGACCAGCAGGCGGTCGTCGCAGTCCTGAACCGCATCCTCGAGCATGAGCTCGCCGGCGTGGTGCGCTACACGCACTTCTCGTTCATGGTGTTCGGCCACGGCCGCATTCCGATCGTGTCGTGGCTGCGCAAACAGGCCGACGAATCGCTGCTGCACGCGCAGGAAGCCGGCGAGATGGTCACGCTGCTGGGGGCTCACCCTTCGCTCGCCATCGGCGCGCTGCTCGACGCGCCCGAGCACGACATCGACGCGCTGCTCCGGAAGTCGCTCGAAGGAGAACGCGCGGCGGTGGCCCTGTACCGGAATCTGCTCGATCTCGTGAAGGACGCCTCCGTGACCCTGGAGGAATATGCACGAAGAATGATCGCCAACGAGGAACTGCACGTGGGCGAAGTGGAGAAGATGCTGCGCCGGTCGTAGACGATCTCCGCCATCGCCCCGCAATCACGTAGACCCCACCACACGAGGAGCGTTACATGAGCGCAAGACCCTTCCGCATCCTAGGCCTGCAGCAGATCGCGATCGGCGGACCCGACAAGGGCCGCCTGCGCAAGCTGTGGGTGGACACGCTGGGCGTGCCGGTCACCGGGAATTACCGCAGCGAGCGCGAGAACGTCGACGAGGACATCCTGGCGCTCGGGTCGGGCCCGACCAAGGTCGAGATCGACCTCATGCAGCCGGTCGACATCGCCAAGAAACCGGCGGTGCACGAGACGCCGCTCAACCACATCGGGCTGTGGGTGGACGATCTGCCGAAAGCAGTGGAATGGCTGACCGCGAACGGCATGCGCTTCGCGCCGGGAGGCATTCGCAAAGGCGCTGCCGGCTTCGACATCTGCTTCGTGCACCCGAAGGGCAACGACCAGTTCCCGATCTCGGGCGAAGGCGTGCTGATCGAGTTGGTGCAGGCGCCCCCCGAGGTGGTCGCGACCCTCGGCGCCTGAAGGGTTTCCAGTCCCGGCCGGGGGGTCGACGCCGGCCGGGGCGGGTTCAGAGGATCTGCTCGAACTCGATGATGTGCTGGTCGACAGCGAGGCTGTCGCCCGGCTTCGCGAGCAGGGCCTTGACCTTGGCGTCCATCTCGGCGCGCAGGACGTTCTCCATCTTCATCGCTTCGATCACCGCGAGCTTCTCGCCCGCCTTGACCTCCTGACCTTCGGTTACCGCAACCTCGGTCAGCAGACCGGGCATCGGCGAGATCAGGAAGCGGGAGAGGTCGGGGGGCGGTTTGTAGGGCATGAAGGCGTGCAGCTCGGCCGCGCGCGCGGTGATGACCATCACGTCGACCTGCGTGCCCCAGTGGAAGAGGCGATAGTGCATGCCGCGGCGCTCGACCTGCATGCACACGTCGGCGCCGTTGATGGTGCCGCGGAAGATCGGGTAGCCGAATCCCCAATCCGAGATCACCGTGAAGGTCTCGTCCTTGTAAGTGATCTGGTGCCCGCCCGGCACGCTCGTCATGGTCACGACATGCGGCTCGTCGCCCAGGATCACGTTCCAGGCGCCGCCCACCTTGTACTGATGCCCCGGCATCTGGCCCGAAATGCCGGCGGCGCGCTCCGTGTAGCGCCGGTGAATGGACGCCGCCACACAGATGAGGAGCGCCGGATCGTCGTGGGGAACGTCTTCGGCGCGGAAGCCCTTCGGATACTCTTCGGCGATCAGCCCCGTGTGCATGCGGCCCGACACGAACCGCGGGTGCTGCATGAGCGCCGCCTGGAACGGGATGTTGGTCGACACGCCGCGGATCACGAACGCATTCAGGGCGTCACGCATGCGCACGATCGCCTGGTCGCGCGTCGCGCCGTGGGTGATCGAGCTTGGCGATCATGGAATCGTAGTACATCGAGATCTCGCCGCCCTCGTAGACCCCGGTGTCGACGCGCACCACCCCGGGCACCTCGGGGGGCGGGATGTACTTCACCAGCCGCCCGATCGACGGCAGGAAATTGCGGAACGGATCCTCGGCGTTGATGCGGCACTCGATCGCCCAGCCGGCGCGCTTGATGTCCTTCTGCGTGAAGTCGAGCTTCTCGCCCGCTGCGACGCGGATCATCTGTTCCACCAGGTCGAGCCCCGTGATCATCTCGGTCACCGGGTGCTCGACCTGCAGGCGTGTGTTCATCTCGAGGAAGTAGAAGTTGCGATCGCGATCGACCACGAATTCCACGGTTCCCGCCGACTGGTAGTCCACGGCCTGCGCGAGCGCGACGGCCTGCTCGCCCATGGCGCGGCGGGTGCGATCGTCCAGGAACGGCGACGGCGCTTCCTCGATCACCTTCTGGTGACGGCGCTGGATCGAGCACTCGCGCTCCCACAGGTAGACCGTGTTGCCGTGCGCGTCGCCGAGCACCTGGATCTCGATGTGACGCGGCTCGACGATGTACTTCTCGATGAAGACGCCGGTCGTCGCCGAACGAGCTCTTCGCCTCGTTGCGGCAGCTCTGGAACCCTTCGCGGCACTCGTCGTCGGTCGCGGCCACCCGCAAGCCCTTGCCGCCGCCGCCGGCGCTCGCCTTGATCATGACCGGGTAGCCGATGTCGCGCGCGATGTCCACCGCCTGGTCGGCGCTTTCGATCACGTCGGTGTACCCGGGAATGGTGTTGACCTTCGCTTCGTGCGCGAGCTTCTTCGATGCGATCTTGTCGCCCATCGCCTCGATCGAGCGCGGCTTCGGGCCGATGAAAACGATGCCCGTTCTTCTCGAGCAGGTCGCAGAACGTCGCGTTCTCGGACAGGAAGCCGTAGCCGGGATGCACGGCCTCGGCGCCGGTGTCCTTGCACGCCTCGAAGATGCGGTCCATCACGAGATAACTCTGGGCCGACGGCGGCGGCCCGATCAGCACCGCCTCGTCCGCGAGGAACACGTGCTTCGCGTCCCGGTCGGCCTCCGAGTAAACCGCGACGGTCGCGATGCCCATGCGTTTTGCGGTGCGAATGACGCGGCAGGCGATCTCGCCGCGGTTGGCAATCAGGATCTTCTTGAACATGGTTTTTTCCGGGAATGGGGAATGGTGATCGGGGATACCTTCGAACCCCGCGCTCTCGCCGCGCCGGCCGAGGTAACAACAGCGGCGCTTCAGCGCCGCACCCTTGCCCCTGCTCCCTTCCCCCTCGTCACAGCGGAATGTTCCCGTGTTTGCGCCACGGGTTCTCGAGCTTCTTGTTGCGCAGCATCGCGAGCGATCGGCAGATGCGCTTGCGCGTCTCGTTCGGCATGATCACGTCGTCGATGAAACCTCGCGCGCCCGCGATGAACGGGTTCGCGAACTTCTTGCGGTACTCCTCGGTGCGATCGGCGATCGCCTTCGGGTCGCCGATGTCCTTGCGGAAGATGATCTCGACCGCGCCCTTCGGGCCCATCACCGCGATCTCGGCCGACGGCCACGCGAAGTTGACATCGCCGCGCAGATGCTTGGAGCTCATGACGTCGTACGCCCCGCCATAGGCCTTGCGCGTGATCAACGTCACTTTCGGCACGGTCGCTTCGGCGTAGGCATACAGCAGCTTCGCCCCGTGCTTGATGATGCCGCCGTACTCCTGCGCCGTGCCCGGCATGAACCCCGGCACGTCGACGAAGGTGATGATCGGGAATGTTGAAGGCGTCGCAGAAGCGCACGAAGCGCGCGCCCTTGATCGCGCTCTTGATGTCGAGGCAGCCGGCCAGCACCAGCGGCTGGTTGGCGACGATGCCGACCGTCGCGCCTTCCATGCGGCCGAAACCGATCACGATGTTCTTCGCATGATCGGGCTGCAGCTCGAAGAAGTCGGTGTCGTCGACGACCTTGAGGATCAGCTCCTTGATGTCGTAAGCCTTGTTCGGGTTGTCCGGCACCAGCGTGTCGAGCGAAAAATCGAGGCGGTCTGCAATGTCGGTGGTGGGGCGCACGGGCGCCTTCTCCCGGTTGTGCACCGGCAGGTAGTTCACCAGCCGCCGCACCATCACGAGCGCTTCGACGTCGTTCTCGAACGCGCGGTCGGCCACCCCCGACTTGGTCGAATGCGTCACGGCGCCGCCCAGTTCCTCGGCGGTGATCTGCTCGTGGGTCACCGTCTTCACGACCTCGGGCCCGGTCACGAACATGTACGAGCTGTCCTTCACCATCACGATGAAGTCGGTCATCGCCGGAGAGTACACCGCGCCGCCGGCGCACGGCCCCATGATCACCGAGATCTGCGGGATGACGCCCGAGGCGATCACGTTGCGCTGGAACACGTCGGCGTAACCGGCAAGCGAGGCGACCCCTTCCTGGATCCGCGCGCCGCCCGAGTCGTTCAGTCCGATCACGGGCGCGCCGACCTTCACCGCGTGGTCCATGATCTTGCAGATCTTCTCCGCGTGCGCCTCGGAGAGCGCACCGCCGAAGACCGTGAAATCCTGGCTGAACACGAAAACGAGGCGGCCGTTGATCGTGCCGTAGCCCGTCACCACGCCGTCGCCCGGGATCTTCTGCTCGCCCATCCCGAAATCTACGCAGCGGTGCTCGACGAACATGTCCCATTCCTCGAACGTGTCCGGGTCGAGCAGAAGCTCGATGCGCTCGCGCGCGGTGAGTCGTCCCTTCTGGTGCTGCGAATCAACCCGCTTCTGCCCGCCCCCGAGGCGCGCGGCGACCCGCATGTCGTCGAGTTGTCTGATGATGTCGTGCATGAATGTTCTGCCTTGTTGTCCTGTGGATTCGAGCGTTTCCCGCTCCTCCACGTGGACGATAGCGGCCGACCGCTCCGTCCAATCCCTGACCTTCTCCTGCAACCCGAAAAGGTATCACGCCGCTCGGGATTGCTCAAGTTGACGGAGAGGTCTCGATGCGAGGCTGGGGTACGACGACGGACCTGCAGACGGCGCGAAGAGCGTCGGCTACGCGTCGCCGTTTTCATCGGCATGGGGATCGTCGAGCGCTTCGGCAAGTCGCTTTTCCATCAGACGCACGGTGTGAACGCCCATGTTCTTGAGCTTCTGGTTCAGGGCGGCGATCTCGATCAGGGTACCGACGCTGCGTCCCGGCTTGACCGGTATCGTGAGGTGCGGCACGCGCACGTCCAGGATGCTGACGGAATCGTCGGTGAGCCCGATACGGTCGTATTCGGCGTTTTCCTCCCAATCCACCAGCGTGATGACGAGCGAGATGCGCTTGTCCGGACGTACCGCAGCCGCACCGAAGAGCCGGTTCACGTCGATCACGCCGAGGCCCCGTGCTTCCATGTGAAATGGGAGGAGACGCGAGCCGCGTCCGATCAGGATCGAATCGTTCAAGCACTTGATCGTGACCAAGTCGTCGGCGACCAGGTGGGAGCCGCGGCGGATGAGGTCGAGGGCGACCTCGCTCTTGCCGATACTGCTGTGGCCCTGGATCAGGACCCCCAGGTCGTCGATCTCCATCAGGACGCCGTGGACGTCGGTCTCGGGGGCGAAATGCGGCTCGAGATGCTCCCAGAGCCGCTTGTAGAGCTTGGTCGTGCTGTGGGGGCAGCTCAACACCGGCGTGCCGACCGCCTCGGCGTGCTCGCACATGAGCTGCGGCGGAGCGCGCCCGTTGGTCACCACGGCGCACGGTAAGTCTTCGTGGGAGAGGATCTGCGAGAGGGCTGCGCGCACGGTGTCCCGCTCGTCGTTTACCGCGAGATAGGTAAGCTCGCCCTTGCCGAAGATCTGGATGCGCTCGGAGCGGAACTCACCGAAGTAACCCGTGAGCTCCAGGGCCGGCCGATTCAGTTCGGCGGTGGTGACGCGGCGGTCGAGACCGGCGTGCCCCGCGACCACGGCGAGACCGAGCATGGGTTGGTCGAGCAGTTTGCGTACAGTCGTAACCATCGCCGAATCCACTAATCCTGGAACACGCATGCCCCCGGCGCCGGGCCGAGGACCGCCAATCCCTGCTCCGGCGCGCCCAGGGCTGGTGGACTCATAGGCGCGGGCGCGGAGCGAGCGACGAGCCACCGCTCCCACTCCGGCCACCAGGAGCCTTCGACGACGGGCACCTGCGCCGCCCAGGTGTCGGCGTCGACATACGTGACGTCGGTGTCGGGCAGGAGGTGCAGCTTGTAGACCGATTTCCAGGGCGCGACGTGGTCCTCCGTGGTCGGCCGCATGACCTTCGGTGTGTCGCCGGCTGCCGCCGCCCTCGCGTATCTGGACTGGCTTGCCCACGGACCTGGTTTCGGAGCGGAGGTCGGAGGAACGGTAGCGGGGGCGAAGTCGGGCATGGCAGCAGATCCTGACGGGACTTCAAGCGATTGTGTTTCCCGCAGCCGCAAAAGTCCAATGAGGCTTTTACGGCCGTTATCGGGCCTAGGCGGGCAATTCTCGAACGAGTCCCTCGATCTCCTGCTGGCCGAGCTCGAAGTACTTCTTCTGGAGCTTGCTGTCGCCCAGCGCGATGGTCATGCTCTTCAAGTTGTGCGGCCGGAGCACGTGCAGCGGCTTGTAGCGATACACGGTGCCGTCGACCTCCAGGGTAGTGCAACCGGCCGCCTGAAGCAGGCGATTGATGAGCTGCGCCTGGCGGAGGATGGCGATCCCGGGCAGGTTCATCTGGATGTCGGTCACCAGGAGGTTCATGTCGATGCTGTTCAACAGCAACCAGAGCGGGTTCTTGCCGTAGACCTCGTCGAGGTCCGCGTGATAGTCGCGGTCGGTGAAGTCGACGGCGATGATCTCGTCCACCTCGGGATCCGCGAAGAGCGTTCGCAAGGGGATGTTGTCGATGTATCCGCCCTCGACGTAGTAGTCGCCGTGCATCTTGATTGCCGAGAAGTACGGGATCGTCGTGATCCCGGCGAGAAACACGTCCATGAACCGCTCGAGGGACGGAGCGTCGACCTGCGCCAGCATCTCGTTCACGCTGAAGTACTCGGCGCGCCGCTTCGTCAGGTTGGAGGCGACGATATCCCACCGCGCCGTCGCGAGCCGGTCCTGCAATACGCGCCTGCGCTCCATATCGTCGAGCAGGAGCGACTTGCGGCAACGGTCCTTGTTCACCTTGAGCAGACGGGCACCGTTTGGCAGCGCGGGGCGCAGGCCCAGGAAGTTCGAGAAGACGTCCAAGGTGTCGCCGATGTTAAGCCGCAACGTCTTGGTGAGAACCGGCGGCAGTTCCTCGCGCGCCGGGTCCCACATCAGGTAGTCGAGGACGATGTTGTTCCCGGAACTGGTGGAGGTAAGGTGCACCACCGGCACATCGTGTCTTTGCAGCCAGACCAGCGCACCCTCGGTGTAGAAGCTCCTGTACCCGCCGCCCGCTGCGGCGAATCCGTATCGTTTCATTGTGATCCCCCTTGTTCCGGCTCCGTGCGCCGGCTCGCTCGCCGAGCGCGCGATGAGGCGCCGGCGGTGCAAATGCCCGCGATTCGGGTAAAATATCGACGCTTCGAATCGATCGCATCGTCGGCAGGCTCGAGGCGCGTGTCAATAAGCTGTTTGCGGACGGGAGGATCTGATCAGTGGTCCCGACGCCGTTCGCGCACGGGGTTACGCGATCGGCTGGCGGATGCAGCATCGCCGCGGCGCGTCCGATGGGCTCGGCTAATCGCCGATTCAGTTGGCAGCACACCACTCGCGTAACGGATCACGCAATTCCAACACTGGAGAAGAAAGATGCAAGTCAAAGGGAGCGTTGTCGTCATTACCGGCGGTGCGAGCGGTATCGGCGAAGTGGTAGCGAAGGAAATGGCCAAGGACGGCGCCAAGCTCGTCCTCGGCGACATGAACCAGGCTGGTCTCGATCGCGTCGTGGGTGAAATCGAGGCCGCTGGCGGAGAGGCGATCGGGGTTGCCGGCAACGTCGCCAAGGAAGAAGACGTTGCGAAGCTGATGGACGCGGCGATGTCCAAGTTCGGCGCCATCAACGTCGTTTTCGCCAATGCCGGGATCATCTCGGACGGGCTCGTGGTCAATACGGACAAGACCGGCAAGGTGAAGAGCGTGATGAGCGTGGAGGCCTTTCGCGCGGTGATCGACGTGAACCTGGTCGGTGCCTTCCTGACGGTGCGCGAGAGCGTGCGGAGGATGGTCGATAACGGCTGCAAGGGTGTCGTGATACTCACTTCGTCGATCAACCATACTGGTCAGGTCGGGCAGATCAACTACTCGTCGACCAAGGCTTCTCTCGCGTTGTGGCCAAAGATTCTGGTCGGCGAGCTCGCCATGAAGGGCATCAGCGGCATTCGCGTCGCAGCCATCGCCCCCGGCTATACCGCCACCCCGATCCTGTTGGGCATGAACCAGGAAGCGCTCAACGCCATCCTCAAGGACGTGCACATCGGCCGGCTGGTCGAACCGGCGGAGATCGCCTCGACATTCCGCTTCATCGTCGAAAACGATGCGGTCGACGGAACCTTGATCGAAGTGACCGGCGGCGTCACCTACGGCGCGCGGCAGCGGGCGAAGTAACGGCCGACAGCGATTGGCGCCGGGACCGGAGCAGTGCGCTCCGGGCCGGCCTGCCGATCGTGGTCCATTCACGTCCAAGCGCGGGACCTGCCGCCGATCCGCTGTTAGCGGCGCCGGCCGGACCCCCGCATCGCAAGAGGATTGACTCATGGCTGTCAAAAAACTGAAGAGGGGCGTTGCGCTCGTCGGGGCCGGGATGACCTCGTTCGGCACCTTCCCCGGCCTGAACACGCGCGATCTGTTCGTCCAGGCGTTTCGAGAGATGCAAGGGTCCGTTGACAAAGGATTCGATCCGAAAGACATCGAGGCCCTGGTCATCGGCAACTACAGCAGTACCATGTTCGAAGGCCAGAACTTCATGGCGCCCTATGTCGCCGACGCGGTGGGCCTCACGCCGATTCCCGCGAGCCGCGTCGAATGCGCGTGTGCCAGCAGCGGTCTCGCGCTGCGGCAGGCGATCATGACCATCGGCTCCGGCCTGGCCGACATGGTGCTGGTCGGCGGGCTCGAGAAGGAAAGCGATCTGCCCATTGCAAAAGTGACCGACGTGTTGGCGACCGCCAGCGACAGCGTCTACGAGAACCCGGCGGGCTTCACCTTCCCGGGCCTCTACGCGCTGCTCGCGACCGCGTACATGCACAAGTACGGGGCGACGCCGGAAACGCTGATGCAGATCGCGATCAAGAACCACGAGAACGGCGCGCTCAACCCCAAGGCACAGTTCGGCGCCCGGATCGCCGACATCATGGCGAGCAAGCAGAAGTCCGCGGCCAAGCGCGGCAAACCGGTCCCGTCGTGGGAGAACGAAATGGCGTTTATGAAGGACGAGCGGGCCAATCCCACGATCGCGTGGCCGATGCGCCTCTTCGACTGCTCGCCCGTTTCCGACGGTGCCGTGGCGCTCCTGCTCGTCGCCGAGGAGATCGCCGGCTCCTTCACCGACAAGCCGCTGCATGTCATCGGTTACGGCCAGGGCAGCGACGTGCCGACGTACGAGCGCGACAGTCTGACCAGCATCAAGGCCTCACGCGTGGCCGCCGAGCAGGCGTATGCAACGGCCGGGGTGACGCCGAAAGACATCAAGGTTTGCGAGGTGCACGACTGCTTCACGATCGCCGAGCTGATCGCCATCGAGGATCTGGGCTTCTTCAAGCCGGGTGAAGGTCACCGGGCGATCGCCGAAGGCCAGACCGCGCGTCTCGGGCCGCGCCCGATCAACTCGTCCGGCGGACTCAAGTCGAAAGGTCACCCCGTCGGCGCCACCGGCGCCGGTCAGGTCGTGGAAGTTTTCAAGCAGATGCGGGGCGAGGCCGGTCCGCGGCAGGTGCCGGGCGATTTGAACCTGGGACTGACCCTGAATCTCGGCGGCAGCGGGATGGCCGCTATCGTCCACATCTTCGAGCGGAGGAACTAGGACTATGAGCGAGCTGCCATTCAACAGCGCGAGCTACTACCAATTGCTCTCGCAACACAAGCTGATGGGCTGCCGAAACCGCACCAGCGGCAAGTTCTATTTCCCGCCGCGCCCGCTCTGCACCACCAGCTACACCGACGACATGGATTGGGAAGCAGTGTCCGGCAAAGGCGAGATCATCGCCTTTACTGTGATCACCGTTCCACCGACGCACATGATCGAAGCGGGTTACAGCCGCGAAAATCCTTACTGCGCGGCCATCGTGCGCCTGCAGGAAGGTCCTGCCATCAGCGGACAGATCTTCGGGCTGGACCTCTCGCGCCCCGAGAACAGCGCCAAAATCGGCATGCCGGTGAAGGCCGTGTTTTTCGACCGCGGGGAAGGTGAGGCGAAGCGAACCTACCTGGGGTTCGAGGTCGTGAAGTAAGGCGGCGAGACTTCCGTCACGAACCGGCGCCCGGGAATCCCCGGCGCCGGTTTTCTTTTGGTCTACCGAGTTACCTCAGGCGCCGTGATCCCGCAGCCACTTCCCAACGGCCGGCGCCAGAATCTTCTGCGACGCGCCGCCGGTGTAGATGCCGATGTGGCCGGTCTTGATGCAAAGCTCGGTGTAGTCCTTGTTGTCGATGTATTTTTTCATCCCCACCGTGCATGCGGGCGGCACGAGGTGATCGCGCTCGGCATAGATGCTGAGAATGGGCATGGTCAGATTCTTCATGTCGACCTTGCGCCCGCCGAGCTCGAGCTCCCCCCGCACCAGCTTGTTGCCGTGGAGGAACTCCTTGATGAATTGCCGGTAAGCCTCGCCCGCAGCAGCAGGTCCGCCAAAGAGCCACTTCTCCATGCGCAGGAAGTTCAACAGGGCCTTTTTGTCGTCGAGGGAGTCGATCAGGTCCGCGTACTTGCCGATTGCCAGGTTGAACGGCGCAGCCATGAGGAAGGAAATGTTCAGTTGGTCGGCCGGGACGTTGCCAACGGCAGCAACCATGGTATCCACGTTCGAGCCGGAGGCCATGTTGAACATGAGCCCTACATGGGGCTGCTCCTTCGTCCACTGATAGGCGTGAAAGTCGATCGGCGATACGGTCAGGACCAGATTCGCGATCTTGTCCGGATGCAGACACGAATAGCAGGTACTGAGCGTGCCACCTTGGCAGATGCCCAGCATGGTGAGTTTGTCCACCCCGTGATGATCGAGCACGGCATCGACGCATTCGTCGAGGTAGCCTTCGACGTAGTCATCGACGGTGAGGTGCTTGTCCGCCGGCTTCGGATAGCCCCAATTTGTGAGGTAGACGTCGATGCCCTCGTTCAGTAGGTTGCGCACCAGTGACCGATCTGGCTGCAGATCAGCAACCTCATAGCCGTTGATCAGCGGCGGGGTAATCAGCAAGGGGGTCTTCATGATCTTGCTCGCCTCGACCAGCGGTTTGTAGTGGTACACCTCGAGGCGATCCACTGCATGAATCACGTCCTTCGGCGTACTGCCGATATCGACATCCGTGTCCTTCAAGCGATTGAGGTTCTCGATCCCCTGCGTGAGTTTGCTGTTGATCTCTTTGACTTCGTGGGCGACGTCACTCGTCTGGATTTGAATCGGGAACGACATGGCGAACATCTCCTAGAGCATATGGTGTGGTTTTCGATCTATGGCGCGGTGTCTCGAAGAGCGCGCTTCACCCTCCCTTGGAGGGCCCTCGCCCAGCAGCGCCTCGCCCGGTACTTTTCGCAGGCTTCGCAACAGCATTCACTGTCTTCTTCAAGGCGCGTACTTCCCGCTTCAGATCATGGATGATCTTGTAGGCGTCGTCGATTTCGGAGCGAGTGGGAATGTCGAGTGCCTGATAGACGTCTTCGAGCAGCGCGCGTTGCCTGATGCGAAACTCGTTGTTCGCCGTGGTCATTTCATTCTGGATGGCGAGGAACTCGGGGGAGTTGAAAACGTGCATCAACGTCCCGTCGGCCGAGGTAAACCAGAGTTTCATCAGCCCGCGAACCGAGGTTATCTTTTCTCCCTTGGCTTTGAGCTCAGCCAGGCGATCAATGGTGGCCTCCACCGCCTTGGCCATGCCCTGCGCCATGGCGGTCTGGAACTTAAGATTTGTCCGTCGCATGTCGACGGTGGCATCCATTAGCCGCAACAGCTTGGCGTTCTTCTCCCGCGTCAGACCTGCGCGCGGCATCTGGGCCAGGCCGGAAAGGAAGGGAAACAACTCCGATTCCATCGCGAGAAGCCGGCTCAAGTTGGCTGATCCCCCCAACGTCGCTTCACCCAGATGACCCGCCGCGCTGGATTTCTCGATGAACGCCAGCCAGGGCAGAATGGCGGGCGGCCAGTCCTTCCCCAGGGAGCGCGTCAGCTCGGTGAGATCGGACGCCATGCCGGTACTGCGCTCGAGCGCTGTGGTCATCTGCTCGCCCCACTGCGTGGAGAAGTTCTGAAGATCAACGCGCCAATCCTTCCCCGCATCGAGACTGGGTGACACCACTTTCCATGCCCTGAGGAAGAACTCGGTTGCCTGCGACACTGCGCTCTGGCTGCTCAGCAGCTTATCCAGCAGATCGCGCGCGGCCTCGCTGGTGCCCTTGCCGATCGCTTCGGTGCTCTCCTTCAGCCGGTCGGCCGACTCGGGGACCGCGGCGTGTAGCTCGGTCGCCTTGTTGTAGACATTCATCCAGCCTTCCCAGAGACGCTTCTGCGCGTCGGTCCAACTGCCCAAGGCTGACCCTATTTGATCGGTGGGGTTCATGTTCTTTTCCTCTCTGATGGTTAGTCCCATGCCGGATCCAAAGCTAACCCGGCCTTGTCGGTCATCGGATCACTCACGGTCTGCACCGGGCGAGCCGGATTCCGTCCCTGCGCCTCTCCCCACGACCCCGGCGGCTTTGCAGGCGCCCCGACTCGACCCGGAGGCACTGCGAGCCGCCCGAGTCGGATGCGCGAGGCGAGGTGTGGAAGGGCTGCCCCGGCGCCCGCGATCCGAAGCGCACCTCGAATCGAACGCGCGGCCGATGAAGACGCGGCGAGCTTTCCCCCTTAGCCTGCAGCGAATAAAAACCGGTTGCTGTGATCTCCCCGCGATCCCGGATCACCATGCGGCGCCCCGATTGCCCCCGCGTTGCCGCCGTGAACCGATCCGTCCCTGGCCAGCGGGGTCGAACAGCACCGTCTTCTCGTCGCAGGGCGTGAGGATAGAGGATAGAGGGCAGGAAATCCATCGGTCCGTACGCGGGCCTGCGGCGCGCGTGAGGCGCCCGAAGCTCGGGGCCGATCCCGGGGTCGATTGGCTATGCCACCCCTGCCCCCCAGTCGTCCCCCGCTACCAGTCCGTCGGTCCAGATCCACTCGATCTTTTCGTAGTTGAAGACGATGCGCTCCATCTCCGGCAGCTTGGAGGTGTCCGGGCTGCGCGTATTCGGCAGCTCCAGACGGATGCTCTCGACCTGCGCGTTCACGAGCCGGATGGTGAAGTGCTGCTTCTCCGTGCCGCGCGTCATGGCACGCCAGAACTGCAGCTCCCACACTGTCAGCGTCTCGTTGGCGACGAGCGCCTGCCGCAGCGGCACCGAGCTCCGGTCGAGCTCCTTCGTGATGACGAGCGGGCCGTGTCTGCGCTTGCCCGTCGTGAGGCCACTCTCCGGATCGCGTGCGCTGTCGATGTCGTGGCAGCACGCGATCACGACGATGCGCCCTTCGCGACCCTTGACCGTCGCCGAACCCTTGATGTCACCCTGCTGATAGCCCTTGATCCTGAGATACGCGTTGAGCGCCATGCTGCCCCCTGGTTCGAGTGATCGAAGCGCAGCGAAAAAACGGTCGTCGGATCGGCCCGCGGCAGCGCCGGTGCCGCAGCAGGCGGCGAAGGTTCATGCGGCGGGGCCGGGGGAATCGCGCGACACGGCATTGTAGCCCAAAGCCACCGCCGTATTGCCGCCGTGCCGGACGCCGGCGCCCTTGACGAGCGCATAGATCGCCGGAATCACGATCAGCGTGAGGATGGTGGACGAGACCATGCCGCCGATCATGGGTGCGGCGATCCGGCGCATCACCTCCGACCCCGTGCCCGTGCTCCACATGATCGGCAGCAACCCCGCCATGATCGCAACCACGGTCATCATCTTTGGCCGCACGCGCTCCACCGCGCCCTCCATCACCGCGGCGCGGATGTCGTCCGGCGTGATGGGCTCGCCGCGGGCCTCGCGCTCCGCGCGGATGCGCGCAAGCGCGTGGTCGAGATAGAGGATCATCACGACGCCCGTCTCCGCCGCCACGCCCGCGAGCGCGATGAAGCCGATCGCGACCGCGACGCTCAGGTTGTAGCCGAGCAGGTACGTGAACCACAGTCCCCCGACCAGAGCGAAAGGCAGCGAGAGCATGACGATCAGGGTCTCGGCGAGGCGACCGAAGTTGAGGTACAGCAGCAGGAAGATGATCGCGAGCGTGAACGGCACCACGATCTGCATCCGCTGCCGGGCGCGCTCGAAGTACTCGAACTGCCCGCTCCAGGTGGCGTAGTAGCCGGGCGGGAACGTCACCTTCTCCTGCACCGCCCGGCGCGCCTCTGCCACGTAGCCGCCGATGTCGCGTCCGCGGATGTCGACGAAGATGTAGGCGGAGAGCAGCGCGTTCTCGGTGCGGATCGCAGGCGGCCCCTGGCCGAGCGACACCCGGGCGAGCTGCCCCAGCGGGATCATCGCGCCCGTGCCGGTCGGCACCAGCACCTGGCTTGCGATGGCCTGCGGATCGCTGCGCAGATCCCTCGGATAGCGCACGATGACGCCGAAGCGCTCGCGTCCTTCCACGGTCGTCGTCACCATCTCCCCGCCCAGTGCAGCCGCGATCACGTCCTGAAGCCGGCCGACCGTGAGACCGTAACGACCGAGCGCCGCGCGGTCGGGCTCGATGTTGAGATAGGAGCCGCCGGTGATGCGCTCGGCGTAGGCACTGGTGGTGCCAGGAACCTGCTTCACGACCGCCTCGATCTCCTTAGCGAGCCGCTCCATCTGCGCGAGATCGGTGCCGAAGACCTTGATACCGAGCGGCGTCCGGATGCCGGTGGATAGCATGTCGATACGTGCCTTGATCGGCATGGTCCACGAGTTCGCGATGCCCGGAAACCGGAGCGCGGCGTCCATCTCGGCGATCAGATTGTCTACGGTCACGCCGGGGCGCCACGCCGTCTCGGGCTTCAAGTTGATGACCGTCTCGAACATCTCGAGGGGCGCGGGATCCGTGGCGGTCTCCGCGCGCCCCGCCTTGCCGTACACCGACGACACCTCCGGGAAGCTCTTGATGATCCGGTTCTGGACCTGCAGGAGCTCCGCCGCTTTCGTCACCGACAGCCCCGGCAGTGTGGTCGGCATGTAGAAGAGCGTGCCCTCGTTCAGCGTCGGCATGAATTCGCTGCCGACGCGGGTAAGCGGAATCCACGAGAGCGCGAGCACGATGCCTGCCGCGACGACGGTCAGGAGCTTCGCTCGCAGCACGCCCTGGATGACCGGCCGGTAGCTCCAGATCAGGAAGCGGTTGAGCGGATTCTTCGCCTCTGGAACGATGCGCCCGCGCACGCAGAGCAGCATCAGCGCGGGGACCAGGGTCACCGACAGGAGCGCCGCGCCCGCCATGGCGAAGGTCTTGGTGTAGGCGAGCGGCTTGAAGAGCCGCCCCTCCTGGGCCTCGAGGGTGAAGACGGGCAGGAACGACACGGTGATGACCAGCAGGCTGATAGAAGAGCGCCGGTCCGACCTCCTTGCAGGCATCGACGATGACGCGCGGCCGCGGCGCCTCGGGATCACGCTCGATGTGCTTGTGGGCGTTCTCGATCATCACGATGGCGGCGTCCACCATGGCGCCGATGGCGATCGCGATGCCGCCCAGGCTCATGATGTTCGAGTTGATGCCGATCATGCGCATGGCGATGAAGGCCATCAGCACCCCCACCGGCAGCATGACGATCGCCACCAGCGCGCTTCTCACGTGGAACAGGAACACGACGCACACGAGGGCGACGATGGCGCTTTCCTCCAGCAGCGTCCGGGTGAGCGTGTCGATCGCGCGCTGAATGAGATCGGAGCGGTCGTACACGGTCTCGATGCGCACGCCTTCCGGCAGGCCGCTCGCGATCTCGGCGATGCGCTCCTTGACGCTCCCGATGACGTCGAGCGCGTTCTCGCCGTAGCGCGCCATGGCGATGCCCGACACCACCTCGCCCTCGCCATCGAGCTCGGTGACACCGCGGCGCTCGTCGGGACCGAGCTCGACGCGGGCGATATCGCGAATGCGCACCGGCGTGCCGCGGTCCGACTTGAGCACGAGCTCCGCGATGTCGTTCGCACCGCGCAGGTAACCCATGCCCCGCACCATGTACTCGGTCTCGGCCATCTCGACGACTCGCCCGCCCACGTCGCGGTTGCTGTCGCGGATCACCTCGGCCACGCGCTCCAAGGGGATACCGTAAGCCTGCAGCTTGCGTGGATCGACGACCACCTGGTACTGCTGCACGAAGCCGCCGACGCTCGCCACCTCCGCCACACCACGGGCCTTGGTGAGCTGATAGCGGATGAACCAGTCCTGCAGCGTCCGCAACTCCGCCAGCGTGCGGTTCGCCCCCACGACCGCGTATTGGTAGACCCAGCCGACGCCGGTCGCATCTGGCCCGAGGGTCGGGGTGACGCCGCGCGGCAGTCGCGCAGATGCGAAGTTCAGATACTCGAGCACCCGGGAGCGCGCCCAGTAGATGTCCGTGCCGTCCTCGAAGATGACGTAGACGAAGGACGCGCCGAAGAACGAGAAGCCGCGCACGACCTTCGACCGCGGCACCGACAAGAGCGACGTCGTGAGCGGATACGTGACCTGGTCCTCCACCACCTGCGGCGACTGCCCGGGGAACGCCGTATAGACGATGACCTGCGCGTCGGAGAGGTCGGGCAGCGCATCGAGGGGCGTCTTCACTACCGCATGGATGCCGGCCGCGACGGTGAAGCCCGTGGCGATCAGCACGAGAACGATGTTGCGCGCCGACCATTCGATCACGCGGGCGAGCATGTCAGTGCCCCTGGTGATCGCGAGCCGCAGCGGGTGCCTCGGCGGGAGGCGTCGCTGGTGCACTGCCGGCCGGCGCAAAGCCGGAAAGCGCCGCCCGCAGGTTGCTCTCGGCGTCGATCAGGAAGTTCGCGCTGACCACGACTCTCTCGCCGACCTCCACCCCTTCCCTGATTTGCACGTATTGATCGCCCTCGATGCCGAGCTTCACCGGTCGCGGCTCGAAGCGACCCTCGGCGACTTGCACCAGCGCGAGCTCACGGGTGCCGCTGCGGATGACGGCGGAGGTCGGCACCGTCAGTACGCGGCCGGCGCCTGCCGGGGTGGCGATCTCTACGCTCCCGTACATGGCGGGCTTGAGCAGGGCGCCGGTATTCGGCAACTCGATGCGCACCCGCGCCGTGCGGGTCTCGGCGGTGAGCGCAGGGTAGACGAAGGAGACGCGCCCCTCGAAGGCGCGGTCGGGATAGGCGTTCACGCGGATCGTCGCACGTTGACCGGGACGCACGAGACCCAAGTCCTGCTCGAACACGTCGGCGATCAGCCACAGGGTAGACAGGTCTGCGATCCTGAGCAGCGGTTCCCCCGGCATGAAGCGCATCCCATCGACCACCATCTTCTCCATCACCACGCCGGTGGCGGGCGCGCGCAGCATGAGCGTGTCGCGCACGCGGCCTTCACGCTGCAGCTCGCCGATCTCAACCTGCGAGATTTGCCAGTAGCGCAGGCGCGCGAGACTTGCCGCTGCGAGCGCCTGCATGCGGGCGCGGGTGTCGGGGTCCGAGTCCTTCAGCGCCGCCACGCCCTCGCGCGCGACGAGGTACTCGCGCTGCGCCGCCACCAGCTCCGGGCTGTACACGTCGGCCACGGCCTGGCCGCGCGCCACATCCTGGCCCGTGGCGTTCACGTAGAGCCGCTGCACGTAGCCCTCGAAGCGGGCGGTGAGCGTGTGCAGGCGTCGTTCGTCCACCTCCAGCGTGCCCACCGCGCGAATCGGTCGCGCGAGGTCGCGCAGTGCCGCCTGCTCGGTTTTCACGCCGAGCTTCTGGACCTTCTCCGCGCTGATCTGCACCAGTTTGCCCGGCGGCTCGTCGCCCTCGTACACGGGGAGGTAATCCATGCCCATCGAATCCTTCTTAGGCGTGGGCGAGATATCGGACAGGCCCATCGGATTACGGTAGTACGCGATCCGCCGCTCCGGTTTCGCGGTTTCCGTGACCGGGGGAGACGTCGTGACCGGATGACTCCGGCTGCCCCACCAGTAACCCGCTCCGAGTGCTGCCGCGACTGCCAGGGCAGACAACGTCAGTGCTAACCGGCTCATCTTTTTCTCCCTTCTTCATCCCGCAGTTCGACGTGCGCGACGGCGGCATCTGATGGTGTCCCTCTGAGCAGGTCGATTTCCGCGAGCGCCTTGTGGTAGCCCGCAACGGCCGCGGCGTAGGCGATCTCGGCGTTGAAGACCGTCATCTGGCTGTCGAGCACGTTCATGAAGTCGAGCCGGCCGACCCGATAGGCCGCGAGCGACGATTCCAAGGCGAGCTTCGCCTGCGGCACGATCGTGGATTCGTACAGGCGCGCCGACGCGAGGTTCTGCTCCGCAGCGGCGTCCTGATGATGGAGTTGCATCAGGATCTCGTTCCGCTGTGCCTCGTACAGGTCGAGCGCCTGCCCGCGCAGCGCCTCGGCCTCGGCCACCAGGGGCGCGAGCTTGGTGCTGCGCCACACCGGCAGGTTGATGGCGACGGTGAAGAGGACCATGTCCGAGCGGTACGTGCCGTCCTGCGCGCGGTCGCGCTGCCCGTAGGCAAGCTTGAAGTCGAAGTCCGGGTAATACTCCTTGGCGGCGAGGTCGAGGGTCCTCTGGCTGCGGGCGATCCTGCTCTGCAGCCCGAGCAACTGGGGCTGCGCCGCGGGCGTCTGCTCGTGGAAGCCTGCCGGGGGCGCGGCAGCCACCGCGGGCGGCAGCGGCGCGGGGACGATCCGGGTGACCCCGGGACGCCGGGCCAGGGCTGCGTCGAGCTCGCCCGCGATTTCCCGGTGCTCCCGCGCGAGGCGTATCAGGTCGTCGGACATGCGCGAGAGCTGAATCTGCGCCTTCAGCGCGTCGACCTGATTGCCCTGCCCGACCTCGTACTTCGCCTGCGCGATGCGCTCGAGTTGCTCGAGGGCGTCCCGATTGCGCAGCGTGAGCCGGGTCGCGGTCGCGTTGAGCGCGAGGTTGTAGTAGGCCACCTTCACATTGCGTACGACCCGGTTCGCCGTTTCCTGGTAGCCATGCCGGCTCGCCTCGGCGTCCTGTTCCGCGACCTCTTCCCGCAGCCGCCGCTTGCCGGGATAGGGCAGGCGCTGGCCGAGCCCGATCATCTTCATTGTCATATCGTCCTGGCGGAAGTTGAAGCTGTTCACCGGGAGGTTGAGCACGCCCGCCTCGAGCATCGGGTCGTTCAACGCGCCGGCCGGGGCAATCCGCTGCTGCGAGGCCTCGACCTCCTGCCGCGCGGCACGGATTTCGGGGTTGGCCCGCAGCGCCTCCTCGATCAGCGCGGCGAGGGGGCTCGGCGCCGTGTCGCTCTGCGACGGTGCAGCGTGCTCATACTCGCGCCGCTCGGCCGCAGCGGCTGGAAGCGCCCCCATGGCGAGGGCCACCGCAACTGCAATCAGACGCACAGTGATCATCTCGTTTCACCACATGGTTCCGTCCGCCTGCGAGGGCGCTCGGGCGCGACGACGCGCGCCAACCACGACGTGGCAATTTGCGCAGAGGACGGACACGACAAAGGAGGCGCGGGCGTCGCTCGCTCGCGCGCTTGCTCAGAACTTCATCGAGTCGGGCTTACCCGACGGGGGGCGGATCGAGGTGCTCGAGGACGACGCCGGCGATCATGGCCAGCGGCGGGAAGACGGGGTGTGACGGGGATGGGATCGCGGTGTCTCGCGTCGAGATCGGCAGGATGCCGGCACAGCAGGCGTGGCACTGGTCGCAGCCGCCGCACGCATTCCCGCCGTCATGCCCGGAGGGCGTTTCGTGCTCGGCCGCCGCGCCGGCCGTGGACGCTGCTTCATGACATGGGGCGGCCGCGTCACGCGTCGCAGTGCTCGCCGAGGCGTGCACACAGGACCCGACGCGCGTCGCCGCCATGCCCTGCCAGGGCAAAACGGCAACGAGGATCGCTCCGATCAGACGGTAGAGCCGCAGGTGCATGCCCCGGATTGTACGCGCTGCCCTTCTCCGCGCAACCACGTCGCGCAGCGAATGGTAAGCTCCGGGCGTGACTGCCCTCCCCGCCGACCATCGCATCGACGCGCCCTCGGCCTGGGTCGAGCGCTTCGCGCCCCTGATCCGGGACGGCGGTACCGTGCTGGACCTCGCCTGCGGCTTCGGTCGCCATTGCCGCTGTCTGGCGGGTCGCGGCCTCCGGGTCACGGCGGTCGACCGCGCTCCCGAGGCGATCGCGACGCTTCAGGACATTCCGGGCGTAGCTGCTACGGTCGCCGATCTGGAGGGCGGGCCCTGGCCCTTCCCCGGCCGCCGCTTCGATGCGGTCGTGGTCACGAACTACCTCTGGCGCCCTTTGTTCCCTGCCCTTCTCGACAGCCTCGAGCCCGCGGGCGTGCTCTTGTACGAAACGTTCGCTGCCGGCAACGAACAGTTCGGCAAGCCCTCCAATCCGGACTTTCTCCTGCGACCCGGTGAGCTGCTCGAGGTCGTGCGCGGGCGTCTCGCGGTCATCGCCTTCGAGGATGTGTGCGTTGAGGTTCCGAAGCCGGCGATGGTGCAGCGAATCTGCGCGATCGGCGCGCTCCATCCCCGCGCGGTTCGCTGAGAGCACGACCCTCCAGGACCCGTGTTGAAGCCCTTGGTCAGCGCCCGGGGCTTTCCGGTAAAATGCTGCATTTTACGAAGCAGGATCCCATGCTCACCGGCAGTCTTGTGGCAATCGTCACCCCGATGCACGAGGACGGCAGTCTCGACCTCGACGCGTTTCGTGCCCTCATCGACTGGCACGTGGATGAGAAGACCGACGGTCTCGTCGTCGTCGGGACGACGGGCGAATCGGCAACGGTGGACTTCGAGGAACATTGCCTGCTCCTGCGGGTGGCGGTAGAGCACGCAGCGGGACGCATCCCCATCATCGCCGGCACCGGCGCGAACTCCACGAGTGAAGCGATCGAGCTCTCCGTCTGCGCGAAGGACGCCGGCGCGCTCATGAGCCTGTCGGTCGTCCCCTACTACAACAAGCCGACGCAGGAAGGGTTGTACCGCCACTTCAAGGCGATCGCCGAGGCCGTGGACCTGCCCATCATCCTGTACAACGTGCCGGGGCGAACTGCCTGCGACATGACGAACGACACCGTGATGCGTCTTGCCGAGGTGCCTGGCATTCGCGGCATCAAGGACGCGACCGGCGATCTCGCCCGCGCCACCGAGCTCGTCACGCGCGCACCGGCTGGTTTCGCGCTCTACACGGGCGACGACGCGACGGCGCTGCCGTTTCTGCTGATGGGCGGGCACGGCGTGATTTCGGTGACGGCGAATGTCGCCCCGCGCCTGATGCACGACATGTGTGCCGCCGCGCTGGCGGGCCGGATCGAGGAGGCGCGCCGCATCAACCAACGCCTCTTCGGGCTGCACCGCCACCTCTTCGTCGAGGCGAATCCGATCCCCGCGAAGTGGGCGCTGTATCGCATGGGGCACATCCAGAACAGCATTCGCCTGCCGCTCGTTTCCCTGTCGACCGCAGCACAGCCCGTGGTAGTCGAAGCGATGCGGCACGCTGGCGTGGACGTGCCGTGATGAGGCGATTCATGAAAAGCACCGCACTGATCGTGGCGGCCGCCGCAGTCCTGGCGTTGTCCGGCTGCAAAACGACGCTCTTCGAGGGCAAGAAGATCGACTACAAGTCGGCGAGCAAGACCAAGCCGCTCGAAGTGCCACCCGACCTCACGCAGCCGAACGTGGACGAGCGCTACGTCGTCCCGGACGTGAACACGGGTGGCAGCGCCACCTATTCCGACTATGCGCGCGAACGCGCGGCGACGCCGCCGGGCAGCCAGCCCGCCGCCGAAGGGGTGCTGCCGTCTGCGGAAGACGTGCGCATCGAGCGTTCCGGCAACCAGCGCTGGATCGTCGCCCGCGGCGAGCCCGCGCAGTTGTGGCCCACGGTCAAGGATTTCTGGCAGGAGAACGGGTTCATCATCGCGCAGGAAAACCCCACCGCCGGCACCATGGAGACCGACTGGGCGGAGGATCGCGCCAAGATCCCGCAGGATGGCATTCGCTCCGTTCTCGGGAAGGTGATGGATGGCATGTATTCCACGCCCGAGCGCGACAAGTTCCGCACGCGGCTCGAGCCCGGTTCGCAGCCGGGCACGACGGACATCTTCATCAGCCACCGCGGCATGTACGAGATCTTCGTCGAGGAAGGCAAGGAGCGCACGGTGTGGCAGCCGCGCCCGGCGGATCCCACCCTCGAAGCGGAAATGCTGCGACGCCTCATGGTCAAACTCGGCGTGAAGGAAGCGAAGGCCAAGACCGAGGTGGCGACGGCGCCCACGGTGGAGCGCGCGAAGCTCGTGCGCGGCGCGGACGGCACTGCGCAGCTCGAGCTCGACGATGACGTCGATCGCGCGTGGCGGCGGGTCGGGCTGGCGCTCGATCGCGTCGGCTTCACGGTCGAAGATCGCGACCGCTCGCAGGGCATGTATTTCGTGCGCTACGTGGATCCGCGCGAGGAGACGAAGTCCTCGACCGGCTTCCTGTCGAAGCTCAAGTTCTGGGGCAGCGACGACAAGATCGCGAACGCCGCGCAGTATCGCATCGAGGTAGCGGCCGATGGCAACGGCACCACCGTGACCGTGCTCGGCAAGGACGGGCGCGCGGAGAGCTCCGCCGCGGCCGGACAGATCGTGGCGCTACTCTACGAGCAATTGAAGTAGCGATGGGCGGGAACCCCTGGCCCGCCGCCACCGCCGCCGTCACTCCTCCGCTTACCTCGCGCATGCCGCAGGCGCTGCCTTGAGGTTCGCGTCCCTGGGCAGCGGCAGCGGCGGCAATGCCCTCGTCGTCGAACACGGCCGCACGCGGCTCCTGCTCGACTGCGGCTTCGGGCGCGACGAGTCGGTGCGCCGGCTCGCGCGGCTCGGCATCGCGCCGGAAAGCGTCACGGCGATCGTCGTCACCCACGAGCATGACGATCACATCGGCGGGGTCGCCCGCTTCGCCCGCTCTTACCGCACCCCGGTCCACCTCACTTTCGGCACGCTCGTCGCGGCCGGCGCGGCGTTTGCCGGCGGGGAGGTGCCGACGGTCGTGATCGACGGCCACACGCCCTTCGCCATCGACGACCTCGAGGTCTTTCCGTTTCCCGTTCCGCACGATGCGCGAGAACCCGTGCAGTACGTTTTCGGCGACGGTGACCGCCGCCTGGGCGTGCTCACCGACACCGGTTCGGCGACGGCGCATATCGAATCGATGCTGTCGGGGCTGGAGGCGCTGGTGCTCGAGTGCAATCACGACGAGGAGCTGCTCACCCTGGGCAGCTATCCCGCTGTCGTGAAGAAGCGGATCGCGGGCCGCTTCGGTCATCTCGCAAACAGCGCGGCGGCGGATCTGCTCGCGCGCCTCGACACGAGCCGCCTGCGCCACCTCGTCGCCGCCCACCTGAGCCGGCAGAATAATCGCGCCGACCTCGCGCGGGCGGGGCTCGCCAAGGCAATCGGATGGGATGCCGAGGCGATCGGCATAGCCGACCAGGACCATGGGTTCGGGTGGCGCTGCCTCGATCAGCTCACCACGTGAAGAAAAAAGCCGACCGGAAGGTCGGCTTTTTTCGTCGGCTGGATGTACGCCGCGTTACTTCTTTTCGGCGGTCGCCGCTTCCTTCGCCTTCTCGACTGCAGCGGCGGCAGCATCCTTGGCTTCACCGACTGCCGCGGAGGCCGCGGTGCCGGCAGCGGCAGCGGCTTCCTTGGTCTTGTCGACGGCTTCCTTGGCCGCCTCAGCGGCCTTGGGCGCTGGCGCGGCGGCCGGCGGCGCCGGAGCAGGTTCTTCTTTCTTGGAGCACGCGCCGAGCGCGACAGCTAGGGCAGCAGCGAGGAGAATCGAACGGTTCATTTTATTTCCTAACGAGTTGAGAACGAGCGCCTTAAACGAGCCGCGACGAACGCCGGCTGCCAGGGTTGCCGTGATAGTAGCATGTTGAATTCGCCCACTCCAAGCCCTATTTTCCGCGCTTTCCACGGTGCAAGTCAGAGCCCGAGGGAGGTCGCGGCAAAGGCCGGGCCGGACGCGGCGAGAATCTCATCGAAGCGTTCGACGAACTGGCGAGCGCCATGGGGATCGTCGAGCGCGAGCACGCTGCGCGTGTCGTCGTAATGGAATCGGTGCACGAAATCGCGCTCGTCGGCGACCGCGAAAGGATCATAGACGCCGTGTGCATCGGGCAGCGTCTGGTGGATGGCGATGGCGCCGCTGCGGCTGCGAATCAGGCTCACGAGCCGCGGACAGTCGCGGACGACGTTCGCCACGTCGTGCAGCACGATCTGCAGCCGGTTGGCGCGGTTCGCGAGGAGGAAGCTGCGCAGGAGCTCGTGGCGCCGCGCCGAGTCGAAGCCGCGACCCAGGGCGCGGTCGAACACGCGCAGGCGGCGCGTGGCCCGCGCGATAACCGTGTCCAGCGCGGCCTCGAAGTCGGCGGTGCCTTCGAGTCGCGTGTGGCGGGGCGTTGCACTTTCGTTCACGATGTTCTGTCCTTGCCGTCCGAAGCGGCGGGCCGCAATTCCAGGTAGCCCGCGCGATACCATGCGTAGAGCAGGTCAGCAACTTCTGCGCCCATGTCGGTGCCCGCGGGGAGCGACCCAGTGTTCGCGAGCTTCCGCAGCACCACCGCCGCGGCGCCGACAGGCGCGCAGGTCTCGCCGTTCAGGTAGACGCGGCTGCGATCGAACAGCATGCGGCTCCTGAGCGCGAGGGCGACCCCGTGGCGCGCCGCATGCGCGACAAAGCGGCTGCGCGACAGGGCAAGGCGCGGCGCGGTGAAAAACACATGGGGCTTCGGCTCCGTCAGGTGGCCGCCCAGGAAACGCGCGACATCGCGCCGCGTCCAGCGGATGCCCGCCAGCATCGAGGCGATCTGCGCGGTCATGCGCGCGCCGATCGCCGCCGGATCTTTCTGCAGCTCGAGATCAGGGTCCGCGTAACGACCAGGGAGCTCCATTGTGTCGCGCAGGTGGTCGAGAAAGGCCTGCTCCGAGTTCCTGTGCGGTCGGGGCGCGAAAGCCGATCGAGTACGTGGTGCACTCGTCGACGGCGACGCCGTCGTGCGCGTACGAGGGCGGCAGATAGAGCATGTCGCCTGGCTCCAGCACCCATTCCTGCTCGGGCACGAAACGCTTCAGGATCTTGAGCGGTGCATCGGGTATCAGCGCCAGATCGCGCTGCGCGCTCACGCGCCAGCGTCGGCGCCCGCTGCCTTGCAGGAGAAACACGTCGTAGGAGTCGACGTGCGGACCGACTCCCCCTCCCGGCGGCGCGAGGCTCACCATGACATCGTCGAGACGCGCGAGCGGCACGAAAGCGAATCTGCGCATCAGCGCGTCCGCCGCCGGCAGGAAGTGATTCACCTCCTGCACGAGCAGCGTCCAGTTGCGGCGAGGCAGCGCCTGCAGTTCGCGCTGGCGAAATGGGCCGCACCGAACGTCCCAGCGCGCCCCCCGCCGCAGCACGAGGCGCGACGACACGGATTCGCGGCACGCCGCCGCGATGAGCCCCGTGCGGTCGATCAGCCCCTGGAACCCCGGGAGCGCGCCGCGCACGAGCAGCGGCTTGCGCTGCCAATGGTCGCGCAGGAACTCGCGCAGCGGCACGTTGCCCAGGAGGAATCTCCGCATGCACCGGATTATAAGGGCGCGCCGCGTTGGCATGACCGCTGCGACCGCACGCTTGCACGCCGAGGAAATCGGTTAGAATCCGCCCGTGTTTCTCTCCGGAGCGCACGATGCTTCAGATTGGTAACCCGGCCCCCGCCTTCGACCTGCCCGACGCCGATCTCGAGATGGTCAGTCTCGCGAGCTTTCGGGGCAAGCATCACGTCGTCCTGTACTTCTATCCGAAGGACGACACGCCGGGTTGCACGATCGAAGCCATCGACTTCAGCGATCTGCAGGACGAGCTCGAGAAGCAGGGCGCGGTGGTGCTGGGCGTGAGCATGGACGACTGCATCAGCCACGGCAGCTTTCGCGACAAGCACGGACTCAGCGTGCGGCTGCTCGCCGACACCGAGGGTGAGGTGTGCAATCTCTACGGCGTGCTGGTCGAGCGCGAGTCCGAGGGGCGCAAGCGCACCGCCATCCTGCGCTCGACCTTCGTGATCGATCGGCAGGGCATTCTGCGGCATGCGCTCTACGGCGTGAACGCACGCGGCCACGCCGCCGAAGTGCTCGCACTGCTCAAGGCGGTTTGAACTTTCTCTTTCACCTGCACCGGGCGCGGCCGCGCGCGCCCAGGGGAACATACGAATGCAGATCTCGCCGAACACCGTCGTCTCGATCGAATACCAGCTCTTCGACACCGCGGGCGAGCTGATCGAGCAATCACGCGCGCCGATCTCCTACCTGCACGGCGGTTACGGCGGCATCTTCGCGCTGGTGGAAGAGTCGCTCGCCGGCAAGATCGAGGGCGAGCGTGTCGAGGTCCAGCTCGAGCCCGACGAAGCGTTCGGCGACTATGACGAGGAACTGGTGCGGCTCGAGCCGCGCGCGAGTTTCCCGGCAGAGCTCGAGGTCGGGATGCAGTTCGAGGGGCGCGCGGAGGGCGGCGACCACGCGCGCATCTTCACCGTCACCGACATCACCGACGAAAAAGTCGTCGTGGACGGCAACCATCCGCTCGCGGGGCGCAGCGTCGTGTTCGCGTGCACGGTGGCGGCGGTGCGCCCGGCCACCGCCGAGGAGATCGAGCATCGCCACGCCCACGGACCTGACGGTCATCATCATCACTGAGACGTTGCGGACGCCGGCGCTTCGTAGACCGGTTCGATCCTGAAGAGCTTCTCGCTGCCGGGGTCGACCCGTACCCGAACCCAGTTCACGAAGGGTGAGCCGAACGTCGACAAACGCGTGACGTTCGGAGCGGCGCGCGGCCCTTCCCGCCACGGCTGGTCGACCTTGTACAAGTGCCGGTCGCCGTGGATCAGCAGCACCGGGTTCCCGAATCGCCGCGCCTCCGTTGCCAACTCGTCGAGGAACGCATCGTAACCGCGGCGCCGGCGGCTTCCGGGTGCGAGCTCGAAGTGCGGGTCGCCGTGGAAGATGATCACGATCCCCGGCGCGTCGAGCGCCCGCGCCCGCGCGAACCCCGCGCCAAGCCACGCCGACACCGCGCGCATGCGCTCCCGTGCTTCGCTCTGGCCATACTGGTTCGTGCCGCCGGCGATGTTGAGCGTGACGAATACCACCGGCCCGACCGTCCAGCGCGCATGCTCGGCATAGCTCGCGTGCGCGGCATCGTCGCTCTGCCGCTCGAGCTGCATCGTTTGCGTGCCGAGACTGAAGCTCCCCTGGAAGAATTCCTTCCGCATCGCGCCGAGACGCTCGACCGGGTCGTACCCGCCGCCCGCCGGCCGTTGACAGTCGACCCAGTCGTTGTCGCCGGGCACCAGCACGAATGGCCGCGCCGATGCGGCGAAGAGCGCGCGTCGTGCCGCGTAAAGCCCATCGTCGCAGCGGGACGAACCGCTCTTGATGTCACCCACGTGAACCACGAATTCGAGCGGCTCGCTGGCGAGCGACTGCAGGAGGCCACGGAGATAGACCTCCTCGTGCGGGTAGTAAGGCGTGTCGCCGATGACGGCAAAGCTGAAGGGGCGCGGCGTCGTGTCCTGCGCCAGCACGAGCGAGCTCAGCGCACAGCACAGGAGAGCGCCCGCCAGCGCGCGCTCGAGCGGGGCGAGCCTCATTCGAGCTCGCGCTGCAACTGGTAGAGAAGGTCGAGGGCTGCGCGCGGCGACAGGCGATCGGGGTCGAGGTCGCGCAAGCGGTCGAGGACCGGATGCGTGGTCGCTGGAGGCGCCGCCGGCGCAGCGGCGGGCGCGAAGAGATCGCCCTGGGGGCTGCGCGCCGCGCTCTCCTCCTCCAGCTTGGCGAGGTAGCGGCGCGCGGCGCGGATCACGGTCGCCGGGATGCCCGCGAGCTGCGCCACCTGCAACCCGTAACTCTGGGATGCCGGTCCCTCCTCGACACTGTGCAGGAAGACGATCGAGTCCTTGTGCTCGACCGCGTCGAGATGCACGTTCGCGACCTGCCGGTATTCCTCTACGAGCTGCGTGAGCTGGAAATAGTGAGTGGCGAAGAGCGTGAACGCGCGGTTTCGCTCGATCAGCTCGCGCGCGATCGCCCACGCGAGCGCCAGCCCGTCGAAGGTCGACGTGCCGCGGCCGATCTCGTCCATCAGCACCAGGCTCTGCGCGGTGGCGTGATGCAGGATGTTCGCGGACTCCGTCATCTCGACCATGAAGGTCGAACGTCCGCCGGCGAGATCGTCGGCGGCGCCGATGCGCGTGAAGATGCGGTCGATCGGTCCCAGCAGCGCGCGTTTCGCGGGCACGAACGCGCCGCAGTGCGCGAGCAGCGCGATCAGCGCCACCTGCCGCATGTAGGTGGACTTGCCGCCCATGTTGGGACCGGTGATGAGCAGGAGCTGCCGCCCTGGGTTGAGCCGCGTGTCGTTGGCGATGAACGCCTCCACCTGCTGCTCGACCACCGGATGGCGACCGGCCTCGATCTCGATCACGGGCTGGTCGGTGAAGGTGGGCGGCGCGAGGTCGAGTGTGGCCGCGCGCTCGGCGAAGGTCGCGACGAGGTCGAGCTCCGCGATCCCGCGTGCGAGTACCTGCAGTCCGGGCACTTCGCGCGCGAGATCCTCCAGCAACTGCTCGTAGAGCAACTTTTCCCGCGCGAGGGCGCGCTCCTGGGCCGACAGCGCCTTGTCCTCGAACGCCTTCAGCTCGGGCGTGATATAGCGCTCCGCGTTCTTGAGCGTCTGCCGCCGGCGAAAGTCGGCCGGTACCTTCTCCGCGTTGGCGTGCGTGACCTCGATGTAGAACCCGTGCACGCGATTGAACTCGACCTTGAGATTGGCGATACCGGTGCGCTCGCGCTCGCGCGCCTCGAGATCGAGCAGGAACTCGCCGCAGTTCTGCTCGAAAGCGCGCAGTTGGTCGAGCTCGCGATCGCAGCCGCTTGCGATCACACCGCCGTCCCGCACCTGCGCGGCAGGCTCGCTCGCGATCGCCGCGGCAAGGCGTGCGTGCAGAGCCTCCCGCGGCGACACCGCTTCCGCCAAGCGCGCAAGCGCCGCTGCATCCATCGCTCCGAGCGCACCGGCGAGCGCCGGCAGCGCGCCGAGTGTGTCGCGCAGCGCGGCGAGATCGCGCGGCCGTACCGACTTGAGGGCAATGCGCGCGGTGATGCGTTCGACATCGCAGCAGCGCTCGAGCAGCGAGCGCAGCGCAACGAACCGCGCACCGGCGCCTGCGCCAACCAGGGTCGCCACACCGTCGAGGCGCTCGCGAACCTGCGCGCGATCGCGCAGCGGGTGATGCAGGGCATGGCGCAGGAGCCGGCTTCCCATGCTCGTACGGCACGTATCGAAGAGCGAGAGCAAAGTGGGCGCGCGGTCCCCCCTCAGGGTTTCCGAGAGCTCGAGATTGCGGCGCGTGGCGGCGTCGAGCTGGATGAACTCGGACACGCTTTCCACCTGCATGCCGGTCACGTGGACGAGCGCCGTGCCCTGGGTGGCGCGCGCGTAGTCGAGCAGCGCACCCGCCGCGCCGATCGCGGGTCCCGCACCCGCGATACCGAAGCCGACGAGGTCGCGGGTCCCGAAGTGCTCCGCGAGCGACCGCGCCGCGCGCGCCTCGTCGAAGTGCCACGGCGGCAGTGCCTTCAAGGTCGCGCCGGGCGCCCGTGCCAGCGGGAGCACGGTGGCCTCGGGGAGCAGGATCTCAGCCGGCTGCAAGCGCTCGAGCTCGGCGGCGAGATCGTCGATTCGCGTCTCCCGCACCCTGAACGCGCCGGAGGCGAGATTGAGCGACGCGATACCCAGCGCGTGGCCGCGGACCACCAGCGCGGCGAGGAGGCAGTCGCGCTTGTCGTCGAGCAGCCCCGCGTCGGTGAGCGTGCCGGGTGTCACCACACGCACCACCTTGCGCTCGACCGGCCCTTTCGCCGTCGCCGGGTCGCCGATCTGCTCGCAGATCGCGACCGACTCGCCCAGGCGGACGAGCCGCGCGAGATATTGCTCGACCGCGTGAAACGGCACCCCTGCCATCGGGATCGGCTGGCCCGCCGACTGGCCGCGCGCGGTCAGCGTGATGTCGAGCAGGCGCGCTGCCCGCTGCGCGTCGTCGTAGAAGAGCTCGTAGAAGTCGCCCATGCGATAGAACAGCAGCATGTCCGCGTACTGCGCCTTCAGGCGCAGGTACTGCTGCATCATCGGCGTATGCACGGGTCCGGCGCGGGGCTCTGCCGTAATGGCGCACTCCCCTGCGGCTGAAGGGGCGGTCACGGGTCAGGCGGTGCGGGCCGGGTGCGCGGGTGCGGCGGGTTGCGCGCGAAGCGCAGGCGTGAGATGCGGCGCGATCACCTGCAAGAGCTGCGCGAAGACCTTGGGGTTGCCGGCGACCACATGCCCGGATTCGAGGTGGCGGTTCTCGCCTTCCAGGTCGCCCACGAGCCCCCCCGCTTCCGTGATGAGCAAGGCGCCGGCCGCGATGTCCCACGCCTTCAGCCCGATCTCGAAGAAGCCGTCGTAGCGGCCGGCCGCGACGTAGGCGAGGTCGAGCGCGGCCGAACCGGGGCGACGCAACCCGGCCGTGCAGCCGATGAGATCGCGAAAGATGCCGAGATAGGTCGTCGACGTGCGAGAACTCGCGATAGGGGAAGCCGGTCCCGACGAGCGCCCCCTTGAGCCGGGTGCGCTTGCTCACGCGAAGCCGCCGGTCGTTCAGGAACGCGCCGGCACCGCGGCTCGCGGTGTAGAGCTCATTGCGCGGACGGATCGTAGACGACCGCCTGCGTGGGCACGCCGCGCTCGACGAGCGCGATCGACACCGAGAACTGCGGCAGCCCGTGCAGGAAATTCGTGGTGCCGTCGAGGGGATCGATGATCCAGACGTAGTCCGAAGCGCCGGTGCGGCCGCTCTCCTCTGCTAGAATTGCGTGCTTCGGATAGGCTTCGTGCAGCAGTTCGATGATCGCGGCCTCGGCCGCGCGATCGACCTCCGTGACGAAGTCATTGCAGGTCTTGTCCTGCACCGGAATGCGATCCAGATCGCCGGAGGCGCGGTTGATCAGAGCGCCGGCACGGCGCGCGGCTTTCACCGCAGTGTTGAGCATCGGGTGCATGGACGGGCGGGAATCGAGAACGAGCGGGATTGAAAAGCCAGATTCTATTATGAGCGGCGAAGCGGCGCTCGACCGGGTCCGCGTCGTCCTCTGCAACACCACCCATCCGGGGAACATCGGGGCCGCGGCGCGCGCGCTGAAGACCATGGGGCTCGCCCGCTTGTACCTGGTCGCGCCACTCGCCTTTCCTGATCCCGAAGCCGATGCCCGCGCGTCGAACGCGCGCGACGTGCTCGCGGGCGCCACGGTCTGCGCGAGCCTCGCGGATGCGCTGCGGGGCACGGTGTTCGCGGCTGCGCTCACCGCACGCAGCCGCGAGCTCGGCCAGCCCGCGCTGGCGCCGCGGGACGCCGCGCCGCTCGTGCTCGCGGAGGCCGCCGCGGGAGACGTGGCGCTCGTCTTCGGGCGCGAGTCGAGCGGCCTCACGCGCGAGCAGGTGAACCTCTGCCAGCGCATCGTCCACATCCCCGCGAACCCGGCCTATTCGTCCCTCAACCTCGCCGCCGCGGTGCAGATCATGACCTATGAGCTGCGCGTAGCGGCCGGGGCCGGCGGCCTGCCCGCACCGGAGGTGTTCGAGCCCGCGTCGTTCGAGGAAGTGGAAGCGTTCCATCTCCATCTGCTGCAGGTGATGCGCGAGAGCGGTTTCCTCGATCCGCGCAAACCGCGGCGGCTCACGCAGCGCATGCGACGCCTCTTTACCCGCGCCCGGCTCGAAAAGGAAGAGGTCTCCCTGCTCCGCGGCCTGCTGAAGGCGATCCAGGCCGATCGGCCGTCCGCAGCACGGGCGGACGACCCCGCTGCGGAACATGGGCCCGCCATAGTCGACTAGAATCGTAGGTATCTGTTTCGTCTGTCACTCGCCATGCTGGAGCGCATCAAGGAAGAGATCAGTGTCGTCTTCGACCGGGACCCGGCTGCCCGCAGCACCTGGGAGGTCGTCACCTGTTACCCGGGATTTCACGCGCTGCTCTTTCACCGCCTCTCGAGCCGGCTCTGGCGGATGGGGCTCAAGTGGGCCGCGCGCTTCGTCTCGCACATCGCCCGCTGGCTGACGGGGATCGAGATTCACCCCGGTGCGCGGATCGGGCGGCGCTTCTTCATCGACCACGGCATGGGGGTGGTCATCGGCCAGACGGCGGAGATCGGCGACGACTGCACGCTCTATCACGGGGTCACCCTGGGCGGCACCTCGTGGAACCAGGGCAAACGTCACCCGACCCTGGGCAACGGCGTCATCGTCGGTGCCGGTGCCAAGATCCTCGGGCCGATTCTGATCGGCGACGGCGCCAAGATCGGCTCGAATGCGGTGGTGGTCAAGGAGGTGCCGCCCGGAGCGACCGCCGTCGGGATTCCGGCCCGCATCGTGGACGAGGCGCAGCAGCGGAAAGTCGCGGAGCAGGCGGCGAATCTCGTGTTCTCGGCCTACGCCGTGAGCGGCGACATGAACGATCCCATGGTGAAGGCCGTGCACCAGATGCTCGACCACACGGTCACCACCGACCACCGCATCGAATACATCCTGCAGCAACTGAAGCGCCTCGGCGTGCCGGTCGAAGACGAAAAGGCGACCGCGGACAAGTTCGACGCGAACTACCTGAATCGGATCGTTGACTAATTGCTTCGGGTAACGCAATGTCGAGCAGAGCCGTCGGGATCGTGGCCTAACCGATTGTTTCTCTTGACTTCACTTGGAGGTAGAGAACATGCGCTTGACCACGAAGGGGCGGTTCGCCGTGACGGCGATGATGGACCTGGCCATGCGGACCGGAAACGGGCCCGTGACCTTGTCGGATATCTCGGAGCGACAGCAGATTTCCCTCTCCTACCTCGAACAGCTTTTCGGCAAGCTCCGCCGCTACGGGCTCGTGTCGAGCGTGCGCGGCCCCGGCGGCGGCTACCGCCTCGCCAAGACGCTGCCTCAGATCACGGTCGCAGACATCATCCTCGCGGTGGACGAGCCCATCGACGCCACCCGCTGTCACGGCATGCAAAACTGCAAGGACGACCAGAAATGCCTTACCCACGATCTGTGGCAGAACCTGAACAAGGTGATCTTCGACTACCTCCACTCGGTCGACCTTGCCCAGCTTGTCCGCGGTGACGGCACCGAAGAAGTCGTCGTCATGCAGCGGGTCGAACGGCCGGACGGCGAGGCGAAACGGGTGACGCCGAGCGTCGCGGTCTGAGCCTCACCACCCGGTGACCGCCGTATATCTCGACCACAACGCGACCACACCGATCGCTGAACCGGTGTTCGAGGCGATGCTGCCCTTCCTGCGGCAGCACTACGGAAACGCGGCGAGCCGTCACGGCTTCGGTACCGTCGCATTGCGGGCGGTGAACTGCGCCCGCGAGCAGGTCGCACAGGCAGTGGGCGTGCAGGCGGGCCAGGTGGTCTTCACGAGCAGCGGCACCGAGGCCAACAACCTCTTCGTCCAGGGTGCCGCAGCCCGCCTGAATCCCGGTCAGATCGCAGTCAGCGCCATCGAGCATCCGTGCGTCGCCAAGCCCGCGGCTGCCCTCGCCCGGCGCGGCTGGAGCCTGCACCGCATCGCCGTGGACGGCGCCGGGCGTCTCGCGTTTTCCGACCTCGAGGAAGCACTCCAGAAGCCGACCGGCGTCGTGTCGGTGATGCTCGCCAACAACGAAACAGGCGTCCTCCAGGATGTGGTGCGCGCGGCGGAGATGGCGCGGGCGCAAGGTGCCGTGACCCATACCGACGCGGTTCAGGCACTGGGCAAGGTGCCGGTAGATTTCGCGCGTCTCGGCGTCGACGCGATGACCCTCTCGGCGCACAAGATCTACGGACCCAAGGGGGCGGGGGCGCTGGTGGTCGACAAGCGCCTGCAGCTCGAGCCGATCATGCGCGGCGGCGGGCACGAACGGGGGCTGCGCTCCGGTACGCTCAACGTCCCCGCCATCGTCGGTTTCGGTGCCGCGTGCGAATTGGCGGTGGCCCGCCTCCAGGAAACGCCGGCGCGGCTCCGCACGCTGCGGGACAGCCTGGAAGCGGGCTTGCGCGACCTCGGCGCGGTCGTCTTCGGGGCGGGCGCCGAGCGGCTGTCCAATACGAGCTACTTCGCGCTCCCCGGCATCGAGGGCGAGACCCTCGTCGTGGAGCTGGATCGCGCCGGCTACGCCGTCGCGAGCGGCGCCGCGTGCTCGAGCGCGAACCCCGAGCCGAGCGCGACGCTGCTGGCGATGGGAGTGGCCGCGGAATTGGCGCGCGGCGCGGTGCGGGTGAGCCTCGGCGAACCGAACACGGCCGCCCAATTGCAAGCCTTCCTCGTCGCCCTCGCCCGCGTGGTCGGGCGGCTGCGCGGGCTCACGGCGCTCACCGCGTAAACGCGACGCGAGATCGGGGTAAGATTCAATCCGTAACCATTCAGGAATCAGGTTCACACCATGGCAATCACACTGACTGAACGGGCCGCCGCCCACGTGTCGAGCTCTCTTGCGAAGCGGGGGAAGGGCCTCGGTCTGCGCTTGGGCGTGAAAACGGTCGGCTGCTCGGGGCTGGCCTACCAAGTTGCGTTTGCCGACGACACTGAGCCTTCCGATCTGCGTTTCGAGAGTCACGGCGTGACCGTGCTGGTCGATCCCAAGAGCTTCTCTGCACTGGACGGGATGGAGGTCGATTACGCGCGCGAGGGCTTGAACGCCGCCTTCAAGTTCAACAATCCGAACGTGAAGGCGAGCTGCGGCTGCGGAGAGAGCTTCAACGTGTGAAGCGGTTTCGGTTTCGCGACATAGGCGGCCGAAGGCCGCCTCGACGGTACCGCTCAAAACGCCGCCGACACGCTCACCCTGAAGATCCTCGGTTCCACCGGATGGAAGTGCCGGTCCGCGATGCCCTCGGCGGGCTCGCCGGGCAGGCGCGACACGTAGTAGTACTCGATGTCGTTGTCGCCGCTGTTGAAGATGTTGAACACATCGAGCCACACGCGCCATTGATCGTTCAGGGCATAGCCCGACGCGTCCGTTGAACTGCGAGAGCGACTTCGACCGCGCACGCTGTTGTCCTCGATGAGGGGCACGTTGCCGATGTAGCGCCAGCGCAGGCTGCCGAACAATCCGTTCAGATTGCCGACCGTGATGCCCGCCGATCCCACCGTGCCCGGCGCGCCGGGAATGCGATCGCCCGCAGGATCGAATTCGGTGAAGCGCGCGCGGGTGAAGGCGAGGGCGAGATCCATGGCGAGCCAGCTCGTGGGCACGTACTGCACGAGCCATTCGACGCCGGAGCGCTTCGAAGCCCGGCTCGCCTCGGTGGTCCCCGCGTCGCCGATGAAGAGCAGTTCGGAGTCCTGCTCGAGCGCCCAGACTGCAAGCGTAGTGTTGAGGCCCGGCAGCGGCTGGCTGCGCAATCCGGCTTCGTAGCCGTAGGTCGAGACCACCGGCGTCACCGGCTGCACGAGCTCGCCGGTCTTCGGATCGATGCGGGTCGTGGTGCCGCGCGCGTCGTTGCTGTGCAGGCCCTTGCCCCAGTTGAGGAAGAGCTCGGTCTGCGCCCACGGGCCGAAGATCGCGGAGATCTTCGGCGAGACCTGCGAATCGGACTTGTCGCCGGAGTTCACGAAGCGGTCGCTGTCGACGTCGAAGCGGAAGTAGTCGTAGCGCAGACCGGCGAGCGTGCGGAACCAGGGCGTCCACTCGATGGAGTTGGAGAGATAGGCCTGCGGATTGATGATGGTGACCTGGTCTTCGCGGGTCGTGGACAGGATCTGTCGCGCCTGCGTGGCATAAAGCGCCACGGGGTTCAGGCGATCACGCCGCAACTGCACCCCGACGCGTGTTGCGTCACGGGACGGCCGCCCCACTGGGTGAGCCAGGTCTGATTCGCGGTGCCGCCGAAGAGCGTGCGGTTCTCCGCCTGCTTGAACTGGTCGCCGTTCTCGGGGTTGTCGAGCAGGTAGGTGAAGTTCGAGAAGAGGTTCAGGCGCGAGCGCACCGCGTACAGGTTCGCGTGCGCGGCTGACGTTGCCCTCGGACTGCCGCCATTCGCCGGACAGGCTCAAGCGCTGGGAGCTGCCGCCATCGGTCGTGTCGACGGCGCCGAAGCGATCGATGAGACCGCTGTCGACGGCGCGCAGGGGAATCTGGTCGGTGGAACCCCAGTTCGCGTAGTAGCCCATCGCGGTGACGTTGAAGCCGTTGTCCGGCGTGCCCTGGGCGTAACGCAACACGCCGTTGTACTTGTTGAAGTTGGCGGGTTCCACCCACGGCCCGTTGCTGTGCTGATACTCGACGCCGTAGACGAGGTTGCCGGGACCCACCTCGGGCGATCCCGCCATGACCGCGCGAGCGTAGCCGTATGAGCCGCCGGTCAGCGGTGGCGATGTTCGACGGCAGCTTGTCGACGTAGAAGATTCGCGCCGAGCCCACGGACGCGAAGTCGCCGTCCTCGGCGTAGTAGGGTCCCTTCTTGAACAAGAGCCCGGAGACGAGCTCCGGGATCACGAAGTTGAGATCCATGTACCCCTGGCCATGGGCATTGGTCGGCTGGTTGACCGGCATGCCCGCGACCCAGGTGGCGAAGTCGGTGCCGTGGTCGAGGTTGTAGCCGCGCAGGAAGTACTGGTTCGCCTTGCCGTCGCCGGAGTGCTGCGTGACGACCATGCCCGGGCACCGTCTCGAGCACTTCGCCGGGGCGCAGCAGCGGACGCTGCGAGGATGCCCTCGCGGGTGACGAAGCCCTCGCTCGCCGAGTCGCCGGTGCCGGGCTCGAACTCGTAGCGGGCGATCACGTCGACCTTCGGTGCCACGGTCGTTGTCCTGCGGCAAGGGTCGTCGCACATGGGCGCGAGAGCGAGGACGGCCACCAACATGACGCGGCAAGGTTAAGCGATTATGTCTGTTCTTCATAACCGCGTCCCAAAGAAAATGGGCTCTGCGAAATCCCTTACGTCTTGGACCAGGATCCGGATGTGAGCGCAGGACGCGCGAGGCGCATCGCGAACAGAAAGCTCAACGCGATGACGGCAATGGCGCCGATTCCGAAGCTGAGCTCCCTGCCTTCACTCCAGGCGTCGACCGCCGGCGAGAGATAGCGGGCCGCGCCGAATCCGGCCACCAGCAGCGAGAGCCCCGCCACGGTCAACGCCATGGTGCGGGAAGCGATGCGAGCGACGTCGTCGGCACGGCAGAGGAGCCGCGAAATCCACAGGCCGTTGAGCGCGTCGGTGACGAGCATGCCGACCATGAACGCGAGCCCCAGCGCAGCGGCGTAGACCCAGCTGCCGAACTGCGCGCCCATCAGCGCGAACAGGGCGGCCTGGCTCATGGTGTCGAAGGAAAGCGCGAAGAGCGCGCCGACGCCGGCGACCAGCCAGGGACTGTCGGTCTGCTGCAGGCGGGCCGAGCTACCGCTCTTGAGGCCGACCGGACGCACGACTCCGTCCGGGTCCGTGCGCAGCACCGTCCGTGAGGTTGAGGAGGCCGAGCGCAAGCAGAAATGCGATGGAGATCCAGGCCCCGAGGTCCCCCGCCCAGGCGGGGACTTCCCACTGTCGCGCCACCGTGCCGACAGTGACGGCGACCACCACCACGACCGCGCCGTGACCCAGGGAGAAAAGCGCCCCGCACCAGCGCGCCATCGCCGGGCGTGCCCGGGCGTTGAAGCGGGTCAGCCCATCGATCGTGGCCAGGTGATCGGCGTCGAGCCCGTGCTTCAAGCCGAGCGTGAACGCGAGCGCTGCGAGCGCGACCCAGTCGCCAGCCGGTGTCTCCATGTTTTTTTCTCCCTGTACCGAATCATAGCGCTGCTTAAGAACTCTTATCAATTGATCTTAATGCTCATCGCAATAGTGCGTCATTCGAAGCTGGCGTCAGATTCCGGCAAGCGGCAGCGTGAGGACGAACACCGCACCGCCCTCCGGATGGTTGGCGGCCGCGAGGCGCCCGCCATGGCGCTCGACGATGCCGTAGCCGATGGACAGTCCCAGACCCGTGCCCTTCCCAACCGGCTTGGTGGTGAAGAAGGGGTCGAAGACCTTGTCCAGCACCGACTCCTCGATCCCGGGACCGTTGTCGTGAAAGCTCACCTGGATCTGGCCGTGGCGCATCTCGCCGCGGATGACGAGCTTGGGCTTCGGCGTGCCCGCGGTCGCGTCCGCCGCATTCTGCACGAGGTTGATCACCACCTGCTGCAGTTGCCCGGGCGAACCGCGCACCGGTAACTCGGGAGGCAAGTCGCGCTCGACGGCGAACGCTTTCGGCCGCGCCTGGATCACCCAGCGCACGGCGGTCTCGATGATCTCGGTCAGATTGAAGCGCTGGCGCTCTTCCTTTCCCATCGCGGAAAAGCGCTTCAGCCCGTCGACGATGTCGCGCGCGCGCTCCGCGCCCTCGATGGTGCCGGCGATCAGCGGCTCGAGGTCGACGAGGAGGCGATCGATGCGAAGCTCGCGCCGCATCGTATCGAGCCGGTCGCCGGGCGTGCCCACGTGTAGCGCATCGAGATAGGTCTTGAGTCTTGCCATGTAACGTGTCAGCGAATGCGCGTTGCCGAGAACGAAGCTGATCGGATTGTTGAGCTCGTGCGCAACACCCGCCACGAGGCGCCCGAGGGACGCCATCTTCTCCGCCTGCAGCAGTTGCTGCTGCGCCTGCTTCAACTCCTGATGCGCTTCGTGGAGCGCGTGGTAGGCGCGCCGCAGCTCGCCGATCGGCCGGCCCGCCAGTACCACCCCCACGACCTTGCCCACTTTGTTGAAGCGCGGCGCGCAGTTGATCGAGGCCGGGTCGCACCGCCCGTCCGCGCTCTTGAAGACCACTTCGCAGTCGCTGACCGGATCGACCCGAGCCCGCGCGAAGATGGCCTCCACCTTCCGGCGCGACTCCTCGTCCGCGAGCAACGTCGCGATCGGTGTTCCGCGCAACTCGTCCTCGGAGCGACCCAGCAGCTGCGTAGTGGCGACGTTCACTTCCTGGATCACTCCGGTGCGGTCGCAGATGATCAGGAGATCGGTCATCGAGCCCAGGACGCTGTAGAGGAACTGCTGCGTCTCCTCCAGCGCAGCGTTCTTCTGCTCGAGGGCCACCTCGTACTGGAGCAGTTCGTTGTAGACCTCGTCCATCTTGCGGATGACTTCGATCCAGGTCTCCTCCCCCGAATTCGCGCCGGGGCGGGCAGGCCCGCCGGGATCGGCCTCCAGAGCCTGTCGGAAGTCGAGGGGTTTGTGCATTGCCGGAGAACCTTCGTCAGCTCTTCGGATGGCTATGGACGTGCCGATGAGCGTGCCCACCGGCATCCATGTCGGCCGGCACGAGGTTGAGCGCACCATGGCGCACGCCCGGCTGCGCCATCAGCGCGTCGGCAAACCGTCTGACCTCCGGCGTGCGGCCGCGGACGATGACGCTCTCGATGCAGTGCTCGTGGTCCAGGTGGGCGTGCATGGTCGAGACGACCAGATCGTGGTGATCGTGCTGAAAGGCGGTCAGACGCTCCGCCAGCACGCGCTCGTGGTGGTTGTAGAGGTAGCTCAGGCTGCCGACGCAGAAGGGCGCCTGGTCGGTGCGCAGACGGTGGCTCTCCAGATGCTGGCGCAGGATGTCGCGCACCGCCTCGGACCGGTTCTGGTAGCCGCGGGCGCGGATCAGCGCGTCGAACTCCCTCGCGAGCCGCGCATCCAGCGAGATGGTGAATCGTTCGGTCATGTTTCGGCTCTCCGTCGCGACGGCGTCTCCCGCGCCACCGGAAGCCTACGCCGCGCCGCCGTCCCCCGCAAACCGCGCCGCGCACGTTCAGTGGCGCGTCCGGGAGAAGTGACCGCGCAGGAAATCGCGCTTGGCAAGATCGACCGGCGCACCGTCGGTTGCCGGGGCGCGCGCGCGTTCCGCCTGGCGCGCGTGGCCCGACGCGAACGCCTCGACCTTGTCGGCGGTATCCGCGTCGATCAAGAGCGCGAGGGCGGCTTGCGCGACGCTCAACGCTTCGTCCTGCGACGAAAAGCCTGCCATGGGCGAGAAGAGCGAGAAGTAGTGATACTCCCCGACCCCCTCCTCTTCGCTGCCGAAGAGCTCGTAGTCACCGGAAGCGAACCGGTGCCAGCGCTTCGCGCCCAGTACCATGTGCGTCCAGCGTGCCCCGCGCGCAGGCAGGAGCATGACGTTCATGAACCAGGGGGTGACGAGAACGCCGAGCCAGCCCGCGTCCGTGCGCCGGAAGCTCACCGCTTCCACCCGCAGCGCGTGATTGCACAGCGGAACGTCCTGCATGCGATGCAGATAAACGTCGTCGAACGCGCGCTCCAGGGTCGGCGCCGGATTCTCGCTGAAACCGAAGTGCTCGGCCACGACGGTGGGACCCTCGTGACGCAGATAACGGCCGGCGGTGGTCATGCTGGTCCCGCGACCGTCAGGAGCCCGAGGCTCTGCGCCGTGGACTCCACCGCTGCGCTGTCGCAGAGCAGTCGCTCCATCACGGCAAGGGCCTGCAATGCGCTCGCCGCGTCGATGCGCTCGACGACGTAGCGCCCGGATCGCACGAGCACGTAGTCGCCGACCGCCAGGGGTTCGCTCATCAGCGCGACGCTGACTTCGCGCGCCACCCCGAAACACTCGACGGTCGCTGAGAGCTCGCCCAACTCGGTCACGAGCGACGGGATCGCCATGCACATCGCGCGGGCTCCGGTCAGGCGGCCTGCCGCAAGGCCGGCCTCACGCCGAGGGCGACGAGCTCTTCCACCACGCGCGCGACCACCTTCGGCAGCGTCGCCGCGACCTGCGGCGACAGCTCCAGCGCGAGGTCGAGCGAATACGGCTGGACACCGATCAGCGTAAGCGTGTCGGGGCTCTCGTCGATGAGCCTGAGTGCTGCGAGCACGTCGCACAGCCCGACCTGATGGGGCGAGAGCTTGACCGTGAAGAATGCCGGCACCTCGTCGCCGCGGAGCGTGACGATGCTCGCCGGCGACACCTCCGCCTCGACCGCATCGACGATGACGAGGTGGTCTGCCCGGGCGAGATCGTCCAGCATCTCCATCCCCGAGCAGCCCCCGTCGATCACCTCGACCTCGGGCGGCAGGTCGTACCGCCGGGCGAGCTCCTCCACTGACCTTACCCCCACGCCTTCATCCGACATCAGGATGTTGCCGATCCCGAGCACGACGATTCGCACGTACAGTCTCCCTGGCAGCACTACCGCACGCTCACCTTCATGATTTCCCGGCGCGTCGTGTCGACCATATGGACCGCGCAGGCGAGGCAAGGGTCGAAAGAGTGCACGGTGCGCAGCACTTCGAGCGGACGCTCCGGATCGGCGATGGGAGTTCCCAGGAGCGATGCCTCGTACGGTCCGGGCGCGTCCTTCTCGTTGCGCGGGGCCGCATTCCAGGTCGTCGGCACGACCGCCTGATAGTTCTTGATCTTGCCGTCCGCAATGACCACCCAGTGCGACAGCAAACCGCGCGGCGCCTCGTGAATCCCGAAGCCCTGCTGCTCGCCCTTCGGGAAGACCGGCTTGTTGAAGGTCTTGAGATCGCCCTTGGCGAGATTCTCCATCAGCATCGTCCATTGGGCATCGAGGATATCGACGTTGACGGCGCACATCACCGCACGCGCAGCATGCCGGCCGATGGTCGAGTGCAGCGCAGAGAGCGGCAACTCGATCTTGCCTACGGTCGTCACGATTTCGATCACGCGGTTCAGGTGCTTCATCGTCGGTTCGTGCTTTGCCGCAACGGCGCACATCACCCGGGAGAGCGGACCGACCTGCGCGGGCTCCCCCGCAAAGGTGGGGGACTTGACCCACGAATACTTGCCGTTGTCCTGCCAGTCCGTGTAATCGGGCACCGTCTCGCCCTTGTAGGGATGCAGGGCGCCGTTGCCCCCCTTGTACCAGGAGTGCTTGACCGATTCCGCGACGTTGTCGCGCAGCAGTGCATCGCCGAACTGCGTGATCGGTTTGTAGCTTTCCAGATTGCCGGCCTTGATATAGCCGCCCGGTGTCACGAACTTCGTGCCCTTGGTGTCGAGCGGGAAATCCGGCGCTGCGAGATAGTTCGTGACGCCCGCGCCGTACTTCGTCCAGTCCGCGTAGAACGCTCCGATCGCGCCGACGTCGACGAGATAGACGTTCTGCACGAAATCGCGCAGCTCGTCGATGTCGCTCTTCACCGCGAGCAGTCGCTCGATCGACAGCACCGACTGGCTGTCGACGGCGATCGGATTGGAAACGCCGCCGACCGCCACGTTCTGGACGTGGGGCGTCTTGGAACCCAGGATGCTCACGATCCTGTTGGCCTTGCGCTGCACCTCCAGCGCCTGGAGGTAATGCGCCACCGCGAGCAGGTTCACCTCGGGCGGCAGCTTCATGGCGGGATGCCCCCAGTACCCGTTGGTGAAGATGCCGAGCTGCCCGGTGTCGACGAACCCGGCGAGCTTCTCCTTCACCTTGCGCATCTCGTACTTGCCGTTCCCGCTCCATGTGGACAGGCTCTCGGCCAGCGCGGCTGTCTTGTCCGGATCCGCCTTGCAGCGCCGAGACCACGTCCACCCAGTCGAGCGCGGAGAGATGGTAGAAGTGCACGATCTCGTCGTGGACGGCGTGCGCGGCGATCATCATGTTGCGGATGTACTGCGCGTTGACCGGGATCTCCATGTCGAGCGCGTTCTCGACCGCGCGCACCGACGCGATGGCGTGGACGGTCGTGCACACGCCGCAGAAGCGCTGCGTGATGGCCCACGCGTCGCGCGGGTCGCGCCCGAGCAGCACGACTTCGAGCCCGCGCCACATCTGGCCGGAAGCCCAGGCCTTCTTGACGCTGCCGCCATCCACCTCGCAGTCGATGCGCAGATGCCCTTCGATGCGGGTGATCGGATCGATCGTGATGCGTTTCGACATTTTCTTGCTCCCCCAGTCGCACTAGCTCGCCGCGGCGGCTTCCGGCGCAGGCTCTTCTTGCGCGGGCAGCACGGGCAGTAGGCGCACAACGATGATGAACGCGAGTATCTCCATGGACATGAAGCCCACGGTGACCAGGATTTCGGACAGGGACGGGAAGTAGCTCCAGCCGTCGCCCGTGTCATAGGCGGTGTAGAAGGCATTGAGACGGTAGAACACGCCGCCCAGCACCATTGCCACCGCCGCGAGAAAGAGCTTCTGCGGATTGCGCCGCAGGCGCTCCGTCCACAGGAACGCGACCGCGATCGCGATGAGACCGTTCTCGACCCAGAACATCAGCGCACGGACGCCGGGTTCGAACGCGTAGCCAAGCGCACCGCGCCAGATCAGATCGCCGAAGCGCGCCACCAGATAGGCGAGGAGGAACCACTTCAGGAGCTGACCGACGCCGGAGAGGATGTCCATCTCCAACGGCCGCCGGAAGCCGACCGACGATACGGACGCCTCGAAGACCACCATCGCGTAACCCATGGCGAGGCACGAGATCAGGAAAAGCAGCGGCAGCAGCGGCGTTTGCCACAGAGGATGGATCTGCTGGCCGAAGATCACCAGCATCGATCCGAGCGAGCTCTGGTGCATCGCCGGCAGCAGCACGCCCAGGCCGATGAAGAAGAAGAGCCACTTCTCGAGCCGGCGCCGCAGCCCGTGCATGCCGAACTTCTCCATGATCGTCGGCGTGAACTCGATCCACATCACCAGTATGTAGGCGGTCATGCACACTGCCAGCTCGAAGATCACCGAGTTCACCTGGGCGTAGCGCGGCCAGAAGACGTGCCAGAAGTTCCAGTAGCGCCCCAGGTCGAAGAAGAGGGAAGTCGCCGCCAGCGTATAGCCGAAGAGCGATGCCAGCAGCGCCGGGCGAACCAGGGGATGGTAGCGGCCCTTGTTGAAGATGTACACGACCAGTGCCACCGCGAAGCCGCCGCAGGAAAGCGCGGCGCCGATGACGAGGTCCCAGACCATCCAGATGCCCCACGGAAAGCCGTCGTTGATATTGCTCACCGCGCCGATGCCGAAGATCAGGCGCTTGCCGATGATGTAGAGGCCGACCAGGGACAGCAGGCCGAAAAAGACCGTCCACGGGGTGAGCAGCTTGCCGCCCAGAGGGGCGGGCGCGGGATGAGCGTGCGAGCTCGCCATCTCAATCTCCTTTGCGGTCTGCGGCCGCCTGCTTGTCGTGCGATGCTTCGCCTTCGCCCATCGCCTTCATGCCCCGTTTAGCAGCGACTACCAGCACGCCCAGGAAGGCAAGGGGGGCGATCATGCCGTGATAGATCCGGTCCTGCAGCGTTTCCGAGACGCTGGCTGGCGCCACGTCGGGCAGCGGCTTCTTGTCGAGCTTGTCGAACGGGACCGCCGAGAGATGCAGAACCTGCGTGCCGCCGATTTCCTTTTCGCCCCAGACGTGGTCGATGTACTTGCCGACTCGCGCGACATACGTGTCGGTGGATCCGATGTGGCCGCGCGGGAACACGGCTTCCGTGCCCGGCTCGAGCGACTTGCGCCGCGCGACTTCCTTCTTGAGCTCTTTCACCGGGCCGTATAGCGTGGCCCCGGTGGGACACACTTCGGCGCACGCGGCGTACTTGCCCTCCGCCATGCGGTGCTTGCACAACTGGCACTTGCTGATGTGCGGGAAGGTCTCGTCGTAGGTGAAGCGCGGGATCCCGAAGGGACAGGCCGCCACGCAGTAGCGGCAGCCGATGCACGCGTCCTTGCTGTGGCTCACGATGCCGGTGATCGGATCCTTCGTCATCGCCGACACCGGGCAGCAGGACACGCAGGAGGCGTCGACGCAGTGGAAGCACGAGAGCTTGGTGAAGGCGTAGCCCTCGAGGGTGTCCTTCTTGTCGCTGTCGCCGCCGACGTATGCCTTGATGATGTTGACGGTGCGGCCGGAGAGGTCGAGGGGCGCGTCCCAGTAGTTGCCGCCCTCGATCTCGTTCAGCTCCGGCGGCAGGTCGTTTTGCTCCTTGCAGGCCGACATGCACGCGCGGCAGCCGATGCAAAGCGTGCCGTCGAAGAGCAGTCCGACGGCACCCTCGGGCATCGGTCTTTTCTCGCGCGCTTCGACCGGGGTGGTGCAGGTCGCTGCGAGCGTGCCGCCCGCCGCGGCCTTCAGGAAATTGCGACGGTTCATGACCATGGCTTACGCTCCGTTCTTCTCGACCGGCTTGGCAGCACCCGGCTCCTGCTCCGGCGCCCGCTTGCCCAGGTTGCGCGCGAGCACCGCGGTGCCGCCGGCTGCTGCGCCCGCAATGGCGGCAAGTGCGGCCGCCGCGGCGAAGGTCACGCCGGTCCCCCGCTCTTCTGCGGGACGCGCGAAGAACACCGGCGGCGTGACCGTCTTCAGTTCCGCGAGCGCATGGATGGGCTTCGTGAAGACAACGCCCTGTTCCGTGCAGCCGATGCAGGGATGGCCCGTGCCCACCGGCCACGAGGCGTTCGACACGTCGCCGAACAGGATGGCCGGACAGTTGGCGTGGGTCTCCGGACCCTTGCAGCCGAGCTTGTACAGACACCAGCCCTTGCGATGTCCCTCGTCGCCGAACTCCTTCGCGAAACGCCCGGCGTCGAAGTGCGCGCGGCGCTCGCAGTTCTCGTGGATGAGGCGGCCGTAAGCGAACTTCGGCCGGCCCTTGGCGTCCACTTCGGGCAAGTTGTTGAAGGTCAGGTAGTGCACCACCGTCGAGATCAGGTTGTACGGGTTCGGCGGACAGCCTGGCAGGTTGACGACGGGTGTGCCCAGCACCTCGCCCGCGCCGGAAGATCCGGTGGGGTTGGGCTTGGTCGACGGTACGCCGCCCCAGGAGGCACAGGAGCCGATCGCGATTACGGCCGCCGCGTCCGCCGCGCACTCCTTCAGCATGGCGACCGCGGTCTGGCCCCCGATCTTGCAGTAGATGCCGTTGTCTTTGACCGGGATGGCCCCCTCGACCACGAGCAGGTATTTGCCCTTGTGGTCCTTCATGGCTTGCCGGCGCGCCGCCTCGGCCTGATGCCCCGCCGCGGCGAAGAGCGTCTCGTGATAATCGAGCGAGATGATGTCGAGGATCAGCCGCTCGATGGTCGGGTGGTTCGCGCGGAGCAGGCTCTCCGTGCAACCCGTGCACTCCTGGAAGTGAAGCCAGATGACCGACGGCCGCTTCGCGCTCTCGACCGCCTTCGCGATCGCCGCGTCGGCACCGGCGGAAAGACCCATCGTGCTCGCCATGACGGTGCAGAACTTCAGGAAATCACGGCGCGACATCCCCAGTCGGTCTTCTATCGCGTCGAAGTCAACGAAGCTTTCCCGGACGGTTTGCGGATGCATTGAGAATCCCCCTCTTCGCGCAGGAGCCGTCGGGTCTCAGTGCCAACGGCCGGTTCGAATTTTTGCTGTCTAGTTTGCAAGTCTCGTACCGAACGTTCTGAAAGTTTTTGTTTGAATGTGATCAGAGGGTTAGGGACGAAGCATGCGCTCCGGATGCGTCGGATCTGATCACGCACTAGACAGTGTCGCCTGATTGATGGAATGCTACTTACCACTTCGGGGATATCGAAAGCGACGCGTCGAGACGATGGACATCGAGGGCCGCGTGCAGGTGACGGTCGCGTGGGACGGCAGCCGCATCCGCGCCGTGCGCATCGACTCCACCCGCCCGGAATTTGCCCAGACGCTGCTCGCCGGACGCCGCGCGGACGAGGCCAAGGCGCTGCTGCCGCGGGTGTTTTCGATCTGCGCCCGGGCCCAGGCGACGGCCCTCGCCGCGGCGCTGGACGCGGCGCGCGGCGTCGCGGCACACGACGTACGCCAGCGCGAGATGGCGGTGCTGGCGGAGGCTGCGCTCGAGTACCTCTGGCGCCTGCAGATCGACCTGCCGGGACTGCTCGGCTTGCGGGAGCGCCCGGAAGCGCTGGCGCAGTTGCGGCGCGTTCTCGGTCGCGAGGACGGCACGCCGCAGAACTGGCGGCACTTCATCGGCGCCCTGCGCGCCGCGCTGCAGGACGAATGGGCAGGGACGAGCGGGCCCTTCGATCCCGCCGATCCGGCAGCCTTCGCCGAGTGGGAGGCCTGTTCCGACGCACCCGCCGCGCGCCTCCTGCGTGCGGTGCGGGCAGCGCCGCTCGCGAGCGTCGGCATGGCGGCGCTTCCCTCCTTGACGGAGAACCTGCTGCACGAGATCGGAGAAGCGCTCGAGCACGAGCCCAATTTCTCGCGACAGCCGACCCACGCGGAAGCTCCGGCGGAGTGCGGCCCACGGGCACGTCTGGCCGCGCACCCTCTGCTTCACGCCCTGGCGACGAGCACGAGCCGAGCGTACCAGCGCGTTCTGGCACGGTGGCTCGAACTTGCAGAGACCCCAGCGCGCCTCACCCGGCTGCTGGACGCAAAACCCTCGGTCTCCTGGGTCAAGGGCGTGACGCTCGGTCCGGGGCATGGCATCGCCGGAGTCGAGACGGCGCGGGGGCTGCTCGCGCATGCGGTGACGCTCGCCGGTGACCGGATCACGGCCTACCACATCGTGGCGCCCACGGAATGGAACTTCCATCCCCGCGGGGCGCTCGCTGCGGACCTCGTCGAGGTGCCTGCCAGCGATGCGCGGGAGGTCGAGCAGCGGGCCGCGCTCGCCGTGCAGTCCCTGGATCCGTGCGTGCCCTATGCGGTGGCGGTCGAGAGGTGCGAGCATGCATGAGATGTCGATCGCCGAGAGCATCGTGCAAATCGCCGAGGAAGCCGCGGCGCGGGACGGTGACGCCCGCGTGAAGACGGTATTCGTCGAGATCGGCGCGCTGGCCGGGGTGGAGACCGAGGCGCTGCGATTCTGCTGGGAGGCCGTGACGCGGGAAGGCCGCGCTGCCGGCGCCGTGCTCGACATCAGCCAGACCCCCGGTCGGGCATGGTGTCTCCAGTGCCGTGACACCGTTTCGCTCCCGGCCCCGTTCGAGCCTTGCCCGGTTTGCGGCAGCTACCAGTTGCAGGTGACGGGCGGGACCGAAATGCGGGTGGCGGAAATCGAAGTGGAGTAACGGCTCTTGTTGATGTGGGTCAAATTTGGCTCGATGGTTTAGGCCGACAATCGATTCTCCGAGGAGGCGCGACCTATGTGTACGACCTGTGGCTGCGGCGCGGGCGAGACGCGCATCGAGGGACAGGGATCGCACGAGCACGAGCACCGCCACGCCGACGGCACGGTGCACGCCCACACGCATGTCCACGAGGCCGACCACACGCATGCCCACGACGAGGTGCACGAGCAAGTGCTGCCGGACGGCACCGTCCTGCGGCATGCCCATGCGGGCGAGCACGACCACGGTCACGAGGCCGCCCATGCCCATGTGCACCAGCACGCAGAAGGGGTCGACGCCGCGCCGAACGATCTGCACTACGGGCTCGGACCGGCTGGTGCGCACGCGCCCGGGATGTCCCCGGCGCGCATGGTGAGAATCGAGCAGGACATCCTCGCCAAGAACGACCGCCTTGCCGCGCAGAACCGGCAGACCTTCGCCGACCGCGGCGTACTCGCGCTCAACCTGGTGTCGAGCCCCGGGTCGGGCAAGACGACGCTCCTCGTGCGTACGATCGAGGCGCTCCGGGGCCGGATCCCGATGGCCGTCATCGAGGGCGACCAGCAGACGACCCACGACGCCGACCGCATTCGCGCGACCGGCGCACCCGCCCTGCAGATCAACACCGGCAAGGGGTGTCATCTGGACGCCAGCATGATCGGCAAGGCCCTCGATCGCCTGACCGTCGCCGACGACAGCGTCGTGTTCATCGAGAACGTCGGCAACCTGGTGTGTCCGGCGAGCTTCGATCTGGGCGAGGCCGCGAAGGTGGTCGTGCTCTCCGTTACCGAAGGCGAGGACAAACCGCTCAAGTATCCCGACATGTTTCGGGCGTCGCATCTCATGCTCTTGAACAAGGTCGACCTGCTGCCGCACTTGAGCTTCGATGTCGAGCGCTGCCTCGAATATGCCCGTCGGATCAATCCCCGCATCGAGGTCATCCGGACTTCGGCTACGACCGGCGAGGGTTTCGACGAGTGGGTGCGCTGGCTCGAAGCGCAGGCGGCCGGTGCCCAGGCGCGCCGACTGGAGACCGTCAGCGCGCTGCGCCGCCGCGTCGCCGAGCTGGAGGCACGACTCGCCCCACCCAGCCGCGAGCCCTGACGAGAGCGCGATGGGACGGCACGACGATCTCACCGCAGCGCTCCGGGTCGCCGAGCCCGTGCGGGTGCAGGTGCGCGTGCGCGGACAGGTGCAGGGTGTCGGCTTCCGTCCCTTCGTCTATAGACTGGCGCACGAGCTCGCGCTCGGAGGCTCGGTGTGCAACGACGGTGACGGCGTTGCGATCGAGCTACAGGGTGTGCCGGATGCGGTGGCGGCCTTCCTGGATCGGCTGCAAAGCGAGGCGCCACCGCTCGCGCGAGTGCATTCGGTCGCATGCGATCCCTTGCCCGTCACGGCCGCGGCCGACCGTTTCGTCATCGCCGGGAGCCAGGGTGGGCGCAGCGCCACCGCGATCACGCCCGACACCGCGGTCTGCCCTGATTGCCTGACCGAGCTCTTCGCTCCGTCCGACCGGCGCTACCGGTACCCGCTCATCAACTGCACGAACTGCGGACCGCGTTACACCATCACGCGCGCGCTGCCCTACGACCGCCCCAATACCAGCATGGCGGGCTTCACCATGTGCCCGCAGTGCCAGAGCGAGTACGACGATCCCCTGGACCGTCGCTTCCACGCGCAGCCCACCGCCTGTGCGCGCTGCGGGCCGCCGATCGCGCTCTTCGGTCGGGATCGCAGGCGGGTCAACGGTGATCCCTGCGCGGCAACGGCCGCGCGGATCAAGCGCGGTCAGATCGTCGCGATCAAGGGACTGGGAGGCTTCCATCTGGTCTGCGATGCACGCAACGCGCGGGCAGTGGCCGCGCTGCGACAACGCAAGCAGCGGGAGGAGAAACCCTTCGCAGTGATGGTCGCCAGCCTGGCGTCGCTGCCGCTGCTCGCCGACGTGACCGAGCACGAGGCGCGGCTGCTCGCCGCGCGCGAGCGGCCGATCGTGCTGCTGCGCAAGCGCCGCGGCTGCGACGAGCTGCTGCCGGGCGTGGCGCCCGGGCTCGCGTGGCTGGGCGTGATGCTTCCGTACACGCCGCTGCATTACCTGCTCTTCCACGAAGCAGCCGGTCGCCCGCGCGGTGCTGCCTGGCTCGAAGCGCCGCACGCCCTGACACTCGTGATGACGAGTGCCAACCCGCACGACGAACCTCTGGTGAAGGACAACGAGGAGGCGTTCGCGCGTCTTGGCGGCATCGCGGACGCATTCCTGATGCACGACCGCGACATCGTGATCCGGTGCGACGACTCGGTGGCGCGCAGCGTCGACGCCGGCTGGCATCCCGCGTCGGGGGCGCCTGCGCTGCAGCTCACGCGCCGCGCGCGCGGCTACACGCCGCAGGCGATACGTCTCGATCGCGCCTACCCGTCGGCGCTCGCGCTCGGGCCCATGCTGAAGAACACCGTCTGCGTGATCCGCGGCGACGAGGCGTTCCTCTCGCAGCACCTCGGCGATCTCGACAACCGTGCGACCTGCGACGCCTTCGAGCACACGGTCGACCACCTCTTGCACGTGCTCGAGGTGAAACCTGCCATCGTGGCGCGCGATCTGCACCCGGACTTCCAGTCCAGCGCACACGCCGCGCGGCTCGCTGCGGAGCGCGGCATTCCCTGTCTCGCCGTGCAGCACCATCACGCGCACATCGCCGCCATCGTCGCCGAGCATCGCATCGACGGTCCGGTGCTCGGCCTCGCGCTCGACGGCGTCGGTCTGGGCGCAGACGGCGGCATCTGGGGCGGCGAGCTCATGCGCGTCGCAGGCACGCACTTCCAGCGCCTCGGCCACCTTTCCGAACTGAAGCTGCCGGGCGGCGATAGCGCCGCGCGCGCAGCCCTGGCGCATGGCCGCGGCGGCGCTGCACGAGATCGGCCGCGGCGACGAGATCGAGCGGCGTTTTCCCGGGTTCCCGGGCGAGGCGGTGCGCGAGATGCTGGAGAAAGGCGTGCGCAGCCCCCGAACCTCCAGCATGGGACGCTGGTTCGACGCCGTCGCGGGGCTGTACGCGATCAAGCCCAAGGCCGCGTTCGAGGGGCAGGCGGCGATGCTGCTGGAAGGGCTCGCCGAACAGCACGGCCCCGCTGCACCCTGGCACGATGCCATCGAAATCACGTTGGACCAACAGCTCGATCTGCGGCCGCTCTTCTCTCGTCTCATCGACATCCCCGACCCGGCCCGCGGCGCGGCGGTGTTCCACGCCACGCTGGCGGCGGGGCTCGCGGAATGGTCGGAACGCGCGGCGCACGCGCACGGCCTTTTCCGGGTCGCGCTGGGCGGCGGCTGTTTCCTGAACCGCGTGTTGAGCCGATCGGTGCGCGCACTGCTCGAAGCCCGCGGCCTCGAGGTGCTCGAGGCGCGCCTCGCCCCGCCCAACGACGGCGGCGTGGCCCTCGGTCAGGCGTGGGTCGCGGCACGGGCGAGCCGGGAGGGACTTCCGGAATGTGCCTAGCGATACCGGTCCGGGTCGTGGCGCTCATGTCGGGCGATCAGGCGATCGTGGACGCGGGCGGCGTGCGCAAGGAAATCTCGCTCGCGCTGGTGGAGGGCGTGGGGGTCGGCGACTACGTCATCCTGCACGTCGGCTACGCGCTGCAGAAACTGGACGAGGACGAGGCCCGGCGGACTCTCGAGCTCTTCGCGGAGATGGGCGGCATCGCTCTCGACGCGGCGACGCCATGAAATACATCGACGAATTCCGCGACGGAAGACTGGCGCGCGGGCTCGCCCGGACACTGCGCGCCGCGGTCTGGCCCGACCGCCGCTACAACTTCATGGAGTTCTGCGGCGGCCATACCCACGCCATCTCGCGCTACGGTATCGAGGGGCTGCTGCCCACCAACCTGCGCATGATCCACGGCCCGGGCTGCCCGGTGTGCGTGCTGCCGATCGGGCGCGTGGACTCGGCGATCGGACTCGCGCTCGAGCGCGGCGTGACCTTGTGCACCTACGGCGACGTGATGCGGGTGCCGGCGTCGGGACAGATGAGCCTCGTGAAGGCGAAGGCCCGCGGCGCCGACGTGCGCATGGTGTACTCGACCGCGGATGCGCTGCGCATCGCCCGGGAGGAGCCGGAGCGCGAGGTAGTGTTCTTCGCGATCGGATTCGAGACCACGACCCCGCCCACCGCGGTAGCGATCAGAGCAGGCGCAGGCGCTCGGGCTTGCCAACTTCTCGGTCTTCTGCAACCACGTCCTCACACCGGCCGCGATCGCGAACATCCTGGAATCGCCGGAGGTGCGCAAGCTCGGTACCGTGCCCCTCGACGGCTTCGTCGGTCCGGCGCATGTGTCGACCGTGATCGGCTCGCAACCCTACGAATTCTTCGCGGAGGAGTACCAGAAACCGGTGGTCATTGCCGGCTTCGAGCCGCTCGACGTGATGCAGGCGATCCTGATGCTGGTGCGCCAGGTGAACGAGGGCCGCGCCGAGGTGGAGAACGAGTTCTCGCGCGCGGTCACGCCGGCCGGCAACGAGAAAGCCAAGGCGCTGGTGGCCGAGGTGTTCGAGCTGCGCCGCAGCTTCGAGTGGCGCGGCCTGGGCGAAGTCCCCTACAGCGCGCTGCGCATCAAGGAGGCGTACCGGACGTTCGACGCCGAGGGCCGCTTCGACCTCGAGTATCGCTCCGTCGCCGACGCCAAGGGCTGCGAGTGCGGCGCCATCCTGCGCGGGGTCAAGCAACCGCAGGACTGCAAGCTCTTCGGCAGCGTCTGCACGCCCGAGAACCCGATCGGGTCGTGCATGGTGTCGTCCGAAGGCGCCTGCGCCGCGCACTACACCTACGGCCGCTTCGACGATCGGGCGGCGAGGCGGGCGGGCTGATGGGCGGCACGGTCAAGCCGGGTTACGTGCGCCCGCTGGACGTGAAGCGGGGCCGCGTCGACCTCTCTCACGGCGGCGGCGGACGCGCGATGGCGCAGTTGATCGAGCAGATGTTCGTACGCGCCTTCGACAACGAGTGGCTGCGCCAGGGCAACGACAGCGCGTGTCTTCGCCTGCCGCCCGGGCGCCTGGTGATGGCCACCGACAGTCACGTGGTCTCGCCGCTCTTCTTTCCCGGCGGCGACATCGGATGCCTGTCGGTGCACGGCACGATCAACGATGTCGCGATGGCGGGCGCGCAGCCGCTCTACCTGACGGCCGGCTTCATCCTCGAGGAAGGCTTTCCGCTTGGCCGATCTGCAGCGCATCGTCGATTCGATGGCACGCGCCGCGCGCGAGGCAGGCGTGCCGATCGTGACCGGCGACACCAAGGTGGTCGAGCGAGGCAAGGGCGACGGCGTCTTCATCACCACCACCGGTGTGGGCGTGGTGCCGGAAGGCGTAAACGTCGCCGGCGACCGCGCCCGTCCGGGCGATGCCATCCTCCTCTCCGGTCCCGTCGGCGATCACGGTGTGGCGATCATGTCGCTGCGCGAGAATCTGAGCTTCGCCACCTCCATCGCCTCCGATACCGCGGCCCTGCACGGGCTGGTCGCCGACATCCTGAAAGCCGCGCCGGGGATCCACTGCCTGCGCGATCCCACGCGCGGCGGCGTCGCGACGACGCTGAACGAGATCGCCACCCAGTCGGGCGTCGGCATGGTGCTGCGCGAGGAGGCGATCCCGGTGCGCATCGAGGTCGCGGCCGCCTGCGAGCTGCTCGGTCTCGATCCGCTCTACGTGGCGAACGAAGGCAAGCTCGTCTGCGTCGTGCCCGGCCGAGGATGCCGACGCGGTGCTGGCAGCGATGCGCGCCCACCCGCTGGGCCGCGGCGCCGCGATCATCGGCGAGGTGATCGAAGACCCCCGCTGCTTCGTGCAGATGGAGACCGGATTCGGCGGCCGGCGCATGGTCGACTGGCTGTCCGGCGAGCAGTTGCCGCGAATCTGTTAGCGTGAGGCGAGAGGGGTGAGGAGGGACGAGCGAGAGTCGTACCCCTTCCCCTTCCCCTTCCCCCTTCCCCCTTACTCCTTACTCCTTACTCCTCACCGAACAATGCGCATCCTGCTCCTCACCCATTCCTTCAACAGTCTGACGCAGCGGCTCTTCGCGGAACTCGTCGCGCGCGGCCACGAGCTCTCGGTAGAGTTCGACATCGCCGACAGCGTGACCGAGGAGGCAGTGGCGCTCTTCCGCCCCGACGTGATCGTCGCGCCCTTCCTGAAGCGCGCGATCCCCGCGTCGGTCTGGAAGTCCGTGTCTGCCTCGTGGTGCATCCGGGCATCGAGGGCGACCGCGGACCGTCGGCGCTCGACTGGGCGATCACGAACGGGAGCAGCGACCTGGGGCGTCACGGTCCTGCAGGCGAACGCGGAGATGGATGGCGGCGACATCTGGGCGAGCGCCGGGTTTCCCATGCGCGAGGCCCGCAAGAGCAGCCTCTATCGCCATGAGGTGACGGCGGCCGCGCTCGATGGCGTGCTGCTCGCGCTCGAGCGGCTCGCTTCCGGAAGCTTTCGGCCGGAGCGGCTCGATTACGCCCGGGCGGACGTGCGCGGCCGCTTGCGGCCCCTCATGCGGCAGGCCGACCGGCGCATCGACTGGGCAGCGCGACGATACCCGCACCGTGCTCGCGAAGATCCGCGCGGCGGACGGCAACCCCGGCGTCCTCGACGAGGTGCTGGGACCTTCCGTGTCATCTCTACGATGCCCATGCGGAATCGACGCTGCGCGGTCCATCGCCGGGTGCGGTGATCGCGCGGCGCCACGGTGCCATCCTGCGTTCGACCCGTGACGGCGCCGTCTGGATCACGCACCTGAAGCCGGTCGCAGGGCCCGACGAGCGCACGTACAAGCTGCCCGCAACGATGGTGTTGGACGCGCGCGTCGACGGCGTGCCCGAGGCGCCGGCCGAAGACTTCGCCGCCCGGGACGCTGGCACCTGGCGCGAGATCTGGTACGAAGAAGCAGGCGAGGTCGGTTACCTGCACTTCGATTTCTACAACGGGGCCATGTCGACCGCCCAGTGCCAGCGCCTGCGCAGCGCCTTCGACCAGGCGCGCCCAGCGTCCGACCCGGGTGATCGTGCTGATGGGGGGACAGGACTTCTGGTCGAACGGCATCCACTTGAACGTCATCGAGGCGGCGGACAGTCCGGCGGACGAATCCTGGCGCAACATCAACGCGATCGACGATGTCGCGCTCGCGGTGCTCACGTGCGCGAGCCATCTCGTCGTCGCGGCGCTGCGGGGCAACGCCGGCGCGGGCGGCGTCTTCCTCGCGCTGGCGGCCGACGAAGTGTGGGCCCGCGACGGCGTCGTGCTCAACCCACACTACAAGAACATGGGCAATCTCTACGGCTCGGAGTACTGGACCTATTCGCTGCCGCGCCGCGTCGGCATGGAGGCGGGCCGGGCACTCATGCAGCGCCGCCTTCCGCTGCTCGCGCGCGAAGCGGCCGCGACGGGCCTGATCGACGCGTGTCTGGGCACCGCAGGCGGCTTTCGTCGATGAAGTGAAAGCGCGTGCGCAGGCGACTCGCCCGTGACCCCGATCTCTCCGCGCGCCTCGCCGAAAAACGGCGGCAGCGGGCGCTCGACGAGGCGGTAAAGCCGCTCGCCGCCTACCGATCGGAAGAGCTGGACCGCATGAAGCTCAACTTCTACGGCTTCGACCCGAGCTACCACATCGCCCGCTACAACTTCGTCGCGAAGGTGCCGCATTCCTGGACCCCGCGCCACCTCGCGCGGCACCGGAGCCGCGGCTTCGGCGAGCCAAGGGAGGCGGCTGCCTGATGGGTGCGTTACCCGAAATCCTCGTGGTCGACGACGAGATCCGCTCGCAGGAAGCGCTGCGCCGCACGCTGGAGGAAGAATTCGAGGTCTTCACGGCGGGCACCGCGGAGCAGGCCCTCGAGGTCATGACGCGCGAGATGGTTCAGGTCATCCTGTGCGATCAGCGGATGCCGGGCATGAGCGGGGTCGAGTTCCTGAAGCAGGTGCGCGAGCAGTGGCCCGAGGTGGTGCGCCTCATCATCTCCGGCTACACCGACTCCGAGGACATCATCAGCAGCATCAACGAAGCCGGCATCTACCAGTTCGTCCTCAAGCCGTGGCAGCCGGATCTACTCGTTGCCACGCTGCGCAATGCGGCCGAGCTGTATGCCATGCAGATGCAGGAGCAGCGCCTGCATCTCGAGCTGCGCACCGCCCAGCCGGTGCTGCGGCGGCGGGTGGCGGCGCAGCGGGCGGCGGTGCAGTGCGCGAACCATTTCGATCGCATCACGCGCGCGCCGGAGAGCCCGCTCAATCGGGTGATCGACATGGCGCGCAAGGTGGCCGCCTACGACATCCCGATGCTGATCACGGGTGAATCGGGCTCCGGCAAGGAGCTCGTGGCGCGGGCGATCCACTACGGCAGCAGCCGCGGCCAGGGCGAGCTTCGTCGTCGAGAACTGCGGCGCGGTGCCGGACGAGCTGCTCGAAAGCGAGCTCTTCGGGCACAAACGCGGCGCCTTCACGGGCGCCTACGAGGAGCACATCGGCCTCTTCCAGCAGGCCGACGGCGGCACGATCTTTCTCGACGAGGTCGGCGAAACCTCGCCCGCGTTCCAGGTGAAGCTGCTGCGCGTCCTGCAGGAAGGCGAGGTGCGCCCGGTCGGCAGCACGCGGTCGCGGCGGGTCGACGTGCGCGCTCATCTCCGCCACCAACCGCGATCTCGAGGAAGACATCGAGCGCGGCCGCTTCCGCGAGGACTTGTACTATCGGCTCTCGGCGATGACGATCCACATTCCGCCGCTGCGCGATCGGCCCATGGATATCCCGCCCATCGCTCTCAAGCTGCTGGAGAAAGCGATGTCGGCGCTCGGCAAGCACGTCGACGGTTTCTCCGACGAGGCGCTCGCATGCATGCGCGCCTATCGCTGGCCGGGCAACGTGCGCGAGTTGCAGAACGAAGTGCTGCGCATGCTGGCGCTTTGCACCGGGCCCGTCCTCGGCGCGGAGCTCCTGAGCCCGCGCGTGCTGCGCGCCGCGGACGACGCGGCAGTCGCGGCGATCGAACAGGCGATCCGCATCGACGGCAGCCTCAAGGACCGCCTGGAGGCGCTGGAGGCGCGGGTGATCAAGGAGACGCTGATCCGTCATCGCTGGAACAAGTCGCGGGCGGCGAACGAGCTGGGCCTCTCGCGCGTGGGCCTGCGCAGCAAGCTGGCGCGCTACGGCCTGGAGGGCGAGTGACATGGACCCGAAACCGAAGCGCAATCTGCTCTGGCTGCAGGCGGGCAGCTGCGGCGGCTGCTCCATGTCGCTGCTGAACGCCCAGTCGCCCCATCTCTTCGACGCGCTGGAAGCTGCGGGCATCCACCTGCTTGTGGCATCCGTCGCTCTCCGAGGCGAGCGGCGCGGAGGCCACTGCCCTCATCGAATCCTGCGCCGACGGCACGCTGCCGCTCGACATCCTCTGCATCGAGGGCGCGATGATGCGGGGCCCCCACGGCAGCGGGCGCTTCCAGCGTTGCCCCGTGAGCGAGGAACCGATGATCACGCTGGTGCAGCGCCTCGCTGCGAAGGCGCATTGGACGGTTGCGGTCGGTTCGTGCGCGGCCTACGGCGGCGTCGTCGCGGCCTCGGGCAATCCGGCAGAAGCCTGCGGACTGCAGTTCGAGGACGACGAGCCGGGCGGACTGCTCGGAGCTGACTATCGTTCCGCCTCCGGTCTGGCGGTGATCAACGTTGCCGGCTGTCCGCCGCATCCCAACTGGATGCTGGATACGCTGCTCGCCGTCACCCTTGGACAAACCAGTGAGCAGGAGGTCGACGCGTTCGGTCGGCCGCGGCTCTTCGCGGAGCACCTCGTGCATCACGGCTGCACGCGCAACGAGTTCTACGAGTTCAAGGCGAGCGCCGAGCGCTCCTCGCACCTCGGTTGCCTGATGGAAAACATGGGCTGCATGGGCACGCTGGCGCATGCCGATTGCAACGTGCGGCTGTGGAACGGCGAGGGCTCGTGCACCCGCGGCGGCTTCGCTTGCATCGCGTGCACCGAGCCCGGCTTCCAGGATCCGGGGCATCCCTTCGCCCAGACGCCCAAGATCGCCGGCATCCCGGTCGGCCTGCCGACGGACATGCCCAAGGCCTGGTTCGTCGCGCTCGCCGCCCTGTCCAAGTCCGCCACGCCGCGGCGCGTGCGGGAGAACGCCCGCTCGCACAGGCGCGTCGTGGCCCCGGCGCTGAAGAAACCGTTTCGCAGATAGGCTCGGCAGCTCCGTGCCCAGGCTTGTCGTCGGTCCCTTCAATCGCGTCGAGGGCGATCTCGAGGTGACGATCGAGGTCGCGGACGGCGCAGTGCGCGAGGCGCGGGTCAACTCGCCCCTGTATCGCGGCTTCGAGCAGATGCTGGTCGGCCGTGACCCCTTCGATGCGCTGGTCTTCGCGCCGCGTATCTGCGGCATCTGTTCGGTGTCGCAATCCCATGCCGCAGCCCGTGCGCTGGCGCAGCTCGCCGGTGTCACGCCGCCGCCAAACGGCCGCTCTGGCGCAGAACCTCTCGCTCGGCTGCGAGAACCTCGCGGATCACCTGACCCACTTCTACCTCTTCTTCATGCCGGACTTCGCGCGCGAATGTTATGCGGGTCGCCGCTGGCACAAGCACGCCGATGCGCGCTTTCGCGCGACCCGCGGCGAAGGTGCGGCGGCCGCGCTCGCCATTCGTGCCCGGTTGCTGAACCTGATGGGATATCTCGCCGGCAAATGGCCGCATACGCTCGCGCTCCAGCCGGGCGGCAGCGCGAAGCCGGTGGAGGTCGCGGAACGCCTGCGCATGCTGACGATCCTGCATGAGTTTCGGGCCTTCCTCGAACGCGAGGTCTTCGGCGATGGGCTCGAGGCAGTCGCAGAACTGGCAAGCGAAGCCAAGCTCACGGCCTGGGCCCGGGTCGCGGCACGGCGGCGCGCCGACTTCCCTTTCTTCCTGCAGGTGGCGGCCGACTGCAGTCTGACGACGCTCGGGCGCGCCACTGATACCTTCGTGAGTTATGGCGCGTATCAGGAAGAAGACGGTCCCCTCTTTGCGCAGGGAGTCTGGGATGGCGAGCTCCGGCCCCTCGACTCGGATTCCATCGCCGAGGACATCAGTCATAGCTGGATGATGGCACCGCAGGCACCGCTTCATCCGAGCGAGGGGATGACGGTACCCAATGCCGACAAGACTGGAGGTTACAGCTGGTGCAAGGCACCGCGGTTGGGCGGCCGCGTGGTCGAGACCGGTGCGCTCGCGCGCCAAGTAGTCGCCGGCCACCCGCTGGTGCGCGATCTCGTCGCGCGCTCCGGCGGCAACGTGCGCAATCGCGTCGTCGCGCGCATCCTGGAGATCGCCCTGCGTGGTGCCGCAGCTGGAGCAATGGGTGCGCGCGCCTGGAGCCCGACGAGCCCTGGTGCACAGAGACACGCCTGCCCGCCGAAGGACGCGCGGAGGGACTGACCGAAGCCGCGCGCGGCAGCCTCGGTCACTGGCTGGAGGTGAAGCGCGGGCGCATCCACAACTACCAGATCATCGCGCCGACCACCTGGAATTTCTCGCCGCGCGATGCCGAAGGCATTCCGGGGGCGCTGGAGCAGGCACTCGTCGGCACGCCGGTCGAGCCGGGTGAGACAACCCCGATCGCCGTGCAGCACGTCGTGCGGTCGTTCGATCCGTGCATGGTGTGCACGGTGCATTAGTAGAGAGGTGTCCAGCCGAGCGCAATGCTCCACGGACGACCTCCCCGGCAGCCAACGCCAGTGTATCGAGATGCTACCGGGGGCGAACCGCTCACGCCAACAGTTCCACCGACGGACTCAAGGCCAGGCCTTTTGCCCGTTTGGCCAGCCGCTGATCGAAGGTCGCAAACGCCGACGCGCGCGCACTGCGCGCCACATGCAGGGCATCGGCAAAGTCGAGCCCCTTCTCGAAGCCGTCCAGCGCCGCCATGACCGCAGGTCGATCTTCGATCGAGATGTGCTCGATTCCGACCAGCGCTCTGAACACGCTGACCATGGCGCGCAGTGGCAGGTCATAGAAACCGCGCATGACCCATTCGAACTCCATCAGCACGGTGACCGACACGAACGCCCGCTCCGACAAGGCAGCAATGGCAGCGGGCCTTTGCTTGGCGGCTTGCGCATCGTCCGCGTCGTCGACGAAGAACCGGGCCAGGACGTTCGTATCCAGGGACCTCACGGCTTGCGGCGACGCGAGCGTGCAAGCATCGACGCCGGATCGAAGTCCTGCAGTCGCCGCGGCACACCGCGCGCCGGCGCCTTCACCATGCCCGCAAGCCTGGTCAGGTCAGCGGCCTTGCCCACCGAGCGCACGACCCGCAACTTCAGCCCGTCGGATTCCTCCACCACCTCAACCTGGGCACCCGCCCCCATGCCGAGCCGGCGGCGCAACTCGGCGGGAATCACGATCTGGCCTTTCGAAGAAACAAGCAGTGTCGACATGGCTCGTCCCGCATTCGTCGAGGAGTTGCAAGCATATCTTGGCTTACGTCGTAAGGCAATTACGCGCATGATGACCCGCGCTGCCCTTGTTGCGGCCGGCCTGTAGGTACTGACGCCCATGCGCTGCCAGGCCCGGCGCCCTTCGACGTTGGCGATGCGCTCCGACATGCCGTCTTCCGGCGTCGCATCGTGGGTCTCGTAGACGATCGGAAGAGCCTCATCGAAGCGAGCGGAACGGCTGCGCTGAAGCACAGGTCGAGCGACCCGTCAGGTTGATCTTCAGGTTGCCAAGCCAGCGCCCGCGCGCCGCCGGGGTGGAACAGACTCGAGCCGGTCGAGGATCGCTCGGCTGCTTCATCGTTTCAACACCTGAAACGGTGTCTTCACCGCCGCGCCTATTCCCCTCCAGGGACGATCGGGAGATAGTTCGGTCACGCATTGGCCCACCTCCGCTCGCGTTCGCCGGAGGCGATATTCACCGACACCCGCGAACGAGCTTCTTCCTCGGAGAAAACCATGACGCCGAACCAGCCGATCAAGCTGTACCGCCACCCTCTGTCCGGGCACGCCCACAGAGCCGAACTCGCCCTGTCGCTCATGGGACTGCCCTATGAATCGATCGATGTCGATCTCATGGCCGGCGCGCACAAGACGCCGGAGTTCCTCAAGCTCAATCCCTTCGGCCAGGTGCCGGTGATCGACGACGGCGGTGACGTGGTTTTCGATTCCAACGCCATCCTGGTGTACCTCGCGGCAAAGTACGATGCCACCGGCCGCTGGATCCCGCGCGACCCCAAGGGCCAGGCCGCCGTTCAGGGCTGGTTCTCCGTGGCCGCCGGTCAGATCGCCTTCGGCCCGGCCGCAGCGCGCTTGGTCACCCTGTTCGGCGCCAAGTACAACCCCGAGGAGGTCATCGGCCGTGCGCACGCGCTGCTCAAGGTGATGGAATCGGAACTCGCGAATCGCCCGTTCCTGGTGGGTGAGCACGCCACCTTCGCCGACGTGGCCGGCTACAGTTACATCGCCAGCGCCCCGGAGGGCAACGTGGACCTCGCGCCCTATCCGAACGTGCGCGCGTGGCTGTCGCGCATCGAAGCGCTGCCCGGCTTCGTGCCCCTGCAGAAGAACAAGGTCGGCCTGGCGGCCTGATGGACCCCGCCACCCCCGGAGCCGCCACCTTGGACATATCAGCCGTGCGCGAAGACGACCCCTTCCACCCCGGCGAGCAGGCCGTTCAGGAGCGGCTGGGCGTTCGTGGCCGCATGCGCGACGTGGGGCAGCGGGTCATCAGGACCTTCATGCCCGGGGAGCACCAGCAGTTCTATGCCCAGTTGCCGTTCGTGCTGGTGGGTTCGGTCGACCCGGCCGGGCGCCCGTGGGCGTCCGTGCTGGTCGGTGAACCCGGCTTCATGCAGGCGCGGGACGAGCACACGCTCGACATCCATGCCCGCCCGATCCCCGGTGACCCGCTTGCCAACGGCATCCGAACCGGCGCGCCGCTGGGTTTTCTCGGCATCGAGCTCGACACGCGGCGGCGCAATCGCATGAACGGCCAGGTGCTGGCAGAGCATGCGCATGGCTTCACGATCCGCGTGGACCAGACCTTGGGCAACTGCCCGCAGTACATCCAGGGCCGGGAGTTCGAATGGGTGCGCCCCCCCGACGACCAGCGCCCCCGCGCGGTCGAGCAATTGGAAGTCCTTGACCAGGAGGCGCGTGCCCTCATCGCCCGCTCCGACACCCTGTTCGTCGCCACCCACGCACCGGCCGCCGCAGGCGAGACCGGGCGCGGCGCCGATGTCTCGCACCGCGGTGGGCGTGCCGGTTTCGTTCGCGTGGACGAGGACGGCAGCTTCGTGGTGCCCGACTTCACCGGCAACTTCTTTTTCATGACCCTGGGCAACCTGCAACTCAACCCGCGGGCCGGCGTCCTGTTCATCGACTACGAGACCGGCGAGCTGCTCACCCTCACCGGCACCACCGAGCTCATCTGGGAAGGCGCGGAACTGGCATTCTTCGCGGGCGCCGAGCGTGCCTGGCGTTTCCGCCCCGAGAGCGGTCGACGCCTGCGCGACGCGCTGCCGCTTCGATGGAAGTTCCGCGACTGGTCGCCCAACTCGCTCATCACCGGCACCTGGGAAGAGGCGGCGCGCCGCCAGGAGGCCGAGCGCCTCGCCAGGACCTGGCGCCCGTACCAGGTCACGCGCGTGGTGGACGAGAGCAGCGTCATCCGTTCGTTCTACCTGCAGCCGGCCGACGGCCACGCCGTGCCGCCTTTCGAGGCCGGCCAGCACCTGCCCATCCGCGTGCAGCCGGCCGGCGCCGAGGCGCCGCTGCCGCGCACCTACACCATCTCGCAGGCACCGAGCGACGACGGGCTGCGCTTGAGCATCAAGCGCGAGGGCGTGGTTTCGAGCCACCTGCACGACCACGTGCAAGCCGGCGACGTAATCGAGGCGCTCGGCCCCATGGGCCAGTTCACCCTCGACGCGAAGCAGCGGCGGCCGGCCGTGCTGATCGGTGCCGGCGTGGGTATCACGCCGATGATGGCGTTCCTGCGCCACGTCGTCTCCGAAGGCTTCCGCAACCGTCGCACGCGGCCGGTGCATCTGATCCAGGTGGCGCACGACGAGCAGACGCGCGCCTTCGGCGCCGAACTGCGCCAGCTCGAAGCGCGTGCCGAGGGCGCGGTGAAGGTACACCTGGTGCTGAGCAGCGGCGGCCCGGGCGCCATCCGGGGCCCGCTGACCCTGGACACGCTGAAAAGCCTGCTGCCCTTCGATGACCACGAGTTCTTCCTCTGCGGTCCCGCGAACTTCATGCAGTCGATATACGACGGGCTGCGCGACCTCGGCGTGCGCGACGAACGCATCCAGGCCGAGTCCTTTGGCCCGTCTTCGCTCGAGCGCCGGTTCGACACCGCGGCCGCGGCTGCGCTGCCGCCCCCGCCACCAGCCAGCGAAGCCACGGTGCTGTTCTCGCGCAGCGGCGAGGCCGCGGTGTGGACGCCCGAGCGCGGCACGCTGCTGGAGTTCGCCGAGAGCAATGGTCTCTCGCCGGCATTCTCCTGCCGCGCCGGCAACTGCGGCTCCTGCGCCACGCGCATGACCGCCGGCCGCGTGACCTACGTGCAACCCACCGCCTGGAGGCCGGCCGAAGGTGAGGTGTTGCTGTGCTGCGCGCGACCGGCGCGGGACGGCGGCGAGCGCATCGAGCTCGACCTCTGATCCCGATGCGTCGCGTCGGGGGAGAGGTGGCGCGCGCCACCATCATCGTGCGCTACGCGCCGGGGTCGCACTTCGACCGCCACGTGCACGGCGGCGGCCGGCTCAGTTCAGGGATGGGTCGGCACGCAGCATGGTCACCGCGAGGTCGATGAAGCCGCGCACCTTCTGCGTGGCCCGCCGACCCTCGCGGTGTACGACATGGATCGGCCAGGGCGGCTGCTCGAATTCCTCGAGCATGATCTGCAGGGTTCCGGCACGCAGGTGCGACGCCACCTGGTAGCTGAGCAGCCGCGCGATGCCGAAGCCGGCAACCGCGGCGGCGATCGCGGAGTCATTGCTCGTGGTTGTCATACGAGGATGCAGTCTCTGCGTCGCCGGCTCTCCGTCCTCGACGAAGTGCCAGTCGGTGTTCGGCGTCACGCCGCTCGCCGACACGATGCAATGCCGCGCGAGATCTTCGGGCCGCAACGGTCTGCCACGTGCCTCCAGGTAGTCTGGTGCCGCCACCAGAACACGCCGCACCTGACCGACCCGGACCGCTTGCAGCGACGAGTCCGGCAGTTCGCCGATGCGCACCGCGACATCCAGTCCCTCCTCGACGAGATTGACCACCCGATCGACGAACAGGCACTGCGCATCGACCTCGGGAGCTTGCTGGAGATACTTCACGAGAATGGGCATCACGTACAGATGTCCGAACAGCACCGGCGCCGTCAGCATGAGCGTGCCGCGTGCGGCAGCGTCGGTCCCGCTGGCGGCGGCTTCCGCTTCGTCGATATCTGCCAGGATGCGTCGGCAGTCGTCGGCATAGCGCGCGCCGGCGTCGGTGGGGCGCACGACCCGGGTGGTACGGTTGAGCAGGCGCAGGCCGAGACGTTCCTCCAGCTCCGCGACGGCCCGGGTCACCATCGGAGCGGACAGTTTGAGCTTGCGCGATGCGCTGGCGAATCCGCCGCATTCGACGACGGCGACGAAGGTGGCCATCGCCTGCAATCGGTCCACGCGGTCACTCGCCCGCTGCCGCTCGGAACCACGCCGATTCGCGCATCAGGTCGAGGTAGCTGCCCTGGGTGACGATCTTGCCGCGCTCGAGAAGGTAGATGACATCGCACTCCCTCACCGTCGTCAGGCGATGCGCGATGACGATGACGGTCTTCTTGCGCGACAGGGTGTGCAGCGCCTCCATGACGCTTTCTTCGGTGATGCCGTCCAGGGCGCTCGTGGCCTCGTCCATCACGAGCACGCTCGGGTCGCGATAGAGCGCCCGGGCGATGCCGATCCGCTGGCGCTGGCCGCCGCTCAAGCGCAACCCACGTTCACCGACGGTGGTCCCGTACCCCTCGGGCAGCTCCGATTCGATGAAGTCGGCGATGTTCGCGATGCGGGCTGCCCGCCGCACCGCATTCATGTCCATATCCTCGTCCGGCATGCCGAATGCGATGTTCCGCGCGATCGTGTCGTCGGCGATGTAGATGTGCTGGGGAACGTAGCCCAGGTTTTTCTGCCAGCCCGCGAGGTTTTGCGGTGTGATCTCGACCCCGTCGACCAGGAATTGCCCTTCGGTCGGAGAAAGCAGTCCCAGAATGATGTCGACGGTGGTGGTCTTGCCGCAACCGGTCGGTCCGACGATACCGACCGACGTGAGAGGCGAGATTGCGATGTCGAGATCGCGCAGGGCCGGCGCGGGAGTGTCGCCATAACGGAAGGAAACGCGGCGCAGACGAAGCTCGCGAACGAATGGCAGCACGGGCGAATGAAGCGCCCTCTCCAGCCGCTCCACGCTGTCGAAGTCACCGCCCTGGCCCCCCCCCAGGTCGTGATAGAGGACATCGAGCGAAGGAGCATTGAAGCGCAACGTCGTGATGGACGCGAACAGTTGCTGCAGCGCCGGCATGAGTCGATACCCGGCGAAGGCGTACAAGGCGAGGAGCGGTGCGATGTCGGTCGCGCGCTCGCCCCGACTGACGAGGTACATCACCACCACCAGGATCCCACCGAAAGCGATGGTTTCCAGCGCATAGCGCGGCAGTTGCGCGATCAGGCCCGCGGTGACGTTGTTTCGGGCATGGCGATGCGCATGCACGGAGAAGCGCTGCAGGAGCGTGATTTCGCGTCCCAGGACCTTCAGGTCCTTGATGCCACACATTGCCTCCCCGGCCACTTTGTGTCTTTCCTGGTTGGCCTTGACCTGCTCCTTGCCGACCTCGCTCAACTTGCGCCGCGCCGTGAGCAGTATCGTTCCATACGCAATACCCAGGACCCCGGCTATGGCCAATGCGACGAGGGGATCTACGACGACGAGGAGGGCAATGATGGCAAGGCACATCAGAGAGCTCGAGACGATCGTCGTGGCCGGTGTGAGCACCCCGGTTACGACTCTGGTGACCTCGGTGATCACGTTCGACCCCAGCTCGGCCGTGTTGCGCTTCAAAAAGAACTGGTACGGCCGTGCGATGTAGCGCGCCAGCAAACGTCGGGACAAAGCGTAATTGAGCCGATTGTGATAGCGCAGCGTGAGGAACGTGCCAACAGCCTTGACGATGTTGCTCGTCACGAGGAACGCGAGCACGACGAGGCCGAGAAAGAGCAGAAACGACTGGTCGCTGCGAAAGCCAAGACCGGTGTAGACAGCATTCAGCCAGCGATGGCTGTGTATGACTTCCGGATTGGTCACGACCGCCATGAAGGGCATGATCGCTGCGATCCCCGCCATTTCCGCCACCGCCACCAGAATGAGCACGAACACCAGTAGTACAAGCTTCAGGCGATCACGCCTGTCGAGCAGTGCGAGGAGGCGGCCGATAGTGGTCAGCATGGAAGATGAGAGCGAACGCGGCTCCGAAATGTTCCGAAGTGGCAGATCGACAACTGCAGTAGCAGCACGAGCTGCGGATGCGGCTTCGGGCGCCCCTTGCGCGCCGGTCGACGCGCGCTGTGCGCGAGCCCCGCGCGGCTTCCATCGCCGGGATTACATCGCATGCCGAACCGCAGTCGGCCGGGCCCTCCTCGACCGCAGGGTGCGGCCGGCACCTCAAACGGCTGCGACGCTCAGAAAGTCGAAGTCACTCGACGCAAGCCAGGCGATCTCGCACGCGAGCCAAGCGAACAGCCGCTGACCCCAGGAAGACCGGAACTTCGCGATCTCTCCCTCGGTATAGAAGTGTCGACTATAGCGGGAAGAGTACATCCGATCGAGGTACTGACACGGCATCTTGAGAAGGTGCTTGAACCGGCGGTAGACATCCGCGTAGACCTTGTCCGAGGCATCGTTACGCTGCACCACGTGCCCTACGTCGGCGCCGAGAAACTCGGCAAAGGCCGGCTGCGCGACACGATCGAGGTCCTCCAGCCGCACCAGTAGCACCCGAGAGTTGGTGCCCGCATAGATCTCGTACCCACGCGTCACCGGAAACGGCTTGGCGAAGACTTCCACCCCGAACACCGGCTTGAGCTCGACGTCGAACCACGTCAACGGATCGCCGTCGTGCTCGACCGGCAGGTTGCCCGCCACGTAGGAATCGAGGAACAACTCGACCAGCCGCGCCGCGACCTCGTCCGCCGAGCGGGTCTTCAGCTCCTCGGCGGGCCAGAAGTCGAACATGGGCTCGAGATTCTGGAAGAACGACGATACGTTGCGACGGACCGGATCGCGCACGAGGGTCACCACATCCCATATCGTATCGGCCGGCGCAGCGGCGATGGCGCTGCTCAGGTGCTGACCGAGCCAGACGTATCGCGGCATGAACCGCCCCATGCGTCGAGTCCCCCGATATGCACGTGCGCGATCCTTGTAGTGTGCCTCGTCCGCCCGGAGGTGCTCGGACCTCAGCCAGTGCACGTGGGAAACACTCCGTCCTGGCAGCTTCCCCTCCAGCGTGGCTGCAACCGAGGTGGAACCCACCTTTCCGACCGAGTAGATGATCACCGGATTGGTTCGCGCCGGGTTGGGCAAGCTCAGCTTGTAGTGCGCTTTGGCGAAAAGGAAGGATCGTCTCGCGACCCCGCGCATGGCTCGCCCCGGAATCTCGCTCAGTGCCCAAGCTTGACGATGTTCAGACGCCACGGTACCCCCTTCGTTGACGAAAAACGACGCACGAGGACGACCCAAGATTTTCCTGGAAGACGAACGTTAACCTCCACCTCCACGATGGTCAAGCCGCGACAGCCGCGACGGTTCCGGGAAGCCGCCTACGGATAGTCGGAATGCATGCTCCGTTGCGACCACCCCGCCACGCGGCCGAGCAGCCGCTGCCGCCGCCTCACGTGCTCCGGTCTTGCGCCCTGCCGCGCCACGAGGCGTTCGGTGAGGGCGAGCGCGGCAGCGAAATCGCGACCGATATGCTCCTGGTACTTCGCGAGCCGCTCGAGCGCTTCCGCGACGCCCTGCCCGGCCAGATCCTCCCAGATCGGCACTGCACGCTCCCACTCGCCGCGGCGGCGATAGAGGCGCGCGAGCTCGAGCAGCGCTGCGATACCGAGCGACCCTGTGCGTTCGGCGAGCTGCCGCAGCGCCCCCGCTTCGTCGCCGCGCCGCATTCGATGGCGCGCCACCGCGCGCGGGTCGGCGTCCTCGTGTCCGCCTCCGCCGAACACCGCGGCAAGCCGTGAGAGCAGTCCCGCAAGGCTCACGAGATCCCAGCGATTGTGTTCCAGCACGCGCGGGACGTCGTCCACTCGCCCGAGCCGGACGAACTCGGTCCACACCATCGGGATGAGATGTCCGCCGAGATCGTTCTCGCGCACGAAGCCGAGCAGCCGCTGCTCCGCAGTCTGCAGCCGGCAGTCCGGCCAGCGGTTCGCGAATGCCGCACGAGTCGGGTGCAGCAGGTCGAGGTGTCCCTTCGACTGCAACGGCGTCGCGAGGCGCATGAGCCGATAGCGCGTCGCGAGCAGCGGCACGTCGAAGCACTTGCCGTTGAAGGTGACGAGATGCGTCGCGTCGTCGAGCCAGGTCCGCGCGTGGTCGAGCATCGCGGCCTCGCCCTGGAACCCGGTGAGGAAGTACTGCCGCACGCGCAAGCCCTCGGCTTCGGGGCGCGCGAGGCCGAGCACGAACGGCAGCGTACCGGTGCCGCCCGCGAGTCCGGTGGTCTCGGTGTCGAGGAAAAGCAGGTCCCACGGCCGCACTGGCTGGCCGTCGTTCAGCACATCGAGGGGCGCTTCGAAGAGCCCGGCGACCGGCTCGCCGCCGTGAACGTAGTCAGGAAAGAAGAAGCGCTCGACGACGATGACCCCGGACGCGATCACGCTGCCGCCGAGCAGCGCCGCGACCTCGCCCTCCGCGCGCTTGACCGCTACCTCGCGCCGCGCCGACCGATCGAGCAGACGCTGCAGCCTTTCCGCCGTGGTCGGCACGGGCGCGACAGCCGATCGCCCGCCCTCCTTCGACAGCAGTGCAAGGCGATCCCTAAGATTCATTCGGCTCCCATCACGGGGATCGATCTTCTTTGCTGCTGCTGAGCAGGAGATCGAGTACCACGAGCGCCGCACGCTTTGGCGAGCAACCCCGCTCCTCCTCGGACGCGAGGATCGGTCCGATGCACGCCGGGCAGCCGTGGCTGCAATCGCATCCCGCGACGAGGGCGCGAGCACGTTCGACCACCTGCTGGCGGAGATCGAAGAGCGGTGCGGAGAGGCCGACGCCTCCCGGATAGTTGTCGTAGAGATAGACTGTCGGACGAAAATCCTTCACGCCGTGCGCCACGTCCACCGGCTGCCCGTCGAAGCTCCGCGCGGCGCCGCGGCCGTCGGTGCCGACCGTCGCCGACCAGGTCGCATCGCGAGTCGCCGACCGCGCGCCCGAGGTCCTGCCGCTCGGACATGGTGAGCAGTGCCGCGACGTAGTGCATCGCGTACGCCGCGCCGAGAAATCCGTCGAGCGCCTGCCAGCGATCGGGAAACGCGGCGATCAGCGCGTGCGGGTCCGCCTGCCACCACACCGCGGTCGTGTGCATCTCCTGGTCGGGCAGGTTGACGTTGCCATAGCCGATGTTCTCGTGGGTGTAGTAGCGGATCTTCTTGTACCCCGGAATGCGGCGCACGAGATGCACCTCGCCGTTTGCACAGGTGCCCGAACCCGCGCGCGCTTCGTCGAAGCAGTCGAGAATCTTGAGCTTGGTGTAGTCGATGGCGTCGGTGTAGTAGTCGGCTGTCGTCTTCGTGACGAACGCCTTGCGCCCGTCCCAGTCGAGCCGCTCGACCTGCCACGGGCTCGCCTGCACCAGGTAGATCGCGCCTTCGTGAATCGTCATCGGCGCGCTGGGGTAATCGACCTCCGCGATCACTTCCTTCTTGCCTTCGGTGGTGTCGATGACCACGAAGTTGCCTTCCGCCACGGAGCGCAGACTCACCGCGTTCGCGGGATAGCTGTCGGCCATCCAGTGCCACTGCGAACCCTCGCGATGCACGACGCCCTGCTCTTCCAGATAGGACAGGAGCGCGCCCAGGTCCTCGCCGCCGAACACCTCGCCGTCGCGAAACGGCAGCTCGAATGCAGCGCAGCGCACGTGATCCATGAGGATCAGCAGCTGGTCCGGCGCGATGCGCGCGTGCTCGGGAGACGCGCCGAGAAAGAACTCGGGATTGCGCACGATGAACTGGTCGAGCGGCTCGCTCGTGGCCACCAGAACGCCGAGCGCCGTGCGGTTGCGCCGCCCCGCCCGGCCGAGCCGCTGCCACGTGCCGGCGACGGTGCCCGGATAGCCATTCAGGACGCACACGTCGAGCGCCCCGATGTCGACCCCCAGCTCCAGCGCGGAGGTCGCGATGACGCAGTCCACGTCGCCGGCGCGCAGTTTCTTCTCCGTGGCGCGGCGCTCCGTCGGCAGGTAGCCGCCGCGATAGGCGAACGTCCGCGCCGGCTTGCGGGGATCGCGGTCGAACACGTCCTTCAGGTATTTGGTGATCACCTCGACCATGAGCCGGGTGTTGGCGAAGACGATGGTCTTGAGGCCGGATCTGACCGCGAGCCGCGCGATGCGCGTGGTCTGCGATCGGGCCGAGGCGCGCAGCCCGAGATCGGCGTTCAGCACCGGCGGATTCCACAGCAGCAGATGCTTCCTGCCGGTCGGTGCGCCGCTTTCGGTAATCGCCGTGACCGGTTCACCGATGAGCTGCTGCGCGAGCTCCTGCGGGTTGGCGATCGTCGCCGAGCACAGCACGAACGTCGGGCTCGCACCGTAGAACGCACACACACGCTTCATGCGCCGGATCACGTTGGCGAGATGCGAGCCGAATACCCCGCGATAGGTGTGCATCTCGTCGATGACTACGTAGTGCAGGTTCTCGAAGAACTGGGCCCACTTGGTGTGATGGGGCAGGATGCCGACGTGCAGCATGTCGGGGTTCGAGACGACGATGTCGCCCTTGGTACGAACCGCGATCCGCGCGTCGCCGGGCGTGTCGCCGTCGAACGTGCACGCCCGCACACCGAGGCTGCCGGCCTGGTTGAGCTCGAGGATCTCCGCGACCTGATCCTGGGACAGTGCCTTCGTGGGGAAGAGGTAGAGCGCCTTCGCCTTGGATGCGAGCGCCGCCTGCAGCACCGGGAGGTTGTAGCAGAGCGTCTTGCCCGACGCGGTGGGGGTGACGACGACAGTATGGCGGCCCGAACGGATCGCGTCCCACGCCTGCCGCTGGTGGCTGTAGAGGCGCTCGATGCCCCGCGCGCGCAGCGCGGAGCCGAGGCGGGCATCGATGTCGGGAGGCAAGTCCGCGTAGCTGCCGAACTTGGCGGGCATCACCAGCTCGCCGGTGATGCGGCCGCGATACTTCTGCTTCAGCCGGTCGATCAGCGAGTCGATTCCCGGCGGGTCGGCGTGGAGACCGCGCTGCGCTTCCGGCGCTTCCTCGGACTGGCCGAAAAAGCGGTCGACGACATCCTCCATCGCCTGTTCTCCATTTGTTCTCCCGTGTTAGTATAACGGCCGGTCAGGCACTTGCAAGCGCAACTTCAACGCCGAGGCAAGAAAGAATGTCCCTCACGAGACGTCAGGAAGAGGTCTACCGGTTCCTCTTCAACCACCGCTTCGATCACCCGCCGACGCTCGACGAGCTGTGCAACGCGATGGGGCTCAAGTCGCGCGGGTCGCTCCACAAACTGATCCAGGCGCTCATCGACGAGGGTCTCGTCGAGCCGCTCAACCAGAAACAGCGCGGCGTCCGTCTCACCAATGTCCACGAGGTGCCCGCCGGAAGAAATCGAGCTGCCGTTCCTCGGGCTACATCGCCGCCGGCAAGCCGATCGAGGCGATCGAGAATCGCGAACCGGTCTGCCTCGCCGCGTGGACCCGCGGCGGGCGCGAGTGCTACGTGCTCGGCGTGAAGGGCGATTCGATGATCGAGGACGGCATCCTCGATGGCGACTGGGTCGTGATCGAGCGGCGCGACTGGGCGCACAACGGCGAGGTCGTGGTCGCGCTCATCGACAGCAATGAAGCGACATTGAAGCGGATCGAACAGCGCGCGGGCAAGGTGACGCTGCATCCCTCCAATTCGACGATGGCGCCGATGACGTATTCTCCCGATCGCGTGACCATCCAGGGTGCCGTGATCGGGCTGATCCGCAATTTCCGGTAGAGAGTCTGCGCTTCGGTCGCGTTCCACCCGCAGGGTCTGGCCAGCCGTCCCGAGCGATAATGCATGCTCTCCCCTCGCCTCTCAGAACGATGACAATCACGATCACCCGCCGCAGCTTCCTGCGGACAGCCATCACGCTGAGTCTCGCTGCACCGCTTTTCGGCGCGACGCGTCCCGGCCTTGCTCAACAGAAGAGCCTCAACCTCGCTCCGCCCGAGAAGTTCAGCTTCGAGCTGCTCGTCGAGCGCGCCCGCAAGATGGCGCAGCAGAGGTTCGAGCCGCTGCCTCGACCCGCGCCCGACGTGGTGCAGCGACTCACCTACGACGAATGGGGCAAGATCCGGTTCGACACCCGCTATGCGCCATTCGCGGACGGCCCCGGCACGTATCCCGTCACCTTCTTCCACCTGGGTGAGTTCTTTCAGAAGGGCATCCGGATGCACGTCCTGAGAGACGGTCAGTCGCGCCGGATTCTCTACAGCAGCTCGTACTTCGAGATGCCGCAGGACAGCCCCGCGCGCAAGCTGCCGGAGCAGGCCGGATTCGCGGGGTTTCGCCTGCAGGAAGCGCGGACACGACCGGACTGGCGCACGCAGGACTGGATGGCGTTCCTCGGCGCGTCGTACTTCCGCGCGATCGGCGCGCTGAACCAGTACGGGCTGTCCGCGCGCGGCATCCTGATCGACAGTGCGGAGCCGACCGCGGAGGAGTTTCCCGACTTCACCGACTTCTTCATCGAGGAGAGCCGCTCCGAGTCCGATCCGGTGCTGGTGTACGCCCTGCTCGACGGCCCCAGCATCGCGGGTGCATACCGCTTCGCCATACGCCGCACCGAAGGCGTGGTGCAGGACGTCGAGGCGGCGCTGTTTCTGCGCAAGGACATCAAGCGGCTCGGTTTCGCACCGCTCACCTCGATGTACTGGTTCGGCGAGACCGAGAAGCGTCGCTTCGAGGACTGGCGCCCCGAGGTGCACGACTCCGACGGGCTCGCGATCTGGACCGGGGCGGGCGAGCGCATCTGGCGGCCGCTCACGAATCAACCGTTCGCCGTCACGTCCAGCTTCTCCGACAGCGATCCGAAGGGCTTCGGGCTGCTGCAGCGCGACCGCGCGAACGAGAACTATCTCGACGGCGTGAACTACGAACGGCGCCCGAGCCTCTGGGTCGAGCCGCTGGAGCCTTGGGGCGCCGGCTCGGTGCAACTGATCGAGATGCCGACCAACGACGAGATCCACGACAACATCGTGGCCTACTGGCGACCCGCAGCACCCGCGCGGGCTGGCGCGTCGTATCGCCTCAAGTACCGTCTGCACTGGCTCGCCGACGAGCCTTTTCCGCCGAGCGTCGCACGCGCAGTCGCGACCCGCATCGGCCGCGGCGGCGAACCGGGTACCGTGCGCCCGCAAGGCGCGTACAAGTTCGTGGTGGATTTCGCGGGTCCGGCGCTCGATCCGCTGTGGGGCGATACGGTCAAGGCGTCACCGGTCGTGACGGCATCGCGCGGGACGATCGGGCGCGCCTTCATGGAGCCGGTTCCGAGCACCCGCCGCTGGCGCGCGACCTTCGATCTGAAGGCCGAAGGCGCAGAGCCGATCGAGCTGCGCCTCTACATCCAGGGCAATGGCGAGGCGCTCACCGAGACGTGGCTGTACCAGTTCCGGCCGCCGAGTTAAGACCCGGTAGCGAGCGGAGCGCACATCTCGAAGTCTGGACGCTGTAGTACCTGCAACTCGCGCCTGATCTGCCGGCACGTCGCCGTGATCACCTCCCCCCTTGGGCAGCGGCGGATCTGATCGGGTGCGACTCGATCGTTTGCGCTAAGCAGCGGCCCGCTTGCGGGGCGTCCGTCTGAGCGAACCACCAGATTTCGCCTGCGATGGTCTTGGAGACACACTCTTCCGGCTAGCGACGCCGAGCACTTGCTCTGCCCATTTGTTCAGGCTAACGCCACAATGAGCGGCAGCTTTGAGGGCGGCAGCGTGAACATTGGGGGCAACCCGCAGCATGAGCTTTCCACTGGCGGGCTTCTCGGCCGTACCGCCCAGGCTCTCACAGGCCGCGATGTAGTCGTCCACAACCGCGTGAAAGTTCGCCTCGAACGCCGTGACGGAGTCGCCATGAAAGGAGATGATGTCATCGATGTCGAGTACGCGACCGACAATGATCTTGTCTTCCGGATCGAAGTTCATGCTCGCGGTGTACCCACGATAAGTCATGGTGTTCATCATGGTTTGATCCCCATTCGTTCCAGCAGCTCGCGCACTGCCTTGACGCGATAGCGCAGGGCCTCTTTGTTGGGGTGCGGACGATGGAACGTGGCTCGCAGCCCTTGCCATTCGAAGGTAACCGACGATCCGGCACCCTCGACTACACGACAGCCGAGCGCGACGAGCAAGGACTCGGTCCGAGCCCATTCGATGTTGCCGTTGACCGGATCGGACCAGACAGCTCCCAGGGTGCGACGCTGCTTGCTGTTCACCGCATCATGATAGCACTCCAGCTGCCCTCTGCAAGCATCCGCAGTTGTCTTGCCCGCTGGGCAGACGCAGTGGGATCTGCCCCGGGCGAGCGGCACCGTCGGGTGAGATGAAGCAGCGGGTCGTCTTCTCTTTCTTCGACTTGTCCGAGAGATAACCCCGCAGAAGAAGCTCAGTGCGAAACCGAGTCAAGAGAGGAAAAGGGGGGACGCTTATCCTGTCTGGCCCGTTTCGTCGTCCCGCGGTCGACGCACGCAATGCGCCCGTAGGCTTATCTTGACGCAAAAGGCAAGACCTGCCCCGTGGCTGCACATGCCCGGCGCACACGTTTGAGTTCACCTGCGGGCCACAGACGGCGAAGCCGACTGGCGAACGTCAGGTGCAACGAAGGGTTGGGCCGCGCGCGCAGGCTTTTCGATGAGGCTCACAAGCGGAAGACAGCCACGAGAATCATGAGCGCCAATTGTGTGGCCGGCAGAGCCAGCGAGACGAGGGTCAAACGCAAAACGTAGGGCGACTCTGGGTTCTTGCGATTCGTGCGAATGACGAGAAAGTTGATCAGTGCCGTGAGCGGGATAGCCAGAACGGCAAGCAACATTGCACCCAGGCCGACGAACGACCCACCGCCAGACGTGGCCAAGATGATTGCGAAAGAGAACCCGACTTGGAGCAGCAAGACTCCACCTACACCGAAGAGATATCTCAAGAGAAGCTCCGACCTGGGGCAGTGCCTCGATGGGGCGATGGCGATCTCATGGCGCGGCCCAACGTGGAAGTAACCGGCGCTGCGCGGCTTTATCGCACAGCGTCCGGTTGACTGCTGAGTTGGGCGTTTTCACTAAGCGTCCCATCTTTGTGCTCTATCCGATAGATGCTATATGAGTTCGCATTTTCGTCGAACTGAAGATAGACCTTGCTTGCCATTGGAAAATCCGCCGGGAGAGTCGTTAAGCGTTGGTGAACTAGTGCCATAGCTTGGTTTGTGGCGTCGATACCGAAACTCTTCTCCTCGGAACCGCGTGCCGGAATTAGCACCACTTCTATCTCGTAGTTGTTGTACTGAACGTGTTGAACAAATTGGGCATCAATCTTCTTCTCGAGTAACTTGCCAAACTTCTTGGAGAAGAACCGATAAACATGGGGTGCGATTTGAGTCTTGTATAAATCCTCCCACACCGGCTTCATAATGAAGACGATGATGCCACCAATAAGCGCTACGGTTGCGGGGTCAGCAGCCTTCTTAGCCCACCGGCCAACAGACACGAATCCATCCTCGAAGAGTTCATCAACAAGTACGCTGTCCTTGTAATGCGGATATGGAAGATAGACGTGAAATAGGTCTTGTGATTTACCACGACGGATGACTTCTAAGAAGGAGATGCTGAACCCACCCATAGCGGCTTGAAGCGAATCACCATCGTAATAAACGTCTCCAACGAGAGACCAGTCTCCAGGGCTTTCCTCATCAGGTATCAACCGCAAGTTTTCGATATAGCCAGGGGACTTGAGCGTCAAGTCATGCTGCTGATTCATCGGCATACGCTTTCCGGCGTACATGGCGCAGAAGGATTCGAGTACTTCCTTCGGGTTGCGTTCGCCCTGGGAATCGAGGCGCGTGCCGGCAAGGACTTGGTTCTTGATGGTCTTCATAGATATACCGAGTTGAACGCCCAACGTTCGCGTTCAGCGGCTGCCGAAGGCAGTCCGCTGGAACGCAGGGTTGGGCCACATACGAAGATGGCACTGCTAGAGATCGTCCAGGTGGCGCCCTACGAACTCAGCGGCGGTTGACCATGCCTCTCGTACTTCGCCAGTGTCCGGTGTTTTGTACCAAGCTTGGTCGAAGACGGTTGCCATATTCCACTCCCAAGCCACTTGGTGGCCCTTCTTGAAGTGCGTACGAGTGGTTGGAAAGATTCGCAGAGTCTTAGTTGTGCCTCCCGGCGCGTGCGTCTCGAGGATTACTCCGTGGACGTTTGGCATGGGCGTGCATAGGTCAGCGTCCATGTAGACGACCGCTGCGGGCTCGTAGACCACGTTCACTTCGCGAGGCATTGCTTGAAGCGCCTTCAGGATTGTCAACCCGGAATCGACGGCACGAAGGATGTCTTCGTCGGTTGCGTATTCCGGACCAACGTGACCGGTGATTCCGGACCAACGTGACCGGTGATTCCGGACCAACGTGACCGGTGATTCCGGGCGAACGTGACCGGTGATTCCGGAGCAACGTGACCGCGATTTCCGATCGAACGTGACCGGTGATTCCGGAGCAACGTGACCGCGATTTCTCGATCCAACGTGACCGGCGATTCCGGCCGAGCGTGACCGATTTTTGCCCGCGGGCGGATCGGCGGTCACGATCCGGAGTCGGTGATCCCGAGCGAGCGGAACGAACCCCGGGTCGGCGCTGGATTTCCATTGCCGCAGGCTACCCTCTCCGATTTCTTGGAGAAATGGGATGCCTGCCAGTCGGAGAGCCATGCGCAAGATTATCGATGTCCTACGTCTGAAGTTCGAGACGGGTCTCAGCCACGAACGCATCGCCGCCGCCACCAAGCTATCCAAGGGGGCGGTGACGAAGTATGTGCAGCGCGCCCGCGATGCCGGTCTGGGCTGGCCGCTGCCACCGGAGGTGGACGAGGCGCGGCTCGAGGCGTTGCTGTTCCCGCACGCCGCACCGGCGGTGGAACGCTACGCCGCGCCCGACTTCGCGCACCTGCACCAGGAACTCAAGCGTAAGGGCGTCACCTTGCAGTTGCTGTGGGAGGAGTACGCCGAGGCCCATGCCGGCCAGGCGTATCGCTACAGCCAGTTCTGCCTGCACTATCACCGCTTCGCGCAGAGCCTGAAGCGCTCGATGCGCCAGGTCCACCGCGCTGGCGACAAGCTGTTCATCGACTACTCCGGTGACACGGTGCCGATCATCAACCCGGGCACCGGCGAGATCCGCGGCGCCGAGATCTTCGTCGCGGTGCTGGGCGCGTCGTCCTACACCTACGCCGAGGCGACCTGGAGCCAGCAACTGCCGGACTGGATCGCCTCGCACGTCCGCTGCTTCGAATTCATGGGCTGCGTCGCCGCGCTGCTCGTCCCGGACAATCTCAAGAGCGCGATCAAGCGCGCCTGCCGCTACGAACCGGAAGCGACCTCGACTTACGAGGACTTGGCGCGGCATTACAGCACCGCCATTCTGCCGGCGCGGCCGTTTCATCCGCGCGACAAGCCGGCCGTCGAAGCGAGCGTGCTCCTGGTGCAACGTTGGATTCTGGCCCGGCTCCGGCACCGTCAGTTCTTCTCGCTCGAAGCCCTCAACGCGGGCATTGGCGAGCTGCTCGTCATCTTGAACAACCGCCCGTTCCAGAAGCTCGACGGGTGTCGCCGCAGCGTCTTCGAGACCATCGACCGGCCGGCGATGACGCCGCTGCCGGCAACGCGCTACGAATTCGCCGAGTGGAAGAAGGCGATCGTCAACATCGACTACCACGTCGATGTCACCGGCCACTACTACAGCGTCCCGCATAGCCTGGTCCGACAGAAGATCGAGGCTCGCTTCACCGCCACCGCGGTCGAATGTTTCTTCAAAGGCAACCGGGTGGCGGTCCATGTGCGCTCCAGCCTGCGCGGCCGCCATACCACGGTGGCCGAACACATGCCCGAGGCGCACCGCAAGCACATGCAGTGGACGCCTGGGCGATTGTTGAACTGGGCATTGGACATCGGCCCCGCCACCGGCGACGTGGTCAAGTGGCAGTTGGAGAACCGCCCGCATCCCGAGCAGGGCTACCGCGCCTGTCTGGGCCTGCTCAATCTCGCCAAGCACTTCACCGCGGCGCGCCTGGAAGCGGCCTGCCGCCGGGCGTTGGCCATCGGCTCGCCCACCCGCAAGAGCATCAAGTCGATCCTGGAGGCGAAACTCGATGCTCACCCCGAGCTGTTCCCTGCGACCGATCAGCCACAGGCCACCATCCCGCCGGCGCACGGCAACGTGCGCGGGGCGGATTACTTCCGTTCCACCTCACCCGGAGACCTCGACCCATGCTCATCCAACCCACCCTCGATACATTGAACCGGCTCAAGCTCTACGGCATGGCCGCCGCCCTGCCGAGCAGCTCACCCAGAGCGCGGCCATGGGCCTCGCCTTCGACGAGCGCCTCGCGCTGCTGCTCGACCGCGAAGTCGTCCACCGCGACAATCGCCGCCTGGCGCGGCTGCTGCAACTGGCGCAGCTCAAGCAGCGCGCCTGCGTCGAGGACATCGACTACCGCGCCCGCCGCGGGCTGGATCGCAGCCAACTCGACCAGCCTCGCCAGCTGCGACTGGATCCGCCAGGCGCACAATCTCCTGATCCACGGTGCCACCGGCTGCGGCAAGACGTTCATCGCCTGCGCGCTCGCCCAGCAGGCCTGTCGGCAGGGTCTGTCCGCGCTCTACCTGCGCGCGCCGCGGCTGTTCGACGAACTCAGCGTCTGCCACGCCGACGGCAGCTTCCGCAAGCGCCTTGCCGCCATCGCCAAAGTCGATCTCGTCCTGATCGACGACTTCGCCATCGCCCCGATGGGCGCGCGCGAGCGCACCGACCTGCTCGAACTGCTCGACGATCGTGTCGGCACTCGCTCCACGCTCATCACCAGCCAGCTTCCGGTCGAGCATTGGCACGACTACCTCGGCGATCCGACCCTCGCCGACGCCATCCTCGACCGGCTCGTGCACGGCGCCCACAAGCTCCATCTCGAAGGAGAATCGATGCGCAAACGCACCGCCGTCAGCACCGACAAAATCGCGTCCGGCAAGAAGAAAATTGACGGAGCGTGACCGCTCAAGGTACAAACCCAGCACAGCGCTGACCCGATGTTCCTGTCGGTCACGTTCACCCGGAAATCGCGGTCACGTTGCTCCGGAATCCGCGGTCACCTTCAGCCGGAAACACCGGTCATCTTCGCCGGAATACGCAGTCGGTTCCTTCGCCCCCGTGGATCAGTCGATTCCTGGCCTCCCAGAAGAACTTGAGCGAGCTCGGTATGTGACGCGGTAACCCGAACTTTTGATCGAGCTCTGCGATTGCCTGTGTGACTGGGACGTAACGTCGGCCTTGAAGGTGACCGGTAGAAGCTAGGAGTTCGCGCGCCAACTTCTCTAGTTCGCTTGCCAAGAGAATGAGTGCGACCTTTGGTGAACGTGCCGCCTCGGTGACTATGTTCCGAACTATGGCTGCCTCTTGCAGTTGCTCTTCGGGCGTCGAGGTTTCCGCCGCCGGAGCCGGTAGCGCCGCAACCTCTTGCTCGACGGATGTGGCTGACCGGCCGAGTTTGTTCAGTGATTCATTCAGCTCAATCTCCTGACCCAAGAGTTTGCCCCGCTTCAGGCGACTGACGAGATCCCGAAACTGCGAGCGAAAGACGACGAGAACTGTGAAGGCGAAGAGAGGCCACAGAAGCGCTGCAAAGGCTTGGAGCAGCGTCGCAAACTCGCTCAAGTGGTTCTCCTTGGGGCCCAACGCCCCGCATCACCTGCCGGCGGAAGCGGGCAAAAGCCCGCTGTAGCCGGTCAGGTGCATGCGGATGTTCGGCGTCACCTGCGTCACCGCTCGATGTCAACATTCAAGGGTGGTCTCATCAGGCCCACCGCCATGTCCTCTAGATAGAACCGGTTTGCGGCGTGGTCATCACCATCAAGGACCACGTACGACAGACCAACGTTGTCGAGTATCAGGGATCGCGTGTCTGTCTCCGCAGGAAAGAGGTGCTCAACACCTGCTCGAAGCTGACAACTCGTTGTAGGGCGAGCCTGCTTTGCGGCGCCACTGCCTAGAGGAAGCAGTCTGGTGCTTGACAGCGTCAAATGCTGACCCGAGCGCTTTGAAATGTTGCTTGCGTTCTTTCCCACGTAAAGAGGGAGCGGCAGGGTCGTCGACAGGCCAAGCCAGTCGTCGTCCAATTTCAGCATCACGCGCCTGCCTCCGGGTCCGACCAGCTCAAGGAGTCGATTGCAGTGTTTTGAGGTCAGCAGGCTAGTGGAGCCTGTCCACCAGAACGCGTACACACCCCCGGCAGTGGGAATAGATCCTGGGCGGAGACCGCATAGGTCCTTCCGACAGGCTGTACGAAGAGATTGCACCTTGATCCGACAAAGTTCTTCGAACCATCGTCCTATGGTGCCTCCGTGAACGACAGCGGCCAAAGTATCTCCTACGGTGACGCCGAACTTAAAGTAGGACCCCTAAAAATGTCGCTTTACAAAGCGCCAAAGAGCTGGATATAGTATCAGTCATGAAGCTTCCCCGGCATCTAATTCAAAGAGTTGTTCCGATTTTAGGGCACCCTAAATCGGGATTGCAAACCCACCTTGCCGGGACGCGCCATGGTTCAGACATCCCCCAAGCTACTCGATCAGCTACGCGACAAGATCCGCCTTAAGCACTATAGCATCCGGACCGAGGAAGCGTATGCGGACTGGGTGCGGCGCTTCATCCTTTTCAATAGAAAGCGCCACCCGAAGGACATGGGCCGCGCGGAGGTGGAGGCGTTTCTGACCCACCTGGCAGTGGTCGGGAAGGTGGCGGCGTCCACCCAGATTGGCTCCGGCCGCGTCGCTTAACCTGACCACCGCTCAGGTGATCAGGTTAGCCTCCGCCGCAACAGCTATGCGTGTTGTCAGGCCAAGTCCGCAATCCTGTTCTTGTATCGGGAAGTGCTCGGCATCGAGTTGCCCTGGCTCGACAACGTCGAGCAGGCCAAGTCGCCGAAGCGACTGCCAGTCGTGCTTACCGTCGACGAAGTCCACGCAGTGCTGGACGCACAACAGGTACGCCGGGCCTCATGCTGCGGCTGATGTACGGCACGGGGATGCGGGTGATGGAATGCGCCCGCTTGCGCGTGAAAGACGTGGATTTCGGGCGCCGGGAGATCCTGATCCGGGAGGGCAAGGGCTTCAAGGACAGGGTGACAATGCTGCCCGGAAGCTTGGCCGTTCCGCTTCAGGAACAACTTGCGCGGGTTCGGCAGCTACACGGCCGCGACCTCGCCGCAGGCTTCGGCGAGGTCTACCTGCCGTTCGCATTGGAGCGCAAGTATCCCAAGGCAGCCCGGGACTGGGGCTGGCAGTACGTATTTCCTTCGGCGCGCCTCTCTACCGATCCGCGCTCAGGCGTTATCCGCCGCCACCACGCCGACGACAAGGCGTTGCAGCGGGCCTTGCGCCAGGCAACCCGCGAGGCGGGCGTCCACAAACCGGCCACGCCACACACGCTGCGACACAGCTTTGCGACGCATCTTCTCCAAGCCGGCTACGACATTGGCTTCGGCCGCGCTTCGCGCTTAACCTGCTTCGCAGGTTAGCCTACGCCGCAACGGCGCTACGCTTGTTGTCGCACCGTCCAGGAACTGCTCGGCCACGCCGACGTGAGCACGACCATGATCTACACCCACGTGCTCAACCGCGGCGGCAGGGGCGTAAGAAGCCCGCTCGATCTCGTCGCGTCGTGAACCTGTCCATGGTCCAGCCTTGCTTTGTCGGTGGCGCACGGATAGGCGTTTCGACGCCGTGCCGGGAACAGCAACATTTCCGTCCCCCGAGAATCTCAGGTCAAGGAGGAGGGGTGTATTCGCTTCGCGACGGCGCCATCGCGTACTGATCCGGACTGGCGCAGATATCCGTCCCGCCAAATAACCCCTTGCGCAGTCCGACCCGCTCTTTGGTGGGGCACGCTTCCGACGAGGAGACAAGCATGTCGACCACCGAATCCCCTTCCAGCGACGCCTCACCGCTCTCGCCTCACCGGCAGTGCATCACCGTCCGCCCCGACCGCGAGGTCCTCACCCGCCAGCGGCTGCCATACTTCGTGGGCATCTCGGAAGCCACGGCGGGAACGAAGGGGTTGTCGATGCACCTGGTCGTGATCCCGCCCGGCGGTATGGCGGCGCCGCACTGCCACCGCGACTTCGAGACCGCCATCTACGTCCTGGAAGGGCGGGTCGAAACGCGCTACGGACCGGGTCTCGCGCAGTCGGTCGTCAACGTGGCCGGCGACTTCCTCTTCATTCCGCCGGACCTGCCGCATCAGGCGTTCAACCTGAGCGACACCGAGCTGGCGCGCGCGATCGTGGCGCGCAACGACCCGAACGAGCAGGAGAACGTCGTCCCCTACGATCCCGCAACCGACGACTGCTCTTGAAGGTCGGCCGCTCGATCCCTTCCGAGCCGGAATAATCAAATAACCTTTCTGTTTCGCGCAAACCCGCGTCCGTGGGAAAATGCCGGGTTTTCAGCGGCAGGAATCCCCATGAACGACCCCACCCCCGTGGCGGATGCCCAGGGCACTGCTCTCGATCTCGACTTCGGCTTCCGCTTCGAGGACCTTTACGACGGTCAGGCGCTGCCGCGCCTGGACGGGGTGTTCCTCGATTTTCTCGGCGCGGGGGATGCATCGCTTCGCGACCGCCTGGTGGCCGCACGAGCCGATCCCGCCGCGCTCGCGCCGAAGGCGCATTCCGAGCTGCTCGTCGACCTCGCGCCACACGTCGACGACTTCGTCGCGAAGCTCTTTCGCATCGAGGACGATGTCCGTGCGCTCGCGGCCCGTCATCACGACCTCGCGCCGCTGCACTCGTGCAAGCGGCTGTTCGTCCAGCGCCGGGCGGCGACCAAAGTTGCTCCGGAGATCGCGGCCGCGGTGGACGGACCCGCGACCGAAGCAGCGGCTCGCGGCGGTTTTCGCGGAGCCCTTCACGGAGCTCGCGTTCGCGAAGCACGTGACGGAGTGGCTGAAGGACGAGCCCGCGCATGCCAGGGAGATCGAGCTCGCCGCTGCACTACGCCGCCTGGGCGGTGAAGACCGACGCGGGGCGCAAGCGACACCGCCGTGGCGTCCTCTTCAAGGTGCCGAGCAAGCTGGACCCGCTGCGCCTGGTGCCGGTCGAGGTCGACGAACACGCCGGGTTTCCCACCTATCACGTGGCCGCGGACCACCTGCGCCGCCGCGAAGGGTTCGCACTGACCGACGCCGGCACCGATCTCGTGGGCGCGCTCGACCAGGCGAGCTACTGCATCTGGTGCCACGAGCAGGGCAAGGACTCGTGCTCGAAGGGCCTCGTCGACAAGGCCCCGGCGGACGGTGGGCGCGCCCCGTTCAAGAAGAGCCTCTTCAACGTGCCGCTCGCCGGCTGCCCGCTCGAGGAGCGCATCTCCGAGTTCCAGATGGTGAAGACGCGCGGTCAGGTGATAGGGGCGCTCTCCATCATCTGCATCGATAACCCGATGGTCGCCGCGACCGGGCACCGCATCTGCAACGACTGCATGAAGTCGTGCATCTACCAGAAGCAGGAGCCAGTCAACATTCCCCAAGTGGAGACCCGCACTCTAAAGGACGTGCTGGAACTGCCGTGGGGCTTCGAGATCTACAGCCTCCTCACGCGCTGGAACCCGCTCGACCTCGCGCGCCCCTTCCCGCGCGCTGCCACCGGCCGCAAGGTGCTCATCGTCGGCGTGGGTCCGGCCGGCTTCACGCTCGCACACCATCTCATGAACGACGGTCACGCGGTGGTGGCGATCGACGGGCTCAAGATCGAGCCGCTGCCGCCAGGCCTTTCCGGCGTCACGGCGAGCGGTGAACGCGTGCCCTTCCATCCGGTGCGCGACGTGCAGGATCTTTACGAGAGCCTGGACGAGCGCCTGATGGCAGGCTTCGGCGGCGTCGCCGAATACGGCATCACCGTGCGCTGGGACAAGAACTTCCTCAAGGTGGTCCGCCTGTTGATCGAGCGGCGCCGGGAGTTCGCGTTTTTCGGCGGCGCGCGCTTCGGCGGCACGCTCACGGTCGACGACGCATTCGCGCTCGGTTTCGATCATATTGCCCTCGCCGCCGGCGCGGGACGGCCCACGATGCTGGACCTGCCCAACGGCCTCGCCCGCGGCGTGCGCATGGCCTCCGACTTCCTGATGGCATTGCAGCTCACCGGGCGCCGCGAAGGTCGACTCTGTGACCGATCTGCAGTTGCGCATGCCGATCGTGGTGATCGGCGGCGGTCTCACGGCGATCGACACCGCGACCGAGTCGCTCGCTTATTACCCGGTGCAGGTCGAGAAGTTCCTCCGGCGCTACGAGACGCTCGTGGCCGAGCACGATGAGGCAAAGGTGCGTCGCGCGTGGAGCACGGAAGAGCAGTGCGTCGCGGACGAGTTCATCGCGCACGCCCGGGCGATCCGCGGCGAGCGCGAGGCGGCTGCCCGCGAGGGACGGCCTGCGCGACTCGCGGAGCTGCTGCGGTCGTGGGGCGGCGTGACCATCGCGTATCGCAGGCGCCTGATCGACAGCCCCTCTTATACCCTCAACCACGAGGAGGTGGAGAAGGCCCTGGAAGAAGGCATCGTGTTCGCCGAAGGTCTCACGCCGCTGCGCGTGGAGGTCGACCAGCACGGCCACGCGCAAGCCCTGCGGGTGTCCGTGCAGGAGCGGGACATGGAAGGCGTGTGGCACCACTACAACGAGGTCGAGCTGCCCGCGCGATCGATTCTGGTTGCCGCCGGCACCCATCCCAACACCGTGCTCGCGCGCGAGGACGCGGAGCACTTCCACGTCGACGGCCGCTTCTTCCAGGCGTGCGACGAGAGCGGCGTGCCGGTCAAGCCCGAGCGGAGCGCGAAGCCCCAGGAGCCGCGCGTCCTGCTGTCACGCCAGGCGGACGGACGCTTCGTGAGCTTCTTCGGCGATTTGCATCCGTCGTTCGCCGGCAACGTCGTGAAAGCGATGGCGAGCGCGAAGCAGGGATATCCGGTGCTGTCGAGCGTCCTGGCGCAGCGCCCCGCCGCGAGCGTGATCGGCCGCGACGAATTCTTCGCGCAGCTCAACCGGGACTTGCGCGCGACGGTGAAAGAAGTCAACCGTCTCACCCCCACGATCGTAGAGGTCGTGGTCGAGGCGCCGCTTGCGGCACGTCAGTTCAGGCCTGGCCAGTTCTACCGTCTGCAGAATTACGAAACGTTCGCAGCCCGCGTCGACGGCACGACGCTGCTGATGGAAGGCCTCGCCCTTACCGGGGCACAGGTGGACCGCGAGCGCGGACTGCTCTCCACCATCGTGCTCGAGATGGGCGGGTCGTCCGATCTTTGCGCCCTGCTCAAGCCCGGCGAACCCGTGGTGCTGATGGGTCCCACCGGGACGCCGACCGAGACGCCGTCCGGCGAAACCGTCACGCTGGTCGGCGGCGGCCTCGGCAACGCCGTGCTCTTCTCCATCGGCGAGGCGCTGCGCGAGGCCGGATCGAAGGTGCTCTACTTCGCCGGTTACAAGAAGCGGATCGACCGCTACAAGGAAGAAGAAATCGAGGCGGCCGCAGACGTCGTCATATGGTGCTGCGACGAAGCTCCGGGTTACGCGCCGCGCCGGCCACAGGACCGCGCCTTCGTCGGCAACATCGTCGAAGCGATGGCTGCGTACGCGAAGGGCGATCTCGGACCGCAGACCATACCGTTCGCCGACACCGATCGCATCATCGCGATCGGCTCCGACCGGATGATGGCGGCGGTCGGCGCGGCCCGCCATCGCGTGCTGGCGCCGTTCCTCAAGCCCCATCACTTCGCCATCGGCAGCATCAACTCGCCGATGCAGTGCATGATGAAGGAGATCTGCGCGCAGTGCCTGCAGCGGCACGTGGACCCCGCGACCGGCAAGGAGAGCTACGTCTTCTCGTGCTTCAACCAGGACCAGCCGCTCGACCTCGTCGACTTCGGTTGCCTCGATCAGCGGCTGAAGCAGAACAGCGTGCAGCAGAAGCTCACGGCGCTCTGGATCGACCGCTGCCTCGACCGCATGGGCGCGCGACCCTCGCGCGTACTTCGCGGCGTGATCCGCCGGTTTTGCCCCCGAGGGCGACCGACGTTGCAGCGAAGGCTAACGTTTCGGATTTGAAACGTTAAGCGCAGCGGCCGGAATTACAATGACTGCCGTCGTATGGGCAGTCACTGCGGCGAAGGCTGACTTGAGCGGCGGCGAAAGTTAAGGGCGAACGCCCGGCCGGAGGCAAAATCCGCCGCACGACTGATTGCAATGCCGGGATGGCGGAACTGGTAGACGCAGCGGACTCAAAATCCGCCGGTAGCAATACCGTGGGGGTTCGATTCCCCCTCCCGGCACCAAGATCTACTTGAGCACTGAGCTGACAGCGCGGGACTTCCGGCGTAACTTGCTCGTCAAGTTAGTCTTCACCGTAACGGCCGTTCGGCACATTGTCAGCGCAGGCCCACCTCAGGAAGCGCTGTGACCACGAAATCGGAAACACAACCTCAGGCCGCATGCCCGCGCGGGTTCGGCCGACGCTTCTTACGGCGGAATTGCTCGAAGACGAGGTACAGCGTCGGCAGCACGATCAGCGTCAGCAGCGTAGCGGAGATGAGGCCGCCGATCACGACCACCGCGAGCGGCTTCTGCGTCTCCGAGCCGATGTCGTGCGACAGCGCCATCGGCAGCAAGCCGAGCATCGCGAGCAAGCCCGTCATCAGCACCGTGCGCAATCGCACAAGCGAACCGCGCATCACCGCGTCGCGCGGCGGGATGCCCCGCGTTGCGAAGCTGGTTGAAGTACGCGACCATCACCACGCCGTTCAGCACCGCCTGTCCGAAGAGCGCGATGAAGCCGATCGCCGCCGACACCGATAGCGGGATGCCCGTGACGTAGCAGCGCGAAGATGCCGCCGATCATCGCGAACGGGATATTCAGCATGATCAGCAGCGCGCTCTGGAACGACTTGAAGGCGTCGAACAGGAAGCAGAAAGATGATGCAGCACCGAGATCGGCACGATGATCGCGAGCCGCGTCATCGCGCGCTCCTGGTTCTCGAACTCGCCCGACCAGGTGATGCTGTAGCCCGGGGGCAGCTTCACCTTCTCGGCGACGAGCTTCTTCATGTCCGCGACGACGCTGCCCATGTCGCGGTCCTTGATGAAGATGCCGATCGAGAGCACGCGCCGCCCGTTCTCGCGGCTGATGTTCATGCTGCCGCCGACGGTCTTGAACTCGGCCACCTGCGAGAGCGGAATGTGCGCGCCGGACGGCGCTGTCACGAGAACGTCCTGCATTCTAGCCAAGCGTGCGCTCGTCGCCCTTGAGCCGCAGCACGACGCCGAAGCGGCGCTCGCCCTCCCACAACTGCGTGGCAACGTTGCCGCCGAGCGCGGTCTCGATCACGTCCTCGATGTCGGCGACGTTGAGGCCGTAGCGCGCCGCGCGCGCGCGGTCGATCTCGATCTGGATCTGCGGCAGTTCGCCGAGACGGTCGATGAACGCGCGCGAGACGCCCGGCACGTTCTGTACTGCGCCGAGCGTCTTGGTCGCGAGTTCGCGCAGCACCGCGAGGTCGTCGCCGAACACCTTGATCACGATCTGGCCGTCGATCTGCGAAATCGACTCGAGCACGTTGTCGCGGATCGGCTGCGAGAAGCTCGGCTCGATGCCGGGAAGTCGCTCGAGCGCTGCCTCCATCTCGTCCATGAGTCTGCCGCTTGGTGAGTCCGCGCTTCCACTCCGAGTCGGGCTTCAGGTCGACCAGGAACTCGGCCATGTTGATGAGCTTCGGATCGGTGCCGTCCTCGGGCCGCCCGGCCTTCGACATCACGGTGTTGACCTCGGGGATCTGCGCGAGCTCGCCGCGGATCCGGCGCGTTCATGTCCTGCGCCTCGCGGCACCGACACGCTCGGCGGGAGGGCACGTTGATCCAGATCGAGCCCTCGTTCAGCTCCGGCAGGAACTCGGTGCCGAGACGCGACGCCGAGCGCGAGGCTCGCGGCGAGCGCAGCGAGCGCGGCGCCGATCACGAGCTTGCGGTGGTCGAGCGCCCAGGCGAGCGCCGGCTCGTACACCACCTTCGCACCAGTGGACGAGCGCGGTTCTCCTCGTGCGGCAGGTTCTTGCTTGCAGGAGCCAGTAGCAGAGCAGCGGCACCAGCGTCAGCGAGAGGATCAGCGACCCGACGAGCGCCGAGGTGACCGACCAGGCCATCGGCGCGAAGATGCGGCCCTCGTGGCGCTGCAGCGTGAAGATCGGGATGTGCGCGGCGATGATGATCAGCATCGAGAAGAGCGTCGGCCGGCCGACCTCGACCGTCGCGTCGAGGATCTTCTGCAGCCGCGGCACGCGTTCGTCCGTCTCCTCGGAGAGCTTGCGGAAGACGTTCTCCACGACGATCACCGCGCCGTCGACGATGATGCCGAAGTCCATCGCGCCGAGCGACAGCAGGTTCGCCGGGATGCCGACGATCGTCAGCCCGAGGAACGTGCCGAGCAGCGACAGCGGGATCAGCGATCGCGACGATGAACGCGGCGCGCAGGTTGCCGAGGAACAGCAGCAGCACCACCGTCACGAGCAGCGCGCCCTCGAGCAGGTTCGTGAACACGGTCTTCAGCGTCTTGCTCGATGAGCCAGGTGCGGTCGTAGAACGGCACGATCTGCACGCCCTTGCGGCAGCACCGACGGCGTTCAGCTGCTCGACCCGCTGCCTTGACGCCGCTGCGAGCACCTGCGACGGGTTCTCGCCCTTGCGCATGAGCACGATGCCGGTCGACGACGTCGTCGTCGTCGTCCTGGCCGACGATGCCCTGGCGCGGCACCGCGCCGATCGTCACGTGCGCGATGTCCTTGACCAGCACCGGCACGCCGTTGCGCTCGGCGACCACGATGTTGCCGATGTCGTCGGCGGAGCGCAGCAGGCCGATGCCGCGGATCAGGTACTGCTGGCGGCCCTGCTCGATGTAGCTGCCGCCGGCGTTGGCGTTGCCGCGCTCGAGCGCCGAGAACAGCTGCTGCAGCGTGACCTTGTAGTCGCGCAGCTTCGCGAGATCCGGGTTGACCTCGTACTGCTTGATGAGGCCGCCCAAGCTCACCACGTCGGCGACGCCGGGCATCAGCTTCAGCTGGCGCATCACCACCCAGTCCTGGATGCGTGCGCAGCTCGCGCGAATCATGCGTCGTCCGACTTGAGCCGATAGCGGTAGATCTCGCCGATCGGCGTCGAGAGCGGCGCGAGCTGCGGCGTGCACGCCCTCGGGAAGGTCCGCTTCCCGCAGACGCTCGAGCACCTGCTGGCGCGCGAAGTACGGGGTCGGCTTGTCGTCGAACGTGAGGATGATGAACGACAGCCCGAACTGCGTGTGCGAGAACATCCGCACCGCGTTCGGCATGCCAGCGAGCGCGACCTCGAGCGGGATCGTGACCTGCTTCTCCACTTCCTCGGCCGCGCGGCCCGGATAGAGCGTGATGACGGTCACCTGCGTGTCGGTGACGTCGGGGAACGCCTCGATCGGCAGCGCCTTGAACGCCGCGATGCCCGCCGCCGATGAAGAGGACCATCCCCAGCACCACGAACAGCGGCTGGTGCAGGGCGAACGAGACGACGCGCTTGATCATTGGGCAGCTCGGGCGTGGCGCGCTACCGCTTCGCAGCGGCGTAGATCTGCTGCAGGAAGAGGCTGCCGTCCACGACGACCTTTTCGCCGTCCTTCAGTCCGCCCGACACCGGCACCTTGCCGCCGCGTTCGGGGCCCGCCTGCACTTCGCGCCGGACGTAGCGGCCGGGCGCCTCCTCGACGAACACGAAGTACTTGTCGCCGATCAGGAACACCGCCTTTGCGGGCACGGCAACGCCCTTGAGCGGCGGCGTCTCGAGCTCGGCTGTGACGAACATCTCGCCCTTGAGGCGCCGGTCCGCGTTGTCGAGCGTGCCGCGCACCTTGACCGTGCGGGTCTCGCGGTCGATGAAGTCCGACACCACGTCGAGACGCGCCGTGAACGTGTCGTCCGGGTAGGCGCTCGACTGAATCTTCATCGTTTCGCCCGGAGCAAGCAGCGGCAGATCGCGCTCGGTCGCGTCGAGCTGCAACCAGAGCCGCGACGGGTCGGTGATCACGAACATCGCGGGCTGATTGGCCATGGCGACATCCGGCCGCAGTTCCTGCCCCGGGTTGATGTTGCGCTCGACGACGACGCCTGCGACCGGAGTGGTCACCGCAAGACTCTGGTCGACCGCCGCGCCGCCGCCGTAGAGCTTCACGCGTGCAGCCGCGCGCGCCGCTTCGGCCTGGGCGCGCGCGAACTCCGCTTCCATGGCCTGGAGGTCCTTCTTCGCCGCCACCCCGTTCTCCACGAGGTCGCGCACGCGCGCGAGGCTCTTCTGTGCGAGCGTGAAGTCGCTCTCGGCCTTGCGCGCGTCGGCCTGGACTTCGCCGAAATCGGGCGATGCGATCAACGCGAGCGTCTGCCCCGGTTTCACGGTCTCGCCCGCCTTCCCGAGGATCTTCGTCACGCGGCCGGCGAATGCGGGGTAGATGCGCACGGTGCGGTCCTCGTCCCAAACCAGCCGCCCCGGAAGCCGGATGATCACCGGTGCGCCAGCCTTGACCGCCTCCGCACGGATGGCCGCAATCTGCGGGCTTCCTTCCGGGAACGCAACCTGTTCGCCGGCGACCTGTGGTCCCGGCGCGTCTGCCTTCTTCTCGTCGCCGCACCCGGCGAGCGCCGCAGCGATCACCGCTGAGGCCACGAGCCGTCTCACCCTCATCGCTGTCTCGCTCCCCATGCAGGCTGCCCCTTCACGGGCGCTTCGCTTCGCCGGAGCCGTCGAGCTGCGTGAGCCCCGACCGCCACCGCGCGAGCGCCTTCGCGTAATCGGCGCGCGCAGCCGCCGCGTCGAGCATCACCGCCCGCAGCGTGCGGCGCGCATCGAGCAAGTCGATGAGCCCGATCGCGCCGTTGCGGTAGGCGTATTCGGCGTAATCGGCCGCCTTCCGGGCCTCGACGAGAAGCGAATCGTCGTAGCGCCGCAGGCGGGCGGCCGCGGCGTTCAGGTCGGCGAGCGCGCCGGCAAGCTCAGTACGCGCCTGCGCGCGCGTCAGGTCGAGAAGCTCGGTGGCGGCCGAATATTCCGCCTCGGCTCGCGCGATCTCGCCCTCGTAGGCGTAGCGGACGAAGAGCGGAAAGCTGAGCGTCAGGCCCACCGTCGTGCCGGTGCCGAGGGTATTCGTTTCGCTCGGTGGAAAGCGGTCCACCGCCGCGCCGACGGTAAGGTCGCGCGTCACCAGGCTGCGCGCGAGCTCGCGTGCCTTGCTCGCCGCCTCCACGCGCTCGCGCGCTGCAGCGGCGTCGGGGCGCCCGTCGAGCATCGCGTCGTCGATCGCGGTCTGCGTCGCTTCCTCCAGCCCTGGCCACGTGTCCGCGGCGCGGATCGATGCGGCTTCGCGCTCGGCACCAATCAGATGGGCGAGCGCGAGCTGGGCGCGCGTGCGGTCTGCCTCTGCAGCGCGCACGTCGTTCTCGGCACGCAGCGCGTCGACGCGCAGGCGCGAAAGGTCCGCAGGCGACACGTCGCCGTCTTTCAGGCGACGCTCCGTAGCCTCCACGCTGCGCGCGAAGAGTGCAGCGTTTTCCTGCGCAGTCACGACCCGGTCTTGGGCAAGCAGCAGATCGTAGTAGCCGGAGGCGGCCGCAAACCGCTGCTGCCGCAACGCATCGGCCAGATCAGCCGACGCCGCGGCTTCGAGACGCTGTGCGGTCTCGGCCCGCAGCTCGCGCTTGTTGCCGCGCTCGATCAGCTGTTCGATCCGGGCCGACCCCGGTACCGCCGCCTTGCCGATCCCCGACTGCGGGTTGATGAGACCCGTACCGAGGGTCACGATCGGATTCGGCGGAGCGCCGGCCGCGACCACGTCGGCCCGCGATACTTCGAGCCCGCGGCGCGCGCGCTGCACGTCGCGGTTGCGCTCGACGACGAGCCGCTCCGCACCGGCGAGGCTCAGCGATTCGAGGTCGGCCGGCGCGGGCGTCTGGGAGAGACTGATGAGGGGGAAGACCGCGAGAAAGAGCGTGGCCGGAAAGCGCGACAAAGGAATGGGCGGTGGGGCGGCAAGGGGCGGTATTGTAGCGGTTTTCAACGTACGCTGGACTGACTCTCGGGGGTGATAGGGCCGCCTCGGGAACATGGTCCTGCGATGCTTCCAGAGAAGCCTTTTGCGCTTTCTATGTGGTACCGAAGCTTGTTCAACTGCGCCTGTTCCAGCTTTTGGTCCCACCTCTTTTCTTCCCATTGGGCGCAGGAGTACGCCCTGGCTTCAACCAGCCATAGATGAAACACATTCCCAAGGTCATAGTGACCTTGAATGAACAGGCGGTCTTCACGTTCAACGTGCTGTGCACCGGGCTGGATCCGACCCGCCTTGCCCGGCCGCTTCCGCGTCGCCTTGATCGTCTTGCTGATGGTCCTGGGCGTCAGCTTCGCGACCCGTGTGGGCTTGGCGATCTTCAACGGCGATACTTCCATGCTGGTGCCCTGGCGGCTCGCGCCGCTCTTGATCGTGGGCGCGATCTACGACGCAGCCGTCAGCCTCTGGTTCATCCTCCCCTTCGCGCTGCTGGTCTGGGTATGGCCTGCGCGCCGAGCATCACGCACTTTCGGCGTCGTGGCGTTGGCGACGGTGGCAGGCCTGTGTGCCGCCACCGAATTCACAGGCGTCTCCGAGTTCGTGTTCTGCATTCGTGAGCGAGAACAATGCAGCGCCTCCGTTATCGCCTGAGTCGGTGGAACGGCTCCGGCAATAGTGTCCCACCGAATGCACGCCATCTATCAAATCAAGACCGTGAGCAGCACAACCTCCGTGCGTACGAAGCCATAGAATAGAGCAGCAACGAGGAATTCGGCAGAAGGGCCGTGAGCGCGTCCAGCCGCCCGAGCGCCACAACGCGTCGTCGAAGCGCCGCCGCAAAGCCGAAGACCACGCCGGTGGCGGTGAGGGTGGCAGTGGCGCCGGCACGAATGCCTCGAACGGCTCGCCTGCCGTCGAGACCTTCGTGTACTTGCACAGCCGGGCGGTGCACGGTCGTCGCGCCAGCGCTCGACGGGATAGGTGCGATTCCCACCACCAGTTCCACAGCCACTCACCCGCGTGCTGCGCATTACCCAATATAATCCGCCGGGTCGGCCCTTCCGGGCGCCGCAGCGAACCGCCATCCCCGAGGACTTGGTGATCCCACTCCGCACCGCCCGTTCCCCGTCGCCGCGCCCCCTGCGAGGGAATCCCCTCGCCCTCGCTCTACTCCTTTCCGTCGTCGCGCTCTCCACGGCCGGTTGCGGCAAGGAAGCGCCGAAGCCCGCGGCGCGTCCGCCGGTCGACGTGACGGCGGTCACGCTCGAGCCGCGCGACACGCCGGTCGCCTTCGAGTTCGTCGGCCAGACGCAGAGCTCGCGCGAAGTGGAGATTCGCGCGCGCGTGGACGGGTTTCTCGAGAAGCGCGTCTACATCGAAGGCGAGCTGGTGCGGACCGGGCAGCCGATGTTCCTGATGGATCGCAAGCCGTTCGAAGCGTCGCTCCAGCAGGCGAAGGGCGAGCTCGCGCAGCGCCAGGCGCAGCTCGACACCGCCAAGGCGAACCTCACGCGAATTCGGCCGCTCGCCGAGCAGAACGCGGTCTCGAAGAAGGATCTCGACGATGCCGTCGGCGCCTATCAGTCTGCCGAAGCCCAGGTGCTCTCGGCGAAGGGGAACGTGCGCTCTGCCGAGCTCAATCTCGGCTACACCACCATCGCCTCGCCGCTCACCGGCCTGTCGTCTTTTGCCAAGGTGCAGGACGGCGCCTACGTGAACGCGTCGAACAACCTGCTCACCACCGTCTCGCAGCTCGATCCGATCTGGGTGAACTACAGCGTCTCGGAGAACGAGCTGCTCAGGTCTTCGCGAGCAGGTCGCGCGGGGGCTGCTCAAGGTGCCGCCCAATCGCGCGTTCGAGGTCGAGGTGGTGCTGGCCGACGGCAGCGTGTTTCCCAACCGCGGCCGCGTGAGCTTCGCGGATCCCTCGTTCAGCAAGGAAACCGGCACCTTCCTCGTGCGCGCGGTGCTGGCGAATGCGGGCCGCGATCCTGCGGCCCGGGCAGTTCGTGCGCGTGCGCGTGCTCGGTGCGATGCGTCCGAACGCCGATCCTGGTGCCGCAGCGCGCCGTGCAGCAGGGAGCGAAGAGCCACTTCGTCTGGGTGATCGGCAAGGACGACAAAGTCGAGCAGCGGGTCGTGGAAGTCGGCGACTGGCACGGGCAACGACTGGTTCATCAACCAGGGCCTGCAACCCGGCGAGCGAGTCGTCGTCGACGGCGCGATCCGCCTCTCCGCGGGGGCGGCGGTCAACGTGGTCGCGGCCCATGTCCCCGCCGCGGCCCCGTCGCCCGCGGACGGCCCGGCGCCTGCCGCACCGCCGGTGCCCGGCACGGAGCGACTGCGCAGCCCGGCGCCCGCCGCGGGATCGGGCGCGCACCGCGTCCGGAGCGGTGCCGCGATCGCCCGGCGGCCCGGCCGGCCGGCCCCCTGCCCGCATATTTCTTCTTCGACCCCGATAGCGCCACGCTGACGGCCGAGGCCCGCGCCGCCGTCGCGAGCCTCGCCGCCCACCTCAAGCAGAATGCCGATGCCCGGGTCCACGTCACCGGTTATGCGGACAAGACCGGCACTCGCGCGCGCAACCTCGAGCTCGCCAAGGCGCGCGCCAAGGCGATCCACCTCGCGCTCCGCGAAGAAGGCGTGGGCGAGCACCAGCTGAACCTCAAGGCGCCGGTCGACTTCATCGGCGGTCCGGACAACCGGCAGGCGCGGCGCGTCGACGTGCATCCGGCGCTGCCCGGCACGGCCCCGAGCGCCTCGCCGCAGGCGAGATAGCGCCGCTTCGCGTCGATGAAAATCTCGCACTTCTGCATCGACCGCCCGATCTTCGCGGCGGTGATCTCGATCATCATCACGCTCGCCGGCGCGGTGGCGATGGTGAACCTGCCGATCGCCCAGTATCCCGACATCACGCCGCCGACGATCACGGTGTCGGCCACCTATCCCGGCGCGAGCGCCGAGGTGGTCGCGAACAACGTCGCAGCGCCGATCGAGCAGCAGGTGAACGGCGCCGACAACATGCTCTACATGTACTCGACCACCTCGTCGACCGGCAGCATGAACCTCACGATCTTCTTCGAGATCGGCACCGATGCCGTCGCTCGCGCAGGTCGACGTGCAGAACCGCGTCAACCTCGCGCTGCCGCAACTGCCGCAGGCGGTGCAGGCGCAAGGCGTGTCGGTGCAGAAGCGCTCGTCGGCGTTCATGATGATCATCGCGGTGTACTCGCCGGACGACCGCTTCAGCGAAACCTACGTCTCGAACTACGCCAACCTGTACGTGCTCGACGCCATCAAGCGCGTGCCCGGCGCGAACCAGTCGAGCATCTTCGGCACGCCCGACTACGCGATGCGCATCTGGCTCAAGCCCGACCGCATGGCGAGCCTGGGCATCACCGCCACCGACGTGCAGCAGGCGGTGACGAACCAGAACCAGCAGTTCGCCGTCGGGCGCATCGGTCAGCCGCCCACCGGCCGGCCGGTCGAGGAGTCGTTCACGCTCACGACACAGGGCCGCCTCACCGATCCGGCACAGTTCGACAACATCATCCTGCGCGCCGAGAGCGGCGGCGCGGCACTCGTGCGGCTGAAGGACGTCGGGCGCGCGGAATACGGCCTCAAGGACTATTCGACTACGCGCACCTTCAACGGCAAGACGGCGTCGATCATGGCCGTCTACCAGCAGCCCGGTGCCAACGCGCTCGAGGTGTCGAAGGCGGTTCGCGCCACGCTCGCCGAGCATCAAGAAGTCGTTCCCGGAAGGCATCGACTACGCCATCGCGATGGATACGACGAACTTCACGCGCGCGTCGATCGGCGAGGTGGTGCAGACCTTCTTCGAGGCGCTGGTGCTGGTGGTGCTGGTCGTGTACCTGTTCCTGCACAGCTTCCGCGTCACGCTGATTCCGGTGCTGGCGGTGCCGGTATCGATCGTCGGCACGTTCATCGGGCATGATCGCGCTCGGCTTCTCGATCAACATGCTGACGCTGTTCGGCATGGTGCTCGCCATCGGCATCGTGGTGGACGACGCGATCGTGGTGATCGAGAACGTCGAGCGCAACATGAACGAACACGGGCTCGCGCCCGTCGCGGCCGCGAAGCGCGCGATGGACGAGGTCGGCGGACCGGTGATCGCCATCGTGCTCGTGCTGTGCGCGGTGTTCGTGCCGGTGGCGTTCCTGGGCGGCATCACCGGGCAGCTCTACAAGCAGTTCGCGATCACGATCGCGATCTCGGTGGTGATCTCGGGCATCGTCGCGCTGACCCTGTCGCCCGCGCTGGCCGCCCTGCTGCTCAAGCCGGGACACGGGCCGAAGCGTGGCTTCTTCGCCTGGTTCGAGCGGCGTTTCGCGCGGCTCACCGACGGCTACGCCGGCGGCGTCGCGCTCGTCATCAAGCGCGTCGTGATCGCGCTGCTGCTCTTCGCGGGGATGCTGTTCCTGACGTTCGGCCTGTTCAAGAAGATCCCCACGTCGTTCCTGCCGCCCGAGGATCAGGGTTATCTGCTGGGCGCGATCATCCTGCCGGATGCGGCAAGCCTCGAGCGCACCGCTGAAGTCGGCAGAAAGGTCACCGACTTCTTCGCCGAGAATCCCGCCGCCGACGCCACCGTGGTGGTGAGCGGCTACAGCATTCTCGACTCGCAGACCAAGAACAACGCCGGGGTTTTCTTCGTCGGCCTGAAGGACTTCGACGAGCGCAAGGAACCCTCGTTGCAGGCACCCGCCATCATCGCGGCGGCCTCGAAAGCCTTCGCCTCGATCAAGGAGGCGATCGTGCTGCCGATCAATCCGCCCTCGATTCCGGGTCTGGGCACGACCGGCGGCATGGAGTTCTGGCTGCAGGCGAGGGGCGACGCCTCGATCGAGCAGTTCCAGGACATCCTCAATCAGTACCTCGCCAAGGCTGCGCCAGCGGCCCGAGCTCACGCGCATCACGGCGACCTTCAACGCGAACTCGCAGCAGATGCTGGTGGATGTCGACCGCGAGAAGGCGGAGACCCTCGGTGTCCCGGTGCAGGACGTGTACAACACCGTCCAGATCCTGTTCGGCTCGCTCTACGTGAGCCAGTTCAACAAGTTCAGCCGGCTGTGGCAGGTCATCCTGCAGGCCGAGCCGGAGTTCCGCCTCAAGCCGGACGATCTGGACAACCTCTACGTGCGCAGCGACGCCGGCAAGATGGTGCCGCTCAAGGCGCTGGTGACCGCCCGCTACGTCACGGGTCCGGACATCGTCACCCGCTTCAACAATTTCCCCGCCGTCAAGGTCACGGCGGATGTCGCACCGGGCTTCAGCTCGGGCGAGGGCATCGCGACCATGGAAGCGGTGGCCGCCGAAGTGCTGCCCGAGGGCTACGGCTACGCGTGGAGCGGCCAGTCCTTCGAAGAGAAGAAGTCGGGCGGCGCGTCGTTCGTGGTGTTCGTGTTCGGCCTCGTCATGGTGTTCCTGATCCTCGCCGCCCAGTACGAGAAGTGGTCGCTGCCGGCGGGCGTGCTGCTGGCGGTGCCGTTCGCGATCTTCGGCGCGCTGGTCGCGATCTGGCTGCGCGGTCAGGAGAACAACATCTACTTCCAGATCGGCCTCACGATGCTGATCGCGCTCGCCGCCAAGAACGCGATCCTGATCTTCGAGTTCGCGGTGCTGAACCGCGATGCCGGCAAGTCCGCGTACGATGCGGCGCTCACCGCGGCACGCGAGCGGCTGCGTCCGATCGTGATGACCTCGTTCGCCTTCATCCTGGGCTGCGTGCCGCTCGCGATCGCCACGGGCGCCGCGGCGAACAGCCGGCATTCCATCGGCACCGGCGTGATCGGCGGCATGCTCGCGGCGACCGTGATCGCGGTCTTCTTCATTCCGATGTTCTACTGGCTGATCGAGTCGATCGGCGAGAAGCGGGGCTCGAAACCGGTCGCGCCCCTCGACGGCTTCGAGCCGCCCGATGGGGGCGCTCCGAAGGCCGGTCCGGGCGGTGGCGCGCCGGCCACGTCCGCTCCCCACGACAAGCGTGCGGGGGACTGAGATGCGGCGCGCGGCAAGTGAATGCGCTTGGCGGTTCGCCGGCCATCAGCCCAGGGGGAGGCGCCAGCGAAGGCCCTTGAAGCGGGCGAAGTCGCGGTCGGTGGTGATCCACTCGCTGCCGGACTCGATGGCGAGCGCTGCCAGATAAGCGTCCGGTACGACGTTGCCCTTCACTCCGCTGTCCATGCAGAGTCGCCGAAAGATGTCCCAGTGACGCGGTCCGGGTTGCAGAACCACACAGTTCGGTTGATCCCGCAACTGCTCGGCAAAGAGAAGCGCGTCGCCGAGGGAGCTCGGCTTGATGAACACCTTCGGATGCGTGACGACCCGGATGAATCCACTCAGGACGAGCTCGAACACTGCGTATGCCGCGTCGGCGTTGATCACGCCCTCGAGCCACTCCCGATAGGCGGCATGGTTGTCCGCGTCCTCGCGATGCGCGTAGACGAGGACGTTCACGTCGAAGAGCAGCACCTCAGGATTCCATCAGATCCAGGAGCGATGCCGTGTCGTCGAGATCGACACCCGGTCGCACGCCCTCGCCGCGCGCGGTCTTGAGGCGGACCGGCTTGCGCTTTGCGCCGCTGCGCCGGCGCGCGAGCGTCTCCCGGAGCGCGTCCTCGAGGATGGACGTCAGCGTACAGCCGGATTCGGCTGCGTACTTCTTCACCTCTGCGAGGAGGCGTTCATCCAGGCGCACGGTCGTTCGCATGCTTCGAAGGATGGCTTTACTGCATCAATATGTCAACGATCGAAGGCAGCGCGAGACCACCCTGGCTTTCTGCCTCGTGCTGCTTCTCCGTCTGATCGAGACGTGCGCGACGAGGCGCGGCGAGCAGGGAACCGGCATGCTGCGGACCGCGGTCGCGGTCGCGGCATTCGTCGCGCTCGCTGGTTGTAAGGTGGGACCGGACTACGTGCGCCCCGAGGTCGACGCGCCGGCTGCGTTTCGTTATGAAGTGAGCAATGCCCCCGACCTCGTGAACACCGCATGGTGGCAGCAGTTCGACGACCCGGTGCTGAACCAGCTCATCACCACGGCGCTCGCGCAGAACAAGGACGTTCGCATCGCCGCCGCGCGCGTGGAGGAAGCCGCTGGCGTGCTCGGCACGACCCGCTCCCGGCTCTTTCCGCAGGTGGGCGCGAGCGCCGATTTCGCCCGCCAGCAGGTGAGCCGCTTCAGCGGTACGACGACGCTGCAGGATGACGTGAGGCGCACCTTCAACAGCTACCAGGCGCTGCTCTCGGCTTCGTGGGAGATCGACTTCTTCGGCAAGCTGCAGCGCCAGACCGAATCGGCGCGGGCGAACCTCCTCGCCACCGAGGACGGGCGGCGCGCGACGCTGCTCGCGCTGGTCGCGGCCGTGGCGAACGAATACGTGGCGCTGCGCGACCTCGACAAGCGGCTGGAGATCTCCCGCCGCACCGCGGATTCCAGACGCGAGAGCGTGCGGCTCTTCGATCTGCGCTACAAGGGCGGGGTCGTCGCGGAGCTCGAGCTGGAGCAGGTGCGTTCCGAATACGAGCAGGCGCTCGCCGCGATCCCCGATCTCGAGCGCCAGATCGCGCAGCAGGAGCACCTGATCTCGGTGCTGCTCGGAGCCAATCCAGGCACCATTCCGCGCGGCCGGACGCCTCGACGAGCTGGCACTGCCCGCCGTGCCGGCAGGGCTGCCGTCCGAGCTGCTCGAGCGCCGCCCCGACCTCTTGCAGGCGGAGGAGAATCTGGTTGCCGCCAATGCGGACATCGGTGCTGCGAAGGCACTCTACTATCCCACCATCACCTTGACCGGACAGGCCGGTACGCTCAGCACGCAATGGAGCAGGCTATTCACCGCCGATTCCCGCACGTGGAACTTCGGGCCGACGATCAGCCTGCCGATCTTCACGGCGGGAGCCATCCGCGGCCAGGTGGCGCAGGCCGAGGCGCGCCAGCAGCAGGCCCTCTACCAATACCAGCAGGCGATCCAGACGGCATTTCGCGAAACCGAGGATGCGCTCGTCGCCCAGCTCAAGCTGCGCGAGCAGCTCACCGTGCAGGCGCGCCGGGTGACGGCGCTCAAGGGCTACGCGCGGCTCGCCCGCTTGCGTTACGACAACGGCTACACCAGCTTCCTCGAAGTGCTCGATGCCGAGCGCAGCCTCTTCAACGCCGAGCTCGACTACGCCCGCAATCAGGGCGATCTCTTCCAGTCGCTCGTCAACATCTACAAGGCGATGGGCGGGGGCTGGGTGATGCAGGCCAACGCGCTCGCGCCAGGGCCGAACGTCGACGTGCAGGCGAATCCGCCGGTGTTTCCTTGAGCGCGACGCCCGCGTCAGCGTTCCCTCCTCCTCCCTCCTCCCTCTTCCCCTTCCCCCTTCCCCCTTCCCCCTTCCCTCCTCCCCTGATCTCATGTTCTCCCCCTCCCGCGATCAGGCCCGCCGTTTTTTCTTCGACACCTGGGCCAAGCACCGCGCAGGCGCCGCGCTCGAAGGTCTCGAGACGACCGCGCTCGCGGTCACCCTGCTGCATCCCGAGTACCATCACCTGCTCGACGACCGCGACCGCAACCTGGAGCGGGACTTCGGTCCCGATCAGGGCGGCTTGAACCCGTTCCTGCACCTTTCGCTGCATCTGGCGATCGAGGAGCAGCTCGCCATCGACCAGCCGCCCGGCATCGCCGCGGCGCATCGGAGGCTCGTGGCACAGCTCGGTAACGAGCACGAAGCCAAGCACGCGGTGCTCGAATGCCTGGGCGAGACGATCTGGAACGCGCAACGCAGCGGCACGGCCCCTGATGGGGAAGCCTATCTCCGCTGCATCGAAGAGCGACTTCGCCCTCGTCCCGCGGGACGGCGTGGCGCTTGATCCAGCGAGGTAGCGCGGCACGCGGGGGGCGATGCTAGAATCCGCCACCGTCTCACGCCACTCTTCGAACGATGAACGAAACGCCAACCACCCAAGCTTCGCCCCATTCCCGCGCTGATCTTCGCCAGCCGCTGGCTGCAGCTTCCGCTCTACCTCGGCCTGATCGTCGCCCAGGGCGTGTATGTCTGGCAGTTCTGGAAGGAGCTCGTGCACCTGCTGCAGATCGCCGCCGAGCGCGACGTGATCAACGAGACGCAGATCATGCTCGTGGTGCTCGGCCTGATCGACGTGGTGATGATCGCGAATCTGCTCATCATGGTGATCGTCGGCGGCTACGAGACCTTCGTCTCGCGCCTGTACCTCGAAGGGCATCCGGACCAGCCGGAGTGGCTGTCGCACGTCAACGCGGCAGTGCTCAAGGTGAAGCTCGCCACCGCGATCATCGGCATCTCGTCGATCCATCTGCTGAAGACCTTCATCAACGCGGAGCAGCTGTCGCAGCACGTGATCATCTCGCAGGTCGCCATCCACATCACGTTCCTGCTGTCCGCGATTGCGGTGGCCTGGACGGACCGAATCCTGGCGCCCACGATGAAGCTGAAGCACGCACCGCACTGATCCGTCCGCGGGTGTTGGCGTGCGCGAGGCTCCGCAGGTCTCTATCCGTCGTTGACCAGTGCCAGCAGCGGCTGGCCGAAGCGGCGCAGCTTGTTCTCGCCGATGCCCGAAATGGTTCCCAAAGCCTCGATCGACGCAGGTCGCCGCAGCGCGATGTCCCGCAGCACGCGGTCGTGCAGAATGACGTAGGCCGGGACGTTGTCGGCGGCGGCTGTTTCGCGGCGCCACACCTTGAGACGCTCGAACAGAACCTGCGCGGCCGGGTCCAACTCGCCTCCGTCAGTGACCGGCTTGCGCTCTCGCTTCATCCTCTTCCCGGCGCTGTCCGCCGTCCGCCTCAACAGTGCCGGCACCTCACCGCGCAACACCGGTCTGGCCGCGTCGGTCAGCCGTAACGTCCCATACCCCTCGGTGTCGACCTCGACCCATCCGAGCGCCACAACCTGACGGAACACGCTGCGCCACTGATTATCGGTGACGGCGCGGCCGATGCCGAAAACGCTCAGGTGCTGATGACCGCGTTGCACGATGGCGGCATTGGCGCTGCCCCGGAGGACATCGATCAGATAGGCGGCGCCGAAGCGCTGCTGGGTCCGGTAGATGGCGGAGAGCGCCATGCGCACGGGCTCGCTGGCGTCCCAGGTTTGCGGCGGCGACAGGCAGTTGTCGCAGTTGCCGCAGCGATAGTCCTCGCCCCGTGCCTCGCCGAAATACGCGAGCAGGCGTCCCCGGCGGCAGTTCGGCGTCTCGCACAACCCGAGCAGCGCGTCGAGCTTGCCGCGTGCGACGCGCTTGAAGGACTCGTCGGCATCGCCCATGTCGATCATCCGCCGCTGCTGCACGACATCGGAGAGTCCGTAGAGCATCCACGCGTCGGCGGGTTCGTCGTCGCGTCCGGCGCGACCGGTCTCCTGGTAGTAGCTCTCCATGCTCTTGGGCAGATCGAGGTGCACGACGAAGCGCACGTCGGGCTTGTCGATGCCCATGCCGAATGCGATGGTGGCGACAATGATCACCGCGTCCTCGCGCACGAACCGCAGCTGATGTCTGCGCCGGGCGTCGGCATCCATGCCGGCGTGGTACGGCAGGGCATGGAAGCCTGATTTCGCCAGCCACGCGGCGACGGCGTCGACCTTCTTGCGCGACAGGCAGTAGACGATGCCGGCCTCGCCTGCGTGCTCCGCGAGGAACGCCCGCAATTGGGTGCGCTCGTCGTTGCGTTCGACGATGGTGTAGCGGATGTTGGGCCGGTCGAAGCTGGCGACGAATTCGCGGGCCTGCTGCAGGCGCAGCCGTTCCCGGATTTCGCGCCGTGTCATCGTGTCGGCGGTCGCGGTCAGCGCGATGCGCGGCACGTGGGGATACCGCCCCGCGAGCACGGACAACTGCAGATACTCCGCGCGGAAGTCGTGGCCCCACTGCGACACGCAATGGGCCTCGTCGATCGCGAACAGCGCCAGACGGCCTTCGGCGTGAAGCGAGTCGAGGAGCGCGAGAAAGCGCGGCGTCGTCAGCCGCTCCGGGGCAACGTAAAGCAGCTTGACCGCGCCTGCCATGAGGTCCCGCTCGACGCGGATGGCCGCGTCCGCTGACAGGGACGAATTCAGAAACTCCGCGGCCACGCCCAGTTCCTTCAGCGCATCCACCTGATCCTGCATCAGCGCGATCAGCGGCGACACGACGATCCCCACGCCGTTGCGCGCCAGAGCCGGAATCTGATAGCAGATCGACTTGCCCCCGCCGGTCGGCATCAGCACCACGGCGTCGCCGCCCGCGACCACATGCAGGACGATAGCTTCCTGCAGCCCGCGGAACTCGGGGTAGCCGAACACGGAGCGGAGAAACTGGTGGGGCGTGGACATGGCATTGCGAAGACGGAAGCGGCGGAGTCTACCGCAAGCCGGTGGCGTCTCGCGCCTGTACCTCGAAGGGCATCCGGACCAGCCGGAGTGGCTGTCGCACGTCAACGCGGCAGTGCTCAAGGTGAAGCTCGCCACCGCGATCATCGGCATCTCGTCGATCCATCTGCTGAAGACCTTCATCAACGCGGAGCAGCTGTCGCAGCACGTGATCATCTCGCAGGTCGCCATCCACATCACGTTCCTGCTGTCCGCGATCGCGGTGGCCTGGACGGACCGAATCCTCGCGCCCACGATGAAGCTGAAGCACGCACCGCACTGATCGGTGGTCGATCAGGTTCGACCTCACGGCACCGGTGGTGTGAGGTACGACCGAGCGGGCTGGTATGAGCTCGCCGATCGCTTCGCCAATCGTCGGTCATCTATCGATCGAACGGCAAGACCTTGAATCGCTTGCGTTGCCCCACGCGCAAGGCGCGGAAGTGGCGCTGATCGAGCGTCAACACCTCCGACGTGGCGTACCGTTCAGCGAGCACCACGATCGAGGCGTCCGCGAGTCCGATTTCGAGATCCGCGTACTTCGCGATGATCTCTCTGGCGCGGGCTACGTCGGCCGCATCGAACTGCTCCAGCTGATATGCGCCACGCGCAACCTCCTCGAGGAGCGCCGTCTGGGCGTGCTGGCCGATATGGCGCATCAGCAGGTAATCGAGCTCCGCCAACACGAACGGCGAGAGCAGCAACGGCGCTGATGCCCCGCCGAGTGCCTTCACACACTCGTCGTGATAACGCTGGCTTTCGTCCAGAGCGGAGAGAAGACCGCTCGCGTCGAGAAGAATCACGTCTCCCCGAATCCCGAAAGCGCCTCATCGATTGCCTCAGCGAGCTGTGGCTTTCCACTCTTGAAAAGGGGCAGTCGGGGCCGCGGGGGAACAGCCTGTGAAACAAGCGCACGCAGCGCTTCGCGAATCAGCTCGGCTTCGCTGACACCTCGGGCAGATGCCACCCGACCGAGCGCTTGCTTGATCTCCAACGGAACATAGACGGTGGTTTTCTGCATACCATACATCCTACCATACACCGCGCCTTCGCGAGTCGTCGTACGCGCATGCCGGCACCCGGTCAGCCGTGTGGAAGCCGTTCCAGCGTCTCGATCAGGAACAGGATCTCGGCGGCCATCGTGTAGTGAAGACCCGGCGCGTCGGCGAGGGTCCGGTCGCGGCTGCCAGCGACGATGGCTTGGAGGGCGCGGATGAAGGCTTGAAACCGAAGCGTTCGCATCGGGGCGGGCGGCGAGTTGCTGGAGGAGGGATCGCGGCTTGGGCCGGGTCGCCGGCGAGCAGGGACTGGGTCACGGCGAGCGCGAGGCGGCCGCATCGGATCGTGGTTCTCGCCGCCGTCGCGGCGGTAGGCGAGGTAGCAGTCGATGGCCTTGCCCTTCGCCTCCGCGGCGGCGGCGGGGTTGCTGGCGTCTGTCTCGATGTCTGGCGAGGATGGCCCACGTCTTCCACGGCTCGGCCGCGTGGCCAAGATGCGCTCTGCATTCGATCACCCGACAGATTTCCCGTCGTGCTTCGTCCAGGCGACAGAGCTTGCGCAGAACAAATCGCGAGGTTGTCTCCTAATGCAGTCCTTCGCTAGCGGCATCGCGGCTCTCAGACATACTTATCCGCTGCTTGACCGAGAAAATCCGCAGCTTCCGCTGTCCGGCCCAGATCCCTGCCATACAACATCCCAAGTTGATTCAGCGTTCTCGCCTGCCCGGCCACATCGCCGAGCCGCACGCTGATCGTCGAGTGATCTCCGGTAGGCATCCTCCGCCGCTTCCAGCTCGCCCGTCTCGTGATACACCATGCCAATCTGATGCCACGCTACCGCGACGGAGCCAGGTTCGCGTCAACCGCGTGAATCGCTCGCGCGCTTCTTCAATATGCCGCCAGCGCCTCCGGGTAGCAGCGCTGATCCTTGCGCACTGTCCCAAGCTGTGCCTTGCCAACGGCGACCTGCCGGTCGTCACCAAGCTGCTCCGCGCGGCGGATATTGTCTTCGTAGGTCGCCGCTGCGTCGTCGAGTCGGCCCAGGTCGCGAAAACAGTCGGCCTTGGTCCGCGATGCAAACGGACGCCATCCGTTCCGCGCCTCTACTGGGACGCTCCTTCGCGACGGCCTCGAAGCGCTGGCGGGCCTCGTCCAGCAGCTGCAAGGCCTGTTCCGATCCACAGGCGGCCTTCGACGCCCGGGCCAGCAGCCAGCAAGCCATCGCGAGATCGTAATCGGCATCAGGGTACGCTTCCTCACCGCCGGCCCGGGCGCGCTGGAGCAACTGCTGCGCGCCGTCGAACGCCTCGCGCAGACTGCCCGCCGGCCAGCTGCTGCTCGATGCGGGTCCGCGCCGCCTCGAACCGCGCGTGATTCCAGGCATCGCCCAGCGCGCCGCCGCGGCGTCGCGCACCTGCCCGACGCGCTCGAGCAGCCGCGGCTTGCCAGCGACTTCCAGCAGGCTAGTAGAGCGAAGTGGCCAGAGCGATCGTCGCCTCCGCATCTCCTGCGCGCTGCACGTGATCGAGCAGCGCAAAGAGGTTCGGCAGCTCCAGCACCGTCAGCGTCGCCGCGACTCTCGGTGTTCTGGTCGCTGCTGCGTGCACGAGGAACGTCGACATATGCACGCATCGCCTCGACCCACGGGCCGTCAGCGCCTCGCGTTCCGCCGCGTTCGACTCGGCCGCGCAGGTAGGGGCAGAGCGCGGGATCGAGCGTGACGATGGTTGTAGCGGTTCGGCGTCGCCAGCCCCGTCTCGACCAGCTCGCTGCGCCAGCGAGTCAACGTCCTGCCTTTCCCACTGCATCATCAGCGCGGAGCACTTCCAGACTTGAACACCGCCGTGAAACACCCCGAGCACGCGCGCCCTTCCCGGTTCGCTGGCGACATCCGTCGCAGGGAAAGCTCGACGCTGGCGAAGACCGATTGCTCCCGGCTGCCGGGGAATCGTTCTGCTCCATCTCCGCCATCAGCTCGACCAGCGATTCGCGGGTCGCCTCGACGCCGCGGTCCCGCAACGCCGGCGCCAGCAGCGCCAGCGTGCGGGCGTGGCCGTGGACGGCGTCCACGAGCTGCTCGATCTCCTCGCGCGCGGCGTCACCGGAAGCGCCGGCGTCCCCACCGGCGGCGTTCAGCACCCGCTCGACCAGCTTCACCGCGTCCTCGCGGTCGAGTCGGTGCAGTTCGCGCCGGTGTCGGTCCGCCATCGAACGGCGCAGGCAGCGCCTCGCGGCTGGTGAAGACGAGCCGCGTGTCGCCCTTGGCATTGAGCCGCGCGCACAGCTGCGAGGATGGCGTCCAGCTCGCGGCGTGCGTCCTCGGAGAGCGCCTCGCGGCGTTTCCTCCGCCAGGAACGGCGGCAGGAGGATGCTCTCCATGTTGTCCACCACGAGCAGCGTGGACTGCTCGGCGCAGCGCGCGCTCGACCTGCAGGATCGCGCTTTCCAGATCGTCGAACGCGGCGACTGAGTAATCCTTGCCGACCAGCTGGCGGCCCAGGGCATCGAGCACCGCGCGACGATTGCCGTGCGTCTCGACCGAGACGAACGCGGCGCGGCGCATCTGCTGCGAACGCACCATCCAGCGCGCGAACTCGGCGGCCAGCGCCGTCTTGCCCTCGCCGCCCTGGCCGCGCACCACGGCGTAGCGCTCGTGCCGCAGCAGCCGCTCCAGCGCCAGCAGCTCGCGGCTGCGGCCGATGAAGCCGGTTTCCGGCACCGGCGGCAGTTCGCCGAGGCGAGTCGCGAGCGCGGTCCTGGAAGTCCGCCACCGTCTGCTTCGCCGGCGTGGTCTTGAAGAGCTGCGGGTCGTCCTTTTCCTGGAAGAGCACGGGCACGAACCAATCCTCCAGCCGCAGTTCGCCCGCGCCGAAGATGCGGCCGCGGAAGGTGTCGTCCTTGAGCTGGCGCTGGCCTTCGAGCATGGCGTCGCCCACGCGTTTGCCCGCCGGCGAGCGCATCGTAGAACGCCTCGACGAAGCGGCGCGAGGTTTCCACCAGCACGCTGTGGCTCATGGCGACCACCGAGGCGACGCCGACCTTCAACAGCTCGCAGGCGACGGACTCGGACGCCTGCTCGGCCTGCGCGGTCTGGCAGGCTTCGAGGAAGACGAGCGGGATGCGGTGGTCGCGCAGCAGCGGGCCGAGCTCGCTCGGTGAAGACGGTGACGTGCCGACGGCTGGTCAAGCTTGGCGGTGTCCTGCGGGTCCTCGAAGCACAGCCCGCCCAGGCCGACGGTACGGTCGTAGACGCCGTGGCCGTCGAAGTGGACGACGTGGTAAGGCTCGCGCGCGCATGCGGGCGCGGTCGAGCTCCTCGCGCAAGGCGGGCAGCGTGGGCGGGCTGAGGACGTGGATGCTTGCACCAAGCCGGGCAGCGACTTCCATCGCCTCGACCAGCGGCAGCGCGCTCGCCCGGTGGTCGATGTAACCGCACGAATCGTCCTCCGGCCGCGCGGTGACGAGCAGGATGCGGATGGGCGTGGCGACCACCGGGACGTCGAGCACCTCGCGTGTTCGGCAGCCGCCGGCGGACGCGACGTGGGCTTCGCGCCCTGGAACAGGAAGCCGTCGCCGTCGTGGAGCAGTTCCCACGGCAGGCCGAGCAGGAGCGTGGCGGCTTCCCGGGCGGCCTTCACGTCGGCCTCGGGCGAGCCGGCTTCGAGCGCCGCATCGACGTGGACGGAGAAACGACGCCCGGCATGGCCGTCGATGCGCGCCCAGGCGTTCATGACGTTCGCGGTGTGGGCGACCGGCATCGCCGCGTCGTGCAGGAGCCGCCCCCACTCCACGAGGTTCTCCTCGACCTTGCGCGCACGGTCTCGGAAGTAGTGGCTCGGCCAGATGGCGTACTTCTCCAGGTACCAGCGCAGCTCCTCCGCCTCGATCGGGCCGAGCGGCGCGACGAAGCGCCAGCTCTGCAGCGCTGGCAGACTTCACGCTGACCCGGCGTGGCCGGCTCATAGACCAGCCGGGCGCGGGCCGAGGCGCGGCGCACGCCGTCCTGCTCGTGGAACTTCAAGTCGGTGAGTTCGAGCACGAGCTCTTCGAGCGGCTCGGCCTTGGGCTGGGGGGTGGCGCGATATCGGCAGGCAGCCGTTTGCCGAGCGCCACGAGGATCGGATCGATCGCCGCTTCGACCCCGCCCGCGTCGCTCTCACCGGGATGTACAGCGGTTCGCCGTCGAAGAACTGTTCGAGCACCCCGAGCTTTGTATCGTCGAGCGAGAGCGCGAAGACCGGGAACGTTCTCCCTGCCCGCGTGCTTCTGCACCTCGAGTGCGTGGCGCAGTTCCTTCCCCACCCATCGTGACTGGAGCGACGCCGGGCTGACGACGACGGCGTACGCCGCCGCTTCATCGATCGCTTTCTCGATATCGGGCTCGAGCAGACCGCCGGGTAGAAGCTCGCGCGAATCGATCCAGGCGTCCGTCCTGAGGTCGCCGAGGGCCTGCTGGAGCTCACGGACAAAGCCGTCGTCCGCGCGAGCTGTGGGAGATGAAGAGTCTGGTCATCGCTGCCCCCGCCGCCAGTGCACTTCTAGCCCCGAAAGGGTACCGGCTGGCACGGCATTGATCCGAAAGCGCGCGCGAAGGACAATTCGACCGCAACACCGGGAGCCGGTGCGCGATTGCTGGTGCGCGCCGGTATTGTCGCTCACACTCGTTCGTCTCATCTCAGGAGTCAGAACCATGGACACCATCAAGCCTCTCTTCACGGCCACCGCGACGGCGACCGGAGGGCGCAACGGACACACCGAAGCGAGCGACGGTTCGGTGCGCGGCGACCTATCGGTGCCAACCGCGATGGGCGGTCCCGGAAAGCCGGGCACCACCACGCCCGAACATCTCTTCGCCGCAGGCTACGCAGCGTGCTTCGGTGGAGCGCTGGACTTCGTGGCGAAGCAACACAAGCAGGATGCGACGCGCGCATCCGTCACGTGCGCGGTGTCGATCGGGCCGCGCGACGGCGGCGGCTTTGGCCTTTCGGTAAAGATGCGCGTCGAGGATAAGAGTCTCTCCCAAAGCGATCTGGCCGCGCTTGCGAAAGAAGCTCACGAGAAGATCTGCCCCTACTCTCACGCGACCCGCAACAACGTCAACGTGGAATTCGAGCTCGTTGGGGGATAACACGAGGAGAATGCCCCGCGTACCCCGGGCGCGAACCGACTCGGTGCGCCCGGCCTTCTTCACGAACAGCCCGCTCTGGGCCGAGAAGTACGCAGCCAGGTCGGCGATGTCCTGATCCGTACAGGTTCGCGGCCTGGGGTGCCATGATGCCGTCCTTGCGCGCGCCGCTCTTGTAGTCCTTCAGCACCCTGACGAGATAATCGCGTTGCTGGCCCGCCAGGCGCGGGCGTAGCTGTGGACCGGGACCCTGCATTTCGGTTAGTGTCGACATCGAATTCAACGAGCCGCGACGAACCAGGACTTGAAGATTTGCGCCAGGACGACCCAGGCATGCCGAGCACTCGACCCGTTTCCGTCACCGCTCGAGCAACGCAAATGCCGCAGCGACCCCAGCGCCGGCGATTCCTGCTGGGTGCGTGTGCGACGCCGATCGTCGCCGCGTGCGGTGAGCGGCGTGCACCGCGCGCGGCGATCGAGCTCGTGTTCACCCACGGCAAGCTCTTCGGCGATCCGGTTGCCATGCGCGCGCTGTTGGACGAGTTCGAGCGCCGCCACCCCGGCATTGCCGTGCGCGAACAGACGCTCCCCGCATCGAGCGACGATCAGCATCAGTTCTACGCCCTCAATCTGCACGGGCGATCGCCGGCATTCGACGTGCTCGCAGCCGATGTGATCTGGATCGCCGGCTTCGCCCGGGCGGGCTGGCTGCGCGACGTTTCGGCCTTGCTGCCACCGGAGCGGCGCGCGGACTTCTTCGCCGGCCCCCTGGATGCGGCGACGTGGCAAGGCAGCCTCTACGCGGTGCCCTGGTACGTGGATGCGGGACTGCTCTACTACCGCAGGGATCTGCTCGATCAGCATGGCGTCGGAGCACCGCGAACGTGGACCGAGCTCGTGGCGGTCGCACAGAGCGTGACGGCGCGCGAACCGGGACATCTCGGCTTCGTCTGGCAGGGGAAACAGTACGAGGGTCTCGTCTGCAACGCACTCGAGTACCTGCGCAGCAACGGCGGCGGCGTGCTCGAGAACGGCCAGGTCGTCGTCGATTCAGCGGCCAATCGCGAGGCGCTCGCCTTCATGGCCGATCTGGTGCAGCGCTACGCTGTAACACCGGCCTGGGTCACCACCGCGACCGAGGAGCCGAGCCGGCACGTCTTCGGCCAGGGACGCGCGGTGTTCCTGCGCAACTGGCCTTATGCCATGAGCCTGTTCGGCAAGCCGGGCTCCCGCGTGGCACGGCAAGGTGGGGGTTGCGGTGCTGCCGTGTTTTCCCGGCGGGTCGCCCGCGGCGACGCTCGGCGGATGGCATCTCGCGGTGAACGCGCATTCGCGCCATCCGGCGGAAGCCGAGCAGCTGGTCGCCTTTCTTGCCTCCGTCGAAGCGCAGAAGGTGCTCGCGCTCGGCTACGGGTTTCAGCCCTCGCGCGTGGCGCTCTATCGCGACCCGGAGCTGCTCGCCGCGGAGCCGCTGCTGCCGACGCTCGAGCAGGTGTTCGCCTCGGCCCGTCCGCGCCCGGTGACGCCGGCCTACATCCGCGTGTCCCAGGTGTTGCAAAGCGAATTCAGCGCCGCGATCGCCGGTCTCAAGCGCGCGGACGCAGCGCTCACCTCCGCGCAGACTCAGCTCGAGCGTGTCGTCACCAATGCGCACTGATCGCTGGTCGGACCGACCGTTGCTGTACCTCTTCCCGGCAGGCATGCTGCTCGCACTCGTCACCCTGTTCCCGCTCGTCCACGTCGCGTGGCTGAGCCTCGAGCAGCACTCGCTGCTCGGCGACGCGCCGCGCTTCATCGGCCTCGCCAACTACTGGCGGCTCGGCGCCGACGAGCGCTTCTGGAACGCCGTTCGGGTCACGCTCTACTTCGCCATCGTCTCGGTCACGCTCGAGCTCGTGCTCGGTCTCGTGCTCGCGCTCGTCATGCAGCGTCCGTTTCGCGGACGCGCGATTCTCTACGGCGTGGTGCTGCTGCCCTGGGCAGTGCCGACGGCGGTATCGGCCCGGATGTGGGAGTGGATGTACGACCCCGAGCTCGGTGTGCTCAACTACCTGCTCGGCACGACGGTGAACTGGCTGGGCAGCCCGACGCTGGCTCTGCATGCGGCGATCCTGATGGACATATGGAAGTCGACGCCCTTTGTCGCACTGCTGCTGCTCGCCGGCCTGCAGGGCATTCCCCGCGATCTCTATCGCGCCGCGGCGGTCGATGGCGCCAGCGCCTGGCGCGTGCTGTGGACGATTACGCTGCCGCTGCTCCGCCCGCTGATCCTCGTGGTGCTCGTCTTCCGGACTATCGACGCGTTGCGCGTGTTCGATTCGATCTACGTGCTGACCGGCGGCGGCCCGGCCAACACCACCGAAACACTCTCGATCTACGCCTACAAGACGCTGTTCCAGGCGCTCGACTTCGGCTACGGCTCGGCCATTGCGGTGACGATATTCGTCGGTGTGGCGCTGGTGACGGCGGTGTACGCGGCGCTGCTGCGGAACGTGCTGCGGTGAACGCGATCGCCCGCACGGTCGGCCTCGCGCTCGTCGCGGCATACTGCCTCGGCCCGTTCCTCTGGCAGGTGGTGACGTCGGTCAAGCCCGCCTCCGAGCTGCTTGCCCTGCCGCCGCTCCTGCCGAGCCGGCTCACCCTCGAACACTACGCGGCGATCTTCGCGGGCCATCCGTTCCTGCGGGTCATCGCCAACAGCGCGATCGTGGCGGCGCTCACGACGCTGCTCGCGCTCGGCGTCGGCGTGCTCGCCGCGTTCGCCCTGTCGATGCTTCGCGTGCGCCATCGTGTCGTCATCCTCGCCGCGGTGCTCTCGATATCCATGTTCCCGCCGATCGCCACGGTGAGCCCTCTGTTCCTGGTGCTGGCCGCGCTGGGGCTGCGCGACACGCTCGCCGCGCTCGTCATCACCTATACGACGTTTTCCCTTCCGCTCGCCATCTGGCTGCTCACGCACTTTTTCGATTCGTTGCCGCGCGAACTGTACATTGCCGCGCGCGTCGACGGCTGCACCGCGCTCGGTGCGCTGTGGCGGGTAGTGCTGCCCCTTTCGGCGCCAGGACTGCTCGCCGCGGGACTGCTCGTCTTCATCTTCTCGTGGAACGAGTTCCTGTTCGCGCTCAGCTTCACGGCGAGCGAGGAGGCGCGCACCATTCCGGTCGGGATCGCACTGTTCCCCGGGCTGCACGAGATTCCGTACGGCGAGATCGCGGCCGCCTCCGTCGTCGCGACGCTGCCGGTCGCCGTGCTCGCGTTCGTCTTTCAGCGCCGCATCGTCGATGGACTCACCGCCGGCGCGGTCAAGGGCTGATCGGACATGGCGCGCATCCGCTTCGAAGGTCTCACCAAGCACTTCGACGGCAACCTCGTGCTGGCCCCGCTCGATCTGGAGATCGCGGACGGCGAGTTCTTCACCTTCGTCGGACCGAGCGGCTGCGGGAAATCCACGCTGCTCTCCCTCGTCGCCGGCATAGAGGCGCCGAGCGAAGGCGCCATCTGGTTCGATGACGTGCGGATCGACGCTCTTGCGCCAGGCAAGCGCGATGTCGCCATGGTGTTCCAGAGCTACGCGCTGTACCCGCACTTGAGCGTGCGCGACAACATCGCTTTTCCCCTGCGGGCGAGAGGACGCAAAGCCGGAGAGATTGCCAAGGAGGTCGCAGGAAATCGCGCAGATGCTCGGACTCGCGGAGCTGCTCGACCGCAAACCGCGCCAGCTTTCGGGCGGGCAGCGGCAGCGCGTCGCCCTCGGTCGGGCGCTGGTGCGCCGGCCCAAGGTGTTTCTCATGGACGAGCCGCTCTCGAACCTGGATGCGCGGCTGCGGCTCGAGATGCGCGAAGAGCTCAAGCGGCTGCACGCGTCGCACGGCATCACCACGATCTACGTGACGCACGACCAGGAGGAAGCGATGGCGCTGTCGGGACGGCTCGCGGTGCTCTCCGGCGGGCGTATCCAGCAGTGCGGCGTACCGAAGGCCGTCTACGACGATCCGGCGAACCTGTTCGCCGCGCAGTTCGTCGGCAGTCCACCGATGAACATCGTCGAGCGAGACGGGCTGGGTCCGATGCCGGGCATCGAGTATCTGCTCCCGGGGTGGGCCGGCAGTGACGTGGTCCTGGGCGTTCGTCCCACCGACCTCGCAGTTTGCTCCGTAGCGTGCGAGGGACTGCTCGCCGCCGAGGTACTGATCACCGAGACCACGGGGAGCGACCTGTGGGTGGTCTGCCGCGCCAACGGCCAGCGGCTGCGCGGACGTGCCGCCGGGCGTGCCACCTTTGTCAGCGGCGGCGCGGCCTATGTGCAGGTCGACTGGTCGAAGGTTTACGCATTCGATCGGGCAACCGGCGCCCGTCTTCGGCCCGAGCTGTCCCTGGATCTTCGGGGGAGCGCGCAGTCGAGGCAGTGAGGCGCGAAGGTGCGATACCCCAACTTACTCCGTCCGTCCCGCCTTCTTCACGAAGAGGCCGCTCTGGGTCGAGAAATACGCGGCCAGGTCGGCGATATCCTGATCTGTCAGGTTTGCGGCCTGCGGCGCCATGATCGCGTTCTTCCGCGCGCCGCTCTTGTAGTCATTCAGCACCTTTTCGAGATAGTCGGGCTGCTGGCCCGCGATGCGCGGAAAGTCGGGCACCGCACTATTGCCGTCCGCCCCGTGACAGGCGGCGCACGGCGCGGACTTCTGCTTGCCCGCTTCGGCGCTGCCCGCGAGAGCCGGGGCTGCCATTGCGGACAAGGCGACGACGAGGACGATGGATTTCAGCATGAGCTCGTCCTCCCTACTTCGCCGCAGCGCTGGTCGGCGCGCCGATCGGGGCCGCATAGAACGCGGCGAGATCCGCCATGTCCTGCTCGGACAGGGTGGCCGCGATCGCCTTCATGGTCGGGTGATTGCGCTCCCCGCTCTTGTACGCCTGCAATGCCTTGACGATGTAGGCCGCATGCTGACCGCCGATCTTCGGTACCGAATAGACGTCCGGAAACGCGGTGCGGTAATCCGGAATGCCGTGACAGCCTTGGCACATGGAGTCTTTCTGCTTGCCCGCCGAGGGGTTGCCCTCGGCAGCCAGCGCCGGAACGGCCGCGGACAACGCGGACGCCAAGCCCATCGCAAAGATTGAGACACGCACGATCTTTTTCCTCCCCACCCGATCGAGGTCTGTTAGGCGTCGGACTCTAGCGGAACGGCGAGGCACGGTCAAACGCGCGCCGCTGCAGATCATAGTCGGCGAGGCCGATTGTGCCGACGCATATCAAGCTGATATAGTCGGTCATGCACATCATCTCGCTCAAGATGCTTCGCGAATTCTGGCAGAAGCATCCTGAAGCCGAGCAGGTGTTGCGTACGTGGCATACCGTTGCTGAGCGGTCGCGCTTCCTTGACTTCGCTGATCTGCGGCGATGCTTTCGAAGTGCCGACTATGTCGCGCCCTACACGGTGTTCGATGTCGGAGGCAACAACTATCGGGTCATTGCCGTCGTGCGGTACCGCGACAGGAAGATCTTCCTGCGCTGGGTCTTGAATCACCGCGACTACGACCAATGGTGCAAGCTTTACCGAAAAGGCAAGGTCTGAACATGACGAGCAGCACACCCTCTCTCGACGTAAAGGCGCTGACAAGAACCTGGGCCGCGTTCGATCGGGTTGCCCGTTTGCGCCCGATCCGCAATGACGCCGAATACGACCGCACCGTGGCCCTGATGAACTCGCTGCTCGATATCATCGGCGACAACGAAGACCACACCCTGGCGGGCCTGCTCGATCTGGTCAGCGAACTGGTGGCGGACTACGACGCCAGCCACCACGCGATCGAAGCGTCGGAGCCCAGAGAGGTTCTGCGCTATCTGATCGAACAGCGCGGCTTGAAGCAGAGCGATCTCGCCGACATCGTGCCGCAGAGCAATCTGTCCGCCATCCTGGCGGGAAAGCGCAAGATCAGCGCAGCGATGGCAGGCAAGCTCGCCAAGTATTTCAACGTGAGCGCCGCCGTGTTCATCAATTCCTGATTGTCGTCGCGACCATGTGCTGCCTGGGGTGCAGCGCGAGAGCGCCGGCGCCCGACGCCCGAATGCCTATAAACTACGGGCTTTTTTCGCTCGACCGTGCTCTCCTCCGACAACCTCGCCTGCATCCGCGGCGAAAGACCGATCTTCACCGACATCTCGTTCACCCTGGCGGCGGGCGAGGTGCTGGTCGTCACCGGCGCGAACGGCAGCGGGAAGACGAGCCTGCTCAGGATCGTGTGCGGCCTGCTCGAAGCCGCCGCGGGCGAGATCCGCTGGAACGGATCGAGCGCGCGGGCGCTCGGCGACGATTACTTTGCGCAACTCGCCTACCTGGGCCATCAGAATGGCCTGAAGGACGACCTGTCCGCCGCCGAGAACATCCAGGTGTGGGCGGGCGTTTCGGGCACCACGGTGGAGTTGGAAGCGGCGCGGCACGCGCTGCGGCAGGTCGGGCTCGCGGGGCGCGAGGACCTCCCGGTGCGCTGGCTGTCCCAGGGTCAGAAGCGTCGCGCCGCGCTCGCCCGGCTGCTCGTCGCGAAGCGTCCCCTGTGGGTGCTGGACGAACCTTTCGCCGGACTCGACCGCACGTCCACCGCCGCGGTCGAAACGCTGCTGAAGGAACACCTTACGGGCGGCGGGATGGCGATCCTCACCACCCACCAGGACCTCGGGGACATCGCGGCCCCCGTGCGACGACTCGGGCTCGACACTTGATGGGAGCAGCGCTCGGCTGGATCATCCGCCGCGACCTCTTGCTGGCCGTGCGCCAGCGCACCGACGTCATGACCACGGTCGTGTTCTTCGTGATCGTCGTGAGCCTCTTTCCCTGGGCGTCGGGCCCGAGATGGAGAAGCTGCGGCCGCTCGCCGCCGGCGTCCTCTGGGTCGCCGCGCTGCTCGCCTCGATGCTCTCGCTCGGTCGTCTGTTCGCGGCGGATTACGCCGATGGCTCGCTCGAGCAACTGCTGATCGCGCCGCAGCCGCTGTCGCTGCTGGTGCTGGGAAAGATCGTCGCGCACTGGATCGTCTCCGGCTTGCCGCTGGTGTTGATCGCGCCGGTGCTGGGCATCCAGTACGACCTCACCGGTGCGCCGCTCCTGGTGATGATCCTGTCGCTCCTGATCGGCACGCCGGTGCTCTCGGCGATCGGGGCCGTCGGGGCTGCGCTCACCCTGGGGCTGCGGGGCGGCGGCGTGCTGATCGCGCTCCTGGTGCTGCCGCTGTACGTGCCAGTGATCATCTTCGGCGCCGGCGCGGTCGAAGCCACGCAATCGGGCATCGGACCGGAAGGGCATCTATCGTTGTTGGCCGCTTTCCTGATGCTGTCCCTGGTGGTCGGCCCCCTCGCCGCCGCCACGGCGCTCAGAATCTCCGTAGAATGACGCCCGCCGCAAATCTCCCGGGTCAGCAATGTCGCAGCGCCTCATCAACTGGTTCAAGTACGCCTCGCCCGCCACCTTCTACGGACTCGCGGGCCGGCTCGTCCCCTGGTTCGCCGCGGGCTCCGTCGTGCTGTTCGCGATCGGCCTGTACATCGGTTTCTTCGTGGCACCCACGGATTTCCAGCAGGGCGAGGCGTACCGCATCATTTTCATCCACGTGCCCGCGGCGTGGATGTCCATGTTCCTGTATCTGCTGATGGCGGGCTACGCCGCGCTCGGGCTCGTCTTCAACACGCGGCTCTCGGGCATGATGGCGCAAGCGATCGCGCCGACCGGAGCGCTGTTCACCTTCATCGCGCTGTGGAGCGGCGCCCTCTGGGGTCGGCCGACCTGGGGCGCCTACTGGGTCTGGGATGCGCGCCTCACCTCGGAGCTGATCCTGCTCTTTCTCTACGTGGGCTTCATCGCCTTGCAGGCGTCGATCGAGGATCCGCGGCGGGCGGACAAGGCAGGCGCGGTGCTGGCCATCGTCGGCGCGATCAACGTGCCGATCATCTATTTCTCGGTGCAATGGTGGAACACGCTGCATCAGGGTGCGTCGGTGAGCCTCACGCGGGCACCGTCGATGGCGTCGGTGATGCTCGCCGGTATGCTGGTCATGGCCTTCGCGTGCTGGTTCTACTCGATCGCGGTGGTGCTCGTGCGGGTGCGCGCGATCATGCTCGAGCGCGAACGCGGGACAGCGTGGGTGGCGGAGCAACTCGAGGCGGGGCGCGCATGAGCTGGGGCAGCCTCGAGGGTTTCCTCGCCATGGGCGGATACGGCCTGTACGTGTGGGGCTCCTACGCGGTGACCGCGCTGCTCCTCGCCGCGGAGGTGCTGTGGCTGCGCAGCCGGCGGCGAACGATCGCAAGACGCCTCGGTCTCATGCGACAACTTTCAGCACGCAGCGCCCATGAAACCCAGGCATAAACGATTCGCCCTGATCGGTGCCGGCGTCGGGGCCCTCGCGATCGCCACCGCCCTCGTTCTCAACGCCTTTCAGTCGAATCTCGTCTTCTTCTTCACGCCGACGCAGGTGGCGGCTCAGGAGGCGCCGGTCGGGCGCACCTTCCGCATCGGCGGCATGGTCGAGAGCGGCAGTCTCAAGCGCGAGGCCGATGGCCTGACGGTACACTTCCGGGTTACGGATACCGCCCAGGCGATCCCGGTCGTCTACAAGGGGATTCTCCCCGACCTCTTCAAGGAAGGGAAAGGCGTGGTGGCGCAGGGCCGGCTCGCTCCCAGCGGAGAATTCACCGCGAGCGAGGTGCTCGCGAAACACGACGAGAACTACATGCCGCCGGAAGCCGCGCACGCGATGGAGCAGGCGCAGAAGGCGCAAAAGACGCTGGTCACGCAGTAGCCACAGCCGCCAGGAGGCGTCATGGTCCCTGAAATCGGTCAGTTCGCGTTGATCCTCGCCCTGCTGCTCGCGGTGGCACAAGGAACGCTGCCGCTCGCGGGGGCAGCCCGCGGCATCGATGCATGGATGGCGGCGGCGCGCCCGCTCGCGCAGGGTCAGTTCGTGTTCGTCGCCCTCGCGTTCGGCTGCCTCGCGTGGTCGTTCGTGCACAACGATTTCTCGGTGCTCAACGTCGCGACCCATTCGAACTCGAAGCTGCCGCTGCCCTATCGCATCGCGGCCACCTGGGGCTCGCACGAGGGCTCGCTCCTGCTCTGGATGCTCATGCTGACCGTGTGGACGGTGGCGGTCACCGTCTTCAGCCGCCATCTCCCGCTCGACATGGTCGCGCGCGTGCTCGGCGTGATGGGGCTCGTGAGCGTCGGCTTCCTGCTTTTCATGCTGCTCACGTCGAATCCGTTCGATCGCCTGATCCCTGCCGCGGCGGAAGGCCGCGATCTCAATCCGCTGCTGCAGGACCCCGGCATGGTGATTCACCCGCCGATGCTGTACATGGGGTACGTCGGCTTCTCGGTCGCCTTCGCCTTCGCCATTGCGGCGCTCCTCTCCGGCCGCCTCGACGCGACGTGGGCGCGCTGGTCGCGGCCCTGGACCACCACCGCGTGGATGTTCCTCACACTGGGCATCATGTTGGGAAGCTGGTGGGCGTACTACGAGCTCGGATGGGGCGGCTGGTGGTTCTGGGACCCGGTCGAAAACGCCTCCTTCATGCCGTGGCTCGTCGGCACCGCCCTCATCCACTCGCTCGCGGTCACGGAAAAGCGCGGCAGCTTCAAGAGCTGGACCGTCCTGCTCGCCATCGCGGCCTTCTCACTCTCACTGCTCGGTACCTTCCTGGTCCGCTCGGGGGTGCTGACCTCGGTGCACGCATTCGCCACGGATCCGAAGCGCGGCGTTTTCATCCTCGTCTTCCTCTCGATCGTGGTCGGCGGCTCGCTCGTGCTCTACGCCTGGCGCGCGCCTAAGGTCGGACTGGGCGGCAGCTTCGCGCTCGTCTCCCGCGAGTCGCTGCTGCTCGCCAACAACGTGCTGCTCCTGGTGGCGGCCGGCACCGTGCTGCTCGGCACGGTCTATCCGCTGGTAATCGACGCTCTCGGGCTCGGCAAGCTGTCGGTGGGTCCGCCCTACTTCAATGCGGTATTCATTCCCCTGATGGTGCCCGCCGTCTTCCTGATGGGCGTCGGACCCATCGCGCGGTGGAAGGAGGCACGGCTACCCGAGCTCGCGGTGCGGCTACGCTGGGCCTTTGGCGCGGGGGTCGCGGCTGCAGTCATCCTGCCGTTCGTGATGGGGACCTGGACCCCACTGATCGCGCTCGGATTCCTGCTCGCGTTCTGGGTGATCGCCGCCGTCTTCGTCTCGGTCGCGTACGGCACGCACGAGGCGGCAAGGGGGCAGAGCATCTGGCGTCGCATGTCGAAGCATTCGCGCAGCACTTGGGGCATGCACCTCGCCCATCTCGGCATAGCGGTGTTCATCCTCGGCGTGACCATCGTCGGCGGCTTCGCAACCGAGACCGACGTGAAGATGAAGCCGGGCGCCACCGCCACGGTCGGCGGCTACACTTTCCGCTTCGACGGCGTCGAGGAGCGCCCCGGACCCAACTACCGTGCGGCGCGCGGCACCGTGACAGTGCTCGAAGGCGAGCGCGTCGTGGAAGTGATGCATCCCGAGAAGCGCGTCTACGACGCGTCGGGCATGGCCATGACCGAAGCCGCGATCGACGCCGGCATTACGCGCGATCTCTACGTCTCGCTGGGTGAGCCGGTCGGCGCGGACGCCTGGATCGTGCGGGTCTACTACAAGCCCTTCGTCGACTGGATCTGGGGCGGCTGCATTCTGATGGCCCTGGGCGGGCTGCTCGCGATCTCCGACCGGCGCTACCGCTTCTCGGAGAAGAAGTCGACCGCAAGTCCGGCGCCGCCGGCACCGAAACCACCTGCAGGCGGTCTCCTGACCGGAACGACGCGCTCGTGACCCGCTTCGTCATCCCGCTCGTGGTCTTCGCGGTCCTGGTCGGCTTTCTCTTCGTCGGCCTGGGTCTGAAACCGAGCGAGGTCCCGTCCCCGCTCATCGACAAACCGGCCCCCGTCTTCGAGCTCGCTCAGCTCCACGCCCCCGAGCAGCGCTTCGGCGTCGCCGACATGAAGGGCAAGGTGTGGCTGCTCAACGTGTGGGCCTCGTGGTGCGTGTCGTGCCGCGAGGAGCACCCGTTGCTGATGGAGCTTGCCAAGCAAGGTGGCGTACCCATCGTCGGGCTCAACTACAAGGATCAGCGCCAGGACGCGGTGCAGTGGCTATCACGCTTCGGCAATCCCTACCAGTTGAGCGTCGTCGACGCGGAGGGACGGACCGGCATCGACTTCGGCGTGTACGGCGTGCCCGAAACGTTCCTTATCGACCGCGACGGCATCATTCGCTACAAGCAGATCGGTCCCCTCACCCGCGAGGCGTGGCAGCAGAACATCCTCCCCCTCGTGAAGAAGCTCTCCGCGTGATCCGGCACGCGCTCATCGCCCTGCTGATCGCGCTTGCAGGCGTGGGTGCGCTCGCCGGGGAGGCGCCGCCCGCGGCCGAAGATCCCGTGCTCGAGGCGCGCCTGCACCGGCTCTCGACCGAGCTTCGCTGTCTCGTCTGCCAGAACGAAACGCTCGCCGACTCGCGCGCCGATCTCGCCAACGACCTCCGGCGCGAGATTCGCGACATGATGAAGGCCGGCAAGAGCGATCGCGAGATCACCGACTTCCTGGTCGCCCGCTACGGCGACTTCGTGCTCTACCGCCCGCCGCTAAAGTCCACCACGCTCCTGCTGTGGGGCGGGCCGTTCGCACTGCTCGCACTCGGTGTCGCGGTCTGGTTCGTCCTGCTCAAGCGCCGCGCCCGTCGCGTCGCGGCAGCCCCGCTCACCGCCGAGGAGCATCGCCTGGCCGCTGCCCTGCTCGATCCCGATACCGCGCGGAAGACACCTTGACCGCTCTTCGTCGCCGTTTGCGCCGGGCTCGTGGTGCTTGCCCTCGTGTTCGCGCTGCCGCCCTTCCTGCGGCGTCCGCGGAGTGCGACCGGGGCCGACCGACGCGAAGCCAATCTCGCGATCTACCGCGAGCAGATCCGCGAGCTCGACCGCGACCTCGCCGCCGGCACGCTCTCGCGCGAGCAGTGGGAGCGCGACCGCGACGAGCTCGCGCGCCGGATGCTCGAGGACGTGCCGCCCGAGGCCGCAGCGCCAGCGGCGTCCACGGGCGGCCTGGCGCGGATCGCACCCGCGCTCGTGCTGGCAGCGCTATTCCCGATCGCCGCCGCGCTCATCTATACGCAGGTCGGCGCGCCGGGCGCGCTGGACGCCGCGGCGGTCGGTTCAGCCGCACCCCATGCGGGGCAGGAATTCACCAAGGAGCAGGTCGACGAGATGCTGGCGCAACTCGCCACGCGCCTGAAAGCTGAGCCGGACAACCTGGAAGGCTGGGTGCTGCTCGGTCGCTCGTACTCGGCGCTCGGCCGCTTTCCGGAGGCAGCTACCGCCCTGCGCCGAGCCGTCGAGCTGAAAGGTGACGATCCGGGTCTTCTCGCCGACTATGCCGACGTGCTCGCGATGTCGACCGGCCAGAGATTGGAGGGCGAGCCGCTGCGGGCGATCGAAAAGGCGCTCGCGATCGATCCCGATCACCAGAAGGCGCTCGCGCTCGCGGGAACAGCCGCCTACGAGCGCGGCGATTTTCCGGGCGCGGTCAAGCGCTGGGAGCGTCTGCTCAACACGGTGCCGCCGGACTCGGAAGGGGCGCGCTCGATCCAGGCGAGCATCGACGAGGCGCGTGCCCGGGCCGGACTGCCAGCCCCGCCCGCGTCCAAGCCGCCCGCGAACGACCGTGAAGTTGCCCGTGTCGGCGGCTTGGTGTCGCTCGCGCCCGAGCTCGCGGGCCAGGCGGCGCCCGACGATACGCTCTTCGTATACGCACGCGCCGCAGAGGGTCCGCCCATGCCGCTCGCCATCCAGAAGCTCAAGGTCAAGGACCTGCCGGCGAAATTCGCGCTCGACGACTCCATGTCGATGGCGCCGGGCATGACGATCTCTCGCTTTCCGCAGGTGGTGGTCATGGCGCGCGTCTCGAAGAGCGGACAAGCCGTCCCCCAGAGCGGCGATCTGGAGGGCTCCGTGGGCCCGGTCGGCGTGGGCGGTACGGACTTGAAGATCGTCATCGACAAAGTCCGGCCGTAATGACCCGCCGCACCGGTCGGCGACTGATGTCGAGGAAGTGGCTGTCCATGGTCGGGTTGCTTGCCATGGGGGCGCTCGCGGGCGCCGCGATCCTGGCGGCCACCACGGAAATGGTGCGCGCGACGAGCACCAACGAGTTTTGCGCCAGTGCTTGTCATTCGATGCAGTGGGCAAACGAGGCTTACCAACGCAGCGTCCACTACAGCAACTCGATGGGTATGCGCGCCGGCTGCGCGGACTGTCACATCCCTCACCATACGGGCCACGCGGGTCCCCTCGAGTACCTCCAGCTGGTCGCCTTCAAGACGAACATCGGCATCCGCGACATGATCGCCGAGGTGCGGGGAACGATCTCCACCAGGGAGAAGTGGGAGCAGGAACGGCCGCGGCTGTCGAAAGAGTTCGAGCAATGGGTCAAGGCGGGACACTCGATCACGTGCCAGACGTGTCACGACTTGAGGGCGTTCGGCGGCGACTACAGCGCGATGACGAAGATGGTCCACGCGGATCTGCTGCACGCCGACACCGTGAACTGCCTCAAGTGCCACAAGCATGTCGGGCACGTTTACGGAAAGGCCATCGATAGCGACGCGCCGAAAGCGGTGGAAATGGAACCGGCCGCGGAAACCGCGCCGCGGCGCTGACCGCGATCAGGCGCGACGGGACAGCGTGTCGCTCGTGCCGACGGACCAGGTTTCGTTCGCGTGCCGCAGGAGGGCCGGGTCGGCGCGGCACGCTGCGATGAACTCCCGCACCTCCGTCGAGCGCCAAGCCCGTCGATAGGCGTCCCACGCCGCAGCGAGCGAATCGCGGCGCAGATCGGCGGGCGCGAACGGCAGCGCGTTCAGGAGCTTCACCCGTCCGTTCGGCACGACGAGGAGCATCGCCTGCGGGCTCGCCAGGCGCCGTTCGAGCTCGGTGAGGATGTCCCAGGGGTAAATCGAGAGCGCCATCCCCGTAGAGCGCGACGCGGCGTGCGCGCGCAGGTCGGCGACGCTGCGTTGCCACTGATCCGGGTCACAGCCGATGCGTGCCCAATCCGCGGCGGCACGTCCGATCCGCATCGTGCGGACCGGTCACGAAGGCGCTGCAGCCCAGTGCGTTCCGCGAGATCGTAGGTCGCGACCAGCTCGTGGAGGTTCAACCGCGTGGGGACGAAAACGAGCTGCGGGGCGAGTCCCCGTTCCACCAGACGCATGATCGCGGACGTGGCCGCTACGAAGCTCGACCCGGGCCGAACACGCTCGTGGACCGCCGCTGAAGCGCCATCCACCGAAATCTGGACGCACTCGACGGCGAGCGCCACCAGGCGGTCGGCGGCTGCGGCGTCGATCCGGCTGCCGTCGGTTTCGAGCTTGAGCGCAACCCCGCCGCGCGCGAGGATCTCGAAGATCTCCCAGCAGTGCGGCACTTCGAGTGGTTCGCCGCCGCCGAATGCCGAATAGGGGATGCCCGAATCGACGATGCGCCTGGCGAGGTCGAGCGCTTCGTCGCGGCTCAGTTCGTCGGCCCAGGCGCGGTCGGGGCCGGACTCCTCGCAGCAGGCGATGCAGCGGGCGCTACAGCGATTGGTGAGCTGCCAGGCGAGAAAAAGGGGCGCTCGGTACTCGTCTACCGAACGCCCCGGCATCGTGTATTGCTGCGGGTTCTCAGGTAAAGCGGATGTAGGGCTGGGCCATCACCTGCTCCGAGACGTCTTCCAGCTTCGGCGTCTCCCAGTCGAGTTTCTCGACCGGCTTCACGTCCTCGGACTTCGACTCTTCAACGCTCTTGCGCGCTTCGACCTTCGACTTCGACTCGATCATCGTGCCTCCAAAAGATCAGACGTAAACACCCGTAACGAACCGCCAGGCATTGGCTTGCGCGTGCCGCGCATCGTCGCCCGCAGCATCCCGCACGGCAGCCCGCACTGCTTCGTCCCCCCACGCTGCGCGGTAGTCCCCCCACGCCTCGGCCAGTGTCGCTCGGCGAAGATCCGAACAGACATGGGGTAACGCCGCCGCGACCTTGACCCAGCCGTTGGGCAGAACCAGCAACGTTGCGGGGGGATCCCGTAGGCTCCCGCGCAGCGCTTCCGCCAACGCGAAGGGAGCATAGCAGAATTCCATTTCACTACCAACGCGAAGGGCCTCCCGCGCGAGCAACGCCCGATACGCGTTGTACTCTTCGGCTCGCAGCGCGAGCTTGTCCCAGTGGCGCGCAGCCGTGCCGATGCGCATCGACTGGCCCGTGTTGAAGCGAAAGGCGCCGAGTGAGCGCGCCCGGGCGATCACGGCCTCGGCTTCGTGAAGGTTGATCCGGGTCGGCGCGAACGTGATCTCCAGCGGCAGCCCTGCCGCCCGCACGGCGCGACAGGCCGCGTGGGCCTTTTCGAGAGATCCGCCCGGTCGCTGCCGCGCGTACACCGCGGGGGTGTCGCCGTCGAGACTCACCTGGATCGACCGGATCGGCAGCCGCGCGAGTCGCTGGGCGACCTCAGGCGTGAAGCGCTGACCGTTGGTTTCGATCTTGAGCTGAACATCCGCACCACCCAGCTTTTCGGCGAGCGCGAAGAAATGCGGCACGACCAGGGGCTCGCCGCCGCAAAGCATGACGTAGGGAACCTTGCTGCGGATGATATCGGCCGCCAGCGCAATCGCCTCGTCCTCGCCGAGCTCGTCCGGAAGACGCTTGCCGGGCGCCGATTCGGTGCAGCAGTGCAGGCAGGCGAGGTCGCAGTCGCGCGTCAACTGCCACGAGACGAAAAGCGGCGCGCTCAAGCTGTCGATGCGCATCGGCGGGGGCGGATCAGAGCTTGAAGCGATGCTCGGTGTGCAGGTCGGGCGAATACGCCGCCTCCTGCCCCGTGCGCCGGAAGTACTCCGGAGCAGCCGGCACGGCGACGACGCCGTCCGTGCCCACGGGAAGCCACACCGTCCGCACGGCGCGCGCGACGTGCTCGACCTCGATCGCCTCGAATCGCGTCGCCCCCGTCGCATCGCGCACGAAGTCGGCAATCGACTGGCTCGTCTCGTCGTCCGTGCCGATGAAGGCATCCCAGGTCCGCGGCAGCCACGCCGTGTCGTAGCGAACCTGGAGCACCTCCCCGCCTGGGCTACGGTGCGCACGCAAACGGCATTCGCAGCCGAAGCGCTCTGCGATCGTCCGGGAGAGCGCCGCAAGTTCCATGGACTGGCGAGCGCCCTCCCGCGGCAACCGCCTCAGCGGATCTTGCCCTGGTACTTCGCTTTCTTGCCGAGCTGCTCCTCGATGCGGAGCAGCTGGTTGTACTTGGCGATGCGGTCGCTGCGGGACAGGCTGCCGGTCTTGATCTGGCCGGCGCCGGTGCCCACCGCCAGGTCGGCGATGAAGGAGTCCTCGGTCTCGCCGGAACGATGCGAGCAGATGACCCCGTAGCCCGCCTTCTGCGCCATCTTGATGCAGTCCAGGGTCTCGGTCACGGTCCCGATCTGGTTGACCTTGATGAGGATCGCGTTGGCGGCGTTCGTGTCGATGCCCTGCTTGAGGCGTTCGGTGTTGGTGACGAAGAAGTCGTCGCCGACGATCTGCACCTTCTTGCCCATGGCCTTGGTGAACTTCACATAGCCGTCCCAGTCGTTCTGGTCGAGGCCGTCCTCGATGGAGACGATCGGGTATTTCTTGCACCAGTCCGCATACTTCGCGACCATGTCGTCGGCGGTGTAGAGCTTGTCGGGGTCGGACTTCCAGAACTTGTAGCCCTTGCGCTCGCCTTCGTCGAAGAGCTCGGACGAAGCGCAGTCCAACGCGATGGCCAATTGGGATCCCGCCTTGTAGCCGGCTGCCGCGATCGCCTCCATCACCACTTCCAGGGCCTGATCATTGGTGAGGTCCGGCGCGAAGCCCCCCTCGTCGCCCACCGACGTCGCCTTCTTCGCCTTCTTCAGGATGCCCTTCAGGGTATGGAAGACCTCGGTGATCCAGCGCAGACCTTCCGAGTAGGACGGTGCGCCCACCGGCATGACCATGAACTCCTGGAAGTCGATCATGTTGTCCGCGTGCTTGCCGCCGTTGATGATGTTGGCCATCGGTGTCGGCAGCACGAAGTTGCGGTTCTTGTGCAGCTTGCCGATGTACTTCCACACCGGCATGCCCGACACATAGGCGCTCGCCACGCAAATGCCCATCGAGGCCCCGAGGATGGCGTTGGCGCCGAGGCTGTTCTTGTTGGGGGTGCCGTCGAGGTCGATCATCGCCTCGTCGAGGCCGCGCTGGTCGAGCGGATCCTTGCCCTTGAGGCGCCGGGCGATCTTCGTGTTGACGTTGGTGACGGCCTGCATCACGCCCTTGCCGAGATATTTCTTCTTGTCGCCGTCGCGCAGCTCGCACGCCTCGTACTCGCCGGTCGACGCGCCGCTCGGGACCGCGGCTCGGGCCACGAACCCGTCGTCGAGGACGACGTCGACCTCTACCGTGGGATTGCCGCGGGAATCCAGGATCTGTCTGCCGATGACCTTCGAAATTTTTGCCATGATCTCTCCCTTGTTTGGCGTATGGACGGGACTTGCAAGCGGAACGAGCGTGTTCCGTGTTTCGTGAAGTAACAGATTGGTGGGATTTTGGCGACCCCACTTCATGGACGCGAGTATTTCGGGTTTGGTCGTCCCGGTCAAGAAATCCCACGGCATGCACGACCGCGCAGGCCGGCCGTCCAGGCTCGGCAACGCCCGCCGCCTGGTCGTCGCTTAGCGGATGAAATCGCGGTTGACCTCGCGGAAGAGGTCCGTCCCCGCGCGCTTCAGCCACTCGAACGCCACCATCTCGCGCGAGACGACCTCCGCGCCGTTGCGGGCCATACGGGCGAGCGCCAGCTCGCGATCGAGCGGTTTACGCGAGCCCACCGCTTCCGCGACGACATATACCTGCTTTTCCGCCGCGCAAAGATCGAGCACCGTCTGCAGCACGCACACGTGCGCTTCGGTCCCGGCCACCACCCACTGCTCCCGCTCGTACTCCGGGCGTCCCTGCAGCGCACCCTCGGCGATACAGGAGAAGAACGCTTTCTCGATGAAGGCTGCGGGTGGAAGTAGTTCGCGCACTGCCGGGATGCTGCGCCCCAGCCCTCGGGGATAGTGTTCCGACGCGACCACCGGGACCTGCAAGCGCCGGGCGAGGCGGATCAGCCACACGCAGTTCGCCAGCACCTGCGCGCCCTCGTGGATCGCAGGCAGCAGCCGTTGCTGGACATCGACGATGAGCAGCACGGATCGGTCGGCATCGAGCAGCATGGTCACGCGGTTCGATTGAGCAAGTCGAACCGCGACGGTACACCCCCGAACTCTCTGCTGTCCAAGTGGAGGAAGCCCTGAGCCGGAGGCACGGGCAGCGAAGTGTGCATAGTTCACACAATTCGCGTGCACCCGTTCACAGAATGCCTTGCCCCATCAGCCTAGATTGGCAGTCAACACACCACCAGTTTCCACAAGCCCGTGACAGCGGTGTGGGATGTCCGGGCAGATCTGCCAAACAGATGGAGGCTCACCATGTTCACCAGGAAACTCACCAGACCGTTCCAGGCAGCGATTGCGGCGGGAGCGCTCAGCGCGCTCTTCGCGGCCGCTCCCGCGCAAGCTTCCGACCAGAGCGCGTGGCTGCAGGAGCAACTCTCGATCACCGACGGCGGCGCTTCGTATGTAGCTTACGTCGCCAGGTGGCAGCAATACCGTCGGCTCCTACAAGACGGACACCCAGAGCGTATGGCTCCAGGCGCAGCTCGCCATTAGCGATGGTTCATCGCCCTACATTCGTGGTGACGCCGAACCGGTGTATGCCAGTGCGTCCAGCCCGAGTGACAGCGCCAGGTTCGACAAGCAATTCGCGTTTGTCGAGCACGGGCTTCGCACCACCGACGGCTCCAACATGTGATGGCGGATGCAGCAGGAGGCGCCTCGCGCGAAATAGCGCGGGGCCCTCTCGTTCCGAGGTCTTCGCGTGGATGAGTGAGATCGCCGCGGCAAAGGTTCCGCAGGTGCTCTCATGCAGGACTATATTGGGAAGGAGGCTGGAAGACGATGGAACGCGCCCGATTCCCACGCATCGACCCGTGCTTCCTGGAGGTACTCGCGCCCCTGTGGTCCGCGCTATTAGGCGCCTGCGTCGGCGCTTTCATGCTGATCGGGCTGCTTGCCGCTCCCGGCCTGGCCCCCGCCCAGCCGCCGGCGAAGGTTGTCCGAGTCGGCTATCTGTCGGATGCCACACTTGCCGTCAAGGGTCCCCTTATCAAAGCGTTCCTGCAAGGGATGCGCGACCTTGGGTATGTGGAAGGCCAGAACCTTGTGATGGAGTACCGCTTTGCAGAAGGCAGTTATGACCGCCTCCCGAGCCTTGCGGCTGAGCTGACCCAGACGAAACCCGACGTGATCCTGACGTCCGCATCGGCTGCGGCTCGGGCCGCGAAGCAAGCAACTGCGACGATCCCGATTGTCATGGTGGCAATTGCCAATCCTGTCGGCCAGGGCCTGGTCGCCAGCTTCGCGCAACCCGGGGGAAACGTAACGGGTCTATCCGGTCAGTACGAAGACCTGGTCAAGAAAATGCCGGAGCTGCTCAACGACATGGCTCCCAAGGCGTCGCACATTGCCGTGCTGGCGGATGGGGCCATCCCGGCCACCGTCGGCTTTCTGAGGGATAGTCAGACCACGGCGCAGGCGTTGGGGGTCAAGCTCCTGCCCGTGGAAGTCCGTGGCCCGAACGACTTCGACGGCGCATTCTCCACCGTGATGAAAGGGCGTCCCGATGCGCTCATCACGCTGCCGTCGTCGTTGCTTTACTTCCAGCACAAACGGATCGCAGACTTTGCCAAGGCGAGCGGTCTGCCAGCAATCGGTCCGTGGGCGGAGTTTGCCGAAGCCGGAGGCTTGATGAGCTATGGGCTCAACCTTCCCGAGTTCTACCGGAGAGCCGCAACCTACGTCGACAAGATTCTGAAGGGCACCAAGCCGGGAGATCTGCCGGTGGAGCAGCCAACCCAGTTCGAGCTGGTCATCAATCTGAAGACCGCCAGGGCGCTCGGCTTGACCATTCCCACAGTCGGTCCTGATGCGAGCGGACAAGGTGATCGAATGAACAACCGGAACAGCATCGCTTGTCTGAGAATGCTCGTTGTCGTCGGGCTGCTTGCCGCGTCCGTAGCGTCGGCCCAACCGCCGGCGAAGGCTTACCGGATCGGCTTTCTCTCGTCGGATGTGCCGTCCGCGACTTGGCGCACCAACCATCCGCCGTACCGCGCCTTTGTGGAGGGCTTGGCCGAACTCGGCTATGTGGAAGGTCGGAACAGTGTTATCGAGTTCCGATCTGCCGAAGGCCAGCTCGATCGGCTTCCAGGGCTCGCGGCGGAACTGGTCAAGCTCAGACCGGACGTCATCCTGGTCGCAAACTGTGGGGCACCGCTCAATGCAACCCGACGTGCGACCAGCACGATTCCCATCGTGGTGGCAGCGTGCAACGACGACATGGTCGCGGCCGGAATCGTCGCGAGCCTCGCACACCCGGGAGGCAATGTCACGGGCATCCAGAAGCTACACCCTGAATTGTCGGCCAAACGGCTGACCCTCCTCAAAGAGGCAGTGCCCAAAGTCTCCCGCGTCGCGGTCCTCTGGGACCCGGGTTACTCCGACTTCGCGGCCGACTGGCGTGCGCTACGTGTAACAGCCCAGCACGTCGGAGTGACGCTGCTGCCCGTGGAAGCTCGCGGGCCGGGAGAGTTCGAGACTGCCTTCGGAACAATGACGCGCGAGGGCGCCGAGGCCATGGTCACCTTCTCGGACGCCATGACGTTCGTTTATCGCCGACAGGTCGCAGAGCTCGCCACCAAGAACCACCTCCCCGCGATGTATCCATTCGAGGAAGTTCCGGAGGCTGGTGGCCTCATGTCCTATGGACCGAATATACCCGCCTTGTATCGCCACGCCGCCATCTTCGTCGACAGGATTCTGAAGGGCGCCAAGCCGGGCGACCTGCCCGTCGAGCAACCGACCAGGATCGAGCTGGTGGTCAACCTCAAGACCGCGAAGGCGCTCGGTATCTCGATTCCCCGGTCCGTGCTGATTCTGGCAGACAAGGTGATTGAATGAGCCGGCAATGCATACCCGTCTGATCGAACTGAATCTTTTGGGGAGGAGTGCTGCGATGAAAGCGAAACGTGTGTTCGGCGTGGCCCTGCTTGCAGCGTGCGCAGCGGTTGCCCTGGCGGCGCGGGCGGAGGACCTCCGCGCCGTGATGGAGGCGGATAACGCCCGCTGGCTCGCGGCATACAACGGCAACCAGCCTGCGGCATTCCTGGCGATGTACACGCGAGACGCAATCCTGCTGCCGCCGGGCGCGCAGCCGGTCAACGGATCGGAAGCTATCAGGCAATTCTGGGAAGACCGGCTCAAGCCAGGAAATCGGAAGGAACACACCTTCGAAATCGTGAGCATCCACCAAGATGGCGAGTTCGCCTATCAGGTCGCCAGGTGGACAGTCGTCGTCCGCAAGGACTCCGGTGAGCCGACGAAACTGTCAGGCAACACCGTCCGCATCTTCGAACATCAACGCGACGGCAGGTGGCTGACGAAGGTGCATATCTTCAACCTCCATCAATGACCGTCTCCGATGATCGCCGAGTCATTAGTCGAGAGAACAGCGATGAGCCGTTCGGCTATAGCTCTTCTCAAATTCCCGTCCATCAGAATGCTTTGCACGGAGCTTCTCTTTCAAAAGCTTCTTGTAATCCGTGGCGACCGCTTTGCCCGGCGACTTGTCCGCGCCGAACAAGTCCTCGCCAAGCTCGAAGGCGGTGTGGGGTTGGTCGAATTGCTCCAGGAATGCTTCCAGGCTGCGCTTGATGATCTCGCTCTTATTCACGCGAAGCTTTTCGCTGAGATGGTTCAGGCGGCTTTCGAGCACACGATCCAGGCGGACGGAAATCGGCATGGAAAAGCTCCCGCAAGGTGTTTGAATGGTCACTTCATGCGATACAGGATAACGCAGAGTCGTATCACGGTATCACGCCTCAGGTTCGGCGAAGTGCCGATCGAGCGGGCCACCGTCGAGCGCACCGAGCGCACCGTCAACCAGAACACGGCGCGAGCGCTGGCGTCGCCGTCCCCCAATCGGTCTTGATGCGGGCGGACAAGGTGATCGAATGAGGGTACAAGACGGAGGACGCGAAGCGTGATGTCGAAAATGTTGGCAATCGCACTCGGGCTGGCAACGTTGCTTTCTTTGGCAGCACCGTGCGTCGCGCAGCCGCCCCCGCGCGTTGTGCGCATCGGTTACTTGTCGCCCAGCTCGGAAGCGGCCGCCGGTGCACTTGCTCGGAGTTTCTCGCAGGGGATGCGAGAACACGGCTATGTGGAAGGACAGAACCTCGTCATCGACCACCGGTGGGCGGAAGGCAGATACGAGCGCCTCCCGGGTCTTGCGGCTGAGCTCATTGAACTGAAACCCGACGTGCTGCTAACGGCGACGTCGTTTGCAACGCTTGCGGCGCAGCAAGCAACGGCGAACATCCCGATCGTCATGGTCGCAGTCGCCGACCCGGTCGGTCAGGGATTGATTTCCAGTTTCGCCCGGCCCGGCGGAAACACAACTGGTTTATCCGGTCAATATGAAGACTTGATCCGGAAAATGCTCGAGTTTCTGGACGCCTCCGAACCGAAGATTTCGCACGTTGTGGTTGTCGTGGATCCGTCGAGCCCGAGCGGCAGCGGCTGGTTGCGCCATCTGCAGATCGGCGCGCAGCGTCTGGGAGTGAAACTCCTGCCCGTGCAAGTCTCGGGACCAGGCGAGCTCGAAACCGCACTTGCAACTTTGACGAAGGAACATCCTGACGCGCTTCTTGTGCTGCCCCATTCGATACTGTTTACGCTGCGCAAGGAAATCGCAGACCTTGCTCTAACAAGGCGATTGCGAGCGATAGGCACATGGCGGGAGTTTGCCGAATCAGGTGGTCTCATGAGCTACGGCCAAAACCTCGCCGAAAACTACAGGAGAGCCGCGACCTACGTGGACAAGATCCTCAAGGGTGCCAATCCGGCCGATCTGCCGGTGGAACAGCCCACCAACTTTGAGTTGGTGATCAATCTCAGAACCGCCAAATCACTCGGCGTGACGATCCCTCAGTCGGTACTGCTTCGCGCGGACAGGGTGATCGAATGAATCGGCGGTGGTACCGGCGCGAGCTGAGCGCTGGCCATATCGGTGACAAGGAGGCCACATCATGAAACGCCGTCAATTCCTGCGCGTCGGCCTGTGCGCCATGTCCGCTCTCGCGCCGCTCACCTCGACGCTTGCTCGCGACCACGGCAAGTCGGCCCGCATCGGCTGGCTGTCCTTCGGCGGGATGGACTCCCATGGACCCTACGTCGAAGCGTTCCGACAGGGCATGCGCGAGCTGGGTTATGTCGAAGGGAAAAGCTATGTCATCGACTTCCAGTGGGTCGCGGACCCAAAACTCCTGACGCGACGGCAAGCAACCTGATTCAGGCAGCGCCCGGACGTCGTCGTCGCCACCTGCAGCTATCACGTCCGGCGCCGCGCTGAAGATGAGCTCCGAGGTGCCGATCGTACTGGCGATCAGCAGCGATCCCGTGGGTCTGGGCATGGCCAAATCCCTCGCCCGTCCCGGAGGCAACGTCACGGGGGTCATGACGCTCTCGCCGGAGATTACGGCTAAGCGCCTCGAACTGCTCAAGGAAATGGTGCCGGGTGCGAGGCGTATTGCCGTGTTCGTCGACCCCGACGACGAAACGGGCCGTCTGGCGCTGGCCGACGCACGACAAGGAGCGAAGGGCTTGGGGATGGAGTTGATGGTCTTTGACGCGCGCGACAACAGCGAGTACGCCAGAGCCTTCGACGACATTGGCGCGGCGAAGGTGGACGCCATCTTCATGGTAGCGAGTCCGGGCGTCTTTTATCTGGACCGCCGCAAGCTTGCCGCGGCTGCGCTGGCTGCTCGCCTGCCTTCGTCGTTCCCGTTCTACGAATTCGTCGAGCAGGGGGCATGATGTCCTTACGGACCCGATGTTCGCGCGTTGTTTCGCCGCTCTGCCACCTACGTCGACAAGATCCTCAAGGGCGCAAAGCCCGGCGAACTGCCAATCGAACAGCCGACCCGCTTCGAGCTCGCGGTCAACCAGACGACGGCGCGCGCGCTGGGCGTTCCCATCCCGCAGTCGGTGCTCGTCCGGGCGGACCGGATCATCGAGTGAAGGCGCGCCTGTTCCGCAAGCACGTCGTGCTCATCATGGCGCTGCTGAGTGGCGCCCTCGTGATCTCCGCGGGCATCGAGTTGTACGCGGCCTACCGGGAGAGTGTCGCGTCCCTCGGCCGTTTCCAGCGCGAGAAGGCTCTCAACGCCGCCGTGCGCATCGAGCAGTTCGTGAACGGCATCGCGCAGCAGATCGCCTGGACGAACGAGACTCAATCGGGCAGCCGTGCCGTCGCGCCCTCGGAGCGTCGCTTCGAGTATTTGCGGCTGCTGCGTCAGGCGCCGGCGATCACCGAGTTGACTCGTCTCGACGCCTCCGGGCACGAGGAGTTGCGGGTGTCGCGTCTGGAGCTCGACGAGCTGGGCAGCGGGAGAGATTTCTCCGGCGAACCGAAGTTCGTGCAGGCGAAAGCCACGGGGACGTACTTCAGCCCGATCTACTTCCGCAAGGACACGGAGCCCTACATGACCATCGCAGTCGGCGGCAGCGGGCCGGGTGCCGCCGTGACGGTCGCCGAGGTGAACCTCAAATTCGTGTGGGACGTGGTGTCGCAGATCCGGACCGGCACTGCGGGAATCGCTTACGTCGTGGATTCCACGGGCCATCTCATTGCCCATCCCGACATCAGTCTCGTGCTGCGCCAGCTCGATCTCGACACGTCGGATCCCGTTCGCGCAGCGCGGGCCGGCGCTTCGGACGCCGAGCCCGCGATGGTTGCGACGAACCTGCGCGGCGACCGCGTGCTCACCGCCCACGCCGAAATTGCGCCGCTGGGCTGGATCGCGTTCGTCGAGCAGCCGCTGGCGGAAGCGTTCACGCCGCTCTATGCCGCGCTGTGGCGAACCATTGGTCTACTGCTTCTGGCCCTGCTGATCGCAGTTGCCACGGGCGTGGCGTTCACGCGGCGCCTGGTGAAACCGATTCTCCAGATCCAGGAAGGCGCAACGCGCATCGGCGCCGGCGAGCTCGGCCATCGCATCGAGGTCAGGACCGGCGACGAGCTGGAAGCGCTGGCGAGCGAGTTCAACCGGATGGCGGAGCGGCTGGGAAACGCGTACGGCGGTCTGGAGCGAAAGGTGGAGGAGAGAACGACCGAGCTCAAGGAAACGCTCGAACACCAAATGGCTACCAGCGAGATCCTGCGTGTGATAGCCGGATCGCAGGAGGATGTCCAGCCAGTGTTCGACGCGATTGCGCAGTCGGCAGTAAGGCTCTGTGACGCCCAGTACTGCGCCGTCTTTCGTCTCGACGGCGAGGCTCTCCATTTCGTCGCCCAGCACAATCTCTCCCCCAAGAGCCTCGCCGTGTGGAAAGGGCAAGCCCCGACGCGGGCGGACCGCACGTCCGCGGCGGGGCGCGCAATTCTCGATGGCACAGTGGCCCAGATACCCGATGTGTATGGTGACCCGGAATACGGATTTCTGGTCGTCGCCCGGGCGGTGGGGTTTCGCAGCATCGCCGGGGTTCCGCTCTTGCGTGAAGGCAAGCCCGTCGGAGCGCTTGCCCTGGCGCGCGCCCAAGCAGGCCTCCTCCCCGCAAAACAGATTGCACTGCTCAAGGCCTTCGCCGACCAGGCCGTAATTGCGATCGAAAATGTCCGGCTGTTCCAGGAACTTCGGGAGCGAACCGCCGAGCTGGCGCAGTCGGTCGCGGAGCTGCAGGCGCTGCGCGAGGTCGGCGAGGCGGTCAGTTCCACCCTCGATCTGGATACCGTCCTCACCACTATCCTCATCCGGGCTGCGGAGCTCGCGGCGTGCGAGGGCGGCGTTATCTATGAGTATCACGAGGCCACGCAGACCTTCCACGTCATGGCCACTCACCGCATGGTGCCCGAGCATCTCGAGGCCCTTCAGGCGAAGCCGGTCCGCCTCGGCGAGGGCGCCATCGGGAAAGCCGGTGCCACGCGTTCTCCCGTCCAGGTCTCGGATATCCTTGACGAAAGCCAGCCCGTCGCACCGCAGGTGCGGCATATCGTCACCCAACTGGGCATTCGGTCCCTGCTTGCGATTCCCTTCATTCGGGAACAGCGGCTGCTCGGGGGGCTCGTCGTCTGGAGGGAGTCGTCGGGTCCCTTCGCAACCGTTGTCGTTCAATTGCTCCAAACCTTCGCCGCACAGTCGGTGCTCGCCATTCAGAACGCCCGCCTGTTCCAGGAGATCCAGGACAAGAGCCGCGAGCTCGAGATCGCGAACCGGCACAAGTCCCAGTTCCTGTCGGCGATGTCGCACGAGCTGCGGACACCGCTCAACGCCATCATCGGTTTCTCGGAGGCGCTCCAGGCGCGCTTCTTCGGCGAGCTCAACGCGAAGCAGGCCGAGTATGTCGACGATATTCATGCCTCCGGCCATCACCTGCTTTCACTCATCAACGATATCCTCGACCTCTCCAAGATCGAGGCCGGCCGCATGGAGCTCGACGTGAGTCGCTTCGAGGTCGCAGGCTCCATCGACCAGGCGCTAACGCTCGTGCGCGAACGCGCCGCCCGCGCAGAGCTGCGCCTGGACGTCGAGGTGGCCCCCGACGTGGGCAGCTTTGCCGGCGACGAGCGCAAGTTCCGCCAGATCCTGCTCAACCTGCTCGCCAACGCGATCAAGTTCACGCCCCCGGGCGGCCAGGTCAAGGTGAGCGCAAGCCGCGCCAACGGCACGCTGCAGGTGGCGGTCAGCGATACCGGCGTCGGCATCGCGGCCGAACAGCAGGAGACGATCTTCGAAGAGTTTCGCCAGGTGGGGTCGCACCGGAACGGGATGCGCGAAGGCACCGGCCTGGGGCTCGCGCTGGCACGGCGCTTCGTCGAACTTCACGATGGTGCCATAAGCGTCACCGGTGCGCCCGGAAGGCGGTCGAGGGCGCAGTCTTTACGTTCGTGCTGCCAGGCGCCGTGCGCTCATTGTGCCTTCCGAGTCCCGAAGCAGCTCGGCCCGAGCTTGGTTCGGTCAGCGCACGGCTGCGTGCGACGAGGGTGACAATAGCGCCCGCAGTGACACTGCGGGCAGAATCGAATCGCGATCTGGGAGCCCGCTTCCGGCAAAGTGCACGAAAGGGACTATGATAAGGATACGGACCACCTGTCCTGGAGGAGGCATCCATGGATAACCAGCACGAGAAAGGATGGAGCCGGCGGGAGTTTCTGGGTGGCCTGACCCTGGCGGGGACGGCAGCCCTCCTCGGTCTGAAACCCGGGTTGGCTGCCGCCGAGCCACCGCCGGAGACGACCCGGATCCGCATCCACGATGCGGCCATCACCTGCTTTGCGCCGGTGTACCTCGCGGAAGCACTGCTGAAGGCGGAAGGATTCACCGAGGTCGAGTACGTGAAGACGCCTCTGGCCGAGGGCCCCACCAAGGCGCTCGCCGAAGGCAGATCGACATGGCCCAGAATGATGCGGCGGCTCACCTGATGGTCCTCGACGCCGGCGCGCCGATCGTGGTCCTTGGGGGCATCCACACCGGCTGCTGGGAGCTGTTCGCGAACGATTCGGTGCGCACGCTGCGCGAACTGAAGGGCAAGACCGTCGCTGCCCCGGAAGAGCAGCCGCCAAGCGTTCGTCGCCGGTCTTGCTCGTTCGTGGGCCTGGACCCGAACAAGGACGTCACCTGGATCAATCACGAGCTCGGCGCGACTCGATGCGGCTCTTCGCGGAAGGGAAGATCGATGCCTTCATGGGCTTCGTGCCGGAGCCCCAGGAGCTGCGGGCGCAGAAGATCGGACACGTGCTGATCGATTTCGGAACAGATCGCCCTGGTCGCAGTACTTCTGCTGCCTCGACGGCCGCGAACCGGGAGTTCATGCGCAAGAACCCCGTCGCGACGAAACGAGCGCTGCGTGCGACTGCTGAAAGCCACCGACCTCTGCGTCAGCCAGCCGCAGCGGGCCGCCCGTCTGATGGTGGACAGGGGCGTCGCCGAGAAGTACGAATATGTCCTGCAGTCGGTCAAGGAGATCGGCTACCCGAAGTGGCGGGAGTACGATCCGAGGACACCATGCGCTTCTGGGCCCTGCGCCTGCAGGAGGTCGGCGTCGTCAAGTCGAGTCCGAGAAAACTGCTTGCTCGAAGGCACCGATTGGCGCTTCTTCACGGAACTGAAGAGGGAAATGAAGGCGTAACAGCCCGCGATCGAGCTGCCCATGAGTGGCGTATCGCTTAACAGGGATCGCTGCCTGACGACGCTGCTGGCGCTGGCGACGGCGGGCTGGCTTGCCACGGCGGCCAGCCACGCCGCAAAGAAAGGCGACACCCTCCCAGGATCGATAGCGCTCCCGAATTCACGCTGACCACGCAGGACGGTAACCGCCTCTCTCTGCAAGAGCTCCGCGGCAAAGTCGTCGTCGTCACCTTTATTTTCGCGTCCTGCACCGATAGCTGCCCGCGTCTGACCGCCAAGCTGGCCACGCTCCAGTCACGCCTTGGTCCCGATTTCGGACCGCAGGCGTTCTTCGTGTCCGTCACCGTCGATCCCGAACGGGACACGCCGGAGGTCCTGAAGCGTTATGCATCAGCGCACGGGGCTCAGCTTTCGGGCTGGGCGTTCCTGACCGGCACCCCGGGCGAGATCCGCGAAATCGCACGACGCTATGGCGTTGCCTACAGCAAGTTGCCCAGTGGCGACATGGACCACACGTTTCTTACCTCGCTCGTCGACCGAAGCGGGATACTGCGCGTCCAGTATCTCGGTGTTCGCTTCGATCCCGACGAGCTGCTGGGCGATGTTCGATCCCTGCTGCGGGAGGGACGATGATCGACTGGCTGCCGCGGCTGCGTCGCGCGGCTGCCGGCCAGCGTTCACACGAAACTCCTCGCCGCCTTTCTCGGCATTGCAATCTTGCTCATCATCCTCGGCGCAGTGAGCCTGGAGGCCCTGAATCGGGCCCACCTCCGCGCCGACAAGCTTGTGAAGCTCGACCGCAAGATTGCCGTGTACCGCCAACTGCAGCACGATACCACCGCCCAGCTCTACAGCGTCGCCTCTGCGCTCCAGGTCCCGGAGGAGCGGACGCTGGAAATGACGCTGCGCCAGCTCAAGCAGTTAGGCTACGATGTTGACCGGCTGCATTTCGTAGCCCAGGAGGAGGTGGAGCTGTTGGAGCGCTTCCGCGAGGAATATGAGCGATTCATCAATGTGGTGAGCCGCGTTGTGGAGCTGATCCGCGTCGGTAGGGCCGCCGAAGGGCGCGAGTTGCAACTCGCGCAGGGCGGCCCACTGGCCGATCGCCTCGAGCGTCTGATGAACGAGTTGGTAAACCGGGCTGAATCAGACATCGTGGAAAGCGCACAGGCGAGCCAGGAGGCGTATCAATCGTCCCGATGGACCGTGATCGCGTTCGCTGTCGGGAGCATCGGACTCGCTCTCCTGCTCGGCTACGCCGTCTCGCTATCGCTGATCGAGCCAGTGAAGCGCATGGACGCGCGGCTACAGCAGATCGCCGCGCGCGATTTCTCGGGCGCGGTCGAGGTCGCGAACCGGGACGAACTCGGCACACTGGCCGCCAACCTGAACCACATGAACGATGAGCTGCGACGACTCTACCAGCAACTCGAATCCGTCAGCCGCCACAAGTCCGAATTCCTGTCCGCGATGTCCCACGAGCTGCGCACCCCGCTCAATGCCATCATCGGTTTTTCCGAAGCGCTCCAGTTGCGCTTCTTCGGCGAGCTCAACGCGAAGCAGGCCGAGTATGTCGAAGACATCCATGCCTCCGGCCATCACCTGCTTTCACTCATCAACGATATCCTCGACCTCTCCAAGATCGAGGCCGGCCGCATGGAGCTCGACGTGAGCACGTTCGACGTCGCGGCCTCGGTCGAACAGGCCCTTACCTTCGTTCGCGAGCGAGCCGCAAGAGCAGACCTAAAGTTGGACGTCGACGTTGCCTCGGACGTGGGCACCTACGCCGGCGACGAACGCAAGTTCCGCCAGATCCTCCTCAACCTGCTCTCCAATGCGATCAAGTTCACGCCCCCCGGCGGAGAGGTGCGGGTGAGTGCGAGCCGCGCCAACGGGGCGCTGCAGGTCGCGATCAGCGATACCGGTGTGGGCATTGCAGCCGAGGACCAGACACACCTCTTCGAGCCGTTCCACCGCGTGGGCGATCGCAAGCAGGAGGGCACCGGCCTCGGCCTGACGTTGACGCGCAAGTTCGTCGAGCTCCACGGTGGCCGTCTCGCGGTGGCGAGCGCGCCAGACCGGGGCTCGACCTTCACCATCCTGCTACCTCTGCCTGCATGAACGCGAAGCGCGTGCTGCTGGTCGAGGACAACGAGAGGAACCTCAAGCTCCTGCGCGATCTGCTGGAGGTGAAGGGCTACCGAGTGCTCGCCGTGACGAGTGCCGAGGAAGGCCTGCCCTTGGCGCAAAGCGAGCCGCCCGATCTCATCGTCATGGACATCGGCCTGCCGGGCATGGACGGGATTGCGGCGCTTCAGGCGCTGCGCGCCGATGCCCGCACCCGCGCCATCCCCGTTATCGCGGTCACCGCCTCGGTGATGCAGCCGGAACGCGAGATCATCATGCAGGCGGGCTTCGACGGCTACATGGGCAAGCCGATCGAGATCTTCGGGTTTCTGCAGCTCGTTGAGACCACCCTCGAGCGGTTCGGGCAACGCGACTCCTGAACATGCAAACACCCGCCAGAATCCTGGTCGTCGATGACCTGCCAATGAACGTGAAACTGCTGGCCGATACGCTGCGTGTTCAAGGCTACGAGGTTGCCAGCGCCGCCTCCGGTCGCGAAGCATTGGAGGAGATCGACAACGACGCCCCCGACCTCGTGCTGCTCGACGTGGTCATGCCGGAAATGAACGGCTATGAGGTGTGCCGTGCCATCCGCGCGCGGCATGAGACGCAGATACTGCCCGTGATCATGGTGACCGCGCTCGATCCGCACGAGGAACGCATCAAGGGACTGGAAGCGGGCGCCGATGACTTCCTCACCAAGCCAGTCAACCAGCAGGAGCTGATGGCGCGGGTGAAGTCGCTGCTGCGCATCAAGAGCCTCCACGACACGGTGCAGGACCAAGCGCGCGAACTGGCGGCGCTCAATCGGGATCTCGAGCGCCGCGTTGCGGAACAAGTGGCCGAGCTGCAGCGCCTGTCCCAGCTCAAGCGCTTCTTCTCGCCCCAGCTCGCAGCGCGCATCGTCGCCGGCGGCGCGCAGGATCCGCTGGCGAGCCATCGCCGGGAGATCACCGTGGTGTTCCTCGATCTACGCGGATTCACGTCGTTCGCGGAAAAGGCCGAGCCTGAAGAGGTCATGGCGCTGCTGCGCGAGTTTCACGCCGCCATGGGCGAGCTGATCCTCGCGTACGAAGGCACCCTCGAGCGATTCACCGGCGATGGCCTGATGGTGTTCTTCAATGATCCCGAGCCGATTCCGCAGCCGGTCGAGCAAGCCGTGCGGATGGCATTGGCGATGCGCGACCGGGCGGCGCAGCTCGGGGAACGATGGCGCAAGCTCGGTTACGACCTGGGGCTCGCGATCGGCCTCGCCCACGGCTACGCCACGCTGGGAGCGATCGGCTTCGAAGCACGCCTGGACTATGCCGCCATTGGCAGCGTCACCAATCTCGCGGCGCGCCTGTGCGGCGAGGCGAGTGCGGGTCAGATCCTGGTCTCGCAGCGCGTGCTGTGCGACGTGGAAGACTTGGTCGATGCCAGACCAGTGGGAGACCTCGTCCTCAAGGGCTTCGCGAAACCGCTGCCCGTTGCCGAGATCGCGCGTCTGCGGATTCAGGCTCAGTCCGGGGCGCCACCCTAGCTAGCCTGTCTGCCACATTGTGGCGCTGGGGACGCGTGCCGCCTGCTTGACATCGCGAAAACCGAACGCCTCCGGGGTTGGTGCGAGCCCGCCGCGCCGCATGACGAGACCCATCGGCTGCCGCAGACTGAGATTGTCGACCAGCCCAATCACTCATGGAAAATCATGGGCCAGCGTGGCGGAATTGGCAACGCGCTGCAGCTCGCGAACGAATCGCCGCGGCCACCCGCGGATCGGGGATAATTCCGCCGCTTGCCCGAGCGCTAATGCTTCCACACTCGATGAAACATACCACCCTCGTTTTGCTGGTGTGCGGCGCCCTCGCCCCGCCGCGCACGGCCGTGCCCGCACCCCCGCCGGCATTCAGCGGCAAGGACTTGGCCCGGGTCGCCGCGCTCTACGAGCGGTCGCGGCAGGAGGGCCGGTTTCGCAACGAGCAGGAGGAGCGGGACGTGAACTACTTCATGGGTTACGTGGAAGGCGCGGCGCTGGCCTCGCGCAAGATCTGCCTGCCGTCCACCCGCGGGGTGCGCGATCAACTGGGCGACGCCACGGCGAAATACTTGCGGCAGCATCCTCGCGAATGGCATCTGCCCGCGGACACTCTCGTGATGAAGGCGGTGCAACCGATGTTCCCCTGCTCGAAGCCGTCCACGCCAAAGCGGTGATTACCCTGCGACCGCCACGAATGAAGCATGTCCTCCTGACCGCCGGAGCCCTGCTCGCGATCTGCCATGCGCTCGCGCTCCCCGCCGCCGAGCGATGGGTGACCGTCGCCAGGACGGAGAAGATCGTCATTTCCGTCGACACCGCGAGCATCGCACTGAAGGACGGCGTGGCGCGGGCCTGGGAAAAGTGGGAATACGCCGCGGATCGCCCGGGCAACGACGCGACCAGCCACCGCGCCTACCGGTCGGCGCGGTTTCTCACGCATTACGATTGCCGCGAGAGAGCCTCTGCCGAAATGCAGTCGGTCTTCTACGATGCGGGCGGCGAGGTGGTCGGCAAGATCAGCGAAGATCCGAAGACCACACGCCTGACCTACGTCGTGCCCGGTCTGCTGAGCGAGTCCGCCCTCGATTTCGTCTGCAAGGCGAAGACTCGGAAGAAGTCCTGAGGCGCCTTGCTCGGTCATTCGACCAGCGCGCTTCCGGCGAGCACGCTATGCAGGAAGTCGCGGCCGTTGGCCCGCACCCCGACACGCAGGCGAAACCACGGCAGCGGAGCGGACGGCCATAACGCGCTGCTACTTTCCCGTGCACGCGGGATTCGGCGACGCCGGCGCGATGAGATCCTGCATCACCGGCTCGCGGAAGGTCGGCCTGTTCGGTCCGGTGAGCTCGGACGCATACTTGGCTGCCTGCTTGATGACCGGCTCCGCCCGCAGCCGTCGGCGCTGCGTCTCGAGCGGCACGTTGTCGCCGGCGCTGCTCGGCTTGCAGAGATAAGCCAGGTCCGCCGGCGTGAAGATCGTAGCGTACTCGTCGATCGTGTCCTCCATGGCCGCTTTCTGCCTGCTGCGGCTCGTGAGCGCCGCGACGTACTTGAGCCCGACCCACGCGCGCATCTCGGCCAGATAGTCGCGGATCTCGGGGCTGTCCTGCCGCTTCGCGATCTGCACCTTCAGCGCTTGCATGACCGCCTGGGCGCGCCCCATCTCCGCGTCGGGAATGGTTGCGAGCGGCGCCGTGCGAAACCACCACACGAGGTCCTGGGAGACCGCCTTCAGCGCCTGATCGCGCGGCGAAACGAGCTTCGCGGCGTCGGCGGACTCGAAGGCGGCCTGGGCGCGGTTGTACTGCCGCTGATCGAGGTAGATCACTGCCTGCCGGATGTGCAGGCTCGCGACCGTCGTCGGACCCGGGTTCGTCGCGATCAACGCGTCGATGCGCTCGAGCGTCTTGGTATCGCTGGCCGCGGCCCCGGGACCGCCGATGGCGGGCGGTGGAAGCAGCAGCGGGGCATCGGGCAACGGTGCCACGATCTCCTTCGCCTGTTTCGTCGCGCAAGCGGCGATCGCGGTCGAGAGAACCACCGCGAAGAGCGATGCGAGAACCCGCTGCAGCCGGCCTTTCATCCTGCTCGTCCTCATCACGCATTCTCCTTCGCCTGGACGGTCGCGATCGCCGCTTCGGCGAGCACGCCGAAAACGGCCTGGAACTTGGCGTCGTTGGCATCGACCGAGTTGATCTCGCCGCGCGCCACCGCCGCAACCAACCCGGCCAGCACGAGCGGCACGCAGGTCACGTCGAGGCGCCGCCCGAGCTCACGCTGCGACAGCGCAAGGCCGGCGGAGACCGTGTCCGCCACCTTCGTCACGAGCGCTTCCTCTTTCTTCGTTTCCACCATGTCGCGCCCGCGCACGGCGACCACCCGCAGCGTTTCCGCGAGCGTATCCACCAGGAGCTTGCCGCCCAGGACTTTGAGCGGACTCGTCTGCGAGCCCTGCATGACGCCCCTCAGGACGGCGGTGGCAACCTTGCCTTCCAGCTTCGCGAAGAGTTCCGGATTGCCGAGCACCGCTGCAGCGGCTGCGTCGATGACATCCGTTGCCTGGACGCTGCCGAGCGTGCCCTTGCCCACCAGCGTTGCGATCTCGCCTGCGAATCCCGCCAGGATCTCCGCGTAGCGGGTGTCCAGCAGCGTCGGCTGCTCGCCGATCCGCGTCAACACGGAGCTGATCGCGCTCGTGGCGAGCGTCTTCGCGTCGACGGTGCCGGCCGCGCCGACCGACCGCAGCACCGCGCCGATCATCTCGACGCGCTGCGCGGGCTGGTCCGCGAGAAGCTCGGGATGGCGCCCCAGCACGAGCGCCGCCGTACGAAACGCATCGCGCAGACCCTCGCGCGTGAGCGATTTCTGCAGATCCTGGTCGCTTGCCGCCTGCGCGAGCGAGCCCACGAGGTCCGCCAGCCAGGGCTTGCCAGGGGCGATCAGCTCGGGTCGGGACGCGACGTTGCCGATCACCGCATTCGCGATGCCATAGAGCGTATCGCCGCTGAAGAGACTCGCGTTCGGTGCACGCGCGAGCTCTTCCACCAAAGCGAGCGTCGCTTCCCGCACGATCGGCTTCTCGCCCTCGAGCAGGCGCGGCCCGTAGCGTTCGACGGACGTGAGCCCCGCTCGCAACAAGTCGCCCCAGTTATCATGAAAGAACGTGGCGAAGCTCTGGCTGCCCCGCGTGACGTGCGGCGCGGCGGCACGCAGCACGTCGGCGGCAATCTGTTTGTAGGGCGCTGCGCCGTCGGCCGCGAGCCGCGCGCCCGCAACCGTGATACCGCTGGCAAGCAGGGTACGATAGCCCTTGCCGCACACGAGCCCGGTGACGAAGTCTTCGCCGTTTTCGGCCTCGTCGCGCGCCATCGCGAGCGCGTCGAGCACGGCATCTACCCAGGGTTTCGCGCTGGCGAGCGCATCGCGATTCGCGAGCAGTCCGTCCATGGTGGCGCCGAGCGTATGCCGCAGCAGCGGGCTCCACGCGGTGAAGTCCTCGAGCTGCGGCTTCGCGAGCCGCTCGATCACCGACTGCACGACCACCCGGGCACGTTCGTCGCGCACGATGAGCGCGGTGTTCTCGGCCGCGAACTCGGCGAGCACGTCGGCGACCAGGAGTGCCAGGCGCGCCGGGTAGTCGATCTGACGCGTGTCGTGCCCCGCCGCGCAGTAGAAGCAGGCGAGCCGCGTGTCCGGATTCGAGAGGTCGAGCGTAGGCAGCCGTGCGCCCAGCGCCTTGAGGAACTCATTGTCGGGGTCGGCCACCGACTCGCGCGCCTTGCCCGGAAAGATGCGCTCGAAGACCGCGTCGATCTGCTCCCCGACGTTCTCGACTTCCGCTTTCGCCAGGAGGGCGGTGATCGCCCTGCGGTCCGGTCCCAGCGGGTCCGGCGTGCGCCCAGTGGTCTCGTCGAGATACTCCTTGAGCCGATCGACCTTCGTGGCCGCGGTAATGTCCGGCATGACCACGACCGGCATGGGGATCGCGAGCGCTCCACCGGTCACCTCCTTCTCGGCGAGCAGGCCATCGACGCGCCCTCCGAGCTTGACTATGCCGCGGGTGACCGCGATGACGAGGCTGGCTGCATCGGGACTGATCATGATTCGGGTCTCCTACTCTTTGACTGGACGAGGGCGCAGCGACTACACGCTCGTGGCGAACAGGAACTCGAGAATCGGTACCGCGCTCAAGCTCCCGATCGGGATCAGCAGTGCCTTCAGCCACGCCTGCTGCGTAAACGGGCAGAACGCCCCGACGCGGTAGCTCTCCACCCATCCGATCAAGGTGCGTATCGGTCCGTTCGCCCGCGGCCAGGACGAGCCGGGAAACCCAGCAGAACGAACAGACACCAGATCGCGACGATGTACAGAACGACGGGGACGATCAGCAGCCGGATCCGTTCCCCGAACGCCGCCGGCTCGACGTGACGCCGCCAGATCTCCCGCACCGCCGGAGCACTTCCAGACGCCTCGTCGGGCGTCCAGGACGCGAAACGCTTCTTCAATCTGTTCCACCAGACCTCCGGCCCGCTGCCTGCTGCGGTAAAACCCGAAAGCTGGTGTGAGCCCGGCGCAACCAGCAGAAACTCCTTCGTCAGCCGTTCATTGCTGTTCACGATGTCTTCCCAACCTTTGTGAAGCAGCAGACAGGTGAGCGCCCAGGTCACGAGACGCATGATCTCGGTCGGCCACATGCTGACGCCGGTGGTGACGCCCCATGGCTCGCCCGACTCGTTGAGAAATATGTCCTTCGACGAAACGAAAACCAGGACCGCCATGCCGAGACCGACTCCACTCGCCCACGCCAGATTGGGCCAGGGTCGGGTCGCGAGCTTCCAGGCATTCGCCATCCCGTTTTGCACCTGCCGGAATGTCAGGAGCACCAGGAACAAGGTCAATACGAAGAAGACACTCACCCAGACCGTGACTCTCGCAGGTACCTGCGGTAACGCCCTCCGAGGATGAACCGTCCCGCACGCGTCCAGGTTCCCCACGCCGCAAGCTGGGGTAGCGGATCCCTCACCGCCGCCTCCGCCGGCATATGCGCTGCCAATGGCGAAGGCAGCCTCCTGGAGTGTTGGCAATCCCTCACCGTCGCCTCCGCCGGTATATGCGCTGAGGTCGACAGTCGTCCTGCGCCCGATCTCGAACACCCGTGGCGACAGCCAGGAACGGTGAATCATTTTTTCCTTCTCGTGATCGAGCGCGGTGAGGGCAGCGAGATAGGTGGCCGTTTCGTACGTGTCGCGGAACGGAGGGTGACCCGCCTGAAGCTCGTCACGCAGCGTCAGCCCGAAAGCCGACGCCACGACGAGGTTGTGCGTCGCGTGCTTCACTTCGTCGGGATGCATCAGTTCGGTATCGAGGTCGGTGGTGAATCGCAGCGCCTCCGGCAATGCGTCGCGGACAGCCTTCAGCACGAGCAGCTTGTCGTAGACGTCCGTGCCGAGCACGCCGACGGCGGAGATTCTTTTTCCTCGCAACCGGAGATCACCGTTCTTCTCGGCGATGAACTGGCCGAGACGCCTCAGGTAATCCACCTGGCCATCTCCCACGGGCCGCTCGACCGCCGTGCGCCTGGATCTGTCGTCCTTCTGGTCCTTGCCGCTCTCGCGATCATCCACGCGATCCCTGGCGCCTAGTTTTTCGGTAGCGGCCGAGCTGGGCAGCTGACCATCGAGTCCGCGGAAATAGCTGAAGAACAGAATCGGGCATCTCCCGGGGTACGGGGTCGCTGGCTCGCCAGGCACCGGACAGATTTCCTTTTGGTCTTCCGGGGATAATGGCTGGCAGCAGGGCATCGCGCATGGCGACCGGCAGTTGTCGCCCATAGGGCGTGTCCCATTCTGAGACGAGAACGATGCGCGGTAGGCCATCCAGCTTCTCCGCGATGGCAATCCTCCTTGACCGATCTGCGGGCTGCTGAGTCAAAGTCTTGACGGCGCCGTCGATTCCTGCAGACGGTTTCCAGGCGCGTCGCAACACCAGCTCTTCCGCGAGGGCCTTCGCAAGTTGGTCGTCGGTGGACGTTACCCGCCGAAGACTCAATCCGTGGTTGCGAAAGAATCTCTCGAGACGGTGGTCCTCCGGTTGCCCCTTGTTCGCTTCCCGGGGGAGACCGGTAAGCCGGCGATCCGACGCCGTCGCCTGGGACGCGACGAACCGGACCTCCTTCAACGGGGTGAAGTCATCATACTTGCCGCACGTCGCAAGCTCACGCACCATCGACTCGAGGATCGCCGTCGAACCGGGGCCGATGACGGACCAGTGCCACTGCGGGCTTCGCTTGGTCTCAATGAGCTGGTTACGGAACCGAACCAACTGTGCCAGCGGTTTCGAGGCAGGAAGCGCGTCCTCGTCGAGGTAGAGGACCACCGCTCTGGCCCTTTTGCTCTCCGGTGGCTCTCCCGCATGCGTAAACCGCTCGAAAGGAACGACTTCCGGAAGCGAAGAGCCGCCCGCGGTGCCCTGCTCGGGTCTGACATAGCCGATGTGGTCGGGATGGTCCGGCGCATAGCCGGCGGTGCCCAAGGCAGACACGATGGCATACCGCTGGCGGCGGCGTTGTTCCTCTGCCCCGGCGTAGGGTCCGGCATTCATGAGCGCAATGAAGACGTGCAGTCGTTCCGTGGGCTCGTAGGGAGCGAAGAGCTTCCCGGGAGCGTGATTGCCCCCCTGCGTCTTGGACTTCGCCCCGTTGCCGTTGCTGGCCTCGTTCCGATGCACTCTGACGGCCGCGAAGGGGTCCTGCCAGAGGCGTGCGGGCACGTCCTCGCGAATACCGTTCTCCTGCTGCACCGACGTGGTCGTGGCAGGTCGGGCTCCGATCAGTTTCTGCTGCTGCACCACCACCGCCCCCACTGCCAGAGCGAGGACCGCGAATATGCCCGCTACCGGGTGACCCGCTTGCTCACGATCAGCCATTTCCTTCTCCCCGCCTTCTGGTGATTTATCTAGGGAAGATCAGGACGCGTCGCCTGCCACACCGACAGGCCTCGGAGATTCTCCGTCTCCGTTACATTCCGGCTTTATAGACGATTCGTCGTGGATTACAAGACGGCCAAATGGCCTAGTCCGGCCGTGCAGTCGGCATATTGCTCCGCAGCACCCTCACAGGCTCGCCGCCGCCAGGAACTCCAGAATCGGCACGGCGCTCAGGCTGCCCGAGGGGATCAGCACCGCCTTCAGCCACGGCTGCTGGCTGAACGGACAGAACGCGCCCTGCCGGGTGTCGCGCACGCGGTCGATCAGGATGCGGATCTCCGCCGCGATGCGCTCTTCGCCGACCTGCTCGGCCCGCAGCAGCTTCGCCGTGAGGTTGTCGAGCGCGGCGCCCCGCGCCCTCTCCGCGGCAAGCCGCAGCGCCACGGCGGCAGCGAGCGCGATCACGATGCTGAGCCCGAATACCGCGATGAGTTGCGGCGGTGTGGTCCAGTTGTCGAAGGTGGAACTCCGCGCCAGGACGAGCAGCGTGATGATGATGAACGGGTAGTAGATCAGGCGCGTGACCACCTCGGTGCGCTGCCCGATCAGATTGACCTCCACCCAATCCTCGAGATAGGCGACGAGGTCGGGATGCACCGAGGCGTAGTCGGCGAGCCCTGCTCGCTGGCCGAACTTCTCCAGCGCCTCCGGCGGCCACTGCGAGGGTCGCGTCAGGCGCCGCACGAACGCGCAGGTGCGCCGTGTCTCCTCGATGACGAAGAAGAGCAGCAGGAAGAAGCTCACGCTGCAAAGCGCGAGCATCGTGGAGTCGAGCATCAGGATGAAGCTTCCCCGGTAAGGTCTTGCCGGCCAGCCGAAGACGTGGAACAGGATCGCGGTGAAGGCGACGTAGAGCGTGATCGGCACCGCGAGCAGCCAGAGTCGGTCGCCGAAACCCGCGGGCTGGACGTACGCGTTCCAGATGTCGCCGACGGGTCTCGACTCGAGCCGGTAGGCCGTAGCGTCGTGCTCCCAGGGGCGGAACCGCTCCCTGACCTGTGCCAGGAGCACGCGCAGCCGACGCGCGAGTCGCGCAACGAGCGAACCCGGTCGCTCCGCAGCCGGCGTGCCGTCGCCGCCCAGGATGAATTCGCGCGCAAGCTCCCCGTTGCTCGCGGCAAGGTCGCGCCAGCCCTTGACGAGCATCATCCAGGTCAGCACCAGCGTGACGAGCCGCAGGATCTGCGTCGGCCACATGCTCACGCCATTCGCGATCGCCCACGGCTCGCCCGTCGCATCCCGCAGCGCGCGCAAGCTGAATCCGAGCAGGAGCGTGAGAATCAGCAGTGCCGCGATCGACAGCGCCGGCTGCATACGCGCGAAAGACCCGAGCGCTGCGAGGCCGTACTGCATCTGCCGGAAACCGAAGGCGAACAGAACCAGCAGCACCACGCCCGCGAACACGAAGGACGTGACGTTCCGCGCCTTGAGCTCCGGCAGGCGGCGCTGCGGGTGGATCGTTTCGCACGCGCTGCCCGCGCAAGGCGCCTCGACCGGACTCAGGTCCACCAGCGACGTGCTGCCGACTTCATAGATGCGCGGCGCCCTGAGACTCCGCGCGAGCTCGTCCGTATCGCCGGGCTTCGCACCCAGAGCGAGCAACGTGGAAAGAAATGCACCGGTCTGGTAGGTATCGCGGAACGGCAGGATGCTGCCCTGCCAGCGATCGTCCAGCGCGAGGCCGAAGGCCGATGCAATCACGAGATTCTTGGTGCCGCGCCTGACCTCCGTCGGATGCAGGTAGAGCGCGTCCAGGTCGGTGGTGAAGAAGATCGCTTCCGGCAGGGACGGGTGCAGCGCCTGCATCACCAGCAGCTTGTCGTACGGGTCCGTACCCAGGACGCCGATGGCGCCGATCCGGTTGCCTCCGCTGCGAAGCTCGGCGTCGAGAGACACGATCTTCTCCGAAAGCCGCCGCAGGTAGTCGAGCTGGGCCGAGCCCACCGGGCGTTCGACCTCGCGCCCGCGCTCGCGCTGCTTGTCGGACTTGTCGGCCGGCGGCGCCGTTTCGCGTACCTCTCCCGCGCGCGACACCTGGCCGTCGAGACCCATCATGTAGCTGTAGTAGTGGATCGGACAGGCCGTCGCACGCTCCGCTGCGCCGACCAGACGCTCGGCCGAGCACACGGCGTCACGGGTCTTCGCGTCGTCGGGCACGTCGCCGAGCAGCGCGTCGCGCATGATCCGCGGAAACTCGCGCCCGTAGTGGGTATCCCATTCGGAGACGAGGACCACGTGGGGCGAGCTTCGAATGGCTTCTTCGACGCCCTCGCCGGACGCCTGCCGCCAGGCGCCGCGCAGTTTCAGCTCGCCGGCCAGCGCCTGGGCCAGCTTTTCGTCGGTGACCGTAATGCGATGCAACGCAATGCCGCGGCAACGGAACTCGGCTTCGACGCGCTGCTTGTGCTCTCGCAGCGCCCTCACCTCTTCGCCCTTGCCTTCCAGGCACGCCGATACGTCGCTATCGACCTCCACCAGACTTGCGTCCGACGCGGTCGGCGACGAAGCGTAAAACTCGGCCTGACTCGTCCGGAACATCCTGGCGAGCTGCTTGCCCCGCTCCTCGCCCTTCGGTCGAACGAGGTAGTCCTCCCGCAGCTCCCGCACCATCTGCTTGAGAATCCCCGACGAACCCGGACCCAGCACCTTGATCGCGAGCCCGTCGCGTTTCTTGTCCGCTTTCTCGCCATATGCGATTCGCGCAAAGACCTGGTGCAGCTGCTCCAGAGGATCGTCGGACCAGAGCACGTCCTCGTTGAACCAGGCGATCACGAGATTCTCGGTCTCCCCGGCACGCGTTCGACGATAGAAGACTTCGTACGGGAGAATCGACGGCAGCGGCAGCGTCTCGTCCCGCGCCGCGTCCTCGAATTCGACGAAGCCTATGTGCTCCGGATCGAACGGCTCATAGCCGGCGAGATGCAGGCCCGAGAGAACGGCGTAGCGCTGCTTGCGGCGCCACTCGCTCGCCATGCCGTAAGGCGCGCCGGTCACCGTCACCAGCAGGAGCGTCGCGTTGCCCTTCGCGAGCAGCTGGCGCAGAGACGATTCCTCCGCGAGCTGGTCGGCACGCCTCTGGTAGCCCTCCGCCGCACGGGTGTCCCGCTTGAGAACCGCTTCGCATTCCTGCGAGCGAACGCTCAGACACTTGACCGCGTCGACGAGAGCATGGCGCTGCTGCCGTTCCTCGGCGGCGCGTTCCTCGGCCTGCTCGCGCTTGCGGTAACGCTCGACGGCATCGAAGGGGTCTTCCCACATCCGCGCGTCGACGTCCTGCAGGCTGCCGGGATGACGATAAATCGCGTCGGGATTGGGGGGGCGCGAACCCTCGAGCGGCACCTGGGTCACCCACACGGCGCCGACCACGAGCATCACCACCGCGAGGATGCCGGTGAGATTGCCGCCGCCTGGACCCGAGGAATCCTTGTCCGCCATGGCTTCCGCCTTCGAAGGCTCGCTGGCTGCGCGGCACCCGCGCGGCCGCTTGCGCGATGATGATGAGCGCTACGTATGCTCCTGTAAATCCGTTGCTGGGCTTAGTAGTGTATTTCACAAATACGACAACACATATGTTTGATACTGTTTGATAATTGTAATCGCGTATGGCATCGTGGCCGGGACCTTCGAGTAGGGTTTGCAGATGCCAAGGAAGAGCCCATTCCGGATCGATCTGTCGGTAGACGAGGGGAAGTTCACTCGTGCCGACCTCAACGCCCTGATCGCTCGCATGCGCTCACGCTATTGGCAGAGCCAGCACCTGAAACTGGCCGCCTGAACAATACGTGTGCGAACTTCTGAAACGGACTACGAAGGCAGGCCAATGCAGGAGCCCCTCAGGTCTGACGTGCCGTACCGCTGAAGTCGAATTTTGGAATTCACTAGCTACGGGCCGCACTTGCGACGCAGGCTGTTGTTGGGTTTGCATTTGGGTCTCCTGTCGTTGCGGCGCAGGCTGTGCAGGCTGAGTGGGTTGCGCAGGTTAGGTGGGCTGCGTCGGTTGCCGGGTTGGCCGCGCCGGCTCGCGTGTAGTCGGCGGCGGCATCGACGGCATCGTCAGCAGGCCTTCGCGCCGCTGCTGCTCGGCCTGTCGCTGTGTATCGACCCGCGAGCGCCGTTCGGCGGCCGGATCGCCTTGCGCCACCGGGTTCAAGGACGCGTTGCGGATGCGGTCGGCCTGCGCCTGTGCTGCCAGGCGGTTCAGTGGCAGGTAGTCAGTGCGGAAGTTGAGCTCGACCGATGAATTCAGCTCGAGATCGGTGTTGATCTCCTCGGTGGCCTGCGAGCGCTGCGTCGACACGTAGCTGATCGCGTTTTCGACCTCGGCGCTTGCTCCCCACGGGCCGACGCCGAAGCTGCCGCTGGCACGCACGCGGTTCTGCATGCCGAACTGGGAACCGCGGTCTTCGCTGGCCGCGCTGCGCGTGTCGATGTGAAAACGCATCGCCGCATTGATGCGCCCGCTGTCGATGACGATGCGCTGCATGCCCATCTGAACCATCGTCGCAAGCATCGACTGTCGCTGCCGCGCGATAGTGCGCCGCGCCAGCGGCACCAACTGCTCGGGGTTTGTAACCTCCACCGGATCTTCCGGCTGCAGGCCTAGCGTCCCGCGTATATGCTCCGCGTCGGGCATCGAGGCTCCTGCGCGCAGGCGAAGCCGGCTCGTCTGCTCTTCTTCCAGGTCGGGCGTTTCGCCCGGTTCGAGCTCGGGGGTCTCGTATTCGACCTGCTCTGGGAAGTGCTCGGCCACCCATTGGCGCACCCCATCGAGCGAGGTCTGCGATCGTTCGAAACCTTCAAGCGAGGTCGAGACCGAGTTCAGCAGATTCACGTACATCTGCATCTGCTGCGAACTCGAATCGAGCATCGCGCGGAACACGCCGTTGACCAGGTCCGTCACGAAACGCGGGAACGAGACCGCGCTGAGCACGTTGCGCGTGGTGTCGGCGATGCGGTCGGTAGCGGTGCCGAAGCCGGGTTGCTCCTGCGCCCGCGCCAGGGGCGCCGCCTGGACATTTTCGAGTGGCGCCGCGCGGCCGTCCATCTGCGCCTGGGCCTCGTGTTCCTCGACGATCAGGGCGGCCGCAACCGCGCTGACCTGCAGCATCGCGCGTGCGAGCGCGGTACGCGATGGCGCGTCAAGTGCTGCGTAGCCCGGTGCGCGCTGCAGCAGCTCGCGCACCGCGTCGCGCAGCCACGGCGGCGGGGCGCGCAGCGCGGCGGCTTCGGCGCGGTCGAAGTTCATGCAATGACCCGCGTCGGCTCGGTTGCCAGCAGCCAGCGTTCAGCGGCGCCGATCACGCTGGCCGCCTGCGGATCGGCCAAGTTGAGCCGCGCACCGCGCGCGAAGTTGTCGGCGAGCCAGCGCAGCACGACCATGCCATTGCGTCCGCCCTCGACATGCGCGCGAGCCGCCGCCGCGTCGAGCCCTTGCGCACGGTTCGTCGTCGCCACCAGCGCCCACAGATCCTGCACCCCGAACGCGAGCTGCAGGCTGCGCTCGCGCAGGAAGCGCAGCGCCGTGTTGATCGCCTCGATGACGTCGCGCGCGGCAAAGCCGACCATGCCCGAAATGCTCGGCCACAGCGCATCGGCGAGCCCGATCGCAACGTGCTCGAGGCCGACGTTCTCGCGGATGTCTTCGATGCCGGCGTTGTCTGCCAGCGCGACCAGCGCCTCGCACAGTCGGCGCATGCGCGGCTCGAAGGTCGCCGCATCGAACACCTGCGCGAACAGATGCGCGCGTTCGGCTTCGTTCAGCCGCTCGTTCCGCGCGCGCCAGAAGTCGTGCAGCGCCTGCCCGACCTTCGCATCGAGCGGAGTGACGATCGCGCCGCCGGCGAACAGCCCCGCGATGAGTTCGCCGGTGCGCAGCAGGCCCGCGGCGTCGAGCTGGTGCGCGAGGTACAGCGCCGGCAGCGGCGCGAGCGTGGCGGGGTCGAACTGCTGCAGCGGCGGTTCGCCGATGTCGGGCAGGTCGATCGCGCCGGCCAGCGCGAGCGCATGCGCCTGCTGCTGTCCATGGACGCGCAGCAGCGCGATCGCGCTGCTTATGGCGAGCGACAGCGCGAACAACGAGGCGCCGCCATCGTGCCGGGCCTCTGTCACCAGTGCCTCCGTCAGGCGCGCGGCTGTGCCGCGGAAGTGCTGCCCCCCGCGCCACGCTGGGCTGGCGGCGTGTTTGGGTCGAACGGCGTCGCGTTGCCCTGGATGGACGCGATCATCCCCGGCGTGGCCATCTTCTCCATCGGCAGGTAGTCGCTCTTGAAGTTCACGCGCACCTCGCCACTGAGCTTGGCCTTGACCTCCGCCTTCGACTCCGAGGTCTCGTCGACCGACGACGACACCGTCGTCACATGGCGCTGCTCGTTGACGTTGCTCATCGACGCATTAACGCTGTTGCCCCAGAAGCCGGCCGACGCCGAAGTCGACGCGACGTTGCGGTTCATGCTTGACTGCGCGTCGTACAACGATGCGCGCGCCGCGCGCTGCGCTTGGTCCGAGGCCTTGAGATCGAAGACCACCTTGGCGTTGATCGCGCCGTCGGTGACGACGATGCGGTTGATGCCAAGCAGCACCATCGAAGCCAGCAGCTGCTGGCGGCTGCGCGCCATCTGCAGCCGCGCCGCGGTTACCAGCCGCGTCTCCTGCTCAGGGTCAGAGATGTCGGTGAAAGGCTGCTGCGGCTGCAGCGTCGCGTTCAGCGCAGCATGCACGCTTTGTTCGTCGCCACCGGCGACGGTGATGCGGGGGCTGCCGCCTTCTTGATCTGCTACGCTTTCGTCCAGCCCCAGCTGTCCGGGGAATCGCTCAACCAGCCAGTCGCGCGCATTGTTCAGGCTGATGTTGTCCTGCGCGAACTGGTCCACCGTCTGCGCCACCGACTTGAGCATTTCGGCATAGGCGTTCATTTGCTGGATCGAAGCGGTGACGATGGCCTGAAACACGTTCTGAATTAGCCCGCCGACGAAGGCTGGAAAGTCGACGGCACCGACCAGATCCTTGAACGCGGCCGTGCCCTGGCGCACCGCGCCGGCCTGGAAGTCGGCGCCCGCGAAGGTGCCAATCTTGTCCGACGCTTTGCCCTTGGCCTGGTCGACGGCATCGGCCAAAGCCCTCGCGGGTGCCCCGTCCTTCGCCAGCAGCGGCTGCTCGAATTCCTGGCGCGCCAGCCCCTGTGGGTTCGTCATGTACGAAGCGACGCGGACCATCGTTCGTGCCATCTCGATCTGCTGTTCGCGCGGCAAGGCGCGAAACGCCGATGAACGCTCGAGCAGCGCACGCACCTGCGGGCGCACGGCGGCCAGCGTTGCATCGTCGAGCCACGCGGGCGATGTGTCGACAGCGGCAGCGCTCATGCTTGGCTTCCGGCCGCAGCGTCAAGCCGCTGGCGGTGTTGCAGCCGGCGCACCAGGCGCCACGGTAGGCGCACCGGGACGCGAGGGTCGACCGGCCAGCGTCTTTACCATGCCGGGTTGGGCGTTCATCTGGATCGCCGCGATCGACTCCGGGTTGGCCAGTTTATCCAGCGGCAGGTAGTCACTCTTGAAGTTGACTTCTACGAGCCCGGCGAGCGAGGCCTTGGTCTGCAGGCTCGCATCGACGGACGTCTGCGAGGCGCTCGCGAGCTTGAGCACCGGCTGCGCGGTGTTCTTGTACTGGCCCTTCGAGTAGTAGCTCGCGTCGCGGGTCGCCCCCTGGTAGCCGCTGTCCTTCGAATACTGGGCGCCGCGGTAAGAGTCCTGGCTGGTGCCTTCGAAGGTGCCCTCCGAGGTGGTGTTGCGCAGGTTCTGGTCATAGTCGAACTTCTGCGCGCTCTTGCGGAACTGCATGTTGTCGCGTGCTTGGAAGTCGTACATCACCTTGGCCTGGATCTTCCCGTCTGTGACGACGATGCGGTTGATGCCCAGCATCACCATCGTCGCGAGCAACTGCTGGCGGCTCGATGCGATCTGCGTCTGCGCAGCCGGCACCAGCACCGCTTCGACCAGTTCGTCGTCGAGCTTGCTGATTGGCGGATCGACCGGCAGTGACTGGTTGATACGCTGTACAGCGGCGCGCTCGTCGATGCCTTCGCGCAAGGTCACGCGCGGGCCGGTGGGGCGCTGCTCGTCGTCGCCGAAGCCGCCACCGAAACCGCCACCGAACTCGCCGGTGTCCATCGTCAGCTGGAACGTGTCGGGGAACTGCTCGACCAAGTGGTCGCGGCCCTGGTTCGGCGTCGTGTTCTCGTCGCGGAACTGGTTCAGGCTCTTCGACACGTCGGCGACCAATCTCGCGTAGGCCTCCATCTGCTGGATCGAGCTGGTGACGATCGAATGGAAAACGCCGTCGATCAAGCCGCTGACGAACTCGGGGAAGTTCACCGCTTCGAGCAGCGCGCCGGCGACCGCCGCGCCTTCGCGCGCGCCTTGCGCGAGGAACTTGCCCTCTTCGTCGGTGTTCGCGCCGGCCGCGGTGCGGCGAACACCACTTTCGGCGAGCGCACGCACCGGCTCCCTCATCCGCTCGGGCGGCACTCTTACGCCACCCGGTGCGACCAGCTGCGTCGCGATCTGCACCAGGCCGTTAGCGAGTTCACGGCGCTTGGCTTCGTCGAGCGACTTGAAGGCCTCGCTGCGCTCGAGCAGTTCACGTACGCCGCGGCGTGCAGCCTCCTGCGTTTCGCGCGATGCCGGGGCGGGAGCGGTCTGCATGTCGGTCGTCATGATGGCACTCCTCGCGTGGCCTCATTGCAGCCCGCGTTGCTCTTCCAGCTGCTCGCGCAGCTCGAACTCGATGGGCCGCACGTACAGGCTGATGCGCGCCGCCGATTTCGGCGTCACGCGCACCGACAGCACGGAGAACTGCCCCGGCTCGTCGGCGTCGGACACGCCGAAGGCACCCAGCCAGCGGTCCAGCGCGGCGATCTGGCGCGGCCGCTCCGCCAGGCCCAGGCGCAGCAGATCGAGGAACCGCGCGGGCAGATCAGGCAGCGCCAACAGCAGTACCTCGAGCTTGAGCTCAACACCATCGGGCGTTTCGCGTAGCCCGATAAGCACGCCGCCGTTGGGCAACTCGAAGCGGCCGCCCAGCGCCAGGCCGACCACGCGCATGAGGCTGGGCAGCTGGTGGCCGATACCGAGCCGGTTCATCAACGGCCCGAGCGAGGACACTGCGAGCGGCCCGCGGTGCAGGAACGTCACGCGCTGGCTGCCGGCGTCGCGCTTGCAGCCGATCGACGTGAAGATCGGCATCAGTCCCGGCATCTCGTCCATCACCTGCCGCGTCAGCCGCGCCAGGCCGGGCGACAAGGCCTCGATCTGCGACGGCATCAACTCGTAGTAGATCTTCGCCGCGTAGAGCCCGTCCTCGTCGAAGGCGCTGCCGAACCAGGCGCCGTACTGCATCCAGCCAAGTCCGCCGAAACCGCGCCACTCCTCGCTGCGCGAGTCGAACCAGCGCAGCGCGTCGTTGCCGAACAGCGGGCCGATGAGCCTTCGCATCTCGCGCGTCGCCTCGTCGCGCCGCGACACCGGGCTCGCGCCGGGCCCGAGCGGCTCGATCGTGAAGCGCAGCAGGTTTGGCTCGGCCTCCGAGAACGACGGCTCGAACGGCACCGCACCGGGCGCCAGCGCGTTGCCGGCGTAGGCGGCGTCGTCATCGGGGCGGTAGAAGGCGCGCTCGATGAGCGGCCGCATCAGCGGCAGCGGGTTGCTCACGCCGAGCGTGCGGGCGGCCTTGTTCAGTTTGTCCTCGACACGGGTCGACATCGGCGCGTGCTCACGAACGGCGTTCATCGCGGGCTCCTTCGAATCACATTCCCGGCAGGCTGATGCCTACCTGGTCGAGCACTTCGCGCGCGGCGTGTGGCATGTCGATCGGCCGGCTGGTCATCGTCGGCGACTCGATCGGCTGCGCGTACTGCTCGACCGTCGGGTCCTGCACGCCGCCGACCGCGAGCCACTGCTCGCATGCGTTGACGAGATCCCAGTCGCTCGGCTCCTTCAGCGGGTTGTTGCTCGCGTAGGCCGCGCGTACCTGCGGGTTGACAAGTTGCTCAACCGAGATCACCGGCCCGCTGACGCCGCCGAGCCGCTCGGCGTTGTTGGCGATCCAGCGGATGATCACCGCGCCGGCGCGCGACTGCGTGCGGTATCGGTGCGTGTTACGCGCGCCGCCGAGGTAGTTGACATTGACGAAGTCGATCACCTGCCACATGTCACGCGCACCGAAGGCGCCGCGCAGCTCGGCGTCCTGCAGTACATCCTTGAATTCGCTGATCGACTGCTGCAAGTCGGTGGCGTAGAACCAGGCGATGCCGTAGCCGTTGCGCGAGAGATTGGCGCCGAGGTCGCGGCCTGCCTTGCGCAGCAGCTCCTGCGAGACCGACGCGGGCACCCGGCTGCTCAACAGCCGTTCGACGGTGTTCTGGCGCGCGAAGCTCGATACCGCCGAGACGAAGCGCAGCCACAGTTCGTTGAAGTCGCGGTTCGGCTCAAGCCCGCTCGACGATCCACCCGGCGTGCCGAAGGCGCGCAGATAGAAATCGCGACGCTCGGTTTCGGTGATGCGCTCGGACGTTTTCTTGTAGTAGTTGAACAGGTAGTCGCCGACGGTGCCGCGGCCGAGCGGCAGCAGTCCCTTGCGGAACAGCTCGACGATCTGTTCGACGACTTGGAAGATCCGCGTTTCCTCGAGGACGGAGGCGAAGTAGCCGACCTGGATCGCCTCCAGGTTGCCCTTGACGATCTCCTCGTCGACCGCCTGCTCGAGGTCGGGCAGGTCGATCTCGATCGATGACGGCGGTGCTCCATCGACGACGCCGGTCGCGCGCTCGAACGCGCTGTCCATGCGGCTTTCCAGATACTTGTCGTTGGCGCTGATGTCGTCGGCGGCGAGCCGGCGCACCACCTGCGCGAGGTCGCGCGCGCTGACCGCGGCGACGCTGTCGGCGCGCGAAGGCACCTGCGCCAGTGGTTCGGACGCTGCGGTCGCGATCGCCGACGCCGCGTTGCGCTTGCTGATCGCCTTGTCGGGGTCGATGCAGCCGACGATGTGGTCCGACACGAGCCCGGCGTCAATCTGGCTGCCCAGCGTGACGTCGAAGCGCTGCGAGAACAGGCCGAACGCCTTGTCGAACAACGCCTCGTTCTGCCGGTACTCCCCCTGCGCCGTCGTCATGCGGCGCACGTAGTCCTTCTGCGTCGGATCGACCAGCGAGTCGATCTGCAGCAGGCCGGTGATCGCGGCGATCTCGCGCTCGTTGTGGGCGAGCGGACCGAGCTGCTGGGGCGGCACGCGCTGCGTTTCGAACAGCCCGTGCTTGAGCACCAAGTCGTCTTTCGCGACCAGCGTCTCCCACGGCAGCCGCGCGACATGCGCTGCCACCGCCTGGTACAGTGCATCGACCGGCGCGTCGCTGTCGAGGAGCGCCTCGATGCGCTTCAGTTCGCGCTTCTGTGCGTCACTCAAGCCGCCGCTGCGCTCGAGGGCATGCAGCCGGTCGGCGCGAGCGCGCAGTTCGTTGCGCTGGTTCAGTTCGCGTTGGCTCAGGTCGATTAGGACGATGCGGTTCATCACGGTGCCTCCAGCGAGGGTGGGGTGGTTTGCGGCGTTCGGGCTGCCGGGAGGTGCGGCGCGCGGAGCGCGCTCGGGGATCGAAGCGCCCGACGTGCGCGAGCCGCTGTTCGCGGCGCTGCGCTTCTGCGGCGGGTTCGCGGTGCGTCGGGTTGCCATGTCTGTTCTCCTTCAGTCGTCTTCGCCGCGCGTGTCGAGTGCATCGTCGATGCGTTCATCGAGCCTTCGCAATGCGGCCTCGGCATCGAGCACGCCGGCGCCGCAGCCGTCGGCCGCACGCGAGAACACGCGCGTGGTCGAGCGCAACACGCCCTGCGCAAGTTCCGCGTCGAGTGGCCAGGCGCGGCGCTCGGCGCGCGCGGCCAGCAGCGCGCAAGCCGCCGCGACGAAAGGCGCCGCGAAGCTGGTGCCGCTCACCGGTGCCAGCCCGGCTAGGCCGCAGGTCCACACCGCGCGGCCCGGTGCGCACAGCGCGACGTGCGCGCCGCGGGTCGAGAAGCTGCTCGGCGACAGGTCGTCGTCGACGGCACCGACGGCGATGACGCCGTCGTGGGCGGCCGGGTAGTAGCGCTCTTCGAGGCCGGAATTGCCGCTCGCCGCGACCAACAGCACACCGCGCGCCAGCGCGTAGCGCACCACTTCGAGGTGCGGCAGCGCATCGCCGGCACGCAGCGCAGATTCGCAGGTGCCGAAACTCATGTTGATGACCTTCACGCCGACGTCGATCAGCCGCTTCATGCCGTTGTCGATGTTGGCCAGCGCGCCGACGCCCACCCGGGCGTCGCCCTGGCGCGCTGCACCGAGCACACGCACCGGCACCAGCAGACAGGCACCGGCCGCGCCGGGTGGCAGCACGCGCCCGCTGGCCACCACGATGCCGGCGCAGCCGGTGCCATGGCCGACCTCGTCGTCGGGCTGTTCGTCCAGCCCGCTCGTGTCGCCGACCAGCTCCAGGCTGCCGACGTCGGCGCGCGTCAAATCGACGGTGTCGAAGCCGGCGCCGACGTGCGCGTCGCCGAGTTCGTCGTGCGTGGCCACAACGCCGGTGTCCGCCAGACCGATGCGCACCGAGGGCAGCCCGGGTTCGTAGCCGAGCGCCGCCGGCAGGTGCACGAGTTCGCGCGCGCGCCACAGGGCTGCTTCGGTCGGCAGGCGCTGTGTCGTGCGGTACGCGGCGGCGTCGAACGGCGTGGCGCACAGGCGATCAGGCGTGACGTTCTCGACGCGGTCGACCTGCGCCAGCGCCACGACGAGCTGCGCCATCAAAGCATCGTCGGCCACCTCGATGCGCAGCACGCGGGCGACGCCGCTGAGCTGCTCGATGTCGTCGAAGCGCCGCGCGCCGATCACGCCCGGGCGCGTCGCGCGCGGCGTGCGCGCGCTGTGCAGCCGAGCGCAGCGCAGCGCGCCGCCGTGGTGGCGCAGCAGCCGGTCGATCGGCCCGCCGTCGATGCGCTCGGCCGGTGCGACGCCGTAGCGGCGGCACGCGATCCAGCTCGGCAAATGCTCGGGCATTTCACCGAGGCGCAGCGTCAGCAAGAGCCGGCGCGGGCGGCGGGCGGCGATCGAGATCATGGCGTCGCTTCCTCGAGCCAGCGCCCGCGTGCGCCGTCGCGCAGCGCCATTTCGGCCACCTGCCCGTCGCCGAAGTCGATGCGCGCGTCCAGGCCGAGTTGCGAGGCGAGCGGGCGCAGCAGCACCTGCCCGTCGCCGGCCTCGACCACTGGCACCGATTCGCCGGCCGCATGCACCAGCGGCAACCTGCCCCCGGCGCGCAGCAGGGGCGTATGGATGCGGATCTGCGCCGCATCGTCGCGCCCGGGTGCGGCGCCATTCGGCCAGTCCTCGCGCACCTGCGAGGCACGAGGTGCTGCGGCGCGCATCAGCGCCTGCTGCAGGCGATTGACGGGCAGGCGGGCCAGTCGCTCGATCACGTCGGCGCCGGCGCTCTGGCGCAGCTCGTTCAATTGCTTCACGGTGTGCACGCCGATGCGCTCCAGCCGGCGCCGGTCTTCGTCGAAATCGTCGCCGAGCGCTTCGCGGAGCGAGAACTTGGGGTCCTCGGTGGAGAGGTCGACCGAGTTCTCTTCGATCATCGGCTTGGTGATCGTCGTGAGTGACAGCTTGATCGTGCTGGCGTCGGTCTCGCCGGGTGCGGCGGGGCGCACGAACAAGTCCTCGTCGACGAACTGCACGAAGGCCCGAAGCTCCAGCTGGACGTCTTTCACCGCGAAGGTCAAGGGCAGCTTGCCGACACGCGCCTTCAGCGCCATCGTCGCCTGGGCCTTGTCGAGCTGTTCGGTGAGCGCCTGGATGAACAGGTCGAACTGCATGCCGGAGTCGCGCACCAACGGAGGCAGCATGGCGCTCATCGCGTGGCCTCCTCGGAATCAAGCGCCTGCCAGCAGATGCTCAACCGCGAGCCTTGCAGATCGCGCCACGGATCGTCGGCGCGGCTGCGCGGCACGTCGGCCAGCAGTGTGAGCCCACCGTCGCGCAGCACGACCAAGAGGTCCATCGGCAGCGTCATCTCGACGCTGGTGAGGCGCATGCTGGCCTGCGCGGCGCTTTGCACGAGGCCGCTGCGCAGCTCGTCGAGCACGATCGACAGCTCGCGGCGCATCATGTGGCTCCTGCACGCGGTGCGGTCGCGGGTGCGGCGGGTGCAGCCGCAGCAGCGGGCGCCACCGGCGCATGTCCGACCGGCGAATTGCGCTGCACCAGCGCGACCTTCGCGGCGTCGGCCAGCCGATCGAGCGGCAGTGTCTCGCTGGCGAAATTCAGCTTGACCTCGCCGAACAGGTCGGCACGCAGATTGGTTTCGCTCTGCGCATTGACCGCGACCGTGGAGACCATCGTTGTCGCACCGCCATAGGTCATCGCGCCGCGCTCGCCCCAGTTGGAGACCGACTGCGGGTCGCTGCCGGCGGCGTAGCCGACCTTGGCCACGTCGGAGGCGCCCGCGCGGAACATCACCTTGGCGGTGATCGAGCCGTCGCGTACCGCCACGCGGTTCATCCCCAGCAGCACCATCGTCGCGAGCAGTTGCTGGCGTTCGGCGCCGACGCGGTTGCGTACCTGCGGCAGCACGCGCTGTTCGAGCAGTTCGGTCGTCAGCTCCTCACCATCGATGCCGTAGTCGGCGAGCCAGGCCGGTGTCAGGCCCTCGGCGCGCGGCACGAGCTGCGGCGTCGCGCCGTCGCCACCCCGCAGGGCCACGCCGACCTCGCCAGGAAAGCGCGCGGCGAGCCAGTCGCGCGCCTGGTTTGGCGTGACGTTCTCGGCGGTGAACTGGTCGACCGTCTTCGCGACCGCGGCGACCAAGCTCGAGTAGCTCTCCATCTGTCGGATCGACGCGTCGACGATCGCATCGAAGGTGCCGTTGACGAGCTGCGCGACAAAGCCGGGGAAGTCGACCTCGTTGATCAGCTCGCCGGTGCGCCGCGCGAGCGTCTCGGTCGCCGGCGGCTTCGCAGACGCTGCCGGCGCGTTGCTCGTCGGCGGGGCGGGCTGGCCCGGCTGCGCTGGCGCGCCGCGCAACCCAGGCGGCGGGATCAGCGTTTGCGCGAGCGTGCGCGACGGCGTGCCTGTCGCCCCTGCGTTGGGGGCGACACCTTGCACCGGCGCGGGCGGTGCAGGCAGGCGCTTGTGCGGGTCCATCGCGGTCATTTGCGCGACGAAGACTCTTCACGCATCGAGCCAGCGCCCGGCGCAGTTGTGCCGGCCGTTGCCGAACAGCCGCAGCGCGTACACCGCGACGACGACGCTGCCGTCCGGCCGCGTGAAGCGGTATTCGACGTTGACGTCGATCGCGGCGCAAACCGGGTTGTCGCTCGGGAAGCTGCCGGCCACATCGGCGACACGCGCGGTCACCGCGAGTCGGTGCCCTTCGCTCGCGGCCGCGCCGCGGCGGCTCGTGCGGATGTTGCCGACCGCGCTGCCGTCGAATTGCCACAACACTTCGAGGTCCATGCAGATTCGCTGGCCGTCGTCGCCTTCGAGGTACGGCCATTCTGCGAGGATCAGCGGCTCGCCGTCGCGCGGCGTCGCCGCGATCGACGGGGCTGCGCTTTCGGGGTGCTTCATGCCATCGAGCTGGTCGAGGTCCCAGCTCACGACGCCGTCGTCGTTGTCGCGCACGCGGCGCAGTCTCGTGCCCGGAATCGGTGACTCGACCTCGACGATCTCGGCCGCGAGCGAGCGCGGGCGCGCGCGCAGAGCCTGCTGCTGCACGATCGGCGCCGGCGGCGGCGGCAGGTGGTCGGCGCGCGCCGGTTGCGCGTTGCCGTTCTTCGGCGACGCCGGCGCGTTCAGGTCACCGCCCGCGTAGGCCGTCTTTGTCGACGGTGGCTCGGTAGCGGCAAGCTCGGCCTCGGACGCGAGCGTCAGCGCGAACGGCACCGCGGTAGCCGGCTGCACGCCTTCGGGAATGCGGTCGGCGTGCAGGATCTGGTAGAGCAGCTGGCCGCCGGAGTTGCCGGTGCGGTTCTCGTACAGCGCAAGGAAATCGGCGAACGGCAGCTTGATGCGCCCAGGCGTCTCGGGCCACGGGTCGTGCATGTACATCGTCGTGCCGGAGCCGTCGGGGTTGCCGTCGGTCTCCATGCCGACCAGCACGCGCACATGGCCGCCCTCCGGACCGCTCCACGTCATATCGACGTACAGCGGGCCGTAGGTCTGCAGCATTTGCACCCAGGAGTCGATCGTGTAGGAGGCCGGCGGCTCCGCGACGAGGTTCCAGGCATCTGCGAGTTGCTGCCGGTCGCGCGGCCACAGCCCAGCGCGATACGCGTCGATGACTGGCACCATGCGCGCGATCTCGGCGTCCGCGATCGACATGCGGTCGCGCCAGCCGACGACCATAGCTGCGCTCGCCGCCCAGCACGACATCGGGCTCGTCTGCGGATAGGACGGCACTTCGTCCCAGTGGACCGACGTCGCGGCCAGCGCCCGCGTCGTCGCGGCGAGCGTGCGCGCTCCCGATCGCAGCGAGAGCGTCGTCGTGCGGCGCTCGATCCAATCGATCTTCTGCGGCGTCATGAAGCAGCCGCCGTTGAGTCCGCGCGCCGCCGGCTCGCCGGTGACATGCACTGCGGTGACCAGCGCTTGCAGCGCCCCGTCGCGGCCTTCGCTCAGGTGGTAGACCGGCGAGCCGCTCGCACCCTTCAGCGTCAGGATGGTGTACTGGATCGTCTCCAGGTCGGTCTGTTCGCTCGCGTAGCCGCCGTGCAGGTGCTGCTTCTCGCCGTCGATCGCCTGCGTCAGTTCAGGTACCGCGTCGGACTGCGCCGAGTATCCGCAGACGACGATCGGCATGCGGTCCGACGGCGTCGCGTTGAGAAAGTCGAACCAGCGGCCGTTTGGCGCCGCGATCGGCGCGGTGTCGATCACCGCAAGGTCGTGCGGCCAGTCGCCATCGCCGCTGTAGCCCGGCGCGATGCGCCAGCCCGAACTCTGCACCGTTGCGCTTCCGAACGGAGTGTCGCCAGCGGCGTTGCTTCCGGGTGCGATCGTCACCCGCGACATGCCGTGCAGATTGTGCGCGCACGTAAGGATGCGGTCGCGGCCGATGTAGAAACCGGTGCCACCGTACATGTCGCCGTTGGGCGCGGCCATCGTCAACTTGACGATTGCCGAATGCGGGAACATCCGCGTGTTCGGCACACCGACGAACCACTCCTCGCGCGCCTGGCTGAAGGCGTCGTTCTGGCATGTCAGCGCGCTGGCCGGGTTGGCCGGATCATAGAACGGCGTGATGATCTCCTGCGCACGCGCGAGCGCCGGCTGCGCCCTTGCGACCGCGCGTTGTCGCCGCGCGCCGAGCGACTGTGCGATGGCCGCCGCCGGCTCGATGCACGAGCGTGTGTCGATCATCTGCATGTAGTGGTCCCAGTTCCAAACGGCGTTGGGGCAGCCGGTGTGGCTCGTGCGGGGGTCGGCCTCGGAGTGTCCGAGGATGTGCTCGCGGTCGGGCGGAATGCCGAACTGATCGCACAGCCACGCGACCAGCGCTGCCGATGCGCACAATTGCACCCCGGTCGGAATGAGCCCGCGCGTGTTGGCCACGTGCTCGATGCCGATGCTAGCCGTATTGGCTGAGCTCGCGTGCCACGCCTTGTCGTTGTGGCGCACCATCTGCACCACCTCGCCGTCGCGGCCAATCACGTAATGCGCGCTGACCTGTGCCTGCGGGTTGCGGAACCACGCGATCGTGCCGTTGATGTTCGCGCCGCCGTCGGTGATGTGCAGCACAACCTTGTCGATCGTGCGCGCACTCGACATCGCGCGATAGTTTTTCGCCGCCGCGGGAACGAAGCGGCTCGCCTGCGGGTATTCGGGTGCCGGAGCGTCGAGCGTTTGCGCGGCAGCGGGCGCGGCGGGCGCATCGTCCGGCGCGTCGGGGATCGGGCCTTCGATGCCGCGCAAGTCGCTATCGTCGGTGAGGACGCGCGCGTAAGGCGTGGCAACGCGGCGCAGCGCCTGCGCGGTGGCGGCTGGCGTGGCGGCTGTCGGGGGGGTGGCCGGCGTCGCGCCGTTGCCCGCGTGTGCCGCGGCATCGGGAAAGACGCCGAAACCGTCGTCGTACGGCGCCGGCGGGTTGGCGTTGGTCGACGACGTCGCGGCGCCGGTCGGTGCAGCCGCCGTGCCGGTTGATGCCGGCTGGGGCCACGCGTCGCCGCCCCACTCGAGGCTCGGGTCACGGCCGTTGACGTGCCCGTAGCTGCTCACCAGTGCACTTGAGGTGAGCCGGCGCAGGCCCCGCTCGGTCAGGCCGCTGAGGCTGACGTACATGGTGCCGGCGCCGGGCGCCTGCACGTAATCGGGCGCGCCCTTGCTGTTCTCGCGGTAGGTCGCAAGTCCGAAATACAGCTTGGGCTGCCCGATGAAATTACTGAGCACGTCGGGTGGCACCAAGTACACGGCTTCGCCGCGCCGCGCGCGCAGCACGCCGGAACTGCGGCTGGAGAAAAAGTTGCGGCGATTGCGCGCGGCCTTGTTGTCAACGCGGAAGAGAGCTGGGTCGGTGGCCACGCCGACTTCGAACAGGGGGCTCTCGCTGCGCACGGTGAAGCCAAGCACACTGAAGCGGTCGTCAATGGCGTCTCGGTTGGCCTGGATGCGGGGCATGGCGGGTCTCCTGGCTACGTCAGCTGCGCGATGGGGGGCGGCGTCCGGGTCTGCGCCGCGGCGCGGGTGCCGGCGGATAGCCCACCGGGGCGGTGGCGTCCGAGACTGCGTCCTCGGACATCAGTTCCCAGAACCGCGACGCGGTGTCGATGCCGAGTTCGGTGAGATGCGGCTTCATGAACTGGGCGATCGCCCCAAGGTCGCGAAAGAAGGCACGCCGGCCCGACGGCACATGCTCGATCGAGCCGCGCCAGTCGCCGAGTGCGCCGGGCGTGTCGCTATTCTCGCGCCGGATGCGCACGATGAACGACGCGGTATGGTCTTCGAGCAGGGGCATGGATGGCGTCTTCTTCATGACGAAGGGGTGACGCGAACCAGTGTGAACCTGCGCCGTCACCGCGCCATCACACGAGCATCACACGACCATCACAGATGGCTCTACGCGGGACTCACTTGGGGTGCGGAGGTCGTGAGGGCGGTGTGACAAAAGGCAGCGTGCGCTGCAACTGCTCGTCGGCAAGCGTAAGGTGGCGGCGCGCTGCGGCGATCAGCTGCATCACACGACCATCACAGACGGCTCACGGCACTTACTCGGGGTGCGGCGGTCGTGAGGGCGGTGTGACGAAAGGCAGCGTGCGCTGCAACTGCTCGTCGGCAAGCGTAAGGTGGCGGCGCGCTGCGGCGATCAGCTCGAAGGCGCCTAAGGACGGCTTGGGACTCGAATAGGCGACGTCCATCGCCGGGGACACTGGCCACGGCTCGTCGCTGACATCGTGCCCAACCGCATGCTCGGCGATCTGCTGGTACAGCACAATCGTTTCGCGCATCGGCTGGATCGCGAGTTCGCGGCGCAAGGCATCGCGGCAGCGCTCGAACTGGCGCAGCGCCAGCGCGCGCTGGCCGTTCCGCACCAGCAGGCGCATCAGGTCACAATGGGTGTCTTCGCGCAGCATGTCTCGGTCGAGAATCTGCTGGGCATAGCCGATCGCGCCCGGGTAGTCACGGGCCAGCGTGCACACCTGCATTAGCCGGCCGAGCGCATTCAGGTAATGGCGGCGAAGCTTCTCGCGTTCGCGCATCGCCCATTCGTCGCTAAAGCCAGAGAGTATGTCTTCCGTATAACACGCGACTCCGCTCCTAAGGTCCTCGATGTCGCAGGCCTCTAAACGCTCGATCGACTTGGCCAGTGGCGGCACCACGAGACGCTGGAATTCCTCAACATCCAGTACGCACTGCGCGTCGCGCGGCATGCCCACCGAACCGTGGTGGTCACCGGCGATGAGCTCACCGGCGTGCAGTGGCGGACGCTCGACCGCCTTGCGTAAGCGCCACAGTGTGGTGTTGAAGCAGCCCCCGGCGCCCGATCCATGGTGCTCGTCCCACAATGTGGCGATCAGGTCACCGCGAGCGAAGAACTGGCCGCGCGACAGGGCAAGGTAGGCGAGCAGGCTGCCCGGTCGAGGGGTCAGCGGGATGGGTTCGGTCGCGCGGCCCGCCACGCGCCATGAGGCGAAGAGCGAGCCGAACAGACGAAGATTGAGCATACCCTGTCCTCCGCAAAGCATGCGTCGGGTGACCGCCGCCGCGAGTGAGTACTCGTGGTGCAGCCCGACAGGCGTGCGATCCGTTCATGTGTTCCCCTTGCTTGGATTCATGCAACGCGCGGGTCCTGCGCTCCCAGGTCATCCGCTTCCAGGCTGCGCATGATCCCGGCGTATTGGCGCTCGAGCACTTCTGCCGGGGGCAGGCTCGTCTTCGCCCCCGAGTACCAGTCGACGATGTCGGACCGCCCGAGGCGCCGGTACTTTTCCACTTCGGACTCCAGCATGTCGAACAGAGCGGCGTATTGAGGCCCGATCACGTGAAATACCTTCATCCGCGTACAGAGCAGTCCAGACAGGCCCCGCTGGCTGAGCCGGCTTCGCACCATGGCGCCGAGGCAGCAGTAGCTGCTGAAGGGCAATGACAGCAGCACCGGCAGGATCGACCGGTGATAGATCGAGAACCAGCCATCGATGGGGCCGTCGTAGAGCCCCTCACGCGCGTCCACGCAGCGGTAGGCGTCCAGCGGCGGCCGCGCTCCCGTGGTGAACTCGTCCTGCCACACGTCTGCAACCAGCTGCCTGACCTTCGGAAATTGTTCGAACAGGCTCACCGCCCGTTCGGCAATCCGCCGCGAAACGCAGATCACGTCGTCGTCGATCTGCACGATCAGCGGATAGCGGGACGCGCGGAAGAGCTCCCGGTACGCACACATGCCGATGTTGTGCGGCGTGCGGCCCACGATGCGCAATGGCACACCCCGCTGCCTGGCGGCTGCGATCTCGGCTTCGAGCACGGCGTCCTGCACGTTGAGCCAGACCAGGATTTCGTAGCGCGCGGTCGTCTTCCGCACCAGGTCTTCGAGCAGCAGCCGCGCGTAGGTCGGGCGGTAGACGGCGATGCAGTAGGAGATCATCGATCAGGCCGCCATCAGCTGCGGATACTTCGCGAGCCGGAAGATGAAGCTCGGCCGGTTCACGTGGCGCCAGCGCACGCCGCGGCGCATCAGCGTGTCGACCAGGTGCCAGTCCCACGCCATCATGTCGAACGGCAGGCTGTCGTTCAGGTGCAGCTCGAACAGCTCGCGGCGGAACATCGGCTGCCCGAGATCGATGCGCCCGGGGCGCGGCACCGGATGCGCGAGCACGAGCCGCCCGTCGTACTGGCACGAGCTGTAGACGAAACCGAGCGCCGGATCGCGGTCCAGCGTGCGCACCAGCGGCTCGACGTGATCCGGCAGATAGCCGTTGTCGTCGGAGAGGAACGAGACGAACTCGCCGCGCGAACGCCGCAGCCCCGCCGCGGCCGGCGCGATGCCCCAGTTGTTGTGGCGCTGGCGCAGGTTGTAGAGGCCGATGCGCGGATCGTCGGCCCGCGCGACGATGCCGCGGAGGCGCTCGACCACCTCGGGCGGCGGATGGTCGGCGACGATCAGGTGTTCGTAGTCGCGGAACGCGAGCCGGCGCACCGAGGCGATGCAGTGGCGCAGACACTCGGTGCGGTCGTACACCGTCGTGACGATCGAGAGGCGCGGCATCGCGGCCCGCACCGGCTGCAGGGTCTCGGCCACGTCCTCGGCTGCGGCGGCCGCCGCGGGCGGGCGCTCGACCGCGGCGAGCTCGAGTCCGCGCACGCGCACCGCGCCGCCCTGCGCGCCGATGAAGGCATAGCCGCCGTTGAGCTCGCGGTCGCGCACGCGATGCATCAGCCGGTCGTTGCGCCACAGCGCGAGCACGCCGCCGTCGCAGGTGAGCCGCCAGCGCACCCAGGCGCTGCGTGGCGGCTCGAGATGGCGGAACACGTGCCGGTGGCGCGCGAGGTAGGCGCGGCGCTCGTCGGCCAGCAGGTGGTAGGAGTTGGCGGTCTGGTCCAGCCGATCGGCCTGGTGCAGCTTCGCGAGCAGCAACGCACCGGGTTCGAGGCACGCCTCGAACGTCAGTTCGACCGCTTCGAAGCGCGCCCGGCTCGCGAGGCCGCGCTCGAAGCCCGGGCCGCGCTGCAGGCCGGGATCGATCGCCAGCTCGCCGCCGCCGCGCCGGCGCACGACGCCCCCGAGGTCGTCCCAGTTCTCGTCGAACGGCTCGACGCAATCGGGCGGCGCAACGGCATCGATGCGCGCCACGGCAACCTGGGCTGGAGCGTGCTCTGGCAGCGCACGGTCGATCCTCTGCACGGGGACAACGGGCGTCGGCAGTGCAGCCGCTGCGCCCAGGCGCGACGGGTCGAGGGCAAGGTCCATGGCCGTCCTCAATCGCTGGACATAGGTGGCATCGGCGAGCCGCGCCGCGCAGGCGCGCTGCACGCGCAGTCGCTCGGCCGGGTCGGCGAGGAAGCGTTCGATGAGCGCGGCCGCCTCGGCCTCGTTGCGGAAGGTCGGCAGCTCGGGCACCGCGCTCGCGAGCCCCGGGCGCGGCTCGCTCAGCACCAGCGCGCCGCAGGCCAGCGCTTCGACGATGCGCGGGTTCATCGCAAGTCCCGGCAGCCCGGCGCGATTGTAGTGGTGCCGGTCGCGGAACACGTTCAGCACGATCGCCGTCTCGCGGTAGAGCGCTGCGGTGCGTTCGGCCGGCACGTTCGTCCCGAGGCAGAGCATCGCGAGCCGCGCGTCGTGCCACGGCCCGCCGACCACGTAGTCGACGAGCCCGCGCCCGGCCAGGCTGGCGAGCATCGCTGCGCGCGCCGGATTCGCGCCGCCGATGAAGCCGACGCGCCGCGGCCGCGCCGCCTCCGGGAGGCCGTGGTGCAGCACGGGCGCATAGGCCACCGGCAGCTCGTGGGCGTTGCGGTGGCGTTCCAGGCTCGACCCGTCGTTGACGAATACCGTGTCGAACTGGCCCGACCAGGCCGCCGTATCGTCGACTTCATACGGCTCGTCGAGCAGCCACACCGCCGCAGGCCAGCGCGCGAGGCGCCGGCCCCAACGCTGCACGCAGCGCCGGCCGTGCACGACGAAGATGAGATCCGGCGCGAAGCGTTCGAGCTTGTGCGGCAGTTGCGCGTCGTCCCAGTCGGCGTGCTCGTGCGCGATGCCGAGCTCAGCGGCCGCCTCGCGCAGGCCGGTCTCGAACACCGTGCCGCAGGACAGGAAGCGGTAATGCACGAAGAAGACGCGCCGGTGCGCATGACGACTGGGCGCTGCGCCCGCCCACTCGGCGAGACTCGCCCGCGGCAGCGACTGCAATCGACTGGTCGGACTCAGGTTCACGAGTTCCACGCCTTCGGCGCGGCAGGCCTCGCACAACGCTCCATACTCGCGGTCGATCTGCGCCAACTGGCCGGCGAGCGGATGGCGCCCGGTCGCGCCGAAGAAATGGTTGTCGTTGAAATCGACGCCGAGCAGCCCGATGCGACGCGCGCCGAGGTGGCGCGCCAGGTTCACCGCGACGTACGGCGAGTTGTTCGAATAGTGCAGCGACTCGGCATCCGCCCGATCGGTGCCGCCGCGCCGGCCGAGGCGAAAGCGGACGATGCGCGGATGCGACAGGCCGATGCGTTCGATCTGCGTGAACACGACTCGAGCCTCCGATCGCTCCACGTAGAGATATCGCTCGGGGTCGAACTGCCGGCGCTCGTTCACGACGACCAGGTAGTCGGGCGTAAAGTGGCGCCCCACGTCGTTGACGCCGATCGTGACGAAGTGCTCGGGCCGCTCGAGCAGCTCGAGCGACGCACCGCAGCCGCAGACGACGATCGTCGCGCCGCGATGGCGATCGCGGTAGTGCGCGAAGCGCTCGGAAAGCGGGGGCGCGGTCATCGGCTAGTGCGACGCGCAGACCCCCTCATGGCGTCGACTGCGGCGACGTGAACACCTGGTTCGCAGCCCCGCTGAAGCCGCCGTCGCTCGGGATGAGGAAGCGCAGGATCGCCTCGTCGCCGTTGCGCACCGCGACGTTGCCGGCGGCGGCCGCGCGCGTTGCGATCATTACGCCGTACGGCGTCGTGCCGTCCTGCGGTTCGGCGACGAAGCTGTTGCCGCCGAAGCTCAGCAGCGCGCTGACGAAGACGTTGCTCTGCACCGAGAACGTGTTGCCCTGCATCGCGGCGCTCTGGAAGATGCCATCGGCCGTCGCCTGCTCCACGAGCTGCGTCGCCACTGCTTGGCCGATGGTCAGCCGCTGCAGGCTGTTGTCGGTCAGGTGCAGATGCCCGCGCGCGTTCAGCTGCGAACGCTGCCCGTCGCCGAGCCGATCCATCAGCGCCCGCGACGGGTCCTCGCCAGGCAGGCCGTAGAAGCTGAGCGGCCCGAGGAAGACGTTGCCGCCGAGATGGCATTCGTTCGAGACGTTCTCGAAGCTGGCCGACGCAGGCGCCGCGGCGCTGATCTCGCAGCCGATCATCCGCACCCGGCTCGCGCCGCTCACCATCAGCAGCGGACGGCCGAGCTCGGGGGTCTCGCGACGACCCATAGCGAGGCCCGACAGCCGCAGCTCGTTGATTGTCTGCAGCAGTACGCCGCTCTCGGCCGGGGCGATTGCCATGTCACGCAGCTCGAGGAAATTGAACCCGCTCAGCAGCATCCGGCCGGCGATCGACACGATCGTCGCCGCCCCGCACCCGTGGATCGTGAGCCGTGCCGAGCGGTTCTGGCTCGCCAGCACCAGGCTGTCGATCTCGTGCGTACCAGGCATGAAGCAGATGCACACCGCGCCGCGGTTCTCCTCCAGCAGGCGCGCGAGCAGCTCGCTGTCGAGCCGCTCGAACTGGCCGCCGGGGCCGATCGTGATGTCGCAACCGCCGCCCGCCGTGGCCGCTGACGGCGATGTTGGCGTTGAAGCCGAGCCGCTGCAGCTCGCTCCCGCTCTCGTCGGCGAGGCGCACTGCCAAGCGCTGCGGGCCGCTCGCGCCGAGCCGCCAGCCGATGGACGCATAGCCGTCCGGATCGGTCGTCACGCTCGCCGGGCCGACGATCGCACCGCCGCCCTGCTCGACCGCCGCCGTCAGCACGACCCCAGCAACGCCGTCGCCGCCGTTCACCGCCCTGACCTCGATCGGCTGCGGAAGGTTCGCCCCGGCAGCTGCCTGCTGCCCGTCGCCCGAAACGTATTGCAACAGCATCGTCGCGGTCGCGCAGTACACGATGGCCTGGCCCGGCAGCGCCTGGCCGTCGGCATCGAGCAGGCTCGCGCGCACGCGCTGGTAGCGCGCGGGCGCACCGATGCCGGGCCCGAGCGTCCAGCGGCATTCGGCCAGACCGTTCTCGTCGGTCGTGGTCTCGTACTGCCACGGCGATCCGGTCACGCCGTCGCCGACCAACCCGCCACCGCTCTCGACCTCGAAGCGCACGCCGGCGCCGGCGATCGGCACGGTGCCGCGCGCGGCACGCAGCGCGAGCGGCTGCGGCAGCAGCGCGTTCGGCGCCGCGTCCTGGCCGTCGCCGGAGACGTAGAGGAGTTGCTCCAGCGCGGTGAGCGGCGGAAAGAGCTCGCGGCAGTCGCTCATCACGGTGACCGTGCCGCTCGCGTCGACCTCGACGATGCCGAGCCGGCAATAGGCGTCGGCGATGCCGGCGGGCTCTCGTGCGATCGGGTCACCGTCGTCGTCGCGCGGCCATTCGACGTCGGCCGTGATCGTGCGCGCCGGGATCTGCCAGTAGTCGCCGGGACGGTAGACGCCGCCCGCCTCGAAGCGCACCTGTACGCCGTCCTCGAGGTCGATCCAGGTGCCCTCGACGATCGGCAGCACGTTCGTACCGGCGACCGCGGGCTTGTGATCCCAGCGCCGCAGCACGGGGTGGCGCGACGGATCCTGGCCGAGCGCGCCGGGCGGCACGCCGGCCAGCACCAGCTCCAGTTCGTCGTCGCCGTCCGCGACGTATTCGAGCAGCATGCCGGCGCGCAGCGTGAGCTCGGCGTCGTCGTCGACCAGCTCGACGCGATCGTGCACCGCGAGGTCGAGATTCGTGTCGCGCCCGCGTGCCGCGACGCGCACCGTCGTCTGCTGCGCCGTTGCATCGATCGTGACGCTGACCACCGCGTACGCGACCGAGCCGTTCTCGCGCGACCACTTGAAGCTCGGGCTCGCGCCGCCCTCGTGCACCTCGACGCGGTAGAGCTGGTTCTCGAGCCGCCGGTAGCCGGCGGTCGCGGCGATCTCGCACAGGTTCGCTGCGGCAAGCTGCGGCTCGGCGCGCGCCGCAAGCCGCGGGCGTGACAGGCCGACGAGCGCGTCCCAGGCGTCGATGCTCGAATCGCAGTTCCAGTCGAGCGGACTTGCCCCCGGCAGCGGCAACGCACGCACCTGCGCGATCGTGCGCGCGCGCGTCGCGGTGTCGGGGCCGCCGAGCGCCACCTCGCGGATCGCCGGCGCCTCCAGCGCCGAGACGTGGCGCTGCCAGGCGTCGAGGTACAAGAGGTACGTGCCCGGCACCAGCCGTTCGCCCGCGCCGCCGTCGGGCTGGTGCGCGTACGAGGTGCGCGTCTCCAGCTCGCACAGCATGCCGTCGACGTAGTAGCGGCCCGGCTCGAGCGAGAGGTTCACCGCAGGCAGCGCGACCTCGGCCACGTCGGGTGAACCGATCCCGACGCGCAGCGCCGCCCCGCCCTCGCCGACCGCCCAGCCCGGCTCGCTGCCGAAGATAGAGAGTCCGCGCAGCGTTGCGCTGCCGACGCCGGCGTCTTCCTGCTGCCAGGTCGCGCCGCCATCGAGACTGTGCAGTACCGTGCCGCCCTCGCCGACCGCCCAGCCTTCGACGGCATCGCGGAACGCGATCGCGTAGAGCGTCGCGCCCGACGGCGTCGCACAAGGCAGCCACGTGGCGCCCCCGTCTTCGCTGCGCAGGATCGTGCCGCCGTGCCCCGCGGCCCAGACCAGCGTCGTGCCCACGCGCGCGAGCGCCCGCAAGTGCGCGCTGCTGCCGCTCGCGACGCCGCTCCAGGTCGAACCGCCGTCGTTCGTCGTGACGATCACGCCGGCCTGGCCGACCGCAAGCCCGTTGAAGGCATCGACGAAGTCCACCGCGTAGAGCCGCGCCGCTTCGGTCTGCGCGAGGTTCCAGTGCACGCCGCCGTCGCTCGTCGAGACGACGATGCCGCCGTCGCCGACCGCCCAGGCGTGATCCGCATCGACCGCGGTGACCCCGCGCAGCGCGCGCAGCGTGCCCGCGTTCTGCGGGCTCCAAGTGAGGCCCGCGTCGCTCGTCTTCCTGACGACGCCGCCGTCGCCGACCACCCAGCCCGCGTTGCCGGCGGTGGCGATCGCCCGCAGGTGCGCGGAGGTGATGAGATCGACGAGCGTCCAGTCGGCCCCGCCGTTCGACGTGGCGAGCAGCGCGCCGTCTTCGGCGACCACCCAGACGACGTTCGCGTTCAACGCATGCACGGCGAGCGCATTGGTCTCGGCGACGAGCCGGTAGCCGGCCGCGTCGAGCGGCGCGCCGCACGGGCCGATCGTGTCGCGCCCCTGGCGCTCCGCGCGGTAGCGCGTGATGTCGGCCTGCTCGTTCCAGTCCGCATCCGTGACGATGCGGCCCTGCTGCAATCGCACCGCGCTGTAGTGCTGCGCGCGATCGAAGGTGGTGCGGGAGAGATCGGCTTTCATGGCAGTCCCCGGGGTGTCGTGGTCGGCCGCTGCGGCATCAAGTGACGAAGACGAGGCCCGCTTCGAGGCCGAAACGCAGGTACTCGTCGAGCGCGTCGCGCAGGTTCGCTTCGCGCTGCGGCTGCTTCAGGAATTCGAAGGCGCCCATCTCGGCGCCGCTTTCGGCGCCGCTGCGGATCTGCGCGGCGCAGCGCAGCTCGAGCTGACCGTAGCCGGGATCGCCGTAGCGCCGCGAGACGAAGAGCGGCTGTATCAGCGCGCGGACTTCGGTGCGGATCGCGGCTTCCTCGGCCGCCGCGGGCGTGCGGCCCTGCAGCAGCGCACTCTCGCGCAGCGCGGCGATGCGCGTCGCTGCCTCCAGCTCGGGCTGGCAGCGGTAGCGCCGCGGTGCGGTCGAGCCGGGCGGCACGAAGCTGAAGCGCACGCAGCCGGTCTGCCGACGCTCGACGCGCAGCAGGCCGCCGAAGATGCAATCCGACGCGCTGACGCTTTGCACCGTGACGCCGCCGAAGAAGCTGCTGCGCGATAGCTCGACCTCGGCTTCCGGCGCATCGAGACTCACGTCCGGTGAGCCCTCGCCGCTGCCGACGATGCTGTCGGCCACCGTGAGCCCGGCGACGGGACCCGACACACTGATCGAGGCGCAGATCGCATGATCGACGGCGAGCTCCAGCCGCTCGTTGCCGCCCGCCTGCACGATGAGCGCGCCGCGCCCCGGCACCAGCGTGCCGTGCGCGAAGTCGAGCCGACCGAGGTTGCCCGGCGCGACGACGAGCCCGCCTTCGAGCATCAGCCCATTGAAGAAACAGGCGCCCGCGTTCAGCGATGAAGCGGCGGCAGTACCCCGCACGACGAGGTCGCCGACGAAGTGGGCGCGGATCGCACGCGCATCGAAGTGCCCCGGCACGCGCTCGACGCTGCCCGGCGGTGCACCGGGGATTGGCTCGAGCGGCCAGGTGCCGGCGACGATCAGGAGCCGCGAGCGCTCGCCGAGCTCGATCTCGAGCGGCGCGGCGGGGCTGCCGGGGGCATCGACGTCGCTCAAGCTGTCCATCAGCACGATGACGCCGGTGCGGCCCGCGGGCTGCTGGTGCCACGCCTCGACCGCCGCGCGCAGCGTCGGGAACAGCGTGCCGCTGCCGTCGTCGGCAGTGAGGTGCGAGACGCCGGCCTGCCAGACCGCCGGGTCGTCGAAGCCGCCGCTCTCGCCGGCCCCCGAGAGATCGATCGCGACCGCCTGGTTCGCGTCGCGCACGGCGGCGCTGCGATCGTAGGGGCCGCCGCCCAGGTCGCCGGAAAAGCCGTAGCTGCTCTGCACCCACACCTCCTGCACCGGGAGTCCGGCGGGGAAAGCGATGCGCCCGCGCGCCGGGTCGAGCGCGAGCGCGCGCGGCTGCGGCGAGCCGAGCTCGACGTCGTCCGGGATCTCGCAGAGATAGATGTCCTCGCGGCGCACCTCGACCGGCGCGCTCTCGCCGGCGAGCCGCACGAAGATGCGCAGCACCGGGTCGCGTTCAGTCATGAAGCGCGGCGCCGGCTCGGCGATGCCGCGGCGCAGGCGCTCCAGCTCGGCATTCAGCGCGAGGCGGCGCAGCGGGCCGGGAACGTTCTCCTCCTCGGCGAGGTGCGTGATCGTCGTCTCGGTGCGCGGCGGGTTGAAGAGCGGCGCGTCGACGCCGGCGGGATGCACGCTCCACCAGGTGCCGAGGTCGCGCGCGCTCGCGAAATCCGGCGCTTCGTCCCCCGGCGCGCCGGCGCCGACCGCATAGCTGCGCAGCCGCCACAGATAGAGCCCGACGTTCGGAATGTTGAAGCGCCCGCCGCGCGTCGCGATGCGTCGCACCTCGGCGCTGTGCGCGAACGGATCGAACGGCCCCTCCGCCAGCTCGGCCGCGGCGGCGTCGCGCACGCTTGCGGTGAAGCTCGGCGCGTGGCGCACGTGGTTCATGTGCTGCGCGGTCGCGAGGCGCTGGAAGAACTCGACCGCGCGTGCCGGCCAACCGGTGACGTCGCGCGCCAGTTGCTCCAGGACCACCGCGGTGCCCTTGCGGCGCCGGTAGGCGATCGTGTTCGCGACATAGGCGCGCGCGCTGACCCCCGCCGACGGCACCGGCCGGATCGGCCGCACGCCGAGCAGGTCGCCGATATACGGCACGACCCATTCGTCGCAGGTCTCGATGAACCAGTTGTCGTAGAGGTTCGCGATGTCGGCTTCGACGCGCTCGAGCTCGCCCTCGATCACACCGAGCAGCGCGCGCAGCGGCTCGCCCTGGTCGGCATCGCGCAGGCGGTGAATTGCGGGGAGCAGCTTGTAGAGCCGCTCGGGCATCAACAGGCTCATGGCGTCGCCTCCTCACGGTCACGCGTGTGCGACAGGCGGTGGTGTCGGCGCCGGGCGCCGATCGCCTTGGCGTCGATCCCCCTCGTTCCGATGGGGCCCCTCGCCGCGTGGCTCACGGCGCCATCTCCTCCAGCACCACGCCCGCTGGGTTGATCAGCAGCAGCTCCGCCGGCAGCGCCGCGCGCGTCGCTGCGTCCCAGCGCGCACCGAACGCCGGCACCGCGGTCGCGGCCGGATCGGCCGGCACCGGGTCGTCGGTGTACGGCAGCAGCTCGTCCAGATCGACTGCGAGCACGCCCGGCACGGTGTGGATCAGCGTGACGACCTCGGCCGCTGTCACGGACTGGCCGAGGTCCCGCGCCTCGAAGCCGAAGCCGGCGCGCAGCGCGGTGGAGACCGCAGCGAGCACGTCCGCCGCGACATAGCGCGGATCGACTGCGACGCGCGCCTTGCAGCTGAAATAGCGCTGCGCGAAGGTGCCGGCATCGAAGCGCTGCGAGGGGTCGCTCGCCGCGGCGATCGATCCGATCAGGTTCGCAAGGATGTCGGCGCCCGGTGGCCCGCCGGTCGCGCCGGCCACGGTCAGGAAGATGCGCGAGGCGCCGTCGACCCACAGCACGTCGCCGCGCGCCTTGCCGATGCCGGGAAACGCGCGCGCGTAGTTCTGGTAGTCGAGCAGCGAGACCACGCGCTCGAACGTGAGCAGCGTCAGCGGTGCGTTCCGGCGTGCGTCGGCGAGCTGCTCGGGTCCTTCGGCACCGGCCGCGCCGAGCGGGTTGGTCACGCCGCGCAGGCCGAGCGGCATCGCGCGCAGCATCGACAGCGTGCCGGCATCGACTTCGCCGTCGGGTCCGATGCCGCTGCGATAGCGCGCCGCGACGTTCAGCGTGCCGGTTGGCAGCCGCGCGCCCTGCACGCCGTCACCGAACGTGAGCGTCATGCTGGCGTCGTCGGCGATGCGCGTCGTGTAGACCGGCTGATCGGGCGCGGCGCCATAGAGCGAAGGCACTTCGTCCCACGACACACCGGCGATGCGCACTTCGAGCGTGCTCGCGACGCCGCCTAGCCGCCGAGACGTGCGTAGTCGGCGGCTTCTTTAGCACGAAGCGCTGGTTCGGGACCGAAGCATCGCCGTTGCCGAGCACTTCGCTCACTGTCTCGCCGTGCGTTGCGTGCACGACGTTGGCGCTGATCTTCAGGCTGCTGCGCACGTACGAATAGACGAGGCCCTGCTGCAGCACCAGTGTGCTGCGCCCGTCGGCATGCACGATGTCGGCGAGCACGGCGATCTCGGCCGCGGCGACGCCGGGCAGGTCGTAGCGCTCGCCGACCAGCGCCACCGGCTGGCCGGCGGCAAGGCCGAGCACCATGCGGTCGAGCTCGATCTGCGTGTCCCCTGCCGCGATCGGCGCATCGATGGGCAGCTCCGCGAGGTCGAGCCTGCGGCTGGCGACGTAGGCGGTACTGTTGCGGAACTTGAACGCTTCTGCCGGCGTCGCCGGTAACGGCTGGCCGTTCGCATCGGCAAGGCGCAGCCGCAGCGCGCGGCCGGAGAGGCCGAAGTCCGCGCGCGAGGTCTCGCGCGCATCGAGCACCGTATAGGCCTGCGCCGCCACGTCGGGCGCATCGAACACCACCCAGCTCGTGCGCGTCACGTTCGGCACCGCGCGTTCGAGATAGGTCGCTGGGCGCGATCGAGTTGCCCTGCGAGTCCTCCCAGATCGTGCGCGACGAACCGGTGTCGGGCACACCGTCGCTATCGCCATCGTCCCAGCCGTTGGTGTAGGCGAGACCGCTGGCTGGGACGATGTGGTGGCAGGATCTGCGCCACTTCGGCGCGTTGTTGCCGAAGAAGCCGAACTTCGCGCCGAACGCGAACGCGCCGGCTTCCGGCGCGATCGGCGGACCGCTCGGCTGCGCCGCCGTGATCGCCTGCACGAGGGTGGTACCGCTCCAGCGCTGGATGCCGATCATCGCCTGCAGATCGCTCTCGCGCCAGGCCTTCGACGCGACCGTGGTCGCGATCGACGTGCTGGTGAAAGGTACCGTGGAGACCTGCGCCTTTGCGAAGCTCAGGATGGGCTTGATCACGTATGGCACGACCCAGGTCGCAACCGGCGGTGGCGGTGGATCCGCGACCGGAGCAGGGAGCGCCTCGACGTCGACGCGGATGCGCTTCAACGCCGGCTCGGCGACGACGGCCGTGGCACGCAGCACGAGCCGGTCGAGCTCGGTCTCGCCCTTCTTCGCGACGAATAGGAGCAGGTCGCCGCCGTTGATGCCGCTCGCCGCTTCGGTGAAGAAAACGCGGCCGACCTCCAGAGCGTCGACCGTCGCATCGACCGCGAGACCCGGGTCGAGGCGGAACAGGTCCACGCTCTGCAGCGCGGCGTGCAACCCGGCGGTGTCGGCCGGGAAGCTGCCCACCGGGCCGAGCAGCACCAGCGCCTTGCGCGTGACGCCATCGCCTTCGTCCACCTCGTACAACGCCATGTCCGCTGGGCGCACTTGACGCGGCAGCAGCGCGTTCCATTCGGCGCGCGCGACGATCTCGGCGCTGGTCTCGAAGACCTGCGGCAGCTTGCCCTGCGGCGGCACGCTCTGCACCGGCGTGCCCTGCGCGAGCGTGCAGACGCCGGGCGCGCCCGGCGCATCTTCGACCGTGAAGGAGAGGTGCACGCTCGCCGCGACGCCGGGCTTCAACTCGTAGCCGATCGCGCGCGCGAGCTCGAGCACCGAGCGGCGCTCGGTCGCGGTGCGCAGATAGCCCTCGTTCGCGATGCGCTCCTGGTAGAAGGCGAGCACGTCGGCGACGCAGGCCGAGGCGTCGAGGAAGGCGACGGTCGGATCATCGCTCGCGCGCGTCAGCAGTCGCGCGAGCGGGCGCGGCGCGGCGGGCTCGTCCGGATCGCTGCGGGCGAGCGGCAGGCTCTGCAGCATGCGAGCGTAGAAGCCCGGCTGCGTGTCGACGCGGTAGCGCAGCGCCCCGAGGCCCGCATCGTTCGTGACTGGCGCCGGCTCGCTCAGGCCTTCGCAGCAGCCGCAGGCGTCGCGCGCCGAGGTGTCGGAGCTCATCGTCAGACTCCCGTTGCGACGTCGAACCGGATGCGGCCGTGCTCCGGCGCATTCGGGTCGTTGTCGAGCCGCGCGATCTCGAGCCGCGCCATCGCGATGCGTCCTTCTGCGATCTCGCCGGCCGGGTTGCGGCCAAGCCGCTGGAAGCGCAGCGGCGTCACGTAGGCCACGCCCGCCACCTGCATCGCCGTCGCGATCACCGCGCTCAGGTACACCGGCTGGCCGAACGTGAACTGGTCCGGATGAAAGAAGCCGGTGTCGCCGCTCGGTAGGCTGCCGGCGCTGAAAACCTCCAGCAAGCGGCGTTCGACATCGGCGGCGAAGTAGCCCGGCTTCGTGCAGACGTGCAGTTCGAGGTCGAGCGCGACGAAGCTCGGCGCATCGATCTCGACGTCGTGGCCGGCGAGCCGGTAGCGCTCGATGAAGGCGCGCGAGCTCGGTCTTCGAAGACGGGATCGAGCGCATCGGCTCCGCGCCGGTCGACGGTGATGAACATCGTGTACCAGCTCCCGGTCCAGCGGCGCGTCGCGACGGCGCGCTGCACGCGCGGCTCGCGTTCCGTCATCGCCGCGTAGTCGTCCGCGGTGACCGCGCGCTCCTGGCGCCGGAACGCCTGCGGCGCATAGAGCCGCGCCTGCGTGACCGGATGCGGGTCGAGGCCGCCTGCCGCAGGCAGCGGGTTCCGCACGCGCGTGATGCCGGCGAACGGCGCCAGCACGTGGCCGATCGCCTCGGCGCCGACGTTGCCGCCGGCGCCGTTGCCGGTGCGCACACGCGCCGTCAGACCCTCGCCGGCGAGCGGCGCGCGGCCCGTGACGCCATCGCCGAAGCGCAGCACCGCGTGGCCGTCGTTCTCGGTCTCGACGACGAATTCGGCGGCCCCCGCGTCACTCGCCAGCAGATCGCGCTGCGCGGTCCAGCGGCGGCGGTCGCCTTCGCTCCGCACGTCGAGCGCCGGGCGCACGTCCGCCACGTCGCACTGCAGCGCGGCGCTGGCGGCGGCGCTCGTGTCGACCAGTGTCGTCGCGTCGCTGCCGGCCACGCGCACGCGGCTCTGCTGCGTGAGCGGCGCCACCGCGGTGCGGTCGAGCGGATAGCGCGGCACGCGGCCGCCGGGCAGCGGCGTCAGATCGTCGGAGCGCGGCGCCGAGAGGCCGTGGTCGGCCAGCGCGACGTTGCCGGCGGCGCCGGCCATGTCGGTGACGAGCACACCGCCGATGCGCTTCGACAGGCAGAGCGCGAACGGCAGCGCATCGGCATCGCCCCACTCGATCTCGACGAAAGGCTGATCGGTCACCGGATCGCGCCGCGGCAGCGGCACGCCGCGCACGCCGGCATTGAGCGGCGCCTCGGGATCGACGCGCGTCAACCGCACCGCGTGGCGCTGCTGCCGGTCGGCGTCGGCGGTCTCGCCGGTGCTCGTGCTGGCACGCGCCTCGAGGACCAGCACGTCGCCGGCACGCAGGCGCAGCCGGTTCGCATCGTCGTCGCGCAGGAAGGCCGTGGTCGCGCCCTTCGGCAGGCAGCACTCGTCGTCGCTCCAGGTGTGGAAGCCGATCGCGTTGTGGGCGCTGTAGAGCGTCACGGGCGCAAGCAGCTCGAACGGCGCGGCGCCGGCGTCGAGCGCGGTCTGTGCGCCGTCGAGCGTGACGCGGGGGCCGAAGCCGGGCACCGTGGTCACGAGCAGCGTGCCGCCGAGGCCGGTGCTCGCGTCGCAGCCGGCGAGCGTCAGTCCATCGGCCGCCGCGTCGACCTCGAATGCGACCCAGGTGCGCGCGTTGCAGCCGTCGTGGAACGCGTAGTCGAGCAGCCGCGTGTGGCGGCGCACCGAGATGCGCTGCCGTGCGGTGCCGAGGTAAGCCTCGGTCGCGACCGCATCCTGAAAGTACGAGAGCTCGTCGGCGCGGAACGCCACCGCCTCGGCCAAGGTCACCCACAGGTCAGCCGCATTCCGCTCGCGCCAGCCCGGCATCAGCGCCGCGAGGCGGTCGAGCATGAGACGGCGGAAGCTCGCGTAGTCGCGCGCCAGGTAGTCGATCGCCGGCGCCTTCGCGACCACCGGCGGGCAGGCGGTGTCGGTCCTGCAATCGAAATCGCTCGGGCAATCGACCTTGAAGCTGAACTCGATCTGCGCGAGCGCCGGGTCGATCCCGACCGGCGGCGCTGCGACGCCGGCGGACGCGACCAGACGCAACACGTAGCGCGAAAAGTCGCCGGCCGTCGCGACCTCGACGGTCAGCACGTCGTCCTGCCAATGCAACCCGGTGACCGCCGGGTCGCGCACGCGCACGCCGCCGCGGATTTCGACGTTCGCGACGGTGAGCGGCGCTGCCGGCACCAGGTCGAGCGGATGCACGAAGTGCACTTCGAGGCGGCGCTGGTCGGACGAGACCTCGAGGTAGTGGATGCCGTTCAGGAGCCGCGGCGGGCTCGCCTGCGCGGCATCGCGCAGCGCGTCGACGCGGCCGGGAGCTTGGCAAAGATACTGCCCCGTCATGACGCCGCCTCCACTCGATCGAAGCGATGCATTGCGCCGCCCTGTCGGCGGCAGGCAGCATTCGCGGCCGGTCCCATCCCGGCTTCGCCGTGAACCTGCTCCCTGCTCACGCCGCCGCCCTCTGCGTAAAGCTCGCAGTCTTCGCAGCCTGCGTGCGCAGCACCGTGTAGCGGACGACCACGGTGAGCGTCGCGTCCTCGCTGGAGGCGCTGACCTCGTCGATGCGCATCAGGTGGCCGAGCCACTGCTGCAGCGCGCCCTGCACCAGCGCCTGCAAGGTCGCCGCGAGCTCGACGCTGTTCGGCGCGAAGACGAGCTGCATCAGGCCGCAGCCGAAGTCCGGCCGGTTGACGCGCTCGCCCGGGACCGTGAAGAGCAGCTGCTCGATCAGGTCGCGCAGGTGAGCGTCGTCGTTTTCCGCTTCCGCCGTGCGGCCGCGGCCGTCGACGCGATAGGGGAAGGCGACGTTCATGGTCGTTGCTCCGTCCTCAGCTTCCGATCACGCGCATCTGCGCGACCACCGGCATGCAGCGGCGTGCCGGTCGGCGCGCAGATCGCCTGGCTGTCGAGCAGCACCGCCGGCTGCCCAGCGACGAAGACGCGCGTCGCCGCCACCACCCACTGCGCAGTGACGCACGGCCCGTTGCCGCCCGGCGGCACGAAGGCGCAGCCGGCCACCAGGTAGGGCGCCGCCATCGTCGCGACCGGCTGGCCCGAGACCAGCACGCGCGGGTTCGGCGCGCTCGGCATCGCCTGGCCGCCGTGACTGCACAGCACGGTGGCGCCGAGGTGGAGCAAGGGACCGGGCATCGCGAGGCGCTCCGTTACACGATAGTCAACGCGCCGGCGTTGACGGTGACGGTGGGCCCGGTCATCACGATCGACGCGCCCTTGCCGTTCTGGATGTAGATGCCGGTGTCGTTGACGATCAGCGTCGCGCCGGTCGCGCTCTTCAGCATGATTCCGCCGGTCGGTCCCGGCAGGTCGCTGATCGTCAGGCCGTTCTGCAGCGGCGTCTGCATCGTGATCGCCTGCACGCCGGGCGGCGTCGCGCGCGCGAGCACCGGCACCTCGGCCGCGCTGCCCCAGAAGCAGCCGACCCAGATCGGATAGTCGGGGTCGCCCTGTTCGAACTCGACCCAGACGCCGGAGCCGATCAGCGGCAGCGCGACCATGCCGTTCTGGATGCCGGCCACCGGCACGCACGGCATCGCCCAGGTCGCGGGCAGCAGGCCGGCGACGTCGGGCACCTGCACCATGCAGCCGGTTCATCTGCATCGGATCGATGTTGTTCAGCACCAGGCCGCGGTACTTGCCGTAGAACTTCTCGGTCATGTTGCCCCCTGGGGCCTGCGGCCCGTCCCCCGAGGGGGAGCGAGCGCCTTCGGAGCGGCCGTGCGGCGCTCATACCGGCACCCTCGGCGTGATCGACACCAGCCCGTTGCGCGTCAGCTTGAAGCTCTGCTTGAACTCGCCGCGCTTCAGCGTGCTGGTCACGCTCTGCACGTAGTAGAGCCCGTCGTAGGCGATACCGGCGCCGCGCACGCCGACGAGGCCTCGCGCCTTCAGCACGCGGCCGTAGCGCAGCACGTCGAGGCTGCCGCTGCCGCTCACCGCGTCCTGCGATTTCGCCGCTTCGGCGAGCCCGCGCGAGATTGCCTGCATCGGGTTCAGCTTCGCGGTGTCCTTCAGGATCTTCAAGTTCGAGATCGGCGTCGGCAGCGCGGCGAGCGGCGGCTGCAGCGGGTTCAGGTTCGGGATCGGGATCGGGATCGGCACCCGCGTGAGCTGGTTCTGGATGAAGACGATCGGCAGCACGCCCTTCGTCGGATCGAACGTGAAGCTCAGCGATTCGACGTTCGTGAGCGCGTCCATGTCGACGTTGAGCGCCGGCTGCGGCACGCCGATCTTGATCTCGGGCCCGAAGTACGCGACGTTGGTGCCGAGCGCCGGACCCGGCTCGATGTAGAACACGTAGCCGACCATCGCGCGCGAGCTCGCTGGATGTACGCGAGGTCGGTGCCCTTCTGCGCCGGGATCTTGTCGATCGGGATCGGCACGTCCGGGAACAGGATCGGGATCGGCAGCGGGATCATGCCGAACGGCGCGTACTTCGCGCACAGCAACGCGACGCGCGCTTCGATCGGCATTGCAGGAAAAGGCAGGCCGCTGAAGTCCTGCATGTCCATCACCTTGCTCACGTCCTCGCCGGTGACGGTCAGCGTGCCGGGTGATCCCTGGCTGCCGGCCTGCACGTCGACGTTGGTCATGACGCCGTCGAACAGCGGCTGCGGCGTGCCGTTCAGCGTGACGATCAGCATCACGCGCAGCGGCGGTGTGGCCATCGAGGTATTGGTGCCGGCCGCGATCAGGAAGATCGTGTTGAGCTCCGACTTCGCGGTGATCTGGAACGTGAGCTGGAAACCGCTCGCGGCTCCGGCAGAGGTGCGCACCTCGACGGATTCGAGCGCATCGAGCACGACGCGCGGCACCGGGACGGGACGATCGGCCCGATCAGCAGCGTGAGCTGGATGCCTTTAGCGAGCATCGGGCACTCCAGGCACGCCTTCCGGCAGCGTGATGTCGAGCGTCGCGCCGACGTTCGAGACCAAGGCTTCCGGCAGCATCGCGCCGTTCGCATCGCAGAGCCGCCACGACTGCTCGGGATCGCCGAGGTAGTGCGCGGCGAGGTTGTCGAGCCGGTCGCCGGCGACGACGGTCACGGTCTGCAGCAGCGCGAAGTTCTCGGGCGGCGGCAGGAAGCGGCGCGTCACGAAGACCACGGTGCGCCCGTCGGGCAAGCGTGAGCTGCGCGGTCGGCATGCCGTAGTAGCGGCTCCTCGGCGCGAAGGCCGGCGGCGTCAGCGCGTTCGCCTGCAGGAAGGCTTGTACCGGGTCCGATCAGCTCCGATCCCTCCGATGCCGAGCGTCGGAGAAGCTCACCGGCTGCACCTTGCCGGCGAGGCGCTCCTTGCCCTGCAGATAGGTCATGAAGAGGCTGCCGCCCTTCGACGCGAAGCCGAGGTCGTCGACCGAGAGCACGCGCAGGCTGAGGCTGACCTTGGCGCGGATCGGGTTCAGCGCCGGATCGAAGGCTTCCTCGGTGATCGAGAAGTCGCTGACCTTCACCGGCACGATGCGGCTCTTGCTCCAGACGAAGAGCACCAGCGGCGCGAGCATCGGCGCGATCTCGAGCGTGCCCGAGCTCGCCTGGCTGTCGACCGATTGCAGCTGCGATGCGGTCGGGTGCACCAGCGATTCGAGCAGCGCGAGCTGCGGCTGGATGCCGAACTCGCCGGCGTTCGGATTCTGGTCCGGGAACTCGAGCTGGTCGGTCGCGTCGATGTCGGCCTCGAGCTTGATCGTCTCGACCGCCGGGCCCTTGAAGCGCATCGGCTCGACGCGGTTGCCGCTCTCGCCGCCCGCCTCCTGCGCCTGGAGCTTGCGCGTCAGCGAATCGGAGTTGTACTGCAGCGAGATGATGCGCAGCACGCGGGCGGTATCGGCGTCGATCGAGCACGAGGCCGCCTTTGATCAGCTTGGGGGATGCGGTAAAGCCGGTCATGTTCGCACCTCGCTCGTCGTTGGGTCGCGTCTCATGGGGTCTTCGCGAGTTCCCATCGGCCGGCACCGCTCTCTGCCGCGCCGCGGCCCCAGTCGCCCTTGAGATCGCCCGCGGTGCTCACCGTCCAGACGCCCTTGCCGCTGCCGCCCGGCTCGACCCAGTCGAACTTGACGATAGCCGTGACGGCCTTGGTGGCGGCGTCGACGTTGAAGGTCAGTCGCCCGTCCAGGGTTCCCTCGACCGTGTCGCCGCTGCTGCCGACATACGAGTACTTGCCGGCAACCGCGAATTTCTCGTCGGTCTTCAGTTCGAACTTGGTGAACGAGACGGACTTGCCGGCGGCGTCGTAGTGGCCATTGAAATCGCCGTTGACGCGCTGGCGCCAGGTGGCGTTGTCCAATTGGCTCAGATGGGCATCGAACAACGTGTTCGGATTGTCCGCCTGGTACGCGCCATGTCCTACTGAGCCACGCGAACCGGGTAACGTCTTGCCGGCTGCCTTGACGACGTTGTCGACGAACGTGGTGCAGTTGTTGGTCAGGATGTGGTACGGCTGTCCGGCGACGCACCATGCCTTCGCGAGGTCCAGTGCGTTTTTGTAGTCCGCCTGCGGCAGGCTGAAGGCAATTCTCATGTCGATGCAGCCGCTATGGGTCTGGTCCGGGTGCGCCGTGCAACCGGGCACCTGCGGATGAAAGACCGGATCGGGCGAGCGCGACTTGTTGTGATAGTGGCCGTAGGTGTAGCGGTCGCCGTTCGATTCGTTGAACTCCACGAAGGCGTGACCAACTTCGCTGCTGCTCGTGATCTCGTCCGCCGTCAGAACATCCAGATCGAGGTTGGCCGTCAGCGACCAGCTCGTGGAGGCGGTGGTGCTCGGGGCCGGCTTGCCGTCCGGATTGGGGCAGTCCCCCGACGGCGCGCAGGTCCATCCGCCGCAACTGTGAGGCTTGGTGGTCGGGCCCTTCTTACCGCCGCGCTGCACGTGTCCGCCCGCGTGGTGTCCGCCTTGCGACTGCTGCACGACGTGCGTGAGCTCATGGGCCAACAGGTGCCGCCCATCGCTGGTCTCGGGCGCGAATCGGCCCGGGCCGAACACGATGTCTCGACCGAGGGTGTATGCATGCGCGCTCAAGTCCCGCGTGGAGCGATCGGCCTCCGATCCGGTATGCACGCGCACGCGCGAGAAGTCGTGGCCGAAGCGCCCCTCCATGTCCTGGCGCAGCGCGGGACCCAGCGGCCGGCCGGGACTCGCAAGCACGGCATCCACGCTCGCGGGCGCTGTTCCAGTCGCCTGCGTGGGCGGGGGCGCATAGCTGCGGATCGCGAGCGGCGAGATCCCTCCGACATGCCCGGGCCGGCCGGAGACCACCTGCTGCGCCACCCGGTCCGCCTCGCGCTCGTAGGCATCGTCGGGGTCTCCGACCGCGAGCTTGGTCTGCATGCCCAACAACTTCTGCTTGTCGCAATCTGCGCACTGGCCGCTCAAGCCGGCCGATCCGCCACAGGCGCACTTGCGCTGAAGAAACCGATGCCCGTGCGCCAGCGGGGATGCCGTGCCTGCCTTCGCGACGCTCAGTCTGTTGTTCATGATCGTTCGTCGACTCGGTCAGAAGTGCCGGAATTCCGGGCCAGGCCCTCCAGGTGCTCTTGCGACCGCGCATACGGCGGAATCGCCATCCGCACGGGCGGGCTCACCGTCGTCTGCTGCCAACGCATCACGGGAGCTTCGACGCTCTCGCCGACTTTTGGGGGCTCCGGTGCTGCCGTCGCAGCATAGCCGATCCGAATCGATACCTCGTACTCGCCAGGGGCGGTGCAGCTTCGGGCTCGTTGTTCCAGATGTCGCTGAGACGGCAGGAGGCCGCCTTTGATCAGCTTGGGGGAATTAGGGAGGGTGGTCATGCCGCCTGAACCCGTTTCGTTATTTCATTCATCGCGATTTCCCGGTTCGCCGCTTTGGCGTCGATCCAGGTCCTGCAACGCAATCGCCTCGAAGGCGATGCGGCCGTCGCGGTCGCGCCCGATCTGGACCCGAAGAGGCCTGCCGTAAGCATCCAGCCAGCAGAAAGCCAGCGGCAGATCCGCCTCGCCGCCGAGATAGACCGGTTCGTGCAATAGCCGCCGCAGTGGTGCCGGCACGGCCTCGAGCCGCTCCTCGATCAGCCCGACCAACAGCCGGTAACGGCAATCGGCGTCGAGCAGGAACGCGCAGATGGACGCGACGACGCCGGCATCCGGCAGATGGCCCATGGTCTCGCGCCAGCGGCGCAACACAAGCTCGATCGCGTCGAGCGGACCGCTGTTGACGTCGCCGTCGACCCACACGCCGGTCAGCGCGCGCTCGCCGCTGCGATCGGCCCAGTGCGCGCGGAACAGCCTTGTACCGGGCGGGGCCTCTAGCGCGGCCCACGTGATCTCGACGTCGTCCGCATGCGGCGCACCGCCCAGCTCGCGGGCGCGCGCGGCAGCGTGGCGTCGGATGTTCGCGTCGACATCGGCCGGATCGTGCACAGGTTCAGCGTTCACTTCACGGTCACTCGCAGAAACTCATCGCGTAGGCGCTCGGGTATCGACGTGGCTGTCGAAGTAGGTCTTGGTGTTCGCATCCACCTTGTTCAGCTTTTGCCCCTTCACCTTGTTATCGGGGTCGTAGTACGCGGCGTAGCACTCCGCGAACCATTCGCCGGCATCGCGGAATTGATACTTCGCAACCATGCGGCTGCGCGCCTCGTGCCGGTAGCGCACCCAGGTCGGGGTGTAGCTCTCCTGGTAGACGTGATCGCCGAGATGTTCCCCGCCGCCCTCGGCGGTGAACCATGGGGTCTGCAATCCGATCGGGATCGCTTTCAGGGCCTGGTCGTCGAGCACATCCGACCGGGTGCCGGCGGGCAGGCCCTTGAACCATGGCCTGGCGCGGATGTCCGTGGCCAGCGCCGCCGCGCTGCGGTTGCCCATCGCCGTCGCCATGTCATCGATCACGTCGGTACGCTGCGCGGCGACAAGCTTGGTCTTGATGCCGCCGTTCGAGTCGTCGACCATGTCGGTGGCGCATGTTCTGTGATCCGGATATTCCTTCCAGCCGCCGCGTTCGGGCTTCGCGGGCTCGGGCCCCGTGCTCCAGCCCATTTCGGCATCGACCGCGTGCCCGGTCTCGTGGATCATCGTCGGGGCGATGTCGCCTTGTTTTTTCACGTTCGAGGCGAGCTCTTGCTTGCCCTTGTTGTAGACGCCTGCGGTGATCACCGTGGTGTCATCCGCAAGCTTCCGCTCCGGTTGGCTGAACTGCCCGAAGCGCACGAGCTCCTTGTTGCGGGCGACGTGCGCCTCAGGCAGGTGGTCGAGCGCGAGGTAGGTGTCCCGCAGCTTCTTGCCGTCCCACGGAACCGGGGTGCGGCCGGGGATGGTCGTAGGGCCGATGGTCACGTCGTAGCGCAGCTCTGTCGCCAGCTTCAGGATGTCGATCGGACTCGTCGGGGCTTTCTTGACGATCGTGCGCATGATCGATCGCTGCTCGGGGCTCAGCCGACCCTTGGTGAGGCCCTTCATCCACGGCACGAGATGCATCGTGTAATGGCCGATCGACGCGTTGCCCAGCAGGCGGCCGAGTTTTCCGGCCTTGTCCAGACCCACCAAGAAATTCTCGCGCTCCGCCGCAGGCAGGTTCGTGAAAAGATTGAAGACGCGCGCGACTTCGGCGCCGGTCACCGCCCAGTCGAAGAGGCCGTAACTGAGCTGGCCGGCCGCATAGTCCATGGTTCCCGCGCTGCCCAGCGCCGTCATCAGGCGCTGGTAGATTTCACCGCTCTTCGCCGCGTCCGGGAGGTTGTCGAGCAGGCGGCTCACGAACTTCGTTCCCAGACGGGAGAGCGCTGCAGGCAGATCGGCCGGCGGGATGGTGCTCAGCAACGCCAGCGAATCGATCGCTTCGGTGTCGGTGATCGCCCAGTCGAATAGTCCGTATGACAACTTTTCGCGCACCTCGTCGACGACGTCGCGCTGCACTACCGGACTGCTACCGGCCCGCTGCTGCACCACGTGCGTCAACTCATGCGCGATCAGGCATCGGCCGGCCTGCGTCCCCGGAGCGTAGCGGCCCGCACCGAATACAACCCGATGCCCCACCGTATAGGCCTTGGCACCGACGCCGCGCGCCGATCGCTCCGCTGTCGCGCCGGTATGCACCCTCACACGAGAGAAGTCGTGCCCGAAGCGCTGTTCCATGTCCTGCCGCAACGTCGGCTCCAAGGGCCTGCCGGGACTGGCGACGACTTCGTCAACGCTGGTGAGCGGCACACCCGTTCGCCCGACCGGTTGCCCTGAGAATTGCTGGATGCGGAACGGCGTGCCGGTGACCGCGGAATGTGATCGCGCAGCCATCACCTGTGTCGCCACCCGATCCGCTTCCTGCTCATAGGGATCGCCGGGTTGGCTGATCGCCAGCTTGGTCTGGATACCCGCCATCTTCTTCTTGCCGCACTCTTCACATTCGCCACTCAGCCCCGCCGCGCTGCCGCAGGCGCACTTGCGCTGGACAAACGGAATCCCGTTGGCCAGCGGGGATGCCGTGCCTGCTTTCGCGACGCTCACTCTGGTGTTCATGATCGTTCGCCTGGATCGCTCAGAAGTGCAGCCGCAGCGAGCCGCCGATGAAGCTCGCCGGGGGCTGGCGCCGGTACCGGCGACCGGTCTCGGGCGTGGTCAGCGGACCTTGCACGCCGAAGTCGAAGCTCGCGACCGGTACCTCTCGGCATCGCGCGCTGACGCGGTCGATTTCGGACTTCACTTTCGCCACTGCGCCGACCACCTCGGCAAGGCGCGCCTGCGGCGCCAGATCGCGTTCGATCTGGCTCGCGTCCGGCGCCGGCGGCGGTGGCGTCTGCACCGCCTGGATCGCGTCGCGCAACTTCGTGCCTGCGGCTTCGAGCGCTGAGCGCGCCTCGGCCGCATTCACCGCCTGGCAGGTCGTGCGCGTGGTCTGGATGGTGAGCCCGGCGGTACCGCGGCCTTCGGTGGTGACCGCGGCGCGCGCCATGATGCGCACGTGCGGCACCGCGTTGACGGTAACGCTGAACGAGAACTCGCTGGTGCTCGCGTTCAGCGCGAACACCACGCGCTGCGCGCCGCGGAACGGCACCGGCAGTTGCACGGCGATTGAGGACGGCAGGCTAACCGTGAACGCGGCCGGACCGAGATCGAAGCGGATCGTCGTCGACGGCAGCGACAGCCCGCCGCCCGCGCCGCCGCCTGCCGCCGGTGCACCGCCGGTGCCTGGCGCGGCGCCAGGCGTGCGAGTCGCGCCGGGCCCAGTGCCGGGCAGCGCGGGCAGGCCAAAGTTAGGCGTCAGGCACGGGTCGCCGGCGATCAGGCTGGTGAGCGGCACGCCCGGGTGGCAATCGCGATAGATCTGCAAGAGCCGGGTGCTCGACATCACCTCCGGTGCCTGCGTGCGCAAGCGGCACAGCGCACCGATGTCGCAGCGAATAGCCGCAGATGTCGCCTCGGCTTCGGCGCCCTGCGCCGGCGCCCCGGCGCCGTCGTCGCACGAGATCGCCGGCGTCGCGGCACTGATGCGGGGCATCGACCCTTGCCCTTCGATGCTGCGCGCCGCTTGCCTCGCCTCGCCTTCGCGCTGGGCGGTCGACAGCGCGGAACCGCCGCCGCGGCTTTGCTGCACGACGTGCGTCAGCTCGTGCGCGAGCCGCCGGCGCGACGCGGCTCCTGTCGGCGCATAGCCTTCCGGCCCGAACACGATATGCCGGCCGAGTGCGTAAGCCCCGGCCGACATTGCGCTCGCGGACCGCGCCGCGGCCGCATCGGTGTGCAGTCGCACGTCCCCCAACGGCTCGCCGAAGCGCCGTTCCATCGCCGCGCGCGTGGCATTGTCGATCGGACGCCCAGCGCTGAGCACGACCGATTCGACGTGCCCGGGTACACGCAGCCCGTGCAGCGTACCGGCAGGGGAATGCGGACCGGTCCACTTCATGGGCTCAGGCTCCCCAGATGACCGCTGCCGATCTCGCTGTTCGCGGTGTCGACCGACCAGGTGCCTTGGGCGTCTTTCGTCACCCACAGCTTCGTGTGCCAGTTCTGCGTGAGCGCGTCGTCGGTGCTCGTGCCGCCGGAGCTCGTGACGCGCACCGATTCAACGAAGTTGATCAACTGCAGATAATCGGTGTAGCTGCCGCTGAGGCTGGCGAAGCCCGGGCGGTCCTCCGAATAGATCTTGTGCTTCGAGCCGTCGGCCTTCGGCGTCAGGCACTCGTCGGAGTTGTGGCTGTCGTCGGCGGAGCCAGCCGGCTTGTTCATCGATGCGATCGTCGCCCACGGATCGGCTGCGCCATTGCGGCGCCAATACTTCGCTTCCTTCGTGCGCTTGACGTCGTACGTGAAGCCGGCGGAGTGGTTGTTCAGCTTCGCCTTCAGCTCGATGCCGTTCTTGAATTTCGGCGGGTTGATGTCCACACCGAGATCGACCGGGCAGACGCCACAGCAGTTGTCGCCCTGCGTCGCGCCGGAATTGCGCACGGTCCAACTGTCGACGGTGGGCGTCGGCGCGGCGCCGCCGCTGCCGGACCCGCCGCCACTTTGTGCCGGCGTAGCCCCGGCCGCCCCAACCGCACCGGCGGTCGCACCCGTGATCGCGGCACCCGCAACGGCGCCCACACCACCACCGCCGCTGTCGTCGGCGTCCTGCCGGCGCAGCCGCGTGCCGGCACCCTGCTGCAGCGTGTGCGCGAGTTCGTGCGCGAGCAGCCGTCGTCCTGCCTGCGTACCTGGCTGATATTCGCCAGCCGCGAACACCAGGTCGTGGCCCACCGTGTAGGCGCGCGAGACCACCGCCTCGGCCGACGCCGCGGCGCGCGGCCCGGTGTGCACGCGCACCTCGCCGAAGTCGTGCCCGAAGCGCGGCTCCATGAACTTCCGCGTCGCCGCATCGAGTGGCTGTCCCCGTGAGCTCAGCACATCGCCGACGATCGCCTGCGCCTCGCCACTGCCCGCGGTTGGGCCGACGGTGCCAGTCGTGGTCGGCGGCGCGCGGCGTGCGACGTGTCCCGGAGGCACGGCGCGCCCTGCATCGACTGGCGCTACCGCGGACGCCATGCCCATCACCTGATCGGCGATGCGATCGGCCTCGCGCTCCAGCGGATCGTCTCGGGCACCAACCGCCAGCTTCGTCTGCAGGCCGAGCACCTTCTCGCGCTGGCACGCGCTGCATTCTCCGGTCACCGCCGAAGCACTACCACCGCAGGCGCACTTGCGCTGCAGTAACGGAATCGTCGCGGCACCAGTGCCGGTGGCTTTCGCCACGACGGTGGTGCTCAACGGACTCATGATTGCTCTCCACATGCAATGCGTCCGGCAACGCCGCGTCCCGTCGATAGAGCGTGCGCGGCACTCCCCTTGGTCGACGGCGCGCCGAAGGTGATGACCGGCCGTTGATGCGCGTATGTAATCAATTCAGTATCACCCTCTGGAGGCTTTCCTGGCGCTGCCCGTTGGCTCAGCTACAAATCCCGTACAGACCGCACTCTCGTGTGTTCGACGCATTTCAATCGGAAACGAAGCCAAAGATTTTTGGATTCTCTTTTACCAGCAGATTCAACTCTTCGAGCGTGCTCGCGTCGATCTTGCCGCTGATGCGCCACTCAACGCGGACATCACGGAATCGGCGCGCCGCGTCAATGTCTTTGTCCAACTGCCTTCTAAGCTTGGCGTTCAGCTTGAAAGTCCCGTACTTCTTGCTCTCGCGCAATACGACCACTGCGACCTCCCCGTCCGTGAAAATGTGGTCGGCGATGCGCTTACCGAATCGCGTTGGCAACGGGACTTGGCTTGCGCCCGTAGGGGGTAGTTCTCGGGCGAACTTCTTTAAAGCGTCTGGATCACCTCTCCACAATATTTCTTTCAATCTTTCCTTTTCAGCACGTGGCAGGTCCTTGTAATTCAGCGGATGCCCGCCCACGACTTCCCGCGCATGAATTGCTTCCGCAGCCTCTCCTTGAACCTTGCCTGGAGGTTCCCCCTTTCCAGCCTTCGCTCTATTGGGTAGTTCTGATCTTGCAGTACCGGGCACGTCTTGGTGCTCGGCGAACTCTTCCAACACTTCGCGCTGCTTCCCATAGGCATCGTCGATCGCCTTTTCGAGCTCCGGATCAAAACTGATCCCGCATTTCTTCTCGGTGGTGCGGCACCACGTCCCGTCCGGGCTGCGACGATAGGTGTGCTTACCCACCTTGATTTCGGCGTCGAAGCCCTCCATGCTGGACGGTTGAACAGTGTCAGGGCGCCTTGCCAAGCCCTCGCGGATCTGCTCCTTCTCGCGCAAGAGCTGCTTTCCGGCCTTTTCGATCTCCCTGAGCTTCTTGCGGTCCGCGACACCCTTCTTGCGCTGCTCTCGGAGCCACTGCTTGAGCAGGTATTCGCCACCCTCTTCGGCTGCTTCCAGCGCGCCGAGTGTCATCAGGATCTCGACCGCATCGACGGTTGCTTCCGCCGCGCCGATCATCGTCTCCACGTCCCTCTTCTGCTCGATCGACTCGGCCTCGACGTTAAAACGGGGTAGGCAGAGGCGTCCATCGAAGAAGCAATCGTTTTCCTCGCGCTTGCAGGTGTCACCTTCGCTCAAGCCGAGCTCATCGACCAGAAGGCCTTCCAGGGCACCCAGGTCCGCCGCTATCGGTAGTTTCCGAGAGGCATCGCTTTCGGCGGCCATCTTGCGCAGCCTTCCAAGCCGCGGCAGACGTATCCTGATTTTCCTGGTGCTGGCCAGCGCCTCTGCCGCCGAGGGTTCGATGGCGAAACAGGAAACCAGCGTGGACGCCGCCGCCTTCTGCGCACGCTGCCTGATCTCTGCGCGGCTGTTCTCTCTGAAGTTGTCTATCTGGCCGGCCTTGGTGACGTCACCTGACAGTTCGCCTCCCGGCGCTGTGATCAAGACGCCGAAGGTGCGCGCGTCGGAGTCATCGACTACCGTTTCCTCGCCCACGTCACGCTCTTCGTCGGGCTCATCTTCGACGGGTGTCGGCGCCTCTCCACCCTCCCCGGCCTGGGTCGCCGGCCCGTCGCCCTCAACGGTGCCGGGTGGCACAGGTTCCACGTCCGCACCCTGGACCCCACCGGGCAGGAGCGCCGATCCTCCCTGCGCACCTGCGCCGGCCGGTTCGTTGCCGGCAGCGTCTATAACCTCAACAGTAAAGGACTTCGAAGAACGGATGGCCCGTCGCAGGGACCTGCTGGCTCCTTTCGACTTGAGGGTGATCGTGCGCTGTTTACCGTCTGGCGGGGTGAACCTGAAGCCGGTCGCAGACGGTTCTCCGGTGAACTGTCCCTCCGGAAATATACCCACATCGCCCTTCAGGCTGATCGACTCTTCCGCCTGTTCTCCAACGAGGACTATCTTCCTGCTGTCCTTGCGGATCACGATTCGGACGATCCGCTTCGGTACGTCGTCGCCCTCGCCCTTTTTTCTGTGGACGACCGACGCAGCACCCGCGCCTTGTTGGACGACATGCACCAACTCATGCGCGAGAAGGCGCCGACCGACTTGGGACTGGGGCGCAAACTGGCCGGCGCCGAACACCACGTCCTGCCCGATCGTAAAGGCGCGTGCGTCGATGGCGCGAGCAGCGGCTGCAGCGCTCGAGTCGGCGTGAATTCTCACCTTGCTGAAGTCCACGCCGAAACTCGACTCCATCGATGCCTGGGTTGCCGGGTCGAGAGGTCGACCACCAGATTGTCGCGTGCGCTGAAGGCAGAGTTCAGTCGCCGCAGACGCCGGCTTTGCGACCGTACCTATCGCGAGCTGCGTTCGTCCCGCGTCGTCCCGTTCTTCGTCGCCCGATCTGCGCTGCATCAACGGCGTGATCCGCGAGGGCCTCGGTTGTCGCCGCTGCGCTCCGAGAGTCTTGGGCTCGTGGTTCCCAGCGTGCATATACACACTAGATGCGTGCGTGCGTGTCACCTCCTCCGCGATGCGATCGGCCTCCCGCTCGCACTGATCGCCAGGTTCGCTGATCACCAGCTTGGCCTGGATACCCAGCATCTTCTTCCTTCCGCACTCCTCGCATTCGCCACTCAACCCTGCCGTATTACCGCAGGCGCACTTGCGCTGCAGCGCCAAAACTCCCGGTCCTCCGGGGACGGTCTTCGCGACGCTGACGGCGCTGAGCTGGCTCATGCCTGCCTCGCTGCCCGCACGATGCGCCCTGCGGCGGCACGCCCGACCGATGCGGCATCTCCGCCCTGCCGCACGCGCGCCGTCCCAGCCTGCACCGAGTACGACCCACCGTGCCCGACCAGCGCGGCGACACCGCTGGGAGCGCCGAGCAAGGACTGCAACTCGGCCTGCAGCCCCTCCGCAACGCCCGCGGCGTCGCCGCGCGCGACACCGCGCAGCACCAGCCGGTCGACGTGCAGCACGACGCGCCTCATCGCCGCCTCCTCATACCCACCCCCGCGTTTCCGCATCGGAATAAGGCTTGTCGCGCTTCGCCGCTTCGAGATGCGCGCCGCGCAGCAGATGCACCATGCCGATCGGCGTGCCCGCTTCCGCGGCGAGGAACGCAGCGGACAGTGCGATGTTGCGGATCGTGCCGCCAGCCACGCTGAGGCGCGCGAGCTTCGCGTAGTCGATGCCATCGAGCGGCGTATCGGCCGGGAACACCGCGCGCCAGATGCCTTCGCGCTGCGCCTGGTCCGGAAACGGGAAGTGCACGACGAAGCGCAGCCGCCGCTGGAACGCCCCATCGAGCGCGGCCTTGTGGTTCGTCGTCAGGATCGCGAGCCCGCAGTACGCCTCCATCCGCTGCAGCAGGTAGCTCACTTCGATGTTGGCATAGCGGTCGTGGCTGTCCTTCACCTCGCTGCGCTTTCCGAACAGCGCGTCGGCCTCGTCGAACAGCAGGATGGCGCCGGCATCCTCCGCGGCATCGAAGAGCTTGCGCAGGTTCTTCTCGGTCTCGCCGATGTACTTGCTGACCACCGCCGAGAGATCGATGCGGTAGAGCGCGAGGCCGAGCTCGTTCGCGAGCACCTCCGCGGCGAGCGTCTTGCCGGTGCCGCTGTCGCCCCAGAACAGCGTCGCGATGCCGAGACCGCGTGCGCTCTTGTCGGCGAACCCCCACTCGTGATGCACCGTCACCCGGTGGCGCGCGTGCACCGCGATCTGCTCCAGCGCGAGGCGCTGCGCTTGGGGCAGCACCAGGTCGTCCCAGCGCGCCCGCGCGTCGATCTGCTGTGCGAGGCCGGGCATCGCAGCGGCCTCGCCGCGGCTCGCGCGGTGCAGCGCGGCGATGTCCTGCTCCGGGTCTTCACCGCATGCGCACGCGGCGATCTCGACGATGCGCCGCGCGCCGAGCCGGTACTGGCTTGCGAGCGTGTCGAGCGCCGGCGCAATCGCCTCGGCCTTGGCGCCGAGCGCGGCCTGCCAGAGACGGCGCCGTTCCGGCACATCTGGGCGGTCGACGGTGTAGCGCAGGACGTCGCCGTCGCAGGACGGCACGTCGCGGCCAGCAACGATTACCAGCCCATCGATGCGCGCCACGAGCCGCGCCAGCGCGGCACTCGCATCGCCCTCTTCATGCGTGACGAGGAGTCCGGCGCCGAGCAGCGCCGCCTCGCGTGCCCAGAGCGCCGCGAGCGCCGCCTGCTCGCCGGCAACCGCCGGCACGTCGGCGCCGCGCAGCCGGTGCAGGCCGATGCCGAGCCGCGCCGCGACCGCGGCGGCGACATCCTGTTGCCCCGAGGCGTCGTCGCCGGCCAACATCAGCCGCGGCAGCCGCCCGACGGCGGCCCGCAGTCCCTCGATCGCGCGCGCAGCAATTTCCCGGTGCGCCTCGCTCATCGGGCCGGGCGGCGGCACCGGATCCAGGAGCGGGTGCAGCCGATGATCGAGATAGTTCAGGCCGCCGATGAAATGCAGCACGCGCTCGTCGAGCCTGAGCCGCGCCGCGGTCAGGCCAGCGGCATCATCGACCTCGACGAGCCGCCAGCGCCGCAGCGACTCGAGCGGTGCGACCGCGCTCCAATGCGCCTGCGGCAGGGCCGCCAGCGCCAGCCCGAAGCTCGCCCAAGGCCGCTGCGGCTGGCCACTGCCGTGCCCGCAGAGCGCGGCGATGCGCGCATCCATCTCGACGCCGGCGGCGAGCAGCAGCACGTCGCGCTCGAACGCGCTCAACTCGAAGAGCCGCGCGAGCGTGTCGATCGCCGCAGGCGCCGGCATCGCATCGCGCAGCGCTTCGGCTTCTGCCGCCGCGACGGCGGCGTCGCTCTCGCCGTCGCCGAGCAGGGCGCGCAGGCGCGCGAACTCGGCGACGAGCACGCGCTGGTTCGCCTCGCTCCAGTCGAGGGCTCGATGCGGCGCGTTCATGTGAACTCCACCCGCTGATCGAGGAACGTCGGGATCGCCGGCGGCTCGGCCGACAGATCGATGATCGGGCTCTCGATGCCGTCGATGCGCAGGCGCGCGAGATGCGAGCCCAGGGGTGCGTTCGGGATCAAGAAGGTCAGCTCGGTGGCCGGCGACCCCGAGCCTTGTGGTAGGTACTCGGTCTGCCCGAGCACCAGTACCGCGCTCTGCCCGGCGCGCAGCTCAGGCGTGAACTCGATCGTGAAGCTCGCCGAGCCGTCGCCGGCGCGCGCCACGGAAAGCGGCAGGTTCGTCATGCGCGGCGCGAGCGTCAGCGCGATGCGGTTCGTCTCGCGCGGATCGTCCTCGTCCGGCCGCACGAGGCGCGCCGCGACGCGGTAGACGCCGACGGGCAGCGCGGCCGCCTGGCCTTCGAGCGAAAACTCGATCAGCGCGTCGGTCGCGACCGCCGGCGACAGCGGTGGCAGCGCCGGAATCGTCACCTCGATCTCGAAGCGGTCGTTCGTCAACAGCACCTCGCGGCTGCTGCCTTCGAGGTGGTGGCCTTGCAACGCGATCGTGTCGCCGATCGCCGCGACGGGTTGCCGCGCCGGCGGCACGGCCGCGGTCAGCATCGGCAACGGCGGCAGGAGGCTCGGTACGACGACGACGCCGCGATCGCGCCCATTCACCGGATCGACCGGGCCGCGGCTCAGGACCGGCAGCGCCGAGCGCGCCGCGCGCTGCGCCTCGATCAACACCACCGACGCGGTGTAGGCCGCGGTCGGCCGGAAGTGGCTCTGCATCGCGGTCCACAGTTTGGACATCTCCTCGGTGTTCAGGTACTGCGGCGTCAGCTTGATGAGCTCGACCTGGTCCTCGAGGCCTGAATCGGCGAGCGCGCGCAAAGCCGGCGGCAGACTCGTGCCGACGTCGGGCGACGGGTTCAACGCGGTGTGGATCGCGTCGCGCGTGAGCACCGGCATCTCGTGCAGCAGTTGCATCGCGTAGCCGAGCAGGATCTCGGCGTGCAGGTCGCCCCCGCTGTAGACCGACAGCAGGTAGTGCAGATCGAGCGCAAGCGGCGCGTTCGTCAGGCGCAGCCGGCCGGAGGCATCGCGCGACGGCAGACGGTCGTTGCGCCAACCCGGATTCGGCGTGACGAGGTAGAGGAACAGGTTGACCTGCGAGGCTTCGCTCGCGCTCGGCGGCACGACGCGGTCCGGTGCCAGCACGGTGACCGTGACGCTGCTGCCGAGCACGCCGCTCACGTTGTGATTGACGAGGCCGTCGTTCAGCAGATCGCGCAGCACCGCGGTGACGCCCGCGATCGCGAGGGCGGTGCTCACGCCTTGCTCCTAGCCGCGAGATAGGCGTCGAGGGATAGCGCCGTCGACTTGGCGCCCGGCTTGGCGCGAAGCTTCGGCGCTTCGTGCACCGCGGTCACGTCGATGCGGCCGATGTGGATGTGGACCTCGGTCGCCTCGTCCGCCGCCGAGGCGGGCGCTGCGAGCGGCCACGCCCTCTGCGGCCGCTCGAACACGGACGGGCCGGCGGCAGGTTCCCCCATCGCGCCGGCGAAACGCGGGGCGGGTGGCAGCAGCGGCGTCGGATCGGCGCTCGCGGCCCGCGACGACGGATGTGGTAGTTCGTCCCACGTCGGCGCCTCCGACAGCCATGCCGCGCGGCGCGGCGCCGCGGGCGGCATCGCAGCCAGTGCCGCCGTCGGCAACCCGAGCTGCGAAGCAGCGTCGATGCGCCCCACCGCGGGCGCCTCGGGTGCCATGACCGGCTCGCTAACTGCCGGCGCAGCTTCATGCCGCGGCGGCGCCCCTCGAGAGAACGGATTCGCTTCGGGCACAGCGCCGCGCAGCGTTGCCGGCTCGCGCAGCACGGCCTCCGCCTGCCCGTCCTGCTCGAACACCTCGACGTTGGATCGAGACCGCTGCGCCGGCACGAGCGCGGGCTCGGCAACCGACACCGCCTCTCGAGTCGACGCCGGGTCGCCCCGTGCCAACTCCACTCCCGCGGGGGGCGGACGACGCGCAGCGTCGGCCTGGAGGCGCTCTTGCGGCTCCCACGCCGGTGGCTGCTCCGGCGCGCCGCCCCAGACCAGCCGATCCGCGCCATACGGCAGCCGCGCGTCGGAACGCACCGCCACCGCAGTGCCCGCGGCGCGCGCGGCGAGGCGGTGCAACAACCCCTTCATGCGCCCACCATCGCCAGGTAGCTTGCGCGCCGCGCGGGACCGAGACCGAGGATCTCCGCCTCGCTCCAGCCGTACGCGCGCGCGAGCTGGTGGACTTCGCGCAGCAAGGCCTGCGCGCGCGCCTCGATCTCGTCCCACAGCAGCGTACCGGCATCGAGCTGCGCGCGGCCCTCGTGACCGCAGGCGACGCATCGCAGCGCAATCACCAGGTCGGCGTTCGGGTCGAGCGCCTCGAGTGCGTCTTCGACCTCGCGCAGCGCTTCGTCGCTCACGTTCTCGCCGTCGCCGCTCAGCGTGCAGCGGAGGAGCAGGCGGCGCGCCGCATGAGCGGCGTTCGCATCGTCGGCGATCGCGGCCAGGTCGCGCAGGCTCGGTGCACGCACGCGCAGACCGGCGACCTCGACCACCGGCGGCACCGCATCGTCGCCCTCCGGCGGCTGCAGCAGCGTGCGCGCATCGAGCGTGAGCTCGAGCCGCTGGCCGCAGCGCTCGCAATCGACATGGCTTGCGATGCGCGCCCCGAAGCTCGCCGCGCGCAAGCCGAGCAGGCTCGCGGTCACGGTGCCGAGCGGCAGCTCGACGATCGCCTCCGGCGCGATACCGGGCCGCGCGGCCGCGACCAGCATCGCCGCGCGGTCCAGCGGATGACGCGTCGCGCCGCGTTCCCACAGCGCGAGCACGTCCGACGCCTCGAGCGCCCGCATGATTGCCCTACTCTGGCTTTACGCCGGCTCGGTGAAGGTCGGCTCGGACGGTTCGACCACGTCGTAGTCGCGCTCCCAGCCCTCGTTCTCGAGCTTGATGTGCTGGATCGCGACCGCGCCTGCGTTGGCGTCCAAGTCGGGCAGCGCCTGGTACTCCGAGACCCAGCAGCGATAGACCTTGTAGGCAAGTGCGAGCTGGCCGGCCTCGTTGTACACCTCGATGATGAGGTCCTTGCGAAAGTCCTTCAGCGACACCTCGGCCCCCAAGCCCGAACCGTAGTTCCAGACCTTGTTGGTCCATTTTTCGAACTCGGTGTCGTGGGTCACGCCGCGCTCCAGCGTGATGGCTTCGTACTTCGTGCGTGCGGGCGACTTGCGCGTGCTCGACGGGTCGCCGCCTTCCCGGTGCTCGACCATGTCGGTGCTGCGCTTCAGCGCACTGACCTTCGAGATGCCGGCGACGTAGCGGCCATCCCACTTGACGCGGAATTTGAAGTTCTTGTATGGATCGAACCGGGTCGCGTTGACGCTGAACTGAGCCATGGCAGTGCCTCGCTATCAGGTTGGGATCTGGCCAGCCATCTGCTGGATCTGGATCACGACGAACTCGGCGGGTTTCAGCGGCGCGAAGCCGACGATGACGTTCAGGATGCCGAGGTTGATGTCGTTTTGCGTCGTCGTCTGACTGTCGCACTTGACGAAGTACGCATCGCGCGGCGTGGCGCCCTGGAACGCGCCCTGGCGGAAGAGTCCCTGCATGAAGGCGCCGACGTTCAGCCGCACCTGCGCCCAGAGCGGCTCGTCGTTCGGCTCGAACACCACCCACTGCGTGCCGCGGTAGAGGCTCTCTTCGAGATAGAGCGCGAGCCGGCGCACCGGCAGGTATTTGTACTCGTCGGCGCTCGCGTCGGCGCCACGCAGCGTACGTGCGCCCCAGACGATGCGTCCGTTGACGCCGAAGGAGCGCAGGCAGTTGATGCCGAGCGGATTGAGCTGGCCGTTCTCCAGGTCGTTCAGGTTGACCTGCAGGTCCTGCACGCCATTGAGCGCGGCATCCAGCCCGGCCGGCGCCTTCCAGACGCCGCGGGCGACGTCGGTGCGGGCAATGATGCCGGCGATGAGCCCACTCGGCACGAAAGTGTCGACGCGGCTGTCGCGCAGCGGGTCGACCATGCGCACGCAAGGAAAGTACAGCGCCGCATTGCGTGCGGCCGGGCCGGCGAGGTTCAGGTCGTTGCGGCCGTCGATCGCGCTGTCGACCGCGCCGTCGATCGAGCTGCCCCAGACCGGGTCCGGGTCGACGATGAGGACCGCGCGGCGCTCGACGCAGAGTGTGAGCGCAGCCTGATAGACCTCGGGAGGCACTGCCGTGTAGTTCGACGGCAGACTCGTGATGTCGCGCGCGAGCGGCGGGATGCACAGGAGGTTGAAGAGGTCCGCGCGGTTCAGCGCGTAGAGGCCGGTCTTCGGCCCTTGTTCGCCGATCACGTCCTCACTCTCGAGCGCGCTGCCGTCGGAGCCGCTGTCGGCGTCGGCTTCGACCCAGTCGACAGTGCGCGTCGAGCCGAGCGTCGTCACGTTCGAAACCGGCCGCACGTCGGGCATCGCGCCCTGCACCCGCACGTACGCCGACTCGCGCTCCAGCACCAGCGGCAGGAAGCGCGGATCGGCCGAGTCGGTCGATACGGAGCCGAAGGTCTCGACGACGAACTCGTCGCGTCCGGCACGCGGCTGGTAGCGCACACTGAGGTTGAAGCGCTGCTCGTCGGTCGACGGCGGCGAGGTGCGCGGCAACGCGCGGTCGGTGTCGAAGTCCACCGCGGCGCTCAGCCGATTGCCCCAACCGCCCGCGCTGGAGGCTTCCAGCACCAGGTCGTCGGCTGGACTGCCGCTGCCGGCCAGGGTGATCGTCGCGGCACTCGCGTCCTCGTGCACGACGCGCACGACGAGGGCCATCGTGCCGCCGTTCAGATAAAAGTCGCGCACCGCGTAACTCATCGGGCACGACACGTCGAGGCCGCCGAAGCGCCGCTCGTAGTCCGCGTAGCTCGTGAGCATCTGCGGGTCGTCCGTGGGCCCGGCCGCGGCGCGCCCGACGAACGCGGTGATCGACGTCGCGACCCCGGTGATCGTGCGCACGCCGCTCGGAACTTCCTGGATGTATACGCCGGGGTAGGTCAATGTCGCGGGCATGGATGGATCTCCTTGTCAGGGGCAATGCTGGCGCGCAGGTTCGCGCCCCACGCGCCTTCATCTGCAGTTCGGTGGTACGAGACTCGACCCTCTGCGTTACTGGCCAATTTCCAGAGCCTGGCTGGCACCGATCACTTGAAGAGATCGGTATCGACGAACTCGGCTTGCACGAGCGACCAGAAGTCGTTCGCGAGCCCCTTCAGGACATAGGCGTACGGCAGCCAGCCGTACCCCGCCATGCCCCAGCCCGTGCCCCAGGAATTGCGGATGAGCAGCGCGCCCTTCGCCGTGCCGATCTTCTTCGCGTCGTCGTAGCCCACCGCGAGCACCGCGTGGCCACCCTGCACGGTGTCGCCGGTCGTCGGGAACGGAATCTCGCCCTTGCCGTCGCCGCTCGCCGGAATCGAGCTGTAGACGGTGAAGCCGAACATGGACGGCAGACCGGCGGCCAGATTGCTCTTGATCGCCTCCAGCCGCTGCGCACGCGTGGTGCCGGCGGGGTCGAGGCGGTAGTACTTCACCGCCTCGTAGTTGTCGCCGAGGGCGTACAGAAACGCGCTCGGCTCCTCGTCGTACTTCGCGATGTCGTACGGCCAGTACTGCTCGGGCGGCACGCCGCACATCACCAGCGCCTTCATCGTGTCGCGCAGATACGCGCCCGTATCGCCGGTCCAGCCGAGCAGGTTCCGCGTGACCTTGTAGAGAAAGAGCCGCGAGCCGTCGATGTGCTTGCCGAAGGCGCGGCGCTGGTAGTACTCGAGCATGCCGACCCCGGCGTGGGCGGTGCACGAGCCGATGCTCTTCTGGTCCTCGATGGGCGAGCACCACTCGCGCAGGTCGACCGCGGTGGGCGCGGCCTTCACGGCATCCTTGAGTGGCTTGGAGACCTTCAGGATCTTCCTGATCGCGTCGGTGTCGGCGTGGTAGTCGCGGATATCGGGCAGGTCCCGCAGATACCCCATGCCGAAGCGCTTGAGCTCCTCCATTCTTTCCTCCTCGTGGTCCGGCTCGGCGCCTGGGAGATACCTCGAGCGGCGAGACTCAGGACGACGGCGGACCGGAACCGCCGCCTGCATAGACGACGGTGCCGTCGGGCAGCATCTTGTTCACGACTGTCCCTTTCTTCACCAGCTGGTCGAGTGCCTGCTGCACGGTGGGGCCGGGTGCTTCCACGGCGCCCTCGCCCAGCCACCAGCGCTGCACACCCTCGAGACTGTCTGACGCATTGGGATGGTCCGCCAGATAGCGTCGGATGGCCGAGGCGATGTCCGATACTTTCGATGGCGAATTGTCCATGCCTACATTCCCGAATCGAGCGCGACGTGGACGTCGCCGTGCGCAATCGGCGTGCCGATCGCGAACGCCGAATCGATTCAATCGGATAGGTCGGGGCGCGGGCCACCTGTCCGGGTCGTAAATGACCCACGTCCAGAGCGCTAGCGGCGCCCCGACCGCTGCCGGAGGCGCTCGCGTGAGATGGGTTATTCGTGACCCATGGTGGGTTTCTTTTCACCCACTACCCGAAACGGCTGCGGGGCAGAAGGAGGGAAAAGCAAGGATCAGGCGCCTTCGCGGGCGTACTGGCTGCGGTCGATGCCGTACTTCTTGAGGAGCTTGCCGAGGCTGCGCCGCTCCTTGCCGCTGCGGCGCGCGGCGAGCGACACGTTGCCGTGCGTCTCGGCCAGCAGTTGCGCGAGGTACGAGCGCTCGAACTCCGCGATCGCCCGCGCCTTCGCCGCCTGGAAACAGTCCGCGCCGTTGAGCGCGAACGCTGCCGCGGCTGGACCGAAACGATTCGCATCGAGACCGGACGGATCGATCTCGATCTCGCTCTCCTGGCACAGCAGAAACGCGCGATGCACCAGGTTCTCGAGCTCGCGCACGTTCCCCGGCCACTCGTAGCGGTCGAGGAGCGCGAGACTCGCACGCGACACGGGCTTCTCCGGGCGGCCGTACTGACGGCTGAAGCGGCGCACGAAATGATTCGCAAGCGTCGCCACGTCCGCCCGCCGCGCCCGCAGTGCCGGCATCTCGAGCGCCATGATATTGAGGCGGAACAGGAGATCCTGGCGGAAGAGCCCGCGCCGCGCGCGCCCGGCGAGGTTCTCGTTGCTCGCCGCGATGATGCGCACGTTCGCGACCATGATGTGCTTGCCGCCGAGAGGCCGGTAGTGCTGATCCTGCAGGAAGCGCAGCAGCGCCACCTGGGCACGGGGCGTGAGGGTCTCGACCTCGTCGAGGAAAAGCGTGCCGCCTTCCGCGTCGGCGATGACACCGGCACGGGACTCGCGGGCATCGGTGTAGGCGCCTTTCGTGTGGCCGAACAACTCGTTCTCGACGAGCGTGTCGGGAATCGCGCCGCAGTTCACCGGAATGAAGGGAAAGTCGCGCCGCGCGCCGAGGTAATGGATGCCGCGCGCAGCGAGCTCCTTGCCGGTGCCCGTCTCGCCGTGGATCAACACCGCGGCGTCGCATGCGGCATAACGCCGGACGAGCTCGACGCAGCGCAGGAAAGCGGACGACTCACCGACGAGATTGAGACGGGCCAGATCTTCCATGTCTGTGCTCTCCAAGGCGGCGGGAGCGTGAACCATCGCCACGCCGCATTGAAAGCCCCGCCCTAGGGCACAATGGTCCCACCTTCACACTTACTCATAACATACGCTTCGTTCTTCAACGAATCTCTCAAGTTAGGAGCTTTCCCGCACGACTTCCCGGTAGGCGTGCCACGCGCCGTGACCGATCACCGGCACCGCCACGCTCAAGCCCGCAAACCACGAGAGGAAGCCTGCCACCATGAGCACGACGATGATCAACGCCCAGAGCATCATCGGGCCGAAGTTCGTCCTGAGCGCATTGAAGCTCACGATCATCGCCGTGAGCGCGTCCATCTTTTCCCGGTCGAGCAGCATCGGGATCGAGACGGCGGTGGTGGCAAACACGAGGAGCGCGAAGCCGGCGCCCGCCATGACGTAGGCAAGAAGGAAAATAACGCCCTCGGGCGCCGTGACCACGTTCGCGATCATCTCCGCGAGGCTCGGCATGCCCTTGGGGAAGAAGAGAGCGACCACCACCGACGATACGCGCAGCCAGACCGCCATCAAGAGCGCCAGGATGAGGGCGAAGAACCCGACCGCCGGGGCGTTGCGCCGCCAGGCCACGAGCGTGGACGCGAGCCTGACCTGCTCCTTCTGCTCCAAGCGGCGACTGATGTCGTAGAGGCCGAGGCAGAGAAACGGCCCCACGATCAGGAAGCCGGTCGTGAGCGCGAGCTCGTACGCCGGTTCCTTCGTGACCCCCAGGAGCGCCCACCCCATCGCGGTGAACGCGACGCCGTAGAAGAGGCTCGCTTCGATGGCCGCACAGAAGTCCGCCCAGCCCTTCCTGAGCCAGCGGATCGGGGCGTCCATCCCGACCCCGACGACCTCCGGCCAGACGAACTCGGGCGGCGCCTCGCGCTTGATCTCGTCCATGTCACTCTCCTCTGGTGCGCTTTCAAGGGCATTCTTGTGCGAGCGATTCTAACGGGACTCGGCATCGAGCGCCTCCCAGCGGGCGAGCAGAGCGAGGAGCTCGCCCTCGATCGCATCGAAGCGTGCTTGCAGCGGCCCGGCCTCGCCGGCCCGCTCCCGATAGAGCGCGGGATCGGCGAGCCGCTCGCCGATCGTCTTCTGCTCCGCCTCCAGGGCGGCGATGCGGCCCGGCAGCGCCTCGAGCTCCCGCGTTTCCTTGAAGCTGAGGCGGGCGCGGCGGGCGGGGGGCGCCGGCTCACGCACCGGCCGCGGCTCGCCGCCCTTCGGCTGGCGGCGACGGCACCGCCCGCGCCCGCATCCAGTCGTCGTACCCGCCCGCGAACTCGCGCACCGTGCCGTCGCCTTCGACCGCGATCACCTGGGTCACCACGTTGTCGAGAAAGGCGCGGTCGTGGCTCACGAGAAATACGGTGCCCCGGTAGCGCTGCAGCAGATCCTCCAGCAGTTCGAGCGTATCGATGTCGAGGTCGTTGGTGGGCTCGTCCAGCACGAGCACGTTCGCCGGCCGGGAAAAGAGCCGCGCCAGCAGCAGGCGATTGCGCTCCCCGCCCGAGAGCGAGCCGACCTTGGCCCGGGCACGCTCGGGCGGAAACAGGAAGTCCCCGAGATAGCCGATGACGTGGCGCTTCTCGCCGTCGATCTCGACGAAGTCCGAGCCCTGGCTCACCACGTCGGTGAGCGCGGCCTCGTCGTCGAGCTGCGCGCGCAGCTGGTCGAAATAGGCGACGGTCACGCGCGTGCCGAGCCGCACCGAGCCGCGGTCGGGCGGCAGTTCGCCGAGGATGATCCGCAGCAGCGTCGTCTTGCCGGCACCGTTCGGCCCGACGATGCCGACCCGGTCGCCGCGCAGGATGCGCGTGCCGAAGTCGCGGATCACGGTGCGATCGCCGAAGCTCTTGCGCACGTGCTCGAGCTCGGCGACGAGCTGCCCGGAGCGCTCGCCCTCGGCCAGCCCCAGCTTCACACTGCCGATGCGATCGCGGCGCGCGGCGCGCTCGCGGCGCAACTGCTCCAGGCGCCGCACACGCCCCTCGTTGCGGGTGCGCCGCGCTTCGATGCCCTTGCGGATCCAGACCTCTTCCTGCGCGAGCAGCTTGTCGAACTTCTCGTTCGCTACGGCCTCGTCCGCGAGCTGCTTCGCCTTCGCCGCCTGATAGTCGGAAAAGCCGCCGGCATAGGCGGCGAGCCGGCCGCGGTCGAGTTCGACGATGCGGGTGGCCACCCGGTCGAGGAAGCGGCGGTCGTGGGTCACGGTCACGAGCGTGCCGGCAAAGCCTGCGAGAAAGGTTTCGAGCCAGTCGATAGTGTCGAGATCGAGATGGTTGGTGGGCTCGTCGAGAAGCAACAGCCCGGGCTCCTGCACCAGCGCGCGGGCGAGCGCAACGCGCCGCCGCACGCCGCCGGAAAGCGCCGCTATGGACCCATCCGCTTCGAGTCGGAGCGCCGTCAGCACGCTCTCGATGCGGCTCGTCACGCGCCAGCCGTCGCCGGCCTCGAGCCGCTCCTGAACCGCATGCAGTCGGTCGAGCAGCCCCGCGTCGTCGTGCCGTTCAGCGAGCAGTGCGGTGAGGCGATGGTATTCGACCAACTGCTCGTTGACCGCGCCGAGCCCGCCCGCCACGGACTCGAACACGGTCATCGCGTCGTCGAGCGGCGGCTCCTGCTCCACCAGCGCGATCCGCAGACCGGGCGCCCGCCAGATCTCGCCGTCATCGGGCTCGCCCTGCCCTGCGATGAGCCGCAGCAGGCTCGACTTGCCGGTGCCGTTGCGCCCGATCAATCCGATGCGTTCGCCGGCCTCGATGACGAGGTCGGCGTGATCGAGCATCGGCCAATGGCCGTAAGCGAGGCAGACCTGCTTCAACGTCAGCAGCGGCATAGGATGGCTACATCGAGGCGCGATGGCGGTGTGTGGCGAAGTGTAACGGCCCGCGATCGCCTTCGCTTTCGCGGATGTATTGCACTGCATCACACCGAACCGTCGATCACCTATAAAATCCCGGCTCTGTCCTGCGGCGAAGGTGCGAAGCGCGCCTGCCTGCCGCCGCACGTGAAGCATTGTCTGCATGGGAGAAGATCGATATGGGCGACATGAGATTCACCGAAGAGCACGACTGGCTGCGCCTGAACGAAGACGGCACCGCCACGGTCGGCATCACCGATTACGCGCAGAAGCAACTGGGCGACCTGGTTTTCGTCGGGCTGCCCGAGGTCGGCGCGGACTTCGAAGCGGGTGCGGAGGCAGCGGTGATCGAATCGGTAAAGGCCGCGAGCGACCTCAAGATGCCGGTCGCGGGCACGGTGATCGAAGTCAACGACACACTCGTCGACGATCCGGGCCGGGTGAACAGCGATCCGCTGGGCGCCGGCTGGTTCGTGAAGATCAAGGTGGCCGATCCCGCGACGGCGTCGCATCTCCTCGACGAAGCCGCCTACGCAAAGTACGTCGCGAGCCTCGACTGATGAACCTGCCCTTGATCCAGTCTCAGACACGGCGTGCGTTCGCCGAGCTCGAACAGCACGACGACTTCGCGCGGCGGCACATCGGTCCCGACGCGCTCGACCAGGCCGCCATGCTCGCCACACTCGGGCTCGATTCGCTCGACGCATTGATCGACGCCGTCATTCCGCCGGCAATCCGTGCCGCCGCGCCGCTCGACGATCGGCGCACCGCGCAGCGAGGCGGAGGTCCTGCGCGACCTGCGTCGCATCGCGGAACGCAACCAGGTGTTCAAGTCGTACATCGGCATGGGCTACTACGACTGCCATACGCCGCCGGTGATCCTGCGCAACATCCTCGAGAATCCCGCGTGGTACACGGCGTACACGCCCTACCAGCCGGAGATCTCGCAGGGACGCCTGGAAGCGCTGCTCAATTTCCAGACCCTGATCGCGGAGCTCACCGGACTCGAGATCGCGAACGCGTCGATGCTGGACGAGGGCACCGCGGCCGCCGAGGCCATGACTTTCTGCCGGCGCGTCTCGAAAAGCCGGGGCGCGAAGTTTTTCGTTGCGCACGACTGCCACCCGCAGACGATCGAGGTGGTCCGGACTCGCGCCGAGCCGTTGGGCATCGAGGTCGTCGTCGGTGACCCGCTCGATGGTTGCGATGGGCGCGACTGTTTCGGCGTGCTGTTGCAATATCCCGGCTCGACAGGGGCGATTCACGACTACACCGAAACGGTCGCGCGGGCACATGCACAGGGCGCGCTGGTAGCCGTTGCCGCCGATCTGCTCGCCCTCACGCTCTTGAAGCCGCCCGGCGAGCTCGGCGCGGATGTCGCGATCGGCAGTGCGCAGCGCTTCGGCGTGCCGATGGGTTACGGCGGTCCGCACGCGGCGTACTTCGCGACGCGTGATGCGTACAAGCGACTCATGCCGGGCCGTCTGGTCGGCGTATCGATCGACAGCAACGGCGACCCGGCGTATCGGCTCGCAATGCAGACGCGCGAACAGCACATCCGCCGCGAGAAGGCGACCAGCAACATCTGCACCGCGCAGGTGCTGCTCGCGGTGATCGCGTCCATGTACGCGGTGTGGCACGGTCCGCGCGGGCTCAGGACGATTGCGGAGCGCGTGCATCGGCTCACCGCGACGCTCGCCGCCGGCTTGCGTCGCCTCGGTTGCGACGTCCCGAACGAGGCCTTCTTCGATACGCTCGCCGTACGCACGGGCGCGCGCACCGCGGCTCTCCTCGCGGCAGCCCGCGGCGAGCACATCAACCTGCGGGAGGTGGACGCCGAAACGATCGGCATCGCGCTCGACGAGACCACGACGCGCGCCGACGTGGAAACGCTCTGGTCGATCTTCGCCGCGCCGGACGCGAAAGCTCCCGCGTTCGCGGAGGTCGAGCCGGCGGCGCCCGCTGCGATTCCCGCGGGCCTGGCGCGCACCAGTGCCTTCCTCACCCACCCCGTGTTCAGGGTGCACCACTCGGAGACCGCCATGCTGCGCTATCTGCGCAGCCTCGCCGACAAGGATCTCGCGCTCGACCGGACCATGATTCCGCTGGGCTCGTGCACGATGAAGCTCAACGCGACGACGGAGATGATCCCGATCACGTGGCGCGAGTTCGGCGGCCTCCACCCGTTCGCGCCTGCCGCGCAGGCCGAGGGCTACCGGCAGCTCATCGCCGACCTCGAGCGGATGCTGTGCGCGTGCACGGGGTACGACGCCGTGTCGCTGCAGCCCAACGCCGGTTCGCAGGGCGAATACGCCGGCCTGCTCGCGATCCGTGCGTGGCACGCAAGCCGCGGCGAGGCTCACCGCAACGTCTGCCTGATCCCGAGCTCGGCGCATGGCACCAACCCGGCGAGTGCGCAGATGGCCGGGATGCCGGTGGTAGTGGTTCAGTGCGACGACCGCGGCAACGTCGATCTAGCCGATCTCCGCGCGAAGGCGGAGAAGCATGCCGGGAGCCTCGCCGCCATCATGATCACCTACCCTTCCACCCACGGCGTCTTCGAGGCCAGCGTGCGCGAGATCTGCGACGTCGTGCACGCCCACGGGGGACAGGTCTACATCGACGGTGCGAATCTGAATGCGATGGTCGGGCTGTGCCAGCCGGGCCGGTTCGGCGGCGACGTGTCGCACTTGAACCTGCACAAGACGTTCTGCATCCCGCACGGCGGCGGCGGTCCGGGGGTCGGACCGATCGGCGTCAAGGCCCATCTCGCGCCGTTCCTGCCGGGGCATCGGGTGGCAGGGCTGCCCGGCATCGGCGCCGTCTCCGCCGCGCCCTGGGGCAGCGCGAGCATCCTGCCGATCAGCTGGGCCTACATCGCGCTCATGGGCGGTGCCGGTCTCAAGCGCGCGAGCGAGGTCGCGATCCTGAACGCGAACTACATCGCGGAGCGTCTCGCCCCGCACTATCCGATCCTCTACACCGGCGACCGCGGCCGCGTGGCGCACGAGTGCATCATCGATCTGCGCCCGCTCACCGACAAGACCGGCATCACCGTGGAGGACGTAGCGAAGCGGTTGATCGACTACGGCTTCCACGCCCCGACGATGTCGTTCCCGGTGGCGGGCACGCTCATGATCGAGCCCACGGAGAGCGAGTCGAAGGCCGAGCTCGACCGTTTCTGCGACGCCATGATCTGCATCTGCGAGGAGATCCACGCGGTCGAGACCGGCGCCATGGATCCGAAGGACAATCCGCTCAAGCACGCACCTCACACCGCGCAGGCGCTTGCGGGTGCGTGGCAGCATCCTTATTCGCGCGAGGCCGCGGTGTTTCCGGTCGCGTCGCTGCGCGCAGCCAAGTACTGGCCGCCGGTGGGGCGCGTGGACAACGTCTACGGCGACCGAAATCTGGTGTGTGCCTGCCCGCCCGTATCCGCCTACGAGCAGGTCGAGCCTGCGTAGCCGCCTATCCAGGAGAGCCACCATGAGAACGTCCCTCGTGCTCACCGTAGTGGGCGACGACCGCCCCGGACTGGTGAGCACGCTCTCCGACACGATCGCGGCTTTCGATGGCAACTGGACCGAGACGCGCATGGCGAGCCTCGGCGGCAAGTTCGCCGGCATCCTGCTCGTCACCGTACCGCAGCCGAGAGGCCGACGCCCTGATCGGCGCGCTGGGGAAACTGGAGGCGCCATCGCTGCGCCTCGTGCTCGGGCGCAGCGCCGTTGCGGCGCCCGCGGGCAGTCGGCTCCTCGAGCTCGAGCTCGTCGGACACGATCGGCCCGGGATCGTGCGCGACATCTCCCATCTGCTGGCCGAGCGCGGCGTCAACATCGAGGAGCTCGAGACGGCCTGTGTCAGCGGCTCCTTCTCCGGCGAGACGCTCTTCAAGGCGCAGGCGCGGCTGCGGGTCCCGCGCGAGCTCGCCACCGCGGAGCTGCGCACGGTGCTGGAAGCGCTCGCGAACGAGCTGATGGTGGACGTGAGCCTCGACGAGGCCGGCGCGCACGCCGACTGACCGACATGGCCGAATCCCCCGCCTCGCCGCTCGCCCGCACGCCGCTCCACGCGCTCCACGTCGAGCTCGGCGCACGCATGGTCCCCTTCGCCGGCTACGAGATGCCGGTGCAATATCCCACAGGAATCATCAAGGAGCACCTGCACACGCGCACCGCCGCCGGCCTCTTCGACATCTCCCACATGGGGCAGGTGCGGCTCTCGGGCGCCGAGGCGGCCGCGGCGCTCGAAGCGCTGGTGCCAGTCGACGTGGTCGACCTCGGCGTCGGCCGCCAGCGCTACGCGCTCTTCACGAATGAAACGGGCGGGATCCTCGACGATCTGATGATTGCCAACTTCGGCGATCACCTTTTCCTCGTCGTGAACGCTGCGTGCAAGGCGCAGGACCTCGATCATCTGCGCACGCATCTTAGCGATCGCTGCAAGGTGGAAGCGCTCACCGATCGGGCGCTGCTCGCGCTGCAGGGTCCGCAGGCCGGGGCGGTCCTCGCGCGACTGGCGCCGGACACCGCGCCGATGACCTTCATGACGGTGGGGCGCGTGAGCCTCGCCGGCGCGCCGTGCTTCGTCAGCCGCTCCGGCTACACCGGCGAAGACGGGTTCGAGATCTCCGTGCCCGCAGAGCGTGCAGAAGCGCTGGCGCGTGCGCTCCTCGCCGAACCGGAGGTGGCCCCGATCGGCCTCGGGGCGCGCGATTCCCTGCGTCTGGAGGCCGGTCTCTGCCTTTACGGCCACGAGATCGACACGACGACCACGCCGGTGCAAGCCGACCTCGCGTGGGCGCTGTCGAAGTCGCGCCGGACGGGGGGCGCGCGGCCGGGTGGCTATCCGGGCGCCGCCGCGATCCTGCGCCAGCTCGAGGAAGACGGCGTCGCCCGGAAGCGCGTGGGTCTGCAGCCGCAGGGGCGTATGCCCGTGCGCGAAGGCAGCGAGTTGATCGAGGCAGGCGGCCGCGTCGTCGGCAAAGTCACGAGCGGCGGCTTCGGCCCCACGGTCGGCGCGCCGGTCGCGATGGGCTACGTCGAAGCGGCGTTCGCAGCGGCGGGCACGGCTCTGCATGCGAGCGTGCGCAACCAGCCGGTGCCGGTATCCGTCGCAGCGATCCCCTTCGTGCCGACTCGCTACAAGCGGCGCTGAGGTTACCGCACGCGACCAGCCGCGGCTCTTCAGCAAGTCCTCCCGCCGAGGACTACAGTGAAGGCCTGCCGCCGCCGCCGAACATCTTCTCCTTGTGGGTCTGGCACGCGATGCAGCGGGTCGCCGTCGGATAGGCGAGCAGGCGCTGAAAGCCGATCTCGGCACCGCACTCCACGCACTCGCCGTACTCTTTCTCCCGGATGCGGCGCAGGGCTACCTCGATCTCGCGCATTTCGTTGACCTGGCGATGCACGCTTTCCGCGCTCAAGTCGGAGAGAAGGTCGGCCATCGATTCGTCCGCGGTGTCGTGCACGCCGCCGGCGAGATTGATGTAGTTGCTTTCGCCCGAGCGTTCGAGCTCCATCAGCACTTCCTCCTTGAGCAGGCGGTAGCGCTGGTCGAGCGCGACGGTGAGTCGCTTGATCTCTGCCTTCGTGAGCTCCGTCATCGCGCTGACTCCGTAACGGTCGTGGGGCGACTTCGCCGCCTTCCCCGGCTCGCCGTGCTGGGGTCTTACTGGATTCTAAAGTAGATAGCGAGCGTCGAGGCTGAGAGATATGGGCACTGTAAGCGGGTCGGCAGCGCACCGAGGTCGACCCGCACGGCGTCGAGAGGTGCTTCGCAGCCTGCGGGCCGCGACCCTTCGATTCGAAGCTCTGCTGCCAAGATGTCACAACATGATGATTCTCTGGAGAAACCATGCCGATGGCACGCTATGAACTGAAGCTCAAGCCACCTCATGGAATCTGCATCATCGATTCGAGCGCTTCTGGAGCGCGGGTGGTGGGGGTCTCGGCCATAAAGTAAAATCCGCGGCACGCGCCCCGGTAGCTCAGTGGATAGAGCAACCCCCTCCTAAGGGGTAGGTCGCACGTTCGATTCGTGTTCGGGGCGCCACGGACCGCAAAGTTACGGCTTTGCTGAGCTCTTGCCGGTGATAGACCCCGTTCGACAATTGGGAGGGCAGAGAATATGACCGATTCAGCCCCCCTAGTGGAAGCACTCGCTCGACTAGCGCCGACAGCGCGAACCAGTCCACAGCTCGCCCATTTCAATCCGCAGTCGGGCTGGTACAAACAGATTGCTGCACAGCACGTAGACGAGTCCGATGGAGGTGTGCAAGAGATCACGCAGCTCCTTCGATCTCGAGGTACCTTCGCCGCATACGAGAATGGTTATGTCAGGTATACGCCCAACAGTTCCAGTTCATTCCACCTTAAGCACGTAGCAAACTGGTGCTTGGCTCAGGCTCGCCACAGAGCCCCAAGTGATGTCATCGCTCAACTGAACGAGTTCGTGTACCGCAATGAACTTCGATTGGATGAGATCATCGCATTGTGGGGGTTGACACCAGAACGCCCTTTGGACTTGGGTGACAATGTCACGCTACGCTCATTGGCCGACCTTCCTGCATCCCAGATTAAGGACCTGCTCACAGGGGTCCCGGAGACTCTGCACACTGGCAGTACTGCATTTCCCAAACGTCCTCGTCCAACAGCAGTGCTGACTTCCTCCCGGACAATGCGTCCGGTCTTCCTGCCACCCGGTCCGCAGAAGGACACGCCGACAAATACGGGCGTCCTGCAGGACATCGCCAGCTGCTTGTGTCTAGTCGCGGATGCGAGCGTCTGTGAAATAGCCGGTTGGTTCCAATGCGACGTATCAACTCCAGTTGTCGGTGGGGTTAGGGGATGGGGCGGACGGACTGTCGAGCGTGAGTTCCACAGAATGATTCCACCGAGGCCCATCGATGAGTCGCGGGCGCGCACTGTTGTCTCGGAATTTCTAGGATTAGATCGCCAGGTCCGCGACCGTCTGATGCTTCCTCTTCGGCGCTTGAACGTCGCGATGCGACGCGATGACCCAACAGATGTAGCGCTAGAGCTCGGCATCGCCCTTGAGGCATTACTCACGGGTAAAGAGCCGTACGATGCGCCAATTGCCTACCGTGTCAGGCAACGGGGAGCGGTGCTGCTCGCTGGAACGGCTGTCGAGCGACGTAAGCACTTTGAGATTCTCAAGGCTCTCTATGTGCTCAGATCTAGGGCAGCACATGGCGAAACCCTTTCCGACCGAGAACGTGTAAAGGGCTTGGGGGTGACAACGCGTGACTTGTTGCATCAGGGTACGAAGCTCTGCGCTGAAATACTTCGTCGACTAATCCAGCGCGGCAGCCTCCCCGATTGGGACGCTTACATTCTCGGTGGTGAAAACAGCTGCGCGGCTGTAGCGTGCGAGACGCCCGTCGTCCCTTAGGCCGGCTTGTTCAGGCATCGACTGTCAGATGCATTTTTGCTTCACGACACTCGAGACAGGGTCGAGCCGCAGATTTACAGTACGTGCCTTCGGCGTCGCCCAGGCTGACCCACGGGCAGTGCCAATGTTTCGCCCCTACCTGAACCGCTGAGCAGCCACCAGCGATAGCTCTGGCGCGCCACGGCCCCATGCTCCCCGAACACCCTCCCGCCGACGCAGTCCGTAACGCCTTTCTCGCCGACGAGAGCGACACGGTCGCCAAACTCCTGCCCCTCGCAGAGCTGTCCGCCGAGGCTTCGGCCCGCGTCTTGGCGCGCGCCCGCGGCTGGGTCGACGACGGTGCGCGCACGCCGGGCACGTACCGTCGGCATGGAATCGCTTCCTCCGCGAATACGACCTCTCGACGCAGGAAGGCGTGCTGCTCATGTGCGTGGCGGAGGCGCTGCTGCGCATTCCCGATGCCGCGACCGCCGACCGCCTGATTCGCGACAAGCTCTCGCGCGGCGACTGGCGCAAACACCTGGATCAGAGCGGATCGTTCCTGGTCAACGCGTCGACCTGGGGTCTCATGCTCACCGGCAAGCTGACGCAGATCGACGCCGACGCGGCACGCGATCCGGCCGCATGGTACGAGCGCGTGGCAGCCCGCGCCGGCGAGCCGGTCGTCCGCCTCGCGCTGCGCCAGGCGATGAAGCTCATGGCCGAGCAGTTCGTGATGGGGCGCACGATCGGCGAGGCGCTCGAACGCAGCCGCTCCGCCGGCAACACGCGCTTTCGCTACTCTTTCGACATGCTGGGCGAGTCGGCTCTCACCGCCGCCGACGCGAGGCGCTACCACGCGGCCTACGCCGCGGCGATTGGGGCGATCGCTGCGACGCGCGATTGCGGCGCCGACGTATTCGCACAGCCTTCGATCTCGGTCAAGCTCTCCGCCCTGCATCCGCGCTACGAATTCGCGCAGAGTCGGCGCGTGCTGGCCGAGCTCGTTCCGGCCCTCCTCGAGCTTGCGCGCATCGCCAAGGAAGGCGACATCGGGCTCACCGTCGACGCCGAGGAAGCGGAACGCCTCGAACTGTCGTTGGAGGTCTTCGCGCGCGTCCGCCGCGATCATGCGCTCGCCGGCTGGGACGGGCTCGGGCTCGCGGTGCAGGCGTATCAGAAGCGCGCCCTGCCGGTGATCGAATGGCTCGCCGCACTCGCGGCCGAGCAGCATCAGCGGCTGCCGGTGCGTCTCGTGAAGGGTGCCTACTGGGACACCGAGATCAAGCGCGCCCAGGTGCAGGGTCTCGCCGGCTACCCGGTGTTCACGCGCAAGGCCCACACCGACGTCGCGTATCTCGCCTGCGCGCGGCGCCTCCTTGCCGCGCATGCGAAGCTGTATCCGATGTTCGCGACACACAACGCCCACACCGCGTCGGCGATCGTCGAGTACGCGGCCGAGCGCTCGTTACGGGACAACGGATTCGAATTCCAGCGCCTGCACGGCATGGGCGAATCGCTCTACGACGAGATCGTCCCTGCCGACAGGCTCTCCATCGCTTGCCGCGTCTACGCCCCGGTCGGCAGTCACCACGACCTGCTGCCGTATCTCGTGCGTCGGCTGCTCGAGAACGGCGCCAACACTTCCTTCGTGAACCGCATCGCAGACGCGGGCGTGGCCGTCGAGGAGGTCGTCGCCGATCCCGCCCGCCGTGTCCGCGCGCGGGGTGCGATTCCGAACCCCGCACTGCCGCTGCCGCGCGACCTGTTCGCCCCCGAACGGATCAACTCGCGCGGCGCAAGCCTCGCCGATCAGCTGGAAATGGCGGCGCTCGATGCCGCGTTCTCGGCCCGGGAGAATTCGCGCTGGGCGGCGACGCCCTTGGTGGGCGGCAAACGCATGGCGGGCCGCGCCCGGTCGGTTGTCGAGCCCGCGGACCATCGCCGCGAGATCGGAAGTGTCGTCGATGCCGAGCCCGCACACATCGATGCGGCGATGTCGCTTGCTCTCGCGGCGCAGCCGGCCTGGGATGCCGCCGGCGGCCGATCTCGAGCCGCCGTGCTCGACCGTGCAGCCGACTCGATCGAGAACGCCCGCGACGAACTGGTCGTGCTGCTGGCGCGCGAGGCCGGCAAGACGCGCGCCGACGCCATCGGCGAAGTGCGAGAAGCCGCCGATTTCTGCCGCTATTACGCGGCACAGGCACGGCAACACTTCGCGGCCGCGCTGTCGCTGCCCTCACCCACCGGGGAATCCAACGCGCTCACGCTGCACGGCCGAGGCGCGTTTGTCTGCATCAGTCCATGGAATTTTCCGCTGGCGATCTTCACCGGTCAGATCGCTGCCGCGCTCGCCGCCGGCAACGCCGCCATCGCCAAGCCGGCCGAGCAGACGCCGCTCGTGGCATTCCGCGCGGTCGAGCTCATGCTCGCGGCCGGCGTTCCGCCGGACGTGCTGGCGTTGCTTCCGGGCAGCGGCGAGATCGGCGCAGCGCTCGTCGCCGACCCGCGCACCGCCGGTGTCGCTTTCACCGGCTCGACGGACGTCGCGCGGTCGATCGCGGGCTCGCTCGCGCGCCGCGGTGCGCTGGTCCCGTTGATCGCGGAGACCGGCGGCCAGAACGCGATGATCGTGGACAGCTCGGCACTGCCGGAGCAGGTCGTCGGCGATGCGCTGACCTCGGCGTTCGACAGCGCCGGCCAGCGCTGCTCCGCGCTGCGCGTGCTTTTCGTGCAGGACGAGGTCGCGCCGCGCGTCATGGAGCTCCTGCAGGGAGCGATGGACGAGCTCGCGGTCGGCGACCCGGCCCTGCTTGCGACGGATGTCGGGCCAGTGATCGATAGCGAGGCGCGCGACACGCTCGACGCGCACGTGGCGGCCATGGCCGCGGCGGGCCGCGTGCGCCACCGCATCGCGCTGCCGGACGCGTGCCAACATGGCTCTTTCTTCGCGCCGACGCTGATCGAGCTCGACCGTATCGACCGGCTCGAGCGCGAGGTGTTCGGCCCGGTGCTGCACGTCGTCCGTTACCGGGCCGACGACCTCGACGCGATCGTCGACCGCATCAACGCGACCGGCTACGGCCTCACACTCGGCATCCACAGCCGCATCGACGAAACCGTGCGCCGGATCGTCGCGCGGGCGCGCGTCGGCAACGTCTACGTCAACCGCAACATGATCGGCGCGGTCGTCGGCGTGCAGCCCTTCGGCGGCGAAGGGAGGTCGGGCACTGGCCCGAAAGCCGGCGGCCCGCATTATCTGTTTCGCTTCGCTGTCGAGCGCACGCTGTCGATCAACACCGCGGCGGCGGGCGGCGATGCCGCGCTGCTCGCGCAGGGCGACCGGTAGCGCTACGACAGCGGGCCGACCGCGATGCGGCGCAGCGCCTGCCTCGTCCTGTGCAGCGCCCGCTTCGCTTCGAACAGCAGACGGGTGGCGCCGATCGGTTCGTTGATCGGCCATTCGAGCAGCTCCGGCCATTCCCGCGCGATGACATCCCGCGCCATGCGCCCGGCACGTCGATACGGCGCCGGCAGCGTGAGCATGCGTTCCACGACTCGGCGGTGACAGAGCGGGAAAATCGGGAAGCCAGGGTCGCACTCGGCATAGGGCACGATGCCCGCCCAGCCCCCCATGTCCTGTTCGACGAAAAAAAGATCCAGCGTCTGCAATGCATCCGCGGCCGGCACCGTCTCGAGCCAGGCCCGCGCCACCGCCAGCGTCTCCGCCTCGATCGGGCACGCGCAGATCTCGACCAGCCGCTCCGGCGAAATCGCCGTCGCCCCGGTATCGTCCGCTCGCCAGTAGTAGCCTCGTGCCGCTTCCCCCGCCTGACCGCCGAGCACGGCATGTCCGCCCGGCAGGCGCTTGTACATGGTCGCGCACTGCCAGCCGCGGAGCTCGCTCGTCGAGTAGGCGATGCGAAACATCCACTCTTCGAGGTCCGCGTGCGTGGATGGCACCATCGGCAGCAGGAAGTGCTTCAGTCCAAACCGCTTCGCGATCCGCCGCGCCGTGTCGCAGTCGATGGCGGCGTTGCGGTCACCGATCGCACGCGTGAATAGCTCGAGCCGGTCTGCCACGCCGCGCGCGCACGCGAGCAACATACGCGAGTCGAGTCCGGCGGTCAGCGGAAGGTACGTCGGTGTGGCCGCCACGACGGCTGCGATCTGTCGCTTGACGATGGTCGCGATCTCCGCCACCGCCTCTTCCACGGCGTGCGTTTCTACCAGAGGCCCCTTCGGCCAGTGGCGCTTCGTTCGCCAGTCGCGCAGGTCCAGATAGTGATTCGGAAGAATGCGGTCGACCCCGTGCCGCGGGGTCAGTGTGAAGGGATACATGCCCTCCGTGTACGGGATGCCGATGGCGCAGGCGAGTTCCACCCGATCTCGGGAGTGCTCGTCGTAGGGGATCAGGTTCGGGGTCGAGGCGACGATGCGCTGGTGTGCGCAGTACACCGCCGACAACGACCCGCACGGATCCAGGTAGAAACGCGGATGCGGGGCATCGAGCACCGCCACCGCGAAGCGGCCGCCGAAGGCGTACACGAACGCTCTCGAACGGCTGCCGCCGATGCCATCGACTCTGCCGGCACGCGAAGGCTGTCGCCATCGGCAAGCAGCACTGCCTTCCTCGCTGATCGGATATCCCAGCATCCAGCCGACCGGCCGGTCCGCCTCGGCCACCATCCGGACCGCCGGCAAGCTCGGGTGACGAGCGAGGCGCCACGCCCCGATGCGATCCGAGCGCCACCCCTCGGGTGACTCGGCGCAGATCGGCGCTCAGCACGAACTGACCGATCAGCCGCGAGTTGCCGTACGCGGCAGCGTTGGGCTCCGCGATCTTCCGCATCCCTTGCAGAACACCCATCAGCGCCGCCGGAAGAAACGGGATACCTCCCGCAGCGACTCACGCGCAAACGCGAATGCGAGAGCGCCGTACGTCGCGCCTCCGACGAGCACCAGCACGACGAGCTCGACCACCCCCGGAACATCGATCGGGTGAAGTGCAGCCTGGCAGCCCAGGATCACCAGCGCCATCGCCCCCGCAAGCGTGATCGGCTTCGCGACCGAGCGCAAAAACGCCGACGCACCCTGTCCCAGCACCCGCAGCACCACGTAGAAAGCGATGACGGCGGTCACCACCGTGGCAACGAGATGGCCCGCCGCGACGCCCTCTACCCCCCACCTGAGTCCGATGACAAAAGCCGGAACCTGCAACACGACGCCGACGATGCCGAGATAGAACAGGTAGTCCGTGCGCCCCCGCGCCATCAGCACCGATCCGGTCGTACACGTGAGCGAGCTCACGAAGCCCACCGCGGACAACCACATGAGGACATCGGCCATCGCGAGCCACTTGCTGCCCAGCACCACCGCGATGAAGGGCTCGCGCAGGACCGCCAATCCCATCGTCATCGGTGCCGCGACAAAGGCGATCATCGCGAGCGTGCGCAGGTAGAGCGCGGTCATCTCCTCCGGCACGGCCTGCTGGCGGCTCATCACCGGGAACAGGGCACGCGATGCAACGAAGGTCAGATTGTTCACCGGAAAATCCACGATCTTGTAGGCGAGCGAGTAAAGACCCAGGCTGTCCGCTCCCAGGAAGCGGCCGATGATCATGCTGTCCGCGTTGAGCGAAAAGTAGTTGATCAGGTTGAAGCCTACCAGGTAGTCGCTGAACTGCCTGATCCCGCGGAGCTCGTGCCGGCTCCAGGCCCAGCGGGGCTTCACCGGTGCGGCGAGCCAGAGCTGCCCCGACGACAGCACTGCCGTGGTAAGCGAGCCGAGTGCGAGGCTGTACGCGCCTGCTCCCAGGTAGGCCGCGGCGACGGCGACGGTGAGCCCCGACACGGCGGACACGGCCGCGATGCGGGCGAGCAGCGGAAATCGCGAATCGCGCTCGAGCAGCGCCTGGTGCACCGTGGTCGCGCCCAGCACCGGAAACGTGACCGCCAGCAGCACCAGGATGCCGGTGACGGCAGGCGCCTCGAACGCCAGCGCCGCCAGCGGCGCCAGCGCTGCGACCGCGATACCGAGCACCAGACCGATGGCCGCGGTGAACCAGAAGGCGGTGAGGATGGTCTCTTCGTTGAGCGTGTCTTTCTGGATCAGAGCCTGCGTGGTTCCCATGTCCCGGACCAGATTGGCGAGGTTGGTCACCACCATCGCCATCGCCACCAATCCGTAGTCCGCTGGCATCAGCAGCCGCGACAACCACGCGAGGCTCAGGAGTTGAACACCAATCGATACCACGCGCGAGACCGCGATCCAGCGTGCGTTGGAAACCGCGCGACCGCGCATAACCCTCTCGGCGGTGCGGGCGTCGGGGTCTGCTCCGCGCGCGGAAGTCGAATTCGATTTCACGTTTTGCATGGTTTGTGTGAGTTGTTCGAGGTGTCGCTGACCGGCCCGAAAACCCTGTGAATGCTGGGATTACCGGCATCCGAGCGGGCTTTGAATCATATTCGGCTGTCGTCTTGCGGCGACAAAAAATGATGACAGAAACGCTTGTCACGGAGTGTCAGACAGTTAACAATTCAGTGCAACTTGCACCGCGGGTGCAGGGCTCTTCGTCTAGTGGAGCGCGCATCCTTCCTCGATTTCACCTTCGCAACCGGGCGCAGCCATGGCTGAAGTGTTTGCAGTCGTCGTGAACTACAATGGGGCACCCTGGATCGAGAGCTGCCTGCAGAGCCTGCGCCGGAGCGATCATCCTGTCAGCATAGTCGTCGTCGACAATGCGTCGCGCGACGACAGCGTGGCCATCGCGCGCTCGGTAGCCGGCGTCGAGGTCATCCAGCAGCGCACGAACCTGGGCTTCGGCAAAGCCAACAATGTCGGCATCGCGCATGCGATGCGCCGGGGCGCGGAATTCGTCTTCCTCCTGAACCAGGATGCGGAGGTCGAACCGAACACGATCTCCGCGCTGCTTGCCTTCATGCGTGTTCATGCGGACGCCGGCGTGGCGAGCCCGGTGCACCTCAACGACACCGGCACGCTTCTGGATCGGAACTTCCTCATGTACTACCTCGCGCCCCAGGCACCGGAATTCATCTCCGATGCGTACGGCGGCGATCTCGCCGGCTGCTATCGCATGTCGTCCGTGAACGCAGCCGCCTGGCTCGTATCCCGGCGCTGCCTGCAGGAAGTCGGGGGCTTCGATCCCATCTTTTTCATGTACGGCGAGGACGACGACTACTGCGCGAGGATGGCGTATCACGGCTTCTCGTGCTTCGTGGTCCCGCAGGCCCGCATCCGCCATGCACGGGGGTTCCACCAGCCCGCATACCGGCCGGGTCGCTTGCGGCGTCTGGTCAGAAGCGCGCGATTTGCGCGCGCCCAGGCCGTCCGCGCCCTCAAGAATCCCGCTGACCAGGGCATGGTGCGCTCGGCCTATCGGGAGCTGACCACTCTCGTGCTCGAAAGTCTGTGCAAGTCGCTCGCGTCGCTGTCACCCTCGCCTATGCTCCCGTCGCTGCTGGGTGCCGCGATGGTGTGCCGGGACTTGCCGAAGATCGCACGACACAAGCGCGCCTGCCAGGCGCGGGGGCCGACATGGCTCGACTTCCGGATCGATCCGGTCCCGACTGATTCCGCCCGGTACGACCTCCCCGTGATCGCGGCAGAACGCAACGTGGCGGATCGTCAAGCCGCGCCCTTGGTGACATTGGGCATGCCGATCTACAACGGTGCGCGGTTTCTCGAGGCATCGCTGGATTCACTTCTCGCGCAGACCTGCGGCGACTTCGAGATCGTCATCTCCGACAACGGTTCCGACGACGGGACGGCGGACATCTGCCGCCGCTACGCCGCTGCCGATCGGCGTGTCCGTTATGTCCGGCACGAGGCCAACCGCGGCGCTGCCTGGAACCACAACTTCGTCATTGCCGAAGCGCGGGGACGTTTCTTTCGCTGGCATCACGCCGACGACGTCTGCGAGCCACGCCATCTCGAGCGCTGCGTCGCCGCCCTCGAATCCGATCCCCGCGTGGTTCTCGCGTACCCGCGGACCATGCTGATCGATGCCCTGGGCAGGGTCACTTCCCACTACGACGATCGGCTCGCGCTCTCCGAGGAGGCGCCGCACGCCCGCTTTCGGCATCTGCTCGCGAACCTCTTTCTCTGCAACACGGTCCTCGGCCTGATGCGCATCGACGTTTTGCGCCGTACGGCGCTGCTCGGCTACTACGTCCGCTCCGACCACGTTCTCCTGGCCGAGCTCGCGATGGCGGGACGGTGGGCGGAGGTGCCCGAGGCGCTCTTCTACCGCCGCGTGCACGCGGGGAAATCCACCGAGGCGAACCGGTCGATTCGCGAGCGCGCCGCGTGGGTCGACCCGCGGCTTCGCAGCGGCCGATTCTTCTGGCCCAACCTGCGGCTCTTCGTGGAGCACCTGAAGGCCGTCGGCCGCGCAAGCCTCGGATTTCAGGATCGCCTGCTCTGCCTGCGGGCCGTGATCGTTTGGCAAGCCGGCGTCGAGGCGGAACGGCTGCGCAAGAAATTCGCGCGCGCTCGCAGCCGTCTCGCTGGCTGGGCCGGGATGGAGCCCGGGCGCACGCGCGCCGTGGGCGAGCCCATGCCGCAGACGGTTGCCGTCAGATCCGGTGCGATCGGCGCAGCGAGCAAGGCGCGGCCGCTGGCAGTGAGCGCGGTGCGAGCGAAGTCGCACGGAAACACGTAACAGGCTGTCCTACGCCGTCCCGCCCACAGTGAGCCCGTCGATGCGCAGCGTCGGCTGCCCGACACCGACCGGCACGCTCTGACCTTCCTTGCCGCACGTGCCCACACCGGGATCGAGCCGCATATCGTTGCCGATGAGCGAGATGCGCGTGAGCGCGCTGGGGCCGTTGCCGATCAGGGTGGCGCCCTTGACCGGATGCGTGATGCGGCCGTTCTCGATGAGGTAGGCCTCGGCCGCCGAGAACACGAACTTGCCGCTCACGATGTCGACCTGGCCGCCGCCGAAGTTCTTGGCAAAAAGCCCTTTCTTCACCGAGCGGACGATCTCCTCGGGATCCTTGTCGCCGTTTAGCATGTAGGTGTTCGTCATGCGCGGCATCGGGATGTGCGCGTACGACTCGCGCCGGCCGTTGCCGGTGGCGGAGACACCCATCAAGCGCGCATTCAGGGAATCCTGCATGTAGCCCCTCGAGGATGCCGTCCTCGATCAGGACGGTGCGCTGCGTCGGATGACCCTCGTCGTCGATGGAAAGCGACCCGCGGCGGTTCGGCAGCGTGCCGTCGTCGACGACGGTCACGCCCCGCGCCGCCACGCGCTCGCCGACGCGGCCCGAGAAGGCGGAAGTGCCCTTGCGGTTGAAATCGCCCTCGAGACCGTGGCCGACCGCCTCGTGCAAGAGCACGCCCGGCCATCCCGGCCCCAGCACGACGGTCATGGTGCCAGCCGGCGCAGGACGCGCGTCGAGATTCACGAGCGCCTGCTCGACCGCATCCTGCGCATAGGTTGCGAGACGCTCGTCCGTGAAGTAGGCGTAGTCGAAACGCCCACCGCCGCCCGCAGAACCCTGCTCGCGCCGGCCGTTAGATTCAACGATGACCTGCACGGAAAGCCTCACCAGCGGGCGCACGTCCGCCGCCAGCACGCCGTCGGAGCGCGCCAGCAGGATCACCTCGTACTCGCCGCCGAGGCTCGCCATGACCTGCGTCACGCGCGCATCGCGGGCGCGGCACATGCGTTCGATGCGCTCCAGCAGCGCGACCTTGTCGGCGTCAGCCAGGCTCGCGAGCGGGTCATGCGGCAGATAGAGCGCCGGCGCGCTGTTGCCCTTCATCACCCGAGCGCTGCCCTCGCCCCCCTGCCGCGCGATCGCCCGGGTTGCCTCCGCCGCAGACCGCAGGGCCGCCGCGCTGATGTCGTCGGAATAGGCGAAGGCGGTCTTCTCGCCGCACACCGCCCGCACCCCCACACCCTGGTCGATGTTGAAGGTGCCGGATTTGACGATCCCCTCTTCGAGGCTCCAGCCTTCGGAACGACTGTACTGGAAGTACAAATCTGCGTAGTCGACCCGGTGCGCGAGGATGTCGCCGAAGGTGCGCTCGAGGTGGGTCGTGTCGAGCGCGTAGGGGACGAGCAGCCGGTCCGTCGCGGTCTCGATCGTGTTGAGCGGATGCGTGGGGCGTGTTTCGGTGTGCACGTGGGTCCTTTTCGGTTGTCCGCCAGCGGCAGCCGGACGGATCGCGCCCGGGTCGGCGCGGCGTAATTTTTTAGAGCGTGCGGTGATCGAGCGCCGGCAGGCTCGCCCTGAGCGTGGTCTGGTAGCTCGGGCTCACCCCTGCCACCACGACGCCGGAGCCGCGCTGAAGACGGTCGACGACGACACCCCACGGATCCACGATCATCGAGTTGCCGTGCGTCTCCCGCCCGTTCACGTGATAGCCGCCCTGCGCGGGCGCCACGACGTAGGCGAGGTTCTCGATGGCACGAGCACGGATCAGCGTCTCCCAGTGCGCTTTGCCCGTGGTCTCGGTGAAGGCGGACGGCACGAAGATGAGATCGACGCGACCCATCGCACGGTAGAGTTCGGGGAAGCGCAGGTCATAACAGATCGAAAGGCCAATGCGGCCGAAGGGACTGTCGAACGCCACCACGCGGTCGCCCGGCTCGATGGTCCGGTTCTCGGAATAGCTCTCCTCGCCCATCGAGAAGCCGAAGAGGTGGATCTTGTCGTAGCGGGTGACGAGGCTGCCGCGATCATCGTAAACCAGACAGGTGTTGCGCACCTTGTCTGCCGCGTTCGCCACGAGCGGCACCGTACCGCCGACGATCCAGACGCCGAGTCTCCTCGCCGTACCGGAGAGGAACTCCTGCAGCCGACCATGCCCCTCTGCTTCCCGCAGCGCGACCTTGTCGGTGTCCTTCATGCCCATGATCGGAAAGTATTCAGGCAGGCCCACGAGCCGCGCGCCCTGATCCACCGCCATTTCGATGAGGCGCGTTGCCTCCCGCAGATTGCCGTTCACGTTGGGGCCCGACGCCATCTGCACGGCCGCCACGCGAAAGGCGGGCGGCGGCGCGTCGACGGCCGTGGCCGACGTGTCGCGAGGGTTGGAGCGGGTCAAAGTGGTCATGATCGGGTGAAAGGAGATCTCGTGTTCAAATTTTCGACACCTGCGGATCGGACCAGGTTCCGGTCACGGCATACTCGAAGGCCATGATCTGACCGAGCGGATCGCGCAGGAGCTTCTGCACCGCCAGCGCCGCCACCCCCGCGATCGGGCCGCCGATCGCGGTGGCGCCGAGGGCGACACCTTCGCCCAAGTATGGCACGACGCGCACGCGCAGATTCTGCGTCTCCGCCGCGAGGTTGACCTCGCCCGTCATGGCGATGCTGGCCGAAGGGCTGCGGATGACGAAGTCGCTGGTGGCAGCGATGCCCTTCGCGATCGCGATGGTCGCCGTGATGCCGTCGAACGCGAGTCCGGTGCTGAAGATGTCGCCGAAGTCGAGACTGATGCGCCGCGGCAACGACTGCAGGCTGATCACGCCCAGGAGCTTGGCGATGCCCGGTTCGAGCTTGACGAACTGGCCTTTCTGCGTTTCGAGCTTGAGGTCGCCGGACAGCGTGGCGAGATCGAGGTCCTGCGGCCGGCCCTGCCACTCGAGATGGCCGGAGAGCTTCGATTTCCCCCCCTTGACGCCCTCCGGGTAGCCGAGGCGCTTCAGAAGCTTCCCGGCATCGATCACCTCGAGGTCGACGCTCACGTCGGTGGTCGGCTGCACCAGCCACGAGCGCCACTGGCCCTTCATGAGCAGCGTCGATTCCGGATTGCTGACCTTGAGCCGGTCGATGCGCCAGTCCCGGCCCTGAACATCGGCGACCACCTCCAGGCGCCCGAGGTCCTTGTCGCCGAGCCGGAAGGCCTCGGCGATCACGTCGAGATCCGGCGGCTTCGCCGTCGGGTCCGGCTGCCCCGCCGGAAGGGTGTCGGCTTGCCGGTCAGTGGGATCGGTCGCGGGCAGCGTGAGCTGCGACAAGCGTGCAGCGAGCTTGCCATTGTCCTTGACCACGTAGGTGAACTCACCGGCGAGCTCGGGGCCGGCGACCGTGCCTTGCCACACGCCGTTTCCGATCGCCGCCTTCACGCGGAGATCGTTGAACGGCCGGTGCAGCCACTGCAGCACACCGACCTTCACGTCGATCGCGGACAGAGGCAGCAGCGATTTCCCCGGCGGCACGTGATCGAGCACGGCCTGCCACCGGCTCAGGTTCAGCGCGGGTGTGGTGCCGACGATCACGAGCCCCTTCTCCGGCAGGGTGACGGGCGCGTCGAGGGCCAGGATCCCGCGGGTGGGGGTGAGGACTCCGTCGCTGCGCCGCCGCTCCAGAGCCAACGCGATCTCCTTGCCGAAGGCGAGATCGAGGCGATCCGCATTGGGACTCTGCGCCCGGCGCTCGAAGCGCGTCGGCAGCACCTCGGCGGTCGTCTTCGCGAGCGGCACCGGCAGCGTCGACCCCACGCCCTGCAGGTCGGACTCGAAAGAGTAGTCGGTCAGTTCGTGCTTCAGCACGATCGATCCCCGCCACGCCGCCGTGCCCCGCAGATAGGGCAGCCAGAAGTAATCCGCGCCCTGCCGGCGGAACGCGTCCAGGTCGGCGCGGCCGCCCAGGCCGATCGTGACCGTGCCGCCCTCGGTGGCTATGTTCACGACCGCGGGGCCGCCCACCGTCACGGCGGTCCCGTTCTGCATGCGGATGCCGTTCTCGTTGAACTCGAGCTTGGCGTTGACCTGATCGACTGGCGGCACGTCGCCGGAGAAAAGCAGCCGATTGCCTTCGAACAGGTAACTGCCGGCCACCCGCGTGTCGCGGCTCGCCTGCAGGGGCACTTCGAGCTTCACCTCGAGCCTGCCCGAACCGTTCGCGCTCACCTCGCGGTTGAAATGGTCGATCATCTCGCCGACAGGGCTGCTTTCGATGAAGTTCAGGAACTCGGTCGTGGCGCCGATCGCCTCGCCGGCGATGGTGAGGCGCTGGCGGTCGTGGTACAGATCCTTGATCACGCCGCGCACCTTGGCAATGTGAATGCCCATGACGGTGGCGGAATTGGCGGCCACTTCCATGCCCTCGCCCTGAAACGAGAGCGTTCCCTTGATGCCGTCGATCCGCGGCCAGTCTTCGTCGAACTGCACGGCCACGTCGTCGAGCTGCGCCTGCACCGAGAACTGGCCGCTCTTGCCGCCTGGCCACGGGAACTGATCGAGGTCGCCCTTGACCTTGAACCGGGCGTCGGTGAGTCGCCCGCCGAGCAGCGCGCGGTCGACCCACTCGCGGGAGTTCGGTCCAATGACGAGCGGAAGGTAACGTCCGATGACCTGCGGATCGAGACGCGCCAGGGCGGCGTTGACGTCGATCACGCCCGCACTACCAGAATCCGCCGCATACGTGCCGCTGACATTGCCGGCCAAGTCGCGGTTGGCGAAGGCAAGGCTCGTCGCCTTCACCTCCAGCCGGTTCCTCGCCATGGTCCACGCGACCTGCGCATCGATCGCATCGAAGGCGAGAGGCACGTGGAAGACCGTCGGTGCGTCGAGTAGAACGTCGCGCGTCTTGAGCGTGATGGCGCCGCCTTTCTCGTTCGCGTCGACGCTCCCATCCAGTCCCTCGACACCGGGCCAGGCGGGACCCGGGCGCATGCCGAGATCGTTGAAGCGGGCGGCGACGCGAAACGCGGTCGGCCGGTCGAAGGGACCGGTCCAGGTCATGTTGACGTCGCGCAGCAGGCCCTGCGCATCGACCGCGACGAGATCGCGGCGGATGTCGTCCCCGATCGGCAGGCGGTCGCCGATGGCGGTGAGCAGCGCGAGGTCGAGGACGTTCGCGCGCAGATCGAGCCGTTCGGGATCGCGCTGTCCTGGCAGAATCCGGCGCACGGCGAGGTCGAGCGGCTGCGGGCTCCCGCCTTCCGGCGTCGCGAACGCGAGCGCGCGGGACGACACTTCGAGGCCGTTCGGCAGACGCTTCCAGCCGACGCGCCCGTTGACCTGCGTCAGCGCAAGCTCGGGCAGATGCGGCTCGAGATGGGTGAGCACGTCGGCCAGACGAATGTCTCCCGTCGCCTGCTCGACCGCCCCGTCGAACACGTCGAGCCAAGCGCGGAGCGCCCCGGTCCCGCGAGTGGGCAGCGTCGCCCACGGCAGCCATTGCCGCCACTGCGCGAAATCGGTGTAGGCAAGCTCCAGATAGAGCACGCCGTCCCAGTTCGCGAGATCGGACATGCGATCGCCGCGCAGATCCCCGCGCACGTCGAGCGGGGACGCGAGCGCAGCCGGCGGGACCGCGCGCAGACCGAAGCGATGGCGCCGTCCGCGGCTGTCCAGGCGGAAGTCGACCCCGGTCAACTTGAGCTCGGGTGCGGCGAGCTTCTCGTCCACCCAGATCACGGTCGCGCCGAGCACGACGATCTGTCGGTGCTTGAGGAGCGAGTCTCCGAATCCACTGTCGCCTTCCCCCCCCGCCAGCGGCAGGCCGGCCATCCACAGCGCACCGTCGGCAGTGCGCCGCAGAACCAGCGTCGGGCGATCGATCTCCAGGGCATGGAATACCGGCTGCAGCAGGAGCAGCGAGCGCCACGAGAGCGTAGCGTGGACCTCGTTCAGAAGCAGGCCGGTGCGGCCCTCGCGATCGGCGATCTTGAGATCGCTGAACTTCAGGTGCGGCCGCAGCCCGTCCCAGTCGGCGTCGATCCGCGCGATCGTCACCGGCGCGCCCACGGCGCGGCTCGCCGCCGCCTCGATGTCGGAACGGTACTGGCCGATCTCCGGCAGCAGGTAATAGCGCAGGCCCAGCACGACCGCCGCGAAGCCGAAGCCGGCTACGAGAACCGCGTACGTGGTGAGCTTGTAGAGCCAGAGACCACCGTGCTTCAACCAGTGGATGCTGCGAAGGAGGGGCACTGGTTGGGCTGCCGGGGAGGGAATCGATAGGATAGTAGAATGGCGTGGTGTCGGATTCTACCGCGAACCCCTCCGCCGCCGCACCCGCTCTCCCCGCTGCCGCCGCGCAAGGCGGCGCCGGCGACCTGCTTGCGGTCGCTCGCCGTCACTCGCGCTACGTCGCCACCCTGATCGACGCCGAGCCGCATCTCGCGGCCGAAACGGATCTTGCGCGACTCTTCTCGCGCGAGGCGATGCGCGCGTTCCTCGGCGCGGTCGAGCTTCCCCACCGCGCGGCCTTGCACGCGCGACTGCGCGCCCTGCGCAAGCGCGTCATGCTCTGCCTCATCGCTCGCGACCTGGGTGGAGCCGCCGACCTCGCGGAGGTGGTGGCGACCACGACGGCGCTCGCCGAGGAGACGATCGCGTGCGCGGCGGCGCACGTCGCGCGCACGCTCGAGGCGCGCCACGGACCACCGCTCGGCGAGGAGACCGGCGCGCCGCTCGACCTCCTGGTCGTGGGCATGGGCAAGCTCGGCGGCTGCGGAGCTGAACGTATCGTCCGACGTCGATCTCGTCTTCGTCTATCCCGAGGAAGGCGAAACGCGCGGTCCTGCGTGCGATCAGCAACCACGAGTTCTTCACCCGCGTCGGCCGCAGGCATCATCGCCGCGCTGCACGACCTCACGCCGGACGGTTACGTGTTCCGCGTCGACATGCGGCTGCGCCCCTACGGCGACAGCGGTCCGCTCGCGGTGAGCCTGCCGATGCTCGAGAACTACTTCATCGCGCAGGGCCGCGAGTGGGAACGCTACGCCTGGATCAAGGCGCGCGCCGTCTGCGGCAGTCGCGCGGACGAGCTCGTCGACGTCGTGCGGCCGTTCGTGTACCGCCGGCATCTGGACTTCAACGCCTTCGGGTCGATGCGCGACCTGCACAGTCAGATCCGCCAGGAAGTGCGCGCGCCGCGACCTCGGCGACAACATCAAGCTCGGTCCCGGCGGCATCCGCGAGATCGAGTTCCTCGCCCAGGTGTTCCAGCTGATTCGCGGCGGCCGCGGTGGCGGCGCTGCGCATCCGCCCGACGCTTGCCGTGCTCGATGCCCTCGCCGAGCGACACCTGCTCACCCACGAATCGGTGCGGGAGCTGAAAGCCGCGTACGTTTTCCTGCGCAACCTCGAACACCGCCTGCAGTACCTCGATGACCGTCAGACCCAGACGCTCCCCGCCGGCGACGCCGACCGCAGGCTCATCGCCGAGTCCATGGGCCATCCGGACTACGCGGCCTTCCTCGACGCCCTGAACGGGCATCGGGAGCGGGTCACGCGGCAGTTCGAGGACATCTTCGCGGACGACGAGTCGACCGCCGGAACGCGACCCTGCGCAGCAGTGTGGGCGGGCACGATCGCCGACGACGAGGCGGTGGCGCTGCTCGCGCAGCAGGGTTTCGCGGACGCGTCCGGGCTGCTTGCGAGCGCTTCAGGAGCTGCGCCGCAGCGCGCGCTACAAGAGCCTGTCGAGCGCCGGCCAGGGGCGCGTGGACCGTCTCCTGCCCCGGCTCGTGGACGAGGCGACCCGCTATGCGCAACCCGACGCGACCCTCGAGCGAATGCTCAAATTGCTGGAAAGCATCGCGACGCGGAGCGCTTACCTCTCGCTCTTGCTCGAGTACCCGCAGGCGATCGAGCGGCTGGCGCAGCTTGCTTCGGCGAGTCCGTGGGCAGCGGAATACCTGGCGCGGTATCCGGTGCTGCTCGACGAGCTCCTCGACGCCCGCATCCTCTACGCAACGCCCGACCGCGGCGAGCTCGCCGCGGAGTTGCGCGCGCAGCTCGACGAACTCGGCGGTGACGCCGAGCGCCAGATGGAGACGCTGCGCCACTTCAAGCAGGCGCAGGTCATTCATCTCGCGGCGCAGGATCTCGCCGGCACCCTGCCCCTGGAAACCCTGAGCGATCATCTGAGCGACCTCGCGTGCGTGATCCTCGCGGAGGTGCTGCGTCTGGCCTGGGAGGGACTCAAGACTCGCCACCGGCCGCAACCGCGGTTCGCGATCGTCGGCTACGGCAAGCTCGGCGGCAAGGAACTGGGTTACGCCACCGATCTCGACATCATCTTTCTCTACGACGACGAGGCAGCCGGAGGCGCCGGTGCAGTACGCCCGCCTCGCGCAGCGCATCAACAGCTGGCTCACGACGCTGACCCCTGGCGGGATCCTGTACGAAACCGACCTGAGGCTGCGGCCGGACGGGGCGAGCGGGCTCCTGGTCAGTCCGTTCGCAGCGTTCGCGGAGTACCAGCGCGACAAGGCCTGGCCGTGGGAGCACCAGGCGCTCACCCGCGCCCGCTTCGCCGCCGGCGATCGCGAGCTGGGAGAGCGGTTCGAGCGGCTGCGGATCGAAATGCTGCGCACGCCGCGGGAGCTCGAGGCGCTGCGCCGCGAGGTGGCGGCGATGCGCGCGAAAATGCTGGAGGGACATCCGAACCGCAGCGCGCTCTTCGACATCAAGCACGACCGCGGCGGGCTGGTGGACGTGGAATTCATCGTGCAGTTCCTGGTGCTGGGCTACGCTTGCGAGCACGCGGAACTCACCGGGAACATCGGCAACCTGGCCCTCCTCAAGCTTTCCGCCCGCCTCGGTCTGATCCCCGAAGCGCTGGCGCTCGGCGCCTTCGATGCCTATCGGGAGCTGCGCCGGCTGCAGCACATGCTGCGGCTGCAAGGAGAGAAGTATGCGCGGGTGCCGCGGGAGAGCGTCGCGACCGCTGCAGCAGCGGTGCTGGCGCTCTGGGAGAACGTGTTCGGCGCGGCCGCTAGGCCGGGCGGCGCGCCAGCGGCGTAACGTTGGCGGGGAATCCGGTCGGCGCCATCGATTCGTCCGTGAGCCGCGCCACCAGGCGATAGACCGGGAGCGTCCCCTTACCCTTGATCGGAAGCAACTCCGGACCCTCGAAGCGGAAATGGCTCTTCATCCGGCGCGCCGTGACCTCGTCGACGTTGATGTCCCCGGCCGCCGCCTCGGAAGAAAGACGGCTCGCGACGTTGACGGTATCGCCCCACAGATCGTAGATGAACTTCTTCTTGCCGATGACGCCGGCCACTACCGGCCCGCTCGCGATGCCGATGTGAATGCCCGAGCGCTCGCTCCCGAGCACGGGGTGGCGCGCGATCGCATCGCGGGCATCCAGGGCCATCCTGAGGACGGCCGCGCTGTAGGCGGGATCGTTGCCGATGACGCCGCCGGCGACCATGTACGCATCGCCGATGGTCTTGATCTTTTCGAGGTGGTACTTCTCCGCGAGGGCGTCGAACGAGGAAAAGACCTCGTTCAGCAGGGTCACCACCTGGTTCGGGGGCAACTCGTCGGAGAGCCGCGTGAAGTTCACGATGTCGGCGAACATGACCGTCGCGTCGGCGTAGCCATCGGCGATCGTGCTCTGATCGTCCTTCAGCCGGTCCGCGATCGGGGCCGGCAGGATGTTGAGCAGCAGCTTCTCGGACTTGTCCCGTTCCACCTGCAACAATTGGTGCTTGTCGTCGAGCTCGCTTTTCAGGCGCGATTTCTCGCGCACGAACATGCTCATGATGAGATAGACGATGGAGGACATCGCCGCGAAGTTGAGCGCGAAGAACACGGCGATCGTCCGCATGGGAACACCGGACTCGGCGCCGGACGACAGGTAGTAGTCGAAGAACCCCGATACTGCCGTCAGGACCAGGTAGGCGAAGAACCACGGCATCGACTCCCGCGGCCCCTGGAACACCATCACGCCCACCGGCGCGAGCAGCGCCCAGAGCATCACGCCGCTGGAAGCCACGTAACTGCCGATGCTCCACTGCATGACGAAGGGCACGAACAGAAACAGCGACACCTGCGAGAAGCGGAAGAACGCGAAGTTCCGCGTCTTCAGGTAGTGCACCAGGCTCACGGCGGAGATCACCTGGTAGCCGAGCGGGACCGCCACCGAGAACTTGATCCCCATCGCCCAGTAGATGAGGAGCCAGATCATCGCGGCAAAGGTCATGAGACCGCAGGCGAAGACGAGCAGCGTCTTGTTGAGCTTCTCCTCCTCGGTGTCGCTCTCGGCGATGATCTGTTCCGTGAGCCCGGAGAAGATGCTGCCCCGGAATGGCTTGCGCGCCGGATCCGCGACAGGCGAGGGAGCGGCGACGGGGCGCGCGGCTGCCCCTATAATTCCGGCCTGTGGCCGTGAGGTACGTGCCATCGGTACGTGTGAGACACTCGGTGCGGTCGGAAGGATCTGCGGGATTCATGCGACGCCCGACCAGGCCAAGACGCACGTACCGGAATCGTCGAGGGGGAGCCTGCTTCCGACACACGCGGCTCATGCTAGGGCGTCTGCCGTGCCGTCGCTTTGCTCCAGCTTGGATCCGGGTGCCATGTCGAAGCAATTTCTGCTCCCAGCACGCTTCTTTCGCAAGGTCGCGCTCGCCGCCCTGGTGCTCGCGGTCGCGGCCTGCCAGCCGGAGGCGACGGCCCCTTCGGACCGCTCGAAGGAGTCCGCTTCGGCGCGATCGGCTCTCCTGCAGCTGCCCGATTTCACGAGCCTGGTCGAACGGCAAGGGGTGGCGGTGGTGAACGTCAGCACGACGCAGACGCTGCCCTTCGGCGGAAGCGGCATCCCCGGCGTGCCGGAAGATCACCCTCTCTACGACTTCTTCCGCCGCGCGCCCCCGCAGGAGCGCGAAGATCCTTTGAACTCGCTCGGGTCCGGCTTCATCCTCTCGGAAGACGGCTACATACTCACCAACGCCCACGTGCTCGACGACGCGGATGAAGTCACGGTCCGCCTCACCGACAAGCGTGAGTTCAAGGCCCGGGTCGTCGGCACCGACCCGCGTACCGATGTCGGCCTATTGAAGATCGACGCCAAAGCACTGCCCACGGTGCGCATCGGCAACCCCGCGTCGCTCAAGGTCGGCGAATGGGTGGTGGCGATCGGCTCCCCGTTCGGTTTCGAGAACAGCGTCACGGCAGGCATCGTGAGCGCCGTGGGGCGCTCTCTTCCCGACGAGAGCCTGGTGCCTTTCATCCAGACCGACGTCGCCATCAACCCGGGCAATTCGGGCGGCCCGCTGTTCGATCTCGAGGGCGAGGTGGTGGGGATCAACTCGCAGATCTACAGCCGCACCGGCGGGTACATGGGGCTCTCTTTCGCGATCCCCATCGATCTTGCGATCAAGGTGAGCGACGAGCTCCGTGCCCACGGCAAGGTCACGCGCGGGTGGCTGGGGGTGCAGATCCAGGACGTGACGCCGGAGCTCGCGGCATCGTTCGGTCTTGCGGTGCCCGCGGGCGCGCTCGTTGCCGAGATCGAGAAGGGCAGTCCCGCCGCTACCGCGGGCATCCAGGCGGGCGACGTCATCACCGCATTCGGCGGCAAGTCGATCCGCGATTCGGGGGAGCTGCCGCCACTAGTGGCGGCCACGGCGCCGGGAACGAAGATCCCGATCGCGCTCTGGCGGAAAGGCGAGCGCCGAGACGCAGAAGTCGCCATCGAGCCGCTCGTCGACGAGCGGCCGGCGGAGCGCGCGCGCGACCGCGGCGTGCCGCCCAACCGCCTCGGGCTGGTCTTGAGCGAGCTCGACGAGGCCGAGAAGCGTGAGCTCAACGTGACGTCGGGCCTTCTCGTCGAGAGCGCCGTCGGCGCGGCGGCGAAGGCCGGCATCCGCGAAGGCGACGTGGTGGTCGCGGTCAACGACGAAACGGTTTCGAGCCTCGCGGGATTCAACCGATTGCTGGCAAGGCAGCCGCAGGATCGGGCAGTCGCCTTGCTGGTGCGGCGTGGCGGCCGGTCCCTCTACGTGGCCGTCAAGCCCGATCAGGATCCCCGGGGTTGATTGGCCGACACTCCGCCCCAAGGTAGGGAGACGATGAAATACAAGGACTATTACTCGATTCTCGGTGTCTCCCGCGAGGCGACCGCAGACGACATCAAGAAGTCATACCGGAAGCTCGCGCGGAAGTACCACCCGGACGTCTCGAAGGAAACGGGCGCCGAGGAAAAGTTCAAGGAGGTGGCCGAAGCGCACGAAGTCCTCCGGGACCCGGAGAAGCGCGCGGCCTACGATCGTCTCGGCTACTACCAGCCGGGCCAGCAGTTCGAGCCCCCGCCCGGCTGGGAGACGCACTTCCAGCATGGGTCTCGCGATCACGGCGCGGGGTTCGCGGGGGCGGAGTTCAGCGACTTTTTCCGCGACCTCTTCGGCGGCCGATTCGCCCAGGAAGGCATGGGCCAGGGGGCAGGACCACGCGGGGGCGGTTTCTCGATGCGCGGCCAGGACATCGAAGCGAAGGTCGAGGTCTCGCTGGCGGAAGCGGCCAGCGGGGTAGTCCGCGAGTTCGTGATGCGGGTGCCGGAGACCATGCCGGACGGCCACGTCCGCATGGCGGAACGCAGGCTCAAGGTGCGCATTCCCAAAGGCGCGACCAACGGTCAGAAGCTGCGTGTCCCGGGCAAGGGCAGCCCCGGCGCGGGCGGCGCGCAAAGCGGTGACCTCTATCTCACGGTGGAGCTCGCGTCGCACCCGTACTTGAAGGCGGACGAGCACGACCTCTACCTCGAGCTGCCGGTCACACCGTGGGAAGCGGCCCTCGGCGCGGAAGTGGAGATTCCCACGCTCTCCGGCAAGGTGCGGCTGCGGATTCCTCCCGGTTCGTCCGCGGGTGCGAAGCTCCGCCTCTCCGGGAAAGGTTTGCCCAGGCCGCATCACGGGCACGGGGATCTCTACTGCCTGCTGCGGATCGTAACGCCGCCGACCTTGTCACAACGCGAGCGTGAGCTGTTCGAGCAGCTGAAGGAGGCTTCCGACTTCAATCCGCGCCGCGACCTGGAGCGGAGCGCACCATGACCACGAACGAGATCTTCGAAGGAACCTTCATCGCATCGAGCGGGGTCGCCGTCTCGCTGGACGAACTGCTGCTCGCCTCGGGTCTCACTCGCGAGGAAGTGGAGACGCTGCTCGACTTCGGCGTCCTCGAGCCCACGCGGCCGGGGCCGCTCCTGTTTCCCGCGCACGCCCTGCTCCGCGCGCGCACCGCCGCCCGGCTGCGCGCCCATTTCGAGCTGAACGCGCCGGGCATGGCGCTCGCGGTCGATCTCCTGGAGCGGATGGCGACGCTCGAGGCGCGCATCCGCCAGCTCGAGTGTCAGCTCCTCAAGTGATGAGCCGCCCTGTCTGGCTGGTCCTTGGAGCCCCGCCCCCAAAGCGGCTAGAATTCGGGGTTTGATTTTCCTTCTCTGCTCCCCGGAGACACTCCATGTCGATGTCCGACCGCGATGGCCTCATCTGGTATGACGGCCACATGGTGCCGTGGCGAGACGCCACCACCCATGTCCTCACCCACACCCTGCACTACGGGATGGGGGTGTTCGAGGGCGTGCGCGCCTACCATACGGAAATCGGCACGGCCATCTTCCGGTTGCAGGAGCACACCGACCGCCTGTTCCGCTCGGCCCACATCTTCGGCATGAAGATGCCCTGGGACGCGCCAACGCTCATGGCGGCACAGCGCGCGGTGGTGCGCGAGAACAAGCTCGAAAGCTGCTACGTCCGTCCGATCGCCTTCTACGGGTCGGAAGCGCTCGGCATCTCTGCACGCACTCTCTCGACTCACGTGGCGGTGGCGGCGTGGCCGTGGGGCGCCTATCTCGGCAAGGAGGGGCTGGAAAAAGGCATCCGGGTGAAGACCTCGTCCTTCACGCGCCATCATGTCAACATCACCATGTGCAAGGCGAAGGCGGTGGGCAGCTACACGAACTCCATCCTGGCCCATCAGGAGGCCGTGCACGATGGTTATGACGAAGCGCTGCTCCTCGACGTGGACGGGTTCGTCGCCGAAGGGTCGGGCGAGAACGTCTTCATCGTGCGCAACGGCCGCATCTACACCCCCGATCTCACCTCGGCGCTCGAAGGGATCACCCGTGACACGATCGTGACCCTGGCGGGCGAGATCGGCGTGCCGGTGATCGAAAAGCGCATCACGCGCGACGAGGTCTATTGCGCCGACGAGGCCTTCTTCACCGGCACCGCGGCGGAGGTCACACCGATTCGCGAGCTCGACAACCGCGCCATCGGCGCAGGCGTGCGCGGCCCCATCACTACGCGATTGCAGGCGCTCTTCTTCGATTGCGTCCACGGTCGCGCTGAAAATCACCTGAACTGGCTCACGCCGGTGCAAGAGGCTTCCCATGCAGAAAGAAAAGTCGGTTAACGCGAGCCGCGAGATCGAGGTGACCGCGGACGATCTGCCGCTGCACTGTCCGATGCCGTGGATGATGCTTTGGAACGCCCATCCGCGCGTTTTCCTCGACATCACCGACTCCGGCGAAGCGCTCTGTCCGTATTGCGGCACCCGGTACCGCCTGCAGGGCGGACCGATGGCGGGGCATCACTGAACATCGCTTCGCGCCGTGCGCAGACCTGGCGCGCCCCCCGGCCCTGACGCAGCCGCACCTTCCTCCTCGTCATGAGAGAACCTCTGCCCGTGCGCGCGATTGCGTTCGACGCGTACGGCACGCTCTACGACGTGCACTCCGTGCGTGAGCGCGCAGAGGCTCTTTTCCCGGGTCAGGGCGACGCCCTGTCGCAGCTCTGGCGGACGAAGCAGCTCGAGTACACGTGGCTTCGCGCGATGTCGGACCGCTATGTCGATTTCGCGCGGGTCACGGAGGACGCGCTGCGCTACGCCGCGAAACGGCTCGGGCTGGCGCTCGACGACGCGGCGCGGACGACGCTTCTGGATCAGTACCTGCGGCTCGCGACCTTTCCCGAGGTCGGGGAAGTGCTGCGCCGGTTGCGGGCCTCCGGCCACCGCCTCGCGATCCTCTCGAACGGCAGCCCGGCGATGCTCGCGGCGCTCACCCGCCACGCGGGCCTGGACGGGTTCTTCGATCACCTGCTGTCGGTCGACGCGGTCAAGACCTACAAGACCGACTTTCGCGCCTATCGGCTCGCCACCCACGCCTTCAACCTGAGTCCGCGCGAGATCGTGTTCGTTTCGGCCAACGGCTGGGACGTGTCGGCAGGCACCTGGTTCGGGTTCCGCACCTTCTGGGTCAACCGCGCCGGGCTGCCGCGCGAGGAGCTCGGCGTCGCGCCGGAGGCCGAGGGTGGGAGCCTCGCGGACTTGCCTGCCTTCGTCGCCGGGTGCCCCTGAGCAATCGGGGACCACGCCGCGCCCGCCTGCCGTGTCCGTCCGGATCCTGATCGTCGGCCCCGCCTGGGTGGGCGATGCCGTCCTCGCGCAGCCCTTGATGAGGCGGGTGAAGGAGCGTCACCCCGGTGTGCGCATCACGGTGCTTGCGCCGCCGTGGGTGTTGCCGGTGCTCAGCCGCATGCCCGAAGTCGACGACACGGTGGAGAACCCTTTCGCGCCACGGGGCGATGGGTGTCGCGGAGCGCCGCCGCTTCGCGCGAACCCTCTCGGGCAACTACCAGCACGCGATCGTGCTGCCGAATTCGTTCAAGTCGGCCCTGATCCCGTTCTTCGCCGGCATTCCGCTGCGCACCGGCTACATCGGGGAGGCGCGCTTCGGCCTGCTCAACGACCGGAGGCGGCTCGACGAGAAGGCGCTGCCGCTCATGGTGGAGCGCTTCGCGGCGCTCGCGGAGGCCCCGGGCAAGGCCCTCGAGACGCCGGTTCCGCCACCGCGCCTGGCGATCGATGCGGTTGCGCGGGAGATAATCCTCGCACGGCTCGAGCTCCGCACCGAGCGCACGGTGGTCGTGTTCTGCCCCGGTGCCGAATACGGACCGGCGAAGCGCTGGCCGGCAGCCTACTATGCCGAGCTCGCCGCGACCTTGGCCCACGAGGGGCGGCAGGTGTGGCTGCTGGGGTCGCCGAAGGATGCCGCGATCGGCGACGAGATCGCGCAGCGAGCGAACGGCGCGTGCGTAAATCTGTGCGGAAAGACGAGCCTGGACGAGGCCGTCGACCTCATGTCCTGCGCCGATCTCGTGGTCGCGAACGACTCGGGGCTGATGCACGTGGCGGCAGCGCTCGACCGGCCGATGATCGCGATCTTCGGCTCGAGCAGCCCGCGCTTCACGCCCCCCCTGTCGGTCCGCGCGCGGGTCGTCCGGCTCGATCTGCCCTGCAGTCCCTGCTTCAAGCGCGAATGCCCGCTCAAACATTTCAAGTGCATGATGGACCTCACCCCCGCGCGGCTCCGCACGGAGATCGCCACCGCCGAAAAGCCATGACGCTCACGATATTCGCCACCCCCGAAGATGCGGAGACAGCGTTCTACGAGGCCCTCGAGCGCGCCGACCTCGATGCCATGATGAACGTCTGGGCGGAGGACGAGGAAATCGTGTGCGTGCATCCGGGCGGCCCGCGGCTCGCCGGGCTTCGAGCAGGTGCGCGATTCGTGGCGCGACATCTTCGCCGGCGGCCCCGCCATGCGGTTCCAGCTCACCGGTCAGCAGTACCTGCGCGGCGTCCGCGTCGCCATCCACAGCGTGCACGAGAACATCGTCGTCACCGGGCAGTCGCGGCCGGTCAACCCCATCGTGGCTACCAACGTCTACATTGAGACCGAGCGCGGCTGGCGCCTGCTGGTCCACCATGCCTCGCCCGCCCTGCGCGAGGTAGCACGCCCCGAAGGGCACGCGCCCACGGTCCTGCATTGATCTGCGATGCGCCGGGAGCCCGACCGCGTCATCCGCGACCTGTCAGCCGCCGCCGGCGCGCCCGAACCCTATGTCGCGCCGGTATGGCTGCCCGGTCGCCACCTCCAGACCGTCTACCCCGCGCTGCTGCCGCAGTCGCCGCTCACCTATCGGCGCGAGCGCTGGGATGCGCCGGACGGTGACTTCGTCGACCTCGACTGGCTGGACGGTCGCACCGGCGCGCCGCTCGTGGTGCTGTTCCACGGTCTGGAAGGCAGCTCGCGCAGCCATTACGCCATCGCGTTGATGCGTGCGGTCATGGAGCGCGGGTGGCACGGAGTCGTCTACCACTACCGCGGCTGCGGCGGCGCGCCCAATCGTCTGCCCCGGGCCTACCACTCCGGCGACACCGCCGAGCCGGAGTGGGTAATGCCCCGCATCAAAGCGCGCTTTCCCGACGCGCCGGTCCATGTCGTCGGCGTTTCCCTCGGCGGCAACCTGCTGCTCAAGTGGCTCGGTGAACGAGGACCGGCGGCAAGCGATCTCGTCGCCACCGTGGCGGCCGTCTCCGCGCCGCTCGATCTCATGGCATCGGGCGATGCCCTGGAGCGGGGCTTCAACCCCTTCTACGCCCGCGCCTTCCTGGCAACGCTCAAGCCGAAGGTGGTCGAGATGCTCGATCGTCATCCCGGACTCTGCAACCGCGAGCGCCTGCTCGGGGCGCGCACCATGCGGGAATTCGACGACGTCTTCACCGCGCCGGTGCACGGCTTCCGCGATACCGACGACTACTGGACGCGCGCGAGCAGCAAGCCCTGGCTCGCGCGCATCGCGGTCCCCACGCTGGTGATAAATGCGCGGAACGACCCGTTCCTGCCTGAGCGCGCGCTGCCGGAGCCATCCGAGGTGTCGAAGCACGTCACCCTGGAGTTTCCAGCGCAGGGCGGCCATGTCGGGTTCTGCACCGGTCCCTTTCCGGGACGGATTACCTGGCTGCCGCACCGGCTGCTCGCGTTCTTCACTTGAGCGACGAGACGCCCATCCTGACGCGGCCCGCACGCCATCCGGACACGGCGGCACCATGCCAGCGGCGCCGTCTCGACACGGCATCGGGCGGGGCGTACACTCCGACCTCCGAATCACACTTGCAGCCCTCCTGAGGCAGTCAATCGTCGCCCGATTCCTTTGCGCGGCGAAGCCTTGCAATCGAGCGGTCGGCGACAGGCAGTTCAAGAACAATCCCCAACGGCAACCAAAGAGAGAGAGGAGCATTCCATGGCTGGACGAGAGGTAGTGGTACTGAGCGCCGTGCGAACGGCAATTGGCGATTATGGCGGCGGTCTGAAGGATGTCCCGCTGGTCGACTATGCGGGGGCGGTGGTCAAGGAAGCGGTGGCGCGCTCCAAGGCGGACCCCAAGGACATTGGCCAGTGCGTCATCGGCAGCGCGATCCACGGCGAGGCGCGCGACATTTACGTTTCGCGGGTGGCGTGCATCAAGGGCGGACTGCCGCACGAAACCATGGCCTTTACGCTCAACCGCCTGTGCGGCAGCGGCTTGCAGGCGATCGTCTGCGCGTCGCAATCGATCCTGCTCGGCGACACCGATGCGGCGGTCGCGGGCGGCGCCGAGTCCATGACCCGCGCCGGCTACGTGCTTCCGACCGCGCGCTGGGGTCAGCGGATGAACGACGGCAAGCTCATCGACATGATGGTGGGCGCGCTTACGGATCCCTTCGACACGGTGCACATGGGCGTGACGGCCGAAGCGATCGCAAAGAAATGGGGCATCACGCGGGGCGATCAGGATGCGCTGGCGGTCGAGAGTCACAAGCGCGCCATCGCCGCGATCCAGGCGGGCCGCTTCAAGGAGCAGATCCTCCCGATCGAGGTCAAGACCCGCAAGGGGCCGGTGCCGTTCGACACCGACGAGCATCCGCGCGCGGACGCAAGCCTCGAAGGCATGGGAAAGCTCAAGACCGTCTTCGACAAGGAAGGGTCGGTCACGGCGGGCAACGCCTCCGGCATCAACGACGGTGCGGCCATAGTCGTGCTGATGGAAGCCGGCGCGGCAGCGAAAAAGGGCCTGAAGCCGATGGCCCGGCTGGTGGCTTATGGGCACTCGGGCGTCGATCCCAAGATCATGGGCATCGGCCCGGTGCCAGCGGTTAAGTCTGCCCTGGCCCGGGCGGGACTCAAGGTCTCCGACATGGACGTGATCGAGTCGAACGAGGCCTTTGCGGCCCAGGCTTGCGCGGTCGCGAAGGAGCTCGGCTTCGATCCCGCCAAAACCAACATCAACGGTGGCGCGGTGGCACTCGGCCATCCCATCGGCGCCACCGGTGCGATCCTCTCGGTGAAGTGCATCTATGAGCTGCAACGCACCGGGGGTCGATATGGGCTGGTGACCATGTGCATCGGCGGCGGCCAAGGCATCGCGGCCATCTACGAGCGGCTGTAAGCCGCTGCTGTCCGGCCGCGCGGTTCGGCCAGGGAATAGTCCAGCCCGGCGCCCCCAGCGTCGGGCTTTTTCTTGTATCGCCCGCGCGCCGCGCCGTCGCGAGTGGTTTCGCCCTTCGCGCGCAGCCCACTGGCGATCTCCAACAGGAATACCCCTTGACATCCCCGTCCGAGCCACTACAATGGTCCATGTTGCGTTGCAGCAAAAACCCGCCGCTGCGGCGCGGCAGCCAAGGTTGCCAAAAGCGCCTTGCCCGACACCCGACCTGAAGGAGTTTTGCCATGTCTGCTTTCCCCGAGAAGTTCACCGAAGTCAACAAGGCCGCTGTGGAAGCCGCGCTCGGCTACAGCACGATTGTCCTCGACAGTGCCGAGAAGCTGCTCGACCTCAACCTGAAAGTGGCGAGGAGCGTGCTCGCCGATAACGCGACGAGCGCGCGAGCGCTTGCCGGCGTGAAGGACGCGCAGGAATTTGCCGCGCTGCAGCAGTCGCTTGCGCAGCCGGCGATCGAGAAGGCCGTTGCGTACTCGCGAGCGCTCTACGAGCTATCGGCCGAGACCCAGGGCGAGATGAAGAAGTTTGTCGAGACCCATATGGCCGAAGCGAAGAAATCAGCCTCAGAAGCGATGGACAACCTCGTCAAGTCCGCCCCGATCGGCTCGGAAGCCGTGCAGGCCGCCGTGAAATCAGCGATGGCCGCCGCCAACAACGCCTATGAGAACATGACCAAGGCCGCCAAGCAGGTTGCCGACATCACCGAGGCAGGCGTGGCCAGCGCGGCCGCCCAGGTCACCTCGGCCAAGAAGAAGCTCGGGTAAGCCCGTCGCGGCAGGCTCTTACCCCTGCACAGCCCCCGGACCGAAACCGGGGGCTTTTTCTTTGGGTCGCTCCGTCGAACGACCGGGGACGGCTGAACCGCAGCCCTGCCCGCACGCTCAAACGAAGATTCTGTCGACCGGTGAATTCGCCATGAACAACGAAACCTTCAACCTGAGCATCCGGAAGTTCCTGAAGACGGTGGGCGTCAGGTCGCAGCACGAGATCGAGCAGGCGGTGGCGGCTGCGCTCGCCGCACGTTGCCTCACCGGCAGCGAGTCAATGCCGGCCACCATGAACCTGAAGGTACCCGAGCTTGGGCTCGACGTGCACTTCTCGGGCACCATCGACCTCGGGTAGCTCCGGAAGCGCTCAGAGCCAGACCATCAAGCCCGTTTCGAACGGGTGTGTCAGCCGCTCGTGGTGGGGATACGCGCGGACCTGGTACTCGAGCTTGCCGCACATGTCGGGCGTGATCTCCAGCGCGAAGACCTGCTCGCCCTGCTCGTTCGTGACACCGACGAACTCGAAGGCGTGGCGCCGGTATTCCTTGAGCTTGTCGCGCTTTCTCTGGCGTCCGATCAGCATCTCGACCCGCACGTCCTCCGGTGCCAGCCCATTCAACTGCAGCGCCACCTCGCACCGCACCGCTTCGCCGAATCGAATGGCGCGCGAGGCGGTGTCGAGACGGTGGATCCTGACGCCATCCCAGTGCGTGCGGACCTTGTGCTTCCATTCGGCGATGCGCCGCGCCGGCTCGAAGTCGCTCTCCACGAAGCGTCGCCACTGCTTGCTCGCCGGCAGGTAGAACTTGGAAACGTACTGGCCCACCATCCGCGTCGCGTTGAAGCGAGGCATGAGCGTTGCCATGGAGTGCTTCGCCATCTTGATCCATCCGGGCGAGAAGCCGAGCGCGTTGCGGTCGTAGTACAGGGGAATAACCTGGTCCTGCAGGATTTCGTACAGGGTGCGTGCTTCCTCTCGGTTGCGGCGGTATTCGTCGAGCAGCGGTGACGCCGGCTTGATCGCCCAGCCGTTCTTGCCGTCGTAGCCTTCTTCCCACCAGCCGTCCAGCACCGACAGGTTGAGCGCGCCGTTAATACCGGCCTTCATGCCCGAAGTGCCGGATGCCTCGAGCGGGTAGATCGGATTGTTGAGCCACACGTCGACGCCGGAGACGAGCCGGCGCGCCAGGCGCAGATCGTAATCCTCCACCAGCAGTAGACGTCCCTCGAACTCGGACATGCGTGCGATCTCGGCGATGCGGCGGATCAGATCCTGACCCGGCACGTCGGCGGGATGCGCCTTCCCGGCAAACAGCACGAGCACCGGTCGGTCGGCATCGAGCATGATCTGGCGCAGCCAGCCCAGGTCCTCGAACAGGAGGGTGGCGCGCTTGTAGGTGGCGAAGCGGCGGGCGAAACCCAGGGTCAGGACATTGGTGTTGCCCGGGTCGGCAAACCGTAGCACCCGCTCCAGGTGCGCTTCGCTGCCGTTGTTGCGGTAGTGCTGGGTCGTGATCCGGTGCCGCGCGAGTATCAGCATCTGCGCCTTCAACGACTGGCGCACGCTCCAGAAGACATGGTCGGGAATGCTGTTGATCGCCTCCCAGAAGGACTCGTTGCGCAGGCGATGCGTCCACTCGAAGCCCAGGTAGCGGTCGAACACCTCCTGCCACTCCTGGTTGAGGAAGCTCGGCACGTGCACGCCGTTGGTGACGTAGTCGACGGGGTTCTCTTCGGCCTCGATCTGCGGCCAGAGCGTCGCCAGCATCTTCGAGCTCACCTGCCCGTGGATGCGCGAGACGCCGTTGTGGTAGCGCGATCCGCGGATCGCGAGCGTGGTCATGTTGAAATCATGGCCGTTCGGGTTGCGGCCGAGGGCGAGGAACTCCTCCCGCGCCACCTTCAAGTCCGTGTAGAAGGTCTCGAAGTACCGCATCATCATGTCGTCGGAGAAGTGATCGTGCCCGGCGGGCACCGCGGTGTGGGTGGTGAAGACCGTATTCGCCGCCACCGTCTCGAGCGCGGTGGCAAAATCGAGGCCGAGCGACGACACCTTGTAGCGGATCCGCTCCAGGATCTGGAACGCGGCGTGTCCCTCGTTGATGTGCCACACGGTGGGCTTGATACCGAGCGCCCGCAGCGCGCGCACGCCGCCCACGCCGAGAATGATCTCCTGCTCGATGCGCATGGTGCGATCACCGCCATAGAGCTGGTGGGCGATGTCGCGGTCGTGCGGCGCGTTCTCGTCGAGATCGGTATCCAGCAGATAGAGATCCACGTGACCGCAGCGCGACTTCCACACCTTGCACTCAACGCGGCGGCCGGGCAGTTCCACCTCGATCCGCACTTCGGAGCCGTCGGTACGCAGGACCGGCGCCACCGGCATGTCGTCGAAATCGGAGTCGAAGTAGGTCGCGTGCTGGTTGCCTTCGAGGTCGATGGTCTGCGTGAAATAGCCCTGCTTGTAGAGCAATCCCACCGCCACGAAGGGCAGCGCCATGTCGCTCGCCGCCTTGCAATGGTCGCCGGCCAGGATGCCGAGGCCGCCGGAATAAATCGGGAAGCTCTCGTGCAACCCGAATTCGGCGCAGAAGTACGCGACCACGTCCCCCTGCCGCAGCCACTCGGAACCGTCCCGCCGCATCGGCTCGTTGTGGTAGGTGTCGTAGTTCGAGAGCACGCGGTTGAAGTTGCCGAGGTAGACCGGATCGTCCGCCGCGTCGCGCAGCCGGCGCTCGTCGACGCGCTTCAGGAACGCTTTCGGATTGTGGCCGACCGCATCCCAGAGGCTGGGGTGCAGGCGGGCGAAGAGGGTGCGGGTGGGACGGTCCCAGCTATACCACAGGTTGTTGGCGATCTCGTTTAGCCGGGCAAGGCGTGCCGGCAGCTCCGGCTGGACCTCGAGCACATACTGCGTTCCGCGCATGGTTTCTCCCTATGAAGACAAGCCTCATCGCTCACGTGGCCCGCGATTGTAGCCGAACCGCCCGCCGTTAGAGCTCCAACAGGTGCTCCCGATAGTAGCGCAGCTCGGCGATCGACTCGTAGATGTCCGCGAGCGCCTCGTGCTTGCCCTGCTTGGCAAAGCCCGCGACGATCGCAGGCTTCCAGCGGCGGGCGAGCTCCTTCAGGGTGCTCACGTCCAGGTTGCGATAGTGAAAGTAAGCTTCGAGCTCGGGCATGTAACGCGCGAGGAACCGGCGATCCTGGCAGACGGAATTCCCGCACATCGGCGATACGCCTTTCGGCACTTGCTCCCGCAGGAACGCCACGACGCGCGCTTGCGCCTCCGCCTCGGCCACCGCGGAGGCCCGGACGCGCTCGATGAGGCCGGTCCGCGCGTGGGTGGACCGGTTCCAGGCATCCATCTCGTCCAGCACCGCGCTCGCCTGATGCACCGCGAGCACCGGCCCTTCCGCCACGGTGTCGAGCTGCGAATTCGTGACCACCACGGCAACTTCGAGGATCCGGTCGCGTTCAGGGACAAGACCGCTCATTTCCAGGTCGATCCAGATGAGGCCGTTGGCGTCCTGTGCCATAATTTTCCCGGGAATCTTGACGGTCGCTATTTTGTCATAGCTTCCGATCTCTTATTGAACAGACCTCCATGAACACTTTCACGGTCGTATTTCTGGCGGCCCTCCTCGCGGCGACCGCGACCCGCCTCTGGCTCGGCAATCGCCACGTCCGCCACGTTCAGGCGCACCGCGATCGCGTGCCCGAGGGCTTTGCCGATCAGATCACGCTCGCCGCCCACGAGAAGGCCGCGAGCTACACCGCCGCGAAGACGCGCCTCAATCTCGTGCACGTGGTGGTCGACGCGCTCGTCCTTCTGGTGCTCACCCTGGGTGGTGTCCTGAACTGGCTCGACGCGGCCTGGCGTGCCGTGCTCGGACCGGGCCTGTGGTCCGGCCTGGCGCTGATCGGCAGCGCCGTGGTCATCCTGTCCGCGATCGACGTGCCCTTGAGCTGGTATCGCACGTTTCGCATCGAGGCGCGGTTCGGATTCAACCAGACGACGCTCGCGCTCTTCGTGAGCGACCTCGTCAAGCAGGCTGTCGTGGGCGTCGCGGTCGGCGCCCCGCTGCTCGCCGCGGTGCTGTGGCTCATGGCGGAAATGGGTTCGAACTGGTGGCTCTACGTCTGGCTCGTCTGGGTCGCGTTCAGCATCGTCATGCTGGTCGTGTATCCGACGTATATCGCGCCACTTTTCAACGAGTTTGCTCCGATGCAGGAAGGCGACCTCAAACGGCGCATCGAGGCACTGCTGGTCAAGTGCGGATTTCGCTCGCAGGGTCTGTTCGTGATGGATGGTTCGAAGCGCAGCAGTCACGGCAACGCGTACTTCACCGGCTTCGGCCGCGCGAAGCGGATCGTCTTCTTCGATACCCTGCTCTCCCGGCTCGACCCGCCCGAGATCGAAGCCGTACTCGCCCACGAGCTGGGGCACTTCAAGTTGCGCCACGTCGCGAAGCGGATGCTGTTCACCTTCGCCGTGAGCCTGGCCTTCCTCTGGGTCCTGGGGCAACTCATGGGCGAGCAGTGGTTCTACCAGGGTCTCGGTGTGTCGACGGCTTCGACGGCCATGGCTCTGCTGCTCTTCTTTCTGGTGATGCCCGTGTTCACGTTCCTGCTGCAGCCGCTCGTGAGCGTGTATTCGCGCAAGCACGAGTTCGAGGCGGACGCCTATGCGGCGCAGCAGTCTTCCGCCGCCGATCTCGCGCATGCGCTCGTCAAGCTGTACAAGGACAACGCGTCGACGCTCACGCCCGATCCCTTGCACTCGGCATTCTACGACTCGCATCCGCCGGCGGCGCTGCGCATCGCGCGCTTGCAGCACTCGGTACCGGCATGACCCGCGCTCGAGCAACCGATCCGCGCATGCACCCACGCACGCTCTTGGCGGCAGTCCTGGCAATGACCGCGGCCGCGGCGATGGCCAACCCCTTTGCGAAAGCGGACGCGCAGAAAGGCCAGAAACTGGTGAGCGAGAGCAAGTGCAACGCATGCCACGTAACAATCGTCGGCGGCGATGGCACCGCGATTTTCACGCGGCCGGACCGGAAGGTGAAGACCGCCGCCGGGCTGCTGTCCCAGGTTCGCACCTGCAACACCATGCTTGGAACCAACTGGTTTCCCGAGGACGAGGAAAACGTGGCCGCGTACCTGAATCAGTCGTACTACAAGTTCAAGTAACCTTCGACGAAGGCACGGAGTCAGACAATGCAAACAGAGGTCTGCGAGCTCACCACCCGCAAGTGCAAACCGTGCGAGGGGGGCGTTCCGAAGCTCACCGACAGCGAAATCGGGATACTGCTTGCGCAATTGCACGGGTGGTCCCATCGGGACGGCGCGCTCGTGAAGGCCTTCGCGTTCAAGAACTATCATGAAACGATGGCATTCGTGAATGCGACGGCGTGGATCTCGCATCGCGAGGATCACCATCCCGACCTCGCCGTCGGCTACAACCGCTGCGAGGTGCGCTACTGGACCCACGCCATCGGCGGGCTCTCCGAGAACGACTTCATCTGCGCTGCCAAAATCGACGCGCTGTTCGGGCTGTGAAGCGCCCGGCGATCCCCAGCGTCGCGGCCGTCACCCCCCGCTCGACACGGCGCCTCTGAGAGCGTGCAGCGCGCGCCACCGAAGCCGCACGCCCCTCTCGTGCCGGGCCTCGTCGCCGCCGCCTACGGCCGCCATTACGCGGTCGAGCTCACCGGCGGCGAAACCCTGCACTGCACCACTCGGGGCAAGCGCGGCAATCTCGCGTGCGGCGACCGGGTCGCCGTCCTCCGCACCGCGCCCGACCAGGGTGTGATCGAAGCGGTCGATCCGCGATCAACGGTGTTTTCTCGGTCCGATGCGTGGCGGCAAAAGCTGATTGCCGCGAACGTCACGCAGGTGGTGGTGGTGGTGGCGCCGTGGCCCGTCTTCTCGGAGGACCTGCTGACACGCTGCCTGGTCGCCGCAGAGGACGCCGGCGCGCGGAGCTTGGTCGTCCTGAACAAGATCGATCTGCCCGAGGCACCCGCGGCGCTGGACCGACTCACCCTCTACCCCGGCCTCGGATACGAAGTCTTGCCGATCGCGGCCAAGCGCGAAGTCGACGCCGCTCGCGGAGCGCCTCGAAGGACACATGAGCGTGCTGGTCGGTGAATCGGGCATGGGGAAGTCGACTATCGTCAACCGTCTCGTGCCCGCGGCCCGCAGGGCGACGGCGGAGGTGTCGCGCTCTCTTGCGACCGGCAAGCACACGACCACGCACACGCGCCTGTACCATCTCGATGCGCAGACCCACATCGTCGACGCGCCCGGCATCCAGGCGTTCGGCCTGCGCCACATCGGTCCGACGGCACTGGCTCGCGCGTTTCCGGAGTTCAAGCCTTGGCTCGGTCAGTGCCGCTTCGCCGATTGCCGGCACCTGCGCGAGCCGGATTGCGCGATCGGGCGCGCTGCGGCGGACGGGTTGATCGCCGAGCGGCGCTTGCAGGCGTACCGGCGCCTGCTGGAGGATGCGTCGCCGCAGAAGCGCCGTCAGCCGACCGAGTAGGCGAGAGAAACCAGAAGCAGTAGCGCCATCCAGAGCGCCAGCACGCGCCATACGAGACCGCTTGCGCTGCGCATGTAGTCGGCGTCCGGCTCGTCGCCCGTCCCGAGCTCGGGTCGCATGCGCACCGATGCGCCTTCGCGCACCGCGTCTCCCAGGCGAATGCCGATCGCCCCGGCGCCGCTCGCGAGCAGTATGCCCTGGCGGTGCGGCACCCACGACAAAGCCTGCGACCGCCAGCAATACACGGCGTCCTCGAAGTCGCCTGCCACCGCGAAGCTCGCCGCGGTGATCCGGGCGGGCAGCCAGTCCAGCGCGGCAAACGTCTGCCGCGCGAAGTCGCCGAAGCGGCCGAATTCGGCGTCGCATCGGGCGCCCCACAAGCGGTCCAGCTCGGACGCGAAACGATACAGCAGCGCCCCGCAAGGCCCCGGCAGCACGAGGAACCAGGCGATCACTCCGAAGCCGTCGCGGTGCGCCTCGAGCAGCCGCCGCTCGATGGCGAGCTTGGCAACCTCGGCGGCCGTGAGATCGTCTGCGGGCTGGCCGACCCACGCGGCGAGGGCGGCGCGCGCGGCGCCGAGATCGTGATTCTTGAGGGCCTCGCCGATAACCGCGTAGGGTGTTCCCGCCTGCCGCAGGCTGACCGTGAAGTAGAGCACGGCAACGTTCGCGGCCCACGCCAGCGAGGGGCGACAAGCGATACAGGGCGAAGTACAGAACCAGTGCCGCCAGCGCCGGCACACCCACCGCCAGCACCCACCCGACCACGCCATGGCGCGGCTCGCCCGCGTTGAAGTTCCGCTCGATGCCCTGGGCGTACGATCGAAACCAATGCAGCAGCCGATTGTCCGCGCCGGGCGAGCGCACCTGGTCGAAGAGAAATGCGGCGAGCAACGAGAAGAAGGACATCGCGAGTTCGACGCGGTGGATAGGACGCTTATGGTACGGCGCGCCCCGAATCCATTTCAACCGACTGTAGAACTGCCGGATCGCCCAAAAAAAACCCCGCTGCTTGCGGCAGCGGGGAAGAGCGCACAGCGGAGATTTTCTGGCGGGGAAGGCTGCACTCGATTGCGACCCTTCCCGGGGAAGCACTACACGCCAGACACCAGGACTCAGGTGCAACCACCGTGCCAAAGTATTCCAATCATGCAAAACAATGACTTACGTTGGTAAAGCGGATCGCCGGTGGGGTCAGCCTGTATCACGATGGTGCCCGAGAAACTGCAGCCGCATCACGCTGGTGCAGCCGCCGGGCGCCTGGCCCGAGAGGCGAGATCAGGCGTATTGAATGGCGAGGATTTCGAGCTCGGTGTCGCCGGCAGGACGCTTCCAAAGGACGCTGTCCCCGACCTTCGAGCCGATCATTGCCTTGCCGAGCGGAGACGCCCAGCTGATCTTGCCCGCTCCCACGTCGGCCTCGTCCTCGCCGACGATGCCGAAGGTGCGGCGCTCGCCGTTCTCGTCGGCAACATGGACCATGGCACCGAAATGGACCTCGTCGCGGGGTTGGCTCGACACGGGGACCAGGATCGCGCTCTCGAGCCGCTGCTGGAAGTAGCGCAGGTCGCGCTGCACCTGTCGCAGGTGCTGCTTCGAGAGCGGGTCGTCGGCCGCCACCAGTCGCGCCCGACGCTCCTGCAGCTCTGCGTATCGGGTCTGCAACCGGGCCAGCCCGGTGGGCGTGACGTAGTTCGGATAGGGGCTTTGCGGCCGCTCCGGCAGCTCGTCGGCAACGAGATCCTCGTCGGATTCCTTTACGAACGCTCGACTCATGTTGGGTGCGGTGCGCGGTCCGCCCTCGAGAAAGTAGTCTATTGTGGTGGCTCGGGCGATCCGCAGCAATAGCATTGCGGAATGCGACGGGAATTCGTGCCCTGGCGGCAGTCTGGAGCGAGTGTGAGCCTTGCAACCGCCCTCTCGGGCGAGCGCAAAGGGAAGCTACGGCTGGTGCGAAAGAACCCGGTGCAGATTGACGATCATCGCCGCCGTTGCACCCCAGATGAGGCGGCCGTCGTAGGGCATCGCGAAACAGGAGCGGCGGCGCCCCTGATAATCGTAGCTGCGCTGCTCGTGCGACGCCGGATCCATCAGGAACTCGAGCGGCACCTCGAACGCCTCCGCCACTTCGTAGCTGTCGAGGGTAAGGGAAAGCGGCGGCTCTACCCAACCTACGACCGGCGTTACCCGGTAGCCCGTAATCGTCCAGTACTCCGGCAGCAGACCGAGCACCTCGACCTGACACGGCGCAAGGCCGATCTCCTCCGCGGCTTCGCGCAGTGCGGTGTCGATGCGATCCGCATCCTCCGGTTCGGCGCGACCACCCGGGAAACTCACTTGGCCGGCGTGGTCGGCCAGGTGAGCGGTACGCTGCGTAAGGAGCAGGGTCGGACCCGTCGCGCGATTCACGATCGGCACCAACACCGCTGCGGCGATCGCATCGCCCTGCGCGGCCGCGACCCGCTCGAGCACGTCCCCCTGCAGTCGGGGCGCGTCGTCGCCTTGCGCGGCGAGCCGCGCTGAGAGCCACTCGCGTGTCACGCCCCGGATCGGCCGATCGGGGGAAAGAACTGCACTATTCTCAATCAACATGCCTGGACCCACGCAAGAGCTGTGCGCAATAGCATAACGGCCAATCGAATTGAACGACATTCTTACCAGACTGTCGATCCGCATTGGGAGTTCCTCCCGACCCACGCACGAAGGAGAGAAACATGCGCATTCGACGCGCCCTCGCCGCTGCGATCCTGGCACTGGCGACCACCGGTGCATTCGCCTTTCACTGCCCCGAGGACATGCAGAAGATCGACGCTGCACTCGCGAAGAATCCGAAGCTCACCCCAGCACAATTGGCGGAAATCAAGAAATATCGCGCCGAAGGGGCGACCTTGCACGACGAAGGCAAGCACCAGGAGTCGGTCGACACCCTCGCCAAGGCGATGGCGATCCTGAACATCAAGTAGGCACTCGCCGAAGGCTCGGCGGGCGGCGGCCCCTTCCTCTCGAGTCAGCCCCTCCCGGCCGCGCCCTCCTGAAATCACCAGGGAATCGCCCTGCGATCGCGGAAGAAGCCGCCGGTTGGCCCGCCGTCCGGCAGCGTCGCGAGCCAGATCGCGGTTTCCGCCCCCTGCTCCACCGAACGCAACGCGTGCGGCCCCCCCATGTCGGTCCGCACCCAGCCGGGGCACACGGCATTGACGAGGATGTTGGTGCCGTTCAACTCCGCCGCCAAGGTTCGCGTCAGCGCGTTCAGCGCCGCCTTCGAGATACGGTAGGCGGGCGTGCCCGCCCCCATCTCCGCCAGCTGCCCCAGGCCGCTCGAAATGTTCACGATGCGACCGAACTCACCCCGCTGCATCAGCGGCACGATCCCTCGCGCCAGGAGAAACGGCCCCTCGACGTTTGTCGCCAGCACCTCCCGCAGCGTGGCAAGAGACGTCGTCATCACGCGTCCCCCCCGCGGGTCCAGGATGCCGGCATTGTTCACGAGCACATCGCACGCGCCGTACTGCCGGTCCACCCAGGCGCAGAATGCGGCAGCGCTCGCCTCGCTCGTCACGTCGAGCGGATAGCACGCGACCTCGCGCAGACCCGACTCGGCGAGCTTCGCGATCGCCGCCTCACCTTTGGCGGGATCGCGGCTTGCGAGCACGACCGGCATCCCGAGTCCCGCGAGTTGCCGGCAGATCTCGAACCCGATGCCGCGGTTCCCGCCCGTGACCACCGCAACCTTCGGTCGTGTCATCTGCTTGCTGCTCCGTTCGTTCCGACCGCGCCAGCGCGAGTACGCGCCTGCCAGCGATCGTCTTTCTTAGTCCGGATTATACTCCCGCTTGATGCGGCCTCTTTCCGGCCAACCGAGGGAGATTCTCATGCGTTTGGTGACGTTTGCTACCGAGGTCTCGCCCGTGCCCCGCGTGGGCGTGCTCACCGCAGACGGCGGCATCGTGGACGTCGGCGCCACCGCCTCGCGCCTGCGCATAACGTTACCCTTCGACGCCTTCGACATGGTGTCCCTGATCGCCGCGGGCGACCCTGCCCTCGACGCGCTGCATCGCCTCGCCGCGGCGCCGTCGACAGTACCGACGCCGCAGGCCGCGGTGCGCCTGCTCGCCCCGATCCCGCGGCCGCGCAAGAACGTGTTCTGCGTCGGCTGGAACTATCTCGAGCACTTCCAGGAGGGCGAAGCGGTGCGCAAGACCGGCGACGACTTGCCGCAGCATCCCGTCTTCTTCAGCAAAGCGGCGACGGCGGTAATCGGCCCGTTCGATCCGATTCCGTTGGATGCGCGCGTGACGACCAAGCTGGACTGGGAGGTCGAGCTCGCGGTCGTGATCGGCCGACGCGGGAAGAACATCGCCGAGGCCGATGCCATGGACCACGTCTTCGGCTACACGGTCGTGAACGACGTCTCCGCCCGCGACCTGCAGCGCCGGCACGGCGGCCAGTGGCTGAAAGGCAAGAGCCTCGACGGCACCTGCCCGATGGGCCCGTGCCTCGTCACCCGCGACGAGCTCGACGGCGGCAACCTGCGCGTCACAGCAAGGGTGAATGGCGTCACCAAGCAGGACTCCCGCACCACCCACATGTACTTTTCGCTGCCGCGGCTGATCGCCGAGCTCTCGCTCGGGATGACGCTCGAGCCGGGCGACGTGCTGTCCACGGGCACGCCGCAGGGCGTGGGGTTCGCCCGCACGCCGCCGGAGTTCCTCGCGCCGGGCGATGTCCTGGAAACCGAGGTCGAAGGAATCGGCTGCCTGCGCAACCCGGTGGTCGCTGCCGCCTGAGGCGCCGCTCAGACGCCCAGCAGTTTCGAAGTGCGCGTCACGTCCTGCGGCTTGACCCAGAAGATCGCACCGAATCTTCCGGCACCCGCTGCCACGGCGTCGATCGCGGTGATGTTGATGTCGGAGGCGGCCAGCGTTTCCAGCATCCCCACGATCGCGCCGACCCGATCCTTGCCGCGCACCAGGAAGCCGGTCTTGGTCTCTTCGAGCTCGATTCCGAGCTTTCTCGCGACCTTTCGGAACAGGGTCGCGTCCTCCGGCACCAGGTCGATCTGGGCGCGGCGACCGCTCGGGAAACCGTGGAAGGCGTAGAGATTGACCCCCGCCTCCTTCAGCTGCTTGAGCAGATGCGCGCCCTCGCCAGGCTTGTTGGGCCGGTTGCAGATGAAATACGTCACTTTCTGTATGTTGTCAGCCATGAACCTCTCCCCCGCTCGTGAGACGGTCGTGTTCTACGTGTTCCAGTTTGCTAAATAGCAGTACCCTCCGCTTTTCGCAAAGGGAAGTTGGCGCCGGTGCATCCGTTCCAGCGTCCCGAGCGTACCAGCACACGGCGTCAGAGCGGATTCCCCTGGCGCATCCCCCCAACGAACTCGGAGGAGCACCCATGAACGTATCGAGCAAGATGACCGGCGCTGCCCTGGCCGCTGCCGCGGCTGCGCTGTTCGCCACGGCCACCCTCGGCACCGCCAGCGCTGCGGAAGAAGCGAAGGTGCAGTGCGCGGGTATCAACGGCTGCAAGGGCCAGGGCGCCTGCAAGACCGCGAAGAACGACTGCGGCGGCAAGAACGGCTGCAAGGGCCAGGGCTGGGTCCACACCACCGAAAAGGACTGCGCCGCGAAAGGCGGCAAGGTCGTGAAGATGTAGGGCCACAGTCGGTGGGCGGTGTCCCGGCGCCACCCACCGCAGCCGCCCTGCGATCCATGCACGGAAAGCCCGTCTCCGGCTTCGGCCTCGGACTGCGCGCGCCGCATTACGAGTCGATCCTCTCGACCCGCCCGCGCGTCGACTGGTTCGAGGCGCTGACCGAGAACTACCTCGTTCCCGGCGGCAAGCCGCTGCACTACCTCGAGCGCGTGCGCGCGGATTATCCTCTGGTGCTGCACGGCGTCTCGCTGTCCATCGCCGCGACCGACCCGCTCGACACGGACTACCTGCGACAGCTGCGGGCGCTCGCCCGGCGCATCGAGCCTGCGTGGATCTCCGATCACCTCTGCTGGACGGGCGTGAACGGCACGAATCTGCACGACCTGCTGCCGCTGCCCTGGACCGAGGCGGCGCTGCGCCACGTCGTCGACCGGGTGCATGCGGTGCAGGATTTCCTCGGCGCGCGCATCCTGCTCGAGAACGCGTCGAGCTACGTGACATTTCGCGCGTCGGAGATGCCCGAGTGGGCGTTTCTGGCGCGACTTGCCGAAGCAGCCGATTGCGGCATTCTGCTCGATGTCAACAACGTCTACGTGAGCAGCCGCAACCACGGATTCGATCCGATCGAATATCTCGACGCCCTGCCGCGCGATCGGGTGCGCCAGATCCACCTCGCCGGTCACACCGACAACGGCGACCACGTGATCGACACCCACGACGCGCCGGTCGTGCCGGACGTGTGGTCCCTGTATGGCCGCGCCATCGGGCGCTTCGGCCCGGTGCCGACCATGATCGAGCGCGACGACCGCATCCCCGACCTCGAAGAGCTGCTCGTGGAGCTCGACGCAGCGCGCGGCATCGCGGCACCGATCCTGGAACGGCGCGCGGCATGAGATCGCTCCGGGCGTTTCAGCTGGCTTTCGCCGGCGCGGTTCTGAGCCACGGTGACCGGGTGCCGCGGGCCATCGCCGCGCCCCCGAGCGGCGACCGGCGCACGCGCTTCGCCATCTACCGCGAGGGCTACCGGCTGCGCCTGATCGAGTCGCTCGCCACGGATTACCCGGCCACCCGAGCGGTGTTGGGAGAGGATCGTTTCGACGCCCTCGCGCGGGCGTTCGTGGAGGCGCATCCCTCGCCTTACTTCAACCTGCGCTGGTACGGCGCAGAGCTCGCCGAGTTCATGCGCGCTCGATGCGATCTCGACGACACGCCGGGCGCGAGCCTCGCCGCCTTCGAGTGGGCCATCGCCGGTGCGTTCGATGCGGCCGATGCGCACGCCGTCACGGCGGAAGACATGGCCTGCGTGCCGCCCGCGTCCTGGCCGCGGCTCGTGTTCGCGCTGCATCCTTCGGTGCGCCGGGTGGAGGTGCCGCTGCCGGTGCCCGAACTCTGGAAGGCTGCAATGGCGGGGGCACCCCTGCCGCCCGTCGCGACTGCGGGGTACGAGAACGCGTCCTGGATCGTCTGGCGCAAAGAGCTCGGCGTGCTCTATCGACGGCTGGACCGGGACGAAGCCGAAGCGCTCGATCGTGCCGCCGCGGCCGCGACGTTCGCCGAACTCTGCGCGGGACTCGCTGACCCACGTGCCGGAGACGGAGACCCCGGCCCGGGCTGCGGTGCTGCTGCGCCGATGGATCGAGGACGGTCTCGTCGCCGGGCTGCGCGACGGCGCCGCCGAGCGCCTCAGTGATGGAGAATCTTGGCGAGAAACTGCTGCGCCCGCTCCGTCTGCGCCTGGGTGAAGAAGTCGTCCTTCGACCGGTCCTCGACGATGGCGCCGTGGTCCATGAAGATGACCCGATGCGCCACCTTGCGCGCGAATCCCATCTCGTGGGTGACCACCATCATCGTCATGCCTTCCTTCGCGAGCTCGGTCATCACATCGAGCACTTCGTTGATCATTTCCGGATCGAGGGCGGACGTGGGCTCGTCGAACAGCATCGCGATCGGATCCATCGCGAGCGCGCGGGCGATCGCGACCCGCTGCTGCTGACCGCCGGAGAGCTGACCCGGATACTTGCTCGCTTGAATCGTGAGGCCGACACGCTCGAGCAGCTTCAATCCCTTCGCCGTCGCCTCCTCCTTCGAGCGGCCGAGCACCTTGATCTGGGCCAGGGTCAGGTTGTCGAGGATGCTCATGTGCGGGAACAGCTCGAAGTGCTGGAACACCATGCCGACCTTGCGAGCGCAGCTGCGCAAGATTGGTCTTCCGGTCCCCCACCGAGATCCCGTTCAGGACGATTTCGCCCTCCTGGAAAGGTTCGAGCCCGTTGACCGCCTTGATGAGCGTGCTCTTGCCGGAGCCCGAAGGTCCGCAGACGACGACCACCTCGCCTTTCTCGACGTTGGTCGTGCAGTCCTTGAGCACCTGGAACTCGCCGTAGAACTTCGACACGTTCCTGATCTCGATCATGCTCATACGGCGTACCTCTTCTGGAGTCGCTTCACGACATAGGATGCCCCGTAGCACATCAGGAAATAGACGAGCGCGGCAAACAGGTACATCTCCACCAGCCGCCCGTCGCGCTGCCCGACCTTGCCTGCCACGCCGAGGAAATCCGGCAGACTGACCACGTACACGAGCGAAGTGTCCTGGAACAGGATGATGCTCTGGGTGAGCAGCAGCGGAACCATGTTGCGGAACGCCTGCGGCAGGATCACGTAGCGCATCGCCTGGGCGTAGGTCATGCCCGTGGCGTAGGCGGCGGACACCTGCCCGCGCGGGATGCTCTGGATGCCGGCGCGGATGATCTCGCAGTAATACGCCGCCTCGAAGATCATGAACGCGATCAGCGCGGAGTAGAACGGTCCGACCGTGGCCGGCTGACCGCTGATACCCGCGATGATGAAGGGCACCAGAAAGTAGAACCAGAAGATCACGAGGATCAGCGGGATCGAGCGGAACAGATTGACGTACGCGCCCGCGAACCATGCGACGGGCTTGATGGGCGACAGGCGCATCAGCGCGAGGAGCGTGCCGAAGACGATGCCGCCGATCATGGCAAGCGCGAGCAGCGTGAGCGACAGACCCATGCCCTTGCAGCAGGAACGGGATCGCACCCGGGAATCGAGCTCCAGTCGAAGTCGTAGCTCATTTTCCGCCTCCTCCCGAGATGTAGCCCGGGACGCGGAAGTGCTGCTCCAGCCAGCGCATGATCGTCACCGCGGTCAACGTGATGGCGATATAGAGCACGGTGGCGGCGATGAAGGCCTCGAAGGTATTCGCCGTGTACTCGGCGATCTGCCGGCTTTGCGCGGTGAGCTCGAGCAGGCCGATGGTGAGCGCGACCGACGAGTTCTTGAAGACGTTCATGAACTCGCTGCCCAAGCGGCGGAATAACGATGCGAAATGCCATCGGCAACAGCACGAACTTGTAGGTCTGCCAGAGCGTGAGGCCCATGGCCAGCCCGGCATTCTTCTGCCCTTTCGCCAGGGAGTCGATACCGGCGCGCACCTGCTCGCACACGCGTGCAGCGGTAAACAGTCCGAGGCAGATGAACGAGGTGAGGAAGGCGTTCAGGGTCGGGTCCATCTGCTTGACCCTGTCGCCGAGACCGAACGGCAGGATTTCGGGCACGACGAAGTACCAGATGAACAACTGCACCAGCAGCGGGACGTTGCGGAAGATCTCGACATAGGCGGTGGCGATGCCGGACAGCCACTTGTTGGGCACCGTGCGCATCACGCCGAGCACCGCGCCGAGCGCGAGCGCCAGCACCCAGGCCGACAGCGCCACCGAGATGGTCCAGCCCAAGCCGGAGATCAGCCAGTCGACATAGGTCGCCGCACCATCCGGGGTCTTCTGCAGGAGGACGCCCCAGTTCCAGGCGTAGTTCATCTCAGGCCCTCCTCATCCGAGACAAAAAAGGGGACCGCACGTGCGCGTCCCCCGTTGCTCGATCCGGGCTGCCAGAGCCTACTCGAAGGCCTTGTCGTTCGGGTTCTTGAACAAGGCCTGAAGCTCGGGGCTCAAGCGGGAAGTTGAGATTGACACCGTGCGGCGGAATCGGGCTCAGGAACCACTTCGCATAGATCTTCTCGACCTCGCCGCTCTTCATGACCGCCGCGAGCGCATCGTCCACCGCCTTCTTGAACTGCGGGATCGTCCCTGCGCATCATGCAGCCGTAGGCCTCGAAGGACTGCGGCGTGCCGACCACCACCAGCTCGTCCGGATTCTTCGACTTCGCGCGCTCGCCGTAGAGCAGCGCGTCGTCCATCATGAACGCGACTGGCGCGGCCCGATTCCAGGATCAGGAAGGACTCGGCATGGTCCTTCGCGCTGATGATGTTCATGCCCATCTTCTTGTCTTCGTTCATCTTGCGGATGCAGACGCTCGGACGTGGTGCCGGCGGTGGTGACGACGGTCTTGCCGGCGAGGTCGGGAAAATCCTTGATGCCCGACGTCTTCTTCGTCAGAAGCCGCGTGCCGATGATGAAGATGGAATTGGAGAAGGCGACCTGCTTCTGGCGTTCGGTATTGTTGGTCGTGGAGCCGCACTCGAGGTCCACCGTGCCGTTTTGCACCAGGGGAATGCGGGTCTGCGAGGTCACCGGATTCAGCTTCACCTGCAGGTTGGGCATGTTGAGCTGTTTCTTGAGCGCATCGACGACCTTCATCGCCAAGTCCTGCGAATAACCCACCACCTGCTGCTTGTCGTCGAAATAGCTGAACGGGATCGACGACTCGCGGTGTCCGAGTGTGATCGAGCCCGTGTCCTTGATCTTCTTGAGGGTGCCGGTGAGCTCCTGGGCGCCGGCCGGCATGGCGACGAGGCAGGCCGCGAGGACCAGGGCAGCGGCGGTGATCGGCGAACGCATCTGCATCTCCTTTCGGTGGCTGAAGGGCAAGTCGCTGCGGTCCGGAAGCTCTGCCTCCTGGCAGCGCTTGCGATCGAAGGATAGCCGATTTCCCTCCGAGCATCCACGCCGCGCCGCGGCGGGCGCCGCCGCGGCCGCTGCATGCGGCCGTCGTGCCCCACTCTGCGGCGCTGCAAAGCGATGACCGGGGACGGTAGCATGGCGTCCTTGCCGGCCCGCGGCACGGATCGGCACAGGCGATCGTTGAAATCCGCACAATCGATGGGGTAAGGTTGAACCGCGCGGGCAGGTTGCAATCAGAGATTGATCTTCCCCAACCCAGTCACAAAGGAGAGTCACCATGGGCGCGAAGAAGGCCATGAAAAAAGCAACACCCGGCAATGGGACGAGCATCGACATCGGCATCAAGGCGGCGGACCGCGAGGCGATTGCCTCGGGTCTATCGAAGCTCCTCGCCGACACCTATACGCTTTACCTCCAGACCCACAACTTCCACTGGAACGTGACCGGCCCGATGTTCCAGACGCTGCACCTCATGTTCGAGACGCAGTACAACGAGCTCGCGCTCGCCGTCGACGAGATCGCCGAGCGCATCCGCGCGCTCGGCTACCGCGCGCCGGGCACCTACGGCGAGTTCTCGAGCTTAAGCTCGATCAAGGAGGTCGGCGGAGCGCCGAAGGCCGAGGAGATGATCCGCATCCTCGTCGAGGGCCAGGAAGCTGTGGTTCGCACGGCACGATCCGTTTTCCCGGTGGTCGATGGCGCGAACGACGAGCCGTCCGCCGATCTCCTCACCCAGCGCATGCAGGTCCATGAAAAAACGGCGTGGATGCTTAGGAGTTTGTTGGAGAAATGATGCCAGGATCCAAGCCGGCTTTCGGTGAGGCTAACCTTCAGGTTATGCCGGAGCTACAAGACGGCCTGGATGCTGAGAAGCCTGCTGGAAAAGTGACGGTCGACTCCGGGCGAGGGTCGAGCCAGACGGCGGGCGGATCGGGGATGCGCGTCAGGGGGGAAAGCCGGTCTTGCCAGAAGTACACCGCACGCGGCAGCTCGAAATCGCGTTCCAGGTCGCGCTCGACCTGCACACGAGCAAACGCATTGGCGTTGGCTTCCAGGTAGTCCTTCGAGCCCCAGCCGACGTCGGGAGCGCGCACACCGATCTCGGTCAGGATAGGCACTTCGGTGAGCGACTCGCCGTGCCGCAGTTGCGCGGCGAACTGCGCCGCAATCGATCCCTGCAACCGCCCGTGCCAAAAGCTCGCAGGCGTCATCTCCACCTTTCCCCAGAGGTTGATCTCGATCTTGTATGGCAGATCGCTCAAGGTCGGATCCTTGACGAGTTCGGCCCACCGCATCGACAGCGCTTCAGGTGTGGTCAGATTTCCCATGATTCTCTGGACGTTGCACCACGCGAAAGGAACCTGAGTATACGCCCGAGGCGGTCGGCTAAAAGAACTTCACGAGCTGGATCCATCCCTGCGAGCTCGCGTTGCTCACGCCCGGGACCGGCTCGGAGCCGATCCGCCAGGCGATGCTGCCGCGCAGCGCAAAGCCTTCCACGAACAGCAGATTGGCGCCGATGCCCGCGCCGTACTGACTCACGCGGTTCTGGCCGGCGCGGAACTGGTCCTGGTTGATGCGGATCGTGCCGCCGTCGAAGAACGCGAAGACCTGCGGTCGCGCGAGCCAGGTCCAAGGCGGCAGCGTGTAGCGCAGCTCCGCCGTGCCGAGGAATCCGTCATCCCCCACCCCCTCGCCCTGAGGGTACGCGCGCACGCCGTTCGGACCGCCGAGCACGAACTTCTGCGAGGGGTCGAGATTCTTGCCGGCGAACTGGCCCTGCATGCCGACGTAGAGCTGGATCGCATCCGCGACGCGCTGGAGTCTCAGCGCCGAGTAGACGAGCTTGTCGAAGCTTCCGGCCGACTGCGTGGTCGCCTGGTCGATCAGAAAGGCCGCTTCGTCGCGGAACTGGAGATAACCGTTGACGTACGCGACCGACGCCGCGTTCACGCCGCCACCGCCGACCTCGTCTCGCATGTCCCCGTTCAGGCCCAGCGAAAACGAACGGATCCAGCGCTGGTTGAAGGTGCTCGCCGTGTTCACCTGGTCGTCGAGGTCCAGGTAATCGAGGGTGAGCTGCGCATCGAGATTGCCACGCGTGGAGCGGATCGCCGGATAGATGCCGAACAGGCTGTAGATGTCGGCGTTGCCGTTGGCATCGAGGACGGCAAACTGCTTGCCGAGGGTGTAGTCGGTGCGGGTGAACGCGCCGCCGAGCCGGAGCCCGTTTCCGGATACCGGCACCTGATACGCCGCGCGGCCGTACCACACGCCAGTGCGCTCGGTCACGAGACCCCGAATCGACAGCAGATCGCCGCGACCGGCGAGGTTCGCCGCCGCCACGCTGCCGCCGAGGCGGAGTCTGCCGGTGTAGCGGTTGCCGTAATTGTCTCCCTCCAGCGTGCCGGTGAAGGTGCGAGTGGGCGTGATGTCGACGACCAAGTCCGACGTGCCGACCTCTGCGCCCGGCTTGAGCGTCGCGGCAGACGCGACGCCTGCCAAGTCCTTCAGCAGCAGCAGGTCGCGCTCGAGCGGCGCCTGCTGGATCACGGCGCCGCTTGCCGCCTGACTCAGCGTATCTCGCGCGAGATCATCTGAGAGCCGCGACGTGTTGCGCAGCTCGAGCTGGCCGAAGCGCCCCTCCAGCACCGCGATTTCGACCTCGCCGTCCTTGATCTCCTGCGCCGGCACGTACGCACGCGCGACGAGGTAGCCTTGCTCGCGATAGAAGTTCGTGACGCGGGCGGCCGCCTGCTCCAGATCTGCGAGACCCAGGTCGCGGCCTTCGAATTCCCGCAGGAGAAGAAGCAGCTCCGAGGCAGAAAACGCGGTTGCCCCGGTGATGCGAAACGCACGGACCGGAAAGCGAGCCTCCGGCGCTGCCTGCAGCGCGGGTCGCGCGGGCTGGTCCACCTCGAGCGACGGACGCCGCTCCGGAGGCACTTCGGGGCGCCGCTGCTCGATCTCGCGAATGGTGGTACCGATGTCGGGCGGGATCACTTGCGCCAGCGCAAGGCCGCAGGTCTGCGCCAGCAACAGCGCGCCCGCCGCGGCGGCAGGAAGCTTGAGATACATGGTCGAGCGGTGTTGGGAGTGTCTTGTTTTTTCTTGCTTGCGACTTCTCGGGGAGTCTAGCCGAATTGCCCTCAGGGGGTGCGCGCGCCCTCTGGAGCACGCACGCCGCCGCCTTCCACCGTGAGCGACACCGTGCCCAGATCGACGACGCGGCGCCACCCCGGTACCAGGTTCACCTGTTCGGATGCCCGGAAGTTCTGCTGAGCGCCGCACAGGGTTTCGGCCTGCCCACCCTCCTTGAGCTCCGCGCACGTGCTCTCGCTCTGCGCCGCGCTCGCGAGCGCCCCGGTGTAACCATCCGGAATCACGACGGGGTCGATCGGCGCGGTGCGCGGTTCGATCGTCAGCGCCGTTGCGTTCGCCGGCGCCTGCGCGAACACATAGTTGCCGAAGTTGGCGGTGAGTCCGGCGCCGTCGATGGGGTAGAAGCCTGCCCGACTGGCGCTCACTGCAGTCGTGTCGAAGGCAAGCGCGCCAGTGGTCGCATTCGCCTGTGTATCGCCGGACACGAATCCCTGTACCGTACCGGTGAATCTCGGGAACGCCGTGCCCTGGACAACCGTCGCCGGATTCGCGAGATACGTCAGCGTCGCGGGGGTGATATCCGCCGCAGTCGTGGCCGTCGTGTTAACGCTGTAATTGCTGGCGTCGGCGCCGGCAAGCGCGAGGCCGGCAGCAGTCACCGTTTTGCCCGCGCCGGCGTTGCGATCCGCGAAGGTCGCGCTACCGCCGACGTAGCTCACCGAGTCGCCGCCCAGCACGCCCGCGAGCGAGCGCCCCGTGATGGTCGCCGTAACGGTCCCGTCGTACACCCTGCTCGCAGCCGTGATGGTGCCGACGAGGGTCGCGGGCGTGATCGCGAAGACGTTGCCGGTATAGGCGATGTCGTAGTTCGGGTTGGCCGTGTTCGTAAGCGTGCCCTGCAGGATCGCGTAAGGTCCGGCCGCGACGGCCTCTCCCGCCACCCGCGTGAGCGCGCCCGTGAGGACGTCGCCATAGACGAGTCCGGCGCCTCCGATCCCGTACGTGAGCGCCGGATCGGGCTGGCCGTAGACCTTGGTCTGCGGGTCGGCCGCGATCGAGATCGGGCGTGGCGTGACCGTGAGCAGCCCGTCGACATACGAGATCGTGTAGTTGGCAGCGCTCGCGCCGGACGCGGTGATCGGGTGGGGGCTGCCGGTAACGGTGGCCGCCGCACCGGTCGGCGCGAAGAGCGAGAGTCCGGTCACGACCGACGGCGTCTCCCCGTTCTGCAGGCCGGTGAAGGTCGCGGTCAGCGCCGGATCCGCGTCGCCGTAGACCTTCGACTGGTCGTCGGCCGTAACCGTGAGCGGCGCCGCGTTCACCGTGAGCCGACCAGTCGATACGGCCGCCTTCGCGTAACCGGTGGTGGGCGTGACGCCGGTCACGTCGACAGCGATCGGATAGGGCGAGCCCGCGACCGGCGCAGTACCGGGCGAACCGACCGAGGTCACGCCTCGGCGCGCCCGTGTAAGTGTTGGCCGCCGTATCCTGGGTGAAGACGCCGCCATAGACCGTCGCATCGACGAATCCGCTTACCGCGAAGGCGCTCGCAACCACGGCCGTGGCATCCTGCCCATAGGTCTTCGCGACATCGGTCGAGGTGAACGTGAGCGTCGGCTGGGTCGAGAAGACGTAGCGGTTACCGGCCTCCGTCACGACGCTGGGATAGGCGCGGTTCCACAGCGCCTGGTTGCCGCTCGCGAGCCCGCCGAAGCTGTTCGACGCCGGATCGACCGAGTAAACGAGCCAGCGGCCCGCGCCCGCGTCGAGCGCAGCGGCGCCCGCGTTGTTGGTGAACGTGGGCGCGGCGAGCACGATGCTCGATCCGGCGTCGGTCGCGACGATGTTCCCGTTCAGCGTCACGGCTGCGCCGGCGGTCGCGGTGAGCGTGCCGACAGCCGAGGCACCGATCGCAAGGGCGTTGATATCGTTCACCTGGGCAACACCGATCGTCGTCAGCGCAACGTTGCCGCCGAAATCGTTGGCGCCGGTGAGCGTGATCGGACCCGGACCGGCGCTGACGGCGGACGTTCCCGCTACCCCGATCGCACCAGTTTGGGTGACGGCACCGTTGGCATTCAAGACGAGGTCTCCACCGACGCTGGACACTGCCAGCGCGATTCCATTCGCATCGCGCAACGTCGCGTTTCCGCCCGCGGCCATACCAACCGTACCGAGATCGTTCGCGGCGTTGTCGAAGGTTACGCTGCCCACGGCGGCGAGCGAGAGCGCTCCGGCAGTCGCCGTGACCGGCGCGGCGGCGACGAGATTCCCGCCCGTACTCTGGAGCGTGACACCGGCGCCGATGGTGGTCGGGTTGTTGTAGCTCTGGCCGCCGCTCGTGCGCACGAGACCGGCGTTGATGCCGGTCGCCCCCGTGGCGTCGGTCGTGAGGAAAGCCAGCGGAGTGGTGCCGCCGACCGTGCCGTTCAGGTTGAGCGTTCCCGAGCCGCCCGTCGTGAGGCCAAAAGCGCCGTCCACCGGACCCGCAAGCGTCAGCGTCGAGCCGGCATTCGGTGCGATCACCGAATCGGCGGCGAGCGTGATCGGGCCGGCGAGTGAAGCGGCGCCGTTCGACGTGATTGCGCCGGCACCGAGGGGTCCCGGACCATTCAGGGTGACGGGCTCGGCGCCGATCGCCGCGCCGTTCACGATGAGGCGCGCGTTGCTGCCGATGTTCGTGCCGGCGGCAGTCGAGCCCAGCCCGTTGCTGCTCGAGACCTGCAGCGCACCTGTGCTCACTTGCGTGAGTCCGGCGTAGGTGTTGTTTCCCGTAACCACCACCGTGCCCGCCCCGGTCTTGTCGAAGCCGCCCGCGCCACCGACGACACCGCCGAGCGTGAACGTCCCGGCGTCACCGGTAATCGTATTGGTGCCGGTGAGCGTCACGGCACCGTTGAGAGTGGGATTGCCGGCCGCCCAGGCGAGCGTTGCGCCGTTGAGCGCGACCGGCTCTGCGTAAGTGAGGGTGCCGTCGAGCTCGAGGGTGGCGCCAGTGTTGACCGTGGTGCCGCTGCCGACGCCGCCGAGCGCGGCTGCGTTGGTGGCGATCAAGTTACCGGCGTTGACCGTGGTGGCTCCGGTGTACGTATTCGCGCCGGCAAGTGTGAAAGCGCCGCCGCCCTGCTTGACGAGCCCGCCGGCGCCGCTCATCACACCGGAGAAGCTGGTCGAGGTGTTATCGACGCCCGTGGTCAGTGTCGCGCTGCCGAGCGCGATGGTGCCGGCGCCGGCCACGGAGCCCACCGTCTCGGCGTTGTTGGCGAGGTTGAAGGTCGCGCCAGCGGCGATCGTCACTGCGCTCGCGTCGGCGATACGGTTCGCCGCCCCGAGCTGCAGCGTGCCTGCATTGATCTGCGTCGGCCCGGTGTAACCGTTCGCCCCCGACAGCGTGAGGGTGCCCGCGCCCGCCTTCGTGAGCCCACCCGTGCCACCGATCGCGCCCGTGTAAGTGGTCGCGGCCGTCTGGTTCACCGTCAGCGTGTTGGCCCCGAGCGCGACGTTGCCGCCCAGGGCGCCGCCGCCGGAGAGATTGCCGACCGTTTCGCTGGCGGCGAGATTGAGCGTCGCACCCGCCACGTTCGTGAGCGTCACCTGCGAAGCGTCAGGAATCGCGCTGCCGCCCGCAACCGTCAGCGTGCCGGCGTTGATGGTCGTCGTGCCGCCGTAAGTATTGGCGCCGGACAGCGTGAGCGTGCCCGTGCCCGCCTTGGTGAGTCCGCCCGTGGTGCCGCCGATCGCGCCCGAGAAGGTGGTCGAGGTGTTGTTGCCGCCGGCGGTGAGCGTGCCCGCGCCGAGCGTGATGTTGCCCGCACCGGCGATCGAGCCGACGGTCTCCGCGAATCCCGCGAGGTTGAACGTGCCGCCAGCGGCCACCGTCACTGCACTCACGTCGGCGATCCGGTTCGCCGCGCCGAGCGCGAGCGTCCCGGCGTTGACCGTCGTCGCGCCGGTGTACGTGTTCGCTCCTGTCAGGGTGGTCGTACCGGTTCCCTGCTGGATCAAGCTCGCCGAAGCTCGAGACGCCGTTCGCGACCGTGAGCGCATTGCTTCGGTTGAAGACGAGACTCGCGAGGTTGGTCACGGCGCCGGTGCCGAGCGTCCCCGTCGTGCCCCCGTTGCCGACCTGCAGCGTGCCAGCGCGGATGGTCGTCGCGCCGGTGTTGGCGTTCGCCCCGGTGAAGGTGAGCGTGCCGGCGCCGAGCTTGGTCAAGGCGCCCGTGGTCGCCGTGCTCGCGCCGGCGATCGTGAGGTTGGTCGCAGCGTTCGCAACGTCGATCGAGCTGGTGGTCCCCGCGGTCAACGTGTAGTTGCGGTCGGTGCTGGCTGTCGCGCCGGTGTATTGCAGCGTCCCGCCGCCGAGTACGAGGTTCGCGGCCGCGTTGGTCGAGGCGCCGATGTTGCTCGCCGCGCCGCCGCTCGCAAGCGAAGACACGGAGAGGATGCCGGCATTGATCGTCGTCGCACCGGTGTACGTGTTCGCGCCCGAGAGCGTGACGGTGCCCGCCGTGGTCTTGGTCAGCCCGCCGGTACCGCCGAGAGTGGCGCTGATCGCTCCGTTCTGGACTGCGTAGGAGGTTCCGGTGAGCACGCCCGTCGTGCCCGTGATGTTTCCGTTCGCAAGCGTGACCGCCCCGACCGCGTCGGAGAATGCGCCGATGTCGAACGTCGCGCCGCCGTTAACCGTCACGCCACCGGTGGCGAGTGCATTGTTCGCGCCCTCCGCCAGCGTGCCCGCGCCGACCGTCGTCACGCCGGTGTGGCCGTTCAGCCCTGACAGCGTCAGTGTCCCGGCGCCGAGCTTGGTGAGCGCACCCGTGTTTGCGGCGCTCGCGCCGCTCATCGTGAGGTTGGTTGCCGCGTTCGTGACACTCACGGTGCTCGTCTGGCCCGCCGTGAGCGTGTAGTTGCGGTTGGTGGACGCGGTGGCGCCGACGTATTGCAACGTGGCGTTCGTACCGAGCACCAGGTTCGTCGCGGCGTTGGTCGAAGCGCCGATGCTGCTCGCGACGCCGCCGTTCGCGAGGGTGTTCGCGCTCAGCGTGCCGCCGTTGGCGCTGATGGTGGTTGCTCCGGTGTAGGTGTTCGCGCCGTAGAGCGCAAGCGTGCCAGCGCCCGACTTGGTAATGCCGCCGGCGCCGCTGACGACTGCGGCGATGGTGAGATCGTCCGCGGCCGTACCGTTGTTCACCGTGACAGTCCGCGTCGTGGCCGACGCGAGGTTGCCGCTCACCGTCGCGCCAGTGGTACCGGTGCCGTTCACGTTGAGCGTTACGTTCCCACCGAGAGTCAGCGTGCCCGTGCCAGTGGTGACGCTCGCGCCGGACGTTGGCGCCGCTCTCCAGCGTGAGCGTCGAGATCGTGTTGTTGAAGCCGTTCAGGTCGAGCGTGCCGGCGGCGCGCACCGTCATGGCCTGCGACGCGAACGCGCTGTTGATGCCCGAGCGCAGGATGCCCGAGTTAACGATGATCCCGCCGGTGCGCGCGACGTTGCGGTTCTCGATCAGCACCCCGGAACCGGACTTGCTGAAAACACCCGTTCCCGTGATGGGGGCGTTCGACCCAAACGTGAGGTCGCTCACCGTGAAGACCTTGACCTCGGTCGCGCCGAACGCGATCGCGCCCGTGGTCTGGGTCGGCTGGATCGAGTTCGCGCCGCCGGTCGAGAAGACATTGCCGCTCGCGATCGTGAGCGTGTTCGCGCCGGCGGTCGCGTCGTAGTTGTACGTGACGCCTCCCGCCAGCAGCAGCGAATTGATGGTGAAAGTGTCGTCTGCCGTGCGGTTCGCCGTCAGCTTGAGGTTCACGTTCGCGGCCGGCGTCGCGGTGTATTCCGTCACGAGCAGGGGCCGCAACCCGTTCACCGTGCCGGTCGGCGGGTTGTAGGTGACGAAATCCGTGCCGGCACTGGTGCTCCCGGACGCGCCGCCCGCGCCGATCGCTCCGGTGACGATGCCGACCGTGGCCGTGCCGGCGTTGCCCGCCCCCGTCAGCGCTGGCGCGGTCGTGAAGACGATACTCGACGTCCCGGCCGTCTGCGAGGCCACGGTGTTGGCGCCGAGGTTGGTGCCGCGGAAAAGCCCCGTTGCCCCGGCAGTGCGGGCGAGCGATGCGAAGGTGACCCGCGTATTGGTCGCCGCGTTGGGGTCGAGCGTGATGGTCGAATAGCCGGTCGCGAGCGTCAGCGCGCCGAGCGTCTCGGTGGTGTTGGCCGCCGCATTCCCGAGCACGACGAACTCGCCGCCGTTCAGCGTGAGCGCGCCGGCGATGCGGTTGTTGTTGTTCGCCGCACTGTTGTCGAGAAGGAGCCTCGCGCCTGAGTTGACGGCGAAGGCGCCGCCGGTCGCCGCTCCGGTGGCACCGCTCAGAGCCAGCGTACCACCACTCACGCCAGTGGCGCCGGTGTAGGTACTCGTACCGGTGAGCGTGAAAGTCCCCGCGCCCTGCTTCACCAGCCCTCCGGTGCCGCCGATGACGCCACCATAGGACGTGCTGCTTGCGTCTCCAGTGGTCAGGGTGCGGTTGTTCAGCGCGACATTGCCGCCGGCAGCGCCGCCGCCCGACAGACTGCCGATCGTTTCGCTGGCGGCAAGATTGAGCGTCACCCCGGCGGCGTTCGCGAGCACCACCGCAGCGGTATCCGCCATGGCGTTGCCCCCGGCGAGGCTCAGCGTGCCCGCGTTGATCGCGGTCGTGCCCGTGTAGGTGTTCGCCTGCGACAGTGTGAGCGTGCCGGCGCCCGCCTTCGATGAGCCCGCCGCTGCCGCTGATGGTGGTCCCGGCCGTCTGCGCTGCCGGCGCCGCTGTGGGTGACGCTCAGCGTGCCGCCGCCGGTAAGCGCCACGTTGCCGAGCGTAAGCGTGGTGGCGTTCGTAACGCCGATCGCCGCGGTGGCGTTGCTGCTCCGCAACGTGCCGGAGCTGAAGTTGGCCGCGCCGCCTCCCGCGTTGATCGCGATCGTGCCCGAGCCAGCATCGATCGACTTCGCCGCGGCGAGCGTTACGCCGCCCGTGCCACTCGTGAGCGAAATCGCACCGCCGTTGGTGGTGATGCTCTCGTTGACCGCGATGGCGCCGGTGCCGCCACCCGCGAGCGTGACCGCGCCGGTGCCGGCGTTGTTGATGCCGCCGCTGCCCGCGACCAGGGTGATGGCGCGGTTGGCGCTGAGCGTGAGGCTATTGGCCGAGCCGTAGTTGATGGCGTTGTTGACGGTGATGTCGCCGGCGCCCCCGAGCCCCGATGCGGTGGCGACCGTCACGTTGCCGAGGGCGAGCTGGCTGGTCAGCGTCACGACATTGAGGTTGGACGGAGTCGTCGTCGCGTCCGAAAAGGCACCACCGCCGAAGGCCGACGTGAGACTGCTGGCCGCGGTGCTGATGGTGATGTCGGTCGGGTCGAGCAGCAGCGTCCCGGAGGCTCCCAGCGGGGCCCGGGTGTCGACGACACCCTGGAAGTCGAGCCGGCCCTTGCCCGACGTCTCGACGAAGCCGCCGTTGCCGCCCGCGGGTCCGCCGCGCGCGCTGATCGCACCGTAGAACTGCGTCGCGTCGTCTGCCCACACGATCGCCTTGCCGCCGTCGCCATTGACGATGGCATCGACACGGATGGTGGCGTCGGGTCCGACATAGGTGCGGCTCGCGTTCGGGACAGCCGCGTTCTTGCCCTGGTAGTCGCCCCCGACGAGCACCGTACCGCCACCGGCCGCGCCCGAGGCATCCACCACTGCCCGGTCCACGAGACCGACCTTGTCGCCCGTTATCGCTATGGTGCCGCCGGTCTCGCCGGCGCTCGCCCCGGTCGCATCGAGCCTGCCGCTGACCGAAACGACCCCGCTCTGCGCCACCCTCCAGTCGGATGACGCCGTTCTTGACGCTCACCGAGCGTGCCTCGACGATGCCTTCGTTGTTGACGACAGTCGAGAGGAGCGCGTCCTTCGCTTGGGCGGAGAGAATCACGGTGCCGCCGTCGGCCTGGATCAGTTGCTTGTTGACCGCCAGCGCGTCGACTGCCGCTTTGTCCACCGAGAAGCCGACGAGGGCATTGCCCGCGAGCGTGAGCGTGACCTGGTCTCCCGCGCCGAGGACGACCGTGCCGAGCCGTGCCGCGATCACGCCTTCGTTGACGACTCGCGGCGCGAGCAGCGCGACGTAGCCCCCGTCCGCCGCCCGGATCGTCCCCCGGTTGACGACCGATCCCGCGCCACCGCCGTTGCCGAACGTGTAGCGACCCGCGAGGAAATCGGCATCCGACAGGCCGAGCGTCGAGGCCACGATCCCGCCCACGTCGACCTGGGCGCCCTGACCGAAGAGCACGCCGTTGGGGTTCAGCACGAACACCTGGCCGTTGGCGGACAGCCTGCCCAGGATGACCGAGGGGTCCTGCCCGAGGACCCGATTTAGCGCGACTGCGCTTGCATCGGGCTGCCGAAAAACGACCGATTCGGCGGCGCCGATGCCGAAGCTCTGCCAGTTGATGGCAAGGCGCGGGCTCGTCTGCTGGACCGTGAGGGCGCTCCCCGCCTGGCTGATGGCGCCTTGGCCGGCGCTGATCTCGGCGCCCGTGGGCAGGGCATGTCCGGGACGCGCGGCCGCGCCGAGGAAAAGCGCCAGCACGGCGCGCGCGATGGGACGCAACCGGAAGACGGGTCGCGCAGCGGCGCGGGGGGGCGGGTTAAGGATTGACGTATCTCCGGGAACGAGCGCCGGCAGCAGGGAAGGCCGGGGCGGGAGGACTGCGAGGTGCGGACGCTCGCGAGCAATCGCCGTGCCATCGAAACTCGCCAAACCCATGACGGGATTCAGGAAATCGGCTCACGACGGCGTGCCGGCCGAGGACCCGTCCGTTGCCCGCCGCGTTCGAATGCCCAGCACGGCGTGGTCGATCTTGATGCAGCGGTCCATCACGACGGCGAGTCCCGCCTGCGCCGCGAACGCGGCCGCCGCCTCGTTCACCACCCCGAGTTGCAGCCACAAGACCTTCGCGCCGATGGCAACCGCATCCTCCGCGATCGGCTGAATCTGGTCGGAGCGGCGAAAACAATCGACGATGTCGACGGGCTCCGGGACCGCCTTCAAGTCGGGATAGCAAGGCAGCCCGAGGATCTCGGCGTGGCCCGGGTTCACCGGGATCACGCGATAACCGGCGGCGACGAGATATCGCGCGACCTGGTGGCTCGGGCGCGCGGGGCGCGGGGAGAGCCCGACGACGGCAATCGTGCGGCTGCCCGCGAGAATCGCGGCGATCCTTCCTTCGTCTATCCCCATCCCTGCTCCTCGAAGTTCGTTCGCGGGAATCCGCGCCCTGCCCGACAGAATCCGTAAGCCATCTGTAAGCCGCCGCGATGATTGGGAACTTGCTCCCATCGCCGTATGCTATCGCGTTAGGATGATGCTCCGCGCGATGACGTGACGCACCCAGCCAAGAGAACGAAACGATGTCGACCGAGCATGCATCCCGCACCCGTCCGGACATGACCGAAATCGAGCACCTGCTCGGGAAGAGCGCTGACGCGATCACGCCCGACGACGTGGCGACCCTCCAGCTCGAGCTCAAGGTCGCCGGGACATACGGCGGAGCCATAACGGGTATCGTCGACCGCAATACGATATACGCCATCAAGTGGTTCAGATTCTTTTGGCCGCGCGAGAATATCCTCGATCAAGGACGGATTTCGGAGCGCCTGGACGAACAGGCCGCTGCCTCGTTTTCGGACCTGCTCCGCGCCGAGGTGCCCGAGATCAACCGCGCCCGTCCCGAGGCGCTGCGGCGCCAGATCGGCGCGACCGCGGGCGACCCCTTCGACGCGGCCCACGAGGCACGGCTCGCGGGCCTCGCCTTTTCCGGTGGCGGCATCCGCAGCGCGACCTTCAACCTGGGCGTGCTGCAGGCGCTCGCCGAACTCAAGCTGCTGCACGTGTTCGATTACCTCTCCACCGTTTCCGGGGGCGGCTATATCGGCAGTTGGCTCTCGGCGTTCATCAAGCGGCGCGCAAACGGCGACCCGGACGCCGCCGCAGCGAAGATTCTTCCGGTATGCCACCGTTCGTTGGGCGATCAGGAATCACTGGCGATCCGCTTCCTGCGCAGCTACAGCAACTACCTCACGCCGCGCCTGGGCGTGCTGTCGGCCGATACACTGGCTGCCATCGCGACCTATCTGCGCAACCTGTACCTCAATCTCATCATCCTGACCCTGGTTCTCGCGGCGTTTCTGATGGTGCCACGCATCGTCGGGTCGTCCAGCCGCTACATCGAGCAGTGGACCTATCCCTGGAGCGACATGCCCGACAGCTTCGTGCTCTACGGCGTCGCCCTGCTGCTCTTCTCGGCTCCCGTCATCGGCGCCAATCTGGGCTACCAGCCGCCGCGCGACCGGGCACCGTTTCCCTGGTTCACGACGCGCACCGCGATCGTCTGCCTCTTCTGGCTGCCCGGATTCATGGGCGCCTACATCGTCGCCTACTGGTTCAACCTGCAAGACACGGCCTGCTCGATCATCCGGTCGAGACGTGGATGATCGCGGGTGCGACCATCTACTTCACGATGTGGGTGGTCGGGACCCTCGGTTACCTGATGGGACGCCACCGATCGCACAGCGACGACGGGTCCAGGCCGAAGCACAACCTGGCCTGGCTGCTCGTCACCGCCCTGATCGCGGGCGCGGCGGGTGGCCTGCTGTTCTCTCGTTTTCGTGCACCTCCTGGAAGAAGGTCAAGCGCTACTTCGCCGACCGCAGCGCAGCCTGGCTTGCCGCGGGATTCGGCACCATCGTGGTCCTCAAGCTCCTGTCCCTCGTCGTGGCGCTCCACGTCGGGCTCATGGGCAGGCGCTTTTCCGATGGCGTGCGCGAGTGGTGGAGCCGACTCGGCGGTCTGGCGATTGCATTCGGCATCGGCTGGCTCGCGCTCTTCCTGATCTCCATCTTTGCCGTCCCCGTGTTCAACTACCTGAGCGGCACCCAGGGCGTAACCAGGTGGATCCCGGAAGGGGCGCTGGGAACGTGGATCGTCGCGACCGTGAGCGGCGTGCTCCTCGGCAAGGGACCGGCCACCGGCACGAAGGAGAGCAATCGCGCGCTCGAGCTCGCGGCGCGCATCACGCCCTACATTTTCGTCGTCGGACTGCTCACGGGCATCGCGCTGCTGGTGCATTACCTTCTGCCCCTGCTCCTCGGTACCGTCGATCAATGCGACGATGCGAGGGGCGGCACCTCGCTCGCGGCCGTCGTGGATGCCGAGTTCTGCGTGATGAACGCTGCGGAGCCGCTGCACCTCGTCCTCGTGGCGGCCTGCGCGTTCGGGCTGGGGTTGCTGCTGTCCTGGCGCGTCGACATCAATCTCTTCTCGCTGCACAACTTCTACCGCTTCCGCCTGACCCGCTGCTACCTGGGCGCGACGCGCGCACGCGAACGGCAGCCGCAGCCCTTCACGGCCTTCGACGAGCAGGACGACCTGCCGCTGCACGAGCTCTACTGCGAGCCTGCGCCCGCCGGGGAGCGGCGGTGGCAGCGCCCCTATCACATCGTCAACACCGCCCTCAACATCGTGCACGGGCAGGCGCTCGAGTGGCAGCAGCGCAAGGCCGCGAGCTTCGTCTTTACACCGCTGCTCTCCGGCTTCGAGCTGCCGCCCACGAGCGAAGCGGACACGGAGCAGCTCCTGCGGCAGGAAGGGCCGGCAGTCCGCGCGCCCGGACATACCGCGAAAGAGCACGACAGCGCGGCACGCGGATGTTACCGCCCCACGGCGCGGTCGATGGCGGAAGGCGTCAGCCTGGGGTCCGCGCTCGCGATCTCCGGTGCGGCCGCCAGCCCCAACATGGGCTACCACAGCTCGCCGGCCCTTGCATTCCTGATGACCGTGTTCAATGTGCGGCTCGGCCGCTGGTGCGGTAACCCGACCGACCCCAAGGCCTGGGAGGATAAGGGTCCTGGCGTCGCCGCGAAGTACCTCTATGACGAATTGGTCGGCAACACGACGAGCACCGCACGCTATGTCTATCTGAGCGACGGCGGACACTTCGAGAACCTCGGCATCTACGAGCTGGTGCGGCGCCGCTGCCGCTTCATCCTCGCCTCCGACGCCGGCCAGGATGCCCATCTGCAGTTCGCGGATCTGGGCAACGCCATCCGCAAGTGCCATGTCGACTTCGGCATCCCGATCGAGATCGACGTGAGCCGGATCCGCACCCGCGGCGACACCAAACGCAGCGAGTGGCACTGCGCGGTCGGTGCGATCCGCTACGACCTGCGGGACGCGGGCGCGCTGCCGGGCGTACTCCTGTATCTCAAGCCCTCGCTCGTGGGCGACGAGCCGACCGACATCCTGCAGTACGCCGGGGTCGAGTCGACGTTCCCGCACCAGAGCACCGGCGATCAGTGGTTCGACGAATCGCAGTTCGAGAGCTATCGCAAGCTCGGCTACCACATCGGCAAGTGCGTGCTCGCGAAAGCGAAGGAGCTGGCCGAGGCGGACCAGCCGGAGGAGCAGAGGACCCCCCTCTTCTCCGACGTGGAAGGCCTGATCGTCGCGCTCGCCTCGGTCTGGTATCCGGCGGCGAAGGGCGCTACGGGAGCGTTCACACGTCATACCGAGACTCTGGACGCCATCTACGAACGCTTGCGCAACGATCCGCAGCTGCGCTTTCTCGATGCGCAGATCTACCCGAACTGGCAAGCCATCGCGGCGGGTACGAAGTACGAGGTCCCCCTCGAACAATGGCTGCCGGACACCTATGGCGAGCTGCGCGAGGGGTTCTACCTCTGCAACGGCGTGATGCAGCTCATGGAGAACGTCTACCTCGAGCTCGAGCTGGAGACCCAGTGCGATCACCCCGACAACCGCGGCTGGATGAACCTGTTCCGTCACTGGGCGTGGTGCAACATGTTCCGCGTGACGTGGGCGATGAGTGCGGCGACCTACGGGATTCGCTTCCAGAGCTTCTGCAAACGGCACCTGGGTCTTGCCTTGGGCGATGTGGAGGTTCAGGACATCCGGGAATCGGGCACCGTGGGCGCACTCAATTTTCTGGAAGAGAATCTGGTGTCGCAACTCGTAGAGCAGCACAAGGACTTGCGGCGCGACGAGCTGCAGGTAGACCGCGTCGATGTCGTGGTAAGCAATCCGCAGGACGCCAGGAAATCCATCCGCCTGCCCGTGGGCTTGGCAGTCACGATTGCAACCGCCACTGGCATCGAGCTGGTGTTCTTCCGCATCCAGGATCACCTGCGGCGGATGGGGCTCGCGCGCGCTGCGCTGCGCAAGCTCATAGGGTCGCGCAAGGTCGCGCGCGCGCGCCCGCTGCGTCTCGTCAAGCCGGCGCTGGAAACCATTGGAGAAGCGGAGCAGCGCCGCTTCGAGCACCTGTTCGGCTCCGTGCTGTGCGAGCGCGGCAGACGAGAGTAGACGGCTGCCGAGGTCACGAGGTCGCGGCCGCCACAGGGTCGCGCGGCGCCAGCATCGCTGCCGCGCCGTAGAGCATCAGCGCGATCGACACCACCGCACTGAAGCCGATGTGCATCGCGACGAGCGTCGCCAGAATGGCGGCGATGACCGAGGCAAACGCGTTGACACCCCAGGCCCACGGCACGAGCCGAGGCGCAATGCGATGGACGCTCGCGAGCCCGACCGGGAAGGGCAATCCCATCGGCAACGCGAGTGGCGCGATCAGGACGAGGGCGAGCACGACCTTCGCCGCGTCGGGCCATCCCATCAACCTCGGAAAGATCACGGGCAACGCGAGCAGATAGACGACGCCCGTCACGACGATCGCGGCGATCGCGATGCCTGACCGCGCGGCCACGCTCGGCCGGCCGAGCCGCGCCGCGAAACGGCTGCCGAGACCCGCGAAGAACAGGAACCCGGCGAGCGCGACGGCGACTGCGTACAGCGGGTGGGAGAGGAACAGCACGAATTTCTGGATGAACGCGATCTCGATGAACATGAACGCGGTCCCGATAGCCGCGAAGTAGCCCGCCACGCGCAGGTCGCTATTGCCCTCCAGCACGCGCAGCCGCCGCCGCGCGAGCACGAGGGGCAGCAGGATCAGCACCGTGCTCAACGTCAGCGCTTGCGCGAGTGTCGCGACCAGCACCGGGTACCCCCATTCGACCAGCGGCAACGCGCCCTCCTCCTTCAGCCGCAGCAACTCCCGCAGGCTCGACCACTTGAAGAAGTCGATGGAAATACGGCCGGTCGTCGGTGGCTGGCGAAATCATGAACTTGTAGCGGTCGATCCATGAGGCGCGGTCCGGACCCAACAGCGCGCGCGTGGCTTCGGCGAAGTAGGGCCGGTCGAGCCGGTTGAAGCGCTCGCCCTCCGCCGCGCCGATGCCGGGGTAGTAGGCCGTGTCGAACGCGCGTTCGCGGGCGAATTCCTTGATCCGTTCGACCTCCTCGGCCGTGATTGGGCCGTTCTTCACCAGCAGCGTCGCCGTGCGCATGCCACGGACGAGCGCGAGCCGTGCTGCCGGATCGGGCACGCCGGCACGTTCCAATGCGGCGATGGCGGTTGCGAAGAGTTTGAGCAGGTCGCGCGGCGGCAGCGTCATCCAGCGGGTGATGGCGAGATAGCCGCCCGGGGCGAGATGCCGCAGGTAGAGCTGCAGCGCCTCGACCGTGTAGAGGTAGCTCTCGCTGAGGGAGTAGACGCTGGCGGATGCCGCACCGAAAGCATCGAGCAGCGCCACCTGGATCAGGTCGTACCGCATGTCGCTCGCGGCGACGAAGCCCCGCGCCTCGCCCACGTGCACGGTCACGCCGGACAGCGCATACGGCCGGCCGGAGAACGCGCCGAAGTCCTGCTGCACGAGCTCGACGAGATCGGGGTTGAGCTCCACCGCGGTGATCGCGCCAGCGCCAAGAGACCACGCCTGCAGCACGTCGCTGCCCGCCCCGCTCCCGAGCACCAGCGCGCTTGGCTTCGTCAACAGATGGTAAGGCAACGCCGACGGCAGCCAGTCGAGGTACGCGATCGACGCGCGGTCCCCGGTGAAGCGATCGATGGCGCTGAAGCCGTTGCCATCGGTGAAGACGCCGAGCTGCGCGGGCGGTCCTGCGGGTGCGGCGAGGCTCAGGCCCGGCGCATGGCGAAACGGCACGGCGGGGCTGTCGACCACCGTGACGAAGCCGAGCGGGCTCGAGCGCTCCGCGACGAGCTTCGCGCCGCTCACCTGCAGCGCCTGCGACAGATCCTTGTACGGTGACGACACGAGCCCGAGTCGATCTCCGGGGAACGCGAGCAACGCGATCGCCGCCGCGATCAATCCCCACGAGGCGAGATCTCCGCGAACACCCCCGCGAGCGAGCAGCGCGGCTGCGATGCCCGCCGCGCCCACGAGCTTGAGCGCGCTCATCGGATGGAACAGGAAGAGGCCGGCGATCACGCCGAGGCTGCCTGCCGCTGCGCCGAGTATGTCGAAGCTGTAGAGGCGCGGCGCCTCCTCCGCATAGCGTGTGAACACCGTGCACAAAGCGATCGCGGCGAAGTAGAACGGAACGAAGAGCAGCGCGTACAGCGCGCAGAGGTAGCCGGCCTGCCGCGCGTCCCACAGAAATTCCAGCGCGTTGAAGGGCAGGCGCTCGGCGATGAGGAAGCTCACGACTGCGGATACCGCGAAGAGCGCCGCCCCGGCCGCGAAGGTCGCGTGCGTCCGCGGCACGAGGCGTTCGCGCAGCAGCGTAACCGTGGTCCCGGCGGCCCCGTAGCCGAGCAGCGCCACGCTGATGATCATGTAAGCGAAGTGGTGCCACTGCACGATCGCGAAGAGGCGCGTCAACAGCACCTCGTAGGCGAGCACCGCGGCGGAGAGCACCGACACCGCGAGGAGCGGCGGTCGCGCGGACCCCGCCCGTGCCTCGGGCGGCGGCTCAGTGCCCACCGGTGAGCGGGACGAAGCGCACCGGCAGGATCTGCTTGCTGACCACGCTGCCGTCCGCTTCCTTCTCGACGAGCTGCAGGTGTTGCGTGAGGAACTGGGCGCCGACGGGAATCACCATGCGTCCGCCGGGCTTGAGCTGCTTGACGAGCGCCGGCGGCACGTGGCTCGCGGCGGCGGTCACGATGATGGCATCGAACGGCGCGTGCGCCTCCCAGCCGAAGTAGCCATCGCCGACCCGCACCTTCACCTTGCCGTAGCCCACCGCCGCGAGCGTCGCTTCGGCCCGCTTTCCGAGAGGTTCGACGATCTCGATCGTGTACACCTCCGCGCCCATCTCGGCGAGGATCGCCGCCTGGTAACCCGAGCCGGTGCCAATCTCGAGGATGCGTTGGCCCGACTGCACGTTCAGGAGATCGGTCATCAGCGCGACGATGTACGGCTGCGAGATCGTCTGCCCATAGCCGATCGACAATGGACGATTCTTGTAGGCGTACTTCTCCTGGTCGGCGGGTACGAAGCGATGTCGCGGTACCTTCGCGAGCGCGTCGAGCACGCGCGGGTCGAACTTCTCGCGGCCGGTTTCGTCGCCTGTGTGCGCGGCGAGCGCGGCGACCTCTTCAAGCAGCTTGGCCCGCTCGCCGGCATAGGGATCGTCGGCCGCATGCGCCACGCACGAGAGGCCGAGCAGGAGCAGCGCCGGAATCGGAGGAGGAAGCGCATTGGACCGATCGCGACACTGCCGGGCGCTCGCCCCGGCGGTGCCGGTGCCCGTCAGAGCTTCACGTCGGGATTCAACGCGTAACGACCCGTCACCGTCGCGCTCGCCAGCACGTGCCCTTCGATCGCCTTGCGTACATCGGGTCCCGTGAAGCGGCCCTCGACAGGGCAGCGCGCGACGTCGAGCGCGTACAGCGTGAAGATGTAGTGATGGGGAATCGAGTCGTTCCACGGCGGGCACGGACCGTCGTAGCCGTAGTAGTCGCCGCCCATGTCCGCGTCGCCGGCGAACCAGTTCGTGTAGTCGTTCACGCCCTGGCGCGCGCCGCGCGGTGCGTCGGGCCCCGGCTTGCCCTTCGCGGTGACGCTGCTCGCGAATTCGCCCTTGGCGATCGGCGCGGCGTTCGCGGGCAGATCCACCAACACCCAGTGGAAGAAGTCGATGCGCGGCAGCGATGCCGGCACCGTGCGCCCCTCCTGGTTGACGTCGTCGGGCTTGCTTGGCACGTCGGGGTCGTGGCAGATCAGCACCAGCGACTTCGTGCCGGGCGGCAGATCGCTCCACGACAGGTCTGGATTGAGATTCTGCGAGAGGCCGGCGTGGGTCTTCGGATCGGGCACGCAGAACGCGCAGTCGACGGGGATCTGTTGCCCGTCGGCAAAGCACGAGCTGGTGAGCTTCACGGTGGGTTCCTCCATCCTTGAGAACGAGCGCGATTATAGCGCCGGGACCCAAGGGTTTTCCCCTGCCGGGCGCGTGCAGCCGGCGAAAACGGACCCCGGAGCCTGTGGTATCTTAGGCCTTGGGAGGTGGTCCATCTTCGGACCTGCACGCGATCCCGCTACCGTGCTCACGGCACCCAACCTCATCACTTTCGTCCGGCTGCTCCTCGTGCCGGCCATGGTCTACCTGCTTCTCGGGGAAACTGTACGGGACTGCGCTCGCGGTCTTCGTCAGCGCCGCCGTGAGCGACGTTCTCGACGGATTTCTGGCGCGGCATTTCAACCAGCACAGTGCAATCGGCGCGGTGCTCGACCCCGCCGCCGACAAGCTCATGATCGTCTGCACCGCCGTCACCTTGACGTGGCTCGAGCTGCTCCCGGTGTGGGTGGCGCTCGCGGTGGTGCTGCGCGACGTGGTCATCGTCGCCGGGTTCTTGGCTTATCGCTGGTGGCGCGGCCACGTGGAGATGACGCCGACGTGGCTCGGCAAGGCCAACACAGGGCTCGTCTTCGCAGTGTTTACGCTGGTGCTGGCCCAGGCAGCGGGGCTCATCGAACTCGGCGGATGGTTGATCGCGGCCTACGTCGTCCTGGTCGGGACGATCGTGGCGTCGGGGCTGCATTACGTCTGGGTGTGGAGCGCGAAGGCGGTGCATCCCGGGCGCAGCCACCAGGGGACCTCCGAATAAGGCACGGAAGACATTGAGCGCGTCACTCTGATCATGACAACCCAGGCGGATGCCCCTTGAATACCGACACCCGCGAGTCCAGCCGCAAGGCGCAGATCGACGCTCTGCTTCTCAAACTCCCGGGCGTCAGCGCCAGAAAAATCAACGGCCTCGACGCCTATTTCGTCAGCGACAAGATGTTCGCGTGCATCAGCGGCAACGGCGTTGGACTGCGCCTGCCCGCCGCCACCGCAACCGACCTGCAGTTCTCAAGGAGCAACGTCGTCCCGTTTCAGCCGGGCGGTATGGCGAGTTCACGGGAGTGGATACAGATCGACCGCGCCGAGGCGGCCGAGTACGAGAAGGATCTCGAACTGTTTCGAGCGTCGCTCGAGTTCGTGAAGGCTGCCCGGACCCGCTAGCGCGAACGTCACGCGGAGGGTTAGCGATTGCGTGTAGGTGATCCTGACAAGCCTGACGGCATATGAAAAGATAGGACTGCTGGCGGCCAGGAGCAGACCTTCATCGCCGCCCCGCAATTTGCTATCAAAGCAGCCATCGGTCTGACGCTCCGCGAGCCTTTTCCGATCGCCAAAGCCGGCGCAGCATTCT